>JBDWAR010000026.1:0-46080 GCA_039978775.1 Luteolibacter sp. | reverse complement strand
CCGTCCGAGTTCCTCGGATGCGGTGCGCAGCTTTTTAACAATCTGTTCTGGTGTGTGTCTTTTCCTTTTCATGAGAGTCGGTAGCCCGGCTGTCGCCGGAGACTCTCATAGCAGATGGATCAATTTTTGGGGAGCACGCCAGATCCCTCCGCCATCTTCTCGTCACCGATCTGAAGTTTGATGCCCGGTTCGACACCGCCATTGAATTCGAGCCAGAAGCGATTTTAGAACGACTGGCTGCAATATGATGCTTTCATGGCCGGAAAACCTCACGAGCTATCTCGCCGCACCTTGCGTTCTTTTCCAATTCTTAAAAGACGACTATTTCCAAACTATCGACGGTGTTGGTGTTGGACGAGAGCTCGCGGAAATCGGTGAACTGCTCCTCGCGGTGAATGCCAATCCGGAAGAGCAAAGGGCTGCTGATCTTCTGACGACGGCCTGCTCGGCAGAAGCCGCTGAACGGGATTCGATAGATAGAATGTAAATTTTCTGGTGAGTGGTTGATTGGCTTTCGGGAGAACGTAATCGGTTACTGTATGATTTTCTGCTCGATATGTATGACTAGAATTTCAAAAGGAAATCTGGGCCATAGACGAGACTCGCGCCGTAGTGCGCGGCGATGCCGACCAATCCTGCGCATGCCGTCAGGGCTACTGCGAGTCCTTTGGTGCCGAGTTTGTTGCGCAAAAGCAGAACAATCACGGCCAGCGTGGCGGTTCCTGTTCCCAACCACCTGTGCCAGAAAAGGATATTTTCACTTTCACCGAAATAAACGGAATCGTATGCATACATCCAGCCCAAGGCAGCCGCGGCCACGGCACCCAGCGTGCCGAACCAAAGCATCACCGCGACCACTGTTTGACCTTTCCCACGGAAAACCAGGAACCACTGCACGACCGCTGCCCCGAGAAAAAACGCGATTGGAAAATGGATTACCATGACATGGAATTTACCCGCGTATTTGACGGCTCTGTACAGACCTGAGTTTGGGTCGATCAAAGGCTTGTCCGCTGACTCATCCGTGCTGTCGGAATTGTTTTCCTTGGCTTCTTGCGCCGGGGCGTCTCCCGAATCTTCCGGCACAGTGGCATTCGTCTCGATAGCCTGCTTCTCATGCCTCTCGTCTGCTGAAACCGGCACCCCGGAGAGGATAACTAGCGCGGTCAGAAGAGCGAATAGACGGAAGACGGACGGAAGCTGGCGATTGTGGAATTGCATCATGTTATCAAGGGAGCTTCTCCGTAAGACACCGGCGGGTGGCCAGACCCTCAGGAAAATTCAGCAAGTGTCGTGCTTGTGCGGTTAATGGGAAAATATACTGACTCAGGGATCGCTGTAGGGGAGGTAGCGCATTTGTAGCTCGGAGACCCGCTGGAAAGCCTGGCGGTTGAGTTGCGAACGTATGTCTCCTTTGACTGACTCACCACTCGTTCCAAGGGTCAGATCCAGTATCCTCTAATTATCTGCCGTCGGAATGCGCCTTCGTTTCCAATAACGAGTCAGGTATGCGGTTCCGGAAGTGCCTGCTTCAAAATCCGCCGTGCCGGTAGCGAGGCTGAAAGTTCTCAACCGTTCCTCCCACAGAAATCATGTGCGATAGGTTCTGCCGGAGTCTTCGCGCCAGCGGGTGAGAGGTGATTTGAACGCGACAGAGGTGATCAATGGAAAATACCTCATTGACGCGACAAAAACCGGGAACTGTTCAATCCGTTGCCAACTGCCTGCACAGTTCAGTGGCCGTAAGAATGACCGGAAGAACCGTGGCTGTTGTATCCGCCATGGCCGGAAGAACCGCCGTTGTCGTAGTGGCCACTGTCATGTCCTCCGGAATATCCGCCGTGGTTGTATCCACCGTGTCCACCGCCTTGGTAGTGACTGCCATGATCGACGTGGCGTGGAGGAGCGGGATGGTGCTGGTAGTGTGGGCGTTGGTGCCTGTAATCGTGATGATACTCCGGGCGGACGTAGCGGTAATCGCCACGGATCGCGTGACCGATGTCATGACGGATATGATCCGCCACTTCGTGGGCGACGCGGTGTTCCTGGTCACGGGCGGAGGCAGTTCCGGTGGCGAATCCGACGACTGTCGCAGCCAGAATGATTGGGATAAAACGTGGAGTCTTCATGGTTTGCTGGTTTGATTTTTATTTCACGCCCTTCGGTGGTCGCTTAGAACTAAGACGGAAGGCGGCACGTTTCATTCAACGGGGCGTGGATTTTTTTCGAAAAAATGCGCCATCGAAATTCTTTGACGCGTCAAGGATCGGTGGTTAAAAGTGGAATCCATGAAAAATTTATTCCACCAACGCCGCTCCGTCCTAAAGCTAATGCTCTTGGCAGTAACCTTGATCGTCTCGTCCATCTGTCCTGCCTTGGCTGCCCATGATCACCCACATGTCGCCGTGACCCTCATCGACTACCAGGGTTTCCAGTCTGACTCCGAGCACTTCGTGATGGAGGTCAAGGAAGTCTATGACGGAAAATCCTACTACTATTTTCTCCATTTCACTGACCCTGCCGCAAAGGGCTTCAAAGGTCACGAAGGAGAGAAAGTGGAAATCAGTATCAGCGAAGACGGAAAAACCTGGGAGCGTGCGCGGCTTCATGACCACGCGACGGTCAATATCCACTCGAAGGTGCAATCGCGCCCAGTTCCGGGTGAATGATGACCGCGCCGGATTGTTTCAGGATCCTGGGGAGACACGTCACATGTGTCCAGTCGCAGCGCCATTCAAGCGGGGATGAGCGCGACCGTTGATTTTATCGAAATCAGAAGTCCAAGGAGCCCATTGTGCAGAGTTCGAAGTCCGGCTCGTCGTCCAGGATTGCTGAGATTGTAGATCGCCCCTACCTCCACATCCTCAAAGCTGGTCCGGCTCACGTTAGGTGAATCCTTGGGGTTAGAGTAAGGAAGACAGAATGTGAGCTGCAAGCGATCCTTGATGCCGAACTCGATCTCGTGCCGAATGCCGAAACTATCGCACCCGGAACGGCGGTGGCGTTCGTTTTCGGAAGAGTCGCCCAAATCCGACAAAATTCCGATTGGTGCCATTTTTGAAACACACCGAGACGCGCATCGGAGCCAATAAAAACGGCGAGCCGCACTTGTCGTCTCGCCGAATCTACTCCGACCGAATTGATTTCGGCGGACGGATTGTTACTTCATGAATTTACCACAATGCGCCATCTTCGCTCCGAAGTAGGGGTTCTGAATTTCCTTATCTGATGCTTGGAGCCAGTCGGCTCCCTTGCCGTCCATGGCCATAGGGCAGTGGGCGACGTGCATGGTTTTTTCCTGTTTGGCGACGGGAATGGCGATGTCGCTGAGTTCTTTGAAATGCTTGCGGGCGTCGTCGATGGATTTGCTGTCGGCGATCGCTTGGGCGTGCTTGGCCATCGCGCTGTCCTTGTCGTGTTTGACCATGCCTGCGGCAGCTTTTTTGGCTGCGGCCAGATCGTCTTTGTAGAGCGCGGTGGATACCGCCGCGTAGCCTTCGAGCATGTGGTCGGCGTGGGCTTCGTGGCCGGCTGCTCCATGGTCGTGGCCTTCTTCCGCCATGACGGAAGGGGTGGCGAGGGCGAGGCCGATGAGGCCGAGTGTGAGTGCTGGATTGAATTTCATTTTCGTTTTATGGTTGCAGGTTGCTCCGGTCGAATTTTTCAACCGGTTGCCTAATAAAAAACCGTGGCGCGGCGAAACCCTTGGATTTTTTTCTCGGCTCGGACGAAAGCGGCGGTGGAATTTTTTGACGTGCAGCATCTATGGGTGAACTTGTGGTGTCGCAGAATTGAATATTTTCGACCGGATCGCGTCGAATACGCGTAAACACTAACCTTCAGATCACCATGAAAAACTCCAAAATTACCAGCCTCACCGCCATCCAGCCGAAGCCCTCAGAGGCGCGTGGGAGTAAAAAACCGGGTATCATTAGAAGTTCTCTGCTCGCGCTTGGCTCCCTAGGTATTCTCACTCTCGCTAGTTGCGCCTATGATCCATATTACGGTTCAGGCGCGGGTCATCATTACGGTGGGGGCGGTTACCGCACCACCTCGTATGGCTATCTCGGCGGTTACAACTCCGGGTACGGACATCGCTACAATACCCACAATCAGAATCACTATTCCGGTTATGGGGGTGGCCATAATTCCAACGGTCACCAGGGAAATTATCATCAGTCCACCCACCGCTCCAACCAGCATTCCAGCCGTTCATCCGGGCATGGCGGTAGTGGCTCCCGCGCATCCCATGGCAGCGGAGGATATGTGAACCATGGGGGAGATGGGGATCATGGTGAATCGCGTGGACGTCGCCACTGAGGCTCGGGATGACTGGCACTCCATCTTACCGGAGGGCTGCCGTGGTCTGAGAAAATTCCCATGAACCAATCTCGCCACCCGGCTGAATAGGACTCGCATCAAAGTAGATTGAATGAATCTCGAACCCATCCCGTCAAAAATCCGTAACCACAATTTCTAACAAAAAAATAACATCATGAAAACAAGAAATATACTCTCGACCGGCCTTCTGGCACTCGGCATCTCGTTACTCGCCCCTGCGGCGTTTGGCGAAGACGAACACCGCGAACGCAAACACCACGAACCGGCACATCACGAACCTCAACATAACGAGCGTGGCCACGATGACCACGCAAGGAACAATCACAACCGAGGACATTCCAACTACTATTCCCGCGATACACATGGAGCTTACGGACATCGCACGGAGGGCTACCGTAACTCCGGCTATCGTAGTCGCGTTGATCACGACCGTGGCCACGGAGCTCGCAGTGGATACCGCAACAGCCACCACTCCGCCGCTGTGAGAATCTTCGGAAATCTGTTCGGCCGCTGAGATCAACTTCCACCCGAACACACATCACAATAATTCGCTTATGAAATATCAGACTCATCGCATTTCATCACTGGCCGCAGCCCTGTGCTTGCCAGCAATCGCCCTCACCTCGTCAATCGCGACGGCAGAGGACAAGGCAACTGAGAAAACAGAAGTCGCCGCCGATAAGGAGGAAGCTACTGACCAGCGTATCATTTCCCTCGTCCTGCTTCAGAAATCCGCCCGGAAACTCACCCATGGGGAAATCGCCCATGCGGTGGAAGAAGGGGCGGGAAGGAAGGTTGCCGAAGATCAAGTCGTTACGAAAGAGGGCTACCATCTCGTACCCATCGGCGACGATAAATACATCGTCACAGACATCGACGAACCCTACTTCGCGGAAGCCGCAAAACTGGCTGATGAACTTGAGGATCACCATCTCTCCGATGCGGTGAAATCCGCGTCCGCGTGGCTGTCAGTGGATTGGCCGAATACCGACGACCGGAAAGATCTCAAACACGTTTACCAGCATATCGGAAAAACCATCGCGCACCTTTCCAACAAGGAAACGCTCGCGGTGTATAGCCCTGATCTCGACGCATTCGCCCTCTGGACTCCCGCCGTTCGCGAAACTCTCGAAGGTGATGATCCACTGGCGATTTTCGAGAAACCCGCTGCAAAGGAGTGATGCACAGATGCAGAGAACTTCCGCATCTGTGAGATGCAGCTCGAAATACACGCTCTCTACCAAACGCCCGGGACTATCCCGGGCGTTTTTATTTTTCCGGATCCCTTCGCTTGGCGTCAAAAACTGCGCTGAAATAATCCAAGGGTTGACCCTTGGAGCGGGGTATAACCTGTAACACTGCGAAAGATGAAATACTCTGCGAAACCCTCCAAAGAGTGCTCCAAGGCTGACCTCCGGATCCGATTTTCGTAATCTCCAATCAATCCATCCCACGCCATGAAACCGTCCATCTTGCAAATTTCTACCGCCACGCCCGACGCAGCGGCATTAAAACCGATGAAAAAGCGTCCGATGTGTAACTGGAAATTCGCACTTTTGGGTTTCGGATTCCTCGCCCTTGCCAGTTGTGCGCATGAACAAAACCATCGAAGAGGTGATGACTCCGGTCTTCATCGGCACGGGATGCGCTCTGTCGGCGAATACCGGCCAGGCGCTTATCACCGCCATTAAACGTAGATCGGGATAGAAGTTCCCCTGACAAAAGCAGTGCAGATTCGCACATTCCTGGATGCGAATCCGTTGGGAGCGCCCCGTAGGGTGGTGACCACCGTATGAGCCATAACTGTGAGGAGCGTTCATCACTGATCTCAGCGTAGAAGAAAATCTGAAACGCTGTAATCGAGGAATGCCCGTGCAACCGGAAATCCCCTGAAGATTTCAAAGCCCGGGTTCAGTGCAATGAATAATTTTCCAAGGGTTGGCAATCGATGAGGGGTTTTACCGTTACCATGACCCCATCAATTCTTCCACAGACCCTCTCCTTCATACCCGGTTCGACTTTGGCAATGTCCGAAGTTTACGAAAAATACGCACCCAAAATATTTTTCGGATTGGACGCTCCCCACCTACATCTCCTCACAAACCACCTTCCGATCTTCGTCACCCTGTCGGGTCTTTTCGTTCTGTTTTTCGGTCTGCTTCGGAAAAACCGGGAGATGTCGCAGGTAGCGCTGGTGCTGGTCTTCGCAGGTATCGCGGGTGGCCTGCTGACTTACTGGCTGGGGCAACAGTCCTACAAGCCTGTGCGAGGTCTTGCCGATGAGGTCGGGCAGGACTGGCTCGATCTGCACATGGAACGTGCTGAGAAGGTGGTTTGGTTCTTCTGGATGGCCGGGGTGGCTGTTGCCGCTGCTATTGTGGTTGCTTGGAAAACTCCCAAGTTCACCTTTTTCGCTTCTGCTCTGGCGGGATTACTCGGGTTGGGCACGGTAGGACTTTCGGGATGGATTGCGGACGCCGGTGGAAAAATCCGCCACCAAGAAGTCCGTGGTGAGGCGGCTGCGAATATGCCGGAAGACCATTCCGAGCCGCACAGTCATTGATGTTGCTCTGCCATTCAGGAGCGGGACGATTCCTGCGGGGAAAGGTCGTCCCAAGTCCATCCCGCATCCTCGACGAAAGCCCGGAGGTGTCGTCGGCGTTGGCTGGAATCTGAGACGGCCTGCTCCAGTGCGATTTTATCCGCCAGGGGGATGCCCGCACTCGCGAGCCTGTCCATAGCAGGTGGAGGGGGATTGTCTCCTGCCCATCGGACATGCCTTCCGCCCAGCATGTCGAGAAGACCGCTGATCGCACGGCGGGCATGGAGGATTTCGGAAGGATGCGGGCGGGCTTCGGGAGCCGCCGCGTGGGCGATGAGGGTCAGCGCTTCGTCAAGGATCGTGATCCCGATGGCAAGGGAGGCTTCGGGCTTGTTACTATGGAAGTAGTGGATGATAGGATACTCCAGATGGCGCTGCGCGTGCAGATGGATCATCGGGGAGAGGGTGGATGAGAATTTTCTCATCAGCATTTCGAACCCTTTTCCGTCCCACGCTTCGATCACTACGCTCTGCGGATCTACCCCGAGATCCCGGATCATGGCGGCAAGTTGGCGTTTCTGGGTTGCTGCGGAGAGAACCGGCAGCAGGTAGGTGATGGAAAGGGTCACCAGGAAAAGACCGCTGAATGAGGAAACCACAGTCACGATTTGCCAGAACGGTCCGTGAGGATGGAAATCACCGTTTCCGAGTGTGAAGAGTGTGTATCCGGTGAAGTAGGCGCGGTCGATATGGCCGGCTTGGATCCCGGTCGCGGTGTTCACGACACTGGAAGGGTCGGCGCAAAACAAAACCATCCATCCCAGCCAAAGCATCAGGACACCGCCAAAAATGACTACCAGCATGCTGAGGCTGCCCACAACAGGAAGAAGCCTTCTTCGTAGCGGTGATGGACACCTTTTCACCAATGCCCAAATGACCCGGCAAACCCTGCCACTGATCGGGCCGGCACCGTGCGGCATCACGGTCGTCCAGAGGGCGTCGATAAGCGTGATCGCGAGGAGGACGGTTCCGAGGGCAATGAGTAGTGGATTCATTCTGCGCTCCATCCTGAGGGCAAACACGAGTCGAGGAAAGCCTGTGCCAGTGGAATTTCAGATTTGGCTCTGAATAACATCAAGGTATCCGGCCAAGGCAATCTCGGAGGATTGGTAAGAAGCCGCAGATTTCGTGAAGTCGCAGTCACTCATGTTCCGTGGAGCGAGGTAGATTTCGTCGTGCCGTTTCCCTCGGTTAAAGGCTCTGAGGATTTCTCCGAAAAGGGTGGCGGAGGCCATCGCTCCGACAAAGCTGGTGGAAACGGATTTCCCAGCAATCTCGATGGCAAGGGCTCCGCACACTTCGTCTGGGCCGGTTAATGCTTGGGCGACTTTTGCGTGTGGTGATGCTCTGGAAGAGACTCGTTCCATCCAGAGAGTGGATGCGGAATTGATCCCCGGAAAGTTGTGGATGTGGATGAGATCGAAGTCATTGACCGTCCCGCCCAATCCACATTCGAAAACACGGATGAACTTAGCGTCTTCCAAAATTCTGCGAGGTTCCGCTTTATCGAATCCGCAGATCGCAATGGCTGGTTCATCGGACGCGCGCTTGGTCGTTTCGTCAAATCTCCGCTCGGTAATTTTAGTCCGGAATCCACGCGCTTCGATCCAGTCCGCTGCGACGCGGGTCTTAGCTCTGCCCACGTCAGCAGACTTGCAAAGTAATCCGGAACCGAGATTCGCTTCTTCGATCACATCGAAGTCCTGGAGCATCAGGTCACATTCGGAAGGGTTCTCATAGGGCAGCAAGCCAAGGGTCCAGAGAAATGCCTGACCCAGATGTCCCAATCCAAGTATCCATAGACTTTGCGGCAATGCTCTGAGCTCCGGCCCTTCGGCTTCGGCGGATAACCAATCTGCATCCTGATCCCAAAGGGAAAGTCCGACCGCCGTGTCACAGGCGAAAATGGAAAGACCCGTTGCCCGAAGAAATCCGCGATACACCCCCATGGCTCCACCGAAGATTCCCCCAAGAGCGAACCCGTCGGTATCGGAAGCGTGGAATCCTGATTCGATGGATGCGGGTTCGACACCTCCCCGCCATCCGGAGGCATTTACCCTGAGGGAATCCGGGGCAGGATCCGAGGGGGTGAATCCAATATAGAGCGTGTGGGTGGCAGGAGCTGAAGAATTTTCCGGATGTCCGAGGATTTCCTCTAAGACGCCATTTAGGGTGTTCTGCCCCGGCCAGCGTAGGAGAAGTGGGGTGTTTTCCGGAAGAATCACCCGCACTCCGCCAAGGAACGCCCTGAATCCGCAGTTGGCGGATGTCAGAAGAGCCGCTTGCAGAGAAGCCGAAGTGCTAATCGACGAATCGCATATTAGTCGAAGTGTCAGATTCTCCAAGGTTTCGACCGCATCGTCGTAGGAAAGCGAGCGTGCGGCCATAAGTCCGAGAGCGAGTCGGTTCGCGTTATCAGGGGAGGGGATCATCTGTTAGAAGAGAGTGAGATTCAGGGAATCGAGAGACAGGGTTTCCCAGTCGCCATCTCCGTGGTAGCGGAAGAAACCGGCTCCTTTCGAGCCGCCCCATGAATGCTGGGCGTATTCAGGAAGGATCAGTGCAAGATGTCCTTTTTGAGCGACCATTGGGTGGTTGATGTCGGCCTCGCTCTGATCCGTCCAGCGCCCGGGGTGGGTGTGAACATCGGCTACAACTTTCAGATTCCTCTCGGCACAAATTTTCCAGAGAGCAACGTATCCGCCTCCGTCGAAGCGGATGATCCCAGTGTCCAGACTCCGGGGATCAAGATCATCATAGCAGATGAAGCTGGAAACACTTCCGCCCTTCCGCGGCCCCAGTAGGAAAGCGCCGCTTTCACGGCGACCGCCACCGCGGCGTCGAAGTTGCCAGACCAGGCGCAGCCACGTCAGGCGTGAGATTTTGAGTTCAGATGCCGGTGTATTCATTGGAGTTAAGAAGTTCGAAGGTGGGTCGCAGGTAGTTGACGATGGTGTGGTCGGGTGCCCATACGAGACCGGGAAATTTTTCAATCCAGTCGGGGTGTGAGCTTACGGGAAAACTGTCCCAAGGGCAGTAGAGTGCCTTGCCGCACTCCCAATCGGTGCGGAAAGCGATCTTCAAGTCGCCGGTGCCTTTGGGGCGTCCGGCTGCGTCAAGTATCGCCGCTTTCTCATGATCCCATGCGCAGGCGGTCGGCCCCACCTTTGGGTATCCGCTCAGATCGAAACGTAGGTGAAAACGGCGGGGTGCGGTTCCCCGCTCGGGAGCGGAAACCCACATCACGACCTTCGGCCACACGATACGCTCATCCTCGAAGAGTCCCCATTTGCCAGCTTCCACTCCTTCGTTGAAGTGGAAGCCAGCCAGGTGCTCCCGAAAACACTCCTCGCCGAGGCTCATCCCTGGATCAGGCATCGCTCAGTGAGGAAGAGGTTGAGAGCGCAGGTCGAATGGTTAGCTAGTTTGCCGAGCTTGGTGTCCAGATCGAGGATTTCACCTTCGAGTCCACCCACCCGTAAGACCCACTTCCGTTTGTCATCTACTTGGAACTTTTTCTTCGCCCATTCCAGGACGCGGCGGATCTTGGCATTTGGGCCGAAGTCCCTGCATTCCTGTCCGTTGTAGGACACCGTGACGGAAACCTTCTTGCAACGGTGGCAATGGAGGATCTTTGGGCGATGGCCGTGGCACTCGCAGAGCTTGCGGTTATGGGCGATTTCCTCATCGGAATCTTCCGCAAAGACCACGAGAAGCTCGGGTTCATCGGCAAGTCCGGGATGTTCATCGCGCAACCGCGCTAGAATCGAAGCGATGGTGTCTTCGTCGTTTACTTTGAGAGCTCGGGGTTCCTGGTCGCCGATTTGGATATAGACTTGTGAGTCGGTGTTCATACGATTTTAACTTTGGAATGACTGGAAGTTCACCGTGCCACCGTGGCAGGATTCCCTCCGTCATCCTTATCCGCTCCCAATTCTGGGATTTCTGGGAAAATAATTTCATTTCCCAGGTTTTTCCAAAACCGGAGCGTAAAACAACGTAGGCAATAAGTGGGAGACCATCCGCATTATGGAACAAGACCTGGAAACAGAATTCAGCACGCCTGATTTTGAAAACGTGATTCTCCGAGCGGAGTTGTACGCGGACACGATCATGCGCCGATACCTCTGGCGTGGACTGAAAGCCCGCTTTGGAGCGAACAAACAACTCTTGGTCAACGGGAAGTCAGCGGATGATTTCGTGAGAGAAGCGGTGCAGGCATTTCTCAACGGGAAACGCACCTACCGCTTCAATATGGATCTTGAAACAAACCTCAAGCGGACGATTGAGAGTATGATCTGGACTTGGAAAAAGAAGTCCGACAAGCAGCCACTTGTCGATCACCGGGGACTGGTTTCCGAAAGCGGTATGGAATTTGATCCGCTGTCGAATGCTGAAGATCCCAATCCTTCGGGAGCGACTGCGGTCGAGCAATCCGAACAGTGCGAACTCCAACGGAAATTCTTTGAGGATTTTAAAGACCATCTGAAAGGTGATCATGATCTGACGGAGCTTTTGTCCGCCTACGAAGCTGAAATCACCAAGCCCGCCGAGATCGAAGAGTTGACCGGAATCGTGGCGAGCCGTGTTTCAGAACTCAAAAGGAAACTCCGGGAAAAAGCGGCACAATTTATGAGCGAACACCCTTCAGCGGAAGCGCTGGAGAATTATGGAACCAACCGAAAAACCAAATGAATCCAGAAAAATTTGAATATGAACCATTGGAGAATGTTTTCCGTGGAATGGAAATTCATCCGCAGGATGCTGATTCTGCTGAATTGAAAAGAACCTTGGTCGAGAGAGGGCTGAATCCCGATGAAACCGTGTCCGCAGTCAAGGGGCTGGTAGCGGACTATGTGAAAAGCAAACGAATGTCGTGGAAGGATGCCGCTATCAAGAAGCAATCCGAAATGATGGAAGCAACACAACGACTGATTTCATGGCTGACCAGGCCTGAGGCCGAAATAGAAGCTGCTTTTGCAAAGCTCCAGAATGGAGCTAATCTAGCATTCCGTAACCTCAGTAATCTGACCATCCAAGAAAAGGCGCGGATATTGGATGACGCTGAAGTTCTCGCCGAGGCCGCCCGTCAAAAATCTGACAATGGCGAAAATCCATGAAGCCTCTTGCTCGACACACCATCCCGGTTTTGAAGGCCAGGGAACTGATTGCCGAGCTTCGTATCGAAGACCCATCCGAAATTGAGATTCATCTGATCGCCGCGCACTTAGGTGTCATGGTGCAGGAAAAGGAGATGCAAGGCTCCGATGGGAGAATGATGAGGATTGACGGAGTGGCGATGATTTCCGTCCGCGAATCCATCGCGTTTTCCGGTCAGAAGCGATTCGTGATCGCCCATGAACTCGGACATGTTCTGCTACATCCCAAGGTCCGCCAGATTGACGAACTGAGCCTGGCGCAAGCCTCGAACTGGTCGCTGAACCAAGAGCCTGAGGAAATTGAAGCGAATTTGTTCGCTGCGGAAATCCTGATGCCGCAATCGCTGTTCCTGCCCCGCATCCAAGGTCGGGAGCCGGGTTTCGCTCTCTTCAAGGAACTTGCCGCTGAATTTGGAACGACTCTCACAGCCGTCGCGATCCAGTTCATCCGCTATACCAAAGAGGAATGCGTAATCGTTGCATCCAGGAACGGTCAGCGGAAATGGTTCCATACCAGTGGAACTTTTGGTTTCAGACTCCGCGATGAAACGGAAGTGCATAAGTATTCCTGCGCTTTCGAGCTGGAAGCATCGAAGGAATCGGCGGTTCGTGGGGACGATGTCCCGGCCGGCTGTTGGCTCCATGGCTATTCCACAACGGACAACATGGAGTGCGTAACGGAAGACGCGATCTGGTCGAAAGCCTTCGGTGCCCTGTCCCTCATCTGGATCAAGGACGACATCTGACTTCCGAACGACGTTTTTCACTGAGTGAAATCGCTTGGAACAAAGGGGTCTCGAAAAAATGTGAAAATTGTTCAAGGGGCGGGGGCTTTCCCGGACTTCTACATGGCAGCCAAGGTTCACTGCCTTTGCGTAACACCATAGAAGATCAAATCATGAAGAATCAATTCACTGCCGCTCTTGCGGCCATCATCATCCTTGCTGCTCCCTCCGCCTTTGCTGATCCAGGGAAACAGCATTTCGGGAAGCCTCAGATCGAGTCGAAAAAGGAAGCTGCGAAACCATACCCCCTCAAGACCTGCATCGTCTCCGACGACAAGCTTGGTGAAATGGGTAAGCCGGTCGTCTTCGTCCACGAAGGACAGGAGATCAAGCTCTGCTGCAAGGAGTGCCGCGCCGACTTCGACAAGGAACCGGCCAAGTATCTCAAGAAGCTGTCGAAGAAATAAGCCGACCTTCCTGATCATTACAACGCTCCGGAATCTCCGGAGCGTTTCCTTTGGAGAATTTCCAACATCCGCCTTCCTACTTTGAAAACACCTTTCGCCATCCTTACATCGATCCTGCTTACCCATGCTTTCGTCCAAGCCCGCGTGGTCGAGTATGATCTTACCATCTCCGAGCAGCAGATGGCTCCCGCCGGAAAGACCGTATCGGCACTCACGATAAACGGCGGCATCCCGGGACCCACGCTGCGTTTCCAGGAAGGCGATACCGCGGTCATCCGGGTTCACAACGATCTCAAAAGGGAAACCACATCTACCCACTGGCATGGACTTCTACTGCCAAATCCGATGGACGGGGTTCCTTATCTCACCACTCCGCCGATCAAGCCAGGCACGACCCACACTTTCCGTTTCCCACTGAAACATTCCGGGACTTATTGGTATCACAGCCACACAGGGCTTCAGGAACAGCGGGGGGTCTATGGCTCTATTGTGGTAGAGCCGAAAGGTGGTGAGCCTGTCCGCACCGACCGCGAACACGTTCTGGTACTATCCGATTGGACCAACCGGAATCCCAAGACTATCATGCGCTCTCTGATGGCCGGGTATGACTACGACGCGATCAAAAAGCACAACAAGCAATCCATCCTCGGTGCCGCCCAAGCGGGTGCGCTCGGGGATTACTTCCAGCGGGAAAAAGACCGGATCCCGCCGATGGATCTGTCCGATGTGTATTACGACGCGTTTTTCATCAATGGGAAAACCACCTCACGTCTTGCCGGGAAGCCCGGCGAGAAAGTCCGTCTCCGCCTGATCAATGCCGGAGCCTCGACCTATTTCTACATCAATACCTCCGCCGGGCCGATGACCATCGTTGCAGCGGACGGCCCGCCGGTTGAACCCGTGAAAGTGGAGAACCTGCTCATGGGTATCGCGGAGACCTACGACATCGTCGTGACCGTTCCGCCAAGCGGCTCCTACGAGATCCGCGCCACCGCCCAGGACGGCTCCGGCCATGCCTCCGTATGGGTGGGCGAAGGAACGGAGCATCCCGCTCCGGAGATCCCAAAGGCGAATCTCTACAAGATGGACTACATGCTCGCAGGTGCTTTCGAGGCACTTGGAGATGCTCCGGACAGCGAGCGCCCGCTTCCTCCCTACCGCCAGCTCCGCGCATTGAAATCCACGGTTCTACCCAAGGACGCACCTAGCCGCACCGTGGAGCTGCGCCTTACCGGAGACATGGAGCGCTACATCTGGTCATTCAATGGCAAGACGCTTTCCGAAGACTCCACCATCAAGGTGAAAAAGGGAGAGGTCGTCCGATTCGAGCTGGTGAACGACACCATGATGCACCATCCCATCCACCTTCACGGCCACTTTTTCCGACTCATCAACGGCCAGGGCGACCGGTCACCGCTCAAGCACACCGTCGATGTCCCACCTATGGGGAAACGCACCATCGAGTTCGAAGCCAATGACGAAGGCGATTGGTTCTTCCACTGCCATCTCCTCTACCACATGGACGCAGGGATGGCGCGGGTCGTCAGTTACGAAACGGAAGATCCGAACCACGTCCCGAGCATCGATCCCGCATTGAATGCTCCCTATTACTGGATGATCTCGGGGCTTGCTCAGAACAACATGTCCATGGGTATGGCCAAGTTCATGAACGAGCGCAACGACTTCGGCCTGATGTGGGATGTCGGTTACGGCAGCGGCATGGATCACATGGGCAAGGACTATGAGTACGAGGCCGACGTGTTCTGGAGCCGGTATTTTAATCCGAATTTCTCCACCCTTTTGGGCTACCGTTTCACCAACGATGAGGATTCCGAAGACCGTTTCATCGGTGGCGTCCGCTACCGCCTTCCCGGACTCGTATGGACCGGACTGACCCTCGATAGCGAGGGGGATGCGCGGCTGGAAGTGACCAAGGCATTGCAACTCACCCAGCGTCTCGCGTTCGTCGGAAACGCCGAATACGACACCAATACCGGGTTCGACTGGTATGCGGGACTCGACTACGCGGTCGTCCGCAACTTCGGACTCACCGTCGGCTACGACGGCTCACACGGCTTCGGCGGAGGCATCAGCTTCCGCTTCTAAGAAAACAAACAACAAACTAATACCATCGATATGAAATCCGCATTACTAGCACTGTCAGCCACCGCCACTCTACTGCTCGCTTCCTGCGCGGGCGGTTCCGCCGGTGGAGTCGCATCCTCCGGTTCCACCAAGCCCTACACAAAGGACACCTGCCTCGTCACCGGCAACAAGCTCGGTTCCATGGGTACCCCGGTTTCCCTCAACTACGAGGGTCAGGAAGTAAAGCTCTGCTGCCGCCCCTGCGTCGCCAAATTCAAGGCGGATCCGCAGCGTTATCTCTCCAAACTCTGAATCAACCACCACATCAAAACACGAAAATGAAAAAGATCACCATCCTACTGCTTTCCGCAGCGAGCCTCTTTCTTGTCAGTTGCGCGTCTGATAGCATGAATTCCAATGACATGAACGGAATGGATCATAGCGACATGAAAGGCATGAAGGATATGAGTCCGGCTGAACATGCCCGAATGAAAATGTGACCAACGCGTCGGCAAAGTCACTTCAAGATGACGCGACAATGGCGGTAGGAAGAAGATGATATGGGCAAGAGACGAAAACGGAAAAAGCCGAATTCCTCCTCTGGGAATGCCGGCAAGCGTTCGCGGGATGAGATGGCACCCAAGGTGTCATTCACTTTACGAGACAAGCTCTTGCTCATATCTCCCGTGTTGGTCGGCACGGTTGTGACATTCGCAATTCTGATGAGATCCCCCGACAAGGCGGAGGAAGAAGCTCTCCGGCAGCGTGTGAACAACTGGAAAGCGGAGCATGGCCTTTCCGAATCCGTGGCCAAAGAGCTCCTCGAAATTGAGAAGGAGTTTCATCTGCCTGGAAGCTTCTTCTCGACGAAGAGGCCGCCAACTCCCGAAGAAATCAAAGCCCACGAACGGTCTATCAAGTCGCTACTTGGAACTGACGAATCCAGCCACTGATTGGAGAAGAGGAAACACAGTCTGCCTGCGATTGGGGGTAGTGGGATGCTCTTTCGCCCCATGGATAGCCAGCCCGCTGCAAATCAGATCCGCAGGGTTGTCTCCCAGAGCGTTCATCAGTTCCACGACCCGCCTGCCTGCGGATTTCGCCGAGAAGCTCTACTTCACCGCCTACACACTCTTCACGTTGGGGATGGGGATTTCCTTCCGAACGGCCATGGCTGGCAGATGGCGACTTCGATTGCCTCACTGCCCGAGCTTTTTCTCAGGTTGATGAATCAACCGGTCGCTATGAAACTTCCGAGATCCCGGGAGTCCCTGATCTGGAAAGCCTTCGAAAAAAACGGCCTGCCTTTTCTTGCCGGAGAATTCCCGCCACACACCTCAAAAATCCTAGACCGCCAAAGGGCCCTAATCTTGGCAATAGTCGTCGATAGCGGCAGAAACTGGAGCGATCTGGTGCCTCCTTCCAAGCGGCAATCGTAGGGTTGCAGAATTCAAATCTGCACAGAGCAGGCTTGCAGAATGCATTATCCTAGAGCCTCCCACCTCCTCATCAATCGACGCTATGCCCATGTTTTCGGCGGATAGGAGTAAACCGGCATCTGGCATATCGGTTGCGAATCAAAATACCCCACAGGACGAAAATCAACCCCATCCAGCAATGAAACCAAATCAATTACTAGGCTGCTCTACCACTCTCTTCGCCGCGCTGCTCGCGGCCTCTTCCAACTGCATCGCTGCCGAGGGTCATGGCGGGAAAGCCAAAGATATGGAAATTCCCGAGCCCCAAGCCGAAGCGGCAAAGGTTCCGGAAGGGTTCAAGGCGGAGGTCTTCCTCTCCGGCCTAACCTTCCCCACTAGCATCGAATTTGACGCAGAAGGGAACATTTTCGTAGCGGAGGCCGGTTACACCTACGGCAAAGTGGACGTGACCCCGCGTATCATCCGCTACGACAAATCCGGCGAACGCCAAGGGGAGATCACCGAAGGGCTCGTCGGCCCGATCAATGACCTGCTCTGGCACGACGGCAAACTTTTCATTTCCCACAGGGGGAAAATTTCGGTTCTGGAGGGCGAGGCCGTCAAGGATCTCGTCACCGGCCTGCCTAGCGACGGCGACCACCATAACAACCAGATCGTTGCAGGTCCGGACGGCAAACTCTACTTTGGCCAAGGCGTCGCCACAAACTCCGGCGTAGTGGGCAAGGACAATGCAAACATGGGCTGGCTCAAGGATCATCCCGATTTCCACGATGTTCCCGCTAAAGACATCAAGCTGGCCGGGAAGACCTTCACTACGGAAAACCCACTAGCCGACGGTGAATCCGACAAAGTAGAGACCTCCGCTTTCCACCCCTTCGGCAAAACTGGTGACAGCGCCTCTGGTGATACCAAGGCCAGCGGAACCATCTTGCGGATGAACACGGACGGCAGCGGTCTTGAGGTTTTCGCTTGGGGTTTGCGCAACCCTTACGGACTTTCCTTTTCACCGGATGGCACTCTTTTCGCCACGGAAAATGGTTTCGACGCCCGTGGCAGCCGTCCCATTGCCAACGACAAGGAAGACCTCTACAAAATCGAGGAAGGCGGATGGTATGGATGGCCTGATTTCGGATCCGGCGTTCCCGTCACGGACGCTCGCTTCAAACCCGAAGGCAAGCCACAGGCGGAATTCCTGATGGCCGAGCATCCCGAAGTGAAGCAGCCGATAGCCACCTATGCGGGTCATTCCGCAATCGCGAAGATGACGATCAGCGAAGACGGCGGCTTTGCGGAGAAAGGGAAAATGTTCATCGCATTTTTCGGCCACATGGCACCGATGACAGGCAAAGTGGACAAGCACGGCGGGCACCGCGTGATAATGGTGGATCCAGTTTCCTTCGAGTCTGAAGATTTCCTTACCCAGAAGGATCACGGTCATTCAGGTGAGGAAAAAGGTCATTCCTCGGAAGGGAAGAGCAATGACGGAAACGCCGCATCGGCCGGCCCGCGCCGCCTGCTCGATGTCCAGTTTTCACCCGACGGTAAGGAGCTTTATGCAGTCGATTACGGGGTGATGTTCGTCGATGAAAAAGGCATTACCGCCAAGCCGGAAACCGGGGTTGTCTGGCGCGTCAGCAAGAGCCAGGCGGCGGATGGCAATGGCGCTACCCACGGAGATGAAAATACTGATGGGGACGGGAAGGAAAAGGTCGGGATTGATTCGTCCAAGGAAGTGAAGGAGATGAAGAAAGAACTCCCGGCCCGCGCCGACACCGGATTCAAGGATGGGATGACCGGCAAGGTTTTCCATAACTATCTCCACGTCCGGATGGCGCTCGCAAACGCCGATACCGACGAGGCGAAGAAAGCCGCTGGCAACCTTGCGGAAAGTTTCACGGAGGAACGCGCCGATATGAAAGCCGCAGCTTCGAAGATCGCGGAGAGCGACGACATCGGCGTGCAGCGAAGCCAGTTTCAGCAACTGACAACGGAGCTTGAGATGCTATTCGAAAGCAATCTTTCCGAAGGGATTTTCTATAAACAGCAGTGTCCGATGGCCTTCGATGGAAAAGGCGGCACGTGGTTCTCCGATGTGAAGGAGATCAATAATCCCTACAGGGACGACATGAAGACCTGCGGAAGCGTCGTAAAAACCTACAAACCCTAACCTACAGTAAACCATGAAAGGATCCTATCTCAAATTCGCCCTCATGATGGCCGTGTCGTTCGTCATCATGTATGGGGTCATGTTCCTCAACGCCGCCGCTTGGGACCACGTGATGCTCAGCTATACCCGCACTTATATGACCTGTCTGATGATTTCCGTGATGGTGATCGTCATGCTTGGGTTTATGTGGGGCATGTATAAAAACACGGCTCTGAACATCGCCATCATGGCCGGAGCCGTTGCCACGTTTATCGCAGTCCTCATTCTTCTCCGCACCCAGACACCGATCAGGGACGTGTCTTGGATGAAAGCGATGATCCCACACCACTCCTCTGCGATCATGGTCAGCCAGAACGCCACTTTCGAAGACCCAGAGGCAGCGCAGCTCGCCAAGGAAATTATCGAGGCACAAAAGCGCGAGATCGCGGAAATGAAGAAGATGATTTACCGCCTCGAAAACTGAAAAGGTGGCTTCGACTTGCCCCGAGCGCATTTGTTCTTTGGGCACACCTCCTCGTTTCAATCCAATAACCACAGCCTATCTATGAACAAAAAAGCAACCATCGATCGCTTGGTCACCCCGGAGCATCTTTGCCCGTGGGGGATCAAAGCCTTGGATCTACTAAAACGCAACGGCTACGAAGTCACCGACAACCATATCGAAAGCGATGAGGCCAACAAGGCCTACAAGGAAGAAAACGGAGTAGATGAAACGCCCCAGATCCTCATAGAGGGGGAACGCATCGGCGGATACGACCAGCTCCGCGAGCACCTCGGCCTCGGCCCCGATCCGAAGGAAGGCAAAACCTACCAGCCCGTATTAGCTGTCTTCGCTGTCACTTTCCTCATGGCGATCACCACCACCTACGCGATGCGTGGTGATCTCAATGTCATTCGCATCCTTGAGCTCTTCATAGCCTTCAGCATGTGCGTGCTGGGAATCTTAAAACTCCAGGATCTGCTGTCTTTCGCTACCGGGTTCGTCCAGTATGATCTCATTGCCCGGAGATACGTTCCTTATTCCTATGTTTATCCCTTTGTTGAGGCGGGAGCCGGTATCCTGATGATCGCGGGTCTCTTCACGTGGGTCGCGGCACCAGCCGCGCTGATCGTCAGCACCATCGGTGCAATCTCCGTTTTCAAAGCCGTTTATATTGAGAAACGCGATCTCAGTTGCGCCTGTGTTGGTGGGGGCAGCGAGGTGCCGCTTGGATTCATTTCCCTCACCGAAAACCTCATGATGATGGCAATGTCGATCTGGATGCTGGTGAAGGTGCTGTGAAGCTGGGTGCGGTTAGTGTCTCCGGAACCCTACTGAAATCCGTCAAGGTGATAGGTGTGTTCTGGAAAAACCGAACCCGCGAAACAGAGTTGTTCCCAGCCGTTCGCAACTTTTTTCAGAAATCTTCGGCGATCTTGGAAGTTTTTGAATGGGGTATGATACAATCCTGTCACCATGAAAAAAGAAGATCGTGTATTGAAGGTGACCTTGTGCGGCCCCGGGGATGTTTCCAAGGAGTTGAAGCTGGCGAAGAAGGTAATCGACGAATGGAATCACATAAACTGGGAGGCGACTGGCTGCGGACTCATGACTCGCCACTGGCGGACGAATTCCGCTCCCGATCTAGGTGAGCGAGCCCAGCGGGTGATCGATCGGCAGCTGATCGACGAGTCGGATCTGGTCGTTGCGATTTTCTGGAATCGACTCGGCACTCACACCGGCTTGGCTGATTCCGGCACGGTTGAGGAGATTGACCGGGCGGTTCACCATGACATCAGAACCATGGTCTATTTTTCTAACCTGGAAGCACCTGGAACAGTCATCGATGCAGGACAGGATAAAGATCTGGAGAAATTCAGGAGCCGGATTTTCGATATGGGGTTGGCATCCTCCTTTGGAAGTCGGCGACAGTTCGAGGAGAGTTTCCGCAATCAGCTTGGACTGGCAGTGCATCAGATCCTTGCTAAAATTGAAAAAGAGAAGCCGAAGCGGGTAAGGGCTGAAAAGACTAAGATCATCCAGAACGGTAATCACAATTTTCAGTTCAATGGAGACGGGCATACGATCAAACCGCTGATGCCATCGAAGCCAAAAATCGTCATCCCCCAGGCTCCCGGACAAGTCACCCCGCCCGAGCAAAAGGAGATTTCCGATATGGTGAATGATCTCGCTGATCTCAGTAGTTTGATTACAGGGAAATCCGAAGGTGCAAGCCGGGCGGAGATGCGGAGCAGATTCAACAACCACTTCAAAGTTCCACGCTACAACGCATTGCAATCCTCAGAAATGAACGCGGTGAAAGCGTGGTATCAAGCGGTGAGGGGCAGCATGATCCGCAGCCCCAAGGCAAAGAAATCAGGTGCCTCCGATGCCACATGGAAAAAGGGAATTAAAACGCGGATGGGATCGATGGGCAGGAAGAACGACGACTATTATCCGGACATCGCCGCCAGGCTCAAGATTCCTCGGTTCACCTCTCTGACAGAGCTTTCCTCAAAGCGGCTTGAAAAAGTGTATAACCTGGTGATACGCGACTCGAAGAAGGCGCGGTGAGGGTAGAATTGGGATAGCTTTCAACCGACGTAGAGGGGGCCATACATTCCCGTGGAAACCAGGGAGTGAGGGGATGTATCGTCAAGGAATCATGGGCGGCATGCTCGGTCTACCATCATTGCCGTCTTCTTTACTCCGGCTTTCGTCGTGGCTGATTTCGAAGGTCTGGAAGTAGAACGCAATCAACGGGTCGGACTTGACTTGCCCCATGTGTTTCGACTTTGCATCGTCCAACGGTCAGTTACTTTTGAAAAATAGTTCCTGCCAACATTCCTATGACGAAGCCAGTTTTCATCAGTCACGCCGAAGCCGACAAACCACTAGTCGATCATTTCGTCACCACCCTTCTCGTGCCGGGGTTGAATCTCACGACATTGGATTACTTTTGCACCAGTCTCCCGGGGGCTGGAAACCGTACCGGGAAAAGTTTTCACGAATACATTAAGAATGAAATAAAAGGATGCCGGGTGATCGTTTTGATCCTGACTTCGCAATATCTGGAAAGTCCGTTTTGCTTGGCTGAAGCAGGCGCAGCCTGGGTTCTCGAAAACGACGACTCCTGTCAGGTTATCCCCGTCGTGGTTCCTCCTTTGAAATTCTCAGAGTTGAAAGCCACATTGGCTATCATGCAGGCGGAAAAGATTGATGAGGATGAAGACCTTGATGATGTGCGCGACGCTCTTTCCGAAGCTGGCGTCCTGAAAAACGATCCGAAGACCGCCCAGTGGTCTGCTGCAAAGCTCAAGTTCCAAAAAGGCCTTCCTGCAGTTCTCGAAGAAATGGTTCCTCCAACAAAAATTGATCCGAAGAAACACGCCGCACTAGAGGAAACAAACGAATTGCTTGTCGAACAGATTACAGAGGCAGAGGAGAAAATCAAAGAGCTGAAAGTTCAAATTGAGGAGCTAGAGAAATGCGGGAACTCCTCCGAAGTTTTAGCGGTGAAAGTCAAACACAGCGGTGCGCTGGAGCAATTTGCGTTGCTTACCCAAAAATTAAAAAGCGCTCTCTCTGACCACGACCAGTTTGTGGACGATGTGCTTTATTACGGATTCAACAATCAATCAATCAGAGTGCCTCAAAATGGAACTGGGGACTCTGACGAATTTTGGGAGAGTTTTCGTTCGGCAAGCGAAAGGAACCTTGTTTATGAAGACCCATCTGAGGGAGTGAATCTGGACCATCCAAAGCTAAGAAACGCGGTAAAGACTCTCCAAGAAATCTCTGACTTCGTGAGTAACTACGGATCCGAAATTGAGAGTTTCGTTGAGAACGAATGGGAGTGTACGCTCGATATGGCCGACAAGGAGTTTTGGGACAATATCACAGGCGGAAGATCAATTCTCCCCCGACCTCGAAAGTAGCCGAACATCAGGCGGATGGGGCGGAACGGTTGGTGCCGTTTAGATGCAAGGCCAAACAGATTCGGAGTGTGAGCCACCAGATATACCTTGCAGAAATTCCGTAGCACTCATCATGGCTTGCAAAACCGTGGGCCAGTCTGTTTCTGAAGTCGTGTGAAGCCTTTTCAGTCAGAGCACCTCTGAGTTCAAAACACAAACATGCCCCGAAAATCTTTATCGCAGAAGGCAACTGTAGCAACGATCCAAGTGTTTTGGCTTCTTGCAAACCGTTACCCTTCATGGTGACCACGTCGGCCCCATTCCTTTCTAGGACGTAACGCAGTGAATTTTCGATCTGCGGCACGAGGAGATGTGAACTCATGAGAAAGTCACCGTGGATTCCGGCATGAAATCCCCTCAGGAAGATCATTTCGTGATTAGGGGGGATGAAAGGATTGTTAACCACTAGATGCTCTAAATCCGAAAGCATCGGATGATGCTCCTCCTCAATTTTTCGTCGCGCTGGTTCAATCACCGCTGAAACAGCATAACTCCAGTCACACCTCCCAGCGAGTTCAAACATTTTCTGCTCAAGAATCTCCTCGTAGTCCGAGGCATCTTCCGAAGGTAGAGAGAGCATGTGCCGGATAGGCTTGCCGTCCTCATCCCTTTGCATTCCCATTGCAAATTCACGAAGTGAGGTTTTCGTCTCCTGAAGGGTGCGCACTCTGAGATCCTCCAAATCTATTAAATTCCACATGAATGCCAGCCTCTCAAGGGCAGTGTTAAAATCACAACCGGAAACGATCTTCATGGATTCCATGGCGGCATCCGTGACATCCATAGGTTCATGAACCGTGGTGAACTCATCCAGAGTCGCCTGTTGGTAGACTCGGAGTGTCGATTTCAGCTCAGTAATTCTCTCTCTATTTGCAGTTCCGTTACGGATCATTGCCTCAATAGCCTGTGAGAGCTTGATCGCCGCCGCATGATGATTGTTGCGAGTGTTCACGTCGTGCAGTGAATCAGCTACGAGAGCCTCGGCTGCTAAGAGGTCAGCTTCAGCCGCTTTATCCGATTCTTTTCCGAGACGGTGCCACTTCGTTTCAACCTGGTAATAATGGCCGGCTATACGATGCTCGGCATCGGCCGAAGACCTATCAGCGATCTTCCGGCTCAACTCGGCGAAGTGGCTTGGAGTCCCAACACCAAAGTCGATCATTCTCCTCATGTAGCGATAGGAAGCGAACCCACATTCATGGTCGGCTCGTTTGTTGACCGCATTTTCCAGATCCGACGATATATCCTCAAACAGGGCTTTCTTACGACCCAGCTTAGCGGAAAGAAGAAGTGCCCGAAAAAAACAGGTCGCTGCACTGCCCCAGCTATCCTGATCATCAAATCTTCGGGCAGCACCCCTATATGCGACGGCGGCTCCACCGGCGAATTTGAAGTTGGTTGTCCGTAAGAAAAGAAAGTCGAAAAAGCGAGATCTGAGAACATTGTCGGCAATGCGCTCCGAGAGGATCTCAAGGGCTTCAAGATCACGCGGTGTCAGATCATCGGGGAGAAAAGAACGGGTTCCGGATCCCAAGGCCATGGGACGAAATGGTTCGCTGGGACTGTGAAAATTAGGTAGGGGACTTAAAAGGGTTTGAATGAAGGAGAAGACTGCTACTGCTGCGTTTCCGTCATCTCCGTCACTGGCTTGCCTCAGGTGTTTTCCAATTGTCAAAGGGTAGTAATCCAGTTCGGCTTCCATCCCCAATTCACGCTCCAATTCCTCGAAGTCGATCTGGTGCAGATCTTCGATTTTCCCTCTGAATATGTTCGTTTCGTCACTCATCGGCTTTGTTCCGACAATTCTAACTCAGAAGCCATTGTTTCGCACCGATTTCTTGATTTCCAATGGGTCTTAATGGTGGCCTTTCGTCCAGTAGGATGATAGGGGTAAATCGCATGGGATATTCCATCAATCCATACGCGCCCATTCACCTCTGCAACTCGACTGTTTTCCTGGAAAATACTGGAGACTTGGTTGCGGTGGGGCTCTCGGTAACCGGGACAACAGAGTCAGGATGGTTTGAGGTGCCACTTTTCCAGACAAGTTACTCCGCAAGGGTTGGAAGACTCCAATGGAAGGATCTTTACTTCCCCGGCAACATGGCTCCAGTGGAATATTGGGTAAGAAACTTCGACTGCATCAATGGTCCAGGAGGGATGATGGCTAGGCTGGAATGCCTCCTGTATGAGTTGAACCAGCTGAGCGGCGGAACGATCCAGTTGATCTCAATTTTGATGGAACTGAGTGATTCGACGGGAGCAAGTAATGGTTCCATTATGGATTGGAAAACAACTGAAATTGAGCTGGTTCCAGCCGCTGCCAACGCCGGGCATTTTGTGTCCTATGTCAACGCCCACGAACGGGAATTGTCCGTGCAAATCAGCCGATGGATAGGGGATGAATCCGTTGAGAAGGAGAGTAGGACCCACATTCTTGTGGAATACCTAACTTTCCGTCCTACACCTCAGCGCCGTCTCAACAAGTCCCAACGATTGAGGTGGAAGCACAACAATTTGTCCCAAGCGTTGTGGGAGGAGTTTGATAGAAATGGATTCGAAAGCGCAGCAAGCATCTTCACCCCACGTGGCGAGGAGCAACTTCTCGGTTTTTTTCGCTGGACCAAATTGTCGTTGATGACGAACGCGGAAGCTCGCGTTGCGCGGATCGCCCATCTCCAGGGGCAGCACGTGAAAAGTGACGATGCTGGGAGTATTGCGGCGAGCCTCATAGCGGCAGAGCTTTACTCGCCGAACACCTCACTTTCGCAGATCAAGAAGCAGATACCCAAACTGCTTTCCGAAGCATTCCCTCGGACACCTTGAATAAGTGCGGGTGGTTGCTGCGTCAGCGGGGGAAGGATTCCCACATTTCTGAAGTAGAACTGGTTATTTTGCCCAAGGAGCCACTTTGATGAGTAGTGATGTGTTGTTGAGTCTAACTGTGTGTGGAAGTTCGGAGGTAATCTGATTTACCAGGGTCAGAGCGGTTTTGTAGTGGCAAATGGCTTCGGCGGGAGTGATCAGCTTCTCCGCGTAGCGAAACTGGATCGCGGATTTCTCGTCGGGCAAACGCTTCATTAGCGCGACATCGATCATTGCACCGCAATCTATGGAAGCCTGATGCAGTGAGATCAGGTTGTGGCTATGGGGCGGATTCCCGGCTTTCGAACGGATCAGAACCTTGTATGATTTCTCCACCGCGAGATGGAGATCCCAGCACGCTGCGGCCGCACCTTCTTGAGAAAGAGCTAGAAGATCCCTAATCGCTTTTTCAAAATGAGGCCAAATTGTTTGTGCCAGACTGAAAGTTTCATTGTCGAGGCTTCCTTTCGACATCAGGTTCAGATTGATCGACCGGCTGTGACCTACGACCATTGCGGCTTCGCTTTGAACTGCTTTGGCCACTGCCGAAGGCATTCTGGCCACATCCAGCAAATCGCCGGTCATTTCCCCAATGGATTCTTCTTCGCGAAGAGTATCCGGGAAAGTCAGCCACGCCGTCTCGCCTTCGGTCTCGACGCGTGACAGTGTCTGCGGAAATCTTATCAGAAGTGGTTGCGCATGCTCCGATAGAATCCCGGAAAGTTCTTTCTCGCATTGATTCCGGCACAGGGAACCGTATTCCATCCAATACCAGTCACTCACAATCGGGACAATGGTCTCCCGAAACATGGGACTTCCAATCATCTCCCTTTTGGTTGGCTCTGGTGCATCCACGGCAAGCTCCACAAATAGGTAGGCTGCCCCGAAAATTCGTTGGTGTATTGGCAATTTTTCGCTTTCCAGTATCTTATCGATGCCGGGCAAATGCTCATAAATAGCCGTGCATAAATCTCCGTTTTTCATCGCAGGAAAATGATTGAGACCCGAATAGCGTCAAAGCAAGATCTCTGATTTCTGGTTTCAGAAAAACTGATGGAAGTCATTTATTCACCTTTGATATTATTCATGATTTCCGTGGTCGGTCTGAAGCTGAAAGTGACAGTCGGCGATGTGCAATCATGCTCACAAGGAGGATACAACCGATACCCACAACTGCCGGGAAAAGGACGGTGGTCAATGAGTAGTGTTCCAACGCTAGGATCACCAGGGTATTTCGAACTGCGGACAGGCTGAAAAACACGATGCTTTCCTCGTGCGGGAATTCATACGCCTTCCGAAAGGTTGGACCGAATCCCACAGTGTCCACGAAAGTAAGGATGACCACGGCCCACAATGGATCTGAAGTGGCAAACCAAAACGGTAGAGCTGATAGAGCGATCAAGAAGAATGCCCAATCCAATTTTGTGACCACGAATTCGGTTCTTTTGAGAAATGCGATGAGAGCAATGTAAGCGGAGATGATACCCGAAACCCCAATGGGCCAGGCACCGATACCAGCGCGACCCGCGAGCTGGGCAAAAAATACGATGAAGGTGCCGAACCCCCAGATGATCCAAGAGAATACGTGCGGTTTCGTGATTCCACGATGTATCGAGCGGATATACGGCGCGAACATCGCGAGTGTAAGAATAATAGCCGCTACGCTGAGAACCACTTTAATCATGGGTGCAAATGAATTACTGGAAGCTTCTAAATCGACGATGTTTCGCGAGAGCCAATATGGGGTTTTCGGATCGAGAACGCAAGCCGGCCTATGCTCCATTGTCACCGCCGATCAGTAGTCCCAAGGGGGATGGGCAAGAGGAGTCCGAGTTTCACGTTATGATCATGACCCTCACAAGAAGGCATTTTTGTTTCCCCATCCGCCCCCACCAATCCGACAAGTAGCTGGGCAATCTAATCTTCCGATAACCCCGTCCCCAGATCGAAGAATTCCTCCCAAGAATACTGAAGTCGTGATGGGTCGTGACGACCGAAGAAATCCTCGTTGGCTGAACTCCTTCAACGGGAAGGTTTGCCGAAAGTTAGGCAACGACTTTGCTTTTTTTTGCCGTGGTGGTTCTTGCGCCCGACTTCGGAGTTCCTGGGACACGGACGAACTTAAATTCAAGTTTTCGTCCCAATGCCGCAGCGACCTTTCCAATGCTTGCCACTGTGAGGGACGGGTTGACCGGATCGAGCATCCGGTTCACGGATGTCCGGCTCGTCTTCATTCTGGTCGCAAGCTCGGATTTGCTTACGTCCTCGCTCTCAAGAATCTCCTGAAGCTGGAGCGAAACCAATTTTTTGAGAGCCAAGGTTTCCACCTCCCCCCGAATGCCCTCGTCTTCAAGAAAATCATCGAAATTACTTCCGATGTGGGGGTTTTCGTTTTGCTTTTTTGGTGCCTTCGTTTTCATCAGTTATATCATCAGTTAGTTTTTCGCAAAGGGCTTGCCTTTTTCTGGCAAGCTTCAAGTCCTGTTGAGGGGTCTTCTGGGTCTTTTTGACGATCCCGTGAAGGATCACAATCTCCTCGTTCAGGACGAAGAAGAAGACCCGGACAATTCTCTCACCAAGTTTCGTCCGTATCTCCCACAACCCCTTTCCAAGATTGTCCACAAGAGGTTTTCCGATAGGCCATTTCCATTGAACGACTTTGATGTCGGCTCCGATGACCTTCTTGTCTTCAGTGGAAAATTCCTGGAGCCATTCTCGGGCAGGCTCCTTGCCGTTGGCGTTTCGGAAAAACCGCACTGTGAGAGGTCTGGGAGCGGGTTTTGCCATGTGCTTGAATGTGCCAAAAAAGGTTCACCCTGTCAAGTCGCCAGAGAGTCTTCCGCACTCAAAGATTCTGTTCAGGGTATCATTATCCGATGAAAGCGCAGAATAAGCAGCAATCAGCGTTTGGGACAGGTGTCGGTAAATAAATCGTCACCCCCTTCCGCCCCATCCACCCCCTAGAACAAGCGGGAAAGCCTGTCCACTGCTACGAAAAGCGAACGTCTGCGAGGAAATGTGCGTAGCACCGCAGGCCACAGTTGACTTGGATCTGGAAAATAACTTGCCGCCTTCCACAAGCTCCACGGGTTTTTGCCAGACCCTTCGCGCACCGGATAACCTACAAACCTTTGAAATCGAATACTCCCATGAAGGAAGAACACTCCCCAAATCGAATCAGACCTGAACGTGGCGAATCCCCTGTTCCAACTCTTACGAAAAAACAGATCCCACGACTAAATACTCCCATGAACCGACATCCGGGGATCACTCCCACCCATCCTAGACTCAACTCGACCCCCACACTTTTTGACACGGGAGGGGTAGTATGAATGAAATTCCACAAGCCGCCGTCGATCTTTTCACCATCGCCAAGGACATCACGCCATGGGGAGCTGCCTGCATTGTTCTTGTGGGCGTTCTTCATCTGATCAGAGCGCTGCGTCAGCCCCGTGCGCTGGCGAACGCAGTCAAGTCGATGGAGACCCAGAAGGACAAAGACGCACTGGTCGAAATGTATCGAATCGCAAACCAATCGAAATCTAAGAGCAAAAAGAAACGACCTCCATCCGATCAGAAATGATTGGAGGGTCTATACCGGGGTCACGTCGATCTTTCCATCGACCATGGTTCCGCTCTTCACGAGACAAAGCGAAGACCAGCCGGCAAAGCAGCATTCGATTTCCAAAGGATCTGAACAATCGATCTCCTGAACCTGAACGGAAGAGGCCTCTTCCTCGTTCATTGGAAAGAACGCATGTCCGGGTTCGTTGTGAAGAAAGTGATCTCCAAGAACAGCGCCGCATCCGCATTGATTCATGAAATACTCATGCCCAGCAGTTTTTGAGAATCGGCTCTCGTAGTTTGCGCCAGATCGGGTGGCGGCAATCAGGAAAGGATGGGGGGCATTTCTGATATTTGTCAGAACAACCGGTGAATGAACCGGAAGCTCGTTGTCATCATCTTCCTCGCCGGTAACCTCTGCTGTTGTGAACGCGATAACTTCTGCATCGGAGCCACATTTCCAGCATGATTCCCGACAACGGAGCAAATGATAGGGTGGATGAATTGTGGCGGTCATGATTGAAGGTTAAAGGAATGCAGCGGACTCGTAGGAAAATAGCGAGTGCTACGGATTTCTATCAAGAACGCATACGTTCTGGAATGCCAAGGAGGGGAAAAATTCGGTGTCTGCCAGACTGAAGTGATCAGTCTGAATGCGAATGCTCAGCATGCTCATCAGAAGGTCGTTTTTTGAGGAAGAAATGCTCCGTGATCAGGATCGCCGCCATGACGCCTGCTGCGACGATGAGAACCAGCGGATCCGAGGTAAATTTCACCCAGAGAAAGCCGCCAAAGATGATCAGATCGAGAATGATGGCCACAACCGGAATCACGGGATTAGCAGCCAACTCTTTTCTCAGGTGGCGCAGTAGCCCCCAGTGAATGGCGGTGTCCATGATGAGATAGAAGATGATTCCCAGCGCCGCGATACGGGAGAGATCGAAAAACGCAGTCAGCAGCAATCCAAGGACAATCGTATATACTAGCGTATGCTTCTGAATGCTGCCGGGCATGTGGAAATGGCGATGGGGAACCAACTTCATTTCGGTCATCATGGCCAGCATGCGTGACACTGCGAAAATACTGGCGATGATGCCGCCTGAAGTGGCAAGCATGGCCAGAACCACGGTAAACCAGACCGCGTATTCCCCCAACGCAGGCCGGGCTGCGGCGGCCAGCGAGTAGTTTTTGGTCGCGATGATTTCCTCCAGCGACAGATTGCTGGATACTGCGAATCCAACCAGCGCATAGATCACCACACAGAGGCCGATTGAAATCATGATGGCTTTGCCCAGGTTTCGTTCCGGATTCTTGAGTTCGGAACCGCTGTTGGTGATGGTGGTGAATCCTTTGAAGGCGAGAATGCCGAGCGCGGTGGCTCCAAGAAAACCAGTCAGCGACGCTCCGGGAGCTGCGCCCAGGAAGTTCACTTCCACCGAGTCCGCCGCCAGCACGCCGACGACCCCAAACAGAATGATGCCACCAATCTTGATGAATCCGAGTGTCGAGGCGACGCCCTGAATCAAACGGTTTGCGGACAGGTTGATCAGAAAGGCCACCAGCAAAAGAGCGACCCCCAGCACGGGAACCCAGAGGCTGCTGTCATCAATGGCGAATAGCTGCAAAGTGTAGGCTCCGAAAGTCCGCGCCAAAAAACTCTGCGCGATCACCATGGAAAAATACATTAGAAGCGCATGGAAAGCAGTGGTCAGTGTATTGCCATAGGCTTTCTGCAAATACATGGCGATGCCGCCGGCGGAAGGGTAGGCATTGGAAAATTTGACGTAAGAGTAGGCGCTGCACGAGACGATCAGCGCGGCGGAAAGGAAGGCTAGGGGAAACAGGCTTCCGGTCATCTCCGCCATCTGACCGGTCAGCGCGAAGATCCCGGCGCCGATCATCACTCCGGTCCCCAAGGCAATCGCGCCGATCAGCGAGAGGCTGTCCGCTTTGTATTTCGACTTCCGATCCGATGTGTTTTCCATGTTGTCCATCTATTGTTTCCCCAGGCGTAGGCTCAGATTATAGATCCCCGCGATCAACACTCCCGCGAACCAACCGAGGATGAAGGTTGTAACCAGTCCCAGTGCGACCTGGGGAAGGGGCACGCTGGTTTTCAAGATCGGTCCGACATCAATGCCGTGTAGAAGGCTGTTGAAAAAGACCACCGCGGAATCCTGCGGCACGGTGGCCATTGTCAGCATGCAGCCAAGGTAGAACATCACGCCGGTCGCTCCGAGAGCGATCCCCAGACATCTGGGATTCAGATGGGAGGTGGGAAGCGTGCGTGGATTTTTTTCAGTGCTCATGGTTGCTGTCTCCTTTCCCATCATGGTCGTGCATGCCGAAGTGCATCAGGTGGCAGAGCATCATCGCGCCGAACGCGATGCCCAGCACCCAGCCGCTACCCAATCCCAGAGCGGGAAGAAGAAAGATCAGCAGGAGCGCCAGGCCGCAACCGACCACCATCATGAGTATGTGTTTCATAGTGTGGTTATTGGTGAGATGGCTTTATCCACAGCAGCCACCTGACTTCCCTTCTGGCTTTGCATCGGCGGGTGCTGACAGGAATTTTTCCCGGCAGTGCTCGCTGCAGAAGTAGGATGTTTCTCCATCGCGTTCGGCGTGGAGGGCGGTGGTGGTGTCCACGGTCATGCCGCAGATCGGATCTTTGGCTTCGGTTTTCGTAGTGCTCATATTTTTGTTTCTTTCTTATTTATGGTTTCTGCTTTTCCGACTTCGGCTATCCGATGTCGGGAGATTCGTCGTTGGAAGGTGCTGTTCGCGTCGTGGTCATTGCCCGCCACTGCCCCCAGCGGGGAATGAACATGGGGACGCGTTTTTTGTATTCGCGGTATTCGTCGCCGTATTCCTCCTCGACCTTCCGCTCCTCGCTTCGCGCCAGCAGGTAATAGGCGAGCACGATGAGGGGGAAGAGGGCGACGGAAAAGACTGTGGGCCAATGGACGACTCCCTCGCCGAACAGCGCAATGAAGAGCCCGGTGTATTGGGGGTGTCGCACTAGGCCGTAAAGGCGATTGGTGATGAGCCGGTTTTCCTTTCGGGCACGGTGCAGCTCGCGCCATCCCTCCATGAAGATGCCGAAGCCGATGAACAGGAGCGTATAGCCGATGATCATCGCGATCATCATGCCGGTTTCCCCCATGCCCAGCAGCGTGGACCAGAGACTCGCGTTGAGGTTGCCCTGATCGAGACCGAAGAACCGGACGAGCAGGTAGATGGTGAGCGGAAAACCATACATCTCTGCATAGAGTGCGATGATGAAGGCCTGGACTACGCCTGCGCTCGCCCACTCCTTCCACGTCTTTGGCGCGAGGTATCGGTAGAGGAGCCAGGATGCGATCACGATGAAAATCAGGGCGAGACCCCAGGTTCCCGAATGGGCGATATGGTCTTTCATGGTTGTGTTAGTTCAGGGTTCCGAGCGTCACGACTTTCTCTGGAACAGGCTATTCGTTGGCTGCGTGGTCGTGATCTTTCATCGCGACCCCCTCGTATCCTTTCCCACGATGCCTCCCCAATTCCCGGATCCAAAAAAGACGCCGACGCTGAAAATACTGAAATCAAGTTTCTACCCATGAGTATCAAAGTAGAGCAGCTACGCGGATTCCGCTCTGCGCCAGACTGGAAATACCACGCATTTCTTCGGAATTGCCGTTGGCTGAGGGAATGACTTCCCAACAGGTGCCGCACGATCACTTGCGATCTGGGCGAACACGGCGGATTTGTTCTGCGAGGACGGTAAAGCAACTGCCGCGCATCCCTGCGGCTGCATTCTCAAGGATGAATTCACATGGACCCGCTGCGGTCTGGAATGTGATACGGGTTTTCCGGATCATGTTCATGTGGCTCTCGTGGTTTGAGTTTATGTGAATCGTTCCATCCTGTGTGTGCAAGTTGATGGACGAAGCAACTTCATTGAAGACGCAGCCTGTCGAGGTGCTCAGTTTAACCGTCAGGTTTTTCATGATTGGATAAGCGAGTGAGCGGGTGCTTTGGATTTCTGGCATCACCAGCCATTGCAGTGATTTGGAGGGTATCACCGCCGCAGCGGATCAATGGGTCGTGTGTGGATTTTCCCCGCTCGGTGTTACATTACGCCTGCCTCCGCCCAAGGCTACGCAGCGATACGGAAAAACCGGGCATTTCTTCGATTTCGGTCAAACTGTTGGAGGAAGACGGATTCGGATCACGGAACCCGGCGTCGTATTTCCAAGAAAAGTGAGGACTTATCCATCAGAACCGCTACCTTGCAGGATGGATTTGGCGAATAACGTAGGGTTTTACCCCATAGAAAGTGTTCCATTGGCTCTGCTAAGTTCGCACATGAGAGTAAAGCATATCGCCCAAAGTCGATTACCACATCCGGTTGGGCGGCGGGCGTTTTGAAGGCGGAACTTTCGCAAATCGCAAGTCGTCCGTTCACTGGAAAAGTCGCGGAAAAAGACCTGATCACGTTGCTTTCGAAGTCCGAAATTTATCGGGAGTATGAGCAGGCGTTTGTCGCGGCCACCGGGTTGCCACTGAAACTCCATGCTCCGGACATGATCACCGTCATCCGCCATGCGCGATGCCAGGAGAACCCGTTCTGCGCGCTGATGGTGAAGACCAGCCAATGGTGCACAGCCAGTTACGACTTGCAGCGCAAGGTGGAAGTCGCCGCCCGGCTCGTACCGAAGACCCTTAGTGACTTTGCAGGACTCTGCGAAACCAGCGTGCCAGTTCGCGTGGGCGAGAACGTCATCGCCTATCTCCAGACAGGCCAGATCCTGCTTCATCAGCCGGACGATCTTCACTTCGATGGAATCCTGCGGACACTGAATCTTTGGAAATCCCCGGTTAACCGGAAGAAGGTGAAGGAAGCGTGGTTCAACTCTCCCGTCCATGCGTCAGAGCAATACGAGGCGTTGATTCGTTTGCTGGATATTTTCGCGCACCAGCTTGCCGCGTGCAGCAACGTTCTGATTTTGGACAACGTGCCACGGCAAAGACCCGATATTTCCAAAGCCAGGGCATTTATTGCCGAGCATAGTGAAGACGATATGTCGCTGACCTCGGTGGCCCACATCGCCCACATGAGCGCCAATTATTTCAGCGAAAAATTCGTGGAGGCCACCGGGCTGAAATTCGTCGAATACGTGACGCGGACGCGGATAGAGAAGGCGTGTAAGCTTCTTCAAAATCCGCACTTACGGATTAGCGAGATCGCATTCGAAGTGGGCTTCCAATCGCTTTCACAGTTCAACCGCGGTTTCAAGCATGTGAGCGGACAATCCCCGAGTGAATATCGCGGTGCGTGGGCGAGCACCTGGCACCGGTGAGGGTGCGGCACGCTACCGCTGGGAAATGTCACCGGAATCAGTTTATCGAGCTTTTCTGCCATGGGACTTTCGTTTTGTTGCAGCACCGGGTAGCTGTACTATTTCTTGGAAATCTTGCCAATCATCACGACCAGCAGGATCACGATCACGACGGCGATCACCGTCCAAATCCACATTCCTCCGCCCATCCAGCCATTCATCCATCCGTCTGTATGATTCATAAGATAGTTCCTTTCTTTGCGCTGCGACCCGCCCACCACTGGGCAATCCAGAAGGTGAGGGGAGGCAGCAGTGTCATTTGGAGAAGCGGCCACAAGCCAGCGCCGAGCACAGGGACCAGTGGCATTCGCTCCGTGTAAGACCAGCGTCCGTAGGCTAGGGCCGCATGTTCCACCAGCGCCGCAACAACCAGTCCCAGAACAGCCGCCGTGGCGTAAATGTTCCAGCGGTTGCGCAAGCCCCAGCCCGGATCGGCGGCGGCCAGTGCGCCCGCAGCACAGATACCCAGGATAATTCCCACATCACCCACCGCCGCCCGTGTGCAGAGTTCGAGCGTGCTCGTCCAGGGTCGCCCTGACGTTTCGACATAGGCGGACATCTGCGCCATTTCCCAGATTTCGTTCAAAACGAAACCCGCCAACACCGTGGCCGCAATGAACCGCCCCAACCGCCGCCAACTCATGCTGGAATCGGCACTCGATGTGCAGTCTCCGGCTCTTGCTTTATTGGTTTTCATGAATTCGCCGTCTTTAGAGGTAGGGGCAGTGGAAACCGGCGGCGTTCCACAATGCATGCGGTAACGGAATGACGATGGCGGCGAGTATGGCGAAAGTGCCGTAGCCGAGCCAGCGGCGTCCGGGTGGAAGCGGGGTGACATCATTGAGCGGCGGAGTGCCCCTGCCGGCGATGAAGAATACGATCAGCGCCCACATCATCAGGCCGGGCCAGACAAAAACGGCTAACAAAAAGAGCGTCCACATGGCTACCCGGCTGATGTTCGCCCCGATGCGTGTGCCGAACATGGATCTCGCCATGTGGCCACCGTCGAGTTGGCCGATGGGTATCAGATTGAGAGCGGTGATGAACAAGCCAAGCCAGCCCGCAAAGGCCAGCGGGCTGAGACGGATGATATGGCCTGCTTGCAAGGCATCGCCGAGAGATAGCTTGGCGATTGCCGCGAAGAGTAGTGACGACCCGACCGATGTGCCGCCGAACATGTGACCGACAGCCTCGGATCCGGGAGGAAGAATGGTCGAAGTGCGCAAGCCGATCAGAAGTGCCGGTATGGCGATCACCAATCCGGCGAGAGGACCTGCGACTGCCACATCGAAAAGGGCGATGCGGTTCTGCGACGGGGAGCGCATTTTGATGAACGCGCCGAAAGTTCCCAATGCGAAAGGCACGGGGATGAAAAACGGCGGGGTCACATCAATCCCATGCCGCCGTGCCGCGAAGAAATGACCCATTTCATGAACTCCTAGAATGGCAAGCAGACCGAGGGAGTAGGGGAGGCCGGCGGTGAAGCGTTCCGGCTGGGCGAGAAGATTGATTCCCTGGTGCGCGGCACCCGCCCATGTAGTGGTAAGGATCGTGAGAATGAAAAGCAGCCAGTGAATGACGGGGCGAGTGGGATTCCCGATTTCCTCATCGCTACTGTCTCCTGGGATTAGGATGATCGATTGCCCGTGTCGTTCGTCCTCCTGAATGAGCGGAATGCTTCCTGGTTCCAATGTCCGCGAAAGGTTTTCAAAGGCTTCCGAAGCTGGAAGTTTCAGCGGCCCTTGAAATGCCCGGACGCCGCCATGTTCGGTGGCGACGTGGACATCCATGACGGCTTTCACAGAGTCCGGCTGCTCACTTTCGGAAAGCATCCGTGGCCGTGTTTCCGCAACCGCCGCCTCCTCATCGACAGGTCTCCCGATGATGGTCCAGATCAGGAGGAAACAAACCATCAGTGCTAATATGAACCAGATGCTCCCGACCATCGCGCCTCCGGGAAGAAGGAACAGGATGACAAGCGGAAGACTGATCAGAAGAATCAGGATCAGGCGGGAGGAGATTGGAGCTGGTTGTTTGCTACTCATGGGAAGGAAATGGGGTTGGTTTCTACAGCGAAACGCGACGCAAGCGCAGGGCATTGAGGATGACGGATAGCGAGGAAACACTCATCGCGGCTCCGGCGATCATGGGGCTGAGGAGGATGCCGAAAAACGGATAGAGCAGGCCGGCGGCGATGGGCACTCCGAGGATATTGTAGATGAAGGCGAAGAAGAGGTTCTGGCGGATGTTCCGCATCACTGCGCGGCTGATGTGGATGGCTTTGGTGATGCCCATCAGGTCACCTTTGACCAAGGTGATCCCGGCGCTCTCGATGGCGACATCGGTGCCGGTTCCCATCGCGATTCCGACATTTGCCTCTGCCAGTGCCGGGGCGTCGTTGATGCCGTCTCCCGCCATCGCGACGATGGCTCCTTCTGCCTTGAGCTTGCGGACGATCTCAATCTTATCCTGGGGAACGACTTCGGCATGAACCTCGTCGATACCGAGCTCGCGGGCGACGGCTTCGGCGGTTTTCCGGTTATCGCCGGTACACATGATGACTTTCAGACCGAGCGCGTGCAGGGCCTTGATCGCTTCGGCGGAGCTTTGCTTGATGGGATCGGCGATGCCGAGAATTCCGGCGGCACTGTCATCAATGGCGATCCATACCACGGTGCGGGCCTGCTCCTGCCAGGTGCCGGCTTCTTGGGCGAGATCGTCAGGAAGGTCGATTCCATTGTCGGTGAGGAAACCAGCTTTTCCGACGCGAATGATTTTTCCATCAACTGTTCCTGTGACTCCTCCGGCGGTGGTTGATGCGAAGTCCCTTACATCAAGCAGATCAAGTCCGCCTTCGTGTGCTTCATCGACAATGGCGCGTGCCAGTGGATGCTCGCTATTTCCCTCAATGGAGGCGGCAAGCTGGAGCAAGCGACTTTCCTCCGTTCCGTCCACGGTTTTGCGGTGGGTGACGCGGGGTTTGCCAGCCGTGAGGGTTCCGGTTTTGTCAGTGACGAGGTGGGTGACCTTTTCAGTGATCTCGATGGCTTCGGCATTCTTGACCAGGATCCCGATCTGTGCGGCGCGACCAACTCCGACCATGATCGACATGGGTGTCGCGAGTCCGAGAGCACAAGGGCAAGCGATGATCAGAACCGACACCGCATTCACCAGCGCGTAGGCCATCGCGGGAACCGGGCCGAAGATCGCCCAGACAATGAAGGTGATGATGGAAATCGCGATGACGATGGGGACAAACCATCCGGCCACGGAGTCGGCGAGTTTCTGGATGGGTGCCCGGCTGCGTTGAGCTTCGGCAACCATGTGGACGATCTGGGAAAGCAGGGTTTCGGAGCCGACTTTCTCGGTCCGCATCACGAAGCTACCGGTTTGGTTGATGGTGGCTCCGATCACCGTGTCGCCTTCCTTCTTGCCGACAGGCAATGGCTCGCCGGTGATCATGGATTCGTCGAGGTTGCTGTGGCCGTCGGTAATAACACCGTCGATGGGAACTTTCTCGCCGGGCCGGACGCGGAGCAGGTCTCCCTTTTTCAAATCGTCCACGGGCACATCCTCTTCCTTGCCATCGACCAAGCGGTGTGCGGTCTTCGCTGCCAGTCCGAGCAGCGCCTGAATGGCCTGACCGGTGCGGCTGCGTGCTTTTGCTTCAAGCAACTGTCCAAGCAAAACCAGCACGGTGATGACGGCGGCGGCTTCGAAATAGAGGCCGACTTCGCCATGTTCCCGGAACGATTCGGGGAAAATTCCCGGGGCGATCACCGCAACGGCGCTGTAGAGAAAGGCCGCGCCGACTCCGGTCGCGATGAGGGTGAACATGTTGAGGTTCCGCGTTTTCACCGAACGCCATGCCTTGGTGAAAAACATCCCTCCCGCCCAGAGGACAACCGGGGTGGTGAGTGCGAATTCAATCCATTTCGAGACGCTCTTCGGAATTAGAGCTTCAATGCTGAAACCGGGTATCCAGTGAGCCATTGCAATGATGAAAACCGGCAATGTCAGGATAGTGGCGATCCAGAATTTTCGCGAAAGCGAGCGGATCTCCTCGTCATCGCCATCATCTGCGGCAGGAACTCCTTTCGGCTCAAGCGCCATCCCGCAGATCGGGCAATCGCCCGGATGATCCTGCTCGATCTCCGGATGCATCGGGCACGTATAGATCGTGGTGGAGGAAGGGTTCCAAAGTGGATTTCGCTCCAGGGCCATACCGCATTTCGGGCAGTCACCTGGTTTGTCGGATACTACGCCGGGGCACATGGGGCAGAAATATTTTGCCTGCGATGAAGGTTTTACGGCTTGGTCGTGCTTGTGTTCGCCGCCGCAGCAGTCGTGGGGTTGATCGTGGTTCATTTTTGGGAATTTTTGGAGTGTCGGGCGTAGGTGTGGCAATCGCAGTCAAGGCAGCCGTGAGAGGCGCAGAGTTTACAGGTTTGTTCGAGGCGGGCTCGCAATTGCCCACGCGCCCGATGCAGTCTCACCTTCAGGTTGTTTCGTGAAATTCCCAAGGTGATTGCCGCCTGATCCTGGGGTTCACCGTTGAGGTCGCAGAGTTCAATCACCCTCGCATAGTCGTGTTTGAGAGTGGGCAGGAGTGAGCGAAAGCATTCGCATGTCGCCGCTTCGTAATCGGATGGTGATTCTTCTGAAGGTGTCAATTCGTCAGCGAAACGTTCCATGGCACGGGCGCGGGCTACTTTGCGGCGGTGCAGGTCGGTCAGCACGTTGCGTAGGATTCGATAGAACCAGGCGAGCAGATTTTCTCGGTTTTCCAGGTTAGGTTCCGCCTTCATCGCCCGCATGAGGCTTTCCTGTACCGCGTCCGCCGCCAGCTCTTCATCGCCGGTCCTGCGCCGGGCGAATCCGAGAAACGCGTCCAGATTCGCCATCAATGTCTCGGCTAGTTCGTCCGCTTTTTTAGGCTGGGGTGAAGTGGTGATGGATTTCATGTTCATAGATGCCAACGCGGGCGGGTGGTTTCGGTTACAGCTATTTTGAAAAGAAAATGGGGCTGAATCCCTCACTACGGTTTTCGCCTATCAACGCTAACTTGTCCACCAATCACCTCCGTCGCGTTGGAGAAGTTGATCGGATGCGGTCGGCCCCCAAGTTCCGGCGGCATAGTTTGGAAAGTCATCGGGGGGATTCTCCTTCCAGGTTCGCAGAATGGGATCGGCAATTTTCCACGCGGCCTCCACCATATCGGTACGGTGGAAGAGAGTCGGGTCTCCAACCATGCAATCGTAGAGAATTTTCTCGTAGCCCGTGGTGGGGCTGGTTTCTCCGAATTGGGAATAGTCAAAATCGAGGGTGACGGCTTGGGTATGAATCATCGGTCCAGGGGTCTTCGCCCGCATTTGAAGGGTAATTCCTTCATCGGGCTGTATGCGAATGACCAGAAGGTTCGGCCCAAGCGGTGAACAATCGGTTCCGCTGAAGAATGACTGGGGCGGACTCTTGAATCGAACGACGATTTCCGTTGTCTTCCGGGGAAGCCGTTTTCCTGTCCGGAGATAAAAAGGCACACCGGCCCAGCGCCAGTTGTCGATCCAAAGCTTGGCTGTTGTGAATGTCTCGATCCGGGATTCGGGAGAGACCCCCGGTTCATCGCGATAGCCCGGGACGTCCACTCCGTCGATTTTCCCTGATCCGTACTGACCCCGTATGGTGTCGTTCAAAACATCATCGGAAGTGGGAATGCGTACGCTCTCCAGCAGTTTGACTTTTTCGTTCCGGATAGCCTCGCCAGCGGAGGAGGAAGGTGGCTCCATGGCGATCAGAGAGAGCAGCATCAGCAGGTGACTTTGCATCATGTCCCGAAGAGCGCCCGTATTTTCATAGAACGCGCCACGGCCTTCGATTGCAATGGACTCCGCTGCGGTAATCTCGATGCGGTCAATGAAGTTTCTGTTCCAGACAGGTTCGATCATCGTGTTTCCTAGGCGGAACACGAGGATGTTCTGAGCCGTCTCTTTGCCAAGGTAGTGATCGACCCGGAAGATTTGGCGCTCGTTGAGTTTTCCAACCAACGAATCATTCAATCTCCGTGCGGAGCTGAGATCATGCCCAAAGGGTTTTTCAATCACGATTCTCCGCCATGTGCCTCCAATCTCATTGGTCAATCCGTTCGTATGGAGCTTGTCTGTGATCGCGGCAAATGATTCCGGCTGGACGGAAAGGTAGAAGAGCACGTTTCCTGCGGATGGATCTCCACAACTGTCACGCGCCAACATGTTCCCAAGTTTCGAATAGGTTCCGGGTGCATCGAATGAGCCTTCGCAGTATTGGATTCGACATTCTAGATCACTCCACAAATTCGGATCCGTCTCACGGGTGCCGAATTCCTTGATGGCATCCCGCAGGATCGTCCTGAATTTCTCTTTGGACCAAGGGCGCCGGGCGACCCCGATGATACGTGTTTTTCCGGAAAGGAGTCCGCTTGCCGCGAGATTATAGAGGGCGGGAATCAGCTTGCGCTTTGTCAGGTCTCCGGAAGCGCCGAAGATGACGATGGTGCATTCATCGGCCTGGATTTCTGATGTTGTGCTGGCAAGAAACTGCTCACGGCATTGCTCGCTACAGAAATGATGCGTAACCCCGTCGCGAGTCGCGCTTGTTGCGGACTTTGGATCCACGATCATTCCACAGATGGGATCTTTAATCATGGGATTGGTTGGTTTCGGTTGATGGTTCGGAGAGCGCGATTCCTAGTTTGGAGACTCCATTACATCGGTGCTTTTTCGGCGGGGCAGCCAATTGAAGCCCCATCATATTTCCGATTCTTCGCACACTTCCAACACGCGGTTCATGGTTCCATGCTCGTTGGGCACACACTTCGGGCAGCCATGATACTCGCCTTCGCAGCCGAGCTCACAGCACCACTGGCCATCGACGATGAACTTGAATTCATGGTGTCCGAGCGGGAGTGCCAGCGACGTCCGCCAGTTTCCCACCTTGTCGCGCACAAGGGGCAATGCATCGGGACTCCAATCGTTGAAGGTTCCGGCCAAGAACACGGCTTGCGCCTCGGGTGCATGACAGGTGAAATCGACTATTTTGGTTTTCGTATCTTCGTCTGTAGTTTTGGTTTTCATATTCTTGTCTGGGTTGGTTGTGGTGGCATCCCGCAGGCTGAAGTCTGGTTGGAAATGAAGATGATCCATGCAGACCCGCTCACCACCACAGCCTTACTCCGGCTACGAATGATACGTTATCGACCGGATCGCCGGCGGCGCGTGAGATGCTTGCCGTGTCGCCGAAGCTTCGTCCCCAGGAGACCCCGATATAGGGCGCGAACTCGCGGCGGATCTCGTAGCGGAGCCGCACTCCGATCTCGATGTCGTTGAGGCCGTCGCCTGTCCCGAAACGTTGGTCCCCGTCAAGCGAGACCGAGCCTTCGAAGCGCGGCTGGAGGATGAGCCGCTGGGTGAGCAGGAGGTCGTAGCTGGCGGTCAGTTGGGCGGACACTTCACCACGGTCGCTGATGTAGAGCGCGGGCTCGAACTCGAAGCGGTAAGGGGCGAGGCCTTGCAGGCCGATGACCCCGTATGTCCGGGAATTGCCAGCGAGGCCGCTTCCCAGGTTTCCGTTAACTCTCACGCCTGCCTGGAGATCCCAGAACGGCGCGATCATCCGCCCGTAGAGGAACTGCACGTCGCCGGTCCCGCTGTTGCTCGATCCTAGATCGAGTTCGCCTTCGGTTTTCACCCAGAGTCGATTGAAGTCGCCGCCATACCAGCCGACGAAGTCCCACGCAAAGGTGTCCGGGCCGGAGCTGTTAGCCCGATATTCGAGCAGTTCAAACAGGCTGAAGCTGTGAAACATCGAATCCATGACCGGTGGAGGCAGTGGATTCATGTGCTCCTCCAGCTCGCTGCGGGAGAGCAGCTCGGTGGAGCGGTTGTCGCCACTGGGTGGCACCCATTTTTGGGGCGGGCGAAGAATGGTGATGCCGGGTTCGCTCATTCGCGAAGGAGTGGCAGCTCCGTCCGGTTCCATCCCGGGCATCGCGTCCATGGCCTTATCATTGGCCGCACCGGGTTTTTCCATTCCCGGCATTCTTTCCATGTCGTCTTTGGGGGCTGGCTTGTCGGGCTTCATGCCGGGCATTGCGTCCATGGCATTGTCTTTGGGCGCGGCGGGTTTTTCCATTCCCGGCATTCCTTCCATGTCGTCCTTCGGGGCTGGCTTGGCGGGCTTCATGCCGGGCATGGCGTCCATTTCCTCCTGCGTCATCGTTTCCTTGGCGGGAGCGGGTTTGGCCTCTGGAGCCATACCGGGCATGTCTTTCATCTCGTCCTGCGCCGACAAGGTGCCGGGCATGAATGAAAGGACGTTGAGAATGAAAACGCTTACTGTTGTTAGATGGAGTTTCATGGTGATTTCTATCAGGGTCTAGGGACGACGGAGACGACGCGGAACATGCCCATATCCATGTGGTAGAGGATGTGGCAGTGAAAGGCCCAGACGCCGGGCGCGTCTGCGGTGATATTGAGCGAGAGTTTTTCCCCGGGCTTTAGAATGACGGTGTGTTTGCGCGGGTTGTGAATGCCGTGGCCGTTATCGAGCTCCATCCACATGCCGTGGAGATGAAGCGGGTGATCCATCATCGTGTCGTTCACCCAGGTGAAGCGGAGGCGCTCGCCATAGTAAAATTCTATCGGCTCCTTGGCTTCTGAGTATTTCTTGCCATCGAATCCCCAGATGTAGCGTTCCATGTTGCCGGTGGCGTGGAGTTCGATTTCGCGCTCGGGTGGGCGCTTATCGTAGTTGGCTTCCAGGCTTTGGAGATCGTTGTAAACGAGGACGCGCCACGGCATTCCTTCGAGGCCGGTGCCGGGTTCACCGAGCCGGTTTTGCGGAGACATGGCGACGGCTGAATTGCCGGGGCCGTGTTTGTCGGGGCCGTGCATCAGAGGCGCGTCGGTACCCGGCATCTTCATGCCGGGCATGGCATCGTCAGGGCTTTCCTTCATGCCAGCCATTCCCGCCATGCCGCCGGTCATGGCCATGCCCATGTCGGCCATGGTGCGCACGGGGCGCTTGCGGCGTTCGGGCAGGGCGGCACTCATGCCTGCGCGTGGAGCCAGCGTACCGCGTGCGAAGCCGCTGCGATCCGTGGTTTCCGCGAAGATCGTGTAGGCACGGCTGTCGTGCGGCTCGACGACCACGTCGTAGGTTTCCGCGACTCCGATGCGGAATTCATCGACCGTCACCGGCTTTACATTCTGTCCATCGGCGGCAACGACGGTCATCCTCATGCCGGGGATGCGGACATCGAAGAATGTCACTGCCGCCGCATTGATGAAACGAAGGCGCACGCGTTCGCCTGGCCTGAAAATTCCGGTCCAGTTAGAGTCAGGATCAAGACCGTTCACCAGGAAAGTGAAATGGTGCCCGGTGATGTCGGCGATGTCAGTCGGGTCCATGCGCATCTTGGCCCAAGTCGAACGATCCTTGACGGTCGCGCCGAGTCCGTCTTTTGAAGCGTCGCCGATGAAATCGCCGAGCGTCCGTCGCTGATAATTCGAGTAACCGCTCTGTTTCTTGAGCTTGGCAAGCATGGCTTCCGGATCGCCGGAAAGCCAGTCTGCGAGGACAACGACGTGTTCACGATCATAGCGGACGGGATCGGAGTCGGCCGGATCGATGATCATCGGGCCATACACCCCGAGCTGTTCCTGCAACGCCGAGTGGCTGTGATACCAGTAGGTGCCGTTTTGCCGGACGGGAAACCGATAGGTAAATGTTTCACCGGGACGGATGCCCGGATAGCTCACTCCTGGCACTCCATCCATCTGGAAAGGCAGGAGCAAGCCGTGCCAGTGGATCGAGGCGTCCTCCTCCAAGCGATTGGTGACACGGATCACGGCATCCTGCCCTTCGCGCAAACGCACGAGCGGTCCCGGCACCATGCCGTTGACCGCGAGGGCCGGAACACGTCGTCCGCCGATGTCGAGGGTATGCTTGTCGATTACCAGATCGATTGGTCCGTTATCTCCGCGGGTTGATCGCGCATAGGCGGGAATCATACTCTCGAAGCCCGCCAGCAAGCCGACGGCGGCGGTGTCGCGGAGGAAGTTGCGGCGTGTTAGATCGTTTGGTGGCGGGGTCATTGGTGTGGGAGTTTTGGGAAAGTTTGTTAGCGGGAAAAATGTAGGGACGGCGTTGGATTCAGTGGTGCTTATACTAGCCGCCGCCTTGGATGTCGTTCCACGAGGTGGTTTGTATTGCTTTCAAGGTTCATTCATGGCGCATTCCTCCGTGACCGCCCTGACCCGTTCCACGGTCATGGCCACCCATTTCAGACCACATTGGGCCGTGGCTTTTTCCCGCCTGCCAACCGCGGTTCATCTCGAAATTCCGGCGTCCGCTTGCGCCGCCCGAGTGGTTTAGCCAGCCGTGTTGAACGGTGCCGCCCCGGAGCCAATCCGAGCGCCCATAAAAGCGGCTGCAAGTGCCTGCCGGGTCGCTGGGCAACGGGTAGGGGGCCAGTTGCATGCTGTTCGCATCCGTGCCAAGGGTCATCGGTTTGGCTTCAACCGGCTTGGGAGATTTCAAATCCTGATTCCAAGTGTGAACCATTGCTTCGCCCGTGTCGGAGTTCGCCATGATCTCGGCGTTGGTTTTTCCATCGTCCAAAGTCACCAGGTCGCCGCCGTTTGGACCGGCCTTCGCTTTCGAGCAGGATTGGACCATAAGCATTCCCACCATGAGTCCTGCCGTAGCGAGAATGGTAGCCCATCGTTTGGTGAAAATTTTTCCCTTCACCGCGCCAGGGAAGGAGGTGAGGGAGTGAGCGTAGAATGTGGTCGGATCGTTTTTCATATTGTTACCTTTGTCTTTGTTTGTTTTCGCATCACGCGATGTCGATATTGGAACCGGGATTGCCCGCTTGAATCAGGTCTCCCGAACCGATCATCTCCCGGTGTGGATCGCCGGGAGATGATCGGTTGCATGACGGGACTTCTTTATTCCTCGTGTTTCTTGTGATCGTCGCCCTCTTTGTGCTCGCCGTGTTCGCCGCCCATCATGGCACCGCTTCCGGCTTTTGTGGCCGTGCAGAACATCGCGTTGTCCCCGCAATTTGAGCAGACGTGCTTGACTTCGGCGTGCTTGCCCTCGCCCTCTCCGGTTGCGACGACTTCGACATCGCCATCACAGGCGACGCATTTCATTTTCTCGCCGACCGTCATCATTTTGACGTGGGCATCGCTGCCGGCGGTCACTTTCTGCACGATCACGTATTTGCACTTCGAGCAGGCCATGGCCATGGAGTCGCCGGGCTTGAGCGCTTCCGCCTGTGCCTGGGTC
>JBDWAR010000025.1:0-220465 GCA_039978775.1 Luteolibacter sp. | reverse complement strand
ACGGGCGGACTCTAGTTCGACAGACCCCAAAACGTCAATGAGATTTTAGATGGTTTCTGAATTTTTCTTCACCGCGATCTCCAATCCCTTGAACTACCGGGATTTGCGGCGGCGAAAAAAATCACACCCTCCACCCAACCCGATCATCCCCACTCCTCCATTTTGCAATTTTGATGCCTCCGCGACCCGAAATCGGATGCTTCGCAGTTCGACTTCGCACAAATATTCTTCAAATACTATATTCGTAGTAGAGAGATACTGACTGGGATGAATCTTCCACGAGTCATGTCTCCATCTCTGGGCCTTGTCGTGCCCACCATCACCTGTTGCTTGTCTTTGGGCTTAGAGCGTCCAAAATACCTGCAATCCAACCAACCATTATGCCACGAGTCGCCCTACTCCAGTCCTCCACCTTCCCAGATAAAGAAGCTGCTTTCCTTCATCACGAGACCCTCATCCGCAACGCCGCTGCTGACGGAGCGAATATCATCTCCACGCAGGAGCTTTTCCTGACACCGTATTTCTGCACGGTTCAGGATACGGAACGTTTCGATCTAGCTGATACCCTCCCGGGGCCGGTTACCGACAGGCTTGGCGCTCTGGCAAAGGAGCTGGGCGTGGTGATCATTTCCTCCCTGTTTGAGCACCGAGGGCCGGGGCTCTACCACAATACAGCGGCGATACATGATGCGGACGGTTCGCTGCTCGGTCTCTATCGCAAAGCGCACATTCCTCAGGATCCGGGTTTTGAAGAGAAATTCTATTTCACTCCGGGCGACAGCGGTTGGCCGGTATGGGATACCGCTTTTGGAAAAATTGGCGTCCTGATCTGTTGGGACCAATGGTATCCCGAGGCAGCTAGGCTCATGGCATTGGGCGGTGCACAACTGCTCATTTATCCGACAGCCATAGGCTGGCTCCCTGAGGAGAAAGCAGAGCTCGGGGCGGCACAGCACTGTGCATGGGAAACTGTCCAGCGCGGGCATGCCGTAGCCAACGGCTGTTATCTTGCTGCAATCAACCGTTCAGGAACTCACGATGGCACCGAATTCTGGGGCCAATCCTTCGTGGCAAATCCCTATGGCGAACTGGTGGCGAAAGCCTCAGTCGGCGATGAGGAAATTGTTTACCACGACGTGGATTACAAACTCGTGGAAGACTTCCGCCGGATCTGGCCATTTTTCCGAGACCGGCGCATAGATGCCTACGACGGCCTCACCTCAAGGTGGAGGTGAGGAGGGCCACCAGTGACATCAAGCCTGATAATCGAAGAAACGGCGGGTCTTGATCAATTCCGCGACTTCCTTGGGCACCATGGTTTCCCACGATGCATCGCCTTCACTGATCTTGGTGAGCACGTCTCGAGAGAAAATGTCCAGCACCTCAGGATTGAAATTGTCCAAATCCACGAAGCTACCACGATCGGCCAAGTAGCCGTAGAGTTTCTCAAGTTCCTTCGCCACCTTCATGGTGTCTTTGGTGATGATTTTGCCGGAACCTTGGTCTTTCAAAGGGTAAACGAAGAGTTTCAGGTTGTGTTTAAAGAGCCGCCCGAAGCTCTCAAGGATACCACCGGGTAGGGTGGTGTAGTATTTCTCTTCAAAGAGTTCGATGAGCGAAGGAACGCCCATCACGATGCCAATCCTTTCCCTAGTGCGCCATGACAGGTAGGCAGCGAGGCGGTAGTATTCGAAATAATCCGAGATCAGCACGGTGATCCCGCAGGCAGCGAGCAGATCGGCACGGGCGAGGAAATCGCGGCGATCCACCTCTTTTCCTCCGGCAAGGAGGTTGCGCATCGTCAGCTCAAAGATCGGCATCACGTCCTTTTTCTTGGTCGAGGGATCTTCTGCGAATTTCTTCATCGCGCACTCGAGCATGTCAAAATTCACATGCGTCGGCGGACGGAAGCTGCCGCGCTCCACAAGAACCGCCTTTTTATAAAGGGCGTCAGATGGCTGGAGAACCTCCCCGTTCGCGCCAAACATCGCCGCTCCACTCAATCCTAGCTGAACCAGCTTTAGGGCAATGAGCCGATTGTCGACGGAACGGAATTCGATGCCCTCGAACTCAATCATATCGATCTCGATGCGTCCGGTGGTGAGTTTGTCCAAGAGGCTTTCCACGAGTTGCTCGGGCTCGTGATGGAGGAAAAACCCGCCGAACAGAAGGTTCACACCAACAACGCCGAGAGCTTCCTGTTGAAGCGCCGCCTCGTTATCCAGCATCCGGACATGGATCATGATCTGGCTTGGCGCATCATGGGGGCGGGATTGGAATTTCAGCCCCATCCAACCATGGCACTCATTGCCTCCCTTAAAGGATCTCGCCACGACGGTATCGGCAAAGGCGAAAAACGCGGTGCTGTCGCCACGCTGAGGGCTGAGCCGTTCGACATTCAATTCAAATTCCTTGTCCAGCATCGCTTGGCAGCGCGGCTTGGAAACATAGCGCTCGCCGCTGCCATAAATTGCATCACTGACCGTCATATCGTAGGCCGACATGCTCTTGGCAACCGTGCCGGCAGCGCCACCCACCCGGAAGAACCACCTGACAACCTCCTGTCCCGCACCGATCTCCGCAAAGGTGCCATACCAGCGGGGATCCAAGTTTACTTTGAGGGCCTTTTGGTGGGTATCGAGTTCCAGTTCCTGATTCATCATATGGGGTGCTTCTGACAGTGTTCCTAACCGAGGACGCCCCTTTGCTGCGATAAAAATGACCCCGGAGGAAAGATTCCCACGGGGCAATAAGCGCTTCAGAGGCCGATCACTTGGCGAAATCAGCAGCCTTCAGGCCATTTTTGCCATCCTTATAACCGTAATTCGAAGGAACCCATTCTCCGACGGGAGAAACATCCGCCTTAGCAGGCACTTCCATATCCAATCCCCAGAACACGCCGTTGACCACGAGGCGGCGCATATCTTCGTCCGCGAAGTCGGTAGCAGCCCCCATGGTTGAGGTCAGAACGCGATTGGTGGTTCCCGCTTTGTTTGTCACTTCCCTCGACCAAGCGACTGGCATGGCGGGATTATTCACGTTCTGCGTTTTGCCACCTTTCGGAGCTTTCTCTTTTTTTGAAAGCCCATCGTCGACGCCCATGCCTTCGAGCACCAATCCGCGAAGCAGGATCGTCGCATCCTCAGGTGGTGCGGCCTCGTAAACATCGGAATCCGCGTAAATGCTCCCGACTCCATTGAGCAACGGGTTCTTCTCCTGCCCTTCCTCGATCACAGTGCGGGTCGCCTCAAACTTGTGGTGCCCCCAGTGGCTGATCCAGGTTTCACCCAGAACCGTGCGCCCGAATCCGCCGGTCTTGGAGTTGAACGACCATTCTTCCCATGGGCTACCTTTCGGAAATTTGAACGCGTGGGTGCTGGTGCGCAGGCCGATGATCGGCACTCCGCGATTCATGGCTCCTTCGAAACGCTTCATCGTCTCATCGTCCCATTCCCGGAAGCGGATGGTAAGGATCAGGGCATCGGCCGAATCAAGGGTCTCTGCTCCAGAGAGATTCTTGGTCGCCTTCGGATTGATCGTCCCATCTTCATCGGCGGAGAAAAGCACGGTGGTATCGAAGCCATGTTTATCGGTCAGGATTTTTGCCAGCATCGGCATACTTTCTTCGGAGCGATATTCCTCGTCGCCTGCGATCAGCACCACGTGCTTGCCTTTGCCCGGGCCCTCGCCGCCGGTGAATTTCAGGATGCCGTTTCCAGCTTCCATTTCGAGACCTGCGAAAGAAGGGACGATTGCCATGCCGCATACCGTTGCGATGGAAAGATAGGTTTTAGTCATACCCATGATACTTCGCACTGGTCGCGAATCACTCAAGGAATTTGAGGATACCTGCAGAAAGGTAGCTCGCCATTTTTCCAAATTGCCAAGCCCCATGGCCTGAACGACCCTGCACGCATGAAATTCTTGGTTCCCCTTGCCTCCGCTGTCCTCATCGCAAACGCCTCCGCAGACGACCCCATGGCGAAAGCGGAATGGATCTCAGCGCAGTCGGAAATCTCCCAAGGCAAGGCTGTGCAAACCATCATCCGCATGACGGTTGACGACGGTTGGCACACCTATTGGGAAAATCCCGGAGAAGGCGGCATGGAGATTTCCATCAAAGCGGACCTTCCCGAAGGATGGTCCATCGGGGAACTGCAATATCCAGTGCCGAAACGTTTCATGACAGGCGAGCTTCCCGGTTTCGGCTATGAGGGTGAAATCGATTTCCCCCTCACCCTCACCCCCCCTGCAGACGCAGCGGGAAAAATGCCGCCACTCAGGGTCAAGCTCTCCTGGCTCACCTGCAACGATAATAGCTGCGTTCCCGGAGATGCCGCCCTCGAACTACCTGCACAGACCGATGCGGTAGCCGTTGCCAGAGCCTACGAAAACCTCCCTCGCCCACTCCCGAATGCAACGCTCGCGGCGGATTTCACCGACGAAACGGCGCTGCTTTTTTTATCCATACCCGAGGATGCAGAAATCAACCCCGCTGCCTGCGAAGTTTTCCCTGTCACCGCAAACGTGATCGACGCCGGTGCCAAACCCCAGTTCCAGAAACAAGAAGGAAATTCCCGGGTCTGGATCTCGACTGCCGCCAAAAGCGAATACCTCTCCGAAAAAAAACCTTCGCTGGAGATCCTGTTAGTCGCCCCAAACAAAAAATCTTGGATCATTACCACGGAATGATGCGCACGCCGCTTTGTTGCTTCCGGCATCCGCATCTTTCCTGCTAAAGATGCTGCAATCACCATGAATTCATCATCAGCCACCGATCTCTCGGGCTTCCTCATCACACTGCGTCACCTGATCCGAGAGCCTTCGGTGGTCGGCGCAGAAGATTCCTTCTTCCGGGTCATACGCAGGGAACTGGAGGAACTCGATATCTCGGTGGAGCGCCACAGCGGCGTCCTCGTCGCCCGTGGCAGCGATCCGGACAGCGTAATCCTCTCCGCCCACATCGATAGGAACGGCCTCGTCTGCACCGGTCCGAATGAATTCCAATACGCCGCATTCATCGCCGGAAACCGCGGCGAACTCACCGGGGATTCCATTTCCGAGCAAATGATGGCGAACATCGCGGATCGGTTCACCGGCCAACGTGTCCAAGCGCACCTGCCTTACACCGGCACCTACATCGGCCAAGGCATCATCTCCTCCGGCTATCTCTGCCCCAAGCGTAACAACCTGATCTTCGAGCTAGATGGACTGGATTACCTCGAGCCCGGCACGCCGGTGTCATTCCTCGACAGGCTTTCGGTGACGAACACCCACATTTCCGCCCAACTCGACAACGTGGTCAGCGTGGCGCTGATGATTTACCTCTACCGTATCGGCTTCCAAGGCACCGCGCTTTTCACCGCGCAGGAAGAAGCAGGCAGGAGCTGGCGCTATGCGCTCGCATGGCTCCAGCGTGAATCCATCTCCACCACCCGCTTGCTGGTGCTCGATACCAGCCCCTATCCCACTACGGAGGAGGCCGCAGCCCAACAGATCGTCCTCCGCAACAAAGACGCCACCGGGACCTTCGACCCGGTATTCACTGCCGAGATCGCCTCCCGCTGCGACGCACTCGGGATCAGCTATTCCTTCAAGGATGAATGGATCGAGCAACGCAATCTCTACCGCGATAAAGCCTCCTCACTCGGGCGAACTGAACTCGGACGCCTCTCTGCCGCCTCCGATGGCCAGATCAACGGCACCACCTTGCAGATTCCCACCACCGGCTATCATACCGCGGAGGAAACCGCTTCGCTCAAATCGATCAAAGCCGCCATCGGCCTGCTCTCCACCTTCATCAGGTGATCCATCACCGCATTTTCGCGATTTTTGGGAGAAATGTGAAAATTTTCCACTTTCACAGATAAGTCTCCGCCCATGGGACGCTCTTTCATTGTTCCCTTGATCAAATTTATGAAATCTTTCTTCGCAGCTACACTTGTCGGTGCATTCGCCATCGCTTCCACCTTCGCCGCCGAGATCGGCAAAGAAGCTCCAGCCTTTACTGCAAAGAACACCGCTGGCGAGGAAGTCAGCCTTTCCGACTACAAGGATAAGATTGTGGTTCTCGAATGGCTCAACTTTGACTGCCCGTTCGTGAAAAAGCATTATTCCAGCAAGAATATGCAGAACCTGCAAGCCACCTACGCAGCCAAGGATGTGGTCTGGATCACCGTCAATTCATCTGCCGAGGGCAAACAAGGTTACCTTGAAGCCTCGAAGCTCGGAGAAAAAACCGCTGCCGAAGGCAGTAAAGCCAGCCAGGTTATCCTCGATACCGACGGCACTATCGGCAAAGCCTACGATGCCAAAGTCACCCCGCACATGATGATCATCGCGACGGACGGCACCCTCGCCTACTCTGGCGCGATCGACTCCAAGAAATCCACCGACCTTGCCGATGTGGATACTGCCGACAAACTTTTTGCCAACGCCCTCGATGCCGTCCTCGCCGGCAAAGAGGTGCCCAACGCCAAGAACGAGCCCTACGGCTGCGGCGTTAAATATTGATTTCATTTGTATTCGTCTGTTGTGTTTCGGCAAAGCCGTCGTCCTCCGGGATGACGGCTTTCTCGTGTCCTGACATTGATCCCGGCCAAGCCTATCGGCTTGAATCCCTCATCGTTGCCGTTATCCAGTATGCCAAATGAAAGTTTATGGTTTTGTAGCAATCACAGCGGCATTCTTATCTACCGTCTTGGATGGATACGCTGAGGCAATTCACCCGGACCAACCGGGACGCATCGGAGAACCCCATCACAGAGCGGAAGCCCAAGGGTTTTACACCAGCCTCGAGGCCGGATGGGCATCCCGCTACATCGCCGAAGGACGCGAAGCTTTCGGAGACAACGGCCTGACGAGTTTCCTCGCCATCCTCGGCTACCGGGACTTCAGCGTTGAGCTATGGCAGGGACTCTCCGACGGCAGCTCCGCGAGGGAATTTCAAGCATCCGTCTACTACAGCATCCCGATGGATCCCGTTTCCATCACATTCGGCCTAACCCACATCAACGACACACGCGGTGGCGACGAGGATCTCGATCTCTCGCTCACACTCTCCAGCGAGCTCTGCTCGGGCATCTTCTGGGACACCAATTTCTACCATGGTTCTGACCGCGGTGGTTCGTATCTGGAGTCCGGCATCTCACACACATGGGAAACGCCATACGTCGACATCAACCTGGGTGCCCATCTCGGAACCAATTTCGGATACGTCGTCGATGGCCACAAAGGAGCCGATCACTTCGTGCTCTCGGCAGATTTTTCTAAGGAAGTCGCTGAAGGCCTGACCCTGAGCGCCGGCTACTCCTATATTTTCGACATCGACCGCGACCCCACCCGCCATGCCGAGGACCAAAAGCTCTACCAAGGCTCCCTCTTCGGTTTCGCAGCGGAATATTCTTTCTAAACAACTTCCGCAGATTCCCTCCGCATTGGGCTAGAAAGTCCCCACGGGAACGTCCAGACTCTCCCCATGTTCAGCACCAAACAACTTTCCGAAGAGCAAATTTCGACCATCAAATCGTGGGCGGAGGCAGGAGCACAACTTGCTGAGATCCAGCTTCGCCTCCGGGAGGAAATGAATTTCCCCGTCACCTACATGGACACACGCTTCGTTATCCTTGATCTGGGCATCGAACTTGTGGAGGAGAAAATCGAGGCGCCTGTGGAAGAGATCAAACCCGCTCCAATTCCCACCGGACATACCACAGTGACTATGGACAGCATCGCTCTGCCCGGCGCACTGGTCAGCGGAAAAGTCGTCTTCAGCGATGGTGAAGCCGGTATCTGGAAGCTCGATCAGACCGGCAGACCCAGCCTTGATCTCGATACACTAGGCTACGAGCCGACCCAAGAGGACATCTTGGAGTTCCAAAAGCAGCTCCGTGCGCTGATCCAACAGAGCGGACTTTGAGCGACTTGTTGGCATTTTGAAAAAACGTCATTGCCATCCCGAAGGCTCGTGCAGGAGCATCCGGGATGACCTTAAAAACCCATTGGTTCCGCTTCCTGCTGCTACCGCTCCTCGTGCTTGGCGCAAATGCCGAACAATCACTGAAACTCTCCGGCCTTATCCGTGACAACATGGTTCTCCAAAGAGAGACCGAAGCACCAATCTGGGGCTGGGCGGAAGCCGGTGAAAAGGTTGAGGTGACCGGCTCTTGGGACAAAAAATCCATCGCTGCCTTGGCCGATGCAGACGGAAAATGGACAGCCATCCTCAAAACCCCCAAGGCCGGCGGCCCCTTCGAAATCAGGGTGAAGGGCGTGGCGAAGGAGATCGACCTGAAGAACGTGCTTTCGGGCGAAGTCTGGATCTGTGGAGGCCAGTCGAACATGCAGTGGAAGATGCGCGGGTTCGGCCTCGAGCAATTCGCCGATGACGTAAAGAAAGCGGACTATCCGGAAATACGTCTCTGCACCCTCCCTCAGATTCTCGCTCTCGAGCCCCAGGATGACACAAACGCTCCGTGGCAAGTTTGCAATCCTCAGACCGTCCTGAATTTCAGTGCCGTGGGCTATTTCTTCGGATCGCAACTGCATCAGGAACTGGGCGTGCCGATCGGCCTGATTTCCTCGAACATGGGCGGCTCCGCTGCAGAAGCGTGGATCAGTGAAGGGACGCTCCGCGAAAAGTTTCCGATTTTTTCCGGCACACTTGATACCTATGCAACAAAGGCGGGAAAATCGGGAGCAGTGGTTAAGCGCGGTGCGCCTGAATTCAAAGGCTTTGGAAACCAAAGCCCGGCCCTGCTCTACAACGGCATGATCGCACCTCTCGCACCTTTCGCGATGAAAGGTGTTATTTGGTATCAGGGTGAGTCGAACGTCAAAGAGCCGATGCAATACCGTTCGCTGTTCCCTGCCGTCATCGAAGAATGGCGGAGCCAGTGGAAGCAAGGTGACTTCCCGTTCTACTTCGTCCAAATCGCACCTTTCCTATACAAAGGAAATCCGTATCCGGCCGCCCTCTTGCGCGAAGCCCAGACCATGGCTCTGTCTGTCCCAGAGACCGGCATGGCAGTTACCATGGATATTGGGGAAGCAAATAACATCCATCCCAAGGAGAAAAAACCCGTCGGGGAACGGCTCGCCCGTCTTGCGCTCGCCCGCACCTACGGCCAATCCGAGCTCGTCGACTCCGGCCCGATGTTCCGCGAATTTAAAGTGGAAGGCGACAAAATCAGGTTGGGCTTCGACCACGTAGGCGGCGGCCTCACCACCAATGACGAAAAACCTCTCACCCATTTCACCATCGCAGGAGATGACAAGGTGTTCCATCCGGCCGATGCGACCTTTGATCGCGATACGATCCTGGTGAGTAGCGCCAAGGTGCGCGACCCCAAAGCCGTCCGCTTCGGCTGGGGCAACACGGATGATACGAATTTCGTGAACGAGGAAGGTCTTCCATCACCTTCGTTCCGCACCGACGACTGGCCGATCGAGCCGGCCCACTGAAAATCCCAACCAAAAAAAACCGCAGGTAGTTCACCTGCGGTTTTTTCACTTAGATATTTATCCGTTTTCGGAGATTCAGGCCAATCCAGTGATCGGTTTTGGCATCGGCTTTTCCTTTTTGCGGAGTGCACGGCGCATCTTGGTGAGCGCCGAGTTCTGAAGCTGGCGGATCCGCTCGCGGGTCACGCCAAACTCACGACCGACTTCTTCAAGCGTGAGTGGCTTTTTGCCGTTCAGGCCAAATCGTTCGTCGATGATACGGCGTTCGCGTTCGTCGAGTACTGAGAGCAATCCGTCGATCTCACCGTGCAGATTCTTGTCGGCAAGCATCTCCAATGGATTCTCCGCTCTCTCATCGCTGATGATTTCACCGAACTCCGTGGACTCGCCGTCGTTGATCGGGGCATCGAGAGAGGTAGGACGCTGCGAAGCCTGCTTGAGCATGGCCACCTTGCGAGTGGGAAGTCCGACTTCTTCAGCCAACTCCTCATCGGTCGGTTCGCGTCCAAGCGCCTCGGCGAGCATCGAAGAAATGCGGCGCATTTTTGCGATCTTGTCCACCATGTGAACGGGAAGTCGGATGGTCTTGGATTGGTTGGCGAGGGCGCGTTTGATGGATTGCTTGATCCACCATGCTGCGTAGGTGGACAGCTTGCCACCTTTCTCAGGGTCGAAACGCTCCACAGCCTTCATCAGGCCGATGTTCCCCTCGGAGATGAGGTCGGTAACAGGAAGGCCGTAGTTAGAATAATCTTGAGCGATCTTCACGACGAGGCGGAGATTCGCACGAATCATGTGCGCACGTGCTTCGCCGTCACCATTCTTGATCCGCTCCGCTAATTCAATTTCTTCTTGAATGGTAAGCAGAGGGGTCTTGGAGATCTCCCGGAGGTAAAGTTTGAGACTGGAGTCGGATTCGTAAGCCATGATTTTAATTGGTTATGATCTACCTATTAAACGCCGCCCGGATGAATTTTATTCGATTTTTTCGCTCGGATGATGCGTTTGAATTAGATTGCCCGGCATTTGGAAAGCCGGACATCATTCTAAGCAGCATCATCCGTACCCAACCGACTCCGATCGGATAACCCACTTACAATGAACCAGTTACAGAAAACACCCCCCACTTACGTGAGCCGTTCCGTCACAGCAGATCGTGCAAAAATGACACAATCGTGCAAATTAGGCACATAATGCCTCGGATGATAGTGCGGGATTCTAGAAGAATCAAATTACACCCTGCTCATGCAGCTCTACTTCGACCTCGTCTTCGAAGGGAGAGCCGATGCCGATATCACGGATCTTTTGGATCTTACGGCGGACACCGAATTTGCTGCGGGGTCCGGTGATAAGATCCGCAATGCCATCCACAGCGAACGGAAGGAGTGCGACGATGCCGACCAAGCCCACCGAAATACCCAGCCCGCGGCGAGCGTTTCCGTGAAGCATATCGCCGACGAGAAGTCCCGCCGCCGCTCCGAGAATTACCGGTGCCGCGAGGGCACTTCCTTCAACCCATACGGGAGTCGTATCCACATGTGCATCTGCCATATGTCCGAGCATACCCAGTTCCGCAGCTTAGACAAACCAGAAAACGAACCTTAACTACGATCGCTCTTAGGTTCCGGCATCGCGGTAGAGTTCGCCCATTCTCGTCAACGACCCGTCCATATTGAAAAGGCTGTGAGACTTACCTTTGCCGGGCTCAAAATAGGCATAGCGCTCGACGTTCCTATCCTTCTCCAGAAATTTGAGCGATTCTTCGAGGAAATCGTAATGCTCTTCCTCGCTACCCTCCCAGCCATTGAATTCCGTCACCCAAATGGGTTTCCGGTATTTCCTGTAGAGCCCGTCAATCATCACTTCGAACTGATCGGCATTGGTGCCGCCATACCAATGGACTGCCACGAAATCCACACGTAGATCTTCATCGTCCGCCTTCTCCATGAAACGATCCAACCACTGAAGACCCGCTGTGTCCGATGAGGGTGCGGGCGATCCCAATCGCAGATTTTTTGATTCGGCCAGCTTCACCAGCTTCGGCCACAACTCGATCCCTTTTTCCACACTGATGTTCCCTTGCTTTGCCCGCTCCGGTTCGTTGTAGCCCAGTAAAGCCGTCGCCTTTTGGTAACCGCGAACCCGCTTGAAGCTTTTCTCGTTCACGTTGAAACCTCCCTTGATCATCGGAACAAACTCAATCTCAGCCTCGCTTCCAGCAGGCGTCCAGTTGTAGTACCAATGCGCTCCGACTGTTTTGTGGATCCCGTGGCTCCCAGCCGACCATCCCTTTTTAAGCGACACGCCGGAAGACGCCCCGAATGCCTGCGGTGCCATCAATGCCGCCGCTGCTCCGGTCACGAATTTTCTTCTGCTAATCATGCGCAAGCGTATCCACGGCCCTCCGAGATGACAATTCCACGTTTTCAGCCCAGGAATTCGTTTCCCTAGCAATATCGCCCTTTCACCTGGCATCCGATGCGCTAGTCTCCCGCCCGATGCCTTCTCCTGAAAACACCTACGCCCTCATCCTCGCCGGCGGCTCCGGCGCACGCTTCTGGCCGCTCAGCCGCAACGACAAACCCAAGCAGCTTCTCGATCTTTTCGGCACTGGCACTCTTCTCGCCCAAACCATCGGCCGCCTGCAAAGCCTCGTGCCGGTCGAGAACATCCTGATCCTCACCAATGCGCTCCAGGTCGATGCCGTCCGCAAGGTCGCTCCGATGTTGCCTCACGAAAACATCTTTGCCGAACCGGCCAAACGCGACACCGCGCCCGCCGTGGCACTCGGTATCGGAATCGTTGCCGCCCGCAATCCCGAGGCCGTGATGATGGTCCTCCCGGCCGACCAGCTCATCAAAGACACCGCTGCCTATCAATCCGTCATGAAAGATGCCCTCAGCATCGCGGAGAATTCCGATGGCCTCGTCACCATTGGCATTTGCCCCACTTGGCCTTGCCCTTCCTACGGCTACATCGAGCGTGGTGAACGTGCCACCATTGGCGAGAACGCCTACGACCATCCTCCTTTCGAGGTGAAACGCTTCCGCGAAAAACCTAACTCTGAGCTCGCGGAACAATTCCTCTCAGCCGGAGGTTTCTCATGGAATGCAGGCATGTTCGTCTGGTCGTTACCCACAGTCATCAGCCAGCTCGCCGCCCACTCACCGGAACTCGCCGATTTCGTTTCCGAAATACGCAGCAGCAAGGACATCGACGCCACGATTTCCGCCCAGTTCCCCAAGCTCACCCCCATCTCTATCGACTACGCCCTCATGGAAAGCGCCGACCGTGTCCTCAACATCGAGGCCACTTTCGATTGGGACGACGTCGGTTCATGGATCTCCATCGCGAAATACCTTTCCGACTGCGGCGACAACAACCGCACCAACCTGCCGATCACCGAGATCGGCTCACAAAACAACGTGATCTATAATGCCACCGACGGCACACACATCGCGTTGCTCGGTGTTGATGATCTCATCGTGGTAAAAACCGACGATGCCCTGCTCATCGCAAACCGTCACCAGGCAGACGCCATCAAAAAGCTCTCCGACCTCCTCCCCCAGCACCTCCTTTAGGCTGCACAAACCGGGGAAACTGTCGGTTGCGCAACGGCGGCTGGGTGTTCATGATGCATTCATGCGTTGGTTCATCCTCCCCTGTCTGCTTCTCCTCCAGACTCCCTTTCTTTTTTCTCAGGAAACGCCCGCCTCCGATGCGCCGGCGGAGCCGAAACCGCTCGAGAAAAAACTCGATTCACTCCAGACCATCGCGGAGCCGCTTTCCGAATCGGTGGGCTTGCTCCAGGAGCTACAGAAACAGCTTCAGGATGCCGCCACCGAGGACGTCAAAGAGGACATCCAAGCGCGCATCGAAGAGACCAAGAAGCGTATCTCTGGCCTGCGTGAGAATTTCCGCGAAATCCTCGGTGGCTCGGAAGCCGCCGAATACGAAGACGCCACCATCGATACCGCCGGCTTCCAGGAACAGATCACCGAATTGGTTCAGCCCGTCCTCAGCGGCATCCGCGAAGCCACCGCCGAGCCCCGCGAGCTCGACGCCCTCCGGAATCAACTCGATGTCTGGAATGAGAGAAAAGCCAAAACGGAAAAGGTTCTCACGCGAATCAAGAAGCTCAAAACAGATGCGGAGGACGAAGTTGTTCTCGCCGAGCTGGATTCCGCACAAAACATCTGGGAAGCCCGCCAGTCGGATGCAACTAGCCAAATCGCCGTGCTCAGTGTCCAGATCGACGAGCGCACCAGAGACCAGCGCTCGCTTTGGGAAAACCTTTCCAGCGGAACCAGCGATTTCTTCAAGAGCCGGGGCATGAACCTGCTTTTCGCGGTACTTGCTGCGGTTGTCGGGTTTATCGCGGTTAGAAAAATCTACGCACTGATCCGCAAGGTCAGCCCCGTGCACAACGCGGACAGGCACGACACGCTCGAGCGCATCTCCGACGTACTGTCTATGGCGATCGCCGTTCTCGTCTCTATTTTCGGCATCATCTTCGTCTTCTACGTTCGGGGCGATTGGCTGCTACTCACCCTCGTCATTATATTCCTGCTCGGCGTCATTTGGGCCGGAAAAACCGCCATCCCCCCCTACCTCGAGCAGATCCGCATGATCCTCAACCTCGGCTCTGTCCGCGAGGGGGAACGCGTCACCTACGAAGGCATTCCCTGGAAGGTCGAGAAACTCGGTTTTTTCACCACCTTCATCAATCCAAATCTTCAGGGGGCACGCCTGCGCATCCCGATCAAAAATGTCATGGATATGGTTTCACGGCCGTTAGCTCCAAAAGAGGTCTGGTTCCCATCGGAGGCCGACGACTGGATCATCCTCTCCGATGACACCTACGGCAAGACGATCACCCAGACACCAGATCAGGTCGTTGTCTTGCAACTGGGTGGTGCCATGAAGACTTACCCCACCACCGACTTTCTCTCCCTTGCGCCGCAAAATCTTTCCCACGGTTTCCGGATCGGCGTGACCTTTGGCATCGACTACATGCATCAAGCGGAAAGCACCACCACCGTCCCCACCATTTTCAAAGATGTCCTGACAAGGGAGCTCACCACCACCTACGGACGCGAAGCGATAAAGTCCATCAACGTAGAGTTCGCCTCCGCCGGTGCCTCATCGCTGGATTACGCGGTGTTGGCAGACTTCCATGGTACAGTCGCCCATCGCTACAATGCCATTCAGCGGAAAATCCAATCCGTCTGCGTCGATGTCTGCAACGAACAAGGATGGGGCATCCCTTTCGCACAGATCACCATCCACCGCGCACCGGAAGAAGGCTGAGACGATTAACCGAAGGAAATCGCGGCGCGCACCTGCGCTTCGGCGGCTTCCGCGGCTTCCTCGCTGCGCGCGTGAATGCGAACCAGCGTATCGCCAGCATTCAGCTTCTCGCCGCTTTTCACCAAGCGATCGAAACCCACCGCAAAATCCACAGCATCCTCTGCGCGGGATCGGCCCGCACCGAGCTCGAGCGAAGCCTGCCCGATTTTGCCGGCATCGACACCACTCACGGTTCCGTCTTTTTTACAAACCACCTCATGAATCACCGGTGCCTTGTGGATCTCGGCAAGGCGCGGGAGATCATCTGGGTTCCCGCCATGCGCGACGACAAGTTCATTGAACTTCCTTCTCGCCGAGCCGTCATCGATCAGCCTCTCCAGCTCAGCGCGTGACACACCGGCGATTTTCTCGCTCAGATCCAGCACCACTTCACGCAGATCAGAAGGCCCGCCACCGTCCAGACACTCCAGCGCCTCGATCACCTCGAGCGCATTGCCGACAGTGCGGCCGGTTGGCTCGCTCATCTCATTGAGCACCGCAAAAACCTCCACGCCCATCTCCTTGCCTACCGCTTTCATGCCCTCGGCCAACGTCACGGCATCCTCCTTGGTTTTCATGAAAGCGCCGCTGCCGTATTTCACATCCAATACCAACCGATCCAGCGTCTCCGCCATTTTTTTCGACATGATCGAGGCCGTGATCAGTGCGATGGAAGGCACCGTCCCACTTACATCCCGCAGCGCATAGAGCTTCTTATCTGCCGGGCAAAAACGATCCGTCTGCCCCATCATCACCACACCGAGTTTGTCCAAGATTTTCCCCGCTTCGTCCATACTCACGCCGACTCGGAATCCCGGAATAGACTCCAGCTTGTCGAGCGTCCCACCCGTGATGCCGAGCCCGCGCCCGGAGACCATCGGCACCCGGCAGCCAGCACAAGCGACGAGCGGTGCGAGGATTAGCGAAACCTTATCTCCTATACCTCCCGTAGAATGCTTGTCCACCACCACAGCTCCTTCCGGATGGGAAAAAACATCTCCACTGGCAATCACCGCCTTGGTCAGCGCCGCAGTCTCCGCGGCCGTCATCCCTCTGAAAAATACCGCCATCGCGAAGGCAGACATCTGGTAATCTGCCACCTCCCCTCTCACATAACCTTCGATCAAACTGCCAATTTCTTCTTTCGAAAGCTCCTCACCTTCCCTCTTCCTCGCGATCAATGTAGGTATGTGCATAGACTAGCCCTACAGTGCACTCACCCTGATGGCAAGCCGCCTTAGGGCTCGATATCTTCTCCGTTGCGGAGGTCACAACCGCAATGCTTGCAATATTTCGCCGCCCGATCGTGCCCAACCCAGCCGCATTGCCTGCATTTGCGTTTGTCCATCGAAAGGGACACGACGAACCCCTTCCCGATCTCGCTCGTCACGATACCCGCCGGCACCGCGATGATCGCGAATCCGCTGAGCATGATCATTGATGAAAGAATTTTTCCCAGCACCGTCAGCGGCGCCACATCCCCGTAGCCCACGGTCGTCACCGTCACGATCGCCCAATAGATTGATTGCGGGATCGAGCTAAAACCAGGATTCTGATCTCCTTCTACAAGATACATCAGCGTCCCCTCGATCGAAACCAGGGTGAGAATGAAGAACAGGAATACCGAAATCTTCGGCCCGCTCGACCGTAGCGCATTGAGCAACAAGTTTGATTGCCCGAAGTGGTGCGCCATTTTCAAAACCCGGAACATCCGCAGCAACCTGAGAATGCGGATCACCATGAAATACTGCGAACCGGTGAGAAAGATCGCCACATAGGTGGGCAGGATCGAAAGCAGATCCACGATTCCGAAAAAGCTCAGTGCATACTTCCGCTTCTTTCTCACCACCGCCAACCGGACCGCATACTCAATCGTAAAAATGAGGGTAAAAATCCATTCCAGCATTAGAAACAGCACACGATGCTCCGCGCTCAAGGTCTGCACGCTGTCGAGCATCACCACCAGCACGCTCATGCCGATAAGCACCAGCAGGATTACATCGAAGACCTGTCCCGCACGGGTGTCCGAAAGGAAAATGATGCGCCAGATACGTTGGCGCAGACTCTCCTGCTCATTCTCCGACGTTTCCGATGCATTTTCCTCCATGGCTTCTTCTACGCAGGCTAGCCACCAGCACGGTTCAGGGTCGAGACTGGATTATCATAACGAGGGGCTGAAGCTATTCAACGCAGCGCAACAGGAGGATTCTCAGAACGGCCAGACGAACGGGATCATCGAACAGGCGATCATCCAACAGATCAGGTTGAGCGGAATGCCCATTCTGAGATAATCCGCGAAACGGTAGCCGCCGGGACCGTAAACCATCATGTGCGTCTGATAACCCATCGGTAGAGCGAAAGCTGCCGAGGCCGCCAACGTGATCCCCATGATGAAAGGCCTAGAATCCACCCCTAACTCACCCGCAAGACGTACCACAATCGGAATCATCATAACCGCGGTAGCATTATTCGAAAGGACTTCCGTCAGCATCAGGGTGAAGAGGAAAACCAGCCACAGCATCGCATACGGCATCATCTCCGGAGAAACGAAAGTTTCGGTGATGGCCACGAGGTTTTTCGCCAGCCATTCCGCCGTGCCGGAGGACTGCATCGCCATGCCCAGCCCGAGCAGACCGTAAAGCATGAGCAGCACCTGCCAGTCCACGCTCGCATAGGCCTCCCGCGGAGAAAGCACGCCTGACCACAGCAACGCGAGTGCACCCACTATCCCGGCGTAGTGGATCGGGATCTGCGGGATCGCAGGATTCATGCGCCCGAGCATGTCAGTGATGGCAACCGTCAGCACCACTGCAGCAAGCACACTCCATGAAAACACGATCGGCCAGCGCTTCACTGGAACCGGCGCTTCGCCGCCAAGGGTGTTTTCAATAGGTGCATCCGTCAGCACGAAATCCCGGGTCTCTTTGAGCGCAGGAAGGTTGTTCACCGCCGTGATGACCAGCAGGGTGTCGCCCCTGTCCAGCGAGACCTCCGACATGCGGCTGGTGATGTTTAGCCCGTCCCGATGAACCGCAAGCACCACGCAGTTGTAGCGTTGGCGGAAATCCGAAGCGGCAAGGCTGCGTCCCAGCAGGGAGGACTCCCCATGGATAACCAGCTCCGATACGATACCATCCACCGATGAAAGCTCCTGGGCACCGATTTCGGCGAAGAGTTGCTCCGCCTTCGCCGCACCACCTCGTCTGCGGTGAAGGGCGACGAGGAAACGGTCGTTCTTTTCCACCGTCACGGCGCTCAGCGGCAGCATCAGGCGCGTGCCACGCCGACGAATCTCCAGCACATGGATCCCGGCTTCCCGGCTACCTAGAGTGGTTTTTAAAAGTTTTTTACCGATCAGCTTCGAGCCCTCGCCGATGAGCAGGTGATGCAGCGGTGTGGTGCGGAAATCAATTTCCAGACTCCCTGTGATCGAGGAACGGGAGGGCAGCAACCTGGGACCGAAAACCACCATGTAAGCAATCCCCGCGATGGCCAGCGGTACCCCCACCGGAGCAAGGGCGAACATCGACATCGGCTCCAACCCGAGATCCTTGAGGCTGCCGTTGACCAGCAGGTTCGTAGATGTCCCGATCAGCGTGCAGCTGCCGCCGAGGATAGATGAATAGGACAGGGGGATCAGAAGCTTTGAGGCGGGAATCTCCTTCGACCTCGCAAATCCCAAAACCACTGGCATCAGAATTGCCACGATCGCCGTGTTGTTCATCCATGCGCTGAAAAATGCAGCTACCAACGTGAACGCGAAGATCGAGGAGCGCACACCGCCTTTCACCCGCCTCTGCAGCACTCGCCCAATCTGATCGACAGCTCCGACTTTCTCCAAAGCACCGCCGATGACAAACAAGGCAGCAATAGTCAGCGGTGCCTCGTTTTTGAAGACCAACGACATGTCCTTCATGTCGATCAATCCCAGCGCGACAAGCAGGCATAGGATCGAGAGAGCAAGAACATCCGGCGACGACCATTCCCGGATAAAAGCCACCAGGGTCAGGCCGATTACCAGCAGGGTTAATACGATTTCTATACTCATCTATTGCCGACTGGCAGTGAGCTATTGGATTTTATCTGGAGGAAACGCCCTGAAAACGCGTAGTGAACCAATAGGCTCAATGACCTTTTTCGGTGTGATCACCGTGGTCGTCATGCTCATCCCCGTGGGAGTCATGGTGCTGATGAAGGCGTTTCGTACCTTCTGGCCCTTCGAATTCATGCCTTTCGCAGGCACCGAGGGCGAAAACAAACAGAACTGGAAGCAGGGCAAGACGTTTCATCGCGCCTCTCTTAGCCACTCTCACGTGAAACGCAATACCTGATCTGGATGATCCTTCCGCGATATTTCTTGATGCGGCTCGGTGCGAAAGGCTTCATAATACTCGTCCCTTCCCAAAACCCATGTCTGAGATCCAAGAGTCCCCTACCATCGACCCGGAACGCCTCGAACTCGCCCTCCGCGCATCTAATGAAGGGATCTGGGACTGGCTCACCGATGAAACGGCCATTTATTATTCCTCCCGCATCCTGAGTTTTCTCAGATACGGAGATGAACAGGCACCGAACATCTTCCTGCCGCCCTACCTTTCGGTCCATCAAGAGGACCGCCAGCGTTTTGCAGACGCCGTGACTCTTGCATTGTCTCCGGGAGGCAAGGAAATGCTGTCCTCCGATGTGCGCATCCGCAATGCGGATGGCGGTTGGTGCTGGCTCCGCATCCGCGGCTCCGTCGTGCGCGATGAATCTGGGAAGTCAACCCGTATCGCCGGCTCCATGATCGACATCAGCCTGCGCAAAGCAGCAGAAGCCGAAGTGGATGAGGAAAGGCACCTCCTGATGACCCTCATCGACCACGTGCCTCTGCAGATTTACTTTAAAGATCTAAGTTCACGTTTCGTCATGGCGAACAAAGGGCTCGCCAATTGGCACAACCTCGAATCGGCGACCGAGCTGATAGGGATGCACGACAGCGAACTTTTCTCCGATGCCCATTGGGAAAAAGCCCAGGCCGACGAAAGACGCATCATCGAGACCGGCATCTCCATGGCCGGCCAGCTCGAGCGGGAAACATGGAAAGGCGGGGAGGAGACCTTTGTCGTGACTTCAAAATTCCCTTGGTACAATCGAAAGGGCGAAATTAAAGGAACCTTCGGGGTATCCAGCGATGTCACATCTTTGGTGCTGGCACAGAACCAAGCCACGGAACTCGCCAACGAACTGCTCCAGAAAAACAGCTCCTACGAAGAGGAGGTCAAGCTTGCACGCGAGATTCAGCAAGCCCTCTCCGCCAGCAGCTTTGCTCCTAGGGAATCGGACAACGGCAACCGTGCCACCTTTGGCACTCGTTACCTTCCCATCTCCGGGCTCGCTGGGGATTTCTACGAGGTCATGGATCTCGGCGAAGACCGCTACGGCATTTTCATCTGCGATGTCATGGGCCACGGCATACGCGCCGCACTCATCGTCTCCATGCTCCGCGGCCTGATCGCCACACGCACCGCCAAACGCCGCAATACCTCGGATTTCCTCGGAGCCCTCAACGACGGGCTCACCGCCATACTGAAACGTGCCAACGTCACCATGTTTGCCACGGCCTTCTACGGGATCATCGACCTCCGCAACCTCACCTTGGAGTACTCTTGCGCCGGACATCCCGGCCCCGTCCTTTCTGGGAAAAAGGGCAACATCCAGCTTTGCGCCAGGTCTTCAGAAAAAGGCCCCGCGCTCGGCCTCATTCCTTCGGTGAAATACCCCACCCACACAGTTCCCCTCGAAGACTCGGATCGCCTCTTGCTTTTCACCGATGGTGTTCTCGAAGCGGAAAATGAAGACGGCGAACAATTTCTCGCGGAGCGCCTGCTCAAGACAGCCGGAGAAAACACCTCGCCAGAGCTTGAAGCATGGCTCGACGGCATCCTCGAGACCGTTCTCGATTTCTCCGAGGGCCACCACTTCGACGACGATGTCTGCATGCTCGGTATCGCCATCAGCAGCGCAGCGGATTGATCCCACCCGGCAATCGACCCACACCGCCCGCAAACTCTTTTCCTGATCCACCGGTTTAGAATTTAGGATTTGGAAATTCGTGCTTAAAACAACGGCATGTTCCTCATCTCCGTTGCCGCGCTAAAGCACAACACCGCCATCCTCCGGGAAACGGCAGACGCCGCCGGCTGCAAGGTCGTGTTGGCCCTCAAAGGATTTTCCTGCTGGAAAGCGTTTCCCCATATCGCACCGGATCTCGATGGCTGTTGCGCCTCCGGTCTCTGGGAGGCACAGCTGGCTCACGAGCATTTCAAAAAACACGTCATCACCTACTCGCCCGCCTACGATGAGGCGGAAATCGCCACCCTTCTCGAGTTCACCCACCATCTGGATTTCAATTCGCTCTCCCAGTGGTTCCGCTTCCGGGAAACGATCTTCGCCCACCCCCGCTTCATCTCTGGCGAGGTGCAATGCGGACTGCGCATCAATCCAGAGCACTCCACCGGCAGCACACCCATCTACGATCCCTGTGTGCCCGGCTCACGGCTCGGCATCACCGCCGATCAACTCGAGGGCGCCGATCTTACTGGCCTCTCCGGCCTGCATTTCCACACCCTCTGCGAACAGGACTCCCCGGATCTGGAAAGCACCTTGAAAGCGGTCGACCGGAAATTCGGATACCTGCTCCGCAACCCCCAGTTCACCTACCTCAACATGGGCGGTGGCCACTGGATCACCAAGCCCTTCTACGACCGGGAACTGCTCGTCAGGCTGGTGAAAGAGGCCCGCGAAAAATATAACGTCGAGGTCTGGCTCGAGCCCGGCGAAGCCGTCGCCATCCACACCGGTGTCCTCCGCGCCACCGTCATGGACGTCTTCGAATCCGCTGGGCACAAGCTCGCCATTCTCGACATCTCTGCCACCGCCCACATGCCGGATGTCATCGAGATGCCCTACCGCCCGGACGTTTTCCTCGTCGATCCTTCACCTGCCGACCACTCCCCCGAACCCGCCGTCACACTTGCCGGCGAAACCTACCACCTCGCCGGTGATATCGAAGGCACCGGCTTGATGGGCGCGGAAGGTCCGGTTTACCGTCTCGGCGGCCCCACCTGCCTCGCCGGGGATGTCGTCGGCGACTACCGCTTCTCTCGCGAACTCGCCCAGGGAGACATCCTCGTTTTCGACGACATGGCGCACTACACAATGGTGAAAACGACCACTTTCAACGGAGTAAAACACCCGCCCATCAAGCTCCTTCACGAAGATGGAAGCATCGAGACACTGCGCGAGTTCTCCTACGAGGACTTTCGCGACAGGCTTTCCTGAGGTGTTTTTCGAGGAAAATGAAACTCGCGCCGTGCCCGTCTTGTCTCTTGCTTAGAACGCTTTCCGACCGTAGGTTCCGCGCATGAGCAACCTCAGCCTCGCATTCATCGGTTCCCTCGGCGGCCAGGAGATGATCTGGATTTTCATCATCGTCCTGCTGCTTTTCGGTGCCAAGAAACTTCCTGAACTCGCCCGTGGTGTCGGCAAGAGCATGGGCGAATTCAAGAAGGCCCGTGAGGAATTCGAGCGCGAAATCACCCGCTCCGAAGACGAAGTTTCCCGCTCCGATGACAAAAAAGAAACCCGTGTCAAAACTGCTTCCGGCAGTGAATCACGCGACGCCTGAGGCGCTCCGCTGACAAGCGGCTCACTTTCATGCCTATGAAACTCGGACGCTTCACCGGTTTCATGCTTCTGGCAGCCCTTGCCGCATTGGCCGCTATTGGCGCGCTCCGCTTGAAGCACGCGGAAACTCCTCCTTGGAGGACAGACACCACACAAAGCCCTTCCGAATCCGCGCCTTTGCCGGTGGAACCTGCGCCCGTAGATCCCTCGTTCCCCGCTTTCACCTTCGTCACCTACAACGTCAAAAATTGGCTAATCTCTAGCCAGTCCCCCGAGAAATCCCCCGAAGCAAAGGCCGCCGTGATCAACCTGCTCGCCGCCGACTCCCCCGACATCATCGGACTCTGTGAAATCGGCGACATGAATGACGTCGAGGAAATCCAATCCATGCTCAAGGAAGTGGGAGTCCACCTTCCTCACATCCATTACACCGGCGGGGAGGATTCCGTCCGCCACCTCGCCCTCCTTTCTCGTTTCCCTTTTTCGGCAGTAGGCACTCCCGATACGGCGATCCCCGGCAACGAACGCTCGATGCAACGCGGCATACTGGACGTCACCGTCAACACCGGTAGCACGGAAATTCGCCTTCTCGGCCTGCACCTAAAATCCAAACGCACCGTGCAGGAGTTCGACCAAGCAGCGCTGCGGCTGGCAGAAGCTGCCCATGCGAGGAAATATGCGGACGCCATCCTCGCCGCCGCCCCCGATACCCACCTCATCATCTACGGTGATTTCAACGACACCACCCGCAGCATCAGCACGCGCACGATCTACGGCACCTACCGTACTCCCGGCTACATGAACCCTCTCCACGTGAAGGACAGCAGGGGAGAAAGCTGGACCCACTGCTATGCCGTCGAGGACTCCTACACGCGCATCGATTTCGTGACAGTCTCCAAGGCTCTGAAACGTCACGTGGACAAAAAAGCCTCCTACGTCATCGATAATCCTCTTTGGGAAATGGCATCCGACCACAGGCCGGTTCTGATCCGCTTCAGGTGATCACAAGTCTTCGTTGAAACTGTCGTCCGACTCCTCATCGATGGGCACCGCCTTCAGAACCCCATTCGAATCTTCATCGGTAGAATTTTCCGACTCATCCATCGGAGCATCCCCCTCAAGGTCGATATCGTCGATCGGGATAGCTTTGAGGACATCGTCGTCTGACAAGCCTTCATCCTCATCATCCTCATCGCCTTCCGGCACCACGATCAGGGCTTTCTTAGGTGGAGCGATGATTTCTTTGATCTCATCCTCCAGTGGTTCGAAGAAACTCCTCACCATTGGGGCGGCCATGCGCCCACCGGAAACCCCTTCGCCGGGTTTCCCCTCGTAGAGCACCGCAAAGGCATAACGGGGATTATCATAAGGAAGGAAACCTGCAAACCACGCCAACCGCTGATTCAGTCGCGGCGGCCCCCATTGCGCCGTGCCGGTCTTGCCCGCAAGACTGACGTAACTCAATCCGCCGCCTTTTCCTGTGCCGTAGCTCTTATCCACCACATCTCGCATGCCTTCGCGCACGATCGCCACCGCATCCTCATCCAGACCCAGCCAGTTTCTCCTCTCCGGTATGCTGGCCTTGATCACCCGGCCGTGCGAATCCTGCACTTGGCTGACCAAGGAAAGCTTCGGCAGTGCGCCCCCGTTTCCGATTCCCGCCATCATCTGAGCGACCTGCAACGGCGATGCCAGCAAACTACCCTGCCCGATCGACATATTTGCCGTATCCCCGTCGAGAATGCGGCGACCTTCGTTTTGCAACATCCACTCATTGGTCGGCACCAATCCCGGCGTTTCCCCAATCAGCGGCAACCCAGTTTTTTCGCCCATCCCAAGACGACGCGAAAGCGCGAGGAAAACCGAAGGCCCCACATCAATGCCGACTTGGTAAAACCAAGTGTTGCAGGAGCGAGCCAGCGCCCGCTTCACATTGATCGGACCCTCCGCCACACGCGACCAGTTCTTGAAAGTGTGGTTGCCGATGCGGATCGATGTCGGGGAATTCACCGTGGAATACTCCGTGACAGTGCCGTTGTTCAGCGCCGCCAGTGCCACAACCGGCTTGTAGGCGGAGGCCGGCGGATAGGCGGACTGGAAAGCCCGACCGAAAAGCGGATTGCCTGGATCTTCCTGCAGCGCCTTGAATTCCTCCGTACTGATGCCCGGAATGAACTTGTTCAGATCAAAGCTCGGCCGGGATGCCATCACCAACACCTCCCCGGTCACCACATCGATCACCACGAAGGCACCCCGCGAGCAACCGTTCCTCAGCACCTTCTCGGCACGTTTCTGCCAATCTAGGTTCAACGTCGTCACCACCGTGCCACCAGGCCGCGGGCGCTGCGTCTGGTTCTCGAGCAGCTTATTGCCATTTTCGTCAAAAAGTAGCCGCTTGCTACCATCGATGCCAGTCAACTCCCGGTTGAATAGCTTTTCGAGACCCGCACGACCCTCGGACTCTTCCCACAACGGCTCGTTGAAATTGATCGGCCCGGTCGGCAGTCTGCCCACGCTCCCTGAATATCCGATGATGTGCGCCGCCAAACTATCCTCGGGATAAAGCCTGCGGTAGACCGGATACAATACCAGATCGGCGCTCAATTTCGGCTCGAGCTGCTTGGCCTCCTCCACCCCGATTTGCCGGCTTACATAAAGCGGAAGCCAACGGCGGTGGCGGTAATGATCATAGAGCTCGTCATCCGTTTTTTCGGAATATCCCGGCAAAATCCCCGCCAAGGGCGCCAGTCTCGTCCGCGCCCAATCAATCACATAGGCACGATCCGCATCCTGAAACTGCTTGTATTGGAGCGCCACTTGATAGGCCACTTCGTTCTGCGCCATCGGTCGCCCCTTGCGGTCCACGATCTGCCCGCGAGGCGCCGGGATCTTGAGCGTAATAGTACGGGCATCCCTGCGGGTGAAAATCGATCCGTCGTTTGCAGATTTGGATTCCGTATCACCGCTTTCAACTACCACTGAATTCCCTGCTCCAGGCGTTTCAGCAGAAGCCAACTCCTGGGCTGGCGAGCCACCTGCGCAAACGAGGAGGCCAATCAGATAAACGAAAGTTCGATGCACCCAGAAACCTATCCCCCGGATCATCGCATGGCAACCTTTCACTACGCTCCGAAAACCTTCCTCAACCCTCCCAATAACCCCTTTTTTGCAAATAGGTTAACTTTAGCTTACTAATCACGAGCCGAAATATGAGGTATTTTTAAAAAATCGGTAATGTTTAATAACCCCATGGAAACCCTTAATCTATAAGGATCACAGGACAAATTTAACCTACTTACCCAAAAAAGACACCCCCACGTGATCACGTAATACTATCAAGAAACATTGAGTTTTTAGCAGAAAACAGTTCTAAGTAGTGCGTGCTTACGAGCACCCGTTGTCACCCACAGCGGTAAGTCTGTTCACCCCCCAACCCCCCCGAATACATGAAAGCATCCATGCACTCCCGTGCCGTAGGTCTGCTCACGCTCACCCTCGGCTCCCTGGTCATCTCGGCCAGCACCGGACTCTCACAAATCGACGTCCCCCGAGGAACGCTCAACGTCGACAAACAACTCGTCCGCGTAGGATCCCGCTCCAACCTTGACTGGAACATCGAGTATCCAACGGTCATCAAGGACATCGTCACCGTCGAACCCACCGGAACCATCGTTCCCAAAAAGACCCTCGACATGCGCGTCCGCGTTCTCGGCGTCGCGTTCCAATCCGGCTCGACCCTCCTGCCCCTGGATGCCTATTGCTCCTTCAACAACGGTTCGTGGGAAAAGTTTTTCTACGGCACCGGACCCACTGTGGTCTCCTCGGCAATCCTCATTGATAAGAAGGTCAAAAAAACGGATCGCATTGACTTCGGTGCACGCGGATGGGGCGGTTCCTCCTGGTTGCCATTCAACCATACCCGGGAAACCACCAAATACGTGACCGTTCTCGGCAAAGGCTCATCGGCTCCATCCTATGCGCCGGCCTACAACCAAGGCTCCGTGACGAGCTTCCTCCGCCCATACATCGACAGCTCCGGAAAAATCAATATCGGCGAACGCGACCTGATCATCCTGTGGGAATCTTCCACCGCGGCTCCAGGCACGACCTACTTCGATATGCAGGATCTTGTGGTCCTCGTCTCGTTTGAGTGACACCCATCACTCTCCCCCTCCCCCAAAACAAACATCCCCCCTACCATGAAAGCATCCATCCTCTGGATCGCCCTTGCGGCGACATCTCTTGCAGAACCCGTTCTCGTTGTGGCACCTATCACGCCACAGGAGCTCACTGCAAAACAACAAGGAGGTTCCCTCGAGAACCTTTCACAAACCGTTGACTCGGAAGCGCCAGTCCCACGCGCCTCCAGCCAATCGATCATCGCACAGTCGGAAATCCTCCACGATGGAGAGTACTGGACCCTCGTCCCACAGGGTGCCGTTCTCTTCGTCCCAGAGAGAAAAGCCCCCAATGTCGGAGCCCGCCCTGTCGGAACCCTCCTTCAATGGAACGACTTCCTTGCGAGAAACCCTGCCTGGATCTCCACCCAAGAGACCTCCTTCGCACAAGCCTCCGGCGACGCACCGTTCCCCGAAGAGAAGATCGAATTCTGGAAAAAACAGGATCGAGTCATCGTCGCCGTCCATCAAGGCGGCCCGATATCTGTGGCGCGGTAATCCCGCGCCCACCTCCCATCCCCCCAATCTACAGCCAGCCAGCTCATGAAAACCTTCAAAAAAATCGCCTCGATCGCGCTTGTTCTTGCCGCCCCGCTTGCACCAGCGCAGACCACCACGACTACGACAACCACCACTGCCGGCAATTACTACAATTTCATCCGCCAGCAGCAGCAGCAAACCAACGTCGTTTGGGACATGCCGGTGACCGAAAATGGAACGAGTGCCGCCGCGCTACTCACCCAAGAAGGAGGAGCCCTCTTCCAGCTCTGGACCATCGCCTCGAATACCGCCAAGGACTACCTCCTCGACCAAAAGCTCGTCGGCGCTTACCTCCCAAAAGGCACGATCACCATCGACACCCTGGATTCCTACAACGGCGTCCCACGTATTCGCGTCGATCAGCCATTTAGAGTCACCTTCAAGATCAGCAACTTGGAATCCTCCGCGAACGCCCCTGCAGCCGCTAAACGCGTTCTTGCCGAACATCACCTCGCTCCCAATCCGGACGGCTCTCTGAACATCACCGCCGCACAAGCAATCTCCGGCACGCCTTTCTCCAGCGGTTACATCGAGAAAAACGGCAACACCCACGTGAACTATGCGGCATCCTCCATCCAAGCCGCCAATCCCCTCAAGTCTCGCGGAGAGGAACACTTTGTCCTCCACATTCTCGGCGACGGCCTTTTCTCCCAGACTCAGCTCGCCACCGCTTTCGTCCAGGTCTGGCCGATGGCCAGCGGCGCCATCTCCGGCGTCGAGGATGGCAGCACTGTCCGCGGTAAGCCTCCCACCATCACCGTCAAACTCGACGATCTCTACCCACGCAGCGACACCTACCTCCGCATCCACAACGTGGAAACTGAATCCGACAGCGACGGCACAGTCATCCCCGGCTCAAGGCTCGTCCTCGATCAGGAACTGCCCCAAAGTCGCATCCTCGAAGTCGACGACTACGCCGATCTCTTCGAGGCCGACGGCCCTTACCGCATCGATCTACTCCACACCACGCCCTACGGCACCGAGCGCCTCGACAGCACGACCTTCACAATCTCCCGCAGCATGCGCGTGAACGCCATGCAGGTCGATTCAGAGACCTACATGCCTTGAGCTTCCCCCCAAAAGGAATACCGGAATGACCCCGGATGAGCCTTGTTCCCCCCCAATAGCTCACCTCCCCCCGGTCCGGGGCCATTCCATCCTTCTTCCCACTCTTTCCCCCCAAAGGAAACATAACGAAACGATCCCGGATTTGAGTCCCCCCCACTCATCCACCCCCCGGGATCGTTTTCTTTTTCCCTATTCGTCCCAGCCTTCCTCCTCCCACTCACTCATCGGCTTTCCGATGCTTGAGACAATCTCGGCCGGCAGGAAAATCACCTCCCGGTCATCCTTGCTCGCCGGGTCCAACCGGAACTTCACGGTACTTCCCGCCCGCCTGCCGTTGGCCAGCACGGTGACATCCGCCAGCACCTCCAGCGCCCCGTCCTCCTTCGGCTTTACCTCCAGCCTGCCGGGGATCTCGAACACCGCTTTCACCACCCCCGCCGGATAGCTCTGCTTCTTGGAAAAAGGGATTTTCTCACCCAGCCACTTATCGGGATAAACCTCATCCCGCTTAGTCACCGAGGTCTTCGTCCGGATGCGTGTCACATACAGCGCCTCGTGCACCCCTTCCTTCCCCTCCGCCTCGATGCGCCAGCGGAAAGGCCCATCGAGATTCGCCACCCCCACGCCCACCACCATCGCGGTCAGCGCATAACTGCCGCCGCTCGTCCCCTCGGGTTTCACCTGCATCGTGATACGCGCCCCGTTCACCTCCACACCCTCCACGGCTGCACCATAAGTACTACGTGTCCCGTAAAAACCCACACAGCCGCTGGCCCACAAAACGCACGAAACCGGGAGCCACTTGAGGAAATAAACCATCCCCATACCTACCACCGCGCACCACCTCGGCAAAATTAATTAAATCCTCACACTCCGGCGGCAGCCTCGGCATTGCCCATGGAAAACTCCGCCAGCACCTCCACCGAGGCCACGGAATCCACCTGGCACAACCGCTGGCGCAGATCTTTCGCCCCGGGAAATCCTTTGCAATACGCCATCAGCCGCCCGCGCATCGCTGTCAGGGTCTGGCGCTCATTGCCATAGCGATTGCTCTCCACTGCCATCCGGCAGTGCCGTAAAATCAACTCCCACCTCTCCTCAATTGGCACCGGAGCCATCACCTCCCCGGTCGCCAGGAAATGCTTCGCCTCGCGGAACACCCACGGATTCTGCATCGCCGCCCGCCCGATCATCACTCCGCTCACCGCCGTCTCGCGCTTGCGCTTCGCCAGATCCTCCCCCGTCGCAATATCCCCGTTCCCGATCACCGGCACCTTCACTGCCTGCGCCACCGCATCGATCACCTCCCAATCCGCCTCGCCGGAATATCCCTGCGCACGCGTTCGCCCATGCACCGCGATCGCCTGCATGCCACAGTCTTCGAGCGTCTTCGCTACCTCCACCGCATTGACCGAATCCGCATCCCAGCCGATTCGGATCTTCGCGGTCACCGGCACATCCATCCCAACCGCTTTTGCCACGCCGGACGCCACACTCGCCAGCAGCGGGCAGTCCCGCAGCAGCGAGGAACCGCCATTGCGCGAAACCACCTTGTTCACCGGACAGCCAAAATTGATGTCGATGAAATCCGGGATCCTGCCAGCCAGCCCCTTGTCGATGATCTTGCGCGCCGCCTCACCCATCCGCACCCCGTCCGCCCCGAAAAGCTGCACCCCCACCGGCCTCTGGCCCTCATCGAACTCCGTGTATTTCCGCGTCCGCTCATCCGCCTGCATGATGCCCTCCGCGCTCACAAACTCCGTCACCATCACATCCGCCCCCATCTCCTTGCAGATGCGGCGAAAAATGAGATCCGTCACTCCCGCCATCGGCGCGAGATACAATGGGAATTTCCCTTCTGAAAACCAGTGAAGCACGCCCGGACTGTAGCACCCGCGTCAATCCTTCGCAGCCCTTTCCGGCGCGCCTTCTTGTGCTTACGAAATTATGTCCTCCGCGGACTCCACATTCACGAAAACGGCCACAATGAACCACTCCCAATCCTGCGCATTCATCGAATGGCTTATTTTTCCACAATCGCACGGAAGCCGCCGTAGGCCATGCGGCTGTAGTCGAAAATCGGATTCTCAGGATCGCACATTTCCTTGATTCTCGGATCGGCCATGACCTTGGCGTTGACCGAATCCCGGTGCTCGCGGGATTCATAGACGATGTAGGCCATGATCACGGTTTCCTCCGCCGAGGCACCGGTCAATTTCGGAAAATCGACCATATCTTCCGCTTTGAAATCATCACCGACCGCCTCAAGGTATTCTAGCGCACCGTGCTCTTTCCAGATTGCCGCAGCCTTGGTGGCGACTTGCGTGTATTTCTCCAATTTGCCCTTGGGTAGCGGGAGGACGAACCCGTCGATGTACTTGCTCATGTGGATGGTTTAGGTGGGTTTGCAGTCACTGATCATCCCATCCCAGCGCTTCTGCATTTCTTCGGGGGATACGTTTTCGACCTCGTGCTGGAGCATCCATTCGTGGCCGTAGGGATCGCGGATGTGGCCGCTGCGGAAGCCGTAGAACTGATCGGCGGCTGGCATGACGACAGTCGCTCCTGCGGCAACGGCCTTCTCGATGGCGACGTCGGCATTTTTCACCATCAAGCAGAACACGGCGGTGGTGCCACCGAGGGTTTTCGGGGATTTATTCCATCCCGGCATCTCCTCGGACAGCATCAGCAGAGCGCTTTCGATGAGCAATTCCGCGTGGCCGATCTTGCCAGTTGTGGAATCCTTAAGGCTGTATCGCTCTTCGGCTCCAAAGGCCTTTTTGTAGAAAGTAATCGCTTCGGCGGCGTTGTTGACGGCGATGTAGGCGCTCAGGGGTGGATAGGGAAAATGACTCATGACTGGGTGGCGCGTTTGTTGAGGAGGCCGGCGCCTCCGGTAATGAAAATATGGAAGGCTAGGATGTTGACGATCACCGGACCGAGCAGCAGCAGGCCGAAGTTCCGGGTGAGCGGAATGGCGACAAGAATCCCGCCCAGAAGCTCACAGGATTTCACCAAATGCATGTAGCCGGTGGGCATCAGCGCCCCCATGAACATGGCGGGTGGCGATCCCTCAGGAGGTGCGGGCTGATCCGGCATCATGTTAAAAAAGAACATGAGGCTGACGGAGATGAACAGCAGGCCAAGCAGTCCGCCGAGGATATTGGGGAGCTGTCTCATGGTATTTCTGCGGCTGTAGATTTGGCGGTGAAAATCTTCATTCCATGGAGTGCAGGCCGATCAAGTTCCCCTCGGTATCGTAAACCAAGGAGATGAAACCATACTCGCCGATCGGCATTTTCTCCAGCTGCATCTTGCCCCCGGCATCGAGCGCGGCTTTTGAGGTGGGTCCGCAATCGGCGCAGGAGAAATAGACGATGGTGCCGCCACCACCGGAGTCCTTTCCGTCCATTTTCACCAGCGCTCCGGCCGCGCCTCCGCCGTCCTGAACCATCGGAAACGCCCACATGACTATTCCACCATCATTGGGATCCGATAATTGTTCGAGGTCCTGACCCAAGGTTTTTTCGTAGAAGGCTTTGGCCCGTTCCATGTTCTGGACATAGATCTCGAACCAAGCGACGGGGTTGCGTTGTGTGTTCATGGTTTTTATTTCTGTTGAGAGAGTTTCAGGGAGACGGGATTGGGATTTCCGAGCATCAGGTATCACTCCAGACTGCGAATTCATTTCCGGCAGGATCGGAGAAATGGAACCGGCGCCCCCCGGGAAAATCGAAGACCTGTTTGATGATTTGCCCTCCCGCAGCTTCGATCTTGAACAGGGTTTCCTCGAGCCGCTCGCTGGAGAACACGATTAGCACCGCACCCTCCTGCGAGGATGAAGATTTATCCGAGAGGAAAAAACCACCGTCCAGCCCGGCACCGGAAAAGGCGACGTATTCCGAGCCGTAATCCTGGAATTCCCACCCAAACACATCCCCGAAGAAGCGCTTGGTGCGACTCAGATCGCTGGAGTGAAATTCGACGTAATTGATTTTTTCGTGTCGGTTCATGAGTGCCCGGGTTTGCGTTTGTGGATGATCAGCATATTGCCTGCAGGATCGAGCATCAGGGCCATCCGGCAGACGGGAGCTTCAAATGGCGCCATCGAAAATGTGACTCCCGCCCCTCTGAACGCAATTTCCGTGAATTTCATCATTCCGTTTCTATGGAAAATCCGCGCAAAGGGCAAAAAAGAAGATCTAATATTCCACAAGCCCCTGTTTTTCGCGCAGAAAATCCTATGCTTAACCTTGCCACCGCGCCCCCTCTCATTTAACCACGCCTTCCCATGTCCGAATACCGCGTCCTCGTCTCCGATCCCATTTCCGAAAAGGGTGTTGAAGCCCTCCGCTCCGCCGAAGGCATCACCGTCGATGTCAAAACCGGCATGTCTGCCGATCAACTCCTCGAAGTCATCGGGGATTACCACGGCCTCGTGATCCGCTCGGAAACCAAAGTCACCCCCGCCGTTTTCGCCGCCGCGAAGAACCTCAAAGCCATCGGCCGCGCTGGTGTCGGCGTCGATAATATCGACCGCGATGCTGCCACCGACCACGGCGTTGTGGTGATGAACACCCCATCCGGCAACACGATTTCCACCGCGGAGCACGCCTTTGCGCTGATGCTCTCGCTGGCCCGCAACGTCGGCGCCGCACATCACTCGATGATCTCCGGAAAGTGGGACCGCAAAATCCTTGGCGGTGTCGAAATGTTCGGCAAACGCCTCGCCATCCTTGGCATGGGCCGCATCGGCACAGAATTCGCAAAACGCGCCCAAGCATTCGGCATGACCGTTGTCGCTTACGACCCTTTCCTCACCGCCGCACGTGCCCAGTCGCTCAAAGTGGAGCTCGCAGAGACTGCTGAAAAAGCACTCACCGGAGCGGATGTCGTCACCCTGCACATCCCGATGACCCCGGACAGCAAGCACATCCTCAACGAGAAAACCATCGCCCTCATGAACCCCGGCGCACTCATCGTGAACTGCGCACGTGGCGGTTTGGTCGATGAAGCAGCTGCCAAGGCCTCGATCGACGCCGGCCACCTCGCGGGCATCGCGCTCGACGTCTATGAAGTCGAGCCACCACCAGCAGATTTCCCGCTCTTCTCCGTGAAGAAAGCCGTCTTTACCCCGCACCTCGGTGCATCCACCGCAGAGGCTCAGGAAAACGTCGGCATCGAGGTCGCCATCCAGATCAAGGATTTCCTCCTCACCGGTGAAATCCGCAATGCGGTCAACATGCCGAACCTCGACGCAAAGACCCTCGAATCTGTCGGCCCTTACCTCAATCTCGCCTCCTCGCTCGGTAAACTCGTTTCCAAGCTCGCCCCGGCGCAATGCGATTCGATCCGCGTCTCCTACCTCGGTCCCGTTTCCGAAATGGACACCGAACTGGTGACCCGCCAGATCCTTGTCGGCTACCTCGAATCCGCCAGCAACGAAGCACAGGTAAACCTCATCAACGCCCCAGCCGTCGCCAAAGCGCTCGGCATCAAGGTCACTGAGTCCACCGTCGCCCTTTCCACCAACTGCACCGAACTCATTGAGGTGACCGCCATCAAGGGCAACGAGACAACCACCGTCGCCGGCACCTTCTACGGCAGCTCGGCACGTATCGTTCACATCGCCGGTCACTACGTGGAGACCAACCCGACCGGACGTTTCCTCTTTGTGGAAAACGACGACCGCCCCGGCATCGTCGGCGTCATCGGCTCCTCCCTCGGCACTGCGGAAGTCAACATCGCCAACATGGCGCTCTCCCGCAATAAGGAGAAAAAGACCGCCGTCACCGTCATCGAGGTGGACAACGAGCCGACCGCAGCCCTCCTCAAGACACTCCGCGAAACCCCCGGCATCCTCAAAGTGCTGTCCTTCGAGCTGTGAACCAAAATCGGCGAACTTCTCCTTGCCAAGCGACTCTCCCTTTTCCTAACCTAGTCCAAGCATGAAAAAACTCCTCGTTACCGCTTCGGCGTTCATCGTTCTCGCAGGCTTTGCTGCCGGTGATATCCACGCACCTCCAGGCTCGCAATACACCTCCGCTCGCAAGCTCGGACGTGGCATTAGCAATATCCTCTACGGCTTCTTGGAAATCCCGGAACAGATCGTTCGCAAAAACGAATACGGCGGCAACGCTGGCTGGTCCTACGGAGCTGTCGATGGCACGAGCCGCGCATTTCGCCGCCTCGGCTACGGATTCTACGAGCTGTTCACCTTCACCTGCCCGACATACCGCGGCACCTTCAAGCCACCTTACGAAAAGTGCGGCCAGGACAACCGGATCGACATGAACGTCCACGACGGTCTTTCCGAGTTCCCACCGCAGCTCGGTGCTGAGTGCCACTACAGGTATTCTCGCACTCAGAGCTACTAATCGTAGCGTTCTGAATCTCCTTCAAAAACCCGGTGGCTCTTGCCTCCGGGTTCTTTTTTACCCCAAACCTCCGCTCCACTTCAAAAAAACCGCAAAAAGAGGGCAAGAATTCGCTTGTCGTCCCGGGATTTTTGAAGCAACCTCCGCGCCCGCCCGGAAATGGGCAACCCCGCAACACGTCAAATCATGTCAGTTTCTCTCCGTCTCAACCGCAAGGGCACCAAAGACCGCCCTTACTACAAAATCGTCGCCGTTGATAGCCGTAAGCGCCGTGACGGACGTTACATCGAGCAGATCGGTACCTACAACCCACTCGTTGAAGGCACCAACTACGAGATCGATCTCGAGAAAGCCGACAAATGGCTCAAAGTTGGAGCGAAAGCTTCCGAGACCGTGAACAGCTTCATCCGCAAGGCACGCACTGCCGCTGCGAAGTAAGTAGCCTGCTTCGGCAACAATTTCCGAGAACCGCACGCCCATAAGGCTGCGGTTTTTTCGTTTCCCGGCACAACGTCCATCGCGCACATTTCCTCCCGATGCAGGAACCGGAGAACATGGAAACCTTCGAGCGCTTCATGCAGCGCGCGCTCCACGATCCCGTCCGCGGCTACTATGCTCGTAATATCAGAGGCATCGGTGCCAAAGGGGATTTCACCACCGCCCCCCAGCTATCGCAAGCACCTGCCGCCGCCATCGCCGCATGGGCGGCACGCGCGCTCAGACAACATCGCTGCCGTGATCTGATCGAGATCGGCCCCGGCCTCGGCACCCTCGCCTCACAAGTCTTCCAGAAGCTTCCATGGTTCACACGGCTGCGCACCCGGCTCCACCTCGTCGAGTCTTCACCCGCACTCGCCGCACGTCAGAAAGAGACTTTGGGAAACAAAGCCTCATACCACACCAACCTACCTGGAGCGCTGGCCGCGTGCTCCGGAAAAGCCATCATCTATTCGAACGAACTCGTGGACGCTTTCCCGGTCCGCCTTTTCGAGAAAACCCAAGAAGGCTGGCAGGAAATCGCCATCGATAAATCGGCGGCACACCTGCGCGAGACCCTGCTGCCTCCCGCCGAGCTCCCGCCATCTTCCATTTTCCAGCTCCAACACAGCCTCGGCCAGCGAGTCGAAATCCACGAATCCTATCGCCTCTGGATGAACTCGTGGCTGCCCCTCTGGAAATGCGGATCGATGCTCACCATCGACTACGGAGACACCGCCGAAAAACTCTATACACGCCAACCCAAGGGCTCACTCCGCGCCTATTTCCTCCACCAGCGCCTCGTGGGCGATGCGATATATGCCAACCCCGGAATGCAGGATATCACCGCGGATGTAAATTTCACCGATCTCGCCGACTGGACCGAGAACCAACTCCAGTCCGATGAGCCGACGGATCTATCCGATTTCATCCGTCCCTTTCTGTCCGCATCTGACACCCCCATGATCGATGCTGCAGGGCATTTTCGCACATTAATACAGACCCGCCAGGCGCCCTAAATCACTTATACTCTGTGCCTTAAAAAAACCTGCGATCCTTTCTCACGTGGCAGGTTGACACCATCCAACCATTTGACCATCTTCGCATCGTAGCATTGCGCCGGGAATACCCGGCAGTGACACCCAAATCCCTTTCCAGAAAAAATCCCCGTGTTTTCAAACGAAGATTATCTCACAGAACTCCTTGTCGAATCCGGTGCCATATCGGAAGAGCAAATCCAACAGGCACGAGCATCGATTCCCGGTGGAAAAACCATCATCGAGCACCTCATTGAGATTAAATCCATTACCGAGAGGCAGGTCGCCGAAACCCTCGCCGCAAACGCCAGCATAGCCTTCGTGGAACTCGAAGACTATCCTATGGATCCGGACATCCTTGCCGCCGTGCCCGAAGATGTCGCACGCCGCTACCGTGCCATTCCTTTCCACGACGATGGCTTGCTCCTCTCCATCGCAGTCGCTGACCCCCTCGATTTCGAGATGCTCGACAGTCTGCCACACGTCATCGGTCGCGAGCTCAATCTTACCTGTGCCACCGTCAGCGATATCAATTCGCACCTCTCGCAATTCTATTCTTCGAAGGAATCCGATGACGGCCCTAAACAACCGGCTTTCTCGGTCTCCACCGGGGATGCGGAAGCTGGCGCGGAAACCGGAGACGCGCCTATCATCCGTCTGGTCCAGCAAATGCTCACCGAGGCCTTCCGCCTGCGCGCATCCGACATCCACATCGAGCCGCTCGAAACTTCCGTCCGTATCCGCTACCGCATGGACGGCAAGCTGGTGCACGTCGACACCCATCCGAAAAAACTCCTCCCCGCCATCATCGCCCGCCTCAAGGTCATGAGCGGCAGCATGTCCATCGCCGAGAAACGCCTCCCACAGGACGGACGTATCCAGCTCAAAATGGGCGATAAGGAAGTCGATCTCCGGGTCTCTTCCGTCCCTTCCAATCACGGCGAGTCCATCGTCATGCGGATCCTCGATAAGACCGCTCTGCTACTAGGACTCCCGGAGCTCGGTTTCTTCTCCGATGACCAAGCGCAGTTCGAGAAACTCCTCGGCCTGCCGGACGGGATCCTCCTCGTCACCGGCCCCACCGGCTCGGGTAAGACCACCACCCTTTACGCCTGCCTCAACGTCATCAACAAACCCGACAAGAAGATCATTACCGTCGAGGATCCGGTCGAGTATGAGCTCCCCGGCATCAATCAGGTCATGGTCAAGGCAGACATCGGCATGACTTTCGGAAACGCCCTCCGCGCCATGCTCCGCCAAGCACCGAACATCATCATGATCGGGGAAATCCGGGATGCGGAAACGGCGAACATCGCCATCAACGCATCCCTCACCGGTCACTTGGTTTTCTCCACCCTCCACACCAACGACGCGCCTTCCGCCGTCGCCCGTCTTGCAGACATCGGGGTGAAGCCTTTCCTCATCGCCTCCGCCGTCCGCTCCATCCTCGCACAGCGCCTCGTCCGCAAACTCTGCCCGATCTGTAAGGCTCCTGCCGAACTCACCGAAAAGGAAATGCGCGCCCTCCACCTCGATCCTTCACGCACCGCAGATGCATCCATCTACGGCCCGGTCGGCTGTGAGAAATGCCGGGGCAACGGCTTCCGTGGACGGATGGGTATCTTCGAGCTTTTCAACATCGACGACGAAGTGCGCTCCATGATCAACGGTGAGCTAACCACCGGCCAGCTCCGCCGCCGCGCTAGGGAACTCGGCATGCGCACCCTCCGCGAGGATGGCATCCGCAAAGTCCTCGCCGGCCTCACCTCCGGCGGCGAAGTCGTCCACGCCACCATGGGCGACGCCGACTAAATTTCAATTTCGAACCCTCATATTTCCAAAAACCCACGACAGGCTGCCGCTACAGAAAATTTCAGCGTTTCAGTTTTCAGCCTTTCAGCATTTACCTCAAAATGGACAATCGCCAACTGCTAGAACTTTTCCAATCCCGGGGCCTGATCGATGCCTCGCTTGCTCAGGAAATCATCGACGAGATCGACAACAGCGGGAAAACCGTACCTGAACTCCTCGCGGATTTCGAGGTCATCCAATCCCGCGATGATGTCTGGCCAGTCGTTGCTTCCGAACTCGGCACTACCGTCGTCGATATCAAAGACTGGATCCCGCCATCGGCACTTCTCGACCTCCTCCCCGCCGGCACAGCTCGCCTTCACGGTGCGTTCCCCGTCAACTTTGATGATCAAGGACTTCACCTCGCTCTTGTCGATCCGCTCAACCCACAAACCGTCGAGGATCTTCGTTTCGCCCTCGGCCGGGAAATCGTCGTCGTTGTCGCACCCGACTACCTCGTCGAGGCCAAGATCAACGAATGCTACGGCGGCGAAGGCAGAGCGATGGACGACATCCTCTCCCAGCTCGACTCGGACACCACAAAGTTCGATCCCGCCAACGCGGAAGCCGAGGCGAACTCCGCCCCCATCATCCGCTACGTCGATCTAGTCCTCTACCAAGCCATCAAGGAGAAGGCCTCGGACATCCACTTCGAGCCCTTCGAAAATGACTTCAAGATCCGCTACCGGGTGGATGGTGCCCTTTATGAAATGGCTCCACCTCCGATCCATCTCGCCCTGCCCATTATCTCTCGGGTCAAGGTCATGGCGAACATGAACATCGCCGAAAAACGCATCCCGCAGGACGGCCGTATCGTCAAACAGATCGGCGAGAAACAGGTGGACATGCGTGTCTCCACCCTCCCCACCCACCACGGCGAATCCGTCGTCCTCCGGGTGCTCGACCGCTCCTCGGTGAACCTTTCCTTGGAAAACCTCGGCCTGCCCGAGGACATCTTCAATTACATCACCGACACGATCGAAAAACCCAACGGCATTTTCATCGTCACCGGCCCCACCGGAGCAGGTAAAACCACCACGCTCTACGCCGGCCTGCGCCGCATCAACACCATCGATGCGAAGCTCCTCACCGCCGAGGACCCCGTCGAGTATGACATCGATGGCATCATCCAGATCCCGGTCAACGAGAACATCGGTCTCGATTTCCCCCGCATCCTCCGCGCTTTCCTCCGTCAGGATCCAGACCGCATCATGATCGGGGAAATGCGAGACAAGGACACCGCTACCATCGGCATCCAGGCCGCACTCACCGGCCACCTTGTCCTCTCCACCCTCCACACCAACGACGCCCCCGGCGCCGTCACCCGACTCATCGATATGGGCTGCGAGCCTTTCCTCGTTGCCGCATCCCTCGAGGGCGTGCTCGCTCAGCGACTTGTACGGACTATCTGCAAGGACTGCAAAACTCCTTACGAGCCATCCGAAAGCATCCTCGCACAGCTCGGGGTCTCCCCGCACGAACTGGGTGACAAACAATTCTTCACCGGAGCCGGCTGCGAAGTCTGCGGCCAATCCGGCTACCGCGGCCGCGCCGGGCTCTACGAATTGCTCAATATCACCGAGCCGATCCGTGAGTTGATCACCAACCGCGCCCCTTCCGTGGTCCTCAAGCAAAAGGCGATCGAACTCGGCATGAACACCCTCCGCGAGGACGGACTGCGCAATATCTACCTCGGTAAAACCACCATCGAGGAAGTCCTAAAATACACCTAACGGGTCTTTTTCTGAGTCCTTCACAAAAAACCATTTAATCCAAATATCCCATTTTTCACATCGCCAAACCATCCCCCATCACTTTGTATCGGGGGATATTCTTCACTAAAATCCCATGGCCAATTTCAACTACACCGCCCTAGACGCAAAAGGAGAGCAAACCGACGGCACTGTCGCCGCAGCATCCGAAGCCGAAGCCGTCCAAAAGCTCCGCTCCCAAGGGCTTTACACCACCCAAATTTTTGAAGAAGGCAAGGGCAAGCCTGCCGCAGGTGGCAAAGCTCCGGTCAAGAAAGCCAAGGCCAAAGGCAAGGGCATGAACATGACTATCGGCAAGGCCAAGACCAACGTGAAGCCCAAGGTGCTCATGGTCTTCACCCGCCAACTCGCCACCCTCATCGATTCCGGTCTTCCCCTTCTCCGCTCCCTCACCGTCCTCGGCAAACAGGAGCCCAACCCCGCGCTGAAATCCACGATCAGCCAGCTCGCCGATTCCGTCCAAGGCGGCTCGACCTTCTCCGAGTCTCTCGCCCAGCACCCGAAGATGTTCAACAAGCTCTATGTGAACATGGTCAAAGCCGGCGAACTCGGCGGTGTTCTTGAAGTCGTCCTCAACCGTCTCGCTGAGTATCAGGAAAAAGCACAGAAGCTCAAAAACAAGATCGTTTCCGCCATGGTCTATCCGGCGATCGTCATGTTCATCGCCGTTGCCATCTTGATCTTCCTGATGGTCTTCATCGTTCCGAAGTTCAAGGAGATGTTCTCCTCCACGGATTCCGACCTCCCAACCATCTCCAAGATCGTCTTCGGATTCTCCGAGTTCATGCTCGGCCGCCCATTGATCGTCCCGAACGTCGTCTGGCTCTTTGTCGCCGCCGGTGCACTCTACGCCGCCTTCAATGCCGCTGGAAAAACCAAAGGCGGACGCCATGCCATCGACAAGATGAAGCTCCACCTGCCGATCTTCGGAGACATCCAGCGCAAGGCCGCGGTATCCCGATTCGCCCGCACGCTCGGCACCCTCGTCACCTCCGGTGTCCCCATCCTCCAAGCGCTCAACATCACCCGCGACACCGCAGGTAACGTCATTATCTCGGAAGCTATTTCCAAAGTCCACGAGGCGGTCAAAGAAGGTGAATCCATCGTCACACCGCTCTCCTCCAGCGGCGTTTTCCCCAACATGGTTATCTCCATGGTCGATGTGGGCGAAGAAACCGGTCAGCTCCCCGAAATGCTTCTCAAGGTCGCAGACGTCTATGATGACGAGGTGGACAACGCGGTCACCGCACTGACCTCGATCCTCGAGCCTATCATGATCGTCATCCTCGCGCTTGTCGTCGGTGCCGTCGTCTTCGCGCTCTTCCTGCCGCTGATCAAGATGATCTCCACCATGAGCGAGCAGTGACGGGAAACCGCATGCAATCCCGCTCCCATTGATGTAGATTGCCCCATGGCCGCCTAGGCCCAATCCAGCTACACCCCATGAAAACCACTTCCCCACGACATCACGCGAAGGGCTTCACCCTCATCGAAATCCTTATCGTCATGGCGATCATCGCCATCCTCGCCGCCCTGAGCATCGGGGGATTCCAATACGTGCGTGCGAAGCAGGATTTCAGCACTGCGGAACTCCAGATTAGCCTGCTTTCCAAAGCTCTTGAGGAATACAAGCTCGACCACGGTGACTATCCGGATCCGACCACCGGCACCAGCCCTAGCAATGCCCTCTACACCGCCCTCTACTACGAGGGTGCCAGCGCCACTCCTCCTGAGCGGATTTACCTCTCGGAACTCGATCCGGCAAACAACCAGCAGCGCTGGACATTGGGCTCCGGTGCCTCCGTCACCATCGTGGATCCTTGGGGTCAGGAATACATCTACCTCATCGGCTCCGATGCTTCCGCTAGAAACCCTGATTTCGATCTCATCTCGAAAGGTCCGGATAACAACCTGAGCACCGAAGGTGACAACGTCGACAATTTCTGATCAGCGGCTTGCCTGCGGGTAATATTCCTGCGCTCATCGAACTCACCGGCACTTTTGCCGCACCCTTTACCCTTTCACATCAACATGTCAGACGACTCTATTCCTTCTCCCGAAGAAGCACCCACCGAAGAATTCGAGAAACCCAAAGTCCGCCGCATCTCCAACAAGAACCCTCGCAAAACCGCGAAGGTAAAAGAAGAGAGCCCGGCTCCTGAAGAAACCTCTTCCAACCAAACTCCTTCCGCCGAAACGCCAGCTAGCGAAACTTCATCCGGCGAAGAAGCCGCCCCGCAAAGAGAAGCTTCTGCTGACGAGAGCGGCGATGCAAAACCCGAGCAGAAGCGCAGCAACCGCCGCCGCAGGGGCAAAGGAAAATCCTCCAAAGACTCATCCGCCGAAACACCGGATGAAGAAACCCTCAATCTCGAGACAGGAGAATCCCAACGCCGGGGAGAAGATGACAGGCCCTCCCGTGACCAAGGCCGTAACCCGCGCCAGAACAACAAGCCCCGCAGCAACGTCGATCCTGAAAAGGTCGCCAAAAAGGCTTGGAAAATCTACCTCGCAGAAGTCAGCGAGGAAGGCGTGGCCCTAATCGGTGACAACGATGCACGCGAGCTTGCTCGCCGCTGCTTCCGCCTCGCCGAGCTCTTCTTAGAAGAAGAAAACCGCAGGAGCTAATACGTAGCTGCCCTGATCTTGTCGATTGGGCAGTCTGCAAATCAAGTCTCCGGGTAAACTAGATCCCCAGTAGTTGGAAATTTTGGCCTACCGCTTTGGTAGATAAAACTGATGCCATGGCTCGTAGAATTCCGCCATCTCGGGGTTCTGTTCCACCACCATCTTCTCGACATACGGCCCCAGTATCGAGAACTGCAGCATCATCGCTGCGAGGTATCCGAAGATTAGCGCCATCAGCTTAAATGGATTTAGCTCGGTGGCAGTGACCTTGTGCCCGCCAAGGAAATCCCACACCGGTTTACCGATGCGCCTTGCCGTGAACCAGCTCATCGTCTGGCACAGCGGGGAGAGCCATCTCCAGCCGAAGCCGATGCCCGTCACCAACACGCGCAGCGAGCGCCAGATGGATTGCTTAAGCGACAGCAGCGAGCCGTCGTCGTTGCTCACCGAGAGCCCCATCAGCCATTTTCCCGGCGTGGTGCCGAAACGATGGATCAACCACGCCTCTAGCACGAACCAAGGGATATACATCACCAGCATCAGCCACGGATTCAACGAAGCCGCCCCGACATCCCTGCCGCCGAAGTAGAGCGCCAGCCACCACAGCGACCCGTAGACAAAGAGATCCATCCATCGCGCCCAGAAGCGCCGCATCAAATAAACCCTCCCCTTTACCTGGTCATCCAGCGGATTGCCCTCGGGCGTTGGAGACCCTTTAGGCAGAGGGGGCGGAGTCGCCATTTCTGCCTTCTTTTCAAAAAGCTCACGGTAAATCCCCACCTGATCGATACGCGTCCACTCCTCCAGCCCCTCGTGCCAGACGCGTTCGTCCGGCTCGATCTCACCCTTCTCGATCCAGCCCCGCACCTCGTAGTCCGGAAACGGCCCGGATCGCTTCCCTCCTGCAATTCTCCAGATTTCCATATTTGATTAAAGGTTCCTCAGGGATTTTGCCGCATCGCTTCTCGCCGCGAAGAACGCCGGCACCAGAGCCGCTAGCGAACACAACACGAAAGCCAGAAAACCGATCACCGCCTGTTCAAGCGGATCGTTGTGGGCGGGCAGCACGCCGAAACCGGTGAGCGAGGCGGAAAACGGATCAAACCCGACCGCTCTCAGCCCTTCCTGCACCACCCCGCGGAAGTGGATCACCACGCGCCCCAGCCCCACACCGAGCAACGCGCCGAGCATGCCCAGCAGCATCCCTTGGTAGAGGAAAACCCCCACAATCTGCCCTGGTGCCGCGCCCAGCGCTTTCATCACGCCGATCTCACGTTTCTTCTGGATCGTCACCGTGAACATCACCGCCATCATCGAGAACGCCGAGACCAACACGATGAACGACAGTGCAAAATACATCATCACCCGCTGCTGGCTGATCAGCGCGAAAAACGCCTGATACTGATCGCCCCAAGTCTCGATGTGATTGTCTCCACCCAGCGTTTTGCGCGCCTCCAGCGCCACGTTTTCCGCCTCGTAGGGATCGTCCAACCGCAGCGCGATGCCTTGCACCTGATCACCTAGACCAGCCAAGTCCTGCGCCAGCGGCAGCGGCATGAAAAGATCAGGCGTCACCGCCATCTGCGAGGCAGCATAGATGCCCACCACGATCGCCTCCTTCGGCAAGACCAGCCCTTTGAGCCCTTTGAGAATTTCCCCGTCGAGCTTCTCCTGATCGGTCTCTGAAAGCGCTTTAAAGGCCTCATCGATCTGACTCTTGACCTCCGCATCGAACCGGAACAATTCCAGCTCCTCTGGCTCATCCTCCTCGCGCACCCGCTCGCCCATCGCACGCAACAGCTCTTCGATCAGCTCCCGCTCCGGTTCGCGGATCTCCTCGTTGTAAACGAACTCCAGAGCACTATACACATCGATCAGCTCATCGGTCGGCACCGTGAAAAGCTCGCCGTCCTTCTCCCACTCGCGGCCAAAAGTTTTCTTCGCCAGCGCCCACTCCTCCGGATACGCCTCGCGCACCACCGGATCTTCCGTCGCCTTGTAGGCATCCATCACTCCCTCGAAATTCCGCGTCGAATAGAGCCGCATCGTGTCCCCCACCCGCAGCTGGAATTGCTCCGCCACGATCGAGGAAATCACCGCCCTGTCGTCGATACCGAGATCCGCCGTCGATTCCGGGTAATGCTCCATGTCCAGCATCGCCTCCACACCTTTCACCTGCGCCTCATCGCTGGTATCGATCCCGCGGAAGCTCACCGGCCTCTGCCACGACTCCACATCCAGGATCACATTATCGGAGACGTAAGCCGTCGCCGCCGCCACGCCCGGAGTCTTCGCCGCCTCCGCCGCCAGCACCTGCCAACCGGGAGTATCCACGTCCTCTTCACCCGGCGCGATCGGCACCAGCGGCCTGACGAGGATGTGCGGGGTGAAACCGAGTAGCCGCCCTTTGACATCCCGCTCCAAACCGGCGAACACCGCCATCACCACCACCAGCACCAATACCCCCAGCATCACCCCCACCAAGGAGATGAGCGTGAAGGAGGAAAGCACGGCACGGCGCGGATTCAGATACCGCCTCGCCAACATGAAACTGAAGGATCGCTTTTTGATAAGCAGACCTAGCCCCATCCCGCGCCGCTAATCAATCAAAACTCAATACTCTCTCACCAACATCCACTCCGCGATCTCGCGCAGCCTGCCGCCCTTTTCCCCGAAAACATCCAGCGCACCCAGCGCCAACCCGGTCAGACGCTCCGCCTCCTTGCGCGAAGCATCCAGCCCCATCACCGCCGGATAGGTCGCTTTCTCCACCGCCTCGTCCTTGCCCGCCGTCTTGCCCAGCTTCTCCGTGGTCTGGGTCACATCCAGAATATCGTCGATCACCTGAAACGCCAGCCCCAGCGAGTGGCCGAAGGTCGTCAGGGCCTCCAGCTCCTCCGCGTTCGCATCAGCACTCATCCCGCCCAGCCTCACCGAGCAGGTAAGCAGTGCTGCGGTCTTCGCCTCGTGGATGCGGATCAGCTCCTCCAGCGAAAGTTTTTTGCCCTCCCCCTCCAGATCCAACACCTGCCCGCCGATCAGCTTCCGGCTACCCCCGGTCAGCGCCAGTTCCGCCACCATCTCCCCCACAGAATAACGCACCGTCCCCTCCGACTTCGACAAAACGAGAAACGCCTCGGTCAATAGCGCATCCCCGCACAGCACCGCCATGCCCTCGCCATAGACCTTGTGGCAAGTCGCCCGCCCGCGGCGCAAATCATCGTCATCCATGCACGGCAGATCATCGTGCACCAGCGAGTAAGTGTGCATCAACTCCACCGAGCAAGCCGCCGCCAGCGCCGCCTCCCGCTCCCCACCGCAAGCCTCCGCCGCCGCCAGGCAAAGCACCGGCCTAAGCCTTTTCCCACCCGCGAAGATGCAGTAGCGCATTGCCTCATGCATCGCTTCCGGCCTCACACTCTCCGCAGGCAGGAAGCCATCCATCGCCCCATCCACCTCAGTCACCGCCGCCTTCAAATACCCATCCAAATCCATCCCGGAAAAATCACCCGCCTCCCCTCGGATGGAAAGCGTATTCCTCCACCCCGTCACACTCCCGCCCCGAAAAAGGGAAATTCCTAAGACCTACCTGCGGAGGCAAGAAGTCCACCAAGGGTTCTCAGCTTTGTGAGATCGCCACGATAATGTTTGCGACGACAAAGAGCGCGAAGAAACCGACGATGATGCCGGAGATGACCTTTCCGGGGGTGTCGAGGGTACGGTGGTCTTCGTAACCAGCCGGGCAGGCGATCATGCGCCAGCTCATCCAGATGTTCATGAAAGGCACGATGAACCAAAGAAGCGCCCAGCCGGACATGCCAAGATTTTTCACCCTCTGGTAGGCGATGTAGAAACCGAAGGCCATCATGCCTAGGCTCAGCACCATCACCAAACCAAAGGCAGCTCCGCCCATGCCATCGCCGCCACCCTTCGCCACTGCGAAAATGGCCACGAACAACATGACATAGAAGGCGATCAGGCCGCCCATATACGTCAGGAAATAGCGCAGACGCCCGTAGCCAGGATACTGGGCCGCGACTTCATAGCTGCTCCGGACCGGCTGCTGATGGATGGCGCCGGGAGGTGCGTAGGCGCTACTCGCCGCAGGAGCCGGGACCTGTGGGACAGGAATCGATGGGGCGGGCAAGGAGGTGGCAAGCAGGCCGGAATCCGCTAGGATTTGCCAATCATCCAGACCTTCGCGCCAGACATGGGTGGTGGCGGGATCGAGTCGATTGGCTTTCACCAAGGCGTTGATCTGATCGGGGCTGACGGGACCTTCTTGTTGTCCGTCCTTCGTGAAAAACCATTGTACCATGGAGTTTGTTATTTCGCGAAGCTAAACTAGGTCAAGGAAGAAGCAGAAGGCGGGCATCTCATCTGCCGAAGCGTGGAAAAGCCGCATTGCTGCCCGGCGTGAGGTGGTGGTAGGATGGAACCTTATGACAACTGTCCCCATCATCACCGCACTCCTCGCCCTGCTGCTGGCGGGCTGCATTTATGAAGCACCGCTGGTCGCGGAGCACACGGTCCCCATCGAACCGGAGTTGGTGGGTGTATGGCAGATGGTGCCGAAGAACGGGGCGAACTCCAAACCGGGCGAACGTCTCCTGATCCTCAAGCTCTCGGAGACGGAATACCTCGTCCGCAACCCGCACAACGAGGATGGCCTGTATTTCCGCGCCTATCCGATCAAGCTGGGCGGGAAGTCCTGCGTGCAGATGGAGGTCATCGGCACAAAAGACGGAGCTCCCGACTGGGGGGATCATAAACCCAGCCCCTTCATGGTCGCCTCTTTTGAGCTCGCTGAAGACAATCTGGTGATCCGGATACTGAACCGCAAGCTAGTCAGTGAGGATCTCAAGACGACCGCGACGCTGCAAGAAACGTTCCTCAAACACAAGGACAGTGAAGAGCTCTTCGCTGATCCTGCGGAATACCGGAGGGTGGTCGAGCGAGGGGGTGACTAATTTCTTTCACCACATTCCTCCTCAGCCACCGGGCGAAAAGAATTCGCCCCGCATCAATCCTCGTCGTCCTTCGCGCCTTTGACGCGGACCTTGCCGCGGAGCTTGGCCTCGATGAATGCGTCGATATCGCCGTCCATGACGTCCTGGATGTTGCCGCTTTCCTCGCCGGTGCGGAGGTCGAGGACTTTCTGGTAGGGCTGGAAGACATAGGAGCGGATCTGGTTACCCCAGGAGACGTCGCTCTTGTCGCCATAGATTGCCTCGGCCTCGGCGGCGCGTTTGTCTTCCTCGATCTGGAAGAGTTTTGCTTTGAGGATCTGGTAGGCGAGTTCCTTGTTCGCGCCCTGGGTGCGTGAGGCGGTGGACTTGATCAGGATGCCTGAGGGAAGGTGGCGGAGAAGGACTCCGGTCTCGACCTTGTTCACGTTCTGGCCGCCTTTGCCGCCAGAGCGCATGGTGCTGATCTCGATGTCCTTTTCGTTGATCTCGATCTTGATTTTGTCGTCGATCTCCGGAGTCGCGTCGATGGATGCAAAGGAGGTGTGGCGTTTGCCAGCGGAGTCGAAAGGTGAGATCCGCACGAGGCGGTGCACCCCGCGTTCGTTCTTGAGGAAACCGAAGGCGTTTTCGCCGATGATCTTGACCGTGGCGGAGCGCAGACCGGCACCTTCGCCGTCTTCCCAGTCGAGGGTCTCGACCTTGTAGCCTTTGCTCTCTGCCCAGCGGGTGTACATGCGGTGAAGCATTTGCGCCCAGTCGCAGGCCTCGGTGCCGCCGGCTCCCGCTTGGATCGCGAGGTAGCAGCTGGCATCGTCGTTGGGGCGATTGAGAAGGGTCAGAAGCTCGTAGGAGCGGATGTCTTTTTCTAACTGCGCCGCACTGCTGATGGCTTCCTTGGCGAGTTCTTCGTCGTCGAATTCCTTGGCCAATGCGACACCTTCGATGACGTCCTGACTGCGGCTTTCGAGACCAAAGAATGTCTCGAGTTTCTTTTTCAAAGCAGCTGCCTCTTCGGAGATCGAGCGGGCTTTGTCGGTATCGTCCCAGAAGTCCGGGGCACCCATCGCTTCTTCGAGCGTATTGATTTTATTTTCTAGAACAGGGACGTCAAAGATACCTCCTGAGTTTTGACAGGCGGCTCTGGAAGCCGTCCGTGTCAAGCGCCAGGAGGTCAGCGGTTGGGAGTGAGGACATGAGGTCGCGAAGAAACCCCAAGCAGACAGCACCCGCAAGGAGAAACCCTCAACTCTCAACTTCCGATCCTTAAGGAAGCCTCGCTCTGAGTTGCCTCTTTTTTGAAGGTTGAAAATTGAGAGTTGAAAGTTAGCCTTTGCCATTATGAGCCATAAAACCGTCCCCACGATTTCCTCCGGCACGCCCGGCCCCCTCGGCGTCCTCCACCTTCCACGCCTGTGGCAGAAAATGTCGCTCGGTGCGGCGGGCAAACTCGCCGATGGCTACCGCAACTGCGGACCGGGCTACGACATGATGGTGCTCGACTCCCTGGGTGTGGATCGCGACACGCTGGTGACTTTCGTTTCCGAAAAGAAGCCGACCTACATCGAGTTCGAAAAGTTTTTCGCGGAGAACGCGACCAAGCTCAACCAGACCGCCGTCTCCCAACTCAATGCCGCCATCGCCGGCTTCCAGCACAAGGACGAGACGCGCCAGGAAATCCTCTCCGCCTGCGGCCTGCCCGACGGCAACCCGACCGACGCGGTGAACCTGAACAACCTCGACGATTGGCAGTCTTTTCACGCTGCGGAAATCGCCTGAACCGATCAGCCCTGGCTATCGATCAGATCCTCGAAGGTGACTGATGAGATGCCCACCTCAGCAAGGGCGTTGAGAACATCGATTATGCGTTGCTGGCGGGAATCGCCGTCCACACGCAACAGCACCATGGGATTCTCCCCCGCGCTGTGCGCCGCATCGGTGTAAAGATTCAACTGGCCGATCAGCAGCGGCACCTCACGCACCTCCGCATCCGCATCGAGCGATTGCTCACCGACACCGCTGCCGGAGAAAATCATCCCGTCTGCCGCCACCCGGATGATCATCGGCGGGATCGGCGGACTGGCGGACTCACCGGGCACGGGCAAGGCCAGCGCAAGATCCGTTTCCCTCGGCACGATGGTCGTGGTGACGAGGAAATAAATAAGAAGAAGGAAGCAGACATCGATGAGTGAGGAGATATCGAGGGCCGGTGCGTCGGCGTCGGCGGGGAGAGATTGCTTGTGGCGTGCCATGACAGGGAGACAACGCCCCACACCGCAGAAACCTTAGTTCTAAGAACTCTGCCTCTTCTTGGAGGTTGAAGGTTGGAGCTTAAAGTTCCCCACCCCAATCCGGATACCCTCGCCCTTGTGCATGGTCTCCGCGTATTCTTCCTCCGGCACGGAGTCCGCGACGATGCCTGCGCCGACCTGATAGCGCAGTTTCACCTCCTCGCGCACCAGCGTGCGGATCGCGATATTGAACTGGCTCTCGCCGTTAAAACCTAGCCAACCGATCGTGCCGCAATAAATCCCCCTCGGCGCTGCCTCCAGCTCCGCGATGATTTCCATCGCGCGTTTCTTCGGCGCACCCGTGATACTCCCCCCGGGGAAACACGCGGCCAGAGCGCCGACCGCATCCTCGTCTTTGCGCAAAATCCCCTCCACCGTGGAAACGAGGTGATGCACCTGCGCGAGGCTCTCCAACTGGAGCATGCGGCTCACCTCCACGCTGCCATACTCACAGACTTGGCCGAGGTCGTTGCGCAACAAATCCGTGATCATCACCAACTCCGCCACCTCCTTGGGTGAAGTTTGCAACTCGACCGCCGATCTCCTGTCCTCATCCGGATTTGGAAAACGCGGCCTCGTCCCCTTGATTGGACGCGTCTCCACCCCGCGCCCGGAAATTTTCAGAAACAACTCCGGCGAAGTGCAGAGCACCTCTTTCCCGTCCAGCGCCATCCACGCACCCATCGGGGCAGGCGTCGCCTCGCGCAGGATTTCATAAAGGGGAAATAACGAGCCCTCGCCCTCCACCTCCGCCACGAAGCCCTGCGCGACGTTCACCTGATAAATATCTCCCGCCGCAATCCATTCCTTCACGCGCGTCACCGCCTCTAGGAATTTCCCCCGCCCCATTTCCTCGCGGAAATCCCCCACCGTCACCTCGCCCACCACGGGCTCCCGCATTTTTCCGGAGAGCCCGCCCTTTTCCCACCACTCGCCGCTCTCCTCATCGCGGATCAGCATTTCCGGATACTCGCCGAAAACGAAATCCCCTTCGTAATCCACCCAACCGCACAGCCCACCCACCGGAAATCCTTGGTCGCCCCGATCGTTGGCATTCGCCGCAATCCTACCCCGCAGCACCTCCAGATCCTTCTCCCGGAAAATATTTCCTCTGTATATATCCACAGGCCGCGCCGCGATCACCGAGATCACCCGCCCGCCTCCCTGTGGCACATTTCCCGCCGTATCAAAGAACACCAAACCACCCAGCCACGCCAGTCTGCGCGCCACATCCGCAGCATCGCAGCCGTCCAGCTCCACGATCCTTTGCAATCCTGCCGATTCCGTCTTCACGCCGCAACCTCACACCTCCCGCCCCGCTCCTCAATCCCTAATCGTGAAACAAAGGTTGCAAAACCCCCATCCTCGGCTAAAAACCCGCCCCGCCGGAATACGCCGGCTCCCACCAACACCATCTACCACAGGCATGAAGGACCTCACCAAATACCGCAACATCGGCATTTTCGCCCACGTTGACGCCGGCAAAACGACCACCACCGAGCGCATTCTCAAACTCACCGGCAAGATCCACAAAATCGGCGAGGTTCACGACGGCGCATCCACCATGGACTTCATGGATCAGGAAGCCGAGCGCGGCATCACCATCCAATCCGCTGCCACCAGCTGCTTCTGGGACGGTCACCAGTTCAACGTCATCGACACCCCGGGCCACGTGGACTTCACCATCGAAGTTTACCGTTCCCTTAAAGTTCTCGACGGCGGCGTCGGCGTTTTCTGCGGATCCGGCGGCGTTGAGCCACAATCCGAGACCAACTGGCGCTACGCCAACGACTCCAAGGTCTCCCGTATCATCTACGTCAACAAGCTCGACCGCATTGGCGCTGACTTCTACCGCGTTGTCGCTCAGGTGAAAAAAGTCCTCGGCGCGACCCCTCTCGTCATGGTCCTTCCGATCGGCACCGAATCCGATTTCGTCGGCGTCGTCGATCTCCTCACCATGAAGGCCCACATCTGGGACGAATCCGGACAACCGGAGAACTTCAAGATCGAGGAAATCCCTGCCGACATGCTCGAAAAAGCCCAGCAATACCGCGCTGAGCTCATCGAAACCGCCGTCGAACAAGACGACGAAATCATGGAAGCCTACCTCGAAGGCAACGAGCCAACCCTCGAACAAATCAAGAAGTGCATCCGCAAGGGCACCATCGACCTCGCGTTCTTCCCGACCTACTGCGGATCTTCGTTCAAAAACAAAGGCCTTCAGCTCATCCTCGACGCTGTCGTCGATTACTTGCCTAACCCGCTCGACGTCAAGCCACTCCCAGAAGTGGACGAAGAAGGCACCCCAACCGGAGAATTCGCCGTCATCGATCCGACCGCTCCGCTCCGTGCGCTTGCGTTCAAAATCATGGACGACAAGTTCGGTGCACTCACCTTCACCCGCATCTACTCGGGCACCATCAAGAAAGGCGATACCGTCCTCAACTCCTTCACCGGAAAGACAGAACGTATCTCCCGCATGGTCGAAATGCACGCCGATGACCGTAAGGAAATCGATACCGCACAAGCAGGTGACATTGTCGCCCTCGTCGGCCTCAAGAACGTCCAGACCGGTCACACCCTCTGCGACGAGAAACACCCGGCCACCCTCGAGCCGATGGTCTTCCCAGATCCGGTTATCTCCATCGCCGTCGCTCCGAAGGACAAGGCAAACGCTGAAAAGCTCGCCAACGCCATCGGCAAGATGATCCAGGAGGATCCGTCCTTCCGCGTCGAGACCGACGAGGAAACCAACGAGATGATCCTCAAGGGCATGGGCGAGCTTCACCTCGACATCAAAATCGACATCCTCAAGCGCACTCACAAAGTGGAAGTGGAAGTCGGTGCCCCACAGGTCGCCTACCGCGAAACCATCACCAAAGCCGTTTCCGACAGCTACACGCACAAGAAACAATCCGGTGGTTCCGGCCAGTTCGCGAAAATCGACTACACCATCGAGCCCGGCGAAGTCGGCTCCGGTTTCGTCTTCGAATCCAGCGTCGTCGGTGGTAACGTTCCTAAGGAATACATCCCTGCGGTCGACAAAGGCTTCAAGACTTCGGTCAACAAAGGCCCACTCGCTGGTTATCCCTGCCTCGACTTCAAAGTTACCCTCAAGGACGGTGGCTTCCACGCAGTTGACTCCTCGGCCATCGCCTTCGAAATCGCTGCCAAGGCTGCGTATCGTCAGACCATGCCGAAAGCAGGCCCGCAGATCCTCGAGCCTATGATGAAACTCGACGTCTTCGCCCCAGAAGAAAAAGTCGGCGACGTCATCGGCGACCTTAACCGCCGCCGCGGTATGATCCAAGGCCAGGAGCCAACTCCAGGCGGTGTCCGCATCAAAGCAGAGGCTCCCCTCTCCGCGATGTTCGGCTACATCGGTGACCTTCGCACCATGACTTCCGGTCGTGGCCAGTTCTCCATGGAGTTCAGCCACTACGCCGCTTGCCCGAAAAACATCGCAGACGAAGTTATCGCCAAGGCCAAGGAGCGCGAAGAAGCCCTCCGCGCCTAATCCAAGTGGCGCGGACTCCGATCCGCCGCCAACCTCTCACAAGCCCCGCCCCGGTTCATCCGGTGCGGGGTTTTTTGTTTTTGGCAAAATGCATGCAAAGATGAATCCGTCATGTATGTTATGCGTCACAGCGCCATGAAATGCCGATTTCGTAAATCCCTAGCCCTTGTGGCAGCCCTCCCTTTACTCATTGTCGCCTGCAATTCGGAGCGGGGTGGCCCGCTGGAAGATCAGCTCGAAAAAACCGCAGAAACCCTCGAAGCCAAGGCCGGAAAGGTGCTCGACGAAACCAAGGAAACCGCCGCGAGCAAGGAAGAGCAAGCCTCCAAGATTCGCGAAGAGAAGGGCAACGAAAAGATCGCCGCAGCACTCGAAAAGGATGCGGAAGTCACCCTCGAAGCCGGAAAGCTGCGTGCCGAGCAACTCGAAAAACAAGCGGAGAAAGTCCGCGAGCAGAAGCCCGCTGCAAAGCAGGTGAATGCCCCGCTAGAAACGGCGGAGGAAGAGGCACCTACTCCTCAGGCTGAGGAGTAGGAATTGCATTACGCAGCGCCTAAGTGGGCAAAAAGAGCAGCAAGCGGGTGGACAATGCTCTGAAATCCCCGAAATACCGTATGGCATCAGAACTGCGAATGAATTTTCGTCAACCAACCCACTAAACGACCATGAAAATTCAATCCATCAGCATGCTTAGCGCATCCGCATTCGCACTCATGTTCACCTCCTGCGAATCACCTCAAGAGGAAGCTCGTGAGGATCGTGTCGAAGAAAAAGCCGACCGCATCGAAGAAAAAGCCGATGCCGTTCGGGACAAAGCCGAGCAATCGGCGGATCGGACCGAAGAGGAGGCCGACAACAGCCGCAACGAAGCAAGGGAAGACCAACTAGAGAACGAAGCGGATCGCATCCGCAGAGAGGCCGAAGAAAAAGCCGACCGCCTCGAAGACGAGGCCGACGCTATCCGCGACTCCGAGTGATCCCTCACCGGTGCCTTGACTCAGGGCTTTCCGAAGCCACGATCCGTGCATGTCGAAAAGCCTGATCTTGAAACCAAAAATCGCCTTGGGAGTCGTTCCCACCCACGTGAAGTTCGTCGGTGGCCTCGTGCCCGGCGAAGACGGCAAATTTCCCCGCGAGGCTGACGGACGTCTCATCTCCGTCGCCGAAATGGATCGAATCTGCCAGCTCTCGCCGGTGCGCCCTTCCTGCACCCAGATCTCCGTCTTTCCCGGGGCCGATGAGGCCGAAACCAGCGAGATGATCGTCGGGCTCCAGAAGCTCGGCCTCGATGTGCACCTGATCATGATGGTCGGCGGCGCAAACCCCATGGATCCCGCCGACGAAGACGCGGTGGTCTCACAGCTCATGAGCTCCCTGAAAGCCGCTCTTGACCACAAGGTTGCTTCCGTTTCCTCCACCTCCATCGAGGAATGGATGAACGGCCCGGAGGACGTCGATTTCGATGCCGCCGTCGCCCAGAACGTCAAAGTTCACCTCCGCGCCGCCAAGGAATCCGGTCTGCTCGATTCGGAAATTTCTGCCTGGCACATCGAATTCCTTCGCCCCGGCGAGTTCAAGACCTTCACCAACCTCGACAAGGCATGGTCTTTCGTCAAAGCCGCGAACAAGGAACTCGGCCGCGATTTCTTTAAACTCCTCGTCGACGCCGCCCACATGGGAGACTCCGGCCTCTCGATCCCGGAAAACCAAAAACTCATCGCCGATATCGCGGCCGCGGGCCACCTCGGCATCTTCCACGCCTCCGCAAAAACCACACGCGGCTGCCTCAGCACCGACGATGGCTGGATCGGAGCCACCCTCCGGGCCGCCGCTGAAACCGGAAAACTCGAAACCGTCTTCGTCGAACTCTTCCATCACGATGATGTCGCCCTCGAAGGTCTCCGCAATCTGGATCAAGGCCACGGCGTCAACACCCTCGACGGCCGCACCTACACCGAAGCTGTGATCGACGGACTCACCGATGTTGCACGCCGACTGAACAATCTCCAGGCGCGCGGCATTCTTTAGTGCGTGGAGCGCCTCCCTGAGATGAAAACCGCCGTCCTCTTCCTTTTCCTCACTCTCCCGCAGATCCATGCCGAGGAAACGGAAGCACCGGCGGCTCCCGAGAAGCCCGTGGTCGAGCAGATCGACGCCACCCGCTACCGCATCGGCGAGGTCACCCTCGACAAGAAAACCCGCGAGATCCGCTTCCCGGCGGTCATCAATCTACGCGAAGGCCTGCTCGAATTTCTCATCGTGCACAGCAATGGCAAAGTCCACGAATCGCTTTTCGCCAGCGAGGTTTCACCCACCCACCTGAATGTCGCCTTCAAGCTCCTGCGCTACGAGGCGTCGAAGGAGCTCTACCGCATCCCCAAGGAACCCGGGGTCCTCACTGCAGAGTTCTACGACGAGCCGGCGAAAGTCAAAGACGCCTCCCGCATCGCGGTGCTCGTTGAATACGAAAAAGATGGCGAAACCCAATCCGTGCCCGCCTACGAATGGATCCGCCATGAGACCACCGCCCAAGCCATGCAACCGACCGCATGGATCTACGGCGGCGGGGAATTCTACGAGAACCAATTCGTCCCCGAACAAACTGGCGACATCGCCGCCATTTTCATTACCAACGGCGCCCTGATCAACTACCCCGGCAAAGACAATTTCAACGACGAGGTCTGGTCGTCTTTCAACGAGCGCGTGCCGGCCGAAGGCACAAAAGTCACCCTCGTCTTCGCTCCATACGTAGAACCATGAAACATCTCATCCCCGCCATCCTCTCCCTGGCGCTCGCCCTTCCGCTCCAAGCGAAGGACGAATACATCTCAATCAAAGAGGAAATCCGCCAGGCCATCGCCCGTGGAAATTCTTGGCTGGTGAAACAGCAAAAGGAAGACGGCCATTGGGACGACGAAGGCCTGCCCGCCTTTTCCGGACTCGCCCTCACCGCGCTCGCCCGCGATCCGAATCGCGACCCCGCCGCCACTATGCCGGAACACATGGCCAAGGGCTACGAATGGCTCACCGCCCAGCAAAAGGAAGACGGCGGGATCTACAACCGCGGCCTCTCGGTTTACAACACCGCCACCTCCCTCACCGCGCTCGCCAGCGCCCCGAAAGGCAGCTTCGATGTCGCCATCGTCAACGCACGCCGCCACCTCATCGAGAACCAATGGGACATCGGCGAACCCGGCGAAAACGACAATCCGAACGACGGCGGCATCGGCTACGGCTCATCGGACGACCACACCGACATGTCGAACACCTACCTCGCCCTCGAAGCCCTGTCCCTTTCCGACACCGTCATCGAGGACGGCCAGTTCGGCGACCAGCCGAACCTCGATTGGGACGCCGCCCTCACCTTTCTTTCCCGCAGCCAGAACCTTACCGAGACCAACGACCAGGAATGGGCCTCGGATGACCCGAAAAACAAAGGCGGCTTCATCTACACCCCCGGCGACTCCAAGGCCGGCACCGACACCACCGAGGACGGCAAGGTCGCCCTCCGCTCCTACGGCTCCATTTCCTACGCCGGCCTGCTCTCCCTGGTTTACGCAAACCTCGCCGCAGACGATCCACGTGTCGTCGCAGTAAAGGAATGGCTCGGCAAAAACTACACCGTTGAGGAAAATCCGAACATGGGCGCCGAAGGCCTCTACTACTACTATCAGGCAATGGCCAAAGCCCTCAACGCCGCAGGCATCGACAAGCTCGCCCTCGAAGACGGCTCGTTGGCCGATTGGCGCAAGGATCTCGGCGGCAAGCTCCTCTCCACCCAGCGCGGCGACGGCTCATGGCTCAATGACAACGGCCGCTGGATGGAATCCAACCCCGTCCTCGTCACCGCCTACAGCGTCATGGCGCTTGAGGAAATCTACCACTCCATCCCCTGATCCGCAGGCATGTCGGATCGGAAAAAGATCGCCATCATCGGTGGCGGCGCAGCGGGATTTTTCGCCGCCATCACCGCCGCAGAGGCCGATCCCACAGCGGAAGTCACGGTCTATGAAAAGGGCAACAGCTTCCTCACCAAGGTGAAAATCTCAGGTGGTGGGCGCTGCAACGTCACCCATTCCTGCTTCGACCCCACCGCCCTCTCAAAGCACTACCCACGCGGCTCGCGCGAGCTGCGCGGCGCTTTCCATCGCTGGCAGCCGCAGGACACCATCGCCTGGTTCGCCCAGCGCGGGGTCACCCTCAAGACCGAGCCGGATGGAAGGATGTTTCCCGATACGGACAGCTCCCAGACGATCATCGACTGCTTCATGAAAGCCGCCCGCGATGCCGGGGTCACCCTCCGCACCGGCATGGCCGTGAAGGAAATAACCCGGGATGACGAAGGCTTCCACCTCACCTTCGCAGACGGCTCGCAAACCACCGCCGATAAGCTCTGCATCACCTCGGGATCGCTCAAAGCCTCTCCGCTCACCACCGCCATCGAAAAGCTCGGCCACTCCATCGAGCCGCTCGCCCCCTCCCTGTTTTCCTTTAACGTCACCGACCCGCGCACCGAAGGACTCGCCGGTCTCTCTGTCCAGCAAGCCACCGTCCGCGCCCTGCCGAAGAGTCCGCCGCAGACCGGGCCGATCCTAATCACCCACCGTGGCTTCAGCGGACCCGCGATCCTCCGCCTCTCCGCATGGGAGGCGCGCAATCTCCAGTCACAGGATTACCGTTTCGAAATCTCCATCAACTGGCTCAGCGACACCCGCCCGGAGCAGCTCCGCACCACCCTCGCCGCCCTCCGCGCCGAGTCAGGGAAAGCCCTCGTCAAAAACCGTATTCCCGGAGAGCTCCCCCGCCGCCTCTGGGAACGCCTTGTCGAAACTTCCGGCATCTCTGCCGAAACCCAATGGTCACAGCTCCCCAAAGACAAGGAAACCGCCCTGATCCGCGAACTCACCGAAGGCCGTTACCAGGTCGCCGGAAAAACTACCAACAAGGACGAATTCGTCACCTGCGGCGGCGTCCGCCTCAAGGAAATCGATTTCCGCACCATGCAAAGCCGCCTCGTCCCCAACCTCCACTTCGCCGGCGAATGCCTCGATATCGACGGGATCACCGGCGGCTTCAATTTCCAAGCCGCATGGACCGGCGGCCACATCGCCGGCACCGCCATGGCTACCAGAGAACATACTTGAACCGCAGATGAACGGGATGGACGCAGATGAAAAGAATGAGATTTTTCTGATAGGTTTTGGTTGGATAGGATCTGCGTTTATCTCGTCTATTTGCTGTGGTTAATCCCTCCCCAATTTCCTTCCTGCTTTCCCGCCTTCCTCATTCAAAATCCCTTCACACGCCATTTGAGCATCAGGAAATCAACCTGCGCCTTCCGGCCTAATGAAATACCCACAAAAAAAATCCCCAGGCGGATTTTCACCACCTGGGGATTGAGATTCGGTTCCTAGGAACTTCAGATTAGACTAGGCGCGGCGGCGGCGGAGTGCCAGTGCGCCGATGCCGAGACCGAGCAGCGCGAGGGAGCTTGGCTCCGGGACGGTGACGCCGGTGAATGCGATGTTGATGTTCGACAGACTTGCGTCCGACAGGCCGGATTGCTGGCTCAGGCCGGCGAAGTCCAGGGTGCCGTTGAAGGCGCCTGCACTGCCCGAGTTGAACGTGATGGTGAACGAGTTGGTGCCGCCCGATGCCAGACCATTGAAGGTAATGGCGGTGTTCGAGAACTCGGTGTCGCCACCTGCGGAGTAGGAACCACCGAGGCTGTCCTGGAACGAGGCAGCGAACATGCCATTCGCCAGCTGGATGGTCGCGGTGTAGTTGGTGTTGAGCGCCAGTCCCGAACCGAAGTCGAGGGTGTAGCTGGTGCCACTACCACTGAAGCTGCCGTCTCCTGCGGTTTGCGAAAACAGCGCCTCGGCGTAGTCATAGACCGTTCCGTTCACCGCGATCGACTGGCCGGTGATTGCCGTATTGCCGTAACTGCTGGTGCCAGTGCCGTTCGACGCCAGGCCGATGGCCACCGTGCCGGACTTGGAGCCGGATGTGGCGGTGTCGTTGAGGCCAACCAGGATGGTGCTGCTGGAGAAACCGGCGCCAAGGTTGGTGATGTTCGATCCGCCGACTGTGGCGGCTCCGGTGGTAGCACCCCCGGTGGCGTTCAGGCCTTCGGAGAAACCGTCGGCGGCCGCAGTGTTCTGGATGCTGAGTGCGGCGGTTCCCCATGTGTCGCCCACACGCGCTTTGCCAAGGTTTACCGGAGTGGTGATCGTGTTGGCACTTGCCAGGCGGTAGAGTTCCACATCGATCGAGCCGTTGGTCGTGCCGTTGTAAACCACCTTCTCGTGAAGGGTGGCGCTGAGCGGATTGGTCACGCTGCCGAACGTGCCAGTACGGTCGCCGGTGAAGGTGGCGATGCGGTATGCGCCCGCTCCTGCGGATCCATTGCCGTTAGCACCTGCATTGTCGATAAGCTGGAGAACGCTCGATCCGCCGAGGGTCAGGTTACCGTTGACGACCGAGCGGTCCGAGAGTCCGGCCGAGGCGGTGGCGCCCGCTGTGCCCAGTTCGACTTGGTCGGTGCCGTTGATGGTCAGGCCGTTGCCAAAGGTCTGCGTGCCGATGCTGTTGCCGGTGGCAAGGAAGCCGTTGATCGTCGTCGCGCCGCCAACCGTGCCCGAGCCGCCGAGGGTGGCGCCCGAGGCGACGGTCACCGCGCCGGTCGCGAGGGACTGGTCGCCATTGATGAGCAGTTTTCCGGCGTTGACGTTGGTCGCGCCGGTGTAGGTGTTGGTGCCCGAGAGACTCCATGTGCTAGCGCCGGTTTTGTTAATGATGGTAGCTTGGGCACCCGCAATGATGTTTCCTGAAAGTACGTTTACACCGCCAGTATAGCTGCCACCGAGAGCGAACGTTTTACCACCCGTTGCCGTATTCGTCACACTTCCCGATAAAGTAAGCGCGCCCGAGCCGTTATTCACGATAGCATTGTTAGTCCCACCTGTCCCTGTAAGGGTGATGGCGCGGTTGGAGCTGTTGCCCGAACCCGTGTAGATAAGAGAGCCGGCATTGGTGTTGAAATTGAGCGTAGTTCCTGCACCTGCGGCACTGGCCACGCCGCTCGCCCCGATGCTGCTTACAAACACATCACCGCCGTTGGTGATGGATAAAGCCCCGGTGAAGTCGTTGGTATTGTTGGTCAAGTGCAAGTTACCAGCGCCAAATTTGTTAATGCCCTGCGCGCCGGTGATTTTGGCGGAGACGGTATTTGTTCCAGTGGTCGACCACGATTGGGTGGCGTTCAGGGCCACGGTTCCATTTTGTATGACAACCGAACCAGCTGCCGTTGTCGCTGCGAAACTACTCGTGGTCAGAGTAAAACCGCCTAGGTCCAAGATTTTGGCACTGTTGCCTGCAAACGTGATCGCGGCTTGGACTGTGCTGGTTTGGACATTCGAACCGAGCGTGATGGTGGAACTGGTGGTACCTGTGAAGGTGGCTGTGTCGTTATTCGCCCAATTTGAGGCTACGCCTGCGGCAGTTGACCAGTTTCCGCTACCAGTAGTCCAAGCTCCTGTGCCGTCGGTAAAGACTGCACCGTCACCGGGGACGGTGTCCCAAGTGAGAGCGACGGCGTGTGCATGACCACTGAGCAGTGCGGTCGATATGGCGGCAATGCGGAGGCTATTGACCGTGGGGGCTGATGTTTTCTTGCGACTTTTCATTCGAGGGAATTGTTTTTTGCGTGATTTTCGTCAGCAGATTGCCGAACGCAACGAGGCGATAAGACTTTCGCAAATCACCCGCAACAGAAAATATATTTTCGCAGAACATATTTTTATGGGTTGACAAATCCTCCATTCCACCCATTGGCGCGCAAAATTGCGTCAATTCCCGCATCTATTCACCAAAAAAGGGTATATCCACAGAACCTGGCGCTTTAGTATTGCGTAATACTACTGACGCAACAACCCTGCCGACGTGGAAGAAAAAGTCAAAAAGGTGACGAGACGCAAGGTCAAATCACCGACCGGAGTGACGCTCGCGGATATTGGTCGCGAAGCGGGAGTGAGTATCTCAATTGTTTCGCGGGTATTGAAAAACCGCAAAGACCGGATCCCGGAGGTGACACGTGAAAAAGTGCGTGAGGCAGCGGAACGCCTTGGATATCGCCCGAATCTGCTCATCCAAGGGGTGCAGACAGGCCGCAGCATGAATATCGGGGTGATCATCCCGCCATCCGACCACCATTCGACCCAAATCATCCAAGGAATTCAGGAAGTGCTGCGCAAGGCAGGCTACTGCATGATCCTGACATGGAGCCCCCGGGACACCAATGTGACCGGCTTGGAAATGCGGCGAAAAATCGTCCATGACCTGCTGGATCGACGGATCGACGGGATCATCAAGAGACCCACTCTCACGGGCACCTCTAAGATTTATTACAAGGAAGTGCTGAAACGCAAAATCCCGCTGGTGACTGTTGGTCGCTCGCTGCCGGAAGTAGCCTGCGATTTTTCTGGAACCGATAACGAGCTGGGCTCGCGTCTGGCGGTGCGCCACCTGCTGGAGTCCGGACATCGTCATATCGTGCATCTCACCGAACAATCCGACTTCGAGCCGGAGCAACTTCGCCGCAAGGGCTTCGATGAGGAATGTGCGAGCACTCCCGGCGTGACTTTCGGGAGAGTGGAAGTCGCTGAGAACGATCGGGATGCAGCGCAACAAGCGGTGGAGAAAATTCTCGCAGCACCCAACCGTCCGACCGCAATTTTCCTAGGTAGTGATCACCTGATCCATGGTTGCCGAGCCGCCGCGAAACAATTGAATCTTCAAATCCCCACCGACATCTCAGTGATCGGGTTTGGAAATTTGCCGGAAAGTGAATTCAGCGAGCCAGCCCTTTCGACCATTGATCAGGATCCTATGGAAATCGGGCGAATTGCCGCGCGTATGATGCTGCGCCGCATCGAAAATCCTGAACAAGCACCCGAGATCCACCTCACCCAGCCGACCCTGATCCAAAGGGCATCGGTGGCTACCGCGCCTTAATCCCCAGCTACGGCCACGGCCACCCCAGCGCAGAGGAAAGCGATGGATCATTGCCGGCTCCCTTAGGTTCGGGGAATCAGCTCCAACGTGAAGCTTGCTGGAGCGAAGGTAGCCCCAAGAAAAAAATCCCCAGGCGGTTTTTCACCACCTGGGGATTGAGATCAGTTCCTAGAAACTTCAGATTACATTAGGCATTGCGGCGGCGGCGGAGTGCCAAGCCGGCGATTCCGAGACCGAGCAGAGCGAGGGAGCTTGGCTCCGGGACGGCTGTGATCGTCACGAATTTGCTACCCACGAGACCGTTCGAGCCACCCGTGGTATCGTTGTAGTTGATCTGCCAGAGCCCGCCCGCATCAGTGAACGTTGAAGCGTCCGCGATGCCTGCGAAAGTTCCGGTGAGGGAACCTTCATAGGCGAACAGGGTGAACTTATCGTTGGCGGTGTAGGTGCCGAGCTGGACGAGATCCAGAATGCCACCGAGGGTGAGGTTGCCACCCACAATCGAGAGATCCGTGTCGGCTCCAAAGCCGCCGCCGGTCAACTCGAAGAGGTAGGTGCCTGCGACTGTCAAATCGGAGCCGAACGTCATGGTGCCGGGGCTATTGCCAACAGCAAGCGTGTTGCCGCTGGTAACATTGACAGCGTTGTTGATGGTGCCGATGCCGCTGAGCGTACCGCCCGTGCCGCTGAAAGTGACGTCTTTAGACAGCGCCGTGGAGGAGCTGTAGTTGAATTCACCGTCGCCAATCGACACGCCGCTAGTGCCGTTGATCGAGCCTGTGCCGGTGACGGACAGCTTGCCTTCGCTGATCGTCGTGATGCCACCGTAGGTGTTCACGCCGGTGAGCGTCTGAGTGCCGACACCAGTCTTGGTCACCGAGCCGGTGGTATTCAAGGCGGTGTTGGCGATCACTCCAGCGTGGGTGGAGGAGCCGAAGCGGTTGAAGGTGAGGTTGGCACCATCGGCGATGTTGATGAGGTTGTTGGCGAGCGTGCCGTCTGTGGCGCTGCTTAAGCCGTCACCGAGCTGGAGCGTGCCGGCGCTAATGCTGACGCTTCCGGCGACGTTGTTGTGGGTGTTCATGCCGGTGAGGATCTGAGTGCCCACTCCGGTTTTGACAATACTACCCCCTGTCCCGCTGATCACCCCAGCATAGGTCGATGTGCCTGCGCGTTCGAATGTCACGTTGCTTCCGTTAATCTGGATGTTGCCAGCGAGGTTGCCGGCGCCGGAGAGTTTCAAGGTGCCGTTCGTCTGTGTGGTGAGGCCGGTGTAGGTGTTGTTTCCCGTGAGATTGAGTGTTTGGCCACCCGTTTTGGTGAGCCCACCGTTCCCGCTAATCACTCCGCCGTAAGCCAAAGTTATGGCACCAGACCCGGTGGTTTCGATAGTGCCACCACTGGCACCCAAAGTGATGCCGCGATTGGAGTTGAGGTTGACGGTGGCGCCGGAGCCTAGATTTAAATTCAAGGTGCCGCCGTTCAGGGTGATGGCGTCGGCAACCACGGATCCCGGGGCTGTTCCAAAGTTGTTGTCGGCACCAAACCTGAGCGTCCCTGCGTTGATCGTCGTTTTGCCGGTGAAGGTGTTAGCGCCGGAGAGCGTGAGCATGCCTGTGCCGGTCTTCGTAAGCTTATTGCCTGCAGCCGATTCCGAGATGATGCTGCTGATCGTCACGTTGCCCACTGCGTTGATGATGTTGTCCGTGGTGTTACTCAGGACGACGCCCATGGTGCCGGATTGGGTTGCTTGCAGAGTGAGAGTGCCGGAGCCAGCATTGCTCAAGATCGTGTTGGCAACTCCGCCCACCGTCGCTCCGTAGAGGCGTAAGACACCTGGGACGGTGCTACTGCTATTCCCGACGTTGGTGGCGGTAGTCCTGGCGGAAGTGATGGAAATGGCGCCGAGGTTGAGGCTGGCGGTGTTCATGTTGATTCCCGGCGTAGTCCCCGTGAAGGCGTTGGTGAACGTGGCGATATCGGTATTGGATGCGGCCGCCCCTTGGAGACCGGGGAAAGCGCCTCCGGCCCAGTTGGCCGCCGTATACCAGGCAGTGGAACCATTTGCTCCCCAGGTTTGATCGGCGGCATTGGCATGGCCTGCAAGCAGTGCGGCCGATATGGCGGCAATACGGAGGCTATTGACGGTGGTAGCTGGGTTTTTCTTAATCGGTTTCATTCGAGGGGTTTGTGGGTTGGTTGGATTTTTTTGAGCTTAGCTTGTGCCGAAGCAGGACAGCGTTAGTCTTTTCGCAGAAAGCTCGCAACAAAAATTATTACGAGCCATAAAATATTTTCGCAAAGACGTGGGCTGCGCCCCAGAGGAAACGCTTTTCCCCTTACACAATAATGCTCAACGAGTTATGCAGACGGATGGCTCTAACGCACAAAAAAAAGCGGGGCAGCGACATGTGTCGCTGCCCCGTCGGATGGATCGGTGGCTAATCTGAGCGGAATTGGAAGCCCCAGTTCGCAGCGGCAGGTTTACATCAGGCGCGGCGGCGGCGGAGTGCCGAGCTGGACGAGATCCAAGGTTCCGCCGAGGGTGAGGTCGCCTCCCACCATCGAAAGATCAGCGGTGGAGGTGCCACCGGTAGATTCGGAGAGGTAGGTGCCTATGACTGTCAGATCAGAGATGTGCGCGCTCAGCGCCTTCTTTTTCGCGCCGCCGCGATCTCCGCAATCAGGCGGTGCAGGACAAGCCGGTGATCGAGGCCGGTGGTGACCAATGCCTGATCGGCTTTCTGAGTCTGCTCCATGACGTGCTGGAGTCCTGCTAGATCGAAGTTCCGCGCGTTCTGTACTGCGAGGAAAATGGGGAAGACGTTGACTCCCGAGCCATCCTTCTTCTGCGGCAGCCAGGCACGATCCGCGGCTGGCAGTTTGTTGAGCGCACCGGCGAAAGAGGAATAGTTGCCCGCCGGCGCTTTGAATTTTTCGAGGATCAGCTTGGCCATGTAGAGGTTGCGCACGACATTGATGATTGAGGCGCGCATGATCCCGATCGCCGATTCCTCCGCCTCAAGCTGCTCGTCGATGAGCTGGATGGCGCGGGCGACGTTGCCCATCTGGATCGCTTTTCCGGTTTCAAAAATCACCGCCGCGCGGCTCAGCGGCACGAGCGCACGCACATCCTCTTCGGTTACAGTCCGGCGCTCTAGGCCGAGGTAGAGATCGAGTTTTTCCAACTCGTTGGCGATCTGCTTGGATTGCTCACCGGCGAGCATCACGAAAAGCTCCATGGCGTCGTGCTCGAAATCCAGCCCGAGCTCCTGCGCCCGCGCCTCCACTACATGCGCCACCTGATCCTGCCAGCCATCACGGCTGACATCGATCTTGTCGAAGGACTTTACCGACGCGTTTTTCTCCAGAAACTTCCAAAATGCCCGGCGCTTATCGACCTTGTCAGCGGAGAGCAGGAACTTGATCCCATCCGGCAGCCCCTTCTCCATCGTGCTGCGCAGCATCTCCACACCCGCCTCGGTGCGCTGCGCGCGGCCGGTCACGTCGTCGCCGAGGAAATTTACGTTGCGCAGCCACACCACCTTGTCACCGCCGAACATCGGCATGGTCAGAAGAGACTGCACTGCGCTGGAGCAAAGCTGATAGGCGCTCTCGGAATTCTCCGCATTGCCATCGATAGTCTCGTGGGTGAAACCGTCGTCATTGCCGCCCGTGAGCTGATTGAAGAGCCCCAGCGCCTCTTCGCGCACCAGCCCGTCATCGCTGCCAACGATCACGTGGACGTTGGTGTTTGCAGGGGCGGCTTTTTTCTTGGCTGGCACGCGAGAGTCCTAGCGGGAAAATTCAAATTTCAAAATTCAAATCTCAGTTAAGACTCCACGAGCTCCACCAATCCGCGCTTATCGGCGGCTCTCCCCTCTCTTCTTGGGGGTTGAGTTTTCTCCCTCCGGCGTCTCAGAAATATTTCAGGGCAATCGAAACCACCTGCCCCGCCGCCACATCGATGAGGGATTTGTGAAACTTCGGCTTGGAGTAACCCATGCCGCCAGTCACCCCCACGCCCTCCTTCGGCAGGCCGATAAAATTTGTCTCCATCGCGCCGTTGGAATCCTCGTCGTGGATGACGGCGATGGCATATTTCCCCGGCTCCAGCCCTTCCATGGTGACCGTCACCGAGCCCTTCTTTGCCGGAAGCGCCACGACCTTGTAGGCATTCCCCTGCTGATCCGGGAAACCTTTCTCCGAGCGGTAAACCAGCACCGCCACCTGCCCATTGTCATTGCGTATCCCCGTGACCGTGACTTTCACCGGCTCCGCCAAGGACGTCACCGCAAGGGCGAGGAAGATCAGGAACGCACGCATGATGGCAGAATACCCGGAATCCCCGGTTTTTCAAAGGGGCGATCTTGCGGCTTTGACATTTCCCCCGCTCCTACCCATCTTCCCGCCCCGCCACGAACCACGGCGGCACACGATCATGGGAAAAAGTCTGTTTCAAAAAGTCTGGGATTCACACCGCGTCGGCACTCTTGGTGACGGCCGCACACAACTCTTCATCGGCACGCACCTCATTCACGAGGTGACTTCGCCGCAGGCTTTCGGGATGCTCCGGGACCTTGGGCTCAGCGTAAAATTCCCGCAGCGCACTTTCGCGACGATCGACCACATTGTGCCGACGATCAATCAAGACCAACCGGCCGACCCGCTTGCTGCGGAGATGATCGAGGCGATCCGCAAGAACTGCGATGACTTCGGCGTCACCTATTTCGACCTCAAATCCGGCAAGCAGGGCATCCTTCACGTGGTGGGCCCAGAGCAAGGCATCACCCAGCCGGGCACGACGATTGCCTGCGGTGACTCACATACCGCGACTCACGGTGCTTTCGGAGCGATTGCTTTCGGTATCGGCACCAGCCAGGTGCGCGACGTGCTCGCCACCCAGACGATGGCGCTTCAGGAAATGAAAGTCCGCCGCATCGAGGTCAACGGCGACCTTCGTCCGGGCGTTTACGCGAAAGACGTGATTCTCCACATTATCCGCCTGCTTGGCGCAAACGGTGGCATCGGTTACGCTTATGAATACGCGGGCGACGTTTTCGAACGCATGTCCATGGAAGAGCGCATGACCGTCTGCAACATGTCCATCGAAGGTGGTGCCCGCTGCGGCTACATCAACCCGGACGCCAAGACCATAGCCTACCTGCAAGGCCGTCCTTACGTGGACAATGAGAATTTCGAAGAAACCGCCACCCGCTGGCTATCCTTCGCATCGGATGCCGATGCACACTTCGACGACATCGTGAAAATCGATGCCTCCGAGATTGAACCGACCGTCACTTGGGGCATTTCCCCGGACGCAGGTATCTCCATCACCGAAAACATCCCCGACCCACTCACCGCGAAATCCCCTGAGGAAAAAGCCTCCATCGAGGAAGCTCTCGCCTACATGAAACTCCCCGCCGGCGCTCCTATCCAAGGCGTGAAGATCGACGTGGCATTCATCGGCTCCTGCACCAACGGCCGGATTTCCGACTTCCGCGAGGTGGCGAAATACATCAAGGGCCACAAGGTCGCTGCCAACGTGCAGGCGATCGCTGTCCCCGGCTCGCAGATCGTGGCGATCCAGTGCGAGCAAGAAGGCCTCCCGGAAATTTTCCGCGAAGCGGGCTTCGAATGGCGCGCCGCTGGCTGCTCCATGTGCCTGGCCATGAACCCGGACAAACTCATCGGCGATCAGCTCTGTGCTTCATCATCGAACCGGAACTTCAAAGGCCGCCAGGGTTCCCCGACCGGCCGCACCGTTCTGATGTCGCCTGTCATGGTTGCTGCCGCAGCGATCAAAGGCCACATCACCGACGCCCGCGATCTCTTCGACCTTTCCGAAACCTCTGCCGTCGCGTAAGACAACCCGTTACTTAATCTCCAGACCCATTCCTATTATGAAACTCTCCATCAAACCGCTCCTCCTCGCAGCATCTCTCATGACCGCTGCCGGAGTCATCTCCGCCACCGCCCAAGAAGAAAAAAGCCCGGCCATCCGCCTGCTCGAAGTCATCGACTTCGCGACCACCGCACGCGCAGCAGCTGATGCCTCCTTCGCACCGGTCATCGAACAAATGAGGGGCCAAGGCCTCCCGGACGAAGCCATCGTCGAAATCAAGGCCGCCGCGAACAAGTTCTTCACCAAGACCTTCGAAGATCCAGAGATCAACGGCGAACTTGCCAAGGTCTATGAAAACAACTTCAGCAACGAGGAAATGGAAGAGCTCCTGGCGTTCTACCAAACACCCGTCGGCAAGAAGTCGCTCGAGACCATGCCACAGGTCATGCAACAAAGCGGTGCAGTCGGACAGAAATTCGCGGAGAAAAACCAAGCCGAATTCCAAGCCGAGATGCAGGCGATCATGATGAAATACCAGCCGGCTCCAGCCCCCGCACCGGCGCCAAGCGAGTAAGCTATTTCAGCATTTCAGTTTTCAAAATTTCAGCATTTATCCAGCAATGGCACTCGATCCAGTAACCAAAGTCTCCGGCAGGGGCGTATTCATCCCCGGCGCGGACATCGATACCGACCGCATCATCCCTGCGCGTTTCATGAAGTGCGTCACCTTCGACGGCCTCGGCGAATACGCGTTCTATGACGTGCGTTTCGATTCCGAAACCGGCGACAAGACCAACCATCCACTCAACGACGAGCGATTCAAGGACGCCTCCGTGCTCATCGCTGGGGTGAACTTCGGCTGCGGATCCTCGCGTGAGCACGCCCCGCAATCCCTCAAGAAATACGGTTTCAACGCGGTCATCGCCGAGTCGTTTGCAGAAATCTTCTACGGCAACTCCACCACGCTCGCCATGCCCTGCGTGATGGCCACCGCCGCAGACATCGCCAAGCTCCGCGCCGCCGTGGAAGCCAAGCCTGAGACCGAAATCACCATCGACGTGGAGAACCTCAAGGTCAGCACCTGCTGCGGGCTCGAATTCTCCGTGAAAATGCCCGAGTCTTCCCGTGACGCACTCGTCACCGGTCGCTGGGATCCTATCCAGGAACTCATCGACAACGACGCCGCGATCAACGACCGCGCCAAGGCTCTCCACTACGTGTAAGTAGCGGAGGCTCGTAGCGGCCATGCCAATCCCATGACCCTACCCGAAACACCTCCGGCAGGCATCGCCCTCTTCGATATGGACGGCACCCTGCTCGCGTGGGATTGCCAACTCCTGTTCCGCCACCACGTGCTCAAGGCCGAGCCGTGGCGGCTTTTTTCCGTACCCCTGTTCCTCGCTTTCCTGCCGTTCGCGAAACTGCTCGGCACCGAAAACATGAAACGTGTCTTCCATTGCTTCCTTTGGAAAATGCCTCCCGAGCGTCTCGCCGAACTCTCCCGCAGCTTCGCGGAGAAGCTCCAACCCGGCATCTACGCCGTGCCAAAAGCAGCACTCGCGGAACATCGCCGGGCCGGGCACCTGACGATCCTCTCTTCCGCCAGCCCGGAGTGCTACGCGCGCGAAGTCGGCGAACTACTGGGCTTCGATCTCTCGCTCGGCACCGTTCTCGAAAACGACAGCCTTTTCCCCGATCTCACCAACCACAAAGGAGCGGAGAAAATCCGCCGCCTTCGCGAAATACTACCTCCGTCGTATTTCAACGGCTCCAAGCTCGTCGGTTCGCACGGCTACACCGACAGCACCGCCGACCTGCCTCTGCTTGCCGCCTGCGAGCAAAATACCGTCGTCAATCCGAAGCCGGTGCTCACCGAACTGGCCGAGGCCAATGGTTGGACGATCATCCGCCCGCAGCGCCCGTGGAAATCCACTTTCGAGAAGAGCTGGCGTGTCTTGTTTCTACTCTTCGCACTCGGCAACAACCCCGCCAAACTCTGAGCCATGCCGAAACGCGCTTTTTTCCTGCGTATGCTCGCCGTCATCGCCTCCGGGTTCATGGCCGCGTTGTTGTTCCCGCCGTTCAGCATCGCCACGCTCGCGTGGATCTGTGTCGTGCCTCTGCTTGCCGCTGTATGGAGCCTTGATGGCAGGCACCGCGCAAAGAAAGGTTTCCTCTACGGCTATATCGCCGGGGCGATCAGTTTCGGCATTCAGGTCTCATGGCTGGGGACCGTCTCATGGCTCGGGCCCATCGTGCTGGCAGGCTACCTCGCACTGTATTGGGGAGCCTTCGGCGCCTTTGCCGCCACCTTTGGAAATCCTTGGTATAGGAAAACCGAGACCCTTCCGGAAACGCCGCTGCGCAGCCTGTTCACCGCATTCACCCATGCCTCAATCTTCGCCGGACTTGAGTGGCTACGCGGCTGGATGCTCACCGGTTTTGGCTGGAACGGCCTCGGTGTTGCTTTCCACGATACCCTCGTCATCTCGCAAGCCGCCGATCTGCTGGGTGTCACCGGGCTCACCCTCATTGTCGTATTTTTCCAAGCCGTCCTCGTGCAAGCCGGTCACCGGCTCTGGAAAGCGAGTAGAGAAGGCCTCCGCCGCCCGCGCTGGGATTTCGCCGTCGCCGCCCTTTGCGTCGGCATCGTCCTGTCCTACGGGATCCTGCGCATCGCCGGAGAGAGCGGCCGCGAATCTCTCCCGCTCAAAGCCCTGCTCGTCCAGATCAACATCCCGCAAGATGCCGGGCAGGTGGTATGGGAAGCGGAGCGTGTGCATATGGCCTACGAAGACGAGACGATTTCCGCCCTCGAAGCCCTTGAGGAAAAGGACGAGCAAGCCCTCCAGGCAGCCATCGGCGAGAACAGTGAAGGCTCGATCCAACTCAGCAGCCCCGACTGGGTCATCTGGCCGGAGACCGCACTCACCGGGCGCATCATCCAGACCGATGACGGGGAATGGGGCGCATGGATGCAGAATGTCGATACCATCGCACGCGTCCGCGAGGCGGGAAATTTCGAGCTAATTTACGGAGCGGTCGAGATCGCGGGTGAAATACGCGACGGCAAACTTGTCGAAAAGGAGAAACCCGAGTTCTACAACTCCATCGCTTTCCAGAATCCCGAGGATGATCTGCGGACGTTCCGCAAACGCCACCTAGTCATTTTCGGAGAGACCATCCCGTTCGTCGATTCGATCCCCTTTCTGAAAAAAATCTACGAGCAGCAGGCAGGTGCGGAATACACCGGATCATTCACCGCCGGCCCCTCGACCGATCCCGTGCCGGTTCAGCTCAACGGTCGCGAAATCCAGGTCATCCCCTCGGTTTGCTTCGAGGACACGGTGCCCCGTTTGACTCGGAAATTTGTCCGCGACGCGCCGCAGATCATCGTGAACCTCACCAATGACGGCTGGTTCGATGAATCGCAGGCCGCCGCCCAACATTTCGCCAACGCCCGCTTCCGCGCCATCGAGCTGCGCCGACCAATGCTGCGCTGCGCCAACACGGGTGTCACCGCCGCTATCGACACCCTCGGCTCCACCATCAGCCCGGAAACCGGCGCGCCGCAGGTCATTGCGGATGAAAACGGCTCGACCTTCCTGCGGGGCAACCTGCTGGTGAAAGTGCAGATCCCAGTCCAACCGAGTTTCTCTCTCTACGCCTTGATTGGCGATTGGGGGATTATCGGGCTCGCGGTGATCGGCCTGGCTCTCAGCATCGTTGCCTATCGGAAGAAGCCGCTGGCTCAACCCACCGTTAGGGCACGTCGCTAGATATCACTGCGGTGACTCGCCGCCTTAAAGCAGCTCCCCATTATTTCCCAAAGACGCCGTAGATCCAATCCGGCGGGGTCGGGTCCATTCCCGTGCCGAAATAGAAACCGGTGAGGTGAAAGAAAAGCGGGGCGGCGAAACATAGGGAATCGATCCGGTCCATGACTCCACCGTGGCCTGCGATGGCGTTGCCCCAGTCCTTCGCGCCGAGGTCTCGTTTGATCGCGGACATGACCAGGCCGCCGAAGAATCCGGCGAGGCAGATAACCAGTGCCATCAGCGCTGCCTGCCATGGATTGAAAGGAGTCGCGAAGCTCATGCCGGTGGCGAGCAGGACGGTGGTCGCGATCCCGCCGACTGTTCCCTCGACGGTCTTGTTGGGGCTCAGCTTGGGGGCGATCTTGCGTTTCCCGGTCATTTTCCCCCAGCAGTATTGGAAGACATCGCTGGCTTGGGCGGTGGCGACGAAGAAGAACAACAGCGCGCCGTTCCCACCCTCCCAGTTCTTCAGCGGCAGGGTCATGATCATGGGCATGTGGCTCACGAAATAGACGCAAGTCAGCATGCCCCATTGAATCTTCGCGGTGGTCGCGAGGAAGTCCTTGGTTTCCCCCGTGATCACTTTCCGGATGGGGATGAAGATGAAGCCATAGACCGGGATAAAAATACTGGCCATTCCATACCAATGGATTCCCACCAGAAAATACTGTACCGGCAGTATGACGAAGAAGCACCAGAACAAGGCCTTGTGGTCGCAGACCCGTGTTTCGTTGAGTGTGATGAACTCGCGCAGCGCGAGGAATGAGATCAGGCAGAAAAGCACCACGGTCGTCCAATGACCGAAGTATAAAGTGACGGCGAAAACCGCGACCATCACCCACCAGGATCTTGTGCGCGCGTTGAAGTTCTCCACGCCGGCCTTTTTTTCCGGCCCGGCACGACGCGCCATGATCCATCCGGCCACGCTTGCGGTCACCAGCAGCGCGAGCACGCCGGCCATCATCCAGATCATTTCCTTATTCATCGCATGAGTTCTTTTGTAGCCCGGAGGCGACCGCATTCCGTGCCCTTTCCAAAAATTCCTCGCGCGCCTCTCCCTCAATCCGCGCGAGCGGAGCATGCACAGTGATGCACCCGATGAGCGGCAAAGGCACCCGCTGGCCCTTCGGGAGAATGCGGTTCAGGTTCTGCAGGCTGATGGGGATCATCACCAACTCCGGGAACTTTTCCTTGAGGTGGAAAATACCGGGCTTGAAGGCGTTCAGCGACCCGTCCGGGCTGCGTGTGCCTTCCGGGAAAATGATGATCGATCGGCCGGTCTCCAACATGTCGAACACCGCCTGCAGGGGATGCGACCTGTCCTCCGGACGCCCTTTGCGCTGGAGCAGGATCGCGTTGAAAATTCTCCCGGAGACCCACCGGCGCAGCCAGTTTTTCGTCCAATAGTCCATCGCCGCCACGGGTGAGGTCTGCTCCCGGATCTCGCGAGGAAGAGCCGACCAGATCACCAACGCGTCGAGGTTGCTACCGTGGTTCGCGAAAAACACGCAGGGCTTTCCCGTCCATACATCGACCCGGCCGATGCTCACCCCGGTGGCCAAACGCACCAACATCGCCAAAAGATCGGCCATCATGGCTCCCCCTCCCCCCGCAGGATCGCGGAAATTCCGGCCAGCCTCCGGTACAAGGTCGCCACCTCGCCCATGATCATCAGTGTGAGCGCCCAGAAAACCCAGTCGATGGCAGCAGGGAGAAACGCAGCGACCACGCACGTCCCGGTGACGAGCGCCATGCGTTGCGGTTTTGCCATCGGGCCGCGGAAATCGTGTTTGCCGGTGAGCGAGGCTCCCTGCATGCGGACGTAGGCGGTCATCACCGCGAGCGATGCCGCGAGCCAACCGAGGTGCATACCCCAAGGTTGGCCGATCGCGCAGAAACCGAAGCCGCCGAGAATGGCGACATCGGCGATGCGATCCGGCACCTCGTTGTAGAGATCGCCGACCGCGCTCTTCTTCCCGCCCTCGATGGCGACCATGCCGTCCATCAGATTGCAGATTAAGCGGAGCTGGATGAGCACTGCCGCGGCGAGAAATCCCCAAGTATTGAGAAGCCCCTGCCCCACACAGAGCAGCACCGCACCCGCAGCGAGGGAGAAAACCACGCTGCATACAGAAATTGAGTTGGCGCTGATCCCGGAGCGCACCAACACCCCAGAAAGCCAACCCGCCCAGGCAGACGCCCGAGATTTCAGCGGTCTCCTCGCGGATGTCGCATCAGATCGATCCATTGGGCAATATCCGCAGGAAATCCGTGGGTTTGCGAACCTTTTTGTCACGATTTACAGAGGTTTTACCTTCCGTAATACCGCGAATGTTAGATCAATTCTCGCCTTTTATGCTTGTTACAACGCGTATTTCGTATCAAATACCCCCGATTTTCGAATTTTTACGATCTGCTTTGACCAGAAACTGGCACGCATTTCGCTTTTCCTACAATTCGAGAAGCCAAAACCCAAAAGCCAGCCATATATGACCGATTTGATCGAGCCGAACGAACTTTCCCAAATACTCACTCCAGCATCCGATTCTTTCACGAACCGGCGGAAAGTTATCGGAACTCTCGGTCTCGCTACCACGGCACTTTGCGCGTCCTCGCTCTCGGCGAGCGCTGGATGGTTCGGCAAAAAGGACACCATCCCTGTGGTGAAAGTAAGGACGGAAACGGGGAGAAAAATCGAAACCGTCGGTGGATTTTCCCGCGAATGGCTGGATCGCGAAGGCAGCAACGTAAACGCCTATGCGAATTACATCAGCTCGCTGAAGCTCAAGAACATCACCGCCCAACAAGTCATCGGCGCCCATGCCAAGCAACGCGGATCCACTTGGAACTGCCTGCCACCGAAGCAATGGTGGACTCGCATGGGCTACACTCTCCGCGTGGTTGATGCCGTTGCTAGCTCCATGAAGGTCGGGGTAAAGGAAATCGTTTCCGCTTATCGCTGCCCCGAATACAATGCCCGTTGCAGCGGTGCCAAGGCCCGCTCTTACCATCAGGCGAACGTCGCCGTTGATGTCCAGTTCCACACTTCGGCACGCAACGTTACTGCCGCAGCCCGCAGCCTCCGCGACCGCGGCCTCTTCAAGGGCGGTGTCGGCAGTTACTCCAGCTTCACGCACATCGATACGCGTGGTAGCAACGTGAATTGGTAAAGATCGGTTGTCCCGCCAGCACGGATTCGCGTTACATTTCCGCCTCCTGCTGCTAGATTCGTGGCATGACCCACGCCACAAAAGTCACCGTCGCCCGGATTTTCCTGGTGCCGGTTTTTGCTTTTCTGGCGATCGCCTACGGCAGGAGCGTGGCAAACCAATCCCCCGATGAATCCCTGCGCTGGGCCGCCCTCGCAACGTTCGTCATCGCTGCAGCAAGTGACGGGATCGATGGCTGGATGGCGCGCCGCTTTAATCAATACTCCGAGCTCGGCGCGTTTCTTGACCCCATTGCTGACAAACTCCTCATCTTCACCGCCGTCGTCGTCCTCACTTTTTTCGACTGGGGAGCAAATGGCTGGAGCCTTCCCATCTGGTTTGCGGTCATCGTCTTTCTTCGCGATACCGTAATTCTGGGAGGCATCCGCATCCTCTACTCCGCGAAAAAGAAAGTCGCCATCCGTCCGCATTGGACGGGAAAAGTCTGCACCGTCAGCCTGTTCTTTGCGCTCGGGTGGGTTATGTTAAAAGTCGTGCCCTTCTCGCCCGCTTATCCCTGTGCGGTTGCGGTGTTTTTTCTCCTGTGGTCGATGGTCGAATACCTCCGCCAAGGTGTGGCAATTCTCAAAGGACCACCGATGGATCCCGAAGCCTAAGGTGCCTCGCAGCGCCATTGAGCCAGCGAAAATGTTCCGGCGTGATGCTGAGACGATGAAAGATTTATGCTCCCTGAGGGGCTGTCGTTCGCAGAAAAGCCGTTAAACGAGCCTTGGCGGAGCGCATTCGAGCTTGATCTAAGACGTCGGGCGTTATGGATTGCCCGACCGCCCATTTCAAAAAAAACTTTTTCTCATGAATCCGACCGACCCAACTTCCCCAAAAATCCGTTTCCGTGATGAGCGGGGATACCGGACGATACTCGCTGTTGCTGCGATTTATGCGGTGTATACCGTCGTGACCTTCGCCAGCATCGTCATCGTCTGGAAGATGGCAGATCACCATCGGAAGGGGCTCTTCACGGAGGGCAGCCCGCTGGAGATGGCCCAACTCCTGATCATGCTGGCAGGTGCGGTGCTCGCGTTCGTAGCCGCCTCCCGCTCCAGCGAGTGTGCTGTTCTCGTGAGAACGCTCGGGATATTTTGCCTACTGGCGGTGATCCGTGAGCTCGACCACGATTTCGACACTTGGATTCCAGTCGCCGGCTGGCATCTACCGTTCCATCTGCTCTTTCTGACGGGGGTTTGGATGGCGTTTAAAAACCGCGTGAAGCTTCTCGGGCAGCTCCGGGGCTTCGTGCTTCACCGTTCGTTCGGAACGATCTGGGGTGGATTCATGATGACGATTCCTTTTGCCCAGATGATCGGGCACGGAGATTTCCTCGAGACGGTGTTCGGTCCAGATTATGAAAGGTCGATGAAACGTGTTATTGAAGAGTGCGCGGAGACTTTCGGATACATGATCATCGTGCTCGGGATACTGGATTACATCATGTCGCGCAAAATGAACGCCGACTGATCCCGCAATGTCTCGGCGACGAGCACCCTTCCTTCATCGACATTGGGTTGCAGTCTGAGGACCTTAACGCCAAAATCCAAGCATGTGGACTGCCACCTCCAAACAAGAGTTACGGACGAAACTGCACAGCCAGGCGCGCCCGGTGATCCTTGTCCCGACGATGGGAGCCCTGCATCCCGGCCATGCGTCGTTGGTCGAACTCGCCCGGAAACGTGCGGGCGAAAGCGGAACGGTGATCGTTTCCATCTTCGTCAATCCCATCCAATTTGACAGACCGAGCGATCTCGAAAAATACCCGCGCACCTTGGAAGACGATCTTGAGGTTTGCCGCAAAAACGGAGCCGACGGCGTTTTCATCCCGAAAGATGGGGAGATGTATTCCCCCGATCGCTCGATTACGGTCAACGAATCATCCTTAGCGGATCATCTTTGCGGAGCCACCCGCCCCGGGCATTTCGATGGGGTGTGCACTGTCGTCCTCAAGCTGTTCAACCTCACGCGCTGCGATGCGGCAGTCTTCGGGGAAAAGGATTTCCAGCAACTCGCCATCATTCGACGGATGTTGCGCGACTTGGATCTCGGCACAGAGATCATCCCCCACCCCACCGTCAGGGAAGCGGACGGCCTCGCCATGTCATCGCGCAATGCCAGGCTCAGCCCGGAGCATAGACAGGATGCGACCCGTCTGCGCCGTGCACTGCTCGAAGCCTCCGGCAAAACATCGGTGGAGGAGATACTTGATACCGCCCGTAAAATTCTGTCCTCCGGCAGCCACGCGCGCATCGATTATCTGAATCTAGTCGATGCGGAAACGCTCGCCCCGGCGGAAGATCTGGCCACGAAACGTGTTCTCGCCTGTGCAGTATTTTACGGCGAAGTGCGGCTCATCGACCATATCACGATCCGCCCTACAGCCTGACCGCCAGCCGGACTTCTTTGCCCAGCGGAAAGGCTTTTTCCGTGGCGACCTGTGAACGGCGGTGAATGCCGACCAGAAGTCCCACAGCCGCGAGGCTGAAGATGAGGCTGGTGCCGCCGTAGCTTACGAACGGAAGCGGAAGGCCGTCGTTCGGAAGAACTGCTGTGGTCACCCCGATGTTGACCATGGCTGGAACCACAATCACGCAGGTCAGGCCAAGCGCGATGCAGCGCTCGAAAATGTTCTTCGCCTGCAGGGCGATGCCGAATCCGCCGATACAGATCAGGACGTAGCAGACGATCACCCCGAGCGTGGCCGGAAGACCCAGCTCCTCGCCGATGACGGGAAAGATGAAATCGATGTGGGCGAATGTCAGGGTGCCGAATTTCTCGACACCGTTGCCGAGGCCGACTCCCCATGGACCGCCGTTGCCGAGGGCAAGTAGAGCGCGCCATTGCTGCATTCCTCGATCCAGTTGATGTATGGGATTTTCCAGATCCAACCATGCCTCGATGCGACCCCAGCGGTTTGGGTTGTTATAGATGAACCAGCAGGCACCTGTAATACCGGCAATGATGCAGGGAATCATGTAGCGGAGCCGGGTGCCCACGCAGAACATCAACGCGCAAGCGGTGACCCCGAGGGCAAGGGCGGTGCCCACATCCGTTTCCGCAGCGATCAGGCCGAGCGGGATGGCGATGATGATTCCCGGGATCACGAAGCCCCTCCAGAAACTTTCCGTCTCCGTCTGCCAGCGGGTGAACCATGAAGCGAGCGCGATAACGATGACCATCTTGGCCGCTTCGGATGGCTGGAACTGGCCCAGAATGGGAACCACAATCCAGCGTTTCGAGCCGTAGATTTCGTTGCTCACGCCGGGCACAAAGCAAAGGACAAGCGTTATCACAGCCGCCACATAAGCGTATGGCACCGCCTTGCGTATCCATGAGGGAGGCAACTTGGCCATGACAAAGGCGGCGACCAATCCTGCACAGACCATCATCGATTGCCTGATGACGAAGTGATACGGCTCGTCCATTCCCCGCACCCAGACACCGGTGCTCGCCAGCATGACGAGGCCGAGCCCGCAGAGGAGCGCGACGGCGATGATCAGGATCGTGGAACTATGGCGTAGCACTGGCGGTGAGGTTACCCGTTTAGCCGGGTGAGAAACAGCAGAAACTTAAGGAAGCTTAATTACCTGTCCGATCTGGATCTTGGTCGGATCGGTGATGTTGTTCAGCGCCATGAGCGCCGCCTGATCGACCTTATACTTGTTAGAGATCCTCCAGATATTATCGCCGGATACGATCGTGTGGGTGCGTCCTGAGGCTGCGGCCGTAGGGGCGGATTCACGGGCAACTGGGCGAACCACCTGCGGGCTCGGGGTTTCGGGCAGAATCTCAACGAGACCGAGTTCGGCATCGCTCGGGCGCTCTTGATCGCGGATGGCGGCCACTTCCGAAGGAACTTCGGCCACGATGCGCTTGCTTTGAGGGATGCGCAGCACGGCACCAGCACGGATGTCCGCGCCACGGTTCATTTCACGGAGTACACTTTCCTCGACCCCGAATTTCGCGGCGATGACCGCGTAGTTGTCGCCTTTGCGGACCATGTAGGGCTTGTCGCCGCTGCTGAGAGTTGGCAGATCGTTATTGCGAACCGGCGCTTTCGGAGCTGTTGCTTCGGTGACAGTGGATGCGGCGGAAACCGACACTTCCGGTGTGGGTGTCCTGTCGGAGAGGTATTGCTTGTGAATGAAGATCATGGCGATCGCGATGATATGGATCGCGAAAATGATCGTGAGTGAACGCGAGATATTGATTCCACCTTCTTCCATGTCGTCGGCATTGGCCGTCGCTGCCGAAGCACGTTGTTTCTTGGTTGCCGCTTTGTTGAAAAGGCGCGCGTAGAAGGTCTTGCGGACGGGTTTGCGTCGGGTCGGGATGCGATCGTATTTCATAGCAAGGGTGTGTGGGTGTCAGTTGAGTTGATGGACGATATCGCGGAAGGTGTCCCCGCGTTTTTCGTAGCCGGTGAATTGGTCGAATGATGAAGTTCCAGGTGAAAGCAGGATCGTCGATCCCCTCGGAGCAAGGGATCGCGCCGAATGTATGGCTTCTTCCAAAGTCACCACGGCTGTGGTCGGGATGGCGGTGTTGAAGAGCTCCGCAAGCGGGCGCGCGATCTGTCCGAAGGTGACGGCAGAAATCGCCTGCTTGGCCAACATCGGGAGAAGCGAAGAATAGTCCAGGCCTTTGTCCTTTCCTCCGGCAATAAGCACCACCGGACGGTTCTGGGAACGAAGTGCACACTGCAGGGCGTGAAGATTCGTCGCTTTGGAATCGTTGAGATACTCGACACCATCGAGCGTGCGGATGAGTTCGCAGCGGTGCGGCGGAGGCGCGTAGCCCTGGAGGGCGCCCGGGATGATCGAGGGATCGATGCCGTAGGCCATGCAAGCCGCCATGGCAGCCATTGCATTCTCCGCGTTGTGCAAGCCACGCAGGGAAGTCTCGGTTTCGAGATCCAGCAAGATGCGCCCGCCCTGCATGATCGTGACACCATCGGAAAAGAAATCCGCGTCGCGCGTTTCGGTCGAAAAAGTGATCAACTTCGGAATCAACTCGCCGAGATCCTCCCCGGCGCGCATGACCACGGTATCCTCGGCCGTCTGATTTTCGAAAATCCTGAGCTTCGCTGCCTTGTAGGCCTCCACCGTCGGGTAGCGATCCATGTGGTCGGGTGCGAAGTTCAACCAGATGGAAACTTTCGGTCGGAGGTCGTCGATGGTCTCGAGCTGGAAGGAAGAAAGTTCGAGGGCGACAGCCGCAGGAACATCTTCGGAAAGCACGATTTCGGAAAGCGGTGCGCCGTAGTTTCCGCAAGGGGTGCCGCCGAGGCCGGCGTGATGCAGGATGCGGGAAACCAGCTCCGTGGTGGTGGTTTTGCCGTTGGTGCCGGTGATGCCGATGATACCACCTTCGTAGTAGCTGGCGGCGAATTCGGTTTCACCAATCAAGCGAGCCTTCGCGGCGAATGCCTGGATGAGCGGGGAATAGGTGTCGATGCCCGGGCTGATGACAATCAGATCCGCCATGAAATTTTCCGCATCCTCCACGCTGAAGCAGGCACGCCTTTCGACCCTTTCATCCACCCCTTCGAAGGATTTTTCGCCTCCCTGATCCCACATCGAAACGACCGCACCCTCGCGCAAAGCGAGCGCCGCAGCGGCACGACCGGAACGCCCCGCTCCGAAGACCGCGACATGCCTGTTGGTTATGGTATGGGATTCGACCACTGGTGTGTTATGCAATTTTGAGGAGTGCCATGCCGAAGAGCGCGAGCATGATGGAAAGAATCCAGAAACGGATGATGACCTGCGATTCGTGCCAACCGAGGAGCTCGAAGTGATGATGGATCGGAGCCATCTTAAAAATGCGTTTCTTGCGGAGCTTGAAGGAACCGACCTGGAGCATGACCGATGCGGCTTCCATGACGAAGACGCCGCCGATGATGACGAGAAGCAGCTCCTGCTTGGTGCAGATCGCGGCGGATCCGAGCGCCCCGCCGATCGCGAGCGATCCGGTATCACCCATGAACACTTTGGCGGGATGGCAATTGAACCACAGGAAGCCGAAGGCGGCTCCGGCAAGCGCCATAAGGAATACCGCCAGCTCCGCGATGTACCGGTTGTGAGGGATGACAAGGTATTCGGTGGCCATGAAAAAGTGACCCGCGAGGTAGGCGAGCATTGCGTAGCTCAACGCCACCGAGATCGTGCAACCGGTAGCGAGGCCGTCGAGGCCGTCGGTGAGGTTCACCGCATTCGAGCAGCCGATGATGATGAGGATGAAAAACGGAATGACAAAAATGCCGAGGTCGATGATCGGGATTTTGATCAGCGGAAAGCAGATGGCACCGATGCCGATGCGCTGATCGCCGAGGCGGAAGCCGGCCACGCCTTCCTGGATCTGCTGGGCGGTGGCTCCGAAACCGGAGATTTCCGTTTTGAAATAGATGAAGCAGGAAGCGATGAGGGCGATGACAAATTGCCAGAAGAGCTTGGTGCGGCTGGAAACCCCATCGGAGTTCTTCTTTTTCACCTTGGTGTAGTCATCCATGAACCCGAGCAAGCCGCAGGCGCTCATGGTGCAGGCGCAGACCGCGACGAAGGGGTTGAAGATGCGTGCGCAGACCATGGTGGAGATCAGCACGGTAGCGAGGATGAGGACACCGCCCATCGTTGGGGTGCCGAGCTTTCCGCCGTGGAGTTCTGCCAGTTTGTGCACTTCGTCGGCGGTGCGGATCGGCTGGCCGACTTTGAGGGAAATCAGTTTACGGATGATGCGTGGACCGAGCAGGAGCGACAGGGTGAAGGAGAGCAGCCCTGCGGTTGCCGCACGGAAAGTCACGTATTGGAAAAGATTGAGAAAGGAGAACGTATGAGCCCAGCCCTCGGTGCCGGCGGCGTTTTCGGCTTGGAATGCGGCGTACCAGAAGTCGTAGATGGTGGTTAACATGCAGTCGGGAAAGCGGTTTGGAGAACTTTTTCGATAGCGGCGGTGCGGCTGCCCTTGAACAGGACAACATCGCCGGGGCGTGAATTTTCGGCCAGCCATTCGGCGGCTTTTTCCATATCGGGGAAATGGGGTGCATCGCCACCGGTGGCAATGCCTTCGGCACCTTCGCCAACAGCGATGAGCGAGAGCCCCCTGGAGGCGGCGAGCTTGCCGATGCGCAGGTGGGCTTCCTCTGCATGGATGCCGAGCTCACCCATTTTCCCGAGCACGATGATGCGGCGGTTGCCATCCGCCACCGGCATTTCGGCAAGCGTCTCGATGGCCGCCTGCATGGACTCCGGGTTCGCGTTGTAGGTATCGTCGAGCAAGGTGATACCGTCCCAATCGATGCGGCGCATGCGTCCCGAAGTAAGCTCGACGGATGTCAGGCCGGCAGCGATTTCCTCCGGAGAGATGCCGATCTTCCAACCAAGTGCGGCAGCCAGCAGGGCATTGGTAACCATGTGTTTCCCGGGAACGGGAAGGAAAACTTCGGCGGTGGCTTCGCCTTCGAAGACCAGTGTGAAATGGGTGCCATCCGCCTGGGGACGGAGGTTTTCCGCACGCACAAGGCCACGCCCGTTTCCAACCGGGATCATGCGGGCATGGGTGCGGGCACGGAAGTATTCGTAGAAATCGCAGGAGGCCGGAGTGAACAGCATACCGGTCTCGGGCAGGTAACGGCCGAGCGTGCCTTTTTCCTCGGCGATGGCTTCGCGAGAACCGAGGAACTCGATGTGCGCGGTGCCGATGTTGGTGATGATCCCGTACTGCGGGCGGGCGATCTCGCAGAGCGGGGAAAGCTCGCCGCTGTGGTTCATACCGATTTCGAAGATCGCGGCGGTGTGCTCCTCCGTGGTGGAGAGCACAGTCAGCGGCAGGCCGATGTGGTTGTTCAGGTTGCCCTGGGTGGCGTTCACATTGAACTTCCTGGACAGCACGGCTTTGGTGAAATCCTTGGTCGAGGTCTTGCCATTCGAGCCGGTGATGCAAACGACCGGAATATCCAGCTGGCTCCTCCACCAATGGGCAAGCCGCTGGAGTGCGAAAAGCGTGTCCGCGACTTCGATGACGGCTTTGCCTTGGGCAACCTCGCCACCCGTCCATTCACCGACGACAGCAACCGAGGCACCAGCCTCGAGGGCTTTTGCCGCGAAGGCATCTGCGTTAAAATTCTCACCCCGCAGGGCGAAGAAAAGTCCACCCTGCACAGGTTTGCGCGTATCCGTGAAAACGGAATCCACCGCCACGGAGCCGGAGCCCGCGACGAGTTTGCCGTCGAGGATTTCAAGGATCTGTTGTGCAGTGGATTTCATAGGTCGCAGGGTGTTGTTGCAAACGATAGGACGGCTCAGGCGAGGAAATGATTCAGTAACGTGGTGGTGGGTTGTTGCGCAGCTCGGCAATTTCCGTAGCGCGGTTGCGCAACGCGAGGTCGGCCTTCTTGCGATCATCAAAGTCGATCGTGCGGTCGGCGAACTCTTGATAAGTCTCGTGGCCTTTGCCGGCGATCAGGACGATGTCCCCCGAAAGCGAGGTCTTCATCGCGGTATCGATGGCTTCGGCGCGGTCGGGGACAGAGATGTAGGAGCACTTTTTCGGCAGACCTTTCTCGATATCGCGGATGATCGCGGAAGGGTCTTCGGAGCGCGGGTTGTCAGAAGTGATGACGAGTGCGTCGCTGAAACGTGCGGCGGCAGCGGCCATGAGCGGGCGCTTGGCTTTGTCGCGGTCGCCACCGCAGCCGAACACCGTGATGAGACGGCGCGGATCGAGCTCGCGGAGGGTGCGGCAGGCATTTTCCAGGGCGTCCGGGGTGTGCGCGTAATCGACGAAAACCGTGGTGCCGCCGGCGTTGCCGACGTTTTCCATGCGTCCGGGAACTTGCGGCGAATCGGCAAGCGCGGCGATGGCTTGGCGCGGTTTGATGCCACATGCAGCTGCGGCAGCGATGGCTGCGAGGAGGTTGTAGGCGTTGAAACGGCCGATCAGCGGAGCGCGCACGAGGAAGGTTTTGCCCTTGGCGGAAAGCTCGAAGGACATTCCATCGCGCTTCTGCATGAAGTTGTTGCCACGGAATTCGCAGTTCACATTGAAGCCGTAGCGGATGACGGGCATCTTGCCTTCGAGCGACTTTGCGAGATCGTTGCCGTATGCATCATCGGTATTGATGACAGCCGTCGGCTTTTTGCCCTGCGGATTCGCCGCGAGATCATGGAACCAGGAAGCCTTTGCCTCCATGTAGTTCGCCATGGTGCCGTGGTAATCGAGGTGATCCTGGGTGAGATTTGTGAAAACGGCCGCATCGAAAGCGATGTGGTGGACGCGCTTCTGGTGAATGCCGTGCGAAGACACCTCCATGACCGCACCACGGCAGGCATTGTCGCGGAAATTTGCGAGGATGCCGTTGAGCTCGATCGAGCCCGGGGTCGTGTGTTTCGCGACGGTCTGGGTTTCCCCGTCATCGACGAGAATCGTGCCTAAAAGCCCGGCGCGGTGCCACTCCGTCTTCATGATGTGATGAAGCAAGAAAGCGATGGTGGTCTTGCCGTTGGTGCCCGTCACGCCGGCAAGCCGGAGGTTTCCGGAAGGATCTCCGTGGAAAGTGGCGGCGAGGACAGCAAGGGCGGCACGGCTATCGGGGACGTGCAGCCAGGCGATGGAATCGGGAAGATCGTCCGGCGGCGCGGTCTCGGCAAGGATCGCGGTGACACCTTTTTTGATGACCTCGTGGATGAACTTGTGGCCGTCGATGGAGGTGCCGCGTATGGCAGCAAAGAGTTTGCCAGCGGCAGCGGCGCGTGAATCTGCGGTCAGGCCTTCGATTTCGGCATCAAGTGAGCCGGAGGCGGTGACTTTATCAAGGTGGCTGATGAGGGTGCGGAGAAGCATCGTAAAATTAGGTGACCTAGCGGTTGGCGATCGGTTCATCGATCGGCTCCGTAGGCTGGAGATTCATGTGTGCGGCAAGGCGGGTGGCGATCCTCGAGAAGATCGGCGCCGCGATGGTGCCGCCGTAGAGCGGCACGTCGGTGGTCTTAGGCTCATCGACGACCACGTAGCAAACAAAAGCGGGATCATCTGCGGGCATAAATCCCGCGAAGGACACAACATAGGCGCCGTGGACGTAACCACCGCGCTTCGGATCGTGCTTGATGGCGGTTCCGGTTTTACCGGCAACCTTGTGGCCGGGCACGCAGGCTTGGGTAGCAGTGCCGCCGAGGAGCGTCACATTATGAAGGGCTCCGCGCATTTTTTTCGCGGTTGCCTCGGAAATTGGCCTGCCGCGTACTTCCCGGGGGAAATCCTCGACCACCGTGCCATCGTTAGCGATCAGTGACTTGACGATCTTGGGCTTCAGGAGGCTGCCGTCTCCGGCGATGACCGAGTAGGCAGTGGCCATCTGAATCGGCGTAACTCCGATATAGTAGCCGTAAGTCGCACGGGAAAAATCGATGGGAAGCGTCGGAACGGTCGCCGACCCCGGGTTTTCCCCGCTGAGCTGGATCCCGCTGCATTCGCCGAAGCCGAAACCGTGGGCGTATTCGTAGAAGCGTTTGATCCCGAGTTGCTTGCCGAGTTTATAGGTACCGACGTTGTTGGATTTCTGGAGGATTTTCCAAACCGGGAGCGCGCCGCTGGAGTGCGCATCGGTCACCGTGAACTTGTGTTCCTGAAGAAAGCTCGGGCAGTTAATGATGGTGTCCAGGCTGACGAGTCCCTGATCGATCGCTCCGGCAATTGCCAGGATTTTGATCGTGGAGCCCGGCTCGTATTTCGCCTGGATCGCGTAATTGAAGGAGTTTTCGGCAAGATCCTCTTTGTCGTTGAGGTTGAAATCCGGGAGCGAAACCATGGCAAGGATCTCGCCGGTTTTAGGATCCATGACGATGACAGCCCCCTTCTTGGCCTTAAATTCCGCAAGCCCCTTCTCGAGTTCTTCGGTGACGATGGCCTGCATGCCGATGTCGATGGTGAGCTTTGCGTTGAGCCCGGCGCGCGGAGGTAGCAGGCTGTTTTCTTTTCCGGGAACCACCAAACCCCGGGAATCGCGGTGATGTTCGCGGCGGCCGTCGCGACCTGCGAGATATTCCTCGATCGAGGATTCGATGCCGAATCGTCCTGCGACGCGATGCACGCTTTTCCCTTCCGGCAACTTTTCGGTGACTTCCCCCATGTATCCGACGATGTGCGGCGCGAGATCCGGATTTGTATACCAGCGCTTGAGGGAGTTCTCGAATTCGAAGCCTTGGAGGTAGTTTTTATCGACGATCTCACGGATCCGCTCCGCGATATCATCAGGAATGTCTTTGGCGACGGCGAACCACTTGCCCTTGTTGTTCTCAATCTCGGCACGGAATTCATCGCGACGCATTCCCAGCGGGCGGGCGAGCAGCGAGACAGCGTGAGCCAAGTGCTTCTGCACGATCGCGTCGGGGGTTTCCCGCTCCAAGATCACGCCACGTTGGGAGTGGATGCGACGAACGCGATCCTCGGACGATGCTTTTGACCAATCCTGTGCTTCGGAAGCCTCAAGATAGGCGAGGCCGTAGGAGGCGATCTTCGGATCCATCAGGTGGTTCTTGTCCACGAAGATGGAGGAAACCGGAATGCTTTTCGCAATAGGCTCCTCGTTGCGGTCAACGATCATGCCGCGGATGGCGGGGATGATTTCGGTGCGATGATAGGCCTTGGCGGAAGAAGCGGCATAACGGTGCCGCTCGACGAGCTGGATCTGAACAAGGCGCGCCGAGAGAACGCTCAGCAAGGAAACCAAGACGAGGCAGAGGATGATACAGCGGTTCTGGAAGGCTCGGTTCACAGGGCAGCAGAAGCCGTCGCCACTTTCTGCGGCTCGGCGGGGATGATGTCTTCGGTGACGCCCGGAGGAATCGGCAACAAATCGGTGCCGACATCGTCAAGAGTTTTCCGGATGGCAAAAAGATTGAGAATCTGGTCGCTGCGCATCTGAACCGTGCGGATGTCCAGCTTGTGCTGCTCGATGCGCTGCTCGACCTTGTCGATCTCGCGGACGGTCTGAATCTGGCAATTGCGGAAATAGACAAATGACACACCGCCGACAGCACCGAACGCTCCAGCGAGGATCAGGGAAAAAATCACGATCGGTGAAATGCGGGTATGCGGTTCGTGGCGGCGGCGATTCATTTGGGGATTACGCGTTAGGTGTTCAGACGCTTAGCACTTTCTATCCTCTGCTCCTAAAAGCTGAGCAACCCGAAGCTTTGCGCTGCGGGCTCGTGGGTTCGTCTTCGTTTCCTGGACGGTGGGTGCTATCGCTTTTCTCGAAACGAGCCGGAAGCGGAAGTCCGGATTTGGTCTGGCCTCAGGCCAGGTAGGATCATCGATGTAAGGTTGCGAATGGTGGCGCAAAAAACGTTTCACCATCCTGTCTTCCAGGCTGTGGAAGGTGATGATCAGCAGCCGCCCCCCCGGTTTGAGTATTCCGGAGGCGGAGGAAAGGATGGAGGCTAGCGACTCGAGCTCTTCGTTGATCGCCATGCGGATCGCTTGGAAACTGCGGGTGGCCGGGTGAATCTTGCTATTGCGCCCGACTGCCTTTTCGATGCACACGGCGAGTTCCGTGGTCGTGGTGAATGGGCTGGAGTCGCGTTGTTTCACGATCGCTGCGGCGATGCGGCGCGAGCGGGGCTCTTCGCCGAAGCTATATAGTATCCGTGCGATCTCACTTTCCGGCCAACTGTTGACCAGCTCAGCAGCGGTCATGGTCGCGTTCGGCCCCATGCGCATGTCGAGCGGACCCTCACGCATGAAGGAAAAGCCGCGTTCTGCGGAATCGAGCTGACGCGAGGAGACCCCGAGATCGAGGAGCAAGCCGTCGGCGAGATTTCCCTCTACGATTCCTGGGTAGGTAGGGATTTCGGAAAAATTTGCCTGAAAGGTAGAGAAACGGTCGCCGAAATCCGACAGGCGCTCGCCGGCATGGGCGAGCGCCTCTGGATCACGGTCCACACCTAGGACGTTCGCGCCGGCTTTTAAAAGAAGTTCGGAGTGCCCGCCACCGCCAAGGGTGCCGTCGATGATGAATTTGCCGGAGCCGGCCTCCATGTATTCGACAACCTCATCCGGGAGGACGGGCAGGTGATACCCTTTCGGGGAAAAGTCTTCGGACGCCGAAACCGACAACCAGCCAGGAGCGACTTCGGCATCCGATAAGCCAAGATCACGTGCTGTCCCGAGCGCGTGGTCTTGTGAAATTTTATGAAAAAAAGGGGAAACCCGTGCGCGTGCCGACAACCAGCCAGGAGCGGCACGGCGCACGGGTTCAAATAGCGAATGAAGCTCTGTCCCGAGAGACTTCATACGCCCAGCCAGAAAACCTGGAGAAAAAGGAAACGGACGCTCCGCTGACAACCAGCCAGGAGCAGCGGTAGCGTCCGTAGTTTCAAAACCGTGTGCTGTCCCGAGCGCACGGCCTTGTGAGTGTTTGGTAAAAGGAAAAACCCGTGCGCGCGCCGACAACCAGCCAGGAGCGGCGCAGCGCACGGGTTCAAATAGCGAATGAAGCTCTGTCCCGAGAGACTTCATACGCCCAGCCAGAAAACCTGGAAAAAAGGGAAACGGACGCTCCGCTGACAACCAGCCAGGAGCAGCGGTAGCGTCCGTAGTTTCAAAACCGTGTGCTGTCCCGAGCGCACGGCCTTGTGAGTGTTTGGAAAAAGAACCCAACCCCTGCGAGCGAACGAACACGCCGGAAGCCGCCGTGAGGTGGACCGTTTCGTTCGCAAGGGTTGGTGGGTTGAACAGCATGCTGTCAGTTGGGGTGTGGGTAAGGGAAAGTTTGGAAAGTTTAGAAGATGGAGAGATGGTCTTCCTCTTCCGGCACTGCGGAGAGACCGAAGACTTCCTCGAACTTGTCGCGAGGCCAGATCTCGAAGTGGCTTGCGCCGGCAGAAAGGGTGACCTCGGATTCAGGGGCGATACCGGCGTATTCGGCCATGTCCTTCGGGATGAGCAGCTTGCCCTGCTCGTTCACGGTAGCCTCACGGAGAAGGCGGACAAGTTGGGTCTTGAGCTTCGCCTCTTCCTTGGGAGAAGTCGCATGCTTCTCGATGGTCGCGATACGGGATTCGAAATCTTTCTGGGAGAGAACCTTGATGACCTTCACGCCTTCGGAAAAGGAAGTCATCAGGTTGAGGACTTCGCCTTGTGCAGGCCTCCAAGCAGGCAAGACGGTGACGCGACCTTTCGCGTCTGTCTTGTAAGGGTAGGAACCCTTGTATTGCTGGATGGAGGAAGTCATTGGGTGGGCAACAGTTCTGTCGACGGCCATACAATACACTTCAGTACACTCAATTCACAAGCACAAAGTGAAGGGTCTAAAATTAAACACGTAACTCACTAATAATCAACGGCTTAAGTGTATTTTTAGGGGTAAAAAACTCACTTTTTTGATGGGTGCGCTAGGCATTTATTGAAAAAATTATGCGGATTTTAGCCGATTTTTAGGAAGTTTTTACCCAAGGTGTACTTGTTTTACAGATCTGTGTAGCTGGGTGTACTTCAGTGCCTCAAGTAGGTAAACCAAGCCGAAGGAGCATCGGGGAATCGAACGGCCGCTTTGAACATCGCCTCAGCCCGGCCAGAGGAAATGTTGGGATTGCGGGTTGGGGGCAATGCCGATAGGAATGGGAAGGCTTCGGCCTGACTTTGCATCTTCATGAACATCATCATCGTAGGAGCCGGAGAGATCGGCAGACACCTCGCGGGCTCCCTGGCAAAAGAAGCCCATCGGATCTCCCTGATCGAAGCCGACAAGAGCCTTGCCGAAGAGCTTGAGGCGACCTTGGACGCCAAGGTCATCCACGGGGACGGCACCAGTGTGAGCGATCTCGCCGATGCGGATGTGGGCGAGTGCGAGCTGTTCCTTTCGATGTCCTCCTCGAATACGACGAACATGATGTCCGCCTCGATGGCGAAAAGCATGGGCGTCGCCAAGGTGGTCAGCCGGGTGCATCCCTCGCTCCAGCGCGAAGAATGGCTGTTTGATTTCCGGGGACACTTCGGCGTCGACCATATCTTCAGCTCAGAACGCCTGACTGCCATCGAGCTCGCGAAATTCGTTCGCAACCCGGATTCGCTCGTCGTGGAGGAACTGGCTCGCGGCCGCATCGAACTCCAACAGGTTTCCGTGGGTGAAAACTCCAGTTCGAAAGGCAAGAAGATCCGTGATCTCGGCGCACCGGAAGGCGTGCGTGTGGCGATGGTCTCGCGCGGTGCCACCACCTATGTGCCGATTGCAGACTCGGTGATCGAAGAAGGCGACGTGGTGACCATTTTCGGCGAGCCGCGGAAGCTGCGTGAATTCGCCAAAGATCTACAGGGGAAACGCAAGAGCTCCAACAAGCTGCGGGTCATTATTTTCGGAGGCAACGAATACGGCTTCTCCCTCGCACAGATGTTGGAAAGCATCGATTGCACGGTGCGCGTCTTCGAGCGTGATCCGGAAATCTGCAAAGGTCTTGCCGATCGTCTCACTAATGCGGTCATCATCAACGCGGACGCCACCGTCTCCGCCGAGCTTGAAGAAGAGCAGGTCGGCGAAGCGGATTTCTTCATCAGCACCAGCACCGACGACGAGGACAATGTGATGTCCTGCCTGCAAGCGCACACGCTCGGCGTGAAAAACTGCCTGACCATCATCCACCGTGCGGACTATGCCGCGGCAATCTCCGCTAGCGGCCACCACTTCGGCATCCGCGCCGCCATCTCACCGCGCGAAGCCACCCGCCGGGAAATCCAACGTTTCATCACCACAGATTCCTACCATATCCTCAAGCGATTCGACGGTGTGGATCTAATGGAGCTGCGTGTCGGCAAAGGCTCCATCGCCGCTGGCCATATGGTGAAGGAAATCCAATGGCCGCCCGGGACGGTGCTGGTCGGCAAGCTGCGCGGTCTGCATGCGGAAGTGCCTGGCCCCGATGAAGTCCTGCTCGGCGGTGATCATCTCTACGCGATGGTGTCGAAGGATGCGCGCAAGCTCTTCCTCAAACTCCTCGCCGCCTGATCCCCCACCCGCTACGCCAGGCCATGAATTTCTATCTCATCTCGCGCATCCTCGGGCTGCTTCTCGCGCTCGAGGCCGTGACCATGGTATGTTGTGGGTTGTTCGCGAAATTCGATGTCGTTCAGGGCGACATCGAAGCGGCTTCGATGCTCATGCTATCCGCCGCGATCACCGGCGGCTTCGGCCTGCTCATGATCGTGCCTTTCGTGACGAAGACGAAACACGACACGATCCCCAAGCGCGAAGCCATCGTCATCGTCGGCATCGGCTGGATCCTGTGCAGTATTTTTGGAGGGCTACCTTATCTACTATGTTCCCCGTTTATGAACCCGGCGGAAGCGTTCTTCGAGTCCGCTTCCGGCTTCACCACCACAGGTTCCTCGGTGATGACTGTCATCGAGCAATGGCCGCGCGGCATCCTGCTGTGGCGCGCCACCACCCAGCTTCTCGGTGGGATCGGTATCCTCGTGCTTTTCGTGGCACTGCTCTCCTACATTGGCGTTTCCTCGAAATCCCTCTTCCACAACGAATCGTCCTTTCGCAGCGGCGATCTGGGCATGGCGCGCATCCAAGACACCGCCACCCTCCTGCTGCGCATCTATATCGGGCTCGTGCTACTATGCCTCGTCGGCCTGAGGGCAATGGGCATGACATGGTTCAACGCGACCTGCCACGCCTTCACCACCATCTCGACCGGCGGACTCAGCCCCCACAGCCAGAGCATCGGCTACTATTCGGAGTGGGGAAATTCTTGGCTGATCGAGGCGTGGCTGATCGTCTTCATGGCGCTCGGCAGTCTCAATTTCCTGCTCTTCATCGTCATACTGCGCAGCAACTGGAAACGCGTGCTCAAAGAAGAGGATGCCCGTTGGTTTCTCGGTCTCTGCAGCCTCGCCATCGTTCTCATCGCCTCAGGCCGCAGCTACAATGAAGGTATATCGCTGCTCAGCAGCTTCCGAGAATCTGCCTTCACCGTGATCAGCATCGCATCTACCACGGGCTTCGGCACGGTGGATTACGACCAATGGCCGACGTGGTCGAAGGTGCTCATCGCCTGCCTCATGCTGATGGGTGGGTGCGCCGGATCCACCGCCGGCGGCTTCAAGGTCGGACGCCTGCTCGTTTTCGCAAAATCCGCCCGCAACGAGATTATCAAAACCTTCCGGCCCAGTCAGGTCTTCCGTGTCATCGTGAATGGCAATCCCCTCGACGACAGCTCGCGTGCCCGCATCATGTTTTTCCTCACGCTCTACCTGATGATCTGCATCGCGGCGACAGCGGTGGTCGGCTTCCTGGAAGCAGGCACTGGCATCAGCCTGGAAAGCTGTGCGGGAACCGTGCTGGCGACCATATCAAGCATCGGTCCCGGATTCGGCGCGGTCGGCCCCACCCAGAATTTCGCGGAGCTGCGCGATCCCACGAAAGTCTTCCTCGGCTGGATCATGATCTTGGGACGCTTGGAGCTATTCGCGTTGTTGGTGTTATTCGTCCCACAGCTGTGGAAGAAATACTGAACCGGCCTTTCGCGTGCGCTTGCCGCGCAACGTCATGGAGACTGCCGCGCGTCCAGCTCCGCCACCATCGCTTCAAGTTCCGCTAGACCGTAGCTGATCTTTTTGATGAACGACGGCTGGTGGCGCACCACCACGAATCGCGGATGATGTTCCCAAAGCTTGTGCAGTTTCCTATCCAGCACCACCGCCTCTTCCAGAGATTCCTTGCGCACCGGATTGCCGCCTTCGATGCCCATGCCGCCCACCGCCGCGCTTTCGAAGAAAATCACCCCGTCGTAACGAGCAAGCTCCTGCTCAATCGTCGTGCCCAGCTCCGCAAAAAACTCTTCGGACTCCCCCGGCCAATATGCCGCGCCGTCCACAGTGCCACGGTCACACAACAAGATCCGCCCCGGATATTGGGCTGACTGCACGTCCTCTAGGTTGCGCTGCACATGAAAGATCGCATGTTGCGCCGCCAGTAGACCCGGAGGCTCGGCGCAGCGAGGAAAGCCACCGGAGAAAAGCAAGGTCGCGGACTCCGGCACGATCACCACCCGCTCACCGATCTCGCGCCGGAACAAGTCCGCAGCGGTCGTCTTGCCACCGCCCGGTCCGCCGGTCACGACGATGCGGCAGCGGTGATTGCCCTGCGCCGCCAATTCCCGCTTCAGGCGTGTCCGCCTGGCGATTGCCATCTGCTCGTTATCTTGGGTCATGTTGGAATAAGGATGATGCGGGAAACCTTCCCCGCAGATCCTAACACCCTAGCCTATCCCCAGCGGGACGGCTACGCATGACTTGTCCGTTACTGAGCAAATGTTCCGGCGACCCATTGAGTCGCCCGATCAATCACTCCTCGGAATCCTCCGTTTTCTTCGCTGCTTTTTTGGCAGCTTTCTTCGCGGGACGCGGCGGAAAATCGAAACCGATCTTCGCGGACTCCAGATCGAAGGTGAGATGGGCGTCGAACTTGCGTTTGGTGCGGTTCGAGATGAAGCCGCGGAGCAGGTCGGTCTTACCTTCGGAAATCAGCTTCAATGCCTGATCCTCCGGGATCTCGCGCTGCAGGATCACCTTGCCGATACGCACGCCGTGCGGATCCTTCTTCGTCACGATGTCCGGGACGTAGTAGGCCTTATCGGTTGCGAACACCTTGTGCTCCTTGCCCTCAGGGGTCTTGGCGGTGCCGATGATCATGTCATCGTTGAGATCCGGCGCTTTGTCATCGTCCCCTTCGAAGAGGAAATTGGTTTTGAATTTCTCGTCGATCTGGATCGAGGCATCAAAGGGCTTGTTGAAGCGTGATTTGAAGCCTTGGAGCGGGCCGACGACTCCCTTGTTCATCAGGGTCTTCACCTCGGACTCGGTCAGCTCGCGACCGGCGACGTATTTCTTGATCTTAATCGGCAGCTCGGGATCGCGCGACTCGTAGGTGGCGTCGGTCTGCTTGAGGACGATCGTGCCATGCACCGGGTGCTCGACTTCCACATCGGGGAACTTGCGGCTCTTCGCCTCTTCGGCAAGGCCGTGGGCTTTCGCAACGATCTCGTTGGTGTAGTCGATGATCTCCTTCATGAACACGGAGCGCTGCAGCCCTCCCTGTTCCATCTGGCGGAGCTTGTATTCCCAGTCACCGGTGAGCTTCGGAGAATAGAGACCTTCGATTTCCATCTGGCGCACAAGGCGGATCAGGCGCAGGCCGGATGGCGTGACGTGGAGATCGCGGCCATCGCGGATGAGATATTTCTGGGAAATGAGACCCTCGATCGTCGCCGCGCGTGTGGCGGGAGTGCCGAGGCCACGCTCGGACATTGCTTCACGCAGTTCCTCGTCGTTCACCAACAGTTTACCGGCACCTTCCATCGCGGAGAGCAATGTGGATTCCGTGAAACGGGCAGGCGGACGTGTCTGCTCGTGAATGAGTTCGACGGGATCGGCTTTGGCAGTTTCACCAACGGTGATTCCGACCAGGCCGTCCTTGCCCGCGGCGACGCCGGGCTTGCGGCCGTAAACTTCAAGCCAACCGGGAACGACCAGCACGCGTCCTTCGGTTTTGAAAACGTCTTCATTGCCGCCTTCGGAGATGGTGGAGAGACGCGTGGTCTGCTCGAACTCCGCATGCGGGTAGAAGACCGCGATGAAACGTTTCACCACCATGTCATAAACCTTCTGCTCGGTTTCCGAGAGTTTCGCGGTGTTGCCGGTAGGGATAATCGCAAAGTGATCCGATACCTTCGCAGTGTTGAAAATACGTTTCGACTGGTGGAGATGCGGGCCGTCCTTGTCTTTGCCAGCGAGCACCGCCTTCGCATACTGCGCTTCTGCTAGATCGCTGTTGCCGATCTGTTGCATGGTCTCGCGCACGTTCTGCACGTAGTCCTCCGGGAGGTAACGTGAGTCGGTCCGGGGATAGGTCAGCACCTTGTGCTTTTCATAAAGCGCCTGGGCAATCTGAAGCGTGCCCTTCGCGGAAAACGGAGCCTCGCGCTGGAGCGTGGTGAGGTCGTAAAGCTGCGGCGGGATCTGCTTGCTGGATTTTTTCTCCTCAGAAATCTGTGCGGTCTTGCCGGTGCAACGCTCCACGATGGCCTTCGCCATTTCCTGCTCCCAGATGCGCTCGGCTTTGCCATGCGGTTTCTCCGGGGATTTCTTGAATCCGGTATCGATCCATTTTCCGAGATAATCGCCGGCGGCGACATTCATCGTGGCGTGGACTTCGAAATATGGCTCCGGCTCGAAGGCTTGGATCTCTTCCTCGCGGGCGGCGAGGATGGCAAGGGTCGGTGTCTGCACACGGCCGGCGGCGGTGATGTTGAAGCCGCCGTGGCGGGAGTTGAAACAGGTCAGGGCGCGGGTCGCATTGAGGCCGACCAGCCAGTCGGATTCCGAACGGCACTTGGCGGCATCGGCGAGAGGTTTCATCTGCTCATCAGTGCGCAGGTTTTCCCAAGCCGACACGATGGCGCCGGTGGTCATCGACTGCATCCACATGCGCTTGCTGGGCTTGTCGATGTTTCCGATTTCCATGATGTAGCGGAAAATCAGCTCCCCTTCGCGCCCGGCATCGCAAGCATTGACGATGAGATCCACATCCTTGCGTTTCGCCATCTTCAGCACCTTCTTGAGCTTCGCCTCTGACTGCTCGATGGGATCGAGCGTGAAGGTATCAGGGATGGCAGGGAGCACATCGAATTTCCACGGCAATTTCTTGCCATTCGGCCCCATCGGCATGCGCAGCTCGACGAGGTGGCCGACGGCGGAAGTGATGATCGCAGAATCATTTTCGAAATGAATGTCCCGGCCGGATCCGACCTTTTCAAATTTCCCGAGGGCTTTGGTAAGCGCCTTGGAAAGGTCTGTCATGACGGACGGTTTTTCTGCAATAATCAGTGTTTTACCCATGGAGATTGGTTTTCAGGAGAAGTTAGTGTCTGGAGGGGACTAGGCAGGGAATTTCGGAGGATGCAAGGAGGAACTGGATTTCGAGGGCGATCCGTGACCTCGCAGAAGCATCCTGCGAGTGACCGTTTTGGGGGATTCCGCCCCCCGAACTTATCGGGATATGCCGTGTTCGCCGTAGTCGAGGCAATCTTGCTCTTGCTCGGGGGTAACACGCAGGCCGGTAATGAATTTGACGACGGAAGTGATGCAAGCATTCCATCGACGCGTTTCACCGTCTCATGAAGCGGAAGCCCGGAAGCGGACGAACTAGGCGACGAAGCTCCAACTTGAATAGAGCAGCAGTGACCGCAGAGGACGGCAGGCCGCTGGCTTGGATGAGGCTGTCCACCGCGTATTCGGTGCCTGGCTCCATCGCATCCAAAAGGGTCGCTTCCTCAGGCGGAAGCTCCGGGGCGCTTTGCTCGGTCGACTCATCGGGAGATTTGTAGGAAAACGGCAACTCGCCCATGTCGTCGATGATGTGGGAGGCATCCGTCACAAGGGTCGCCCCGTCGCGAATGAGCTGGTGGCAGCCGGCGGAGGACGGTTTGTCGATCGGACCGGGGACGGCAAAAATGGGTTTCCCGTATTCCGAGGCGAGGTTCGCGGTAATCAGCGAGCCCGACCATGCCGGGCATTCGGTCACGAGAACCGCCTGCGACCACGCCGCGACGATGCGGTTGCGCATCGGGAAGGTCTGTTTGTCCGGAGCCTTGTGCAGGGGGAACTCGGAAATCACCGCCCCGTTCCCATCGGCGATTTTTTCCGCGAGGGTGAGATTCTCCGGTGGATAAAGCCGCGCGAGTCCGGAACCCACCACCGCGATGGTGCGGCCTTTCGCAGCTAGCGCCGACTCATGCGCGGCGGTATCGATGCCGCGCGCGAGGCCGGAGACAATCGTGAACCCGGCATGAGCGAGCTGATAGGTGAGCTTTCTCGTCGCGTTTACCCCGTAGGTCGTCGTCCGCCGCGAGCCGACGACACTGATCGCATGTTTGTCGCGCGGCAGGATTTCACCCCATACATAGAGCAGAATGGGCGAATCGTAGGCCTGCAGGAGATGCTTCGGGTAAGAGTCGTCCTCCCGCGTGATGATAGAAATCCCCCGCTCCTCCGCTTCGGCAAGCTCTTTCGACGGATCGGCATGGTCCTCCCATGCCGAAATGATCTTCGCGGTCTCCGGACCAATGCCATCCACCCGAAGCAGGCTATTCACAGAAGCGCGCAGGACACTCTCCGCATCGCCGAAGGCCTCAAGCAGCCGAGAGATGCGGACAGGCCCGAAGCTCGGCAGGAGATTCAGGGCAAGTATGGCTTCGCGGGGGGACACTGGAGGATGGATTCTGGGAAAAACGGAGACCGTTATTTGATCTCCATGCCGCTCTTGGGCCAGAGCCAGCGGACGACTTTTCCGCCTTTGATGAGCGCCTTGGCTTGGATAGTCCGCACGCCGACGAAGGTCTCCGCCTTGTAAGTAAGCAGGCCGATCTGGTAGGTCTCGCCGTCGATGGTTTCATCCGCCTCACCGACTTGCCAGTCCATCACTTGGTCAAACTTGAATTCCTTGATCTCACCTGACTGGATACTCTCCTTCATCACAGCCACCACATCAGATGGCCCAGCGGCAACTTCAGGCTTCGGTGTTGGCTCTGGTGCAGTTTCCGGCTTCGGCTCGGGTTGCGGCTCTGGCATTGGCTGCGGCTCGGTCGTTGGCTCAGGTTTAGGTTCTGGAGTCGGCTCAGGTTGCTGCGTCGGCGTCGGCGTAATCGTGGCGGGCTCCTCGGGAAGTGCGGCGAGGAGCTCCAGAAGATCGGTTGCTGCGATTGGCACGATGCCCTCCAATCCCTCGACACCCGGGCTGATCACCACATTCGATCCATCGACACGAATCAGGTTCACCTTGCTGCCTGCGGAAACCTTCATCGTCAGTTCGGTTGCAGTATTAGAAAATTCAACATCACCGCGAAGCGTCACCTTCTCAGGGAGGCGCTCTTTGGGGAATTTCGATGGATCGATGTTCCGTTGTTTCGGCTTATCCGCCTTTACAGTGTCAGTTTTCGGATCGGATCCGGCCTCTGTCCCGAGTTCTTTTCCCGTCAGGGAATACCGCATCTGGGGTTCGAAGGAGTAGCCGAGGATGCCTGCGGCAGCGATACCGATGAGGAAAAGGAAGAATTTCATGCAGTGGATACGTAGGTGGACCGGGATTTATTAAATCTTTTTTTAAGGGATGGCAATGCACCCGGATTGGAGGTTGAAGCGTGAGGGGAGCATTGGGTAGGATTTTTTCAGTGAAGCGGATCTATGTGGTGGCCGGAGAAATGAGCGGCGATGCCCACGCCGCGGGACTGTTGCGCGAACTCAGGACGATGATCCCCGGGCTCGAAATACGCGGTGCCGGTGGACCGGGGATGCAGAAAGTCAGCAACGGCCTCACGAAAAACTGGGTCGAGGATGCTGCCGTGATGGGGGTGATCGAAGTGCTGAAGCGCTACGGTTGGTTTAAAGAGCGCTTCGCGGAAATGCTCGCCGAGGCCAAGGAATTCGCTCCCGACGTGCTGCTTCTTGTCGATTATCCTGGCTACAACCTGCGTTTTGCAAATGCGATCCGACAGGCACTGCCCAACACAAAACTCATCTACTACATTAGCCCGCAGGTATGGGCATGGAACAAAAGGCGCATCCCCAAGATGGCGATCCTGCTCGACGAAATGCTCTGCCTGTTCCCCTTCGAGAAACCCATTTTCGAAAACGCCGGCCTCAAGACCACCCACGTCGGCCATCCGCTTGTCGATGAACTCGCCAGCGAACGCATCGACACCGAACGGGAAAAAAACCTCGTCGGGCTGTTCCCCGGCAGCCGCGAAAGGGAGATCGCGAAGCTTTTCCCGATGATGATCGCCACCGCCGCTTCCCTCAAGAAATGGCGGGACGACCTGCGCTTCGAGGTGCCGGCCGCGACCCCGGCGCTCGCACAAACCATGCGCGAAATGATCGCAGAGGCGGGCGCCGGCGATTCAATCACGCTCACAGATGGAGGCAGCCACTCGCTCATGCAGCGCGCTGCCTGCGGCATTATCGCCAGCGGCACGGCGACTCTTGAGGCTGCCAGTTTCGGCCTCCCCTACTGCCTGGTCTATAAGATGGCGGGGACGACTTATTTCCTCGGCAAGCTGCTGGTGAAGATTAAATACATCGGCCTCGTAAACATCTTGGCCGGCGAAAAAGTCGTCGAGGAATTCATCCAAGATGCGGCCTCCCCGGAAAATGTCGGAGCATGGGTGCAAGACATCCTTTCCGATGACCCTGCACGCGAGGCCTTGGTGAAACGGCTCGACGAAGTCAGCGCGAAGCTCGGCGATCCCGGCACCCACCGTCGCGCGGCAGAACGAGTCGCGGAGTGGCTTTAGGGAAATAAAAAAGGCGGGATGCATGATGCAGCCCGCCCTTTTCGAATGAAGTCCTGTTAGGCAGGAGCGCCGACAACACCCGGCATCGGGCCATCGTCTTCCGGCTTGTCTTCTCCTGTCTTTTTGGGAGCCGATTTCTTCTCCATATCGTCAGGGATCGGAGGTGGCTTCGGAGCGACTGGCGGATTACGCATTTCGCCGAAGTCGATGATGTCCTGCAGATGTTTTGCATCGAGGGTTTCGAATTCGAGCAGCGCGAGGGCGATTTTCTCAACCGTATCCTTGTTTTCGGTGAGGATGCGGGTCGCCTCGTTGAAGGCATTGTCGATGAACTTCTTGATCTCGGCATCGATCACACGGGCCGTCTCCTCGGAGTAGTTGCGGCTCTTGTTCATGTCGCGCGCGAGGAAGACCGGGCTGCTTCCTTCGCCGTATTCGACCATGCCGAGTTCATCGGACATGCCCCATTCGCAGACCATGTTGCGGGCGAGCGATGTCGCTTGGCGGATGTCTCCGGAGGCTCCGTTGGATACGTCGTCGGAGTGGAAACCTTCGGCAATGCGGCCTCCCATCGTGACGATGAGGTTCGCAAGCGCTTCTTTCTTCTGGGTGGAATACTGATCCCCATCCGGAAGGAACATCGTGGCACCGAGGAACGGACCACGCGGGATGATCGTCACCTTGTGCAGCGGATGGGTGTGTGGCAGCACCATGTTCAGATAGGCATGCCCAGCCTCGTGCCAGGCGGTGCCGATCTTTTCCTTATCAGACATCGCCAACGAGCGGCGCTCACGGCCCCAGCGGACTTTGTCGCGCGCCTCTTCCATTTCGGCGAGAGTGACGGCAGAGAGACCTTTGCGCGCTGCGAGAAGAGCGGACTCGTTGACGAGGTTCGCAAGCTCGGCTCCGGAGAAACCGGGTGTGCCGCGGGCAATCGTCGCGAGGTCGGTGTTTGCGGCGAGTTTGATTTTCTTCACGTGGACGCGGAGGATTTCCTCACGGCCGTTCACATCGGGAAGGGAGACGGTGACCTGACGGTCGAAACGACCGGGGCGAAGAAGCGCTGGGTCGAGCACGTCGGGACGGTTGGTTGCGGCGATGATGATCACGCCTTCTTGGGTGTCAAAGCCGTCCATTTCCACGAGGAGCTGGTTGAGCGTTTGCTCGCGCTCGTCGTGCCCGCCGCCCATGCCGTGGCCACGGTGACGACCGACTGCATCGATCTCGTCGATGAAGATGAGGCACGGGGCGTTCTTTTTCCCCTGCTCGAACATGTCGCGCACACGGGATGCGCCGACACCGACGAACATTTCCACGAAATCCGATCCGGAAATGGAGAAGAATGGCACATCCGCCTCACCGGCGATCGCGCGGGCAAGCAGAGTTTTACCGGTTCCCGGTGAGCCGACCATGAGCACGCCTTTCGGGATGGAGCCGCCGAGCTTCTGGAATTTTTTCGGATCGCGGAGGAAATCAACGATCTCGAAGAGTTCTTCTTTCGCTTCTTGGATGCCGGCGACGTCTTTGAACGTCACTTTGTTGCGATCCATGGTGAGCAGACGTGCCTTGGATTTCCCGAAGGACATCGCGCCGCGGCCGGCAGATTTCATTTGCTGGCGGAAGAGGAAGAACAGCAGGAGGATAATGAGAAGAAACGGCAGGAAGGTGAACAACGCCTTGCTGAGGTAGTCGGAAGTGCGCTCATACCCGGCCTTATCTGTGATGAGTGAGCGCAGCTCGTCGCCAAGGATCGTGGATGAAACGGTCACTTCGAATGGCTCCGGAGCCTTCGCATTCCCTTTGTCGTCCTTCGGGGTGATCATGTTGGTGATCTCAACCCGCTTGCCGACGATCACCGCGTTCGAACTACCTTTTAAGAAAAGGATGCGCAGCGGATTGCCTTCGTCTTTGGCATTCACCTCACCGAGGGCGAGGGCCTTGCGGAGCTCACCGAGGGTCATTGGCGTCACGTCCGCCTCCAATGGAAGGTTGGAGGGATCTTCGATTTCCACGGTGCGGATATCTTCTCCGAGCAAATCGCGGATTTCCTCGCCACGCAGGTCGATGTTTACGGGAACCTGGAAATCCGTGGCTTTGGTCTCTTCACTGCCGGGCTTCGGCAATTCCTTTGCAGGCTCGATCCAACCGGTGATCTTCGCGTCATACGCCGTATCGCTGGTCACCACGGAAAGCGGATGCTTTTTGTCATTCATCACGACACGCCCTTGGTCAAAGGCGGTGCGGAACTCCGAGTAACTGATCTTGGTTGCCTTGCCGTCCATATCGCCCGCAAAAATGCCGACTCCTAGGATAAGTATGGCGACGCTGAACAGCGCCAGGACGCGCCAGTTGAAACCACCACCGCTTTCGCCGGGCGGGCGGTTGGGTTTCGGAGCTTGTGGGGTGTTGTTTGGGGATTCGGACATGACTTTCTCAACCGGTAATCTCTTGCCGGGTGCGAAAAACTAAACGCCTTGGCGCGAATGTCTAGGCGGGGTTTTCCCTCTGAAAAATCGCCCTCACCAGCACGATCGCAAGCACCCCTGCCGTAATCGGTGCCACCCAGTGCATCATCGCGACCCGATAAGCCGGAAAAGCAGCACTCCCCGTGGACTGCAGGAGCAGGTAAAACACGTAGGCAACATAGAAGGCCACGAAGAAAAATCCATTGATCCGCCCGACCCGATAACCCAGGAAAAACACTGGAAACGACGCCACCGCGATCGCTATCATAAAGAGCATATCGAAATCCAAGGCCTCCCGCGCCACCCCGATTCCATTCGGCGAAACGATCGAAGCCAGCCCCAAGACCGTGACGATGTTGAAAATATTGCTCCCCACCACGTTTCCGATCGCGATGTCGCGCTCCCCCTTGATCGCAGCCATCACCGAGGTGGCCACCTCCGGTAGCGAAGTCCCCACCGAAATAATCGTCAGCCCGATGACCAGCTGGGAAACGCCGAAATAGGTCGCGATCTCCACCGCACCTTTCACCAACAAATGAGAGCCTCCGGTGAGCCCCGCGATGCCGATGACGATCAGGAAGATATTTTTCGCCCACTTCGGATCGCCACCTTCGATAAGCTCCTCCAGTTCATCCATCCCAGGAGCTTTGCCGCCGTGCTTCGATTCCCACACCAGGAGCCCGACGTAGGCGATCGCTAACGCGAACAGGATTATCCCGTCGAAGCGCGAGATCAGACCGTCCATCGAAACGACATAGAGCAGACCGGAGAGAAAAATCATCACCGGCAGATCCAACCGGATCAATTGCCGGTGCACCACCAGCGGGATGATCAGCGCCGAGACTCCCACCACCACGAGGATGTTGAAAATGTTGCTCCCCACCACATTTCCCACCGCGATATCCGCCTGCCCCTTGAAAGCCGCTGCCACCGAGACCGCCAACTCCGGAGCACTCGTCCCGAAGGCAACCACCGTCAGCCCCACCACCAGCGGCGAAACTCCCACCGCAGCAGCAATGCTCGCCGCGCCTTTGACGAGATAATCCGCGGCAAAAACAAGCAGCACCAAACCGATGATGAGGAAAATAATAGCGAGGGTCATGCGGCCGGGATACTTCGCAGGGACTCGCCAGCGCGCAACAACAACCGCCAGCCAAACCCGCCCCCATCGACGCAAGGAAACCCGGAGCGTTGATTAAGTAAGCCTAGGCGGGCTGTTTCGGCTGCTTGATCGCTTTAAACAACACCACGAGCAAGACCAGTGCCGTTGCAGGTGCAGCATAGAACAAGGCAGCATGGCGATATGCCGGAAAAATACCCGATCCAACGGCCTCAAGAATGAGGTAGAGGACGTAGCCGACGTAAAACACCAAGAAGAAGACAGCTCCCAACCGCCCGATCTTAAATCCATGGAAAAAGATTGGCAACGAAGCCAACGCAACCGCGATCATCACCAAAATGTCGAAATCCAGCGCTTTTCCGGAAACAGCCACGCCCGCAGGCGCAATGACCGAGGAAAGCCCCAGCACCACCAGGATATTGAAAATGTTGCTCCCCACCACGTTGCCTACCGCGATATCCTTTTCCCCTTTGATCGCCGCGATGACCGAGGTCGCCACCTCCGGGAGCGACGTCCCGACCGAGATGATCGTCAGCCCGATGATCAACTCGGATACGCCGAAGTGCCTCGCGATGAACACCCCGCCATACACCAACCTATCCGAGCCGATTACCAACCCCACGACGCCCAGCACGATGAACGTCAGGTTCTTGATCCACGCCGGATCGCTCGCCGATTTTCCATACTCTTCCTTATACTCACCCAGCACCTCAGGATTCTTCTCCTTCTTTGACTGCCAGATAAGAAAAAGCGTGTAGGCCAGCGCGAGGGAAAAAAGGAGGATACCATCAAACCGCGAGATCATACCGTCATACGACAGCCCATACAGCAACAGCGAGGCGAAGATCATCACCGGAACGTCAAAGCGAATCAGCTGCTGATTCACCACCAAAGGAATGATCAACGCCGAAATCCCCAAGATGAACAGCACGTTGAAAATGTTGCTTCCAACCACATTGCCCACCGCCAGATCCGCCTGCCCCTTGAACGCAGACATCACAGAAACCGCCAACTCGGGCGCGCTCGTCCCGAAGGAAACCACCGTCAGTCCGACCACCAGAGGAGAAATCCCCAGCGCCGAAGCAATGTTTGCCGCGCCCTTCACGAGATAGTCAGCGGAAAAAACCAGAAAAGCCAAACCCATGATGAGATAGATGATAGCGAGCGTCATGCGGCGGGATACTTCGCAGAAATTCGGGCTCGCACAACTACTTTCACAACGACAATCCAGTTATTTTCAGTCCACTTCAGGAGATATCCACCGACACAGAAAAACTGTTCATAGAAACACTTTATTCTTGAGCCCATCAAAAATACGCTTATGAAGGGGAAATGCATAACCAGCTTGTCCCCCTCCTAAAACAATACTTCGGCTACGACACCTTCCGCCCCCTCCAGCAGGAGATCATGGCCGCCACCATGGCCGGCAAAGACGTCGTCGCCATCCTCCCCACCGGTGCCGGAAAGTCCCTCACCTTCCAGCTCCCCGCCCTTGCCGAAGACGGTCTCACCCTCGTCGTCTCCCCGCTCATTGCCTTGATGAAAGATCAGGTCGATTCTCTCACCGCCTCCGGTATCCCCGCCACTTTTCTCAACTCCTCCCTCGACCCCGCCGAAGCACGCGACCGCTCCGAAGCCCTTGCCAACGGCGAATACAAACTCCTCTACGCCGCTCCGGAACGGGTGATGACCCCCGGTTTCATCGCCGAACTCAAACGCTGGAACATCAAACGTATCGCCGTCGATGAGGCTCACTGCATCTCCGAATGGGGTCACGACTTCCGCCCGGAATATCGCCAGCTCGCACAGCTCCGCAAACACCTCCCCGGCATCCCTTTCCTCGCCCTCACCGCCACCGCGACTCCGAAAGTCCGCCAGGACATCGCGCGCCAGCTCCAGATGGAGAAACCCGAGAACTTCCTCGCCTCCTTCAACCGTCCCAATCTCTCCTACTCGATCCTGCCGAAATCCAAAGCCCCCCGCCAAGTCTTCGAGTTCGTCCACACCCGCCGTGAAGAATCCGGCATCATCTACCTCCAGTCGCGAAAAGCCACCGAAGCCATGGCCGCCACCCTCCGCGCCGAGGGCATCAACGCCATCGCTTACCACGCCGGCCTCGACCCCGCCACCCGTGCAAAAAACCAAGAGGATTTCATCCGCGACAAAGCCCGCATCGTCTGCGCCACAGTCGCCTTCGGCATGGGCATCAACAAACCCGATGTCCGTTACGTCATCCACGCAGATCTCCCGAAAAACATCGAGGGCTACTACCAGGAAACCGGCCGCGCCGGTCGTGACGGTCTCCCTTCCGAGTGCCTCCTCCTCTTCTCCCGTGGCGACCTCATCCGCAACCTGCGTTTCCTCGAAGGCACCGACCCGGAAGCCGCGAAGATCGCCGAGGCTCAGATGCGCCAGATGGCGGACTTCGCCGAAACCACCACCTGCCGCCGCTCCGCCCTGCTCACCTACTTCGGAGAAACATGGCCGGATGAAAACTGCGGTGGCTGCGATACCTGCCTCATCCCTCGCGAGCAATACGACGCCACCCTTCAAGTCCAAAAACTCCTCTCCTGCATCATCCGCGCGAAACAAGCCGCAGGATTCTCCACCGGGGTCAACCACATCGCCCAAGTCCTCGCCGGTGCCAACACCGCCAAAGTCCGTGAATACGGCCACGACAAAATCACCACCTACGCCATCGGCAAAGACACCCCCCGCGAAGAATGGGCAGCCCTCGCCCGCCAGCTCATCCAGCTCGGCCTCATCGATGTCTCCCCAGACAATTACCAGACCCTCAACGTCTCCCGCAAAGGCTCCGACATCCTGAAATCCCGCGAAAAAATCTCCCTCACCCGCTTGCCGTTTCCCGAAAGCTCCAACGCCCCCGCAAAACTCTCCCGCGCGGGCAACATTCCCTGCGACGAAACCCTCTTCGAAGCCCTCCGCGCCCTCCGCAAAACCCTCGCCGACGAAAAATCCGTCCCGCCCTACGTCATTTTCGGAGACACCCCACTCCGCCACATGGCCCGCCGCTACCCGCAGAGCAAAGCGGATTTCCTCAATATCCCAGGTGTCGGAACCCAGAAACTCGACGACTACGGCCAAGCCTTCATGGCGGAAATCAAATCCCACCTCGCCTCTCACGAGAAACAATCCTTCGAGCGTCTCGCTACACCTCCCCCGCCGAAGATGAAATCGGAAAACGGCCTCACCGGAACCCAACTCGAAACCCTCGACCAATTCAAATCCGGCAAATCCATCCCCCAGATCGCCAAGTCCCGCGAAATGGCCACCGGCACCATCGCCAACCACCTCGCCGCCGCCATCGCCAACGGCGACATCACCCCAGATCCACGCCAGTTCTTCTCCGAAGCGGAAGAAAAACGCATCGATGCCGCCGTCGCAGAGTCCGAAGAAGGCCTCGCAAAACTCGCCCCCATCCACGCCACCCTCAATGGCGAAATCCGCTACGAAATCCTCAACCTCTACGCCGCCTTCAAATCCCTCGAAACTCCCGCGTAGCTGCCCCGTCTCGGGGTTTGCTAAACCGGTGGCTCCCCCCCCAATGCTTGGGCAGCATTCCTAAATCGATGACCCAACAAAAACTCCTCCTCCCAGTCGCGATCTTCACTCTCGCCGTCGCACTTTCCATCATCCTGATTTCCCGGAAAAACCGCAACGAGGCAAACGGATCTAACTTTCCGGCGGAGAACGCTTCCACCACCATCCCTGCAAACGTCAATCCACACGAGAGACCTGAAGTTGAAAGCAAACTCGAACGCGAGGATCCTTCGGCGGCGATCGCACGCCGCAACCTGGAAAAGGAATTCGACGAACTCCTTCCTGCCCAATATCCAAATCAATTCAGCTCGCTCTGCGATGTCACCCTCGAACCCGGCGAATCCCTCATCCTCGGCGGCTTCAAAACATCCGATGGCAACTACGAATTCACCATGATGACAGTCACGCCTTACCATGCTGGAAACGGAGGGAACCAATACTCCATCCGTGCGCAGAATATGACCCTCACTCCGGAAAAATCCGCCGAAATGGGCTTCGATGCTCTGATCTCACCCGCAAAAACCCGAATTCAGAAAAGTCACATCGTGAATTCCCACGACTTCGACCCTTCCGGAGATGGCGTAAGCATTTCAGCGAACCCGACATTGGTAACGAATGCCAATTCCCCCGCCTCTATCACTATCGGAAATGCGGAAGGAGCTCATGTCATTTCCACCTTCGTCACCCCCCAAGGTGATGGGGAATCGATTCGCCTGAGAACACGGATCGAAAGCCCAACTAGCCTGCCTTGAGCCAGAAAGTCCGCCAGACCCCGATTCTTCCTGAGGAGACGCTCTCCATTCGCGGTTGAACTTTTCCCGCAACCCTGCTTCAACGTCACGACATGTCCGACCGCAAGACCCTAGACGAACGAGCCCAGATGACCGATCTCGAGCGTGTGCGCCACTCAGCCGCGCACGTGATGGCCACCGCCATTCTCCGCATCTGGCCGGACGCGCAGTTCGCCTACGGCCCTCCGGTCGAAAACGGTTTCTATTACGACTTCGAAATGGAGCACCGCGTCACCCCCGACGATTTCGAGAAAATCGAGGCGGAGATGAAGAAAATCGCCAAGGAAAACCAGAAGTTTGAATACAAGGCGATCTCCCGCGAAGAAGCGAAAGCCATGGCCGAATCCGGACGTCTCGGCGGCCTCACCGAGCGCCCCGGAAACCCTTCCCGCTTCAAGCTCGACCTCATCGATAAGATCCCCGAAGGCGAACAAATCTCCTGTTTCCAAAACGGCGATTTCATCGACCTCTGCGCCGGCCCACACGTCGGCTACACCTCGAAGTGCAAGAACGTCAAAGTCATGTCGGTTTCCTCGTCCTTCTACATGGGCGACGAATCAAAAGGTCAGCTCCAGCGCGTCTACGGCACCGCCTTTGAAAACAAGGAAGACCTTGCCACCCACCTCGAACGCCTCGAAGAAGCCAAGAAACGCGATCACCGCCGCCTCGGCCGCGAACTCGGCCTTTTCCACATCGACGAAGCCGTCGGCCAAGGCCTGATCCTCTGGAAACCGAAAGGTGCCCTCGTCCGTCGCGCCCTCCAGGAATTCATCACCCAGGAGCTCGACAAACAAGGCTACTCCCAGGTCTTCACTCCGCACATCGGCAAGCTCGATCTTTACCGCACCTCCGGCCATTTCCCCTACTACCAGGACAGCCAATACGCCCCCATCCCGGAGCGCGACACCTTGGAGAAACTCGGCGACGAAGATGCCACCTGCGCCACGCTCATCAACGGCCTCAACGAAGGAACCTACGAAGGTTACTTGCTCAAGCCGATGAACTGCCCGCACCACATCAAGATCTTCGCGAGCGACCATCATTCCTACCGCGATCTTCCCGTGCGCCTCGCCGAGTTCGGCACGGTTTACCGCTGGGAACAATCCGGCGAACTCGGCGGCATGACCCGCGTCCGCGGCTTCACCCAAGACGACGCCCACCTTTTCTGCACTCCCGACCAAGTCGCCGAAGAAGTCAAAGGCTGCCTCGATCTGGTGAAAAAGGTCCTCACCACCCTCGGCATGAACGACTACCGCGTCCGCCTCTCCCTGCGCGATCCGGAAAGCGACAAATACGTCGGCTCCCCGGAAAACTGGGACAAGGCAGAAGCCGCCCTCCGCGAGGCAGTCATCCATCTCGGCGTCGAATACACCGAAGAACTCGGAGAAGCCGCTTTTTATGGCCCCAAGATCGACTTCGTGGTCAAAGACGTCATCGGCCGCGACTGGCAGCTCGGCACCGTGCAGGTCGATTACAACCTGCCCGTCCGCTTCGATCTCTCCTACGTCGGCGCCGACAACAAGCCGCACGTGCCGGTCATGATCCACCGCGCGCCCTTCGGCTCGCTGGAGCGTTTCACCGGATTGCTCATCGAGCACTTCGAAGGGAAATTCCCGACCTGGCTCGCCCCGGAGCAAGTCCGCATCCTGCCAATTTCCGAGAAAACCCTCGTCGAAGCCGAAGCCCTCGCCGCCAAACTCGCCGACCTCGGCGTCCGTTGCACCGTCGATCGCAGCTCCGATAAAGTCGGCGCGAAAATCCGCAACGCCCGCCTCGAGCGTGTCCCGAACATGGCCGTCCTTGGGCAAAGGGAAGTCGAAGAAGGCACTGTCGCCGTCCGCATTCGTGGCGAAGAAAAGCCTATCATCAAAACCGAGCAGGAATTCATCGACGACCTCCTTAAGGAAATCGCCGAGCGCTCCCTCTAATCGGAGCACAAATCTCTTCCCTTGATCCGCAGCACAATCTCGTGCTGCGCCAACCTCCGCTTGTGCTCGGATCACAAGCACCTCCCGATTTCCCGTATCCTCGCGCTTGATTTAAATCGCTTTTAGTGTTCTCGTGAACATGTGCCAGCGGTTGTAAATCTCTCCGAACTACGCGAGTCCCTGCGGAAAAAATTTCCTGCAGCGCACCGCCACATCTCGCCCCCGGAGCCACCCCCATCCGAACCCGAGGAAAAAACCACCCTCCGCTTCGACCCGGGGACGGTCAACGAAGTCGTTTCCACCGCCCCCTTCCAGGGCATGTCTCTGCTCATTTCCCAGCTCCTCGCCGAGGATCGCGATCTCCCGCTCGCACTCATCGATGGCCGCGACAGCTTCGACCCCGCCTCCCACGGCAACGAACTCTGCCGTAACCTTTTCTGGATCCGCTGCACCGAGACCGAACAGATCATAAAAGCCACCGACCTCCTGCTCCGCGATGGCAACCTCCCCCTCATCCTGCTCGACCTCCACCTCGTCCCCGCCCGCGAACTAGGCCGCATCCCGGATGCACTCTGGCAGCGCTTCCGCACCGAAGCCCGTAGCTCCGGCAGCACCCTCACCGTGCTCTCGCCCAAGGTCATCGTCACCTCCGCGCACACCCGCCATTTCATCGAAGGATCTTTTACCCTCGATCACTTGGAAAAATCCACCCCCGCCATCCGCATCACCCCGGACACCCACAGCCGCATGGGAAAAACCCGTATTTCCTGATGTACGCTGCCCTCCATTTCCCCGATCTCCCGCTCCACTGCCTGCTAGCCGATGGGGAAATTTCTCCAACCCTCCCCACCGCCCTGATCTCTGAAGGCGAACGGGAAAAAGCCCACATCCTGGCACTCAATCCCGCAGCCACCGCCCATGGCCTCAGCCACGGCATGGGCAGCCTCTCCGCCATGGCTCGCTGCGCCGATCTCTACTTTCTCAACCGCGATCCCGAAACCGAACAGGCGGTAGCCAAGGAACTCCTCACCTTCGCCGAATCCCTCACCCCCGATTTCGAATCAACTACTACGGATACCGTAATACTAGATCTCTCCACCCTGATCATCGCCTCCCCCCAGGATTGGACGCACCACACCCTCGACAAAGCCAGCCGTCTCCGACTGCCAGTGCACCTCGCCATCTCAGACACCCCGGACCTGGCCCACCTCTGCTCACTTTCCGCGCTCACCTCCGCCACTTTCACGCCACCTTCCACCATACACATCCCGGGAAATCCACCCTCGCCCCTCCCGCTGACCATCGACGACCTCACCCGCAGCGCCCCCTTTTCCGTCCTCCGCTCCAGCACACAAATCCTCCATCTCTGGGGCATACACACCTTGGCCGACCTCGCAAACCTCCCCCGCCAAGGCCTCTCCGAACGCCTCGGCCCGCAGCTCACCCACCTCCACGACATCCTCCACGGGAAAAAACATCGCCTCCTCAAACTCCGTCGCCCCCCCACCGATTACGCCGCCCGCCACGACTTCGAATCCCCCGTCGGCCACTTCGAACCCATCCTCTTCATCGCCCGCCGCCTCCTGCAAACACTCACCAACCGCCTCCGCAACACCCAGCGCGCCGCCACCGCGCTGCGCATCATCCTCCGTTACGAAAATAACTCCTCACACCGCAAACACCTCGCCCTCACCGAGACCACCCTCGATCCAGAAATCCTCCTCCGCTCCCTCCACACCCACCTCGATACCGTCCGAGCTCCCGCACCCGTCACCGGATTTCACCTCCGCCTCGTCCCCGCCCTACCCTCCCACAAACAACACGAAATCTTCCGCAAAGGCCTGCGAGATCCCCACCGCTTCGCCGACACCCTACACCGACTCTCCACCCTCGTCGGCCACGATCGCCTCGGCATCCCCCAGATCCAAGATACCCACCGCCCCGACAGCTTCTGCATGCACCCAGCCACCCCAGACTTCCAGGAAATCACCTCCCCGCAATTTTCCCCTCCCGGGAACCTCCCCATGGCCCGCCTCCGCCCTCCCGTAACAATCGGCGTCCTCACCGAACCCCGCGGCCGTTTCCACCATCCCCTAGCCATCCTCACCGGTCCCCACCGGGGAGAAATCACAAAAACAGCCGGCCCCTATCCCCTCTCCGGAAACTGGTGGGATCGCACCTGGCAACAACTTCAATGGGACATCCAGCTCCCCCCCAACCTCCTGCTCCAGCTCACCCACACCCCTCCCGAAACCTGGCAACTCACCGGCATCTACGGAGCATGAACCAGAGACCAACATAAGAATCCGATCTGTGTTTATCCGCGTCCATCCGTGGTTCAAAAGCACAATCCCAGTCTTCATTGAATTTTGGAACTTCTCGTAAAATCCTCCTTCTCCTTCCTCCGCGGATCATCCCCCCCGGAAGCCCTCATCACCCGGGCCGCCGAACTCGGACACAAACACCTCGGCCTGGTAGACCACATGGGCTTCTACGGATCCGCCCGCGCCCACCAGACCGCGAAAAAACACGGCATCCGGGCCATCGTCGGAGCCACCGTGGAGAACTTTCCTTTTCCCGAAACCAGCATCCCCCTCATCGCAAAAAACCGCACCGGCTACCAAAATCTCTCCCGCCTGCTCACCTGCCTCCACCTGAAACAAACAACCCCACACGACCTAACGGGTATCCACGCCATCCTGACTCCGGAGTCCTTCCAAACATTTACAAAAGCCGAACTCCTAAAAACCGCCACCCACCTCAAGAACACCTTCGGCTCACAGAACCTCTCCCTCGCCATTTTCCGCCATCACCGACGCGGCGAAGAAAAACAAAACACCCTGATCCGCGATCTCGCCGCCCATCTCCGCCTCCCCGTTCTCGCCAGCCATTCTCCACTCTACGCCACCCACCGCGACCGACTCCTCACCGATGCATTCACCTGCCTCCGCGAGCACCGCACCCTCGACGACGCCGGCCGACTGCTGGAACAAAACGGCGAACGCCACCTGAAATCCCCGAGACAACTCCACGAGCTTTTCAGCGACCACCCCGCCGCCATCCGCCACTCCTACGATCTTTGCAGTAGTTGCGAGTTCAGTCTGGAAAACCTCGGCTACCGCTTCCCTTCCTTCTCCCACGAATCCACCGGCATACGCATGACCGCGGAGGAGCAAAACCAGCACCTCCGCCAACTCGCTTATCAGGGCTTGGAAAGAATTTTCGGCAAAGCCGATCCCACCTACCGCGCCCATATGGATAAGGAACTCGCCATGGTCGCTCACCTCGGCTTCGCCGGTTATTTCCTCATCGTCTGGGATCTCGTGCGCTTCGCCCGCAGCCGCGACATCCTCTGCCAAGGCCGTGGCTCCGCCGCAAACTCCCTGCTCTGCTACACGCTCGGCATCACCAATGTCGATCCCGTCGCCGGCGGACTGCTCTTCGAACGTTTCCTCTCCGAAAACCGAACCTCATGGCCAGACATCGACATCGACTTCCCCTCCGGCGAGCGACGCGAATCCGTCATTCAATACGTTTACGAAAAATACGCACCGCGCGGTGCCGCCATGACTGCAAACGTCATCACCTACCGCCCCCGCTCCGCCTTCCGCGAAATGTCGAAAATCCTCGGCTTCCCCGAATCCGTCGCCAACCGCTTCACCGACCTCTGCACCTCCCCGAAGGTTCACGACGCCACCAAAGACCATTTTGAAGAGAAAATTTCTTCCACTGATCACTCGGCACCCAGCACTCGGCACTCCGCCATAGGCGGCACCGAACTCTCCATGGATAATTATTATCCCAAAGACCAAGTCCTCGAATTCGCCAAAACCGTAGAAAAATCCGGTATCCCTGCCAGCCACCCGCGCTTCGAACCGTTGCTCAAGCTTTACCACGCCATCCTCGGTTCCCCTCGCCATCTCGGCCAGCACTCCGGCGGCATGGTTTTTTGCGATGACGGACTCGACCATATCGTCCCTCTCCAACCCGCCACCATGCCCGGCCGCACCGTGCTGCAGTGGGACAAAGACGACTGCGAAGAACTCGGCATCGTCAAAGTCGACCTCCTGGGTCTCGGCATGCTCGCGGCCATGGAAGACACCATCCGTATCTGCCGCCAACGGGGAAAAACCATAGACCTCGCCACCCTGCCCAAAGACGACCCCGCCACCTATGCCATGCTCTGCGAGGCGGATACCATAGGCACCTTCCAAGTCGAGTCCCGCGCCCAGATGGCCACCCTGCCCATCATGAAACCCAAGGTTTTTTACGACCTCGCCATCGAAGTCGCTATCATTCGCCCCGGCCCCATCGTCGGAAATCTCGTGCACCCTTACCTCAGCCGGCGCACCGGCCGCGAGCGCGTCGATTACATCCATCCCTCCTTCAAGCCAATCTTGGAGCGCACCCTCGGCGTGCCGCTTTTCCAGGAGCAAGTCCAACGCATGGCCATGCAGATCGCCGACTTCAGCGGCACCGAAGCTGACGAACTCCGCAAAGCCATGTCCTTCAAAAAATCCGACGATCGCATGATCCTGGTTTCCGAAAAACTGCGCGACCGCATGTCAGCAAAAGGCATATCCCGCGAAACCCAGCACCGGGTCATCGAATCCATCAGCTCCTTCGCCCTCTACGGTTTCCCCGAGTCGCACGCCATTTCCTTTGCCCTCATCGCCTACGCCTCTTGCTGGTTGAAAGTTCACCATCCCGCCGAATTCTTCTGCGGCCTCATCAACAACCAACCCATGGGTTTCTACTCCGTCAACACCCTGCTCCAAGACGCCAAACACCACGGCCTCCGCATCCGCCCCGTTTCCGCCATCCACTCCATGGTGGAAACCACAGTCATCGCCGACCGCACCATACGCCTCGGCCTCCACCGCATCAAAGGCCTGCGCCACGCCACCGCCGAACGCATCCTCGAAAAACGCTCCGAAGCCAGCTTCACCTCCCTCCCCGATTTCCTCCACCGCGTCGCACCCAACAAAAAAGAACGCCGCCTCCTGGCCGCCATCGGCGCACTCAACGAGCTCCCGGAAATCTCCCATCGTCGCGACGCTCTCTGGCAGGCAGAGCTGCTCCCACCCGACGACCTCTTCGCCGCCCAGCAGTCGACGCCCAACCAGCTCACACAAATGGACGCCGCCGAGCGTCTCGCCACCGACTTCGCCATCCAATCCGCCTCCACCGGCCCGCACCCGATGAAACTCTGGCGAGAAAACCAGCCGTCAAAAGAACTCTGCCACTCCGTCTCCATCCTCAACCTGCCCCACGGCCTCCCCATCGAAATCGCCGGACTCGTTATCTGCCGCCAACGTCCTGGCACCGCCAAAGGCCACTGCTTCATCTCCCTCGAAGACGAACACGGCATCGCCAACCTCTTCATCCCCCGCAAAACCTTCCACCAATACCGGCTCACCATCGTCAGCGAAAACTTCCTGCTCGTGCAAGGCCGGCTCCAGATCACCGAAGACAGAAAACCCACCGTTTACGTCACCCATCTGAAGCCGCTGGTAAATTCAGCAACCCTTCCCACCACCTCCCATGACTTCCATTGAGGGAACGGCCATGCCGGACGCGAAAGAGCCCACTGCGGCGCGCAATCAAACACCCACCAGAACAGGCGTGCCATAGGTGGTGAACCCCGTCGATTCCTCCACTTGGATTTCCAGGATTTCGCCCGTCAGGCGATCCACATCCCCTTCGAAGATCACGATCTTGTTCTGAGGTGTCCGGCCCGTGAGGGTTGTGGGATTGTTCTTCGAAGGGCCTTCACAAAGCACGGTCTGCACCGTGCCGACGATGGCCTCATTCTTCTCCTTCGCCAGCCTGTCCACCGTCTTGAGAAGTCGCTGGTTGCGCTCTTCCTTCACGGTTTCCGGAATCTGATCCTCCATTTCCGCCGCTGGCGTGTCCTTGCGCTTCGAGTAACGGAACACGAAGGCGTTATCGAACTGCAGGCGCTCTACGGTATCTATCGTAGCTTGAAAATCCTCTTCGGTTTCCCCGGGGAAGCCCACGATAATATCCGTCGTAATCGCGATGTCCGGTCTTGCCGCTTTCATCTTCTCGCAGATCTCCACGAATTTCGCATTCTTATAGGGGCGGCGCATCAGCTTGAGGATGCGATCCGAGCCGCTCTGCATCGGGAAATGGATGTGAGACATCAGCTTCGGCAGATAGGTGAACGCCGCGACAAGATCATCCCGGTAACCGATGGGATGCGGGGAGGTGAAACGAATGCGTTCGATGCCTTCGACCTCATGCACCGCTTCAAGAAGCTGCACAAACGGCGATTTACCATCCACTTTCGGGAACTCCGTGCGCCCATAAAGGTTCACGATCTGCCCGAGTAACGTGACTTCTTTCACTCCCTGCCGTGCAAGGAATTCTACTTCCTTCACGATTTCCGCAATCGGCCTGCCGCGCTCTTTTCCGCGCGTGTCCGGCACGATGCAGAAGGAGCAGCGCATGTTGCAGCCCTGCATGATCGAGACGAAAGCCGAGGCATTGCGCGCCTTGGGCATGTGGTCGCGAATTGTGTTTTGGGAATCCGTTTCCTCCGCGATGTCGCAAACCGAAGACCCGCTCATCGATAGTGCCGGATCATCCATCCGCGCCTCCATGCGGCTCTTCAGGATGTCGTCCACATACTCGAAGACCTTGTGATATTTCTGCGTCCCCACCACCACATCGAGGTGCGGGATGCGATCGAAAAGTTCCTGCCCACGCGATTGCGCCATGCAGCCCATAAAGCCGTAAACCACATGCGAGCGCTTTTTGCGCTGCACGCCCATGATGCCCATTTTCCCGAGCGCCTTCTGCTCCGCCTGGTCTCGCACCGAGCAGGTATTGATCAGGATCGCATCCGCATCCTTCTCGGTCTGCGTCAACGTGTAGCCGCCTTCTGTGAACATCCGCGCCACCTGTTCGGTGTCGCGTTCGTTCATTTGGCAACCGTAAGTCTTGAGGTAAACGCGGGGCATCTTGGCAAGGGCGTTACGCCAGTTTCAGGCGGTCATCGGACTCCAGCTTCGCGGTAACCGTCGGGTATCCGCCGAGCTGTTGCATGTTGAAGCAATGGAGGTAGAGAGTGAAAATCTTCGGATCGAACACATCGACCAGTTTATCCACGGTGGCGTCGAGTTTCTCCTTATCGAGTTCTTTCGGAAGTTCGCCAGTCACCGAGCCTTTGCCGTCGTGCTCAATGCCGAGACCGTCGCAGAACATGCCGAGCATCTTCTGCTGTGCTGCCATCAAATATGCCTGCAGGATCTGATCGCCGATGGCATCGCAGGCCTTGATCTGGAGCGTCTTGTGAATCCATGCATATTGCTCCTGCAGGGATTTTTTCTGGACGAAGACCGGTCGCAACTTGCGGTTTGCCGCAAGCGTGGCAACGGCAGATTTATAAACGTCGCGGTCATTGTCGCGGAACCAATCAAAGATCTGGGAGACAACGGATGGATCGACGGCGGTAAAGATTTCGTGGGATTTCACAGTTTCGGGAAAATTTTGGTGGGCGGGCAGTCAAATCCCTCCCGCCCCATAAGGCAACACTCTTTCGGCACCGGAAAAACCAAAACGACCTGCCCGGGAAATCCCCTGGACAGGCCGCATGTGATGGTTGCGTATCGGTGTTACTTCTTCAGATCGAAGCGATCGAGCTCCATCACCTTTACCCATGCAGCAACGAAATCCTTCACGAATTTCTCCTCCGAATCAGCACAGGCATAGACCTCGGCCACCGCACGCAGCACGGAATTCGAGCCGAACACCAAGTCGAAACGGGTGCCGCTCCACTTCGGCCGACCACTTAAGCGATCCTGGCCGAGGAAGGCGTTACCACAGGGCGACACCGATTTCCACTCCGTCGACATGTCGAGCAGGTTGACGAAGAAATCATGGGTCAGCTGTCCCGCGCGCTCGGTCAGCACTCCGGCCTTTTCATCACCTACATTCGCCCCGAGCACACGCAGACCACCGACCAGCACGATCAACTCCGGCGCGGTCAGGGTCAGCAACTGCGCATGATCGATCAGCAAATGCTCGGCGGGAATGCTGAAACGCGCTCCCACGGAGTTGCGGAATCCATCTGCCACAGGCTCAAGCTCCGCAAACGAATCCACATCGGTCTGATCTTGGCTCGCATCCGTGCGACCCGGCGTGAAGGGCACTTCAATCTCCCGCCCTGCAGCTTTCGCCGCCTGCTCGACACCCACACCACCTGCCAGCACAATCAGATCCGCCAGCGAAACCTTCTTGGCTCCCGCCTGTTGGTTGAATTCGTCCTGAATCTTTTCAAGAACTCCCAGAACCTTCGCCAATTGCTCCGGCTCGTTTACGGACCAGTCTTTCTGAGGCGCTAGGCGCACCCGGGCACCATTTGCCCCACCGCGCATGTCGGAGCCACGGAAAGTCGAAGCTGAAGCCCATGCCGTCGATACCAGCTCGGAAACACCCAAGCCGGAAGCCACAATCTTTTCTTTGAGCAGGGCCACATCCGCGTCGTCCACGAGTTCGTGATCCACCGCAGGAATCGGATCCTGCCACAGCAGATCCGCCGCCGGCACCTCCGGGCCGAGATATCGGGCCTTCGGTCCCATATCACGGTGGGTCAGCTTGAACCAAGCCTTCGCAAAGGCGTCCGCAAAGGCATCCGGATCCTCAAGGAAACGGCGCGAAACCTTTTCGTAATCCGGATCGAAGCGCATCGAAAGATCCGTCGTCAACATCGTCGGGCGATGCTTTTTGCTCGTGTCGTGCGCATCCGGAATGGTCTCCGCCGCATTTTTGGCGATCCATTGCTTGGCACCCGCAGGACTCTCGGTCAGCTCCCATTCGTTCTCGAACAGATTCTTGAAAAATCCGTGGCTCCATTTCGCAGGTGTCTGCGTCCAGGTGACTTCCAGACCGCTGGTGATCGTATCACCACCCTTGCCCGAACCATAACTGTTCGCCCAGCCAAAGCCCTGCGCCTCCAGCGGTGATTCCTCGACATTGTCACCCACATGGTCGGCGGTTCCCGCTCCGTGGGTTTTGCCGAAGGTGTGGCCACCAGCAATTAGGGCGACGGTTTCCTCGTCATTCATCCCCATGCGGGCGAAAGTCTCGCGAATATCGTGTGCTGCCAGCAACGGATCGGGATTTCCATCCGGCCCTTCGGGATTCACGTAGATCAATCCCATCTGCACTGCTGCGAGAGGATTTTCCAGCACACGGCTGTGCACATCGCCATCCGCAGTATCGTCGGACACGAGCACACTTTCACCCTCCACACCTTCCGAGCCGTGGTCATAACGCTTGTCGCCGCCCAGCCACTCGGTCTCACGCCCCCAATAAACATCCTGATCCGGCTCCCAAGTATCCGCCCTGCCACCGCCGAATCCGAAGGTCTTGAAACCCATCGATTCCAACGCAACATTCCCCGTTAGAATCATCAAATCCGCCCAGGAAATCTTGCGCCCATACTTCTGCTTGATCGGCCACAGCAACCGCCGCGCCTTGTCCAAACTCACGTTGTCCGGCCAGCTGTTCAGCGGCGCAAATCGCTGCTGCCCGCGACCGCCGCCTCCCCGGCCATCGCCTGTCCGATAAGTGCCCGCACTGTGCCATGCCATGCGGATGAACAATGGCCCATAGTGCCCGAAGTCCGCCGGCCACCAGTCCTGCGAATCCGTCATCAAGGCATGCAAATCCTTTTTCACCGCCTCCAGATCGAGGCTCTCAAATTCCTTCCTATAATCGAACCCCTCTCCCATCGGATCGGACTTCGTGGAGTGCTGGTTCAGCAGATCGACGCGCAGTCGATTCGGCCACCAATTTTCGTTGGTGGTTCCGCCACCACTCGGGGCTGCTTGTTGGAAAAACGGACATTTCGATGTTTCACTCATAGTTTGGGTCGGTTGGTTGGTTGTTAGGTTTGATTGGAAAATTCATTTCTGCGTGCGGCATGCGGGACAAACGCCCCAGTAGATCACTTCCGCCTCGTCGATTTCATAACCGTGATTCTCGGCCACATGCAGGCAGGGCGCCTCGCCCACCGCGCAGTCGATGTCCACGGTCGCCGAGCACACCCGACAGATGAGATGATGATGATTATCGCCCACGCGATCCTCGTAGAGTGCCGGCGAACCGCTCGGCTGGATGCGCCGGATCAGGCCTCTTTCGCTCAAAGTTCCGAGTGAGTCATAGACCGCTTGCTTGGAGATCGTGCCGATTTTTCCACGCACATATCCAGCGATCGTATCGGCGGTGGCGTGTGGATGGCTTGCAACTGCCTCCAACACCGCGATGCGCTGTGCAGTGACGGCCACGCCCCTTTCGCGCAACAAGTTGACGAGATCAGACATGCCAACATCTTGGCAAGGAACTGGACTCAGTCCAGAAGTTTAATTCATAAAGTCAAAAAACCGCCTCAACCAAGCTCTGCTAACGATTCTTCGAGCGCCCACAGCACCTGGGTCTCAAGATCCTTCCCGACTGGCCGTGCCCCCTTGGCACAGTCCGCAAACCATTTCCCCAACAGCTTACGCCTTTCCGGTGGGAAATGCTTGGTGAAACCCTCCTCATCCGGTGCACCCAGCACCTCGATGTCCCGGCGGCCGTGCGCCCGCTCCAGAATCCGCCCATACCTCACCAACACCCCGTCCAGCAGGATCCACGGAAAATTCGCATTCTTCGGAGGCCCCATCTCCAACTCCTTGGTCTCTCCGGTCGAAAACTTCATCCCCTCGCGCAGGTTCATTTTCAAATCCGGCAGCATCCCTCCTTTGAAAAACGCGGCAGCACCCCCACCGACTCCACCGATCGCCGTGAAAATTCCGTGCGAGAAAAATCCAGTCGCGGCATCAATCGCCACCCCACCTGCAGCACCCGTCACCACGCCCAAGGTCGTCAACTGCCCCCGGCTCAACCCCCATTTCCGCCACACCTCCTCACTCGCCAGATCGATATCGCGGAAACTCTCCTCGCCGCTCTCCACTTTGAGTAAGTGATGCCGGTAAATTCCTAGGAGCTCTGCAAAACAACCTTTCTCCAGCTTCTTCAGCCGCTCGAAATACTTTGCCCGAAGATCCTCCTCCTTCTGCTTCCGCCGTGTCGGCATGCGCTCATCTTTCTCGTCGATCTTTTCCCGCACCCTCAGCTCCAGAGCCTCCGCCAAAAACTCGCGCACTACCTCGGCGGCATCGTTGCGCCGCTCGTCCCATTCCATTTCAATCAGGGAAATGGTCTCCTCAAGCCTCCCACGGTGCCGCTCCTCAATCTCTAACAACGCCTTCATAAGCAGCAGGCGCTGTTCATACTTCGCCCGGTGTGCATCGAATGTCCGCACCAGATTGAACGCACTGCCGAGATTCTCGCGCCAGGCCTCCTCATATTCACCCACCCCATCCTCACGGCAGTTCAACAGCGCCAGCCGTGGCCGTCCCGTCCACCTGAGGATCTCCATCTCCGCCAAAAAATCATCCCGCAGCGGCCTACCCGGATCCACCACATACAGAACTCCGGCTCCGTCCAGCAATGGCTCTAACAGCCGTTTCTCATCCCCGAAATCCCCGCCCTTTTCCTCCACAAACCTGCGCAGCGTTTCTAGCCCAGGCGTGCCCTCGCCATGCATCTTCCGGATCTCACGCATCGCCTCCACCGGCCGGGAAAAACCCGGGGTATCGATGAAACGCACACACTCCTTCCGCCCGAACACCACCGTATGCGGCTGTGCCCGCGTTGTCTCTCCCGGGGTAGGACTCACCCGCAGCACCTCATTGTCGTCGATCTCTAACAGAGTCGCGATTACCGCGCTCTTGCCCATGTTCACCCGCCCGACAACGGCAAATTCCGGCACACCCTCACTCATATTTCATCCTTCCCGTAAAAATACACCTCTGCCCCGGCATCCGCCAGTCCGTCCACGAAATCCCTCCAAATCCTTTTCTCCTCATCCTTCACCGCCGCCGGCTTCCCATCCCCGTCCACATTCACCACCAGGAAATGCACCATCACATCCGCCCCCGCCAAGCGCCGCACCTGACCGTGCAGCGCCCTCATCCTCGGCGGAGCTAGCGCCCACCCCTCTGCAACAAAAACCACTCCCGCCGGAGCATGGCGTATCGACTTTTTCGCATCCTCCTCGCCTTTACCATCCCACACCCCTACTTCATGCCACTCGCCCGGATTCACCCGCAACCGCCGCAGCATGAAGCCCCGCAAATCCTCCTGCTTGAGCCCCGTCCCGCCCACATCCAGCACCAACACCCCGTCCACCGGAGCTTCGCTCACATCCACCCGTCGCGTCCCCATGATTCCTCTCCAAAGTTCCCGATGCCGCTTCGCCTGGAAATCCAATGCACCCAGTGCCTGCCGCTCTTTGAAATACGCCAGAACCCACAACACCAGTCTCGGCAACAACCCCCAGAAGAAAATCGCACCGAACAGGAACAGATACCAAACCGCTCCAAACTCCTCCCCCGCATCCCCCCAGCGCGTTCCCTCAATCACCTTCATCGAAGGTACTGCCTCCGGAAACAACCACCCCCAGGGCGCACCCAGAAACCCACACACATCATGCAACCTCGCCGCCATCCAATCCGGCGTCGTTGATTCCCAGAAAAAACTGACTTCCAGAAACCAGATACATCCTAGCAATCCCGCCATCAGCCCCACCGAAAACATCACCGCTCCCGCTTGGGTCAGCCGCACAAGATTCCACCCCAGCGCCTCCCAACCTTTTCCGCCCTCCAGTCTAAGTGTCCGCCACCATTCGACCTTTCCCCCACCTCCGAGCTTCGCCACCAAGCCACCTAACAGTCGCGGAACAAATCCCAAACCTTTCGTAAACCTACCCCTCAGCAAAAACGCGATCCCAGCGCCTAACAAAATCAACAACTGCAAGCCCACCGCCACACCCAGCACCATCGGCACATGAAAGCCCATCCGCTCCCTGTCCAGCATCCCAGTCATCACCCCTACCCCCGTCAAAAACATCACCACAAACACCACCGCTCCCACCAGAAACCTTCCACCCGCCCAGACTTCACCCGGCATCTCACCGCCCTGCTTGCGCACGCCCTCCAGCCACGCCCGCATACCCACACGCCGCGCCTCCGCACCTTCTAGCCCTTTCACTGCATCCCTCAATCCTTCCTCATCGGAAAAATCATTCTCCTCCCCGCGACCCGCCAGAGCCTCGAAATCCACCAGATCCCGCAATGTCCAACGTGCTTTCAACACCCCCACACTAGCCACCGCACCCCACCCCGCGCAACAGCTTAACCTAACCGATGTTCGGAAACCGACCTTCCCGCATTTTCTTGAAAATTGCAGTTTCCCCACCCGCGTATAACTTCTCCATCGAATGCGAAATCCTGCCCTCATTACCGCCTCAGCTATCGGAGCCTTGGTCATCATCACCGCCTATTTCGTCAGCACGAATAAGCCTGCTCAAACCACCACCGAAGACCTCACCGCACCCACCCCTGCGGAATCAGTAACGCCTTCGCCCTATTTCCCCTCCCTCTCGATCCTCGCAGAAACCCCCGATTGGTCATCGCTCGAGGCCTATCAGCACACCATCACTCGCAGCGATTTCGAAAAACTCCTCACCGAAATCTTCACCACCGACGACACCTGGCGCGAGTTCATCACGCTGACTGATACCACCGCCGCGATACGCACCACCTCGGACCCCGCCGACTCAGTATTCATCCTCCGCTTCGCCACACCCGAAATTTCCCTCCCCGCCCCCCGCACTTGGCAAAGCACCGCCACCCTGCCTCCTTCACCTCCGGAGAAACCCCTTTCCCACCTCCACATCGCCATCGACCCCGGCCACATCGGCGGCGAATGGGCGAAGATCGAAGAGCGCTGGTTTCAGATCGGCGACGGCACTCCTGTCAGCGAAGGCGACATGACCCTGCGTGTCGCGAAACTCCTCAAACCCCTCCTCGAGGAAATGGGCGCCACCGTCACCCTCGTCCGCACCACCAACGACCCCGTCACCCCCCTCCGCCCCCGCGACCTCAAATCCCTCGCCGTCGAATCCACCGGAGAAGACCCCGCCAGCCTCCGGAAATTCACCGAAAAACTTTTCTACCGCACCGCCGAAATCCGCGCCCGTGCCGACCTCGTCAATCAAACGATCAAACCCGACCTCGTCCTCTGCCTCCACTTCAACGCCGAAGGCTGGGGCGACCCCGCAAACCCCACTCTCATCCCCCGCACCCACTTCCACGTCCTCCTCAACGGTGCTTATACAGAAGACGAGGTCCGCCTCGCCGACCAACGCTTCGCCCTTCTTGAAAAACTCCTGCAACGCACCCACGAAGAGGAAGTCCTCGTCGGCAGTACCGTCGCCCGCATCTTCGCGGAAATTTCAAAACTCCCCGCCTACCGATACCAAACCGTCGGCCAAAACGTCCGCACCATCCCCGGCAGCGACTACCTCTACGCCCGCAACCTCCTTGCCAACCGCCTCTACGATTGCCCCGTCATATTTATGGAACCCTACGTCATGAATTCCACCCACGATTACAACCGCATCCAGGCCGGCGACTACGAGGGACTCAAGGAAATCAACGGCGAAGACGTCCCCTCGATTTTCCGCGAATACGCTACAGCACTCGCCAAAGCACTTGCCATCCACTATGCATCGGAGCACTAAATCATGAATTCTGAATTTAGAATTTAAAGTTTCCCCACCCGCATGACCCTCCTCATCACCTACATCCTCATCGCCCTGATCTTCTCTTTCCTCTGCTCTCTGCTCGAGGCCTCGCTTCTTACCATCACACCCACCACGGTCAGCCGTGCCGTCCAGGACGGAAAATCATGGGGCCTGAAAATGCAGCACCTCAAGCAAGACATCGACCGCCCCCTCTCCGCCATTCTCACCCTCAACACCATCGCCCACACCATGGGCGCGGCAGGTGCAGGCGCGCAATGGGCCAAGATCACCGGAAACCAATGGGAGGCCGCCTTCGCCGCCTGCCTCACTATTGCGATCCTTGTGGTCACGGAAATCATTCCGAAAACCATCGGCGCCCGATTCGCCAACCCGCTAGCTCCCTTCACCACTTCCTTCCTCATTTTCCTCACCACCGCCCTCAAGCCTCTGGTTCTGGCCTCGAAATCCATCACCAGCATGATCGCCACCAAGGAAGAAGAACATGACCCCTCCGAGCACCGCCACGAACTCCTCGCCATGGCGCGCATCGGTGAGGACTCGGGCTCGCTCAAAGCGCGCGAAAGCCAGTTCGTCCACAACCTCATCCAACTCAATGCCATGAAGGTCTCGGACATCATGACCCCCCGGCCAGTCATCTTTTCTTTACCGAAATCCACACCGCTCGCGGATTTCGCCGCACTCATCGAGAACAAGCCCTTCACACGCATCCCGATCTACGACAAAGGCACCGATGACTTCATCGGCTTCGCTATTCGTGGCGACGCTCTCCTCGCTCACCTCAAAGATCACTACGACACCGGCACCCTTGCCGATGTGGTTCTGCCCGTCGCCATCACCCCGGAGTATGCCCCGGTCGATTCGCTCTTCCAACGCTTCATCGCCGAGCGCCACCACATCATGCTCGTGACCGATGAATTTGGCACCACCGTCGGCCTAGTCACCCTTGAGGACATCATCGAAACCATTTTCGGCATCGAGATCCTCGATGAAACCGACCACCATCCGGACCTACAGGATCACGCCCGTAGCCTCTGGCATGCACGCGCAAAAAAAATGGGCATCGATATCGGGGAGAAATCCGAATCCTGATCCCCGCCAGTCATGGCGCCCTCTTGTCTGCCGACTCACTGGAAGCAAGATCTAGGCAGCGATTGGGAGGGAAGCGGGGTTATTTTTCTCCTTTTTTTCGATTCTCGAGCTCGTCCAAATAGACCAACTCACTCCCATTCTTGTGGCGGCGCCAAGTATTGAGCCCGATCACAATCATCAGCCCGATCAGCGCAAATGAGGCTTCCATAAAAAACGGCGTAGACATGAGCCCCACCAAGGTTCCCACACTGTCGCCAACCATACCGGGGATCAAACGCCATGCGACCAGCAAGCTCACCACCAGAATGGACAGCCCAAGCAAAATCAGAACTCCTACCAAAATTTGCCTTCCCCTGCTCTCCTCTCCGTCGCCCTGCGTTTTCATCTTAGAACAACCTATTCCCGCCTTGTGCCCCCCACAATCCCGAATCTCTTTTAAAAAATATTAAGCTAAACTTGATTATTTTGAAAAATTTGAGATATTTAGCCCATCAAACCGTCCCGTAGCAAAGCCGCACCCCTAATCGCCGCCGTCTTCCTGACCGCGCCGCTGCTCTCTGCGTGGGCATGGCACCGCAGCCACGATACTCCTACCGGCCCACAGTCGCCTCCACAAACCACCCGCGTCCCGGTCGAAATCATCGCCTCCGACACCCCACCGAAGTGGGTTCTAGTTCCGATTGATCCGGGCTGAAATTCCGAGGTTCACCAAGACGGCAAAGTCCGGCCCTCACTTCCCAATCGTCTCGAAAATGATCGGGATGATCAATATCGCGAGGATGTTCACCACCTTGATCATCGGATTCACCGCCGGCCCTGCAGTATCTTTATAGGGATCACCCACGGTATCTCCCGTCACACTCGCTTGATGCGCCCCGGAATTTTTCCCCCCGTGGTTCCCATCTTCGATGTATTTTTTTGCATTGTCCCAAGCACCGCCCGAGGAAGTCATCGCGATACCCACGAACAGTCCGGTCACGATGGTGCCGACAAGCACCCCACCGAGCGCCTCCGGTCCCATGAATGCCATGCCGACCACAAAAATCACCGGCAGCAACGCCGGGAGAATCATCTGACGCAGCGCCGCTTTGGTCACGATGTCCACGCACTGCCTGTATTCAGGTTTTTCTGTGCCATCCAAAATGCCCGGGCGCAGCCCGATCTGACGCCGCACCTCTTTCACCACCGCACCCGCGGCACTGCCCACGGCATCCATCGCAAAAGCCGTGAAGGTAAATGGCAGCAAACCACCGACAAATAGCCCGATCATCACTTTGTGATTCATCAGATCAAAGACGAAATCCCGCCCGAGGTGCGCCTTCAACTCCTCCACGTATGAGCCGAACAACACCATCGCGGCTAGGCCCGCCGAAGCGATTGCATATCCCTTGGTCGCCGCTTTCATGGTATTCCCCACTGCGTCGAGTTCATCCGTGATCCTCCGCACTTCCGGATCCAACCCACTCATCACCGCAATCCCGCCAGCGTTATCCGTCACGGGGCCGAAAGCATCCAGAGAAATGATGATCCCGGAAAGACTCAACATGCTCACCACCGCGATCGCGATCCCATACAGATCCGCCTGCGCATGGCAGATCCAGATCGATCCCACGATACACAACACCGGCGCAACCGTCGCGTGATGCCCCACGCTGATGCCCGCGATAATGTTCGTTGCGTGCCCCGTCTCCGAAGCCTTCGCGATGCGCCTCACCGGACTGTGCGCCGTGGAGGTGAAATAGTTTGTGATCCACACCGAGGCGAAGGTCATCGCGATCCCGACTAGGATGCAGTTAAAAAGCTCAGCACTACCCACCGATTTCCCGCCAATCGCCATCGCCTCCGGAAACACCATACGCGTCACCGGAAACAAAATCGCCGCTGTGACTGCCCCGCTCACGATCACTCCGCCGACGAGGGATTTTGTCGCATCCAATTTCGTGAAATTCACAAACGCCACACCGAGCAGCGCGGCAAGGATCGAGATTCCACAGATCACAAACGGGAACGTCAGCGCATTCGCATCACCACCGGTTGTGAGGAAACCCACCAACACACCGCCGATCAAACTCACCGCATAGGTTTCGAAAACATCCGCCGCCATGCCCGCGCAATCTCCCACGTTGTCACCCACGTTATCCGCGATCGTCGCCGGATTCCTCGGATCATCCTCATCCAACCCCTGCTCGATTTTACCCACCAGATCCGCACCCACATCTGCGGCCTTGGTATAGATGCCTCCGCCGAGCCGCGCGAATACACTGATCAGCGAGCTCCCCAACGCCAGACCCACCAGCGAATCAATCGCCATCTTCTGGTCTCCGCCGCCGACCTTGAGTGCGATCAGATAGAAACCTCCCACCGAGATCAGCCCGAGTCCAACTACCAGAAGTCCCGTAACAGCACCGCCGTTGAAAGCCACACGCAGCGCTCCGTGCGAGGAAATCGATGCCGCCTGCGCCGTGCGCACATTTGCACGCACCGCCACCATCATGCCGATGTATCCGGCGGCAAGGGAGCATACCGCACCGACCACAAATCCGATCGCCGTCGGCGCATCACGCAACCACCAGATGCCCGCGAAAACCAACACCGCAATCATCGAGACCGCCATCACCTGCCTGCGGAGATACGCCGAAGCACCCTCTTGGATCGCCTTTGCAATCTCCTGCATCTTCGCATTCCCCGCATCCGCCGCAAGCACCCAGCGAATCAGCCAAAGGGCGAACACAAGCCCGAGAACTCCGAAAATTAACGAGAAGACCACCCCGTGGTCGGTGAATAGGTTTTGCATGATTAGTGGGTTTTGAAATCTGTGATTCGATGAAACTGAACCATTGCCCGATTCTGACAAGATGTTTCATCCCCCCATGGATCGCTCCGCCTTCTTTGGGGTTTCTGCACGTGCCTATCTGGTCTCTAATCCCCCCATGACACGCGACGACTCGCTCCCCACCGACCGCAAACTCCGGCAGGAAATTCTCTTTGCCCGCGAGCGCGTCTATCATTTCGGCCAGCCCACACCTCTCAATAGACTCCCCGGCGTTGCGGAGATCTGGGTGAAACGCGAAGACCTCTCGCCCATCAAAGCCTACAAATGGCGTGGCGCCGCCAATCGCATGGCCACCCTTACCGAACTCGAAGCCGCGCGCGGAGTAGTCACCGCCTCGGCCGGAAACCACGCCCAGGGAGTCGCGCTCGCCGCAAAAAAACTCGGCATCCTCGCCCGCATCTACATGCCCCGCTCAACCCCAAAGGTGAAGCAGGAAGCCGTGCTTACCCACGGTGCGGAATACGTCTCCATCCACCTCGCCGGGGACAGCTATGATGAAGCCGTTCAGGCCGCGAAAGCCGACCAAACCCAAACCCAAGCCGTTTATGTCCATGCCTACGACGACCTCCAAGTCATGGCCGGGCAGGGCACGCTCGCGGATGAAATCGTCCTCTCCGGAAACGGGCCCTTCGATGTCGCCTACCTCCAAATCGGCGGCGGTGGCATGGCCGCCGGTGTCTCCACGTGGCTCAAAACCTATTGGCCGGACATCGAAATCGTCGGCGTCGAAGGCGAAGGCCAAGCATCCATGAAAGCCGCCATCGAGGCAGGCAAACCCATCGCCCTCCCGCAGGTCGATCTCTTCTGCGACGGCACCGCCGTGAAGCAAGCCGGAGCACTCCCCTTCGAAATCTGCAAGGACACACTCGACCGCATCGTCACTGTCAGCAACGCCGAGGTCACCTCCGCGATCCGAAAACTCTGGGAAGGCCTGCGCTGCATCTCCGAACCGTCCGGCGCCATGGGCTTGGCCGCCGCACTTGCAGAAAAGGAGCACCTCGAGGGAAAAAAGGCGCTCGTTATCCTTTGCGGTGCCAACGTGGATTTCCTCCAACTCGGCCGTATCGCACAATCCGAAGGCTCCGCCACACGCAACAGCCGCACCCTCCGCGTCCGTATCCCGGAGGAACCTGGCGCCATGCTATCGCTGTTAGACGACTGCTTTTCCGATACCGATATCAGTGATTTCCAATACGGAAAAACCGATAATTCCCAAGCATGGCCCTGTTTCACCCTCTCTTCGGACAACCCCACCGCCCTCGCTGCTCTTCCGGAAAAGCTCGATGCCGCAGGCCACTCTTGGGAGGACATCACCGGTGCCACCGACATCGCCTTCCGCGCCATCCCACTGCGCGGCGATCTCCTCGCCAACCCCACCTTCCTGCGCCTCGATTTCTACGAACGCTCTGGAGCCCTCCACGACTTCCTCGCGAAACGCCTGTCCGGAAACGCCAACCTCGTCTATTTCAACTACCGACAATCCGGCGAGCGAATCGGCCGCGCACTCATCGGTCTCGATTTCCCCTCCTCCTTTGAGCGCGATGCCTTCCTCCTCTCCCTCCCACCTCACGGCGATGGATACCGCCTCTGCGAACCGCTGGATGCCGGAGCCGCCGCGCGCCTCGCTCCATCCTAGCTGCTGCGTCCCGCAGCAAGCCGTGTTTTCGGCGTCCCACTGAAAGGATTCCGCCGAGCAAAAAACCATCCAACCCAATTCCTCTCGACAGAGCGGGACGAACAGACAAACTTCACCTTCCATCCAAACTTCCCTATGCGGACAGCTATTTTCGGCGACATCCATGCAAACCTAGAGGCTCTCGAAGCCGTGCTGGCTGATGCCGCTTCACAAGGTGTCACCGACCACGTCTGCCTCGGCGATGTCGTCGGATACAACGCAGATCCCGCCGCTTGCCTCGACCTCATCCGCGAGATGGGATGCCCGACAGTCAAAGGAAACCACGACCAAGACGCTTCGGATGATCATTCTCTCGAAAGCATGAACCCGGTCGCCGCCACCGCCCTTCAATGGACGCGCGAGCAACTCGACGACGACCAACGCCTCTGGCTCAAGCGCCTACGTATGGTGCGCCAGGTCGGCGACTACACCATCGTCCACAGCACCCTGGATCAGCCGCTGCACTGGAATTACGTGACCAATCGCTTCGATGCGATGTCGAACTTTTCCTACCAGTTCACCCAACTCTGCTTCCATGGCCACACCCACGTGCCCCGGGTCTATGTAAAGTCCGACAAGGTGCGCGAAGTGCCCGCTGAATCCGTCGAAATCGAGGCAAATGCCAAGTATTTCATCAACGTTGGCTCGGTCGGACAACCCCGCGACGGCGACCCACGCGCCTGCTACGCGATCTACGATCACGACACCAAACTCATTGTTTTTCGCCGCATCGACTACGATGTGAAGAAAACCCAAGGAAAAATCCTCAAAGCAGGCCTGCCAAAAATGCTTGCCGAACGCCTCGACGAAGGTCGCTGAGGCCCTCCACCCATCCCGTGGAACAAGCTATCCAATTGCGTGGAACACGCTTTCCCGCTTGACGCAGTTTGCATGCGCTCTGATTCTCGTCTCCCACCGCAGGAGCTTCACCAGACGCGCCCTCGCAGACCTTCCTGACATCCACTCCGGCTCACCGGAAACGGATTAAATGGATTCACAACTCATTCATTTTCAGAACCTTTCATCAATTCAGCTTCATGTTTAACAAATTTTTCGGAAACATGTTTTCCAACGATATCGGAATCGATCTCGGCACTGCAAACACCCTCATTAACGTAAAAGACCACGGCATCGTCCTGCGTGAACCCTCGGTGGTTGCCGTGAAGGCCGGAACCAACGAAGTTCTGGCCGTCGGCGACGACGCAAAACGCATGCTCGGGCGCACCCCCGGCAACATCGTCGCCATCCGCCCTCTCAAGGACGGCGTCATCGCCGACTTCGAGGTCACCGAGGCCATGCTGCGGCATTTCATCAAAAAGGTGAACAAGGGCCGCCGCTCCAATCCCCGCGTTCTCATCGCCATCCCATCCGGCATCACTGAAGTCGAGCGCCGCGCCGTGCGCGAATCCGCGGAACAAGCAGGAGCCCGCGAAGTTTATCTCATCGAGGAGCCCATGGCAGCCGCCATCGGCGTCGGACTTCCCGTCCAAGAAGCCTCCGGCAACATGATCGTCGATATCGGCGGCGGCACCACCGAGGTCGCACTCATCTCCCTTTCCGGCATCGTTTACGCACGTTCCGTCCGCACCGCGGGCGATGAACTGGATGAATCCATCATCCAATACATGAAGCGCGCCTACAACCTCATGATCGGTGAGCGCACCTCCGAGGAAATCAAAATCCGTCTCGGCTCCGCAGCTCCCCTGCCGAAGGAAATCTCCATGGAAGTCAAAGGACGCGATCTCGTCGCCGGTCTTCCAAAAACCATCACCATTACCTCCCAAGAAATTCGCGAGGCAATGGCAGACCCGCTCAGCACCATCGTTGACGCTGTCCGCACCACCCTCGAACGCTGCCCTCCCGAGCTCGCCGCCGACCTCGTCGATCGCGGCATCGTCCTCGCAGGCGGCGGAGCCCTCCTCAAGGGGCTTGACCGCCTCCTCCGCGAGGAAACCGGCCTTCCTGTCCATGTCGCCGAGGATCCCCTCAGCGCCGTTGCGGAAGGAACAGGCAAGGCGCTGCAAGAGCTCGCCCTCCTGAAAAGGGTCACCAATACGGATCGCTGAGCCCGGGTTTCCGCCGGACGGATACCCCTTAGGCCATGAAACCGCTCAACCTCATTGCATTGCTTCTCTTCCTCGCGGGAGTGACTTGGGCACTCACGCGCAGCGAACCTGTCGTGCGAGAAATCCAGATCGCCTACTTCAAGGCGATCTCCCCGACGCTCAGCGCCGGATCCACGCTCGAAACCAAAACCCGCAAACTGCTCGAAGAAACCCGCCACTCCAAGGAACTCCAAGCAAGGCTTTCAGTTCTCGAAAGTGAAACCGGCAGGCTGCGCCTCATCGAACAGCGCTTCAAAACCATCGAGCGCGAAAACGTCCAGCTCCGCCACGCCCTGGATTTCAAAAAATCGACCAACTTCGATGTCGTTGCAGCACAGGTCATCCGCCGTCACCCAACCACTTGGTGGCAGACGCTTGAGATCGATGCCGGTCAAGACAGCGGCATCGGCATCCAGCTTTCCGTCATGTCGAACGAAGGACTCGTCGGGATCATCGATCGCCCTTTCCAGAAACGCTCCTCCGTCCTCCTCATCACCGATGAGAAATGCCAGGTTTCTGTCCGTATCGAAGGTTCGCCGGAAGTCGGCATCCTCAGTGGTCAACGCGGCGAGTTCGACAGAAGACCCACTCTTCGTCTGCGCTTCCTCTCCAAGGACGCATCGCTCAAGCCCGGCCAACGTGTGTTCACCACCGGCCGCGGCGGTATCTTCCAGCCGGACATCCTAGTCGGCACCATCCTCTCGGTTGAGAAAGGCGCGCTCGATTCGGAAGCCCTGGTGAAACCCGCTGTGAACCTCAGCGATCTGGACACCGTCTTCGTCGTGCTTTCCGAAAACCACTGATAAACAACCCGCTTGTTCCGCTACAACCTCAGCACAGTCTTCCTACTGCTCGCCGCATTCTTGGTGCAGCAGTTCCTGCCTGCGTTCACGGGGCTCAGCCACGCACGTATTCTCATCGTTCACCTCGTCTTCCTCTGCGCCGCGGTCACCGTCGCCACACCCACGATGCTACTCATGGCCTTCATCGGCGGCCTGCTCTGGGATGCCCATTGCTCCCTCGCCCCGATCACCATGGATCCCGAGGTATACACCCAGCCGGTCGAGTCGCTGCGCTTCGGCTATTCCATCCTGCTTTTCGCCGCCATGGGCTTCCTCATGCAGGGTCTCAATCCTCTTTTTCGTCAGGGAAAATGGCAGTTCTCCGCACTCCTCACCGGGGTCGCCATTTTCCTCTACCTTGCCGCCGAGTTCATCCTGATTTCCTTCGTCAGAGGAGATTTTGTCATCAGCCGATCGATCATTCGGCTTATGTCCTATACCTCGCTGCTTACGATGCTATTTTCTCCTCTAATCTTCTGGATTCTCTACCGCATCGCAAAACTCTTCGACCATTCCCTTTATCCGGAGGCAAACCGCTACAGACGCAGATAGCCCATGGAACCCCGCTTCAGACTCCGCCTCTACCTCCTGACCGCCCTCATCCTCGTCGGTTTCGGCACCCTTTTGTCGAAGCTCCACGAATTCCAAATCGAGCGGCAGGACGAATTCCTCGCACTCGTCCCTGGTAACCGCACCGTCACCGTCCGCGAACCCGGTATCCGCGGCGAAATCACCGATCGCAACGGCATCCCCCTCGCCCGCAACCTGCGCAACTACGTTGTCTCCTTCAACCTCGAGGAAATCCTTCGCGCCTACCGCCTGCAGCACGACGAAAGCCCCACCCTCGACCGTCTCACCACCCAGAACGGCCTTCCCCGCAAACGCTCGGAAAAGGACATCGTCACCATCGTCAATGAATGGACGATCAAGCCCCTCCGTGAGCTCGGCCTTGCAAAAAACTACAACGCCAAAGCCCTCCGCACCCACTACCTCACCCACGGCGGGCTGGTCCCCTTCACCTACCGCGCGGATCTCACCTACGAGGATTTCGCCCGCCTCGCCGAGCGGAACCTCGAGTTCCCCGGAGTCACCCTCAGCATCCGCCCGCAGCGCCAGTATGCCTACGGCACCCTTGCCTCCCACGTCCTCGGCCACCTCAAGCAATGGGAAAAGGGAGACATCTCGCTGGCTGACAAACGCGCCTACGATCACTTCATCGGTGAGGAAAAGGGCATCGCCGGAGTCGAGGCCACGATGGACGAATACCTCCGCGGCCCCGAGGGCAGGAAAACTATCCTCAAGGACGAAAAAGGCCGCACCATCGGCATGCTCGATTATACCAAACCCGGCATCGGCGCACATGTTGTCCTCTCCGTCGATGCACGCATCCAATACCTCCTCGAAAACACCCTCCGCCGTGCAGGGCGCGCGGCAGGCGTGGTCATGGATGTCCGCACCGGCGAAGTGCTCGCCATGGCATCTGTCCCGGATTACGAGCCAAACGCATTCATCCCATCGATCTCCGCTGAGAAATGGGTCGGCTACAATTCCAACCAGCAACTCTCCCCATTCACCAACCGCGCCATCTCATCCTACGAGCCCGGTTCGACCATGAAAGTCGCCACTGCCATCGCCGGTTCCATCCAGGGTCTCGACAGCAAATCCTATACCTGCAGCGGCTACGTCCCGTATGGAAACCACAACATCGGTTGCTGGCTGTGGAACATGAAAGGCGGTAGACACGGCTCCCTGAGCCTGCCCGAGGCGATCCAGCAATCCTGCAACCCCTACTTCAACCAGATGGCCAACGCACTGAGGTGGCAGGGCATGGTCGCCGGTTGCTCCCTCGTCGGATTCGGTAATAAGACCGGCATCCAGCTGCCCAATGAAGATCCCGGCCTGCTGCCCGGCTCCCGTGCATGGCAGGCAGCCTACCCCAACGAATCCATGACCCCGGCGCTCAACGCCATGACCTCCATCGGCCAGGGATACATGCTCGCCACCCCCCTCCAGCTTTGCGCCATGGCCTCTTCGGTCGCCAACGGCGGTAAATACTATAAACCTCGTATCGTAAAAAAGGTCGTTTCCGAGGATGGAAAAACACTTGTCCCCGATTTCCCCGAACTCGTCGCCGACCTACTCCAAAACGGAGTCAAAGAAGACGACCTCGCTCTCATCCGCAAAGGCATGTATATGGCCGTCAACGTGCCCGGCGGCACCGCCGGAAAAGTCCGCATGGATGATGTCGACGTCTGCGCGAAAACCGGCACATCCCAAACCATTGATAACGGCGCGAGTTCTAACAACTCGTGGGTCATGGCCTTCGCTCCATACGAAGAACCCCGCTATGCCATCGTGATCCTAGTCCAAGCAGGAAAATCCGGCGGCGGTGTCTGCGGCCCACTGGTCAACACCGTTCTGACAGGCATTTTTGCACAGGAGAAAGGCATGCGCCTGCCCCTCAAGCCACAGACGGAATACGCGGGTCACCTCAAGATGATCGAAGCGATCGAACCCCTTCCTGATATTCTCGCGGCCATCGAAGCGTCCGAAATCCCGGCCTCCGACCCCTCGGTCACCGCAGAGGCCTCCGACGAAGACATCGGCGAAACCGGCAACGAAATCACCGGCGTCGTCCCGGATGCTCCCGCCAGCACCGCTCCAACACTCGTTACACCAAAACCAACAATCACCGAGGAAACCGATACCGAGGGACAAGTCTTCCCACGCGCCATTCCCATCCAGGAATAAACGGTTTCCCAAAAAAACAACCCTCAGAATTTAGAACCAAATTAACGTGATCAAAAAAATCAAAAGAATGTTAGGAATCGGCAGTGCCGACCCATCCAGTGGAAACTCCATCATCGTCAACGTAGAAAAACTCGAACGCCGTGTCGCCCTCGTGGAGGACGGCCTGCTCGAGGAATACACCGTGGAGCGCGAAGGCGATCAGAACATCGTCGGCGGCATCTTCAAAGGACGTGTCAAAAACATCGAGCAAGGCCTCAAAGCTATGTTCGTGGACATCGGCCTCGATAAGAACGCCTTCCTCCACTTCTGGGATGCCATCCCCGCCGCCCTCGATGGCGGTCTGGAGGAGATCCAACGCGAAGGCTCCAAGAAACCGAAAAAGAAAATCACCTCCAAGGACATCCCATCGATCTACCCGATCGGCTCAGAAATCGTCATCCAGGTCTCGAAAGGCCCGATCGGCACCAAAGGCCCGCGCGTCACCACGAACATTTCCCTCGCCGGCCGCTACCTCGTCCTCATGCCCTTCACCGAGCAGTTCGGTATTTCTCGCAAAATCGATGATCCGAAGGAACGTCAGCGCCTCCGCCGCATCGTTCAGAAACTTTCCGTCCCGGAAGGCATGGGCATCATCATGCGCACCGTCGCTCAAGGCACGCGCGCCCGCCACTTCGTGCGAGATCTCGCGATGCTCCTCGAGCAATGGGACAATATCGACCAACGCCGTGCAAACAACCCAGCCCCCTGCTGCATCTTCCAAGAGCCCGGCCTCATCGAGCGCACCGCCCGCGACTTCCTTACGGAAGAAGTCGACCAAGTTCTCTGCGATGACGAGGAAACCACCGAACTCATCCGCGAAATCGCCGGCAAAATCTCCCGCCGTGCGAAACGCCGCATCCACCACCTGCCGACGGCCAACCAGCCGATCTTCGAGCGCGTCGATATCCAGAAACAGATCGACGAGGCATTCTCCCGCCAAGTCTGGCTGAAGTGTGGCGGCTACATCGTCATCGATGAAACCGAAGCCCTCATCTCCGTCGACGTGAACACCGGCCGCAACCGCGGCTCCAAGGACGTGGACAAGATGATCCTCCAGACCAACGTCGAGGCAGCAGAGGAAGTCGCCCGCCAGCTCCGCCTGCGCAACATCGGCGGACTCGTGGTTGTCGACTTCATCGACATGCGCCACCGCCGCGACCAGATGACGGTCTACAAGGCGATGAAAGAGCGGGTCAAAAAGGACAAGGCCAAGACCCAGATCCTCCAGATCTCCGCGATCGGCCTTATGGAAATGACGCGCCAGCGTCTCAACGAATCGCTCCGTGATTCGATGTATGAGCCCTGCCCGTATTGCCAAGGCCGCGGCCGCGTGAAGACCCCGATGACCATGTCCATCGAGATCCAGCGCCGCCTCAACACCGTCATCCAGACTCACCGGGATCAGGTCGGCGACCTTATCGTCGTCGTCAATTCCGACGTCCTGAATCGCTTCAAGCAGGAAGACGCGAAAGTCCTCGTGGAACTCGAGCGCTCCCACTCTGGTCGCCTCATCTTCCGCTCCGATCCCACGCTCAACCGCGAGCGCTTCGCCGTCATCGACGCAGCCACCGAGAAAACCATCGAGCAGGGCTGAGTCAGATAGCCCATCTTTTACACCAAAAGGGCGTCCACTCGGGCGCCCTTTTTTGTGTACTATACGAACTTCATTATTGGCGTTTACGCGATTACCTCATAAGTTACCACATGAGTTACTCACCAAAGCTCAAGCGCACCAGCATGTCGCTTGATCCCGGCACTTTGGAAAACCTCGCGGAGCTCGCCTCACGCTGGGGCGTTTCAAAATCCGAGGTGATTCGGCGCGCCGTCCGAAAAACCAAGGCCGATTCGGATGCTGATCTGTCCAAGCCTTCGCCGCTTGAAGCCCTACGTTGGCTGCGGGAAAATGGAGTTTCCGCAGAACAAGCCGACTTCATACGTGAGGAAGTCGAAAAGGAACGCAACTCGACACAATATTGGTGGGAATGACGGTTCACCTCGATACCAATCTCCTGATTGCCCTCGGGGACACGGAATCCAATTTTTCGGACTCCCTAGAACGCTGGATCATAGAAGGAAATCACGTGGCCACTTCATCGATCGCTTGGTCGGAGTTCTGCAACGGCCCGATTACCCGCGAGCACAAAGATGCGGTCGCCGCTGTCCTCCGGGACGAAATCCTCGACTTCTCGCGTGCCATGGCCGAGCGGACGGCAATTCTCTTCAACACCACAGGACGGCGGCGCGGCTCTCATTCCGATTGTATGATCGCCGCCTGCGCCATGGTTTCCAACTCCCCACTTGCCACACTCAACTCGCAGGACTTCGAACGTTTCATCCCCATGGGACTTTTGCTGCATGACATCGGGAAGAAAGGAACCGCGATTTAAAAATCGCGACTTGCACGGCGAATCTCCCTCTGCTTCCGCTACGCTTGTAGTCGCGATTTTTAAATCGCGGTTCCTTTCGCCATATTTACGCGTAGCATCTCCGCCACATGCCCGTTCTGGATCCTTCACGACTTACCGATGCCTCTTCATCGGATGAAATCCTCGATGCCTTTCTCTCGTTTCTAGAAACCTCCGGCACCACCCCGTATGACCATCAGGAGGAAGCAATTCTTGAGCTCTTCGCGGGCAACAACGTTATCCTGAACACTCCCACCGGATCGGGGAAATCCTTGGTCGCGCTCGCCCTCCAGTTCCGCGCGATCTGTCAGAAGCGTCGCAGCTACTACACGGTTCCCATCAAGGCGCTGGCCAACGAGAAATTCCTTTCCCTTTGCAATATCTTCGGCCCCGACAACGTCGGCATGATCACCGGAGACGCCACGGTCAACGCCTCCGCACCCGTCATCTGTTGCACCGCCGAGATCCTTGCAAACCTCGCGCTGCGCGAGGGCGCTGCCGCAGGGGTGGACGATGTGATCATGGACGAGTTCCACTACTACTCGGATCATGAACGAGGTGTCGCCTGGCAGATCCCCTTGCTCACCCTCCCCCGCGCCCGCTTCCTGCTGATGTCCGCCACCATCGGTGATACGGAATTTTTCCAGGAAACCATCACCGCGCTCACAGGTGCACCCACGGTGCTTGTGAAATCCGAAGACCGCCCGGTTCCTCTGGAATTCGATTACTCCACACTCGCTCTTGAGGAAAAAATCGAGGAGCTGGTCACTGCCCACCGGGCGCCGATCTACCTTGTGCATTTCACCCAGCTATCCTGCGCCCAGACCGCTCAGGATCTCATGAGCCGGAACTTCTGCACCAAAGAGGAGAAGCAAGCGATCGCCGATCTTCTGGTCGATGCGGATTTCCGCAGCCCCTACGGCAAAGAAATGAAGAAATTTCTGCGCCACGGCCTCGGCATCCACCACGCCGGCCTGTTGCCGAAATACCGGTCACTGGTGGAAAAACTCGCCCAAAAGGGTCTGCTGAAAGTCATCTGTGGCACCGACACCCTAGGGGTCGGCGTCAATGTGCCGATCCGCACCGTGGTCTTCACCCGTCTCTTCAAATACGGAGGAGAATCCAACAAAACCCTCGCCGTGCGCGATTTCAAACAGATCGCAGGGAGAGCGGGGCGACGTGGTTTCGATGACATCGGCTACGTCGTCGCCCAGGCACCGGAACACGTCATCGCTAATATCAAGGCGGATGCGAAGGCTGCGGCCAAAGGCGGGAAATCCAAGGCGATGAAAAAGAAGCCGCCGGAAAAAGGCTTCGTGAACTGGGATGAGAATACCTTCCGTAAGCTCATCGAATCCCCATCCGAGAAGCTCACCTCCTCTTTCGTGATGGGGCACAGCATGTTGCTCAACGTCCTCTCCCGCCGCTCGGAAGATGGCTGCGAAGAACTCCGCCGCATCATCCGGGACAGCCACGAGACACCCTCGAAAAAGGCCGCGCTGCGCAAACGCGCCTTCGGGCTGTTCCGCAGTCTCGTGGAGGGAAACATCCTACGCATCATCCCAAAGGACGAACGCGACACCCCGGCGAAGGTCGCGCTCAACATCGAACTTCAGGATGACTTTTCACTGAATCAGGCGCTGGCTGCCTACCTCATCGAGGCGATCCCCCAACTCGATGCGAATGATCCCGCCTATCCACTCAATGTCATTTCCTTGGCCGAAGCCATCGTCGAGGACCCTTCGCAGGTCATCCGTAAGCAGGTGGACAAGGCGAAGGACAAACTGGTCGCGGAGATGAAGGCGGAGGGCATCGAATACGATGCCCGCATGGACCGGCTCGAACAAGTCGAGCACCCGAAGCCGGGCAAGGAATTCATCTACGCCACCTACAACGAATTTGTCCTGAAAAACCCATGGGCGAAGGAAGCTTCGGTGCGCCCAAAATCGATCTCTCGCGAGATGTTCGAGGACTATGCGTCGTTCGAGGATTACATCAAAACCTACGGCCTGGAGAAAAGCGAAGCGGTGCTCCTGCGCCACCTTTCCGAGGTTTACAAGATCCTCGTCCAGACCGTTCCCCCGGCCCACAAGACCCCGGAACTCGAAGAAGCGGAGGCCTTCTTCCGTGAAATGATCCGCTCCACCGACTCCTCGATCATCGACGAATGGGAGAAACTGCGCGATCCGGATCAACAAACGCAAACTCAAGAATCTCCCACACCGAGGGCTGCGGTGCCCTATACCCGCAACAAAGGAACGCTCCTGCGGGACACGCGTTCGGTGATCTTCGTATTCCTCAAACTCCTCTCGCAAGGCAGGTATGAAGACGCCCTTGCACAGATCGGATCGGATCTCTCCGCCAGCGAATTGAGAGCCGTGATGGACGAATTCCACCACAATAATGGCGCCCTCCTCCTCAATCCCGAAGCCCGCAATAAGAAGCACACGCGGATCCAGGAATGCCCGGAAAAGGGAACTTGGCTGATTTCACAAACCCTCGTCGATCAAGAGGACCTCAACGAACATCAAGCCCGCTTCGAACTCGATCTGGCAGCCACGGAGGAAAACAAATCCCCAGTTCTCCGCCTCCTCGAAATCGGAACCTGAGAGGCCGGAACCCGAGGAGCGGCCCATCGGGGCAATAAAAAAGGCGAGCCGAAGCTCGCCTTTTAAAATTCGTTTCGCTCAGCTGCGCGATTAGCGCTTGCGGCGAAGCAGTGCCAGAGCACCAAAAGCACTCAGGAGAAGAGTGGATGGCTCGGGGACAATCGCAATCCCAGTGGCTGGCTTTGCGGCGTCCGGCCCCCGGAAGATTGCACTGTAGTCCGTAGCGCTTGTATCAGCAGGAAGAATGAAGCTGCCATCATCGATAAAGCCGGCTGAATTGCCTGAAGGGTCAAACCATACCAATCTAAATTTATCGCCGGTATTCACTCCATTTGTGCCATCCACAGCGATATCAGACACGCCACTCAAACCGCCATCACCCCCTTCATTTACTTGGTTGAAGCTCCCATCAAATTCGAACTGACCGGCCAAATTTGTTGTTCCGACTTGGGAGGTTATCAGAACATTGGTAGTAGCAAATCCCATATTACCCAATACCGTGACAGTATTTAAAGCTGGAGTAAAAGCGTCGTAACTCGTGTAGAAACCAGTATTGTCGGTATCAACGATAACACCCCAGACCAAACCATTCATCGGAGTGCTTGCCGCATTGGCAAATCCGCTAGCAACTCCACCGGTCTGGGAAAATGGACTATTGAACGTAAGGGTGACCGTAGCACCGCAGCATGTTACCATTGCCGCAAGCACTCCAATTGTTTTGAATATGTTTTTCATCGTATGAAAGCTATTTGAATAAAGTTTTTGTGTAGACCGAGTGTTAGAGGCTGCCAGCATAATTTGGAACCAGAGAGATTGTCGTATTTCCAACCGGAGCAGTGGATGGGCGGCGAAGAATATACCCCTGCCCTGCCTTTAGTTTATAGAGGCCGTTCTGAGGACCTGTTACACCGGTTGTGCCAAACCATGCCGAACCGGAATATACCAAAATTTCATTTGGAGACTTATTTTTTCCAGCTGCCGCGTTGTTGAACGCCAGCAAGGAATCACCGGCTTGAACACCTGTAAGATTTTCAATCGGTTGATCAGTTGAAACATTGAATGCGATCCGAGTGTCTTGGGCTTGTGAAGCACTCAACTTGCTGACTACGGTTTTAGAAACCACCGTTGGGACTGAACCAGTCACAACGAGACTATCGATTGCAACCGAGGACCTAAGAATCATGGATTCACCAGGAAAAATCATGGTATGAGAACCGTTCCCGCCAGTTCCGAGAGTCTGGAACCAAGCGCTGCCGCTGTAGACGTATCCCTCGTTTGGCGCAAGGTTTGGACCAGCTACGGTTCCAGAGAATGCCAATACGTTGGTGCCTGCTGGCAAGTTAGTTGGAAAGAACGTTCCAAGAGTCCACGCCTTCGAGATCGAGAAGGAAGCGGTTCCGTTAGTTTCGATACCGTTAATATCACCGACGATCACGCTGCCGACGGTAACCGAGGTGGAAGTGTTAGCGGAAATAACGCCGATCAAACCGGCTTGAGCGCCAGAGGTGATGGTAATTTGATAAGGTGTCGTGGAGCTGACGAGTGAGTTGTTGGTGAGCCCGGCGTTGGCGAAGCTCAGAACGCTTCCGGATCTACCGGTGATTTTGCCAGAAACCTCAGACGCGCGCTCAAAAGGAACCGAAACGGTCACATCGGTATTTGCAGGAACATCCGGAGTTGCTGCGCTTCCATCAGCGTTTCCAAGTGTGATATACCCGCTGGGTTTCGAGTAGGCAGTGGTCTGCGCGGATGAAAGCCCCGATGCCGCGAGTGCGGCGATGGCTGTGAGAGGGATTAAAGTTTTCATGGCTGGAATTTTTTGGGGTTTTTTGGAGATCGCCAGGATGCGTTATTCGGATTGCAGTGACATGGCTGTCACTGCGATTTCCAGACAAGGATCGCCCAGACGACTTAAACAGACAATTTCAGGGGGCATCCCGCAAGGAAAAAGTGAGTATTTGATGACTTCCTTGAATCTTACCGGAGTTTCACAAAGCACTTACAAAGCCTTGACTTTATTGGATTTCCGCCCCGATCAGCCCTCTTTTCAGGGGCTTTTTAGGGGGTGATATGAGCACTAGGTTCAGGCAGGCCAATGGGTGAGGTTTTTGAGCAGGGTCAGGCGCTGCTCGATCTCCTTCCGGGAGGTCTCCGCGAGACGATTGGTGGAAAATGCCTCGCAGGTGTAGGAGGCGACTACGGAACCGTAGACGATGGCCTGGCGGAGATCATCGAACGAATAGGTCGTTTTCCCGGTGGAGGCGAGGTAGCCGGAGAGTGCACCGAGGAAGGAATCGCCGGCTCCGGTAGGGTCGGCGACTTCGGTGAGTGGGAAAGCCGCGCTGCGGAAGATGCTGATGCCCGGTAGGCCGGGGATGGAGAATTCCGACGGAGCAGCACCTTCTGCCTCGCGATGGAAGAGGATGGCACCGAACTCACCGAGCTTGATGACGACGTTGGCCGGCCCCTTGTCCAGGAGGATCCTTCCGGCGGCGATGAGGTTCGGGGTGCGGCAGAAATCGCGGGCTTCGGATTCGTTGATGACGAGGAGGTCGATTTTCTTGAGAACCTCGTGGAGGTCTGCATTCGCGATGGTGATCCATAGATCCATGGTATCGGCAGCGATGAAGGGCTTTTCGGCCGTCAATTGCGCGATCATCTGGAGCTGGTTGAGCGGATGCATGTTCGCGAGGACAACGACAGGAGCAGAAGCCATTTCCGCAGGGACTTTCGGGGTCCAGTCTTCGAGGACATTGACGGCGACATCTAGGGTGTCGCGGTCGTTCATGTTCTCGTGGTAGGAGCCGGTCCAAGAAAAGGTATTGCCCTCGGATTTCTCCAATCCGCCGGTGGAAATGCCCTTGGAGGCGAAATGATCGAGATGCTCCTGCGGGAAATCCTTTCCGATGATGCCTACGAGGTGGACCGGGGCGGTGAAGTAGGAAGCGGCGATGCCCGTGAAGGACGCGGAGCCGCCGAGTAGGTTCTTTCCTTCGGCCGTAGGGGTCTTGATGTGATCGATGGCGATGGAGCCGCCGATCAGGATGGGCGTGGTGGCAGGAGACATGGGGAGTGGGTAAAATGGAAAACTGAAAAAACAAAGACCTAACTTGCAACGCGGGCAGAACGCAGGCATGGACGCGTCGGACAGAGATGCTTGGCGAGACGCACGGCATGTCCCCTGCTTCGCTGCAGGAACAGATTTCCTTTTAAAACCAATAACTGCCCTACCATGTCGCGAAAAACAAAACTGATCGTCACCCTAGGCCCTGCCACGGAAAAACCCGAAACCATCGGCCAACTCATTGACGGAGGCGTGAATGTCTTCCGCCTGAACATGAGCCACGCAAAACACGAATGGGCCGCGCTAATGGCAAAGCAGGTGCGCCAAGAGTCCGCCAAGCGCGGCCTGCACATCGCGGTGCTGTTCGACCTGACCGGGCCATCGATCCGCACTGGCGACGTCGAGAAGCCTTATGAACTCGAAGAAGGCGACAAGGTAGAATTCCGCCGGGAGGGCACCGAGCCGTCGATCCCGATTTCCACCACGGTGAACTACCCGGGCATGATCGGCGATGTATCCGCAGGAAACATCTTGGTCGTGGACAACGGCGTTTTGCTGATGCACATCGACAGCGTTGGCGATGACCGGATCATCTGCGACGTGCGCACACCCGGCACGATGGGCTCCCGGCGCCACATCAACCTCCCCGGCGTGCGCCTGAATCTTCCTGCGCTGACCGCGAAAGATCACAAGGATCTGGCGCTGGCGGTGGAATGCGGAGCGGACTACATCGCCGGCTCCTTCGTGCGCGATGCAGCGCACGTACGCGAACTCCGCGAGGCCATGGAAGCGCTGGAAGGCGAGGCTCAGATCGTCGCGAAAATCGAAGACCAAGAGGCGGTGCGCAACATCGACGCGATCATCCAGATTGCGGATGTGATCATGATCGCGCGTGGCGACTTGGGCATCGAAGTGGATTTCGAAGACCTGCCGATCCTGCAGCGTCGTATCGTGAAACGTTGCCATGAACTCGGCACACGGGTGATCGTGGCGACCCAGCTTCTTGAATCGATGATCACAAATCCGACACCGACGCGTGCGGAAGTGACCGATGTGATGAACGCCGCCTACGAGGAAGCCGACTGCTTGATGCTCTCCGGAGAAACTTCCGTGGGTCGTTATCCCATCCGCTGCGTAGATGCACTGGTGAGGATTTCCGAGCGGATCGAGCGCTCCGGTGGCCACGGCTTTGGCTCCTCGGTCATCCTGCGCGACGAGCGGCAGAAGACCTCGCGCGCGGCGGTGACACTTGCGGATTCGCTGCCGGATGCACGTCTTGTGGTGCTGACCCGTAGGGGCGTGCTGGCGAACCACATCGCCATGATGCGCCCGCGCACTGGATCGTTTTTCGCGGTGACGCCTAAAGAAACTGTCTGCCGCCAGCTCTCGCTGACACGTGGCATCCGGGCATTCCAAATGTCCTTTTCATCGAACATCGAAGAAACCATCGAACGCGCCACCGAGCAGCTGCGTGCGGAAAACCTGGTTCGCCCGGGCACGCCGATCGTGATCGTTTCCGACATCCTTTCGGATCACTTCGCGGCTAACTCGATCCTGCTTCACCACGCGTAAGCAGGACGGAGGATTTTTCGGGGGCGCGGCTGTAATGGCCGCGCCCCCTTTTTTTAGTTCGCGACGAGATTCATGATCTTGCCGGGAACGTAGATCACCTTGCGGATAGTTTTGCCATCGGTGTGCTCCTTGACCTTATCGGAGGCGAAAGCGAGTTCCTTGGCTTCGTCTTCGGAGGCAGTCATCGACATCCAGATGCGGTCGCGGAGTTTCCCGTTCACCTGCACCACGAGTTCGCATTCCGTGCGCACGAGCGCCTGCTCGTCGTAGGCCGGCCAATCCATTTCGGAAAGCAACTCCGTGCCACCAATCAAGCTGTGAATCTCCTCGGAGACGTGTGGGGCGAAGGGGTTCAGGACGGCGAGGAACTGCATGAATTCCTTACGCGGCACCACACCTGCTTGGGTGAAGGCATTGGTGCAGATCATCATCTGCGAGATCGCCGTGTTTAAACTGAGTTTCTCGATGTCCTCTCCGACCTTCTTGATCGTCTCGTGCACGACACGCAGCAGCTCCTTGTCGGTACATGGTGCATCGGAAATTTTTTCGGAAACGCAGCCATCATCGGTGACGGCGAGGCGCCAGACGCGGGCGAGGAAACGGGACACGCCCTCCACACCTTTCATCTGCCAGGGTTTCACCTGCTCGAGCGGGCCCATGAACATTTCGTAGAGGCGCAGGGAGTCCGCGCCGTATTCCTTCACGACGTCATCGGGATTCACGACGTTGCCGCGTGATTTCGACATCTTCTGGCCGTCCTCGCCGAGGATCAGGCCTTGGTTGACGAGCTTCTGGAACGGCTCCGGCGTGCGGACGTGGCCGAGATCGAAGAGCACCTTGTGCCAGAAACGGGCGTAGAGGAGGTGGAGCACCGCGTGTTCGGTGCCGCCGACGTAGAGATCGACCATACCCGGTTTTTCATCCGTCCAGTAGTCCTCGGCGGCTTCGGAGATGAACCGTTCGGAATTGCCGTTATCGCAGTAGCGGAGGTAGTACCAGCAGGAGCCCGCCCATTGCGGCATGGTGTTGGTCTCGCGGGTATAGCCATTCGGCAGTTCGACCCATTCGCGGGCTTTGCTCAGCAGCGGATCCGGGGTTCCGGAGGGCTTGTAGTCTTCCAGCGGAGGCGCGAGCAGGGGAAGCTCGGAATCCGGGAGGGCGAAGTGCTTGCCGTCTTTCCAAACGATCGGGAACGGCTCGCCCCAATAACGTTGGCGGGAGAACAACCAGTCGCGCAGCTTGAACTGGATCTTGCGCTCGCCTTTTTCATTTTCGACGAGCCAATGGATGATCGCACCTTTGGCCTTTTTCGTCGGCATGCCGTCGAGGAAACCGGAGTTGATGGCGGTGCCGGGGGCGGTGTAACCCTGCCAGTCGGAATCGTCGGTCGGCTGCACCACTTGGAGCACCGGGAGGTCATATTTCTGCGCAAACTCGAAATCCCGCTCGTCGTGCGCCGGCACGGCCATGATTGCGCCGGTGCCGTAGCCCATCATCACGTAGTCCGCGATCCAGACGGGGATTTCCTCGCCATTGACCGGATTGATCGCGTAGGCGCCGGTGAAAACGCCGGACTTGTCTTTGTTCAGGTCGGTGCGATCCAGATCGGATTTTGCGGAAATGCTCTTCTTGTAAGCTTCAACTACCTCCATGTTTTCCGGGGTGGTTATTTCGGAAACAAACGGATGCTCGGGAGCCAGCACCATGTAGGTCGCACCGAACAAGGTGTCGGGACGGGTGGTGAAAACGGTCACGGATTTTCCACCGATCGCGAAGATGACCTCCGCGCCTTCGCTGCGGCCGATCCAGTTCTTCTGAAGCAGCTTGATGCCCTCCGGCCAATCGAGCGTGTCGAGTTCATCGATAAGGCGCTGGGCGTATTTGGTGATGCGCAGCATCCATTGGCGCAACGGGCGGCGCTCGACCGTGTGGCCTTTCGACTTCCATTCTTCTACCTCTTCGTTGGCGAGCACGGTGCCGAGATCCGGTGACCACCAGACGGGGGTGTCGGCGACGTAGGCGAGGCGGACGTTGTCGATTTCCTCACGCGACCAGCCCTTGGCCTCGAGCTCCGAGATGGGCCTGGCCTTATTGGTTTCCTCACAGAAATAAGAGGAGTAGAGCTGTAGGAAGATCCACTGGGTCCAGCGCACGTATTCGGGATCGGTGGTGGCGATTTCGCGCTCCCAATCATAGGCGAAGCCGAGGGATTTCAGCTGACGGCGGAAGTTCTCGATATTCGCGGCGGTGGTTACGGCGGGATGCTGGCCGGTCTTGATCGCGTATTGCTCGGCTGGCAGGCCGAAGGAATCGTAGCCCATCGGATGGAGGACATTGAAGCCCTTCATGCGCTTGTAGCGGCCGATGATATCCGTGGCCGTGTAGCCCTCTGGGTGACCGACATGCAGTCCCGCACCACTCGGGTAAGGGAACATATCGAGCACGTAATATTTAGGCTTCGAGGCATCAAATCCCTCCTCGCCCGGATTCGGTGTGCGGAAGGTTTTTTCGGAATCCCAGCGGGACTGCCACTTGGGCTCGAATTGATCGAAAGGGAAAGGCTTGCGTGTGTCTGACATGACGGGCGGGAAAGCTGCGGGATACTCCGGCGGATGAAAAGAAAAACCCCGCTCCGACAACAGGCCGAAACGGGGTTTGGGAAATTGCGGGTGGGCGTGAGCTATTTTTCCAAGAGCTCTTGCAAATGCGCGACATAAGCCGCGGCACCGCCTTCACGGTAACCGATGTCTTCGGAAAGCTTCTCGCCCTCGGCATCAAGGAGGAAAAGCGTCGGATATCCCTGAATCTTGAACTCTTTGTCGAGCGCCTTGTTCTGGGCTTTCAGCTCAGCAGATTGCTCTTTCTTGCGGGGGAAATCGATTTCCACCAACACCAGATTGTCCGCCGCGTATTGCTGGAACTCCTTTTGGAAAAACACCTCTTTTTCAAGGCGGATGCACCAGCCACACCAGTCAGAACCGGTGAAATTGATGAAGATCGGCTTTTCCTCTGCCTTCGCCTGCTTCTTGGCAGCTTCGAAGTCATGGAGCCAGACGGCCTCACCGGCGAGACTTGTGGCAGCGAAGGCCACCATAGAGATAAATGTCAGAACGAGATTTTTCATCGCTGCATCAGTCGAGATCCTTCTTCTCGAGCGCTTCGTCGAGGTGCCCGAGGAACTTATCCACTTCAGGATAGGCCGAGGCGAAGAAGCGATCGAATTCCTTACCTTCGCTGTCGAGCAGGATCACGGTCGGGTAGCCTTCGATCTTGTATTCCTTGGCATAGGGCATGTTTTTCTCCTTCAGCTCAGGATCGCCTTTCGGGAAATCCAAGTGCACCAGAACGAATTTCTCGGAGGCAGCCGAAACGAACTCCTTTTTGGAGAATACTTTTTTCTCCATCATCATGCATGGCGGGCACCAATCCGAGCCGGTGAACTCCAGCATCACTGCCTTGTTTTCTTTTTTGGCGATCTCAAGAGCGGCATCCACTTCGGTTTCCCATCCTTCGGGGGCTTTTGCAAATGCGGTGGAGACCAGGGCGGCAGCGCCGTAGGCGGCTAGGGCGAGGTTGGTAATTGCTTTCATGTCGATGTTAGGCGTTTCCCAGCGCTCTTTTATTCTAAATTTCTTGGCGCGAACGTCAAAAACTGGAACTCCATGCGCATGCCCGAGAAGCCAACACTGATCCTCGCGACCCGCAACGCCCATAAAACCGAGGAAATCCGCCAGATCCTCGGCGATCGATTTTGCATCACCGATGTTCGTTCGTTCCCCGAGCTTCCCGAAATCGAGGAAACCGGAACCACCTTCGTGGAAAACGCGCGACTCAAAGCCATGGGAATCAGCACCCGCGTCCCCGGCTGGGTGCTCGCCGATGATTCCGGCCTCGAGGTCGATGCCCTCGGGGGCGCCCCCGGCGTCTGGTCTTCCAGCTTCGGTGGTGAAGAGGGAAACCATGCGAAAAACAACGTCCGGCTCATGCAGGAAATGTCAGGTAAGGACAACCGTGCCGCCCGCTTCCGCTGCACACTGGTCCTAGCAAAGGACGGCGAAGAAATCGGAGTTTTTTGCGGAACCGTGGAGGGAACCATCGCCACCGAAGCCGCCGGCGATGGCGGGTTCGGCTACGATCCGTATTTCATACCCGATGGTTACGAAAAGTCCTTGTCCCAGCTCGGTTCTGCGATCAAGAACTCGCTCAGTCACCGGGCAAACGCCCTTTCCGAACTCACCGAATTCCTAAAACATAAAAATTTGGAGGAATTTTAAAAAATAGTTTGGAGAAGTTAATTAAATCCGCTAAAATCCCCGCCATGAATCGGCATTCGTTCCTCCTATTACTCATCTTGCCCCTCTTCGCCCTGCTCAACTCCTGCTCGAGCCAGGTGAAGGCGAAGCAACCGGTTTCCTACCATTTCGATCATGGCCGGACCGCCATGCTTAAAAACGGCGTCGCCTATGCGCCGCGCAAGGCACCTGCCGCCGTGAAAAAAGCCATCGCAGCGGGAAACCGCCTGCAAAGCATGCCCTACAAGTGGGGCGGCGGACACGCCAAGCATCATGACAGCGGCTATGACTGCTCCGGGACCGTCTCATACGTCCTTCGCGAGGCCGGTCTTTTGAAAGGCTCCATGACGTCGCGTGGTTTCTTCGAATATGGCAAAAAGGGCGATGGCGATTGGATCACCGTTTATTGCCGAAATGGCCATGTTTTCATGACCGTCGCCGGACTGCGGCTCGATACAGGCGGCAGCGGGGGGCGCACCGGCCCACGTTGGAAAACCGCTACCCGGCCGGGCAAAGGTCACGTCATGCGTCACCCCGCCGGACTCTGATCCGGAAAGAGCGCGAGGTTTAGCTCCTCGAAGTCCGAGAAAATCCGCTCAGCGAGGCTGAAATCCAGCCCAGAGGTGACCCGGTTCGGGACCACCCACGTTTTCATTCCGGCAGCATGCGCCGAGATCAGGCCATTGTGAGAATCTTCGATCACGAGGCATTCTGCGGGTGCCAGCCCAAGTTTCTTGGCGGCCTCCAGATAGAGATCTGGAGCGGGTTTAATGCGCGGAGCATCCCCCCGGCAGATGATTTCTTGGAAATAGCCGGTAACCCCGAGCTTTTCGAGCCAGCCATCCACCCATGCGTGGGATGAACTGGACACCACGGCAAGGGGTAGCCCCCGCTTCTCGGCAGTCTCCAAGGCCTCCCGGATTCCCGGCATCGCCCCGTAGCCATCCAACTCCGCCCGGATCTCCACCTGCCGATCTGCGTCCATGGTCTCCCAGTCGAACCCGCGTCCTGTCAGTTCTTCCAGATGAAGCTTGGGCGACCACGTATCGAAATCCGAACCTATGCAACGGCAATACAGGGACAGGGGAAGATCGTGTTCATGGCGACTAAATGTCCTCAACCAGGCCTGATAAATCGCCCATTCCGTATCAACAATTACACCGTCGAAGTCGAAGAGAACAGCAGAGGGAGTCATACCCATGGGATGTCCGATCATCTCCAGTCCGGCAAGCACTGATTCCTAAAGCTTTTCGAAATATCAACCTGTCGAATTAGATTGTCAGAATCGTGCAAAATTGGCATAAGCCCAACGGCTTCCCACCGAAACCGCCTATAAAAGAATGAGTATTCGCAATTTTATCGGAGCATCCTCCGCCCTACTTCTCGTCTGGCTCGGGGTTACCTTTTTTCACGATGTTCCAGTCAACCGCTACCAGAGTGAGGATGTCAAAACGGTAGAACTCAGCGAGGATACCACGGAAGCCGTAACCGTGTTGGTTTCCGTCGCCAAATCCGAAAACTGATTTTCATGGCCGAAGACCCCATTTGCTCTGCAAAAAGCCCGATCAAGATCGAGCTGGAGCCGGGCACTTACTGGTGGTGTTCCTGCGGGCGAACCAGCCACAGCCCTTTCTGCGACGGCTCCCACAAGGGAACCGGACTTCAGCCGAAAAAAATCGAAATCACCGAGAAAACCACCATGTCCCTCTGCCAATGCAAGGCCACGGGCAACGCTCCCCTCTGCGACGGCTCACATCGCAGCCTCTAACACAGGCGGAACCCTCCCGGTTCGAAAAACTTTTGGAATTCATGAGATTTCCCGGATCTTACATCATCGCCGCATTCCTCGCGGTCTCAGGCTCCGGTTGTTTCCCGCTGCAGGATGGGACGGATTGGAAAGGCTCGGTGAACCATCAGGTCAGCCAGCTCGGATACCAGAATTGGATTGTCATCACGGAGGCTTCGTTTCCCGCGCGCAACCGTCCGGGAGTACGCCAGGTCACCGCAGATTCGGAAGTGCCGGAAGTGGTGGATTACGTGCTCAATGCGCTTGAGGAAACCCAGCACGTCCGCCCACGCATTTACCTCACCCGAGAAATGCGCTCGGTGGAAAACGATTTTGCGCCGGGCATCGAAGAGATGCGGAACCGCATCGCCGCATCATTACACGGCCATGAACCGACAGAGCTCGATCAGCAATCGCTCATCACCCTCATCGACTCCGTGAACAAGGACTACCAAGTCCTCGTCATCCGCACGCCCACCGCCCTCCCCTACACCTCCGTCTTCATGGAATTACAGCCGGGATATTGGGATGCGGAATCCGAAGACCGCCTGCGCGCGAGAATCGAACGCGAACGCCGGGAAAAACTTTCCCAGCCAGCACCCTAGGCACACAATTGCCACGTGACCCGTAACGAACTTCTTAAAATCGAGCGCGAAGCCGCTTGGATCGGCGATGCCGTGCTCGCCCTATTCGCCCGTGAATTCGTGCTCCGCGAACGTGGCTGTATGGATGGTGTGTGGTTCACCCACCTCACCTCCAACGAATTCCTGAGCGCCTTCGGCAACCCCACCAGCGTCGAGGCCATCATCGGAAACATCTACCGCGAGGAGGGCCTGGCAGCCGCCCATGCCTATATCGATAAGGAATTTCTCCCTCTGTTCAAAAAGCAGATTGTGAAAAAAACCAAGTGAGCGATCCATTCGCGGTTTACGAAATCTTCAACCGCGCCGAAGGCGTCATCTGGTTGGGTGTAGCGGCAGCACTGCCTATCATCGTCGCAGGGACTCTCCCGCTCAGAACAAAGCGGTGTTCGCCGCATCGTTCGGCTTCCTTCTCTTTGGCATTTCCGATTTTTTGGAAGCCTCGACCTACGGTGACATGCCGCCTTGGCTCTGGGCGATGAAAATGGGCTGCGCCGCATGGCTTCTGGCGTGTCGGTTTTCATACATCGGCTGGCGGAATTTCCGTTTCACCGACCGATATTTTCTCTTTGCTCTGTTCTGTCTGGCGGCTTCGATCGCCGTCATCCTCTTGGCAAATCGCTTGGAAATTTAAGCGCTATTCCGAAATACACCCTGCCCAGAAACCCTGTAACCTAACCCCATGAAACCCATCCTAATCGCATTGCTTGCCGTTTTGCCCACCCTCGCGTTCGCCGCAGACATCGCCCCGGATCGATCCGTGGTTTTCAAGAAGTTCGATGAGACGGAGCTCAAACTGCATATCTTTGAACCGGAAGGCCACCAGCCCACCGATCGCAAACCGGTCATCGTCTTCTTCTTCGGCGGCGGCTGGAGTGGTGGGACTCCCACACAGTTTTACCAACAGGCAGAGGAGCTTTCGGAAAAAGGCATGGTCGCGATCTCTGCGGATTACCGCGTCAGATCGAGAAACAAAACTACACCTTTCGAAGCGGTTGCCGACGCAAAGTCCGCGATCCGCTGGGTGCGCCTGCATGCTAAGGAACTCGGCATTGATCCGGATCGCATCGTGGCTTCCGGTGGCTCCGCTGGTGGCCATGTCGCGGCCTGCACGGGGCTCATCATTGGCCATGAAAATGAAGACGAAGACCTTTCCGTGAGCTCGGTGCCAAATGCCATGGTGCTCTACAATCCCGTGCTCGACACCACTGCGAAGGGCTACGGTAAGAAATCCGTCACCCCCGAACGCGAAGAGGAAATCTCACCCTGCCATCATGTGAAAGCCGGTCTCCCGCCGACTCTCGTCCTGCACGGCACCGCCGATTCGACTGTGCCTTTTGAAAATGCCGAGCGTTTCGCTCGCCTCATGAAAGACGCGGGCAACAACTGCGAGTTGATCCCTTTCGAAGGTCAGGAACACGGATTTTTCAATAGCTTGTTTTTCAGGCCTAATACCAAGGATTTAGCCCCATATGAAAAGGCGATGAAGGACACGGAGAATTTCCTGTCAGCCCTCGGCTATCTGAAGGACTGATCCCTCAGAGCCCGTAGACCCAAGCAATCCCCCGAGGAATCAGCCAAACAAAAAGCCCTCCGGCGTTTCCGCAGGAGGGCTTGGCGATTTGTTTCAGAGTTAGGAAACCTTACTCAGCGTCCGCTGCGGCAGGCTCTTCCTCTTTCTTTTCAGCAGCCTTCTTCTTGGCAGCTTTCTTAGCTGGCTTCTTGGCGGCTGGCTCAGGAGTTTCCTCAGCAGCGATTTCTTCAACCTCATCCTCAGCACCGAGCTCAGGGAGATCGACCCACTCGATGACTGCCATCGGAGCGGCGTCGGTCATGCGCTGGCCGAGTTTGGTGATGCGGCAGTAACCGCCTGGACGATCCGCTGCGTTTGGTGCGACCTCATCGAACAGTTTCGTCACGGCATCCTTCTGACGAAGGAATGCGATGGCAAGACGGCGGGAGTGCAGGTCGTTGCGTTTGGCTTGGGTAACCAGCTTCTCGGCGACAGGGCGCAGGGCCTTGGCTTTTCCGAAAGTGGTTCTGATGCGCCCGTGTTCGATCAAGCTGCAAGCAAGGTTTGCGAGCAGGGATTTACGGTGGGCGGTGTTGCGTTTAAGCTTGGTGGTATTGCGGCGATGTCTCATCGGTTGCTTCCGTTAGTGGTTTGAATGGTGGGTATGACTTATTCGTCGAGGTTCTGGGCGATGAGATCGGCAAGTCCGACTGGAGCTTCGTCTTCCGCACCGAGGCGTGGGCCGCGGGCTGCGACTGAGCTACCGGTGAGCAGCGAAGGCTCGAAGGACATGCCAAGGCCGAGGCCGAGCTCGACGAGCTTGTCCTTGATCTCGTTGAGGGACTTCTTGCCGAAGTTGCGGTATTTGAGCATCTCGGCTTCCGACTTCATGGCCAGTTGGCCGACGGAGGTGATGTTTGCGTTGTTCAGGCAGTTCGCCGCACGGACCGAAAGTTCGATCTCGTTGACGGACATGTTGAGGAGCTTCTTGAGAGCTGCGTTTTCTTCGCTGGACTCGGCAGGAGCTTCTTCGAAATCGACGGCGTTTTCATCGTAGTTGACGAAGACGTCGAGGTGATGGCGGAGAATTGCGGAGGCTTGCAGAAGTGCGTCCTGCGGGGTGATGCGTCCGTCTGTCCAGATATCGAGCGTAAGTTTGTCGAAATCGGTCATTTGGCCAACGCGGGTGGTGTCCACGGAGTATTTCACGCGGGTCACTGGGGAGAAGATCGAGTCAATCGCGATCACGCCGATCGGCTGATCCTTGCGCTTGTTTTCGTCTCCGGTGGAGAAACCGCGGCCTACGCGGACTTCGAATTCGCAATCGAACTTCACCTTCTTGTCGAGGGTGCAGATGACTTGGTCCTTGTTGACCACTTCGTAGATGTTGTCGCCTTGGATGTCACCCGCGGTGATGACGCCGTCTTTCTCCACCTTGATGGAGAGGATGCGAGGCTCCTTATCGTTGTGGGCGAACTTCACCTTCTTGAGGTTCAGGACGATGTCGGTGACGTCTTCAACGACGCCCGGGAGGCTGGAAAATTCGTGTTGCACACCGGCGATACGCACGGATGTGATGGATGCGCCCTCAAGCGAAGAAAGCAAAACGCGACGGAGGGAGTTCCCGACAGTGTGGCCGTAGCCGCGCTCGAAGGGTTCTGCTACGAATTGCGCGTAGGTGTCTGATGCGGTGTCCTCGTTGCGAACGAGGCGGTTTGGAAGCTCGAAGCGAGCAAGTGTGGTCGTTGTTGACATGTATCTTTTTGGTTGCCGGGTTTCCCTCTCGCGAGCGGTGACTTTTCAGGCACAGAGGACCGACGGCGATTGTTCTGTTCTGCTCGCGGGGCGCGAAGAGAATCGCTCCGGAGCATTCTTGCAACGTTTTTTATGCCAAAATAGCCGATTCCTTGCCGATTTTGCCCTCTTTTCTTCGAATATGCTTGGATTCGTGCCGTTAGAACGCTTTCATGGGAGTTGAAGTTCTTTTCCCCCATCGGTCATGAAGTCGAAGAAAAATTTAACTCGGTTTACGTATGAGAATGCCGCCTTTGAGGGTTGGCGCCTCTGCATCAGCCGCGGAGGTAACACCTTCACTAAGTATTTCCCTGACAAGAAATACGGCGGTGCAAGGAAATCCCTTGATGCCGCGGAAGTTGCCTTGGCCGATATCAAAGTGATTCTCGAGAACGGCACCAAGGTCAGCGGCAAGCCAAGCCCGGCGACGGTTAAAAAAGCCGAGAAGTTGCTCGACAAGCTCTGAGCGCCCTTTTCCAGTTTCCCAACGGACAAAGGATGCTTTAGTCCGTAATGCCTTGTATCATTCACTGGTTTCGGCGCGATCTTCGCATTGCCGACAACACCGCCCTCCATCAAGCCGCCGCATCGGGCAAGGCCGTCATCCCGGTTTACGTGCTGAGTGATTGGAAAGGCGAACACCACTGGACCGGTGCGAACCGACAGCATTTTCTCTGCGGTTGTCTGGAATCACTTTTGGAAAACCTCAAAACCGTTGGCGGTCGGCTCATCCTCCGCGAAGGCGATGCCGTGAAGGCACTCATGTCACTCGCCAAGGAAACCGGAGCCACCGCTATTTATTTCAACCGTGATCCGGATCCCTTCGGAAAAAAGACCGAAGCCCGCCTCCGGGAGTGCTGTCTCGCCGCTGGTCTTGAGTGCCATGGCCACGACGACATCGCGCTCCACGGCCCCACTGAGATCTACACCCAGTCCGAGACACCTTACAAAGTCTTCACCCCTTACTTGCGGAACTGGCTCTCGAAGGACAAGCCCACTCCCCTCTCAAAGCCCTCATCGCTCGACACCCCCACTGGCATCGAGTCCCTCAATCTCCCGGACGTTTCCCGCTGGGGTTTGGAAAAACCTGCTGCCGAGCTTCCCGAACCCGGGGAACGCGCGGCGAGGAAACGCATGCGACACGCCGTTTCCCACATCATCCGCAATTACTCGGATCTCCGTGATATCCCCGCAGAGGATGCCACCTCCCGCATCTCTCAGGATCTCCGCTACGGCCTTATTTCCATCCGCACACTCTATGCAAAGATCGCAGAGGAGCACAGCGATGCCCGTGGACGCCCCCGCGAATCGATCGAAATCTTCGTCAAGGAGCTCGCCTGGCGGGAATTCTACTTCGCCATCCTTCACCACTTCCCCCACGTCCTAGATCACGAGTTCAACGAAGATTGGAAAGGCCTCCACTGGGAAGAAACCGGCGAGAATTTCGAGAAATGGAAAGACGGCAAGACCGGATTTCCCATCGTCGATGCGGGGATGCGCCAGCTCCTCAAGACTGGATTCATGCACAACCGCGTCCGCATGATCACCGCGATGTTTCTCACCAAGGATCTCCACCACGATTGGAAACTCGGAGAATCCCACTTCATGCAACACCTCACCGATGGCGAGATCGCCTCAAACAACGGTGGCTGGCAATGGTCCGCCGGCACCGGTGCGGATGCTGCACCCTACTTCCGCATTCAGAACCCATGGTCCCAGACCGCTCGCTACGATCCCGAAGGGAAATACATCAAACGCTGGATCCCCGAGCTGAAAGACGTACCGCCGAAAAATTTCCAATCCCCTCCGGAAAATGACAAGCCCCTTGCCGACGGCTACCCGCTTCCTTGTGTGGATCACAAAACCGAGCGCGAACGGACGCTTGCGATTTTCAAGAAGCACCGGAAATGAAAATCCCCTCCCGCACTAGCTGTCTACCGTCCATCGGGAAGTCGCCTTTGCCGTGAAGGACTCGCTTTGCAATGTGGAAGCATCGCCACGCGCGGGCGATGCGGACTTCCTTGCGCGGGCCACTCATGCGGGTGGCGAGGTGCTGAAAATGACGGACGGGATTTCCCAAAAAGCCATTGCTGCCATCGGCAGCATTTTCCAAGATCCACTCCAAAGCAGCGTAAGGCCACGGCCAGGTTCGGAGGATGAGATCATCCTCCCGGAGGTCTGCAGAGAAAGCTTTGTTGAGCTGTAGGATGGCTTGCGCGGGCTTTGCGGTCAGCCATTGGGATTGCGCGTAGCGAAGGGCATCTAGATAAAAAGCCTCCCCGCGCGCGGCACCGTGCCTGCGCGTCGTTTCCACGCCAAGAAAGCCGTCAACAACGGGTAGGAAAGGACATGGCTGCATGCCCCCTTTTACCATAAGGCTCCGGTGCCGCGAGGGAAACCGGCGGCGCACTTTTGCTTGCATAGGTCGCCCGATCCGTAATCGTGGCGCCACATGAGCAACCGTCTTGAAGGAAAAGTCCTCGTCGCCCAAGGAGGCGGCCCCACCCCGGTCATCAACCAAAGCGTCGTCGGCGTAGCGCTTGAGGCACGGAAATTCTCTCAGGTCACCTCGATCTACGGCGCGGTGCACGGAGTATCAGGCATCATCAACGAAGACTTTGTCGACCTCACCCGCGAAACCACCCACAACCTAGAGCAAGTGGCCGGCACACCCTCCTCCGGCCTCCTGTCCACACGCGACAAGCCCGACGAAGAATACTGCGCTCGCATGTTCGAAGTCATGAAGGCGCACGACATCCGCTATTTCTTCTACGTCGGCGGAAATGACTCATCGGACACCGTCCGTATCGTCAACGAACAAGCAGAGGCCGAAGGTTACGAATTGCGCGCCATCCACATCCCAAAAACCATCGATAACGACCTGATGGAAAACGATCACTGCCCGGGCTTCGGCTCTGCAGCGCGTTTCGTGGCACAAGCATTCATGGGGGTGAACCTCGACAACCGCGCTCTTCGCGGCGTTTACATCGGTTGCGTGATGGGCCGCCATGCTGGCTTCCTCACCGCATCCTCCGCACTCGCTCAGAAATACGTCGATGACGGCCCGCACCTTGTTTACGTGCCGGAGCGCCACTTCGACACCGATCAACTTCTCGCCGATGTGGACCGCGTCTATTCCAAGCACGGTCTCTGCACCATCGCCGTTTCCGAAGGTATCTCCGATAAAGACGGCACCCCGATGATCGTGAAACTCCTCGGCAAAGAAGAGCGCGACTCCCACGGCAACGTCCAACTCTCCGGCACCGGAGCCCTCGGCGATCTGCTCGCGGACAGCATCCGCGACGGTCTGAAGATCAAGCGCGTGCGCTCCGATACCTTCGGCTACCTGCAGCGCTCTTTCATGGGCATCCAGTCGGATCGCGATGCACGCGAGGCACGCGAGGTGGGCGAAAAAGCCGTTCAGTTCGCCATGTGGGACAACGTCGATGGCTCCGTCGCCATCAAACGCCCAGTCCTCGATTACAGCGTGGATTACGAGCTTGTGGACATCTCCAAGGTGGCAGGAAAAACCCGCCACATGCCTGATAATTTCATCAATGAAGCAGGCAACGGAGTAACCCAAGACTTCCTCAACTACTGCCGCCCGTTGCTTGGCTCCAATCTCCCGGAACCGCACCGCCTGCGTGCGCCAAAGGTGCCGAAGATTCTCAAAGCCTGATCAACAGCTTTTCACAAAACCCATCGGAGCAATTCGGTGGGTTTTTTATTGGAAAGAACCCGGGATTAATTCCCCTTCGGCTTCGAAATGACCGCTTTCCAATCGCGTCTTGTCTGCAGAGCGACAGAACCTTGATTACTGCTGACAAGCTTGTCCCCTTCCCGGGTTTCCAAGGTCAGATCTCCATTCAGATCGCTTCCCATCACGACGGGATACAACATCGAGAGAAGGACTTTTCCGCTTTCGATTTTGAGACTTTCCGTAGTGGTGCGGCTCGCCCCACCCTCCCTGCGGTCACGCACCACATTGCCAGAGATCGCAAACGCACCGCACGGATGCCCCCCGACAGTCTCGGGACCAATAAAAGAGAACTGCACGGTTCCACTACGCGCGCCCGCCAAAACGATATCTAGGGAAGCTCCCTTGAGTTCGAACTTCCGTCCGGGCTTCACGCGCCCATTTCCGATCCAGCTTTGCCTTGGAACTAGGCCGTTCTCAGAACGTATTGCATGGATTTCGGGCTCCAATTTGGCCCCCTCTTTCGAGACTGCGGCGTCCTTTGATGACACTGCTTTCCAAGCATTACCCACCAATTTGAAATCCACGGGCTTTCCTTTCAAATCGCTCACCGCCTCCCGGCTGCCTGACAGGTCCCTGAGTGTGATCCGCATCACTTTACCTACCGACTCATATTCCGTGGTGACGGATACATCCTTTGAGATGCCCTTCCCTCCAACTTTTCGGCTTTCCCGCACAGTTACTTTGAGATGCGGAGGCAATGGAGTGTCATTGCGAAAAAGGTAACCGTCCGCGTTCTTCGCTACGGCTTGCTCCAAATCTGGGTCGGCTTTGGACGGCATTTTCCCCGCAGCAAAATCAAAACCCTCGGATTTATTTGAATCCGCCTGCTCCTTTTTCTGCTCCTCCTTTTCGGCATCCTTTTCGCCACGGTACTTTTTCACCAAAAGATTGCCCGCATCGTAAAGAACCACCATCCCGACGAGAACCGCGAGATGGAACAGCACCGATAGAATCCGTTTGCCCGTTTTGCCTATTTTTCCCGCCATTTACGGAAGTAAGATAGTCAATCATCCCAAATCATTACACTCTTTTTTTCTAACGGTCTGACGCAAAAAGACCCCCGTGCCGGGTGGCAGACGGAGGTCTTCGGAAAAATCACCGAATCAACCGGCAAAAGATTATTCGCCGGTCGGAATCTGGAAACCGCCGCCTTCTGGAGCAGGTGGGGCATCCTTGATTTCAAGGAGCTCAAGCTCGAAGATCAGCACCGAATTCGGAGCGATTTCCGCGCTGCGGCGCTCGGGGCCGTAGGCAAGATCGCTAGGGATGAACAGCTTCCACTTTGCGCCGACAGGCATGCTGGTGAGAGCCTCTTGGAAACCGGGGATGACCTGCAGGGTCATCGGAACCGGGCTACCCTCTGGCGATGCATCGAACTCGGTGCCATCGGTAAGCGTGCCCTTGTAGTTGACCATGAACTGCTTGGACGGCTCGCCTTCTTTCGGTGCCACGTATTTTGCTTCACCGCCTTTTTCGAGGATCTCGTATTGAAGGCCGCTCTCAGTGGTCACAACGCCTTCGCGTTTTCCGTTTTCTTCGAGGAATTTTTTGCCGGCTTCCAAATTTTTTGCGGAAGATTCCTCTTCACGCTGCTGGAGCATGGTGGCAAGGGCACCCATCGCCGCCTGCAGTCTTTCCTCTGCAACTTCCGGCGCATCGCCTTTCACCGCAGCGGTGAATCCTTTAACGAAAGTCTCCATCTCCATGTCGTCCAGAGTCACTCCGTAGCGACCGAACTCTTGGGCGAAGTTACCGCCGGTTCTGTAGCCGAGAGCGTATGACGAATCGGATTTCGTTTCCTCGGCGCTGAGAGGTGGGCTTGCTGGTGCCTCAGTCGGTTCTGCCGGTGCATCCTGGGCAATCGTAAGTCCGGTCGCTGCTAGGGCAATAAGCCCCATACGCGAGGCGGTTTTATAAAAGGAGTTTGTCATATCTTGTGGTTTGTCCGCGCACACTAGGAGTGCCCTGAGAAGCTGTCCAGAACGGCTTTTTGGCATTTTCTGAGGGGCAATCAGATAAAAATGCGCCCGAGGTTCGGCGCGGGGAAATCCACGGCGGCGTAAACGAGATTTCTGATCGCCCCAACCACCTTTCTCGCGCTCAGGCTGTCCCTGCAAAGCGCCCGGATCACCATCGCACCTCCCTCCACTGTGCCGTGACCGATATAGGTATCTGCATCGCAAAGCTGTGTTATTTGCTCTTGCGGAAATTTCTCCGCCATCTCCCCGGCTAGAAAAATCGATAGGTAGTGCCCCTCGGGAAACATCGCGGTGATCCCCTCCGGCCCGCCTTTTTCCATGGTGTATCGCTCCCTCGCACAAAGCCGTCCGTCAACCGTTAGATCCAGTTCCCACCGCAGCGATTCATACTCGAAGACTTCCCCCCTCGCCACCCTCCCCGGCGCGATCCAATCCACGAAAAACAGGCCAGCTCCCTCCTCCAGCTCAATGCGCGTGCGCTGCACATAACTCGCCCCGGCATGCGGGATGAAAGGCTCCGGCATCCATTCTAGGAATCCCCCCTTCTCCACCTTGAAGCGTTGCTCACACACCGCCGCGCCACCCGATCTTGTCCGGAAAACTCGCGAGGAACTGGGGGTGCTCATCACCAACCGCCCGCCGTCTCCCACCGATACTACCATCGCCAGCGTGTCCCCGTCAAAAAATCCCGCCGTCGGATTCACCACCGTCACCACCAGCGCCCCCCCGTCATCGGAAACATGCGATTTACTCAAATGCACCGGCGCACGGAAATCCTGGTCCGAAAGATAGGGCCTGCCATCCGCTCTCGCTTCGCAGCGTAGCCGCAAATGCCCGCTTACGGAATTTCCGGTCATTTCAACCATCAGACGAAAAGGTAATCATGCTTCAGCCAGCCCAGCAGCTCCTCTTTGCCTGTCCCCGATTTTAGATCTGCGAAAATCACCGGCCTGTCGCCGCGCTGCATCTTCGAGTCGCGCGCCATCACATCCAGATCCGCGCCGACATACGGCGCCAGCTCGATCTTGTTTACCAGCAGCAGATCGCTGGTCCGTATCGCCGGCCCGCCTTTCCGCGGAATCTTGTCTCCCTCCGCCACGTCGATCACGTAAATGTAGGCATCCACCAGCTCTGGAGAAAATGTCGCCGATAGATTGTCCCCTCCGCTCTCGATGAGAATCAGCTCAAGATCCGGATGACGGGATTCCAGGTCATTCACCGCGGCCATGTTCATACTGGTGTCATCGCGAATCGCCGTGTGCGGGCAGCCGCCCGTCTCCACCCCGATCACCCGATCCGCCGGCAATACCCCCGCCCTAAGCAGGAACTCCGCATCCTCGCGCGTATAAATGTCATTGGTGATCACCGCAAGAGAGATCCCGTCCTTCAACCACTCGCTGAGCCGGAGTACGCACATCGTTTTGCCAGAGCCCACCGGCCCGCCCACACCCAGCCGGAAAGGCCGTTTCTTTTTTTCAGGAGATGAATAGTCGTTCATTGGAAAATGCATGTTTCAGGGAAGCGATCTCTAACAGAGGATTAAAAAAACCATCGGGTTCGCGGCATAGACTCGCTTCCATCTGAGGCTCGAGCTCGGCTAGCGCCCGGTGCAATGCCTTCTGGCAAGCGGTTTGGCCGATGCGCATGAGCTTCATCGAGGCCGCCGTTGCTGCCACCACCGCCTGGAAGGCGAACGCTCTTGCCGCCTCGCCAACCTTCAGCCCCCGCAGCTCCAGCGCGGTAACAATCAGGTGATGCGCTCTTGGGCAGGCTTGCCTCATACCCGCCACGATCCCCGCCCCATCCAGCTCCGCCAGCAGGCTCAGCCTCTGTGATCCCACCCTGCGCCCCGCATCCCTCAGCTCCGCGGGGATCCTCCACGCATCCAGCTCCGCATCCAGCTCCAGCAAAACCGTAAATTCACCAGCCATCGCGGCCCGGTGCGCCTTCGCAAAAAACGGCAGCTCAAACAGCAGCAAATTCGGCAGTAGCTGTTTCAAAAGGAATTCTTCCAGCCCCACGGCATCTTTCACCACACCCACCCGCACCAACTCCTCAAGCCCGTAGGAATGCGCGTAACCTCCCGAAGGATATCCCGTGTCATTGGACTGCAGCAGCCACAGCAAACCACCCCCCGCCAGCTTATCCATGCGCCATCACTTTCATCGGTTTGAAAACCACCTCGGGCTCGGTAAATTTCCAGCCTTCCCTCTCCAAGAGCTGCGTCATTGCCTCATCATGCAGCACCCGCAATCCGCCATCCAAGACCTCTGCTGGGAGATGCAAATTCCCCACCTTCCAACCGATCAATGCGCCCTGCGCCGGTTCGGAAAAACTCAATTCGTAAACTTTTTCCGGTAATTGCCTGACCACATATTCCTTCTCTCCCACCCGAAAAATCACGCAACCATTCACCAACCGATTCTCCAAATCGAACCCGAATTCCTTGCCGTCCTCCGCCACCCCGCGCCAGCGCCTCTTGAGGAACTTTCTCCGCTCCACGGCAAGCTCGATCCGCTCACTCCCTTCTACCGGCTTTTCCGCCAACATCCTTTCGATCAATTCCATGGGTTTCCGTCGTCCTCCCCCCAAGCACAAAGCGCACCATCATTCCGTCTACCCATGCCCGATCACCCTAAAATCCGTCTGAAAAGCCCCTGAATGCAAGGGCGAAACACACGAAAAATCCGGAGATGCGTGTTTGACACCCCGGGGGGCGATCATCTTATCTTCTTTTTTAGCAAAAACTCCAAGTATGAGCGAAAACGAAAACAAACCCCCGTCCAAACAGACTTCCAGCGTTCCTTTGAAAAAGGAGACCGTCCGGGTAACGCTCAAAGCGGCGGATGCACCACCAGCAGTGCCATCCGCGAACCTTCCTCCAACCGCTCCAGCCAAGCCTCCGACGGTGCCAGCAAGACCTCCTACCCCTCCAGTTGCAGGACCACCAAAACCTCCCGCACCAGCTGGCGCACCGACAGCCCCTCCCGCACCAGTCGCCACCAAGCCGCTTGGCGCCCCACTTGCTCCGACTGCACCTAAGCCCCCAGTCGCTGGTGCTCCCACCGCACCGAAGGCACCTGCCCCGGCACCAACCATCCCTCTTAAAACCGCAGGTAAACCTCCGGTCGCCGGCGCTCCAACCATCCGCTTGGCAACCACCAATGCACCTGTCGGCGCGCCAACCATCGCACTGAAGACAGCAAACGCACCGCTCCCCGGTGGCCCTGCTACTGGCGCACCTACCATCGGCCTGCCAAAGGCAACGGTAGCACTCGCCCCACCCACCAAGCCTCTCACACCGACCGCCACGTCTGCAACCCAGCGACCAACACTTTCCGCTGCAGAAGCGGAGGAAGAAAGCGGTGCCGGAACCTTTTCCAAAATCCTTGCAGGTGTCGGTCTTGTCGCCGCCCTCGTCGTTCTCGGTCTTCAACTGAAGGTCGCCAACATCTGGATCAGCGCAGAAGATAATGACCGCACCGGTGAATGGTCCCAACTCCTTGATTAAACCCAACCTCTATCCCCGATAAATCATGATTCTAGGTATCCTCAACACCCTCATCGCCGCAGCCGTTCTCTACCTCGCGTATGCAGCGGGAACCGTGCCTCACTGATTCTTTAACAGCACTTTTACTCCTTCCTGCCGATCTTTCGGCCGGAAGGAGTTTTTTTTTGCGGTGCCCTTGACGGATCATAGGAGCGCCACCAATGTTTCGGCATGGCAACCAACCTTACAGACTCAAATTTCCAATCCGAAGTCATCGACTCCGATCAACCTGTCCTCGTCGATTTCTGGGCAGAATGGTGCGGCCCCTGCAAAATGATCTCACCGATTCTCGATCAGCTTTCGGGCGAAATCGAAGGACAGGCCAAGATCGGCAAGGTCAACGTCGATGAAGCACGCGATCTCGCGGTCAAATACAACGTCAAGTCCATCCCTCTTTTGCTCTTCTTCAAGAACGGCGAGGTGAAAGACCAGATCGTGGGTGCAAACGTCACCAAGGATCAACTCAAGGCAAAGCTCCTCGCGCTTGCCTGAATCATCGCCCAATTTCAAAGGCTCCACCCTCTCGGGGTGGGGCCTTTTTATTGGATCCGATCTCACATACAGAGAGATCAGGAAAAGGCATTCCGGCCACCGGATACTACTTCGTCAACCTGCGCTTTTCGGCCAACCATTCTCCGAAAAATTCCTCCATGGCCTTGGCCTCCAGTTTCGCCAAATCGCCCATCCCAGGGTTAAGAACCGGAACTGGACATCTCCGCAAAATGACTTTCGTTTCGAAGGGTTCCGCTCCTAGCCTCTCCATACCGAATAGCACTTCCGAACCCGGTTTGGTCTCAGCAATCGATGCAGTGAACAGATTGACCGCGCCGACTTCTTTCCAGCCGTTTCCATTTAACGAAACGATCAAATCGCCCACCTGGATCTCTGATGAGTCCGCAGGACTTCCTTTGAGTATCTCTGTTACGCGGATACCTATCTTCTGTTCACCCTGCTCATCAAGGCCCGCTATTTCTTCGATCATCGAGATCCCGAGATAGGATTTTCCTTCAAGCTGAAAGTCCCTATCGCTGAGGCTCTTCAGCACCCCGCAAACTCGGTCTTGGATTTCAGGGTCATCGTTGCCATCCCACAACTCCAGCAGCTCCTTGACCGCTTGATCACCACGTCCCTCAGCCCATTCTAATAGCTCTTTCTGAGCCGCCTCACGTTCACCAAACGCATCGGCAGACAGGCCTCCTAGAATTCCGGCAGGCACACAAAACAAGGGTGAGGCGGACAGAAGAAATGCCGAAATAACTGACAGTTTGAAGTCTGCTTTCACTGCATCACTGCCTCTTCGAGGTGATTCTACAAATCTCGGTCACTTGCCGATGAGATTCTTATCAGGAACCTCAATAGTGTCGTTCGGCTCAACCAACAACTGCTTCGCTTCGGCATCCGATAGATTGTAGATGAGCATTTTACCTGCACGGTAAAGTCGCACCCGGTTCATAGCCCCAAAATCATCAGCACCTCCTGCGGCTTGGATTGCTTGATAAATCGTGAGGTGCTGTTGCCATGAAACCTGCCCGGTCCGGCGAACGTGTCCGCCTACAAAGACCGTCTGCTCTTTCGGGTCGGTCCTGCCACGTTCATCGATCACTTGGATCGTCGGATTCTGATAAATTTCCGCAGTTTCGTAGGCTTTTTCAATCGCAGCTGCAAACGTTTCAGCCTTGAGGCCGCCAGCACGAATTCTGCCGATATACGGCATGTTCACGGTACCGTCCTCTGCCACAGGATAGATCGAATCAATCTTTCCTTTCTCCTCCGCAGCAACGCCGAGAATGTAAATCTGAACCGATGTTCCAGGTTCTATTTCACCAAAAGATGAGGAAACGAGCAGAAGAAATCCAAGAAAGGCACGTAGCAGTGGTTGAAGAGGCATTTCGGTCGGCTTTCTAAGGATGCTGGAGTTTCAGATGGTAATCACCTGCAATGACACGGCACTCCCCGATAGATTTCTGCTAAAGGGGACATCCATGCATTCGAACGAGTTTTATTGTCCTAACCAGTTTTTCTGCGGAACCTCAATGGTGTCGTTGGGTTCCATCGGCACTCTCATGAACTGCGGGTTGGTCAGATCAAAAGTCTGCATCTTGCCGTTCCTATACAGTTTGACGCGCTTCAGGCTTCCGAACTCAGTTGCCCCACCCGCAGACTGAACCGCTTGATAGATGGTAAGATTCTTCTGCCAATTGACTGGACCGGTTCTACGAACTTGCCCACCCACGTGGATCATCTGCTCCTTCACGCCAGCAGCTCCACGGGTGTCGATAACCTGAATCGTGGGGTTGGAATAAATTTCAGCTGTCCGATATTTGCTCTGGATCGCAGCAGCCAAGGTTTCCGGCTCCATACCCGCGGCGCGAACCGCCCCGATATACGGCATATTGATGTTACCGCTTTGGCTAACTGGATAGAGACCGTTAATGGAACTTTGCTCACCGGCAGGAACCCCCATGATGGTGACCTGCACCGATGTCCCGGATTCAATCTGCGACACCGCCGGTGAAATGATTAAAGCGAGGCTCAGGCAAGCCAGAAGGAATTTCTTGATGGTCATGATATTTTGGATTTTGGGTTTATTTCTAAAATAATCTAATTCAACGATCGACTCAATACAAGTCGGTTTCTTTTGAGGAATCCGAGGACGCCGCTCTTTCAGACGATGAGTTGCCTGAAATGCCGACTGGAGGCCCGATCTGGGATTCCGCCGGGGCATAGTAGGTGTAGTAGCTGGTGTAATACTGATATTGGCTGTCGCTCCTGACATCGACGTTGTTGAGGACCACACCAATGACATGGCCACCCACGTTTTCCACCGCCTGTTTGACCCGGAGGAGCATGTTGCGTGGAAGTTTGCGATGTTGAACAACAATCATGGTAAGGTCGACCTCACTCGCCAGCACGGAAGCGTCACTCACCCCGAGAATCGGCGGACTATCCACCAACACGAGGTCGAAACGTTGTTTGACGTCCTGAATCAATTCGGACATACGGCGTGAGTTGAGAATACCCGCGGCATCTGCAGGAAGGATCCCCGATGGCATGAAGTAAAGATTGTCGACCGGAGTCTGAAGGATGACATCCTCCAACATGAGCTCTGTAGTCAGGAAATTCGTCAGACCGACCGAGTTATTGATATCGAAGAAGGTATGGAGCCTTGGACGCCGGAGGTCGGCGTCGATCATGAGAGTGGTGTATCCGCCTTGGGCGCAGATGTATGCAAGGTTGACCAACGTGGTCGATTTACCTTCGCCAGCACCACCCGATACCACGGTAATCGCATTGTCTTCGGGGTTCTTGCGGTTGAATTCGATGTTAGTGCGCAAGATCCGGTAGGCCTCTGCATCGGGGCTCATGCCATTCTGCTTGTGGAGGATGCCGACGTCCTTGGGAATTACCGCCAGAACGGGCACTTGCAGGTAGCGCTCGACGTCTTCGAGGGACTTCACGGAAGTATCCAGATATTCCAGGAAGAAGGCGATACCGACACCGAAGACAAGACCGACCACAGCGCCAAGAACGAGGTTGAGAGTGACATTCGGGCTGACAGGATTGTCTGAAATCACTGGATCATCATGCACCACGATCGACTCTTCGGTAATGTCACCATCAATCTCAGCACTGATCAGTTTCAGTTTCATTTGCTCAAGAAGTGCCTGTTCGGTCTCGAAATCCCTTTTGGCATCGAGGTAATCCTGATTGTCGATATTCTCCTCAACTGCTTCTTTCTTGGCTTCGTCTTTTTTACGCTCTGCCTTATCGAGACGGTCTTTTGCCAAATCCAGTTGTCCCTGAAGCCTCGTCCGGAGGTTGACCACCCCTTCATTGAGTTGCTCTTTGGTGGCCTCGAGGATTCTTTCCTGCGAAACGATCGTAGGGTGCTTATTACCCAGACCATTGGCCTTCAACCCTTCGATATTCCTCTTGATTGACAAATATTCGGGATAAAGCGTGCGGATGACGTTATCTGGCAAATCCAAGCCAGACGCATAAATCAGCAATTGCTCGCTGTCATAGCTGAGCAAGCTGTTGATCTGAGACTCAAGCTGCATCTTTTCGTTTTCAAGACGCGTGTATTCGCTGAGCGAATCATCGGCCTTGCGGTCAACATCCAGGCTCCTACGTGTTCCATCTCCACTGTAAACGATATCCTTTGTCCGGCTGATTGTTGTCAGCACTTTCCGGCGTTCCTCAACCTTGTCCTCTTGTTCCCTGACAGCCTTCTTCAGCTCATTGATTCCCTTGTCCAAGTTCTTGTCTTCGAGCTCGGTTCTGTAGTCTTTGTAAGCTTTCGCCACCTCAGCGGTAATGTCTCTTGCATCCTCTTTGTTGGTATGGCGAACCGTGATCGAGATAAGGTCGGTTCCACGGATGTTCTGTGTGCCGACGATTCCCTTCAGGATGTTCAGAGTCGTTTCGCGGTCAACGCCCCACTTGTTGGTGAGATCCAATGCATCAATGACTTTCGCCAATGAGTTGCGGCTCTTAATCTTTTCGAATTCCGTTCCGAAAAAGTTCGCCGTCATCATGGACGAATTGCTTCCCATCATTCCAGCAAGCGGCTCGATGGTTCTCCCCCTTGGCTTGACCTCGATTGTCGCCGAACTCTCATACTTCTTGGGCATCACATAGGTAATGACCGAAGCCGTCATGAAAACCAGCAGCAGAGTAAGAAGGATGACACCGTAGCGGTTCTTGACGACTTGCCAGTAATCGACGGCATGAAGCGAGGCTTCGTTCTGTTGTTGGGTAGGATTCATTTGAGGTTACTTGAAGTTTTTAAAAGACATTAGACCAAGAAAAAACTCCCGCAATGCAAAACACTGCGGGAGCTGAAACAAGGAAGGGATCTGCAGTTTGACACCGCGTAGCCCCGAAGAAATTAGAATTCGGCTTGGACCCCGACGCTTACGCGGTTGCGGTCGTAGTCCCGACCAATGACGTCGGAATCGGAATTCGTGAAATTGTAGGTCACGCTTCCTGTAATGGTGTCGGTGAACCTAAGAGATGTGCCGATGTAGGCATTGACAATAGCTTCGTCGGCACCAGGAGCGGAGGTTCCTACAGGCCCAGTAACGAAGGTACCATCGTCGAACGAGGAGGTAATAACATCCACACCTCCGAAGAAGCCGAGGAATTTCGAAACCTGATAATCGCCAGAGACACCCACGCGGAGAGTCAATTTATCCGAGTATTCCGCAAGACCTGGTCCAGACTGAACCACCGTATCGTAATCTTCCATTCCCAAGCGGGTAAATGCCCGGATGCCGAATTGGGTGTTAATCTGACTGCGGAGAGCGAGTTCAAGGAAAGGGCTGGTGGAGTCGCGGCCTCCAATGCCGTCGACGCTGCGGAATTGCGCACCAGCATTAGCAACGAGAATGGTGTTTGGGCTGAAGCGATGCTCGATACCCGCCAACAGATATTGGTTGGTTGAGTCGGAGGCAAGGCCATCTGCAGACGTTTCAGAGTATCGGTAAGAGGCGGTGAGAACCGATTGTGGGCTCAACTGATAACGGAACTGGTTGTAGGCAGTCCAAGTCGTCCGATCCGCATTTGCGATATTGTCGTACTCGAGACCCATGAATTGAATGCCTGTGTAGGTCGCAACACGCTCTGACCAGCGGTAGCCAACGGAATTGTCCGTTTGCCAGTAAAGGTATTCGCTGTTCTGGCGGCTGGAAGCGAAACCATAAGAATAATCAGGCTCCATTTCATAGGAAATGAAGTTACGGGAAGTGAAGCGGAGACGCTCGTTAAAACGATGGGTGAGGTTCACACCAGCCCTTGAGCTGGAAAAGGTGTCATCCGAGGTTCCTGCAAGATCGTCGAAATAATACACAAGACCCAGCCTTGCGTAGACATCCCATGTAGTTTGAGGGGTGACTGCGACAAAGGAAACACCAACGTAGGGATTGATTGAGACGTTCTCATCGCCGTCGTTCACACCGCCAGGAGACGTATTATCATCCCAGGTGAGGTTTGTTCCGACGCTCCATTTGATAGGAATGGATTCTTCGGTGTCGTTAGGAACGTAATAAAGTCCGCTGCCAGCGTGAGCCGCTGTCAGTGAGGCAGCCAAAACGAGGCCTGTGGTAAGTTTGCTTGTCATTTTTTTGGGTGGGTAAGGATGAGTGAACTGAGAAATGACCACTGAAGTCAGTCTACGTCGTTGCTATGGGAATTAGGATTGGTTACCTCAATCGCATTTACGACTGGCGGAATCTCCGTCAAGCCATCACCGATGAAATCAGCTCCGCCCCCATCACCTGGCACATCGAGAGGATTGAAGATATCGGCGTGATTAGTTTTGACGATTTTTGCCGCAGCTTGAATGTAATCAATCGACTTCGGAGCAACCGCGGTTGCACAATCCACGATGAGATCCAGTCGATCCGGTGCAGCATTACCTGCAGCCTCCACGATTTGACCTACCGCTTGACCTTCCGCCTTCGAGGCGACGATGGCTGCCTTAACAATCTCGCAAGCGCAATTTGGACTCTCGGAAACTTGAGCATCTACCACTTCAAGCACATTGGCATCTTCTACCAAAACACCCGCGTTCACGGCCTTAACGACTTCACCGCAATCCTGCGCATGAACAAGTGCTGATCCGAAGATTCCGGATGCAACCAACAAGAGAATTGATTTTTTCATATTTTTTGGGTTGAGACGGGAAATTTAATTGGAGCGGGCAGCGGGAATCGAACCCGCATGTCTAACTTGGAAGGATAGCGCTTTACCACTAAGCTATGCCCGCTTGGTGCGAGTAGTTATCGCTCATGAAGGGGTGCCTGCGCAAGCACTTTTTTCTCATATTCTAGCAGCACCCGATCGAGATCTGTTCACATCCTGGAGAGGATGGATTCCTGCATCACGATTGTCGGTGATTGAGGAAACGCCCTCCACTTTACAGACCTCCGGGACGTGGAATGAACGAAGCATCGAGCCCGAAACGATCTCGAAGAATTTCCCCGAGTGTCCGCACTCCGAACGTTTCGGTCGCGTAATGGCCGGCGTAGATCACATTGATGCGTTGTTCCTCGGCTTCAATGAAGCTCCAATGGGGTCCTTCGCCGGTAATAAAAGCATCTACGCCCAATTTAGCGATCTTCGCCACCTCCGAACCTGCGCCCCCGGTGATAACCGCAACCCGGCCGATCTTTTGCTCTCCGCCAGGACAAACGACACTTTTCCGCCCGACTGCGGACTCAACGGCAGCAACCAACTCATCCAAACTCTTGCCCCATTCGCCGATCACGGCAGTCGCCCAGCCATCTTTTTCGAGTGCCGGTGTGATCCTAGATAGCCCGATGTCTTCCGCTAGCAGGACATTATTTCCCATGGATGGGTGAAAATCGAGGGGCAGGTGGCAGGAGTAAATTGCCAGATCACCTTCTATTGCCGCCTTAATTTTGCGGTAAAACGCTGCAGTCAGCGGTTGAGCTCCCTGCCAGAACATGCCGTGGTGCACCAACAGCAACCCGCCCTTTTTCGCAGCTTCCTCTACCACCGCCAACGAAGCATCCACCGCGGAATGAATGTAGCCCACCTTGCCGCTGTTCTCCAGCTGCAGCCCGTTCATCGCTCCCGGGTAATCCTTTAGTTCGGAAATCCTGAGTTCCGCATCGAGATATTCCACGAGTTCCTTGAGATCGACCATGCCACTTTCTAGCTGTTCCGACTCCACAAGACAACGCCTTGGGCAAAATTTACATCCTTATCCCCGATGAAATCTTGGAGATCCTCCGGCAAGGGAGCCTCCCACGAAATTTTTTGACCGCCCCAAGGTATTGAAAGCTTCGTCGCATGCAGGCCGTGCCTCGGCAAAACCAGCTTCTTCGCCAAATCCTGATTCCACCCCCGCTCCATCCAATCCAAATACCCACTCCCATCATCGGAGTAGAGCTTGTCGCCCGCAATCGGATGCCCTCCGTGAGCCAGATGGACTCGAATCTGGTGCATTCTCCCAGTTTCAGGAAAACATCTCACTAGGGAGTAACGCGATTCTCCCCGCAAAAACCTCTTTTCCACTGCAAACGAGGTCGAACAATCCCTGCCACGTGCATCCACCGTCTGTCGTACCCAGATCCGACTCTCACCAATATCACCGGCTCGGCAGATCGGCTCATTGCAGACCCACCGATCTTCTTCAGGCCATCCTGAAACGATTGCCAGATACTCTTTCTCCGCTTCACGGCGCTCGAAAGTCATGCCGAGCTCTCTTGCCGCGGCGGTGTGTTTTGCCACCAACACCACCCCGCTGGTTTCGCGATCCAAACGTGTGATAATCCCTAAGCATGCTCCGTTCTCCACCTCGAAGGCAAATAGGCTTTCAAGCCCCCCGAGTAGGGTCGGCTCGGGCTTGTTGTTCGCCGGGTGCACGATCAGCGGTGCAGGCTTATCAACCACGACCCAATCCTCCGTCTCGTCGATAACGCGGAAATCGGGAACGACTTGGAGACTCATCTGCCGTGTAGAATAGGGTGTTTCACAAAAAAAGCACGCCGGAAGCCCGCATTATTGCAGACTTCCGGCGATGATCAAATTGCCAGCCCCAGAGGCAGCGGGGACTCAACCCCGTGCTTACTAGGACTTGTAGCGGAGACGCTTTTTATGGCGGTTCTGCTTCATGCGCTTCTTGCGCTTGTGCTTGTTGATCTTTGTCTTACGACGTTTTTTAATAGATCCCATGGTATTATGCGGGGTTGGGGTTCAAGGAAAGTTTAGGGGACGAGCTTGTTGAGCGGATATTCGATGATGCCTTCCGCCCCCAGAGCTTTGAGGTCGGGGATCATGTCCCGAACAAGGACCTCGTCAATCACTGTTTCAACAGCCACCCAACCCTTTTCGGAGAGATGGGAAACTGTCGGACGGCGGAGCGAAGGAAGTTTTTCGAGCAGAGCTTCCAGATTGGCTTCGGGAAGGTTCATTTTAAGACCGACCTTGTCACGAGCGAACAGGGCGGCTTTGAGAAGCATGGAAATGCGCTCCATTTTTTCACGCTTCCATTCGTCTTTTGCAGCAGCAGCGCTGGAGTAGAAATGCGGGAAGGAGGTCAGGAGTGTATCGACGATGCGGAGTCGGTTGGCTTTGAGCGAAGAACCGGTCTCGGTCACATCCACGATGGCATCGACCAGATCGGGAACTTTCACCTCAGTGGCTCCCCAGGAAAATTCTACATCCGCCTTGATGCCGAGCTTGTCGAGATAGCGCTGGGTGATTCCCACACCTTCGGTAGCGATGCGCTTGCCCTCAAGATCCTGCGGAGTCTTGATCGGGGAGTTTTCCGGAACGACCAGCACCCAGCGAGTGGGGTTCACGGAAGCACGGGAATATTGAAGCTCTGCGAAATCCACCAGATCCGGCCCACCTTCGGTCGCCCAATCGAGCCCGGTGATGCCGCAGTCAATGAATCCTTGCGCCAGGTAACGCCCGATTTCCTGAGCGCGGATCAGGTAAATATCCAGCTCCGGATCGTTCGAGGTCGGGCGCAGCCCTCTCGAGGAAACATAAATCTCATACCCAGCTTTGCGGAAAAGCTCAACGGTCGGCCCTTCGAGGCTTCCTTTGGGGATGGCGATTTTGAGTGAATTGGACATTACAGAAAAGAATCCCGCGTTCGCGCGAGGGGCGGTGTTTTTAATCGCGAAATCCTCGGAATCAAGCCAAGTTTCAAGAAATTTCCTTATTTCCGCCCAGATTCACCTTCAATTCGAACAGATCCCGCCTCCGATCCATCAGTGGAGTCACCGATCCAGCCTCCCGCGAACGATACAAATCGCTTACGTCCAGGTCGGTCACCAACATGGTTTCTACGTTCGGATCTGCCTCCGCCTGAATGCCGTCGCGGGCGAACTCGAAGTCCGACGGAGTGTACACCGCCGCCCTTCCATAATGGATATCCATCGCTGGCACATCCGGCAGGTTTCCCACCACCCCAGCAGTCACCACGTAGATCTGGTTCTCGATGGCACGAGCCGCCGCACATTTCGTGACCCGTAGGTAGCCCTGACGGTTGTCAGTGCAGTACGGGACAAATAGTATTTCCACCCCCTGCTCTGCCAGATACCGCGCCGCCTCCGGAAACTCGACATCATAACAAATCAAGATACCCACCTTCGCTTTGGGCGTCTGGATCACCAGTAGATCGTTTCCTCCCGAGATCCCCCACCAGGTTTTCTCGCTCGGCGTGATGTGCAGCTTCGGCTGGGAAACATAAGTACCATCCGGGCGGAAAAGCATCGCCTCGTTTTGCAGCGTGCCATCTTCCTGCAGCACAGGATGCGATCCGGCAATCAGGTGCAGCCCCTGCTCCTTTGCGAGCGTTGACATGAGCTCGCGGAATTTCGGCGTTAACTCCGCCAGCTTCCTGATCCCTTCGCGCGAAGAATACGACTCCATTGCCGAAAGCAACTGAACCGAGAAGAATTCCGGGAAAAGCACATAATCCACCCCGTAATCCTCCCCTGCAGTTTCAACGAAGTACCTGACCTGCCCGGCGAACTCATCGAAGTCGACGATTCTGCGCATCTGATACTGCACACACGCCACCCGCACCTTCCGGTCCTGCCCTTCCTGTTGCTGATAATCGGGGTTCAACCATTCGATGAGCGTCGCGTAGTTCATGCTGCGCGGATCACGAATGTAGTTCGGCATCACATCGCGAACCACAAAACCCTCCTTGAGCTGGAAGCCCATTACCAAATCCTTCACCAAGCCGTCCTGAACCGCGTGCACGTATTCCTCCGGCGTGTACTGATCCTTATAGTTCTCGTAGTTCCACAAGCGCCCACCAGCGAGGATGCGGCGCAGGTTCAGCCTCCGGCAAAGCTCCCTGCGTAGTTCATATAGCAACGCGCCGATGCCCTGCCCCCTTTCCGAAGGAGCCACATAGATCTCCGCACCATAGAGCGTATCGCCTTGCGGGTCGTGGTTGAAGAAATAGCCGTCGTCCGTGATCCCGTAGTAGGAATGGTGTCGCAGTGGATCACGCCCCATCGAAACGATCAGGCTCGAAGAAACCCCCACGATCCTGTCCCCTCTCGTGACCAGCACCTGGCCGTCCTCGAACATCTGCAAATGCGAAGCCAGTTGATCTTCGCGCCATGCCCCGTCCTCCTCAAGGATCACCGGAAAACAGCTTTTATGCAGCTCGATCATTTCCGCGAAATCTTCCTGTACCGGCGTCCTCGCCACATATTGCACCCCGTTGATCTCGAACTCTCGCTGCTCCATATGGCGGAGCTTCATCCATCCGTCGTCAGCAATCAACACCAAGCATCACGGATCGTAAATGCTAGCCCCATACCCCCCGATCTGCTTGCATCAGATGTTATGAAACGCATCATCTCCCTCCTTCTGGTCACCGCCACCCTCCTTCACGCCCAAGCAGACACCACCCACCACCGCAAGGTTTACGCCGAAATTAACGCCAACCAGGCAAACTTCGCAAAATCGAGTGCGAATCTCGAAGAAGACGGGGTCGAAATCCAACTCAAGGGATTTTCCCAGAACGGCACCCTCCGTAAAATCGAAGCCGAAGTCCTCGGCGAACACGGCTCTAGCTCCCAAGAATACTACCTCGAAAACGGACTTCCGCTCTTCATCTTCACCACCTCCACCAACCAAGACTTCAATGGCAAGGTCACCGGGCGTTTTGAAGATCGCTATTATTTCCGCAACGGAGTCATGTTCAAATGGCTCGATAGCGAGAAAAAGTCGGTCGATCCCTCATCCGGCGAATTTCAGCAAGAAGGCCAGTTCTTCGCCGAGAGCACTCAGAAATTCATCCGCGCCCTCTCCGCCAAACCCGCCCCCAAGGCTCCCGCCGGCAACGTCACCTCCGGCGTCTTCACCGGCATCGATGAAGGCGACTACATGCACTGGATGATACGTCCTCAGGGCGGCGAAATTATCTCCTTCTTCATCCTCAACACCACCCCCGAAATCGAGAAAGTCATCCACAACCCCGGCCAATTCCTCGGCAAATCCTGCCGCGTCACTTGGCGCAACACCGTGATCAACAGCCCCAATGCCGGCGGCAACATCGACATCACCGAGCTTTTAGGGGTGCAGTGGCTCGACTGAGCCCCCTTGTGAAAAGTTTCACAATCGCCTTGAGCGCAGCGCCGGGTGCCACCATCTTCCCAGCGAACCTCGCATCGCCATGCAAAGCACCGACACAGCCTCAGCAAACCTAGCCTACGACTCAAAGATCGAGGGCAACATCATCTTCACCCGTGTCGATGCTGCCATCAACTGGATGCGTAAGAACTCTCTCTGGCCTATGCCCATGGGACTCGCCTGCTGCGCCATCGAGCTTATGGCCACCGCCTCCTCGCGTTTTGACATCTCTCGCTTCGGCGCGGAAGTCATGCGTTTCTCACCCCGCCAAGCGGATGTGATGATCGTCGCCGGCACCGTCACCTACAAGATGGCCCTCGCCGTGAAACGCGTTTGGGATCAGATGCCTGAGCCGAAGTGGTGCATCGCCATGGGTGCCTGCGCCTCCTCCGGCGGCATGTATCGCTCTTACGCCGTCCTCCAAGGCATCGACCGCCTCATCCCCGTGGACGTTTACATTTCAGGCTGCCCTCCGCGCCCCGAAGCCCTCATCGAAGGCCTCATGAAACTGCAGGAGAAAATCGAACTCGAGCATTCCACCGAAGACCAGAAGCGCACCTTCATCGAAGACAACGCATAGGTCCCCGAAATCATCAGCCTTAAGCACGAAATTCTAAATCAAGATGTCCGCAGCTACCGATCTCCCAGCCCTCCGTGAAGCCCTCGGCGCGGGCATTATCTCCGAAAACGAATTCCGCGGAGAAAACACTCTCAACGTCTCGTTAGAGGCGCTCCCCGTCGCCTTGGCCTACTGCAAGGAAAAGCTCGGATACGAACTCCTGCTCGACGTCTCATCGCTCGATCACTTCGGCGAGGATCCGCGTTTCGAGGTGGTCTATGAGTTGGCTTCGCTCGACGACAAACGCCACCTCCGCCTCAAGGCGAAAGTTTCCGAAGACGAATCCGTGCCCACCGCTGTCCACCTCTGGAAAGCCGCTGACTGGCACGAGCGTGAAGTCTGGGACATGATGGGCATTCCTTTCGCGGATCACCCCAACCTCAAGCGCATCCTCATGTGGGAGGGCTACCCCTTCTTCCCCCTGCGCAAGGATTTCCCCCTCGCAGGACGCCCTTCCGAAATGCCGGATGTCGCATCTACCGGCGTCGCCCCTCTCGAGGGTGGCCCCTTTGTTACCTGCCCGACCTCGGGAAACAACGCCAAGCGCGAACCCCGCGCCCGCCACCAGGAGTGAGGCTCTAAACCTTAGACTCTAAATCTCTATTTGGACGATACCGCTTTAGAAGCGCTTGATTCTTCCTTGGAGTTTAGAATTTAAAATTTAGGGTTTAAATCCATGGTTCCTCCCGCCCCTCCGGAAACTCTCTCGGCGATGGGCTCGGGGAGCGGAAAATTCAAGCGCGGAATCCGCCAACTCCGCAACGCACCTCATTCGTGGATGCTGATTCGCATCCTAGTCATCGTTCAGGCTGTTCCTGTCATATGGGATAAGATCGTTCCCACCCCTCCGGGAATCGCGGACAAGCTCTCGCAGGCTCAGGCGCTTCTCGGGCTGAAGAAAGCCGCATTTCTCTCGGGAGATATTTGGCAGATCGGCACACATGCACTCATCCACGTAAACTGGGCGCACCTTCTCCTCAATGGAGCTGCGATCCTCCTGCTCGGCTCCAAGATCGAGCACATCGCCGGGAAACGTGTCTTCTGGTTGCTTGCCCTCGCCGCCGCGCTGGCTGGAGGTCTGACCTTCCTACTGTTCACTCCCCCGGGCCTGGCTCCCGCCGCTCAGCATACCCTCGTTGGATCCTCGGCCATCTGCTTTGCCTTCTTCATCCTTCTCACCACCCTTTCTCCCGAGTCGAAGTTCCTTCCTCTTTTCCTCAGCGGCAGATCCCTCGGAGTGGCAATCATCCTCGCCAACCTCATCCTTTCCCTGATCCATCCGAATCTACACCACGGGCCGTTCGTCCACTTCGGAATCTATCTCGAGGAGCACGGTCTTGCCGAGCTTTTCCTCATCTCCCATCCCTGCCACCTGGGAGGCTCCGTCGCCGGCTATGTTTGCGGAAAATATCTTCTCCGCCCCCGGGTCACCATCGCTTCCTTGAAACGTGAGAGGGAGAAACGCGAGGCCACGGCCAAGCGTTGATTCCCCAAAGGGGACACAGAAAAGGGATGACCCTGAGGCCATCCCTTGGAGAATTTTCCGGAACCGGATCGGATCAGTATTGGTAGTTCAGGTAGAAGTTGAACTGGCCACCTTTGTCCGCCGCAGTGTCGGGCGAGCTGACAGGCACCGCGTAATCCAGTGCCAGCGGCACGGGGCTGATTGGCAGCTTGATACGCACGCCCAGACCGATGTCCGTGTAGAGATCCTCAGGAACGATGTCCCATGCTCCCGTATTCACATATCCCGCGTCGAAGAAGACCGCGCCGCGGATCGTCTCGATGATCGGAATCGTGTATTCGAGACTGAGGAAGCCGAGCGACTGACCACCGAGAACCTCGCCGGAAGCCATGTCACGCGGTCCACCGATGTCGCGGAACTCGAAGCCCCGCATCGTGCGGCCACCACCGAGGAAATTCCTATCGAAGATTGGCACATTGTTGCCGCTGAGTCCATCCACGAAGGCAAGTTCACCGTTGACCGAGAGGATCGTATCCCATTTGAGATTCCAGTATTTCGATCCTTGAGCGGACAGGGAAACGATATCCACATCACCACCGAAGATGCCACCAGCCATGGTCAGGTTGACATCGAAACGCTCGCCGGAACGCGGCTGAAGCGTGCTGTCCCTGCTGTCGAAGGCGTAGGTGAGGGAAACCGCGCTGCGGAGGAAATCACCGTCTTCCATCAGGAATGCCGGGCTCGAGCCTGCAGCTACATCGATGCCGATCTGCTCAAGGCGGTATTCCAATTTCACGGACGACTTCTCGCTGATCGGTTTACGCAGGTAGATCGATCCACCGGCGTTGGTTTGTTCGTAGACGTCACTGAAGTAGGTGGACTGGCGGTAGAAAAGCTCGCCGCCCAGTGCAAGGCGCTGATCCATGAACCATGGCTCAACGAGCGAGACGCTGAATTCGCTGCGCTCGGATCCCGCACGGATGCTCGATGAGAAGCGCTGTCCGCCACCCGTGAAGTTCCACGGATTGGTGATATCGAAGTTTGACTGCTCAAGAGTGATGAAACCGACCACGCTGTCCACCGAACTGAATCCGAGGCCAACACCGATCGAGCCGGTGTTCTGCTCTTCCACGAGGATATCCACGTCACGGTATCCGCCGCCACCCGGGATACCACGTGCCTGAACGTCCGAGAAATACTGGAGGTTCTCAAGACGAGCCTTGGTGGTCTCGAGTTCCACGGAGTTGAACCAATCACCGGGCTTGAGGGGAACCTCGCGGCGGATGACCTTGTCTTTGGTCTTGGTGTTGCCTTGGATGTTGACCTTGCCCACACGGTAGCGGGAACCCTCGGTGATCTGGTATTTCACAGATACCCGGTTCGGGCCTGCGTCCTTGATGTCAGGAGAAACTGCTGCATCGGCGTATCCGCGCGATCCGTAGAAGCTGCGGATCGTCTTGATGTCATCGCGCATTTTCTTGGAGGAATATGCATCGCCGCCGTTAAGCGTCATCGAGGGATAGAGCTCCTCTTCCTTGAAAACCGTCATGCGACCAAAGCTCACTCCAGAAACCGTGTATTTTTCGCCTTCGTTGATAGGGATCACCAAGTCCACGCGTCCGTCACCGACTGGATCGCGGCGGATTCCCGGGCTGTTAGCACGGAGATAGCCCTTGCTGCGGTAGTAATCCAGAACGGCATCGAGATCACGGTCAAGTTGGTCGGATTCGAAACGACCCGACTTCGTGAGCCATGAGAACCAACCCTTCGGCTTGGTTTTCATCTCTTTCTTCAGCTCTGCGGTGGTAAACTTCGTATTCCCTTCGAAACGAATCTTGCGGACCTCGTTCTTGCCACCCTCGTCGATGACGAAAATCAGATCGGACAGACCTGCTTGGCCCGATGCTTGGGTGCGATGCGTCACGATGACATCCGGATAGCCGTAGCCTTGGTAATATGCCTCGATGTTACGACGTGCTTCCAAGATGGCCGAATCGCTGAGAGCTCCACCCGATTTCAGCTTGGTTTCTTTGGCCAGCTTCTGGTCGGAAAAGACGGTATTTCCCACAAATCCCACACCACCGGTCATCGGACGGGTCAGGACATCCGCGATCACGCGCACGCCGTTGGCTCCAACTCCCTCCGCCAAAAAGCGGACGTCATCGATCAGACCGGATTCGAAAAGCGTTTTGATGTCATCGTCCAAGCGCTCAGCACGGTATTTGGTCCCGGCTTTGGTGGACATCAGGTTGCGAATCCGGCTTTCATCCACCGTCTTTGCACCACGATATTTCACGGAGACATCCGTGATGGTCTTACCTTCGAAATCCTGCGCAACAAGATGTCCGCCAATCAGGCTTACAAAGACCAAGGCAAAAAACACGGCACGACCCAAAAAGCCGTTTGAGGGGAGTGATAAGGAAGTCATATGATGTGGAATGTCGCGCCGATAAAGGCTGTACGCCTTTGAACCGTCAAGGCAATAGAGTCTCTGGGTCGGAGCCGCAAAAACTACCCGCCGCCCCCTATACCCATCATTCACATTCCCGCGACTCATGTTGCACGAATCCTAGAATTGCGCTTACATACTCACCCAACGATGGATGATTTAAAAGATAGCCTCGGCACTACGCTGCGCACTGCCCGTGAAGCTGCAGGCATTTCGGTGGACGATGCTGTATATATTGCGAAATTGCCCCGCGATGTCGTCCACGCTTTGGAAAACGAAGATTTCGGCTTTTTCAACAGCCCGCTGTATGCACGCAGCTTCCTCCAGCAATACGGTGACTATGTCGGCGTGAACGTGGATCCTTGGCTTTCTGACATCGAGGCCACCGCCATGATCGATGGTGACGACCTCGATTCCTTCATCGATCTCTCCGGCCCTGTGGTTGTGCCCGTCCTTCACGAAAAGGAAAAATCGAAAAAGTCCGGTGGTAATAGCATGGCCGTGATCTGGTTGATCCTCATCACTGCCGGGCTCGTCTATGGTGGGGTGAAAATCATGGAAACCCTCGATAGCCATTTCACCAAGCCCGAACCGGTCGCGGAAAATGACGACACCCCCGCAGACTCGGACGAAAAATCAGCAACTCAGGAAACCGCCACAACTACACCTGCCGAAGAAGAACCCACGGCTCAAACTGAGCCGGAGGCTCCAAAGCGAGCCATCGTCATCGAACTGCCCGAAGAGTGACGATCAGCGCATCGCCCGGTAGGTGCGTATCATCTCCAGAAACGCCGGAAGATAGGTTTGCGCCTTCGCCTCGCCGATTCCCGGGATCGCCAGCCCCTCCTCCACGGTGGTCGGCGCATATTTCGTGAGCGCCTCAAGCACCTTGTTTGAAAACACGATGTACTGCGGCACCCCGTCCTTCTTCGCCATCTTGCAGCGCAGATCCTTGAGCATCGTGTAGAGCTGCGGATCGAAATCCTTCTCCTCCAGCCCCGCCGGGGTAGGCGCCTCATCCGGCCATTTCATCTCGAAATCCGATTTCCCCATCATCACCGCCTCGCCCTTGTCCGAAAGCGTCATCAGCGGATAATCCCCAGTCTGCGTGATCACCAACCCCTCATCCGCCATCGATCGGAAAAGCCCGTTGAGGTAACCGGTGGTCTTGTCGGCGAGGATCCCGTAAGTCGTCAGTTGATCGAGCCGGTTGTTGAGAATTTCCTGGGACTTGCTGCCGGAAAGCATCTGCACGATCCGGCCTTTGCCGAATTTCCCCTCCCAGCCGCCGCGACTGCGATGCGACATGCGGGCCACTCCGGCGAGCGCCTTCTTCACCATCATCGCTTCCTCCGCCGTCGGCTTTCGGTAATCCCCCGCACTCCGGTCCCGGCAGATATCGCAGTTCCCGCAGGTCTTTGCCTCCGGCTCGCCGAAGTATTCCAGGATCCACTGCTGCCGGCATGTCCGCGCGTAGCACATCTCCACCATCGCCTTGAGCTTCTCCCGGTCGCGCGAATCCTTCTTCTCCATCGCCTCCTCGTCCAGGGCCAGATCCCGCGCCAGCAGGTCCGGTTTCAACAACCGGGTTCCACGCATGCGTTTTCCCTGCACATCGAAGCGCTCGATGAAACGCCCTCGCGCCAGCACCGTAAGCGCACTACCCACCCCCATGCTATTCTTCACATCCGCATGCTCCGCGATGTCCTCCAGCGTCCGGAAAACCTCGTGATTCCCATCCGCCTCATTGAGCAAATACTGATAAATCTGGCGCACCGTCGTCGCCGATGGATTCGCCCCATCAATGAAAAATTCCTGTGTGCGCGTATCCGCATAATTGAACAACAGTTCGCACACCGCCGCCTCGCCATCACGCCCGGCACGTCCAGCCTCCTGATAATAAGCCTCCACGCTTCCCGGGATCTCATAATGGATCACGAAACGCACATCTCCCCGGTCGATGCCCATCCCGAAGGCATTCGTCGCCACCGCGATGTCCACTTTCTTGGAAATGAAAATCTCCTGCGCCTTCACCCGCTCCGCATCACCCATCCCGCCGTGGTAGGAAACGCATTTCACCCCCCAGCTCGCAAGGGTCTCGGAAACCAGATCCACCTTCTTCCGCGTCGCGCAGTAGATAATCCCGGTCTTATGCGCCGCGATCACCGCCTTAATCCGCTCGTCCTTCTGTGCCGCTTTATCCACCGCCGTGATGCCCAGCGAAAGGTTCGGCCTTGAGAATCCGCTCACTCGCTCGAACGGCTCGCGCAGCCCCAGCACCTGCAAAATATCCTCGCGCACTACGGGAGTCGCCGTAGCTGTCAACGCCACGCACTGCGGCCTACCGATTTTTTCCAGCGCCTTCCCCAGCCGCATGTAATCCGGCCTGAAATCATGCCCCCACTGGCTGAGGCAGTGCGCCTCATCGATCGCGAACAGCGAGATCTCCACCCCTTCAAGAGCCCGCAAAAAGCTCTCCGCGCGGAACCGCTCCGGAGCCACATACACCAATTTAAAATTCCCCCGCACCATCCCGTCCAGTCGCTCCTTCTGCTCCGGCCATGACAGGGTCGAGTTGATCAACGTTGCCGGAATGCCCCTCGCCTGCAGCGCATCCACCTGATCCTTCATCAGCGCGATCAGCGGAGAAATCACCAGAGTCACCCCCGGGAAACACAAGGCCGGAATCTGGAAACACAGCGATTTCCCCCCACCCGTCGGCATCACCACCAGCCCGTCCCGCCCGGAAACGATCTCGGAAATCACCTCCTCCTGCCCGTCTAGGAACTTCGAAAAGCCGAAATGATCTTTCAGCGCCGCCCCTGGTGCCTTCACCAGACTCTTTTTCAAAACATGCTCCTTCGCCACGCCGTGAGAATGAATCCGTTCACCCCAAGCCGCAAGCCCAGTCGCCCTCCCACCCCTCCCACCCCTCCCACCCCTCGCTCACCAAGAAACCGGAGAAAAGACATTCTCTTACCCTGTAAAAAATGCATACTGGTCAGTTATGACCTCGAAACCCAATACCGAGAAAGAAATCAAGGCCTTCATGGCGGGTCTCAAGAAGCGCAATCCGGGCGAAAAGGAATTCCACCAAGCGGTCCATGAAGTTATCGAGACGATCATCCCCTTCACGGCGGAACACACCCAATACCGCGATGCCTACATTTTGGAGCGCATGACCGAGCCGGACCGCATCATCACCTTCCGCGTCACATGGGAAGATGATGCCGGCCACATCCACGCGGATCGCGCATGGCGCGTGCAGTTCAACAACGCCATCGGTCCTTACAAGGGCGGCCTCCGTTTCCACCCTTCCGTCACCCAGAGCGTGCTGAAATTTCTCGGCTTCGAGCAAGTCTTCAAGAACAGCCTCACCGGCCTGCCCATGGGTGGTGCCAAAGGCGGCTCGAACTTCAATCCCAAAGGCCGCTCCGACCGCGAGATCATGCGCTTCTGCCAATCCATGATGATCGAGCTCCACCGCCACATCGGTGAAGATGTCGATGTGCCCGCCGGTGACATCAATGTCGGCGCACGTGAGATCAGCTACCTTTTCGGCACCTACAAACGGCTCGAAAACCGCTTCGCCGGTATCCTCACCGGCAAAGGTCTGGCCTTCGGTGGCAGCCTCGTCCGCAAAGAAGCCACTGGCTATGGCGCAGTCTATTTCATGCAGCACATGCTCGAGCACTCCGGCACCGGGATCAAAGGCAAAACCGCGGTCGTCTCCGGTTCTGGCAACGTCGCCCTCTATTGCATGGAAAAACTCCTTCACCTCGGCGCGAAAGTCCTCACCGCATCCGACTCCTCCGGCTTCATCCATGACCCCAAAGGCCTCGATCGGGTGAAGCTCGATTGGCTCATCGACCTCAAAGAGAAACGCCGCGGCCGCATCCAGGAATACGCGGAAAAATTCGGCTGCAAATTCGTCGCAGGAAAAACCCCATGGGAAGTCCCTTGCGACCTCGCCTTCCCCTGCGCCACCCAAAACGAACTCCTCATCGACGACGCCGTCGCTCTCGTCAAAAACGGCTGCATAGGCGTCGCCGAGGGCGCGAACATGCCATGCACCGCGGAAGCCACCGAACATTTCATCGAAAATGACGTCCTCTTCGGCCCCGCAAAAGCTGCGAACGCAGGTGGCGTCGCAGTCTCCGGACTCGAGCAGAGCCAGAACCAACTCCGCATCAGCTGGGGCCGCGAAGAAGTCGATGATCGGCTCAAAGGCATCATGACCGAAATCCACGAAAAATGCATCAGATACGGCGCCCGGGCAGGCAAACCCGTCGACTACAAAAGCGGCGCAAACATCGCCGGCTTCGTCAAAGTCGCCGACGCCATGATGGCCTACGGCGTCGTCTGATCCCTCCTAAAAACTGAAAACTTCCCACTAGCAAACTTTTAGACCATGACCGCCTCCGACCACCTCGTGAAATGCCTCGAAGCCGAGGGCGTCGAATACATCTTCGGTATCCCCGGCGAGGAGAACCTCGATTTCCTCGACTCGCTCTCCCGCTCCCACATCAAGCTCATCCTCACCCGCCACGAGCAGGGCGCAGGATTCATGGCCGCCACATACGGTCGACTCACCGGAAAAACCGGCGTCTGCCTCTCCACCCTCGGCCCCGGCGCCACCAATCTCGTCACCGCCGCCGCCTACGCCCAGCTCGGCGGCATGCCGATGATGATGATCACCGGACAGAAGCCCGTAAAACGCAGTAAACAAGGCCGCTTCCAGATCCTCGATGTCGTGGAAATGATGAAACCCATCACCAAGTTCACCCACCAGATCGTCAGCGTAGACAACATCGCCTGCCGTGTCCGCGAGGCGATCCGCCTCGCCGAGGAAGAGCGCCCCGGAGCCGTTCACCTCGAACTCCCCGAGGACATCGCAGGAGAACCCGCGCACGACCTTGTTCCCATCCCCGCTTCCGCCGTCCGCCGCCCGGTCGCGGAAGGAAAATCCATCGCCAACGCGGTGCAACTGATCGCCGCCGCCAAGCACCCCCTGCTCCTCATCGCTGCAGGCGCGAACCGCAAGCTGACCAGCCGTATGCTCAGCAAGTTCGTAAAAAAAACCGGCATTCCCTTCATCTCAACGCAATTGGGCAAGGGCGTGGTCGATGAAAACTCCGACCTCTTCCTCGGCAACGCCGCCCTCTCCGATGGCGACTACCTCCACCGTGCCATCCAACACGCGGATCTTATCATCAACGTCGGCCACGATGTCATCGAGAAACCCCCGTTCTTCATGCGCAATGGCGACACGCGCAAAGTCATCCACATCAATTTTTTCTCCGCCATGGTCGATCCCGTCTATTTCCCACAGGTCGAGGTCGTCGGCGACATCGCCAACAGCATCTGGCAGATCGCCGAGTTGCTCGATTCGCAGAACCATTGGGACTTCTCCCGTTTCATGGACATCAAGGCCGCTGCAGATGCCCAGCGCATCGAGTTTTTCGATGATCCCGGCTTCCCGGTGAAACCCCAGCGCCTCGTCTCGGATGTGCGCAAGACCCTCAGCAACGACGGCATCATCGCCCTCGACAACGGCATCTACAAAATCTGGTTCGCCCGCCACTACAACGCCGCCCAGCCGAACACCGTCCTGCTCGATAACGCCCTCGCCACCATGGGCGCCGGACTACCCTCCGCCATGGCCGCGAAAATCGTCCACCCCAAGCGCGATGTCATCGCCATCTGTGGAGACGGTGGCTTCATGATGAACTCCCAGGAACTCGAAACCGCAGTCCGCCTCGGGCTCCACCTCACCGTCGTCATCATCCGCGACGATTCCTACGGCATGATCCGCTGGAAGCAGACGAACATGAAATTCAACGACTACGGCCTCACTTTCGGCAACCCGGATTTTGTCCTCTACGCCCGGAGCTACGGCGCAAAAGGCCACCGCGTCACCTCCACCGAACAACTCCTCCCCCTCCTAGAAAAATGCCGCGACGAACCTGCCGTCCACGTCATCGACCTCGCCATTGACTACTCCGATAACGACCGCATCCTCAACCACGAGATCAAAGAGCGCGCCGCAGCGGTCTAAGCAAAATTTCAACGCAGAGCCGCAGACAACGCAGAGAAGACGCAGAGCCGATCCTCCGCAGTTTTTTATCATGAAAATACAACCCCCCTCTGCGTTCCCTTTGCGACCTCCGCGCCTCTGCGTTAAAAAGAAAATCTCAACGCCCGATCACCACCGAAACCATGTCCACCAAATCCCATTTCAAAACCCTCGTCCCCGGCTATTCAGGAAACGCAGGCACCCTCGAAGTCACCGCCCCCTTCGATGGCTCATCCATCGGCTCCGTCGAAGTCGCAGATGCCGCCACCGTCGAGAAAGCCCTCGCCACCGCCGCCGCCCTCCACGCAGATCGCTCGAAGCACATCCCCGCCTGGGAGCGCATCGCCATCCTTCGCAAAACCGCCGAACTCCTCACCGAACGGGCGGAAATGTTCGCCACCGAATCCGCACGCGAGGGCGGCAAACCGCTCAAGGATTCGAAGGCCGAGGTCGCCCGCGCCATCGATGGCATCCATTGCTGCGTCGAGACCCTGCGCACCGCCCACGGCGAAGAAATCCCGATGGGGCTCAACCCCGCCTCCGCCAACCGCCTCGCCTTCACCTCCCACGAAGCCATCGGCCCGGTGCTCGCCTACAGCGCCTTCAATCACCCGGTGAACCTCATCGTCCACCAGGTTTTCCCCGCCGTCGCCACCGGCTGCCCGGTCATCGTGAAACCCGCTTCCGACACCCCGCTCTCCTGCTTCCGCCTCGTCGAACTCCTCCACGAAGCCGGCCTCCCGCCAGAATGGTGCCAGGCCTTCACCCTCAAGGACCGCGACCTCGCCACCGCCACCGTCGGTGATCCGCGCATCGCCTTCTTCACCTTCATCGGCAGCGGAAACGTCGGCTGGATGCTCCGCTCAAAGCTCGCCCCCGGCACACGTTGCGCCTTCGAGCACGGCGGGTCAGCTCCCGTCATCATGGACGCCACCGCCGACCTCAACCTCGCCGCCCCTCCCCTCGCGAAGGGCGGCTTCTACCACGCCGGCCAGGTCTGCGTCTCCGTCCAGCGCATTTTCGCCCCCGCCTCCGTCATCTCGAAACTCGCCGACAAACTCGCCGCCGAGGCAGCGAACATGACCACCGGCGATCCAACCCTCGAAAGCTCCGACATCGGACCTCTCATCCGCCCGAAGGAAGTCGACCGCGTCGAGGAATGGGTCAACGAAGCCGTTTCGGGAGGAGCCACCCTCCATACCGGAGGAAAACGCATTTCCGACACCTGCTACGAGCCGACCATCCTCATCGACCCTCCGGCCGATTGCCGCGTGAGCAAGGAAGAGATCTTCGGCCCCGTCGTCTGCCTCTACACCAGCGAATCGGTGGAAGCATCGATCCAAGCCGCCAACGACGTGCCCTTCTCCTTCCAGGCCTCCGTTTTCAGCAAGGAAATGGACACGATTTTCCAAGCCTACCGAGGACTCAACGCCCTCACCGTCATCGCCAACGACCACACCGCCTTCCGCGTCGATTGGATGCCCTTCGGCGGCCTCCGCGAATCCGGCCTCGGCATCGGCGGCATCCCCCATACCATGGCGGATATGCAGGTGGAAAAATCGCTAATTTTCCAGTCCCCGGCGCTTTGAGCCAATTTCCACCATACCAGAAATGTGATGATGCGACTGACCCCGAACAGACCGAACACAAAAAAGTGGGGTGCATTGGCTTTTCCCGGCCCGATATTACCGCAAGCAAGGGATCTCATTTAGGACAAATACGCATCCCAGCATCAAGAGCATCTGCATGCATGGATCGCACGGAAGAACCCTGTGGATGGGTCTCCATCTACCCGCTAGGCACGGGGAGGGCTTCTAAAGCCACGTCCGGTATGTAGAGTTCTCAGACCTGCCGCGCATTGCGGCCTTCGTCGATGAGCTTCCAGAAATGCTTCGATCCGGCCAGTGCCTCGTCTTCGCCCAAGGGCATCTTCGAGCGGAAAAGGAAATCCGAAAACGTACCCTTGTGCAGCACCCGGTGCACGATCACCGAGTTGTCTTTCACCTCGAAATAGAAGCGGTAGTCCTTCGCCCGGAAGCGGTAGAAGACATGCCCGTCGCGCTCGATCTTCCCGAACTTATCACTGCCGAGGCCATTGAGATCCGCCTCTGTCACACGAAATTCCTCCAGCAACTCAAGCTGTTCAAGGGTCCCCAAGGAAGAAAGCTCCGCCGCACTGATTTCATTAAAAACGATCTGAAACACGCACCCATCTAATCAGCCGCCCTCCCTCCGGCAAAGCGCAAAGATAAAATCCAGTTTAAATCAGCGCCACGCTCCGCAAACTGCTGGAGTAGTTTTTAGATCCCCCGCGTCCTCCCGGCCATCGACCAGGTCATCATCTTCCTGGCTAAAGGTAGGCGTTGGGCAATGCGGAAGCCCACGTGCCGGAACGGATCGATCCACTCATGATCGGATTGAAAAACCGGAGTCAGCCAGCGTGTCGCAAACTGGTAATACCGCAGAACCGGACCGCGCCGCCGCGAATACTCCGGCAGCGCTTTCTCCAAAGACATTTCCTTCAAACAAGCCGCCAGGCAGCTCGCATCCTCCAGCGCTAGGTTCACCCCCTGCCCCAGTTGCGGGCTCATCGCATGCCCCGCATCGCCGAGAAAAACCACCCTATCCCCGTGCCATTTCCTCATCCGCACATCCCCGTATCGTGCGGTGAGCACCTGCTCCCAGGCGCCGATCTGCCCCAGCAAATCCTCCGCAATCGGACACAACCCAAGAATCTCCGCCTTCCATTCCGCCAACGGCTTTCTCCGGATTTCCGCATCCCTGTCGACCTCGATGCTCCAGAAAAGACTCACCAGATCCTCCGCCCCGCCGGTTTCCCTGCCCGTCGGCAGAAAGCCCGCCAACTGCCGCGTGCCGCACACCACCTGGTGCAGATCGCCTTCCGGAAAAACACCGTGATTTTTCCCGATGAACCAATGCGCACCCCACCCATATCCCCGGTCATACCCCTCGCCCAGCAAAGCCCTCCTCATCGCCGACCTCGCCCCGTCCGCCACCAGCAGGAGGTCAAATTTTTCTCCCTCCACCTCCCAGCCATCCACCAACTTCCGCGCGCCCTCCACCCGGCTGCCCCAACGGATTTCCACCCCTTCCTTCTCCACCAGCGCGATCAGCGCCCCCATCACCACCGGCCTGTGCAGGCCCGCGCCGAATAGCCCCGCACCGATCTCCTCATACTGCAGCTCCATCAGATCGCTTCCGTCCTTCTCCAGCACATGCAGGCGCTTCACCTTGGAGGCATGGGATATCACCTCGTCATGGATGCCCAACTCACGCAGCACATCCATCCCGCTCGGTTGCATCAGGAAACCCGCGCCCACTGCCCGACATTCCGGAGCCTGTTCGAAAACCACCACCCCATGCCCCGCCCGTTTCAGAAAAACCGCCGCCGCCCCGGCCGCACCGCATCCCACCACCGCGATATTCATCGCTTTCATTCCGACACACGTATCACGGTGTAACCCGCTTTTTCCAAATGACTCCGGATACTGGTCTCTGAAGAAAAATGCCCCGCACCCGCCGCGAAGAAATGCACCACGCCCGGCTCCGCCTTCAGGACCTCCCCGATGGTTTTCGCCATGCTGATATCGCGATCCGTGATCAACCGCTTCCTGAACGCCGCACCCAATTCCTTGAGCTCACCTTCCGCCATCTCATTAAATCCTCGCTCCAACACCGCGTTGAGCTTTTCCAGATCTCCTGCCGCATAGGCTTCCTTCATTTCCTCCTTCGTATCACGACCCAGATCCCGGTCATGCTTCATCGCCCTGAGCGATTCACCGAGAAAAGCCACCTGCTCATCTTCGTCCATTTCGGTAAAAATTGTGAGCTGACTGTCCAGAGTCTCCATCGCCCCCATCCGCTTGCCTTCCTTCTCCGCCCGATCCCAGAGGATCTTGTCGAGCGCTGTCCTGCCCGCAAGCTGGTCGGGCAGCAACGGGATCATCGTCGCCACCGACCACGTGGAAAGTGCCTGAAAAGGCGTGGAATTTAGCTCCGGATTGATCAACGCCAGTTCTTCATTAACCCGCGCCGCAAGCTCCGCACCGATCGACTCATTCAGCGACCTCCCATCCCTGCGCATCATCTTCGGTGCCGCCGCAAGCATGCTCGCGGTATCCATCGGGATCTCGGTCATCACCACTCCAGCTCCGGCAAATGCCCTCTCCACCGCAGGATGCAACGCCGTCACCCGTTTATCGCCCAGATGCAGGGTTCCGAAAAGATACGACGACTCCAAAAGCCCGTTTCCTGAAACTTCCCACAACAACGGCTCCGCAGGACGCCCCGCATCTTCCTCCGCATACAGCGTTGGCAAGGACAACAGCAGCGCCCCTAGAATGATGATCCGGCGGGCGTAGGACTTCTCTAAAATTGCTTTCATCGTTGGCGCAACGAATCGGATCCGCCCCCGCCCCTTTGTCGTGCCAAAATCCCCCGCTTCGTTCATCCCACTCTTCCTTGATGTTTAACGTTTAAATCCTAGGGTTTCGCCATGCGCTGCTTTTACTCTCAGTCCCTCGAACTCGAACTACCCCAGGGACATCCTTTCCCGATGGACAAGTTCCGTGTCTCCAAGGACATGCTGCTCGCGGAAAAAATCCTCCGTCCCGAGGAGGTCATTGAGGTCAAAGCCACCGATTTCCATAACATCCTGCGCGTCCACGACCGCTCCTATATCGAGAAAATCCAGTCCGCCGCCCTCGATCGCAAGGAACTCCTGATCCTAGGTCTCCCCGCTTCCCGCGACCTCTTTGCCCGCTCCGCCACCGAAGTCGAGGCCACCCGCCTCGCCTGCAACGCCGCCCTCACCGAGGGAGTCGGTGTCTGCCTCGCCGGCGGCACCCACCATGCCTTCCGCGAACACGGCGAGGGTTATTGTGTTTTCAACGACATCGCCATCGCCATCCGCGATCTCCAGGACAAGCAGCCGAACATCAAGGTCATGGTAGTCGATACCGATGCCCACCAAGGCAATGGCACCGCCTCCCTGCTCGGCGACGACCCACGCGTTTTCACCTACTCTATCCATGTTGGGAAAAACTATCCCACCAAAAAGGTCACCAGCTCCCTCGATGTCGAAACCGTCCGCTACGTCGAAGGCGAGATGTACCTCCAGCAGCTTTTCCAAACCCTCGCCGACTCCCTCGACAAATTCTCACCCGACCTCGTCATCTGGATCTCCGGTGCGGACAACCACCGCAACGACCGCTTCGGCCAGATGCACCTCTCGCTCAAGGAAATCCAGCGTCGCGACGAAGTTCTCCTGCGTGCCCTGATCAAAAATCGCATCCCCGTGGCCATCCTCTACGGCGGCGGCTACAACCGCCAACCGGAGTTTACCGCCAAGCTCCACCGCAACACCATCGCCACCGCCAAACGCCTCGCCGCCGAATACCGAGGGCTGTGAGTGGATTATAAATAAGGAAGGTAGGTCGGAACTTCTTCAGATAGAAATATTCAGATTCCACTCTCCCTTCCTGCTTTCCTCATTCAATTACCCTCATTTCACCTCGAAAACAGACTCCACCACTCGCTCCGTAAGTGTCGCCTTCACATGATACCTCCCCGGAGAGAGCCTCCAGAAACCTCCCCCGAATTCTTCCCCATCGATCTCCCATCGCACTTCCTCGCCACCCACAGCGATGAATTCGATCTCCTGCCGCTCCGCCGGTAGATCCGCATCCAAGAGGAATACCGATCCATCCATCGGTTGGATGATTTTCAGTTCACCGCCCGCCGAAACTTCCGCGGCGAGGTAGTTGTGCCCGCTCTTGCACCACAGCGCGTATTCTGCAGGGAGGACAATTTTCCCATTCCGGAAAAAGCCGGAGGCTTCTTCCGTGGGTTCGCTGCCCGGAAGGAACCACTCCACCAATTTCCCCGGACTCTCCGGGCACCCGAGCAAACCCGATAACGTGCAGATCTCCACAGACACCAGGCCGGCGTCTGCCGGATCGATCATCACACCGCCGTCTTCGGGGAGCAGGAGATCGATGATTTCCCGCCACACCGGCGCGGGGCCGGTGACGGAAGCAACCTCATCCATCGCCCGCCCATCAAAATTTCCCACCCACACGCCGACCACATGCCGACCTGTCGCTCCGACCGTCCACGCATCGTGGAAGCCGGAGCTCGTCCCGGTCTTGCAGGGCACGCGCACCCCCTCGAAGGCCAACGGCGAACGCAGGCCGAAGGTTTTCAGCCGCGCATCGTTGTCGGAAAGGATATCGGTAAGCACCGCCGCCGCGCCTTTCCCGGAGATGGCGATGTGCCGCACCGGATCGGCCTCCCTGAACCTCGGAGCGACATAGACGCCGCCGTTTGCAAAGGCACCGAAGCCTGCGGTGAGATCCAGCAGGCGCACCTCGCCGTTGCCGAGGATCATACCAGCCCCGTATTCATCCAGCCCACGCTTCAGTGGGATGCCGGAACGGCTCAGGAAGCGATGGAAATCCCGCGCGCCGACTTGCGCCAGCACATGCACCGCCGGGATGTTCAGAGAATTTGCCAAAGCCTCCCGCACGCGCACCGGCCCCCAAAAACGCTCGTCGTAATTGCGAGGATCGTAATCCGCATACTCCGCCCGTATCGCATCCGGCGTATCCGGGACAAGGCTGGCAGCAGTCAACAAGCCCTCGTCGATCGCGCGCAGGTAAAGGAAAGGTTTGAGCGTGGAGCCACTGGAACGTGCGGTGATCACCCCATCGATCTGCCCGCCTTTCCCCTCCCAATCGGAAGATCCGCACCAGGCTTTCACCTTGCCGGTGCGATGATCCAACACCACCACCGCAATCTGCGAGACACCGGAAGGCCGCAATCGCGTGGTGTGCTTTTCCACAATACGCAGCACCTCCGCCTGCAAATCTGAATCCAATGTCGACCGGATCTCCGCTCCATATGCCCTGCCCAGCACATGTCTGGAAAAGTGCGGAGCAAGCTGGCTCCGGCCTCGGTCTGCCAAAGACGGCACTTCGGCATCTTCCATTTCAAGATAGCGTAGAACTTGCCGGTAGCGCGAAGCCGCCGCCTCGGGATGTGTCCACGGATTGTAGCGGCTCGGTGCCTGGGGCAACCCCGCCAGAAACACCGCCTCCATCGGCTCCAGATCCGCCGCCGCCTTCGCGAAATAGCCCTGCGCTGCTGCCTCGATCCCACGTAGGCGGTTACCATAATCGATGCGGTTCAGATATGCCTCAAGGATGCGTTGCTTGCCCCATTTACGTTCCAACTTCAGCGCCGCGAGGTTCTCCACCACCTTTTCCTTCCAGCCGCGCTGCGATCCCCCCGCATGCAGCTTGATGAGTTGCTGGGTGATCGTTGACGCACCGGAAACCACCCTACCCGAAGTCACGTTTCTCCACAGCGATCCGCCCAGCGCCACCACATCCACCCCGGAGTGCTGGTAAAACCTGCGGTCTTCTGCGGCCAGCGTGGCGCGTATCACCCACCCATCCACTTCCGCCAACTTCACCGACCGCCACGAACGCGCCTCCGCATTGCCACTTTCCGAAATCACGCCCCCCCCCCTATCCAGCAACCTAACGGTCTCGTGCACCTCGCCCAGCCCTTCCGGCAGCTCCACACTGCGAATCCCTACCTCCAGCAGCCCCCATGCAGTGACGAGCAGCACCCCGCCGACGACAAACCCGCGCCGTATCCACCTGCGCCAGACCGATGACCTCCCTTTTGCCATCACTCCGCTGCGGAATGGATTACTGCATCCACCGTAGTTGCCTGCACGCGTTTATCATACATCGGCACCGCCCCGGCGGCAGGCCAGCGGAATTCTCCCGCGCCCACCACCTTGGTCAGGATTGCATAACCCGCTTTCCCCGGCAGGAGGTGATCGAAATACATACGCACCCGGTCGGCGCGGCGATCCACGTGGGAGAGGCTGACCATATTCTCCTCATTCATCGGCGGCAGCGGGAAAGTCCTGCGCACCGATGGCAGATCCGGGTTCACCGTTTCCAACGCAGCGGGCAAGTGCTCATCCAGCTCCACCTGATAGGCATCGCTCCCGGCATCCATTTCATATTCCAGCAATACATAGTCTCCGAGATGGAACGGCGCTTCCGAGCTGCCATCGCGTTTTGGCTCGGTGAGGTTCACGACTTTTCGCGTAAGTCTGAGAGCGTCGCTTGCCTTGGCCTTGCCGATTGGTTCTCGATGGGAAACCTGCATCATCCACTCGCTCTGCACCCCCGGCCGGAGTGGACTGGAAAGCATGCCCCGCAGCTGGGACGCGGGATGCCCGAGCCATGCAAGCGTCACGCCATTGCGGGACACCTCGGCTTCAAGACCGGCCTGCACCCTGCCTTCCAAAATCGCCGGATTTTCCACGGTGATCGCACTTTTCGCTGCCAGCAGCACCCAGAGATTTTCCTGCGCGGTGAGATCCAGCCCGCCCTGAAGCACCGGCTCGATCAGCCGCTCAAGCTCCTCGCGATCCGACCGCCCCATGCCCTGCCTGACTTTGGAAACCACATACATGCGTATCGCTTCCGCCCGGGTGCGTGTGCCGAGCGTGGCGGGATTGAATTCCTGCGGCGCGTCCTCACGGGTGATCTCTTCGATCAGTTTCTCCGCCTCTTCGTCAGTCAGCACCGCCATCGCCCGGTATTCTTTGGTCTTCAGCGAGACATCCGCCAGAGCGAGGAAACACTTCGACTCAAGATCCAGCTTCTCGCGGTGCTCGTAGAGATCCCGTAGCACTGCATGCGTTCGTTCATCATCCACAAGGCCGTAGCCCTGCGCCTCCATCGCCAGCGCCACGCATTTCTCAAAATTCGAAGGCTCCGCCCCCATCAGAATGGCGACCGAATGCCCCAACATCGCCCGCCGCCATGTCCTCAGGGCATCTTCCAGCAAATACGGCACCCCCCCTTTGAGGCTGGTTTGCTGTTCCCGTGCTTGGCCGAACTCGTCCTCTGCAAGCCCCGCGGCAAGGGCGGTCAGGGCGGTCGTCGCGCCATCGGGCTCCGAACTCCCCGGCCAACGCGGGATCCAGCCGAACCCAGCATCCCGTATCACCGAATTCTGCACCACGCGCATGGCTTCCTGGAAATCGCGCTCGGCGGAATCCCTGTGAGAAAGTTTCCCCGGAAGATATCCGTCCAACGTCAGCATCAGGATCGATCCGAGAGCCGCGCCGCTCAGGTCGGCGAGCGTTGGTGCCGAAGGGTCGCGCGAACTCATGCTTGCGAGCTTGGGCATCCAACGCGTGCCGGAGAGGAAAAGGTCACACTCCGCATCACTGCTCGAGGAAAGCCCCTGCATGACCTGCTCGGAGGAAAGCGAATCACCGGCGGCAAGCGTTCCGCCCCGGTGCTCGGTGCGCAGGACATGGGCGTCTTTGACCGGGATGCGCACCCGCACCATATCGCGGAAACCTTCTCTGCCCTGTGCCGAGAAAAGTACCACCGCCTCACCTCCGGCGGTCATTTCATCAATCACCACAGGCACCGAAACCACCTCCGAAGCCCCCGGGGCAATCCTTACCTTTGCGGATGCCTCACCCGCCAGGATGGCACCGCTCTCCGCATCCGCCCGGAACTCGACATCCATCGCACCATCCGCGCTCGCATCACACTCGATGCGGCAGCGCAACTTCAGCCGGTCGCCCTCGCGCACGAATCTCGGAAGGAACGGCTTGAGCCTCAGATCCTGACTCACCCTGAGCTTGGTCGCGCCGCTGCCTGCCGATTCCACACCCGACACCGCGACGGCGAAAACTCGGTAACTCGTCAGTTGGTCTGGAGCGTGGAAAGAGAAGGCGAAATTGCCCTCCGCATCGGTCATCCCGTCGCTTTGCCAGAACGGCCGCGGGATGTCATTTTCACGCACCGCCAGCGCTCCTAAGCCTGCTCCCGTCGCACCGCCGTCGCCGAGGATGAAACCTTTCTGTGTCTGGCTCAACGTCCGTCTTTCAAATGGATACCAACTCTCATCCAGCGAGCGTGCAGTATCGAACACTCGCGGCCTGCGTGGATGGATGGATGAAATGGGATCCGGCATTTTCCACTCACCCAAGGACAGCAGCGATTCATCGATCACCCCGACCACCACCCGCGCATTTGCCACCGGCCTGTCGAAAGCCGAGACACGGATCACTGCGTCCACCTGATCCCGTGGCGCCACCGTCGGCGAGGTCAGCACCGGCGTCACTTTCAGCTCACGCTGCGGGTCGCTGACTTTGAGCTCGCAGATCGCTCGACGCTCCATCGGTCTCCCGCCTTTCGCTGCATCCTGATAGACATGGATCGTGACGAAGCAGTTCGGGAAATAGCTGGCCTTCATCGGCACCTTGATCTTGTCCGCCGTGCCGGTGATTTTCACCAATGGAAGGATGTCGATGTTCTTGCCAGCCTCGACAGTCACATGCGCCCAACCTGTTAGGGGCGAGCGCAACTGAATCACCGCATCCTCGCCGGCCGTCCATTTCGCGCGCTCTGGGATCGCCTCTGCACTGAAGTCATCCAACACCGGCGCTTGGCTTTCGTTCATTAGCCCGATCACCTGCGCGCTCACCGCGTTGACTCCCGGCATATCCTTCGCCTTCGCGATCACGACATAATCTCCCGGCTCCCTTACCGGCACAGTCATTTTCCCGTTCGTCAGCATCTCGCCCTGATAGATCGATTGGAACACCGGCGTGTTGCGGTAGCGAACGATGTTCTGGCCGACCGATTCCTTGGTCACCTTCACCTCGCGCTTCATCACCTCGATCGATGCAGGGATAGGGAAACCTTCTTCCTGATCCATCGTCAGGCTCTTGAGATCGATGTCGATACCGACCTCCCAGGCTTCTTCGACCCGCAGCCCCAGCACCTGCTCAGCGAACTGCAGTCCCTGCACCGCCACCTGACGGTTGACTTCACCGGCTTCTCCCAGCACCTCCACGACCCACAGCACCTGCGCCCTGCGTATCCCACTCTGCTTGTTGAAAGGGCACGTCGTAGTGACCTTGAGCATGCCCATTTCATCGAGCACTCCTTCGCCACGCTCGATGGCGAACACCGGCGTCTCGGTGGCAGCCTCTTCATAATACCACGCAGCATCGGCGACCTTCGCCCGCATCGCGGAGAGGATGCCCTCGATTCCCTGATCCGCGGCATCCGGCGAAAACTTGTCGTCGAAGCTGTAGGCATCCCAATCGTTGTAGCCCTCCTCATCATCGAGCCTGTCCTTCGCCCAATCCGATGACACCCATTCCGCACGCCAGCTGACCTTCGCTCCCGCTTGCGGGGCACCGTGGAAATACTCCGAAGTGAGGATCGCTTCCGCCTTATCCCCTACCGTGTCGGGCGCAGAAATCCCCAACAAGACATCCGGCTTGCGGAAATCCGCGACCGTGATCGGGATTTCTCCGCTATAGCTGTTCTCGTAGGTCCCGCAAGTCAGGCTCAGGATATAAGTCCCGCTCAACGCATGTTCCGGGATTACGAACTCCCCTCCGAACATGCCATACCGATCCAGGTCGATACCGATCTGGTTCATGACCTCCCCGATTTTCGGGAAAAATCCTGTATCAGAGAAAGAGTCGTTAGAAACGCTCAGGGTCGCCTTTTCCGAAGGGATTACCGGCTTCCCGTCTTCACCCAACTGCCTGACGATGCCAGAATATGTCACGGTATCGCCCGGCCGGAAGACATCGCCGTTGGTGATCAGCACCTGCTCGGGTACCGGCATGCCCCCGGTGAAATTCGCCTGCGCATCGCTCGCTCCGACAATTTCATGGAAAGCCGTCACGCCGTCCTTCTCCACAAACAGGTAGGATGCGTAGGCACCATCCGCAGATGCAAACCCCACCTCGTTGGTCATCACCGGGGTCGGCTCCTCATCCGAGCCCCCGTAGAGGTAAAGCGAAGCGCCCGCCAACGGCGCACCGTTTGCCCCCTGGGCCACATGAAAAAAGGTTTCCCCTTCCGCTGCATATTTCCGGATCACCATATCCCGCACATTCACCAGGCAACGGTTCCCGATCTCACGCCTGTCCTCGTCACGCCCCTCGAATTCCACTAGATACAACCCGGATTTCACACATGCCTGCGGCCATGCAAACGAACGCCCGGCCAGCTCCTCGCCGGGCTCCCCTTTCACCGAACCCTCAGCCACGGCATTCAGGCGCAGGCTGGAAATCAATGATTCGGTATCCACGTATCGCACCGTCTCATCGCGCGGATCCAAAATGGGTGCCCCTTCGTCATCACGCGCGAACCACGCGAACTCCTTCAATCTCTCGTTCACTTCACGGTATTTTCCGCGCGGCACGGGAGCGATGCGCCACTTCACATCCTGCGTCCTGCAAAGCTTCAGCCCGAAGTCGAACTCCGCCACCGGCACGGACCTCTTCGCGGCATCCAGCACGATCGCCGGCCTCCTCAGCGGCAATTCCAGCTCTATGGTCTTTTCCTCAGCCAGCGGCGAACCGTCCTCGGATGAAATCCCTTTCCGCACCGTCACCGAATAGACCGTGTCGCTCTTGAATTCACCGCGCACGATCAACGAGTTTTTTTCCCGCTCGATCTTGGCAATCTGCACCGGAGGATCGATGCGTATCAATCCGTCCTTCACCGAATCCATGGCGACCCTGCGGTTGAATCCCAGCCGGATGAAATTGCCTGTGAGCGGCTGACTGTAGGCACGCGCCCATGTCAGCAAAAGTGGGCTCGTCCTGCCCGCCGGAAAGACACGCAGATGCGGCAGCGGATGCTTGCCCGCGTAATCGCCGAGCCTCTCGATCACCAGCCAGTAAGACCTCTCGACTGGTAAGGTAGCCATCGGCTCGACGATCACAATTCCTTGCGGCCGATCCGCCTGCTCCTGCTCGAGCGCCACCTTCACGCCGAAGCGCTGCTTGGTTTCCGAATCGATGAACGCCAGGCTTTTGGCGATTTCCGATGGCATCACATCCCGGCTGAAACTCAGCGCCACCCTCTGGCCTCCGCCGAGCTTGCGGTTCGGGTTCGGCTCCGAAAACTCCCCGTCTTCGTCCGCAAAAACCACGCTCAAAACTTCCAAGTCCTGTTTCGCAAACTCCGCCCCCCAGCCATCCACATCGACGGGCTTACCGGAAAAATCCACTAGGCCATCGATCAACCGCAGCCGCCGCATGACCTTCGCATTGTCGCGCATCCTCGTTTCAAGAATCCCTCCCCGCGTACTCGTCCAGATGAATTTCACCATGCCATCCGGCACCACCTCCACGGGTGACACCCGGCTCTTGCCAACATCCGATTGATCCACCATGTCCACCGGAAAACTGATGCGCACATATCTCATCGCCTCCAGTTCACCCCCGGCCGGCTCCACCTTCATCCCTCCCGCCGCAGGATCCGGCACGGCCACCACCGTAACCTCTTCTGTTTTTTTCTGATTAGCCTTCTTCTGCGTGCCACTGGCATCACGTTCACAGCCCGAAAAAACCATCGCAGCAGTCATCACCGCGACGGCCAGTTTTATACATTTCATCTTCATGATCCTTCACTGGTTTTTCAATTCAACACTGCGCGCCCTCGCCCTCGCAGCTTCATCCGCACGCCCAAGGGCATCGAGATACGCGCCGTGGAGCTCATGGAAATAGGCAATATCCGGAGCCAGTCGCAGGGTATCTTCGATCGCTGTTAGAGCCTCCTCCTTGCGGCCGAGATTGAACAACGCCTCCGCACGGAAGCGATGGAATCCCACCCAATTCGAATGATACAAAAGGCTCTCATCGCACTCCGTGAGCGCCTGTTCGCTCTCGCCCAAATAGACCAGTGACGCGATGCGCAGCATCTTGGCATTCATTTCACCTGGGTAATCGTTCAAAGCCTTATCGGCATCACGTAGCGCCATTTTTTGCTGACCCAGCTCCCACATTTTCCAGCCGCGTTGGATACGTCGTGCCGGCTGCCCCACATCCACCCACATTTGCAGATCCAGATCGATCATCTCCATCAGTGTGTCCCATTTCTCGACGAAGAACTGATTGCACCCGTTCTCCGAACTCCATTCCCCCCATGGCTGCACAAGACTTCCTTCCGGCAAGCCCCTGCCACTGCGTGCGCCTAACACCCCTTTGAACACCCCGATCGTGGCTGAGCCACCGCGCACCCGTTTATTTGCCTCGTCGAGGTCATCCATCGCCGCATCATACTGCTCCATCGCGATCAGATAACGCGCCCGCTCACACAGTTCCGGCACGCCCCCGCCGGCACCAGCCTTGTTGATTTTGGCAGTTAGATCCGCGATTACGCCGGAGTATTTTGCGGCACGCTCCAGCACAGGCGCTAGTTCCTTGACCTCGACCAGATCCGGCTGCAGCTCCTGCGCCTTGGCCAGATCCTCACTGGCTCCTTCGTAATCCAATCTCTCCAAACGGATCTTCGCGCGCCGTGCCCTCGCCACCGCGTTGTCTTCCATTTCCAGCCAATCGCCGAGCATGCGCTCCACCTCGCGGGTCTTGCCCTCCTCCATCCGCACGCGGGTGAGCAATTCATACATGCGCCGCTTCGCCAGCGGTTCCAGCCCCTCGGTCTTCAGGTAGCTCGCCCACAGGTTTGCCGCCTCCCCTTTGTTGCCCTGTTGCCAGGCGATCCTTGCTTTCAGATCCAGTAGCTCGTCCTTCGCCAAATCTTTGCCACGCCATTCATCAAGGCGCTTGGCGATATTAGTATAGAGCTTTTTGCCCTCCTCCGGATCTTCTCCCGCCACCCTGCCAGCAGTCACGATATCCGCCTTCACCGATGCGCCCCATGCCACCGCGTTGTCCGGCTCCAGCTCCATGATCCTGCGTGAAATTTCCGCCACATCCATATCGGCGAAACGCGGCAGCTCCGGCTCCCTATCCTCCCATTCGACCTCCACTTCCGGCTCCGGCCACATCTCCACGGCCAAATCGGCTAACGCCGCATCCAGCTGCAGCTCCAGGGCGTCCCGCTTCTTGCGATCCTCGATCTTTTGAATCTCCGCCTTGTCCGCATCACTGAGCTCCTCTTTCACCACATCCTTCGGCATCAGGAAATAGGCGCCCACACCTGCCCCAATCAGCACCAGCGCAAACACCGCCAGCTTCGCAGTGCGCCCCTTGGCGGAGCCCACCGATGCCTTCGCAAAATCTTTCTCCTGCTCATCGAGGGTCTCGCCGTTCTCTAGCAGGAACTTCGCGTCCTCCAGCAACGCTCCCCGGCTCCAGAGAAATTCCGGCTTCCTTCCACGTGCTGCCCACCGCGCTGCCGCCACCTGCGCCAGTCGCCGGGTGCTGAGGAATTTTCTATCCTTCTCGATTAGCTCCGCGAGCCTCGGCCATTTCCTAAAAATCGCCTCATGGCTGACGTAGATCGTGGCATTGCTACCCGATGTCACACCGCGTGTCAGCAAACGGTTTTCCACCAGCGCTTCGACCAATCCGTCCCGCGTTGTATCCGCCCCCGCCTCCATTTCCGCGACCCGCCGCAACGGCGGAGCATCCGGGTCTTCGCTCAACGTCGTGAGCAGGCGCATCAATCCAGACAAGGCCTGTTCCGTCTCTGCCTCGCCGGCTTTCTGCGCATATTCCTTGAAAGCCGCCTCCGCACGACTCGCCACCGCGCCCTCCAGTCCACCGAGTTCCTCAAGCGCGGAAAACTTCAACATGCGCCCGCCCGGCTCCATCTTTTCGTAGAGCGATTGCAGGACAAATCCCAACAACGGCAGCCCGTCCGGCGCATCCCGCGCCTCCTTGAGCAACCTGTCCTCCAGCCTTTCTCCGGAGGGAACCAGCTGCTCAAAATCGATACCCGCCGCCCTCGCCGGCAGCCGGATCATCAGGGAAAGATCCGTCTCGGAAGGTGCCATCAAAGTCACCTGGCCATGCTGCCGCGTGGCTTCGGAAAGCAGCTCAAGCTCCTGAAATTTCGCCATGCGATCGGCACGCATCGTCATCAGCCCCCACACCACGCCGGACTTCAGCAGGCATGCCAGAGTCGCAGAAAACGCCTCCCGCTCGGCAGCGGATATCTTGCGTTCGTCGCTGAAAATTTCCTCAAATTGATCCAACACGATCAACAAGCGGCTTCTCGGAGGCTGTGGCAGGGCTTCGTCCGACTGCACATCCGCGGAAATTTGTTTGAGCACCTGCGCTAGGGAAACCACGAGCTTCTCCGGCTCGTCTCTGAGCGCTTTCGCGAGCTTCTCCGCATCCATCCCGGCACGCTTGAGCTCCGGCAGCGCCTCACTTTCTAACAACGCCTGCGCCAGCGCCGCAAACAAGCCCTCATCCGCATCCGAGGGCCGCATATCGGCACGCCTCCAGAGCCCAATTCCTTCCGCCACCCCCGGTTCCATCAGCACCGGCACCACCCCCGCGCGCACCAACGAGGATTTCCCCGAGCCACTCACCCCGTTCACCACCACCAGCGGGAAACCGTTTTCCGACTGCTTGCACAGCGCATCCAGCACCTCCTCGATCGCCAGCGAGCGACCAAAAAACAACCCACTGTCATCGAAATCAAACGGCTCCAGCCCACGGAACGGGCTGCCCCCGTGATACGACGCAAAACCAACCCTGCCATCGACCGCGCCATCCACCGGCATCGGCCCCAATTTCTCGATCTTTGCTTCGATCAAGCGCCGGAGATGTTGCTCCAACAAATTCTCGAACTGCGTCACCTTGCGGTAACTCGTCAGCGCCGATTTGAACGTATCGTCCTTATCAAAAAACCAATCCTGGATAAATTCCTCCAGTGCCTCGAATTGCTTGAGCTTCAGCTCGCGCTGCTCCTTGTCATCCAGCGGCAGGGAAAGCTCCTCGGTCTTCCGGTAAACCAGAAGATCCGGCGCTCGCGTCTTGAGATACGCCTCACGGGCGGTCTCCATTTCATAAACCGTTCCCGAAGGATAACGGCTCCCATCCGGCCTCCGGAACGTATCGCCCAGCAGCGAACCCAAGCGTGACCACAGGATGCACACCACGATGTCGAAATCCGAAGTCAGCGGGATGTTGTCGGTGCCGTTGAAAGTATCCGTGGCCCGCATCGGCTCATGCTCCCAATAAAACGGCTCCAATTTAACCCTCCCCGCAAACTCGATCCCGAGCTTATCCACCACACGCTTCGAACGTGCACGTTCCAGCGATACATCAGCCGGACTGCTTACAAAAATTTTGATCGTTTCCATAAAGGGGGAGGAAATTCACATAACACTTACGCAAATCTTGGCCGCAGGGTCGAGATAATTGCAAATCGCATATCCCATGAGCCCCACGGAGTGAAACCGTGGGCTCCGTATACCACAGCCCATCCGGAGAAAAATTATGGCTCCGCCAAGGGCATTCGCTGTCCGCCAACAAGCTTATGGCTGAACCAAAAGACCAGCGTCCCCCCGCAGGAAATCCACAACGATCCCAGAATGGAGAACCCTACAAAATCCTTTGGAGTCGGAATGTTTTCCACCAACTCCGAGACATGATTCCGATCGACCGCGTAATAAATCTTCACCCGATCCCCACGATCATATCCCTCCGCGGAAGCCACACCTGAATAGATCACGCCATTCACCTCATACTCGTAATACACCGAAGAAAAATTGCTCGGCTCATATTCCACCACTTCCGCATCGGTAATCAATTTTTTTACAAATACCAACCGCCTCAGATGCAAGTGGGTTCCCACAAAAATCATCAAAAACGAGGCCAAAAACAACAGCAGCCAAAGATGCCTTATTTTGAATTTCATCAGTCAATCCGAACCGGATCAACATGGTCCAATGTGTGGCACAGGGCAAGCCGCCGGACAGCTCAGTTCTGAGCCAGCCGATCGAGTTGCTCCAGATAGGCCATGCTGTAGATGCCGGTGCCATGGCCGTCACCCCAGAAAAGCTGGAGGCCGTAACCGCCGACCAGTTCGAAGCGTTTGAGCTCAAAAGCCCCCGGGCCGTGCTCGACGATGGGGCGCAGCACGCGTCCCATGGCATCCGGTTCGCCTTGGCAAACCGCACATGGGCAGGATCTGCGCATCATCGCTAGGCCGAGATACATCTCGCTGCCATCGTTGAAGGCCAGCGCCAGTTCATCACCTATCTTGCAAACATTTGTCAGGCTTTTCATCGTTATCCTAGTTCTCCCTCCACCTTGTAATCGCGTTTTCCGAAAATTGCCGAGCCGATTCGCACGTGGGTTGCTCCTTCGGAAATCGCTTCCGCGTAATCTCCGCTCATCCCCATGCTCAGGCACGGGAGCTTCACCGAATATTTTTCTTCCAGCGTACCCCGCAGTTCCCAGAGAGCACGGAACCACTTCCCGGCATCGTCGTCGGCGGGAGGGATCATCATCAGGCCGATGACTTCCAGATTCGTGAGCCGTGAAATCTCTTCCATTGAGGAAGTGATCTCCGCTTCCGAAAAACCCCCTTTGGAATCCTCCCCGGCGAGATTTACCTGTAGGAAAATTTTCGGAACCAGCCCGAGATCTTTCGCGATTCCGTCCATGTAGGTGACGAGTTTCAGCGAATCCACCGCGTGGATGTAGCCGAAGAGCGGGAGGATCTTGCGCACCTTGTTGCGCTGCACCCGGCCGATGAAATGCCATTGCAAACCGCCGGGAAGCTGCGCGATCTTCGGCTCAGCTTCCTGCAAACGGCTTTCCCCGAACACCTGTTGCCCGGCATCCACCGCTTGCTGGATATCCTCCGCGGGAAACGTTTTGGAAACCGCGACTAGGGTCACCTCTGCGGGATCACGACCTGCTGCGGAGCATGCCTTGCCGACAAGCCCCCGCACTTCTTCGAGTTGCTGCGCGATCACCGACATCAGCGCACGCCGCCATCGCTCCGAAGGATGCCAACCATCTTGGCCTTCTCGGTTTCGTTGATCAGATCGAGCAGAACATTCATACCTTCCCGTTTATCCGGGCTCAGGGCGGAAGGCCATTTGGGCGTATCATCGAGGCTATCGGTTTCTTCGACTGCGCGGCGCATGTAGTCGGTGGCGTCGCCGGATGGATCGTAGGCTTTCAGATCGGCTCCCTTTTCGAGATCGTCGAGGGTGATGCGATAGAAGGTGTATTCCTTGGAGTCCCTTTCGGCGATTTTGGCAAACCGCTCACGCCTCTCGGCATTGCGTTTGCGCTTCTGGGCATCGGCTTCTGCCAACTCTTTTTCGCGCTCCGCTTTGTTCAGAGAAACTGTGTTGTCCTTGAGGCGCTCTTTCGCTTTGAGGATGTCTTCGATGACGTATTTGTAATCCTGTGAGGCTTCGAGGCGCTCCTTGCTGCGTTCCTTGAGGATAGGCAGGAACAGGGCTTGGTCGTCCAGCGCGCGGAAGTCGGAAGCCGGGCGGATGCGATCGTGCGGTAGGGCGTTTTCCAGCTCCGCTTCGCCTACATCGAGTGCATCGGTGATGCTCGGCAGCACGATGTTCGGCACCACTCCGTCCATTTGGGTGGAGGAACCGGATGGGCGGTAGAATTTCTGGATCGTGACTTTCAGGTAACCCGCCTTGTCCCTAACGGCAAAGAGCGGAAGCATGCGGCCGATGTCCATCGGCTGTTGCACTGTGCCTTTCCCGAAGGTCGAGGAATCGCCAACAATGACCGCGCGGTTGTAGTCTTGGAGGGCTCCGGCGATGATCTCACTGGCGGAGGCGCTGCTCTTGTCGGTGAGCATCACCATGGGTCCGGTGTAGATCGGTTTTCCGCCATCGGAATCTTTCACCTGCACTTGCCCGAGGGTGTTTTTCACCTGCACGACCGGGCCGCTTGGGACGAAAAATCCTGTCATGCGGCGGACTTCTTCAAGCGAACCGCCGCCGTTGTTGCGAAGGTCGAAGATCAGGCCGTCCATTTCCTCCTCCATGAGGCGGATGAGGATGCGCTCCACATCCACCGAGCAGCGGGTGAGGCCTTCGTCGAAATCCGCGTAGAAGGAAGGAAGCGTGATGACGCCGATCTTGCGGGCCTCGCCGTCGCCGTTCTTCATCTCGATGAGTTCGCCGCTGGCCTGCTCGTCCTTGAGCTCCACCTTATCGCGTTCAATCACGACGAGCACTGTTTCGCCCGGTGCACCGCCGGCAGGCTCCACTTTGAGTGCGACCGATGCGCCCTCTTTGCCACGGATGAGCTCCACCACCTTGTCGATGGGCATGAACATGATATCGGTCATCCCCTCGGCGGTGCCGCTGTTGTTGCTATCAACGGCGACCACACGGTCATTGAGTTTCAGGGTGCCTTCCTTGTCGGCTGGGCCACCGATGATGATGCCCTTGATGATGGTCGCACCGTCTTCCTCCGCCTGGAGCAGTGCACCGATGCCGACGAGCTCGTTTTTCATGTCGCCCTTGAAGCGATTCATTTCACGGAAACTCATGTAATCCGTGTGCGGGTCATAGGCTCTGGCGACCGCACTGAGGAAATAGTTCGCGATATCCTCGTCATCCACATCCTCCACACCCGCTAGCAGGCGCTTGTAGCGGAGCGCCACTTTTTCGCGTGGATCGAGATCGTCAGCACCGGGATCGTCCTTGCCCTGCTCGGTGGCGAGGCGGGTGATCATTTCGCGGCGGAGCGTTTCGGCGAGCACGGCCTCCTTGATTTGGCGCGCCCATGCGTCGCGGGCGGCGGCTTCGTTTTTCGGCCATTCGGCTTCCTTGCGGGAGAGCATCACCGTTTCGTCACCAGTGAAATCGAAGTCACTGGCGAGGAGTTCCTCGGCCTGCTTGACCCTGCTGGCGACACGAACTTTAAAAACTCCGTAGATATCGAGCGCGGCCTCCATGCTGTTGCCCTGGAGCAGTAGCGTGTGGAGCCTGTCACCATACTTAATGCTGAAACCGCTCACATCCTCTTGGGTGAAATACAGTTTCTGCGAATCCAAATCGCGCAGGTAATCGTCGAAAAACTTGCGGCTCAACTCTGCGTTATATGGCAGCCGTGCAAAATGACTGTTCTGAAGCATTATCGCCATCTGCCTTCCCACTTCGTTGAAATCCGCCTGCTGGGCGCAGGCCGGGTTGGAGAGGGCAAAGAGACTGATGGCGAGCGTCGCCGAGCGGATCCAAGGGGTGATCATGTTGAAAGTTGAGCGTCGTTGGGGTGATTTTTTGCTCTGGGAACTTGCCACAACTCTACCGCTTGTCGATCCGGAAAAGTAGCGGTCACCAATCCGCATAGTCTGTAGGTGCATGCCCCAGCTGAGCCGACAGGTCACATCGGAGATAAAGCTCGCCGATGGGTGGCACCGTGTCGGGGCCGAAAGAAGTGCCAAAAGTGTAATTTCCCGAAGCCGGGCAGGTGGGGGTTTTCTCCACGAATTTCCCCAAGCCGATGATCCGCATTTGCAAACCGGCCACGTTTTGACCGGGAGAATAGCCATACATGTTCGAAAAACTGCGGATGCCGTTCTGGACGTTGCGGATGTTCATGAGGCACAGCGATCTGTCGGAACCGCGCTTCCATCCCTGCGCACCGACGAACAGGATGGAGATCAGCGAAAGCAGCACCAAGATCACCACAGTCAACTCAAGCAGCGTCATGCCCCGCAAACCACGGCCAGCGTGAAGCGCGCCGGGATGCCTCGCTATGGTTTTTTGCAATTTCATCTGATGAATGGCCGATCGGGGTAGGCCACAGAATGAATTGTTTTTTTAAAAAAATCAAGGACTATTGATGATCTTCACGAGCTAACAGACGACGTAACTCGTTGATCAGTCGGGACTAATGTCATTCAGAAAGCGATCGAACAGTTCGCGGAGTTCCGCGGCATCCGCCTCGCCGATTGTTGCTCCGAGCCGCTTGAAGGTCTCGTTGTTGAGGAAGCGCCGGGTCCTGGATTCTTCACCGAGCAAATCCAATTCCGGGACGACCTTCGCGCCGCCATTCCCCTTCAGAACCACCACGAAGGAATTCTTCAGCCCGTCGTTCTTGTCGCCGTCAGCCGTAGCGGTGGAGACAGCGACCGCGACCCAGCCGCCTCCCCGATAGACTTTGCCGATCGTATTTTCCCCGCCGTCTTGAGCGCTCAGCTCGTAGCTGAGGTTACGCAGGGCATTGATCGGCACCTCGCCCTCATCCCCGAACCACGCACTGAGCTCAAGGGCGTGCTTGATCCGCTTGTTTTCTAGAGCCTCCAACCAATCCGCCACCGCCTGCGTCGCCTGTTCATCACTCGGCAGACCTTCCCCATCCACTCCGGTGAGCCTGCTGCTGTCCTGCATCAGCCGTCCTCTCCAGGAAATCCGCCAATCCTCCTCCTGCGCCTTCACCCATTCCGAAAGCACCTGCTGCCCCTTGCGCTCGCCGGCAGGAACCACTCCCGGCGACCATACCCAGCCTTGTTTCTGCTTTTTAAAATAAAGGGTCTTGAGCTCGTAGCGATCCGATTGGGTTACGGAAAACCATTGGTAGGCGACCACCGCCAGCGAGCCCTCTTCCTTGGCATCCAGCCTCACTGGCACGCGGAACTCCCCGGGCCCGTTCATCGACCACCAGAGCTTCGCCGCTTCCGCACAAGCGATGCGCCCGTCCTTCCCGCGATTTCCAAAATCTACTCTGCTCAGAAGATCCGCCAAACCGTCGCCTCCCAACGCCTCCATGACAGCTGATTCCGCCTCCGCCAGCGTTTTTCCACCCTTCAGCGGTGAGGATTTCCGGAAAATCTCGGGAAATTTATCCAGCAGATCCGCATCGAGGTCGGCATCGATCACCAAGGCCTCTGCATCATCATTGAGCAGCGCACTCGGCGGATCGATCCTCCACCGCCCCCCGGAGTCGCGGTCCAATGACAGATGAATGATGCTGATGATACCCAGCGTCCCGCGCGAGCCCGCCTGCCGCGGATCGAGGCAGCCGTAAGAGATCATCGCACCCTTCCCGTTGAGCTCATCTAACACTTTCACCCGCACCACATCCGGGGAAGCGAGCAGATACCACGGGCTATCAAAATTTTGGGCACCGGCCACTGCGGCTTGCGAGGCTTTCAGGCGGATCTCCCAATTGTCCGGTAGCGGATTGGACAATCCACCGAGGAATCCAAGGATCGCTGGAATGTCCCCCTTCTGGCAGGCCTCGACAAATCGATCGGCTATTTCACCGGGCTTGCCGTTTTTTAGAAAATCCTCCGAGACCGCCTGTTCCACCTTTTTTCTCATCCTGCTCGCCGATTCATCAATGAGCTCGCCGAGATCGGACACCCGCTTCTTGAGCATCCAGCCCTCAAGTGCGGAGAGTCGCCCCTTGAGCGGCAAAGTGTAGGCGGCCACCGCATTTTCAAAGGAAGCAAGCACCGGAGCTGGCAGCCAATCCCCGCCGCGCCGGACCAAGGCCACAGGAAACACCTGCGCTTGCGCGGAATCGTAGCCCCCCGTTTTGAGTACCATTACGGCAGCGAAATTCCCGTCTTGGTTTACATCGCCGAGCTCGAGCTCCCCGCCACGCAGATCCGCCTCCAACCGCTCCAGGTCTTCCCGGATCTGCCTGCGCTTCTTCTCGGAAGTCGTCGGCTGCAGCGCGGTGTCGCCACCGGGCTCCAGATCAAGCGAGCCCTCGCGTATTTTTTCGAGAAAACCCAACGCCGCCGGCTCCGGCCCGTCCGCAAAGACCGGCTGGACACAAAGACAGAACATCAGCCAGAGCCAAGCTTTCACGATGCAAAGATAGCTCCCGTTCCGCCTGATGAAAGCCGAATATCCACCCGCCCAATCAGCGCCGAAGGATTCATTCCGCACTCGGGAAATCATCCATCACCAGCGCAACCATGCTCCTGCCGCCGGGCGAAAGGGACACCTTGTTGCCTTCCCCTTGGAGCAGTCCGCGCGTCAGCCAACGTTGCGGGACCTCCGCTGGGCGCAAATGCGTGACCACCGGCTCGCTCACCACTCGCTCACTCGGCGTGAAAGAAATCGCATGTCCTGTCGCAGCGAATCCGATTTCCCACGAGGTCGGGTTGGACGGGCCGGGACGGCGCATCCACGGATAACGCGTCAGGAACTCTGGCTCCTTGTTACTCGCTGGCACCGCAATCTTGAACTGCATCGGACGGGTCAGCACGAACTCGCTGAAGGTCAGCTCCGGATTCTTTTTGTGCTCGGTCAAAAACGCGGCCACATCCACTCCGGCGATGTTCATGCCGTTGTAGTTCCCGTGGTAATTCGGGCTGCCGAAGTTCTGCTTGTGCCAGCCATCATAGTCCATGCTCATCACCAGTCCGAGCTCGAGGTGCACGTGCGCCCGGGTCCTGTCGAGCCCCACTCCGGTGTAGCCCATGCGTCCCAGCACGGAGCCCATTTTCACCGGGTCTCCCGGGTTTACCGTGATCTCTGCAAGGTGGGCGTAGAGCGAGCAAACCTTGGAGTTTTCCCAATCGTGCTCAACCACCACGTAATTTCCGTAATTGCTCCGACCTGCGATCTTGCTGGCATGCACCACTCTGCCGTCCGCGATGCTCATCACCAAATCGAGCGGATTGCCCGCCCTATCTCGTTTCACCGGCGCGATGTCGATCCCCTCGTGGAAACGGCTCATCACCACCGTCCCGCTCACGCGAATCGGCGAGCGCACATAGCCGAACGAGCCGCCCTCCCAGGGCTGCGTGGTCTCGCCCTCGAAGATCCGATCCACATACATGTAATATTTATCCGGCTCTCCTGTAAACAGGTGATGATTCTCCGTGGGCAGCGCCAAATTTAGCGGCTCCGCCAACAAACCACCGGCCATTACCAGGCAGCACAATCCGATTCGTGAAATCTTATCCATGTATTTAAATCTATTCGCCGATACGTTTCATCGCCTTATCAAGCTCCCGTATTTCCTCTAACGTGAGCCCTTTCCAGATGACGATCGCCCCATCGTCCACTGGCTCGTCGATCAACACCGCATCCACCGGCCGGCCGAATGCCTGAGAGATCAACCAGCGCCCCCGGTTATCCGCGGTCACCGCCGCGAAGCGCCTGCGCGAAGTATCTTTCAGCTGAAATACCACTCCATACGACTCTTGGTCATCTGCGGGGAAAGGCGTGAACGCGACCAAGTCCTTGGTGGATATCTCCGGAATCCTCCGGAAAAACCGCTGCTTGCCGGAGACATCCATCGGAAAAATCATTTTCGGATTGTCCGTGGCTTCCGTCTCGATGTGGAAAGAAACGCTGACCTTCGCCTTATTTCCTCCCGCCAGCAGGCTTCCTGCGGGGAACAACATTAGCAGCAGGCAAATTGACAGACGCAGCACGGAGTTCATGCACGCAGCAAACCACATCCCTGCCACCAAGAAAGGAAAATCCCCGGCCCAGCCTAATCTGTTAGCACCCCAAGGATCTCGCCGATGCTGTGCTCCTTCTCCAGCTCATGGCGCAGCTTGTGCCCGGTATTCAGGGTGTAGGTATTCCTTCTACCCGCCTTCTCGCGCACCAAATATCCCGCTTCCTCAAGGTCGGCGATGATGCGTTGCACCGCGCGCTCCGTGATCCCCACCGCCAGCGCAACTTCCCTCAATGGCTGATCTGCGTTTTTTGCCAGACAGATCAGCACATGCCCATGGTTGCTGAAAAATGTCCACTGATGCTTCGGCGTCATCCACAGACGATGTCTCCGTCCGCACGCCAATTCAATCGCGAATACTAGATCGCACCACCCACGGCTCCAGCCCCATCCCCGACATAAAGAAAGCGAGGAGCCCGGAAGCCCCTCGCTTTACGATTAAACATCTAGAACACGCGAACAGCCGGGTTTGTCCAGAGGACAGATAAAGCTGTTTGCGGTGGTGGATTATTTCTTAGCGGCCTTTTTCTTACCGGCTTTCTTCACGGATTTTTTCGCCGCTTTTTTGGCAGGTGCCTTTTTCGCCGCTTTCTTGGCTGCCTTCTTCACCGCTTTCTTAGGAGCTGCTTTCTTGGCCGCTTTTTTCGCCGCTTTTTTAGGAGCTGCCTTCTTCACCGCTTTCTTAGGAGCGGCTTTCTTGACGGCTTTTTTAGCGCCCTTTTTAGCAGGTGCTTTTTTCACCGCTTTCTTAGCAGCGGCTTTTTTGGCCGGTGCCTTTTTGGCGGCTTTCTTGACGGATTTCTTCGCGGGCTTGGCCGCGGCTTTCTTTGCTGGTTTTTTTGCAGCCATGGTTTTGTGTAGTTGGAGTTCGCGTTCGATGTTGGTTTTCTCTTCCGGTGATAATGAACCGGCGGAGAGGGTAGCGAGAACGGCCTCACCGAGGCGTCCTCCAAAGGCGTTTTGGATGAAGTCCTGCGTCGCGCGCTGCACGATGACTTCCTGTTTGTGGGCGGACTCATAGGTATGAGCTCTTCCGGTGCGCGTGCGCTTCACTAGCCCCTTGCGCTCCAGGCTCTGCATCACGGAGAGCACCGTGGTGTAGGCACGTTCACGGCCATCAGGTAATTTGTCCTGCACTACGTTTACCGTAGATGGACCCTCGTGCCACAGCACGGACAACGCCTGCAGTTCTAAGTTGGAAGGAATGGATGGCACGGCCATGAGTTAATTACCTTTCGGTGAATACCACAAAACTAGTATTTCCCCCTTTCGTCAAGTTTAAACTCAATGATATTTCATAAATCTGAAATTAAATCGCACCCCCTACCCCGGATCCAGTACTAGACCTCCCGCAGCTCAGTTCACTCCTCCCTCATCTCGGGACGCAGTATCGAGGGATCAATCTTTTCTAACGTCCTCCAGAATTCATCATCCGTTGGATGGCCGTTGAAAAGGATGCGTCCATCAGCCGAGACAACCACCACGGCGGGCACGCTCTGCACGCGCAGCTTGCCCGCCATTGGAGACTTCTTGGTATCCACGATCCACGCACCCGGAGCATCCTTCTCAGTCGCCGCCAGCATGAGTCGCGCATCGGTTGCAACCTTCTCGGATGTCTCCGGCAAGACGGATACCACCGCTACGCCTTTACCCGTTAGATGCTCTGCGGTGATGAAGAAATCCACCAAGGTCGCTTCGCACTCACGACTCCACGGCGACCAAAAATGTAGCAGCAGTGCTTTGCGCTCTCCGAGGATTCCTCCGAGCGTCACGACATCATCGCCCAAGATGTTCATGTAGGACTTTTCGAAATTCACACGCACCAACTTCATCGCATCCATCAACCGGATGCGGTCGATGTGTGGGGCGAAGGCAGCACCTTGGCGCGGGCTCAGCCAGAACGCCTCGGTGATATGTTGTTTAAAACCGTCCTTGTCGCCTTTTTCAAGGGCAGCCAGTGCAGCAACGTATTCGGTCACCGCCAACCAGTCATCCACGCTTGCGAAGATCTCAGACTCGACCAGATCGAACTTGTCCCTCCGCGCCTCGAATTCCGGCAAGAGCTCCGCGAGCTCCTTGTCCTCCGCACGATCCACATGAAAGAGGAAACGCGCTTCGAGAATCGCCTGCTCTGGCACTTCGAGTGCACGCGCCGCAGCGATCGCTTTGTCAAACTCCTCAGAGGATTCCCTCACGGAAAGCAACTCCTCGATCGCATCCTCCTTTGGCGTCATCGCCGGAGGATCCGATGGGGGCTCCATCTGACCGATGGCGAGAGGGGCGCAAGCGCCTAACACAATGAGGAGCTTGCGCGGATCCATCAGCTTATTTCGCAGGGATCTTGAGCTTGGCACCGAGCACCGCGATATCGTTAGGCAGGTTGTTTGCCTGTTGGATCGCTGCGACGGAAACGCCGTATTTCCTACCAATGCCCGAAAGCGTGTCTCCACGAACCACGGTATGCACCGTAGCAATGCGGCTCGGTGCTGAAGGCGCAGGTGCTGGCGTAGGAGTTGTGTCCTCATAAACCGCTGGCGCGTCGTAGGCAGGATTCACATCGGATGGGGATTGCTCGTAGGGCGTGCCGCCGTCATCACCGTAATCCGGTGCCGAATAGGGATTGGAGACATCGTAGTCTTCGCCGCCGCTTTGCGTGGCGCAGGAAGCAAACAGGGCGGACAACGCCGCGATTGGAAGCAGGATCTTGTTTTTCATGATGGAAATGTGGGGTTGTGGCGGAATCTCGTCGCTCGCCACATAAGGAAACGATTGCGGGAAGGGTTTTTATTCAAGCTGATTATTACGCCATCTGAAAAATCCGTCCACCGCCGATTCGGTATGTGCCGCCAGTGAAGCCAGCGACTCCCCCCGCAGCTCCGCAATGCGCGCCGCGATGTGGCTGCTGTAGGCTGGCTCATTGCGTTTCCCGCGCATTGGCTCCGGAGCGAGATAGGGCGAATCGGTTTCCATCATGAAACTCCCCGCTGGGCACCTGGTCGCGGCGTCCTTGGCTACATGCGCATTCTTGAAAGTCGATACGCCACCAAAGGAGACCAGCCCGCCCTGAGCAATCACCTTCTCCCCCAGCTCCCACGCGGAGATGAAGCAATGGAACACCGCGCGCACCTTTCCGGAATAACCCGAGTAGATCTCCAGGGCATCCTCAAAGGAGGCACTGCCCTGCTTGTCGCGGGTATGGATCACCACATTCAGCCCCGCCTCCGCCGCCAACTCGAAGTGGCTCACCAGGAAATCCCGCTGCCGTTTCCTGAAATTCGCTTCCTCCCACCCCTCCGGAGCCGGATGGAAATAATCCAGCCCGGTCTCACCAATCGCACACACCCGTGAATCGCCCATATGCTCCGCCAGCCGCGCCACAGCATCGTCGGGAGCGTTGTGCACATCGCAGGGATGAATCCCGATCGCCGCCGCCACCCTCGCGTCGTTCGCAAGCTCCAGGTTCTTCTCTAAATCTTCCAAGGAAGTCGCCAAGGTCACCATCCTGTGCACCCCTGCCGCCTCCGCACGGGAAATAATCTCCACCGCCTCTCCTTCCGAGAAACGCGCCGATGCCAGATGACAATGCGAATCGGTGATCATGCCCGGCATGCCGCTAACAGCGCCTCCACCTTATCGAAATCTTTCACACCCGGGGAAATCTCCGCGCCCGATGCCACATCCAGCGCCGCTGGCTTCACCTGCACCACCGCCTCCGCCGCATTCTCCGGCGTGATCCCTCCCGCCAGAATCACCGGCATACCCGGATGCTGCGCCATGAAACCCTTCGCCAGCCCCCAATCAAAGGTCTGCCCCGTCCCGCCAAACACCACCGGCGCATGCGCATCTAACAAAATCCCATCCGCCACATAAGCACCGGCCCTCGCGATATCACCCGCATCCTTGACCCCCAGCGCTTTCACCACCGGAATGCCTGCGGCGGTAAAACGCTCCACCTCCTCCGGCGTCTCATCGCCGTGAAGCTGCACCACATCGATCATCCCGTCTCCGAACAAGCGGAACGCCAGATCACTCGCCTCATTGACGAACACCCCCACCCGGAGGATCTTGCCTGCGAAATCTTTCATCCACCGCCCCTCCTCCGGCGCAAGGTAGCGCTTCGATTTCGGCCAGAAATTAAACCCCACCGCATCCACCCCGAGCTCCACCAGCCGCTCCACATCCTCACACCGTCTCACCCCGCAAATCTTAAGCGCCGTCCTGTTCTTTCCGAAAAAATCCATACCTTCTTCACCGCAAGTTGCCTCCCCATCCCCTCCATTGCAAGCGACCAACCTCAACCTCTTCTCTGAAAACTGAAAACCAACACCCTAGCAAACTTCGCCTCTCGCATTTCGTCGTAAAAACCGCAGCTTTAGCTCCGTATCACTTCCATAATGAAAGCCAAACCCCTTCAGCTCGCCGCCATCGCCGCCATCGTCGGCCTCGCCACCTCCGCGCTCTGCCTCACCTCCACCGCCGAGGAAGTCGCAGAGACCCACAAGATCGTCTTCGTCGCCGGAAAAGCCAGCCATGGCCCCGGCGAGCACGAGCACCGCGCCGGCTCCATGCTGCTCGCCGATCAGCTCGAAAAATCCAACCTCGGTTTCCAAACAACAGTCGTCACCGATGGTTGGCCGAAGGATGATAGCGTCTTCGATGGCGCATCCGCCGTCATCTTCTACGCCGATGGAGGCAAGCGCCACCCCGCCGTCCCTCACATCGAAAAACTCCGCTCCCTCGTCAAAGACGGCGTCGGTATCGGCTGCATCCACTATGGGATCGAAGTCGAGAAAGGCGAACCCGGCGACGCCTTCCTCGATGCCATCGGCGGCCACTTCGAGGCCAATTGGTCAGTGAACCCGCATTGGACGGCCACCTTCGTCATGCCCGACCACGAGGTCGCCAACGGCATCGAGGACTACAGCATCCTCGATGAATGGTATTACCACATGCGCTTCCGCCCGAACATGGAAGGCGTCACCCCCATCCTCTCATCAGTCCCGCCTAAGGAAACCCTCTCGCGCCCGGATGGCCCACACTCCGGCAACCCCGCCGTGCGCAAGGCCGTGCTCGAAGACAAGGAAGCGCAACACGTCATGTGGGTCTTCGAGCGCCCAGAAGAAATCGGCGGCGGCCGCGGCTTCGGATTCTCCGGCGGCCACTTCCACAAAAACTGGCAGAACGACAGCCAGCGCCGCGTCATGCTCAACGCCATCGCCTGGATCGCCGGCACAGAAGTCCCGGAAAACGGCATCCCCTCCGCCACCCCCACCGACGAGGAAATGCAAGCCAACCTCGACGACAAGAAACCCCGCAAGCCGAAGAAGCAAAAGTGACTTGGGGTAAAAGCTGAAATACTGAAATCTCCGCCACCCGGATGGGATCTGGGCATTTCAGCGTTTACCTGCCCCTTTTTCTTGGGGTTTAAAATTTCGAATTTAGAATTTAGAATTTTCCACTAATGCGCACCACCCTCCCTTCCTCCGAGCTGTTCATCTCCCATCGGAAAAACCTCGCCGCCCTGCTCCCGCCCGGAGCGATCGCCATTGTCCACTCCAACGACACCTACCCGACCAGCGCCGACGCCACCCTGCCTTTCAAGCAAAGCAGCGACCTCTATTACCTCACCGGAGTCGCCCAAGAAGAAACCGTCCTTCTTCTCTTCCCAGACGCCCACGATCCCAAGAACCGGGAAATCCTTTTCGTCCGCGAGACGAATGATCACATCGCCGTCTGGGAGGGCGCGAAGATCACCAAGGAAGATGCCACAGCCCGCACCGGCATCGAGCGCATCGAATGGGTCTCCACCTTGGAGCTCACCCTCCACCTGCTGATCATCCAGGCAGAAAGCATCTTCCTGCCCACCAATGAGCACCCCCGCGCCATCACCGGCATCGAGACGCGCAACGACCGCTTCATCAAGGAATGTAAAACACGCTTCCCCCTCCACAACTACGGCCGGCTCGCCCCGCTCCTCCACAAGCTCCGCGTGATTAAGTCCCCTGAGGAGATCCAACACACCGAGACCGCTTGCCGCATCACCGGCGATGGCTTCCGCCGCGTCCTTGGTTTTGTGAAACCCGGCATCGGCGAATGGGAAGTCGAGGCCGAGTTTATCCACGAATTCACCCGCGCCGGCTCACGCGGCTTCGCCTACACCCCGATCATTGCCGGAGGGAAAAACGCCTGCGTGCTCCACTACATCACCAATGATCACACCCTCAACGACGGCGACCTCCTGCTCCTCGATGTCGGTGCCGAATACGCCGGATGGAATGCGGACATGACCCGCACCATCCCCGTCTCCGGGAAGTTCACAGCGCGCCAGCGCGAGGTCTACAACGCCGTCCTGCGCGTCCTCCGCTACGCCGATTCCATCCTCCGCCCCGGCATCCTCATCGCCGATTACCAGAAGGCGGTCATCGCCGCCATGGAAGACGAACTCGTCGCCCTCGGTCTCTTCACTGCAGAGCAAGCTGCCGAGCAGGACGACTCCAAGCCACTCGTGAAAAAGCATTTCATGCACGGCACCTCCCACCCGCTCGGCCTCGATGTCCACGATGTTGCCCCGCCGAACCTACCCGTCGCCTCCGGCATGATCTTCACCATCGAGCCCGGCATCTACATCCCGGATGAAAACCTCGGCATCCGCCTAGAGAACGACTACCTCATTGGCGAAACGGGAAACACCAACCTCATGGCCCACATCCCCATCGAGCCCGATGACATTGAGGCGATCATGGCATCGTAACGATCGCAAAGTAGCTGCGGCGTCTCGCCGCAGTCAGCCCTGAGCTTGTCGGACGGGGCCGTATAAAGGGCGTCTCGCCCTTAGCATCCCCACAGCCCCTTTCATTGACGATTGATGAATGTGGATTGTTGTTTTTTGAATGGAAGCAGCGGATTGTTTCGTCCGGTCTTCAAGACCAACGGCCTGACCTATCGCAGCCTAGGGCATCGCCCTAGGACATGATTTAGATCGAACATTCAGCCCTGAATGGGCGGACTAACCGGTGGCGCGCCGTGAGGGGTTAGTACGCCCTTTCAGGGCTGGATGATTTCGGATTACTGGGCACCCGGGGCGTCGCCCCGGGCTACGATAGGATGCCCCTTTGGGGCGTAAGATTTCCAACCCTACCCCAACGGGGTTACGCATTTCAGCCCAGGGTTGCCGCAGTGAAACGAAGGCCACCCTGGGAAATGCCGGACATACGCATCCAACCCCAACGGGGTTGCGTCCGAGCCGAAAGATCCCTCGCGCATGAACACAACCCCGTTGGGGTTGGAATATCTAACGACCCTTTTCCTAGGGTTGGCTCCCCCCATCCCCAGAAATATTGCTTCCCAGCCGATCCGTAGCAACTTAGTGGATAAGCGGGCATCAGCCCATTCCCACCAACCCACCGAAATGAAAAAGACCCTCATCCTCTCCTCCGCCCTGCTCGCCATGATCCTTCCCTGCTCTGCAGCGAACGATGCCGAGCTTCAGGAAAAAATCCGCCAAGCCATCGACAAGGACAAGGATGGCGAAGTCACCCATGAAGAATTCATGACCCACGCGGAGCGTTGGTTCGGCGTCAAGGACGGCGACAAAAGCGGCGACCTCGATATCGATGAATTCGGCAACATGGCCTTCGAACGATGGGATGCCGACAAGAGCGAACGCATCGATCCCAAGGAATGGGCCACCATGCGCGAAGCCCATTTCAAAGCCTACGACACCGATGAAGACGGCTCCATTTCCGAGAAAGAATGGAAAGACTTCGATCCAAAGAAAGGCTGAACCCAAACGGCAAGGTTATTGCGCCACTTGGAGAAACAAGTGGCGCGATCCGTGAAGGGGGGATAACGCACGAGGATCGCAGTGATCCTAGCAACGAATCTGGCACACCTCACGAGGTTTACTACGAACCTTCGAAGTTCGCACTTCAAACTTGAAGCTAAGCTTCTTCGTTTCATCGCAGCATAACGTTCTTAGGCTGGTTGACGTCACACCAAACTTCTATTCCCAGCTTAAGAACTAACGCCGCCAAAGGAACTGCTAAGGCCATAGTTCCAGCAGCTAGATTCACAAGTAGTGTCGTTGGCGTGCTCCCCAAAAATTGATCCATCTGCTATGAGAGTCTCCGGCGACAGCCGGGCTACCGACTCTCATGAAAAGGAAAAGACACACACCAGAACAGATTGTTAAAAAGCTGCGCACCGCATCCGAGGAACTCGGACG
>JBDWAR010000024.1:0-12887 GCA_039978775.1 Luteolibacter sp. | reverse complement strand
CATTTTCTCGCCGACCGTCATCATTTTGACGTGGGCATCGCTGCCGGCGGTCACTTTCTGCACGATCACGTATTTGCACTTCGAGCAGGCCATGGCCATGGAGTCGCCGGGCTTGAGCGCTTCCGCCTGTGCCTGGGTCATGATGTGATCCATGCGCATCTTGTCATGCGCTTTCCCGCGCATTTCCTTGCCGTGATCCTGGGCCAGGGCTGTTCCGGGGAATCCCAGCGCGAAGGTCAGGGCGAGTGCTGCCGCTGCCGAGCCGAGGGTGATTTTGCGGACGAAACCGGTGATGGTGGATTGTGATGTTCTGTTGTTTTTCATAATGGATTGGTTGTCTTTGTTGTCGTGAGATCTGTTTGAACCGGGTTTCAATTTCATTCACCGGAGACGTATGGGCGGTTGATGGTTTCAATGTGAGCGATCCTAGCTGCTCCGTCTCCGCATCCTTCAGGAATGATCACGCAATATCAAAGAAACGACCGCCCTCGGGTCGGATCCGGCTGGGTATGGAGTGTCAAACCATGGCGCAGCGATTCACTTGGGAATTCCATTTCAATACTTCATGCACCTTTCCATTCCGTCTCACACCGCCCGACAAAAATTTCAAACGTATTTGAAAACGCATTGCATTCCCGCCTCCAGATGGTAGGCGTGATGACAATGGAAAAGCCAATCGCCTGGATTGTCGGCGAGAAATTCGAATTCGACGCTGCGGTGCATCTGTGGCTTCACCAGCACCGTGTCTTTGACCGCCGCGTTGCGTATTCCGCGGTCGTTGATGACGCGAAACGAATGCCCGTGCAGGTGCATCGGATGCCACATCCGCATCATCATTCCGCCTGACATCCGGACGCGGACGCGCTCACCGCGGCGGATCTCGAACGGCCCGTGCGATCCTCCTTTCCTCAGAATTTTCCATTCGTAGGAATGACGGCTCTCCGTGAAAGAAAGATCGATGACGCGGTCAGGACGATCCGCGAGCAGGGGAAAATCCAGGCTCTCCGGCGAAATTAACTCCGCCAAATCCAGCAGCCGGCCGTTCAGCTCTCCCGGCGTGGAATTGAGCGGGGGAGGGGAGGTGGCCCGGGCATCGGCATAGCGTAGGATGGCGCGTGCGGCGCGCTCAGGTTCTCCGTCGGAGATCGCGGTAATGGGCCACGCACCCGGATTGTTTGCCGTGATCAGGAAATCGTAACGCTCCCCCGGCGAAATCTCGAAGGTATCAACCTCGACGGGCTGTATGGGGAATCCGTCGGAGTGCGTGACGGTCAGTTTATGTCCGCCAATGGCAACCCGGAAAACGGTTGCGCCCGAGGTATTGATGACCCGAAAGCGGACGCGTTCGCCGCGTTTGACATTGAATTCCGGTGCGGCTTCCGGTGCGTGTCCGTTGATCAAATAAGTCGAATAGGCGATGTCCGTGTTCTGGCAGGATCCGCCGCCACCCATTCCCATCGGTCCACCTTTGCCACCCATGCCCATCGGCGACCCGCCGCCTTTGCGTCCCCTTCCCATCGGTCCGCCTCTGCCCATTGCCCCGCCCTTGCCCATCGGGCCGCCCTTGTGCGATGACGGTGATGTCCGGGACGAACCTTCCGGCAAACCGTCTGCGGGCGAGATCCCTTTTTCGAGTTGCTCGAATGCTAGGTCGGGAGAGCCGTCCAGCCAGTCGTCCAAAACGAGCAGATATTCGCGGTCGTAGCTCAAGGTTTCGTTTTTCGGCTCGACGATCAGCGGTGCGTAAAGACCGCGTTCGATGTCCAAGCCCGAATGCGAGTGATAGAAATACGTGCCGGGCTTATTGGCGGTGAAATCATAAACCTTCTCCCCTCCGGCCGGAATCGGCGGCTGGGTCAGGCCGGGGACCCCATCCATGTCGTTTGTCCCTTTCTGATGAATTCCGTGCCAGTGGACCGATGTGCCGTCTGCACCGGGAAGGTTGTTTTTCAACGTGACACGCAGGCGCTCGCCCTCTTTGACGCGAATTTCCGAGCCGGGAAGTTTCCCGTCGTAAGTCCACGCTTCAACGATGCGCCCGGGAGCGATTTCGATTTTGGCGGGACGCGCCTCAATCGTTATTTCCCGCAGCACGCCCGGTGCCGGTTTTGCACCGTCCTGGCCGTAGGCGTGACGCAGCGCCGTGGCACCCAGAAAACCCGCGCCTCCGAGCAGAAAAGCCCGGCGAGGCAAGTTTGGATTTGATAGTTCTATAGCTGACATAATGAATTCCTTTCTATGATCCGTGTTTTTGATCGTTTGGTTTTTCCTTTGGATGTGGTTCCCCTATCTCCACCTCGAATTCGTTCCCCCCCCGCTGATCGGAGAGTAGGAGCGCAAAGGCGAACCTGGATCCGGAAGCGAGGTTCGAAGCCGGAAGATCCGTGAACCAACAGTCAAATCCCGAGTCTTTGGATTCGAGTTGATGTTCCGTCTGCCAGCCGTCATCGCTCCAACGGACCTTCGTGGGATGGTCGGTAACGATGCGGAGGATTTTTCCCGCCGGGATGCGTCGCAACTGGTGGACAAGCGTCCAGATCTCAAGCCGGCTTCCGGTCTTCTCTTTCACGTAGCGCTGGAATGCCGGCTCGATGCGGTCGAAGATCACTCCGTTTATACGGCTGTGAACGAGGCTCAGATACTCCGCGTGCGACCAGCACAGGGGCATCGCCGCACCTGTCGGCCCGCCCCGGAACATTGATTTTTCCGGGAGGTCATCGGCATCCCAAACTTGCTCGGGCATCATTCCTCCGGCATTGGCGAATTTCTCCAAGGTCTCGATGAATGGCAGCGGATCATTACCAGCCGCGAGTTCGTAATGGCCGCGTTCTCCGGTGAGAATCGGCCAGCAGCGGCCTACCCCTGTCCCGTCATAAGCACGGCCATCGTCCTTATTTCCATAGCCATCGTGATTGTAGCGCCTCCATCCGGGACCTTGCGGCAAGTCACGCTTGATGACGTGGTCGATGACTGCGAGGGAATCGACGATCACCGGATCGTCCGCTGCCCGGATCCCAAGTCTTACCAGATGGAGAAAATCCCCGCCGACGATGTCACGTGCCGGGTGATGCCCGCCGCCATTGGCCAACTGGATCATGGCTCGATCGGGATCGGGAGCCGCGACAGGATTTCCCGGATCCGCCGGGGTGATGCGGATGTAGTGCCGAGGCTTGCTCTCTAGCAATCCTCCTTGGCTGGTCACGGTCCATTCCTCAAGATGGCTGGAAAGCCAGTCGGCATGATCGAGCAGGAAGTTGGCGGCGAGGTCGTCATCGCGGTCTTTGGCAAAGTCCGCCGCGCATACCAGCCCGGCGATGATGAAGGCGAGGGTCGAGGGCGAGTAGCCGGATTGTTCCTCCCAGCGATCCTGTGAAGTGACCGGGCCGTTGAGCATGAGATAGCGGGCGGCGCGGGATACCAGCGTCCAGGGATCGAACTCGTGCAACGCATCGGCACGGCGGACGCGCCATGCGAGGAGGATGGGAGCGGCCACCTGGTCGAGCTGGACTCCCTGCCAATAGGCCTCGCCCCCGATGGAGCTGTTCTGGGGAAGCAATCCGTCCCCGGACTGCACGCACGCCAGCCAGGCAAGTGCCCGCAGGGGCGATTCCCGGTGGCCGCATGCCAGCAGGGACGTCGCAGTCTGCACCATGTCCCGTGTCCAGACCAGATGGTATCCTCCACGGTCGCTGTCGTCCTTCGTTTCGCCCCACGGAATGCTCAGGGAGGCGACGAAGGAACCTTGAAAGATCTTATCCTCATGTGCCAGCAGGACACATTGGCTCAGACGCAGTAGCGAGCCGCCATCCTTTTTCAGGTCATGGGAATCCGTCCCGGTGCTGGCACGCTGCCATTGCTCCACATACTTTTCCCGGTGTAATGGGAATGGGATGGCGAGAGATTGGACGAGGTGGGCGCATGCGCTCTGCGAGGTGTGGCCGAAAGCGACACCGAGGGTGAATTTCCCGTCTTGCGTCAGATCAATTTCTCCCATCGCCGCGATGTTGCCGTTTTCCACCTGTGGAAATTCCCAATCCATTTGGAAATTGCTCATCAGGTCCTGCCATCCGTCGCTGTAGCCGACGTAGCCGACCGAGCGGCGCTTGAAGTCGGGTGAGCATCCGAAGGACATGTCAATGTCCTCGCGCTGGGCTTCGATGAATTTCCTCCCTGCCAGATTGCAGCACCATGCCGAGTTGTTTTTCCCCGTCCCTTTCACATGGGGCGCGAGGAGGGCGTAGAGACGGAGCTTGCCGCGCAGAGCCTTGTCCATGATCTCCAGCTTGCAGTTCATCAGCAATACCGGCGCGTGCGGATCGCCGATGATTTCCTTGGTCAGGCGGTAGCGGCCTCCGGCGTCCGTGCTGGTGATACGGTAGAGCAATGATCCGGGTTCGGGATACTCGGTCTTGTGGCTCAGATCGCGCTTTTCCTCGTGGCAGAACGTCTCGCCATCGGAAATGAGGAACTGAAGGTCGCGGGTGTTCGGCGAGTCCACATGGGGGAAATAGATCTCGTTGACGATGCCGTGGCTGAGAGTGAACCACAGCGTGGAGCTGCTGTGATAGGCGGTGCTGATGCCTTCCTTCGCACTGGAAGTCCAGCGTGGTGGCATGCCGGGTGCTCCGAATGCGGTGGATGTGTTATTCATATTCATGGTTTTAATCGGTTCGATGGTTTTCTAACTAATCTCATCGTCTTACTGGTCGAAGTTGCCGTCACTCTGGCAGCCGTTATGCGCGGCGTTTCAAGGCGCGATCTCAGGCACTTCCGGGTGGTGGGCGCCTAAGCCGAAAATACCGAGCGACGCGGTGGCGAGCGGAAAATGCTCCGCGCATTGCAGCGGACTCGTCAGAACTTTCACAAACGGAATGTCCCGGAGCCGCGGCGCATTTTCGCGCGCTTCGTCCTCGCCGTGTGGGGTCAACGGAATGTCGGTGCGACCGGTGTGCTGTCCGCTGATCGACCATTCGGTTTCGCCGTGTCGGATGAGGTAGAGGTGCAGTGACATGGTGGTGTTAGTTTGTTTCCATCGCCGCCGTGTATTGCCCGCGACGCGCAGCGCGGTTGGATACGGCACGGTGAATTAGGGCTTGCTGGGCCGCCCGGACATTCGCCGCGTCGCCCCGCCAAATCTCCAAGGCGGGCTGCTGGATAGCGCGTGAAAAGGAGTAGGTTAGCGCCCAAGGCAGTCGCGATCCGAAGCGCACATGCATTGCATTCAGGCGCGCCGAAGCGAGTTCCGCAGACTGGCCGCCCGACAGGAACGCGACTCCCGCCACGGCGGCGGGAACCGTCCGCAAGAGACATTGCACTGTGGCATCGGCGACTTCCTCGACGCTTGCCTGTTCGGGGCAGGTCAGCCCGGGAAGCACCATGTTAGGTTTCAGCAGCATCCCTTCCAGCATCACGCGCTGGGAGTGTAGCCGGTCGAAAACGATGTGGAGAACTTCCTCTGTCACCTTGGCGCATTGCTCCAAAGTATGAGCGCCATCCATCAGCACTTCCGGTTCGACGATAGGAACCAGTCCAGCCTCCTGACACAAGGCCGCGTAACGAGCCAACGCCTGCGCGTTAGCCTCGATGCAGCCGCGGCTCGGAATGCCCTCACCGATGGCGATGACGGCACGCCACTTGGCGAAGCGCAAACCCATGTCCGCATACTCCGCGAGACGTTCGCGCAAGCCGTCCAGCCCTTCGGTGATTTTCTCTCCGGGATGTGCCGGCAGGTCTTTGGCACCAGCGTCCACTTTGATGCCGGGAATGATTCCCGCCCCGGCGAGCGCTTTGATAAATGAAGTGCCGTCCTCCACGTGTTGCCGGACTGTCTCATCATATAGAATCGCACCGCTGATGGATTCGCTGAGTTTAGGTGCCGTGACGATCAATTCCCGATATGCGCGCCGGGCTTCCGCAGTCTGCGGAATGCCCAGTTTTGCAAACCGCTTGTTGCAGGTGGGATTGCTTTCATCCATCGCCAGAAGGCCCTTGTCGTCGGCCATCAGCGCGGTGGCGGTGTCTATGAGTTGTGGTGTTTTCATTTCGAGGTTTCCCATTTCCAGTTGCGGATTTCAGGCATGTCCTGTCCGTTCTTTTCGATGTATTGCTTATGCTCGATCAACTTGTCAGCGAGCTGTTGCTTGAGATGTACCCCGCGTTCCCGGGCTTGCGGGACCCGGTCGATGGTATCCATAACGAGGTGGAAACGGTCCAGATCGTTGAGCACCGTCATGTCGAAGGGCGTGGTGATGGTGCCTTCCTCCTTGTATCCGCGGACGTGGATGTTGTGGTGGTTGGTTCGGCGGTAGGTCAGCCGGTGGATCAGCCACGGGTAGGCATGGAAGGCGAAAATGACCGGCTTGTCCCTGGTGAAAAGCTCGTCGAAGTCCGTATCGCTCAAACCGTGCGGATGCTCGCTTTCCGGCTGGAGCCGCATCAGATCCACGACGTTGACCACCCGGACTTTCAGCTCGGGCAAGTGCTCGCGCAGGATGGAAACGGCGGCGAGTGTCTCCAGCGTGGGCACGTCGCCGCAGCAGGCCATCACCACGTCCGGCCCGGCATCCTGCTCGTTGCCGGCCCAGTGCCAGATGCCGATGCCCTTGGCGCAATGTGCGGCGGCTGCTTCCATGGAGAGCCATTGGGGCGCGGGGTGCTTGCCGGCCACGACCACGTTCACGTAATGGCGGCTGCGCAGGCAGTGATCCATGACGGAGAGCAGGCAGTTGGCATCGGGCGGCAGATAGACGCGCACCACCGAGGCTTTTTTGTTCATGACATGGTCGATGAAGCCTGGATCCTGGTGGGTGAAGCCGTTGTGATCCTGACGCCAGACATGCGAGGCAAGCAGGTAGTTGAGCGAGGCGATCTTCCGCCGCCACGGCAGACCCGAGGTGACTTTCAGCCACTTGGCGTGCTGGTTGAACATCGAGTCGATGATGTGGACGAAAGCCTCGTAGCAGTTGAAGAGGCCGTGTCGCCCGGTGAGCAAGTAGCCCTCAAGCCAGCCCTGGCACTGGTGCTCGCTGAGCATTTCCAGAACCCGCCCGGAGGAGGCGAGAAATTCGTCGTCCGGCTCGGTGGCGGCCTCCCACTGGCGGTTTGTCACCTCGAAGGTGGCCTCCAGGCCGTTGGAAAGCGTTTCGTCGGGACCGAAGAGGCGGAAATTCCGTGCAGATTCATTGAGCTTGATGACATCGCGCAGGAACGGCCCGAGGACGTGCGTATCGCCGATGCCGGGGGCACCGGGAGCAGGCACGTCGGCGGCGTATTCACGGAAATCGGGCATTTGCAGATCCCGGAGCAAGCACCCACCGTTGGCGTGGGGATTCGCGCCCATGCGGCGGTCGCCCTTCGGTGCAAGTTCGGCGAGTTCGGGAAGAAGGCTCCCGTTTTCGTCAAAAAGCTCCTCCGGGCGGTAGCTGCGCAGCCAGTCTTCGAGCTGCCCGAGCTGACTGGGGCGGGTCTCCGGATTTTTCAGCGGCACCTGGTGCGAGCGGAAGCTGCCCTCGATCCGCTTGCCGTCGATGACCTTCGGCCCGGTCCAGCCTTTTGGGGATTTCAGGACGATCATCGGCCAGCTCGGGCGCTCGGAGTGACCTTCCTTCCGGGCTTTCCGCTGGATCTCCCGTATCATCCCGACGGCCTCGTCGAGTGCGGCGGCCATGGCCTCGTGCATCGGATCCGGCTCGTCGCCCTCGACGAAGATCGGCGTCCAGCCGTAGCCGCGCAGAAGCTGTTCGAGTTCCTCGCGGGTGATGCGGGCGAGCACGGTGGGACTTGCGATCTTGTAGCCGTTCAGGTGCAGAATCGGGAGCACCGCGCCGTCGTTGACCGGATCGAGAAACTTGTTGGAGTGCCATGCGGTGGCGAGCGGGCCGGTCTCCGCCTCTCCATCGCCCACGACGCAGGCAACGACGAGATCCGGATTGTCGAAGGCGGCACCGAAGGAGTGGCTCAACGAGTAGCCGAGCTCGCCGCCCTCGTGGATGGAACCGGGTGTTTCCGGAGAGGCGTGGCTGGGAATCCCGCCGGGAAAAGAGAACTGGGTGAAGAGCCGCCGCAGCCCCGTTTCATCCAGGCTGATTTCCGGATAGACCTCGCTGTAGGTGCCTTCGAGATAGGTGTGCCCCACCACCGCCGGACCGCCGTGGCCGGGGCCGGAGACGTAGATCATGTCGAGATCGTATTCCCTGATGACGCGGTTGAGATGCGTGTAGATGAAATTCTGGCCCGGGGTGGTGCCCCAGTGGCCGAGCAGCATGTGCTTCACATCGGAAAGAGTGAGCGGACGCTTCAGGAGCGGATTGTCGCGAAGATAGATCTGCCCGACTGCGAGGTAGTTCGAAGCGCGCCAATAGGCGTCCAGACGCTGCCGGGCTTCAGGTGAGAGGACGGTGGTATTACTGGTGTTCATGATCTTTATGTTTGTGATGGGCCGGAGGTTTCCAGAAGACGCAGGACGGATCGGGCGATCACCTGTTCTTCGTCGGTGCGAATGACCCGGACGGTCGCCGCGCCGGAATCCGTGGAAATTACATCCGCGCCGGTCGCGTTGGCCCGCTCGCTCAACCCGATGCCGAGGAAGCCGAGTCCTTCGCAGATGCGGGCGCGGACGACAGGTGAGTTTTCGCCGATGCCTCCGGCAAAAACCAGGGTATCGAGTCCGCCGAGAGCGGCGGCATAAGCACCAATCCGTTTTTTCGCCTCGTAGCAAAACAGCGCCACCGCTTCGGCTGCCCGGACATCATCGGTTTCCCGCGCAAGCAGGTCGCGCATGTCGGAGCTTGTTTCCGAAATCCCGAGCAGCCCGGACTCGTGGTTCACCATGTGGTCGAAGTCCGGCGCGGACATTTTTTCGCTTTGCGCCAGAAACGAAACCAGCCCGGGATCGACATCGCCGGAGCGGGTGCCCATCACCAGCCCGGCTGCGGGCGTGAAAGCCATCGTCGTGTCCAGGCTGTGCCCATCGCGCACGGCGGCCATGCTCGCGCCGTTGCCTAGATGGGCAAGGATCACTCGCCCGCCCGCTGCCTCCGCGCCTGCGAGACGTTCGAGTTCCTGGATCAGATAGGTGTAGGAAAGGCCGTGAAAGCCGTAGCGTCGGAGGCCCTGCCCTTCATAGCGGCGGGGGATGGGAAGCAGCTTGGCCACGCGGGGCATGTCGCTGTGAAAGGCGGTGTCGAAACAGGCGATTTGCAGCGTGTCCGGAAACTTCGCGGCGCAGGCTTCCATTAGCGCGATTTCGCCGGGCAGGTGCTCCGGGTCGAAGGAGCGGATGCGCCGCAGTTCCCTGAGCATCGCACGGTCGATGATATGCGGCTCGCGATAGCGCGGTCCGCCGTGGACCACGCGATGACCTACCGCTCCGAAGCGTGCCTTGCCGTACGCCGTTTTATCAAGTTGCCGGAGCAGATAGTCTAGGCCGGTGACATGATCTGGCGCGGAGAGTGATGCCTTTTCCGTCCGCCCGCCCGCATCTTCTTTTAGGACAAAGCTCGCTTCGGGTGAGCCGATCCCGTCGATGCTACCGGAGTGGATCCGAGTCAGGGGCGGACGGTTTTCGTAGCTGGCGAATTTCAGTGATGAAGAACCGGCATTCAGAACAAGCACAGGTGGGGCTGCGGTCGGATGGTTTGCTTGTTCTTTCATGGTGATGGAAGGCTGGGATTTTATTTCACGGACTTTGGTTCCAGCAGGCGCTCCAGATCGTAATCGAGCAAGTCGCCGATGCGTTCGAGGGTGATGTCGGCGGGTGGATAGGAGGCCAGAATTTCCGGGTCATGGGCGTAGTGCCCCTGTTTAACGAAGACGGTCGTCACTCGGCTACCCCAGACTTTTTTCACAGCGTCCAGCAGGCGCAGCTTGTCCTCCACCATCACATAGTGGTTGGCGGGATAGCGGCGCTCGACATCCTCCAGTTCGTTTTCCTTGTGCAGATAGATCAGCACGCGGCCGGAGACCGCTTCAGAGAGTCCCGAGCGATCCACTTTAAGCGGCTGGAAGACCACATCGCCATCGGAAAGAATGGCCGTCGGCCCCCATTTCCCTACGTGTCCGATCACATCGAGCGATTCGGGGAAAAGCCGGTTGGCGAATGGATAGTTGACGAGGAAACGCGAGATGGTGTGCAAAGCCTCCTCGTGGGGATGCTTGACGCGGTAGTGCTGCAATGCACCCAGATAGTCCGCATAGCCCAGATCACCCCGCAATTCCTCAAATATGTCCCAGTAGTGCCGGGCATGCTTTTCGCCGATCTCGCGCTGGAGGTGCTCCTTGAGTTCGTCGATGACGCGGTCGTTTTCGAGCAGCGTGTTGTCCACGTCGAACAGGAACACGACTTCGGGCCGCTCCGAGTTTTCTCCCAGCCGGAAACCGCCAACGTCGATGTCTTGAGTGTTCATTGGATCCCCATTCATGAGCATTCTGTTTCTCCCCTAAAGCTTCCTACCAGATGCTCATACATATCCATGTAGTCAGAGATCGCTTGCCCGCTCTGGAATCTGAGAGCGCTTTCATGCATGATCCGGGCGACTTGTCCGTTTCTCCATGACCACTCTGCGGAAAAGAAGCGCATCGCTTGATCGGTTGCCCAACGGAGCCCTTCGCTATCTGGATGCTCGAAGACAAACCCATTGCCCGTCCGTAGCTCGAAGTCCACATCGGTTACGGTATCACGCAAGCCTCCCGTGCCATGCACGAGCGGGAGGGAGCCATAGCGCAGGGCAATCATCTGGGCCAGGCCACAAGGCTCGTATAGCGACGGCATCAGTGTGAAATCGGAGGCGGCATAGCCCAGCCTGGATAGGTCTTCGTTGAAATCACATACCGACACCCGGTCGCGGATACCGTGGAGTTTCACGATGTCCTTGAAATGCTGCTGGAACGGGCCGTCCGCCACCAAGGCGATTTGCAAACCCGAATCCGAATGGTCCGAAACGATGTGATAAAGAATTTCGGTCAGGAGCTGACAACCCTTCTGCATCGGGTCAAGGCGTGATGGCCAGAAAAAGAGCGGCGCACCGGGATTGACCGAAAGTCCGGTCCGTTCCTGGAAGGCTAGCTTGTTGGCCAACTTTCCCGCCAAGGGCGACTGCTGGTCCAAGGGTTGCTCCAGCGCGCAGTCGGTGCCCGGGTCATAGGAAGGGTGGGGGGCGTTGAGAATTCCCCTTGCGGATCCATTGGCTCGCTTCCAAGCAAGGTGATCCCGGATGGCCGGGGACAGACCGCCGTGCCGGCCATTGATGATCTCTTCGAGAAAGGTGGAGCTGACGGTATTCACACAGTCCGCCGCGAGGATGCCGCTGGAGAGGAGATCGACGCGGTTCGATTCGCGGCTCTCTTCGTAGCTGTGGGGGTATCTTTCGAAATAAAGTGATTGCCAGAATTCCGCCGCGTCGATTCCCATGTGCTCGATGTGTGCGAGGCTTATCCGCTCCGTGTGGATGTTGTGGATCGTGAATACGCAGGGGATGCCGAGGCGTTTCGCTGCCGCCGGAACCAACCCCGTCATCCAGTCGTGGCAATGGACGATGTCAGGATCGACTTTCATCAGGATGTTGTTGATGACCTCGCGCTGGAACGCCAGTGCGGCATCGGGATTCTCATCGCCGCTGTTACTGTAAACCTTGTCCCGGTGATAAAAATTCCGGTCTTCCGCCAGATGGACATTTGAGAGACCCGCTTTTCTTTTGTATTTCTTCCAGTCCCCGTTGGAAAACGTCGATGAATCGACACCGAAAATACGGCGGTAGTGGGGCATCGCGACATGGAGATCCACTCCCTGGCGTCCGAGGCCGTCGGCCAACAGGGCGGCCATATCCGCCAGTCCTCCCCCCTTCGCCGCGATCTTTGGCGACTGGCTCATCAGGGCTTCCGGCAACGAGGTAATTTCCGGAGTGACCATCAGGACTCGCAATTTCGCGACGCCGTTCGCGTCTTTGGATTCGCCGGTGGATTCGGATTCTCTCGTAAGCAAATTCATGATTTCGTTTCCGGCAAATGAGCCTTTCTTATTTTTCAGAAGGTTAGGTTGCCCTGCGCACGGTGCCGATGACCTCCGTGCGGGTGGTGATGCGCACGGAGGTTTGGTTTCGGTGTCGTTGCTTAACTCACTTCCAAGAGGCAATTCATGGTTCCCAGTGAATTCTCGCAGCAATGAGCCTCGTCCCGGAATTCGTCCGGTGTGCCCGGTGCGCAGCACCATTGCCCGTCCACCACGAATTTGTATTCGTAACTGCCCGGTGCCAGCGGAATGGTAACTGCCCATTCTCCATCGGGTTGGCTTTGCAGAGGCGTGGCGTCCGGCTTCCAATCGTTGAACGTGCCCGCGACGAATACCTCCTTCGCCTCCGGCGCGTGGCAGGACAAGGTTACTTCGTGGTCGTGGCCATCCTTCTGTAATGGGTCGCCTGTTTGGATGATTTTCTTCTTTTTCATGGTTTTGTTTGTTGATGATTGCGGATTTTCCGCATCGAATGGTTATTTGAATCAGGTCTTCCGGCGCGGAACACCGGGAGATGATGGTTGCATGACGGGACTGTTTTTATTCCTCGTGTTTCTTGTGATCGTCGCCCTCTTTGTGCTCGCCGTGTTCGCCGCCCATCATGGCACCGCTTCCGGCTTTTGTGGCCGTGCAGAACATCGCGTCGTCCCCGCAATTTGAGCAGACGTGCTTGACTTCGGCGTGCTTGCCCTCGCCCTCGCCGGTTGCGACGACCTCGACATCGCCGTCGCAGGCGGCGCACTTCATTTTCTCGCCGACCGTCATCATTTTGACGTGGGCATCGCTGCCGGCGGTCACTTTCTGCACGATCACGTATTTGCACTTCGAGCAGGCCATGGCCATGGAGTCGCCGGGCTTGAGCGCTTCCGCCTGTGCCTGGGTC
>JBDWAR010000023.1:0-160677 GCA_039978775.1 Luteolibacter sp. | reverse complement strand
CTCACTTCTCACTTCTCACTTCTCACTTCTCACTTCTCACTTCTCACTTCTCACTTCTCACTTCTCACTTCTCACTTCTCACTTCTCACTTCTCACTTCTCACTTCTCACTTCTCACTCGGCACTAAAGCGAAACAACCCGAACATGATTCTGGCAGAGCCATGACCTCCGTGGTATAGGTTAGAGTAATGGACACTCTCAGAACTTTTACCACCGGATCAGGAGCCTCAGGAAAATTCCATTCGCTCCCCGCTCTTGCCGAACAGGGATTCCCGAACCTCGCGAAACTCCCGGTTTCGATCCGCATCGTGCTCGAATCCGTGCTGCGCAATGTCGATGGCCGCAAGGTCACCGAAGAGGACGTCAAAAACCTCGCCAACTACAACGCGCAGAACCCCGGCGAATACGAAATCCCCTTCACCGTCGCCCGCATCGTCCTCCAGGATTTCACCGGCGTGCCCCTGCTCGTCGACATCGCCGCCATGCGCGATGCCGCCGTCGCACGCGGAGCCGATGCTTCGAAAATCGAGCCCCTCGTCCCCGTCGATCTGGTTGTCGACCACTCGGTGCAGGTCGACTTCGCAGGATCCCAAACCGCGCTCGACCGCAACATGGCGATCGAGTTCATCCGCAACCGCGAGCGTTACGAGTTCCTCAAATGGGGCCAGCAAGCCTTCGATACCTTCGCCGTCGTGCCTCCCGGCATCGGCATCGTCCACCAGGTGAACTTGGAATATTTAGCCAAAGGCGTGCTCTCCAAAGACGGCGTCTACTACCCAGACACATTGGTCGGCACCGACTCCCACACCACCATGATCAACGGCCTCGGCGTCGTCGGCTGGGGCGTGGGCGGCATCGAAGCGGAAGCCGGAATGCTCGGCCAGCCGGTCACCTTCCTCGTCCCGGAAGTCGTCGGTGTCTATCTGCACGGCTCCCTCGCCGAAGGCGTCACCGCCACCGACCTCACCCTCCGGGTCACGGAAATCCTCCGCAAGCACGGGGTGGTCGGGAAATTCGTCGAGTTCTTTGGCCCCGGCGCATCCGCCCTCTCGCTTCCCGACCGCGCGACCATCGCCAACATGGCTCCCGAATACGGCGCGACCATGGGCTTTTTCCCGGTCGATGACGAAACCATCAACTACCTCCGCGGCACTGGCCGTTCCGAGGAGCTCTGCACCACGGTCGAAAACTACTACAAGGCCCAGGGCCTCTTCGGCATCCCGGACAAAGGCGACTGCGACTACAAGGACCTGCTCGATCTCGACCTCTCCACCATTGTGCCCTGCGTCTCAGGCCCGAAACGCCCGCAAGACCGCATCGACGTCCCCGCCCTGCGCGATCGATTCAATGAACTCTTCACCGCCAGCACTGCGGATGGCGGATTCGCCATGGCTCCCGACCAGCGCGACCTCAAAATCGCCGTCAACATGCCCGAGCCTGCCGGTTATGCCGTCGGATCCCTGCTCGAAAACACCGAACCCGGTGCGGAAAAAGACGAAGCAGAGATGACCACCAACCGCCCCTCACCGGACAACGTGCTCGCCAAGGAAGCCTTCGACGCGATCAACACCACCCTCCACCACGGCTCCATCCTCATCGCCGCCATCACCAGCTGCACCAATACCAGCAACCCGAGCGTCATGCTCGCCGCCGGCCTGCTTGCGAAAAAAGCCAACGCCAGGGGACTCACCATCGCCCCTTACGTCAAAACCTCGCTCGGCCCCGGTTCGCGTGTCGTCACCGATTACCTCGATGCCACCGGCCTCACCAAGGAACTCGACCAACTCGGATTCGAAACCGTCGGCTACGGCTGCACCACCTGCATCGGCAACTCCGGCCCACTGCATCCCGCCCTCGAAAACGCCGTCAAGGAAGGCAACCTCGTCTGCGCCTCCGTGCTTTCCGGAAACCGCAACTTCGAGGCTCGCATCCACGGCAATATCAAATCGAACTTCCTCATGTCGCCCCCCCTCGTCGTCGCCTACGCATTGGCAGGACGCGTTGACATCGACCTCACCACCGAGCCGCTCGGCCACGACGACCAGGGAAATCCTGTTTTCCTCAAAGACCTCTGGCCTTCCCAAGCCGAGATCAAGGCACAGCTCGAATCCGCCCTCAAACCCGAGGTTTACGCGAAACTCTACGGCAACGTCGATACCGCGAATCCGAAGTGGGGCGAGATCCACGGCTCCACCGGCGACACCTACGCGTGGGATGAAACATCCACCTACGTCCAGTCCCCCCCCTTCTTCGATACGAAAATTGGCGGCAGCGAAGACATCCACGGTGCCCGCCCGCTCGGCATCTTCGGCGATTCCGTCACCACCGACCACATCTCCCCCGCCGGTGCGATCAAGGAAAGCTCCCCTGCCGGCCAATACCTGCTCGCCAACGGGGTCGAAAAAGCCTCGTTCAACTCCTACGGCGCACGCCGTGGCAACGACCGGGTCATGACACGCGGCACCTTCGCCAACGTCCGCATCAAAAACCTGATGTGCCCCGGCATCGAAGGCGGCTACACCCAATACTTCGGCGGGAAATCCGTCCCCGCACCCGACGTTGCGATCGAATCCTACAGCGGTGCCATGCCCACCTTCATCTACGATGCCTGCATGGCCTACATGGAGGAGGGAACTCCCCTCATCGCCATCGGCGGCGAGGACTACGGCATGGGCTCATCCCGTGACTGGGCCGCAAAAGGCACCCGCCTGCTTGGCGTCAAAGCCGTCGTCACCAAATCCTTCGAGCGCATCCACCGCTCCAACCTCATCGGCATGGGAGTCCTCCCCTGCACCTTCGTCGACAAGGCCGACTACGAAAAAGTCAAAGACCTCACCGACGCCACCTTCGACATCACCGGGATCGCCGGCGAACTCAAGCCCATGCAATCCGCCATCCTCACCGCCACCTCCCCAGACGGCACCAAGGTCACGATCCCGCTAAAAGTCCGCCTCGATACCCCTGCTGAGGTCGATTACTACAACGCGGGAGGCATCCTGCCTTACGTCTTGGATCAGATCCTCGCGTAAGGAACCGGGCAATCCTGCCCCGACCTACTTCTCAAAGCCGCTCTCCTAACCGGAGGGCGGCTTTTTTCATCCAGCTTATCCCTCATTGGCATGAATTACTTTCTGATGCAGCGCCTCATACTGCGCCACCATCCATTCCGCCTCACTCAGTTTGTGGCATTCTTCGATCAAGCTGACGCAAAAGCCTGTCCTTAGATACTCCTCCGTCCAACGCCATGTTTGCAGACGCTGGGCTACGCTGTGCTCCACGAGTTCCAGTTCGGCAGAGGATAGTTCCAAAATCATCCCGGGATCTTCCCGCCCCTCCCGAAGTACGTCCACGGACGATGAGTATCATTTCTCAGATAGTTTACCCCACGGGATCTCAAAAATTCCCGTGTGATCGATGATCTTCAAGAAACTCCGTCTTGGGCAAGTAAGCGCTCGGCAATTGGATTCTGGCTCCCTCTCGATCGAGAAAGTGAGCCTTCACGCTCTTACTGGAATAATGATCCTTCAGATCACGTGAGAGGATGATCCGGTAGTCGTCATCAAGGCTCAGAAGATTTCGATCAAATGCAGCATCGTATGTCGCCGAAAGGTAGAGGCCGTTACGAGGATCCATCCGGGTCTTGGGGCCGCGCGACCACGGGATGATGTGACTGGCCCGGTTTACCTCCGGCACGTCGATCCCTGTGACGCAGCACACTCCACGGTAATTCTTCATGACGATCTGCTGAAAGACCCGCTGGTTCGATCTGGCCTTCACCATCCTCATTACCTCTTTCCCCGCTAATTCGAGAAGGTCGTCGATGAGGAAACGGGGAAGCTTAAGTTCACGATTCAGCTTATGAACAAGCTCGTCTTCCGAACCGTTGTGACTTTCAAACTCCGAAAGAAGCGATTGCTCGTGCCGATACTCGACCAAGAACGATTGATAATCCTTCAACGCAGCGGAACAGAACCCCGATAGGAGGTAACTCGATGATATGCCCGGAAGATTCCAGACACTGGCATCGCCCTTTCTCTTCTCCTCACAAACAAACTGATAGAGATCGTTGAGTCGTTCAATCGGGGGAGGGCTCCAAATATCTTCACAATCAGAGAAGCCCATCGGCGCTGCTTTGATCATTTTCTCCAGCAGTTCCAATGCGCGCAGGTAGGATGCAGCCCGCCCGCTTCCAGCCAAATTGATTGAATGAACAAACTCGCTGTAGGCCTCTCTCATCACTGTATTAGAACTAGACTGATGGCTATCCGACAAGAACCTCTGCCAATCCCTCAAGCCTACGGGTGTAACGATTCTCCGAGGAAGCACTCACGGCTAGCTGACGTTTCGCACGCGTCATGGCGACGTAGAGAAGACGAGTTTGGTCGGAGGTAGCTTCTTCATCGTCTTTCAGAGATCCGGTGCCGAGCACGATGACGGATTGGAACTCGAGACCTTTGCTGCTCTGGGCAGTAATGACCGTGATTTTTTCAGCACTGGGATCGTAAGATTTTTTCCCTCCCGGTGCGCCGGTCCATAGGTGAGTGATACGTTGCTTCGCTAAGAGCGAGGCCACTGCGTCACCTTGCCACTTGTTAAAACAGATGACAGCGATCTCGTTGGCTGGCACTCCTCTATCGAGCCATGAATTCACGCAGCGGATGGCGTAGTCGCATTCGTCAGCGAAGCGTTCGAGCATTTTGAAGGCAGGTTTGGCCCCGGAAATCCCCGCCGATTCCGGCTCGATGAGCGGGATATGATCCTCATCCGCAGTGGTGGCGCCGAGGCTGCCTTTGGCGAAATCGTAGGCGAATTTAAGGATTTCACGGCTGTTGCGGTAGTTCAGACGGAGGATGGTGGTGCGGCCTGCGGCTTTTACGCCGACGCTGGAGAGGGAGAAACCGAGCCCGTTTTTCTTCCGGTAGATCGACTGCGCATCATCGTAGAGGAGAAGGAAGGAATCGGTCGCGGGATCGACCATCTGGACGACGAGCTTGAGCCACTGAGGTTCGAAATCATGGCCTTCGTCGATCATCACCGCACCATACTGTGCACGCGGTATGAAGCCGTTTTCCACGCCTTCGATCACGGATTCCACCTGTCGTTCCCAAAGAGGCGCATCACCTTCGATTTCTACTACGTGGTAGGCTCGAAGCATTTCTCCGCACCATTCGTGAAAACCCCGGACATGGACTTTTTCTGAAAGCCCTTTCGCCTCGATGAAATGCTTCAGGCGGGCAGCGAGGGAGACGTTGTAGCAGAGAACGAGCACGGGAAGGGCGAGGGAATCGGCCAACTGCACGCAGCGATAGCCGAGGATGAGAGTTTTCCCAGAGCCCGCTACTCCGTGGATGACGCGGTGGCCCTTCCCGAGATTCCGCGCGAGTTGCTCCTGCTGCATATCGAGCACTTTGATAATGTCCGGGGCGATGTCTTCCTCTTCGAAAAGCTCCGCCTGTTTCCTCTCGTCGATACGCACTTCGGGAAACATGTGCCATCGAACCCGATCGATCTCCGGAAGGGTCATGGTGCGCTTGAAATCGTATTCGAACATACCCCAGAGTTTCTCTTGGAAGACGAGCGGATCGGTGGATTCCAGCATCTCGTCTTTGCAGATGAGTCGGTGTGAAGGAAGAATAAGATCCTGCACATCGGCAGGTATAGTATCGTCCCATTGCTTGCGGGTGATGTTTGGAAAAACGACGCCCCAGCCCCACGGGAAAACCAAGTTACCCTTATAATTCCCATCATGCTGACATAGCTGGGTATCAGCCTTCAGTTGATCCACGATCTCCAACATGTATGCACGCGCCTGTTCGAGCGGACTGGCGACTGTCTTCCGTCTCCCGCCAAGTTCCACTTCCCAGCGCAGCTTATCGACGGATCGCAGGACATCGATCTTCCAATCCTTCACCTCCAGCACCAGCAGTCCACGCCGCGGATGCAGAACCACGTAATCGGGATATCTCCGCGTCCGACCCACCGGCACATTGAACCAGACTAAGTAGTCGTCCTCTAGATGGCTGTTTAGCCTCTGCCCAAGACGCCGTTCTCCAGTCGTAACCGTCGCATTGTGTCCATGGATAGATTGAATAAACGTCGCCATATTTTCCAAAGAAAGGATCCAACAAATTAATACATATGTTCAAGCTTATCTATCAACCTTATCAAACTATTCCACCACTCCCCTAATCAACTTCAGGAAGCTGTTACTCCTTCGTCGCTGATCCCTCCCCCCAACATCCTTGCTGACAACTTCGCATCCCCGCTTAGTTTCAGCGTGTTGTCTGAAACCCCACATCCGCAATTCCCCAAAAGCTTCCTGTTCGGCACCGCGAATGCGGACCATCAGGTGGAGGCTTATGATGCGGAGCGGGAGGATGTCTGGGATCTGTGGGAGCGCTGCCAGGGACTGACTCCACGGGGACGTGCCACGGATTTCTGGAACCGGTATGAGGAGGACATCGCCTCGGCAGCGGCGATGGGCTGCAAGCTGTTCCGCTTCTCGATTGCTTGGGCACGGGTGGAGCCGGAGTGCGGGAAATTCGATGAGGCGGCGATCGATCATTACCGTCGGCTGGCCGATTGCGTGCGGGGTCACGGCATGAAGTTGATGCTCACCCTCCATCACTTTGTGTGGCCGGTGTGGCTGGAGCGGGATCACGGGGGCATGATCGGAGAGGAGTTTCCCGATCTTTTTGCGAGGTATGCGGACAAGATCACCGGGGCTTTTGGCGAGAAGGTGGATTGGTGGATCACATTCAACGAGCCGAGCCAACTGACCTTCGGCTACATCAAGCCATGGTGGCAGAACCGTTACTACATGCCGCCGGGGCTGCCGCGCGGGGCTCCGGTGGATGCGGAGGCGGAAGCGGTTGGCAAACTGGTGCCGAACCTGTTCCGCGCCCATGCGCGGGCGCGGGGAAAAATCAAAACCCATCGGGCGGAGGCACAGGTCGGGGTGAATCCTTTGGTCACGGGTTTCCCGATCTGGCTGCAGAAGCTGCTCGACTGGGGAGCGTGCCGCCGGGGGCTGGGCGAGGCGCTTTTCAAATTCACCACCAAGGGGCCGTTGGTCAGCGAACGCGGCGACATCGATCTTCTAATCGGCGGAGTGACCATGGATGAAAACCTGCGTTTCGAAACCAGCGATCCCTACCTGCGCACCGGCAAGGCGGTGCTGGTGAAAGAAGGTTTTGATGGCGGAGACATCGAGTCTCTGGCCGGGAAAAAGGTCGGTGTGGTCGCCATCGGCAATCAAGAGCATGCCTGGCCCCGTGATCTGCCGCCTCGCGCAAGGAAGCAACTCTTCAGAAACTACGATGAAGCCCGTAGGGCGCTCGACTGGGGAGCCATCGACGCGCTGTATGGCGATGCCCCGTTCCTGCTGCCGCACGAGTTGCAAAAGCGCAGCCGCTTCCGTTTCCTGAAAACTTGCCTGAGCGATGAGCACTACGTGGTGCTCGCCCCGCACGGGCACACTCACCTGCTCGATCAGGTGGATTACGCGATCCGGGATTTCCGAAATGACCTCGCGGGATTCTGCGATGTGACCTGGCTGTCCGAGCCCGAAGACGTGCTGAGCCAAGCTCCCCTGCCGGTGTCCCTGCACGAGGTCTTCGAGGGTTCCGATGGGCTGCCCGGCATGATGGAAGCCGGGCGCGGCCTGCGCCGGGTGCGCCGCCGGGGAAAAATCCGCATCGGCATCCGCACGGATGCGCCGGGACTTTCCGAGCAATCCACCGCCGAAGGGCTGGAGATGCGGCTCGCCCGCCTAATCGCAAAACGCATCTTCGGCGATGAATCCCAGCTGGAAATCGTGCCGGTCGATCCCGCCGAGCGTTTCGCCGAGCTGGAAAGCAAATCGAGCTGGCTGAACTGGGCATGGCGTTTCTGGGGCACCACCAGCCTGATCGCCAACGCAAACTGGTGGTATCTCGGCACCTCCGGGCGATTGCCCGAAGAGCTCTGCCCGCAGGAGGCGGTGGGGGCGCAGGATTTCATCGGCCTCGACTACTACTGGGGCCTGCCCACCCATCGGCTGCATCGCTTCCGGCTGCTGGAAGACGCCGCCCGTGGGCGTTTCCTCAAAGCGCCGGTGTGGCCGCGTGGGCTCTTCCATGCCCTGCGGCGCTTCAGCCGTTGGTTTCCCGGGCAGGAGCTGCTGATCGTGGAAAATGGCTGCACCCCCAGCGCCGGGGGGATCTCGCGCGCGGATTACATGACCGCCCATCTCGCGGAGGTCGGCAAAGCGATCGAGGCGGGAGTGCCGGTGCGTGCCTACAACTGGTGGTCGATCACCTCGAACCGCGAATGGGGCCACCCCTTCGACCCGAACACAGATTTCGGCCTCCATTTCGTCGATCTCGACAATGATCCAGCGCTGGCGAGGCAGGCGACACCCGAGGCCGCGCTCTACGCAAGGATCATCGCCGCCCGGGGAAAGGAAATCCCTGATTGACCCGGCAGCAGAGAGGCGGATGATTCAGGAATGATCTCAAAAACCCTGAGTGCGGCGCTAGCCGTATGCTCGCTCACCTTTTCCCATGCCTCGGAGGAACGCAGTTTCAAAAGCTCCACCGGGCAGGAAATCAAAGCCAGCTTCGAGGGCCTGGACGGAGAAACCGTCACGCTGCGCCGTGCCGACGGCAAGGTATTCGATCTACCATTGGACCGGCTCAGCAAGGAGGATCAGGAATTCGTCAAAAAGGCGTCCGAGGGTTCTGCGGGTGATGCGGCGAAGATCAACCAAGCCGCCGGTCTGGATTTCTCCACCGGCAAGGTGTTCTCCCAGCTCGATGCGGAGACGGTCGCCACGGCCCTGAAGCTCAAGCCGGAATCCACCTCGAAGCACGGCAAAAGCTGGCGCCTGTATGCGTCATTTGTCCAAGGATACACGCTATTCGGAGCCATGCCTTACTCGGTGGCGCTCTATTCGGGTGAGGATGGGAAAGTGGAAAACATTTCCGTGGTCTATGCGAACAAGGGCGACTACGGGAGCACCGCAGGCTTCGCGCGAGATCACTTCAAGAGCACCGGCACCCCAGAACCCGGCTCGCTGGAGGAGGCCATGAACCTCGATGAAAAGACCGTCGCCACTGCCCTGACATCGGTGCTCGGCGAGGCCAAGGAACAGCGCTACGGGGAGAGCGGCACACGCCGCACGATCAAGCGTTGGGACTGGAAAGGCCATGCCTTCCTGCTCTCCAACGAGGAAGGCGAATACGTCTCCCTCTCCATCGTCTCCACCGAGATGGCCGACAACGACGGCAAGTCCGAGCGCTTGTCCGATGCCGCACTCAAGCAGCGCCTGACTGACAACGTCGTGCGCGAGGATAACGGCGATGTTTACATTTCCGAGATCCCCATGGTCGATCAGGGGCCGAAAGGCTACTGCGTCCCGGCGACCTTCGAGCGCGCCATGCGGACCATGGGCATCGATGCGGATATGTACCTGCTCGCCATGGTCGGCCAGAGCCAAGCGGGCGGCGGCACCATCACCGAACTGCTACTGGAAAACGTAAAATCCGCGGTCTATCGCAAAGGCCGCCGCACCAAGGAAGACGCGATCAAAAACCTCAAAATCCGCGATGTGAAACGCTACATCGACGAAGGCTCTCCGGTGATGTGGAGCCTGTGCTCGATGGACGAATACAACGATCTAGCCGATGAAAATACCGCCGGCCGTGCCGCGGGAGATCCTGCTTTCCGCGAGGAGATGAATGCCAAGGCCGCGAAAATTGCGGAGACCGAGAAGCCCGCGGACAAGCACCACATCTGCATGATCATCGGCTACAACGAAGGCACCAACGAGATCGCGGTTTCCGACTCATGGGGCAAGCGTTTCGAAAAGCGCTGGGTCCCCCTCCCGGTGGCCGATTGGGCATCGGCTGGCAAGCTGTTCATGATCCTGCCCTGAGAGATTCAGCGATCCCCATCGATAAGGCTATCGAAGGTGTCTGGCTCCGGCTCCGCATCTTCCTTTTCAGGGACGGACATATTGTCGGCGGAGGCGAGATCGAAAAGCTCCAGGAAGTTGTCCTGCGGGACGGCGGAGGTGCCGCTGATTTTGATATCGATCCAGCGGTAATTCTCACGAACCTCGCTGAACATCCGGGTGAGACGTTTGTTGCGCGAGGATGCGACCGTGGTGTCTGGAAGACCGATGCGCAGGACGCCCCGGATCTGCCCGCCGCCTTCGTTATGAAAGGTGCCGCGGATGGCCATACGACCGCGCTTCTCCGCATGGATTTCAGAAATCTCCACCGATTGCCCTTGGCGTTTGATGACCATGGAAATCTCGTCATCAAAGGAGGGAAGCTCATACCACCCATCTTCCAGCATCGACGCTAGTAGCGAGAGGACTTTAAACCCACTGAAATCCAGCCTGGATTCCACGGAGTTCGTAACCGAAACCGCCAGCTTCGCATCATCCGGTTGATCCGGATTGAAGGTTAGGAAATTGGAATCCGGCACGTCCTGGGTCTCGACATTGCCGTGGAAGAAACGACCGAGATCGCGGCCAAGGAGGTATTGCACCGGAAACGAGCTGAGCTCCGCGACAAGTGCGGATGAGCGTCCGGCTTCGATCGGTGTCAGGGTGCCCGAGAAATTAATCGAGCCTCTTCCGGTGCGGCGCACCTTGTCTTCGGAGGGAACTAGGAAGCGCAAAGTCTGCACCTGAAGCTCCGACTTCCTCACTTTGATGTAACCCCGGTCGAGAATCATCTCCGGCCAGTCGCGCATTTTCAAATCACCATCCTTGAGGCGGATTTCGGTGGTCCCTTGGGCTGCGCCGGGAAACATGGAGGCTTCGGTCTTTAAAAGTCCGCCCCAATACCCGCGATCCGCTCCGAACCTGACGTTCAGGGAAGGGATGGAATAGCGTGAGAAACTGACCACAGCCGGTTCTTCCTGCGCGGGTACTTGGCGGATATCGCCGCCAGGCACGGGAGCTTTCAGATCCAGATTTCCCGTTGATGCGACGATTTCCTCGCCGGTAAAGATGCGGCCAAGAAAGCTCTCGGGTGAATGTTTGGCAACGATTCCTGCGAGTTCCAAGGTCCCCAGGGCATTACCCGAAGGCCAGACTAGATACGCCGAATTTGCATTGGCATTGGCTGGGTTCATCCTGAACTGGGAGAGCGTCACCTTGGCGCCGGAAGCGGTCTCTAGCTTCGCGATGAGCGTATCACGATAGGATGCACTATTGGCATAAAGCAAAGCAATCCCGGCGACCAAGCCCACTACGGCGAGCAAAATAACGACCCCGGAGATCTGAACGAGCTGCATGCGGGTATTGCCCTTGGTCTCGCCTTTTTCCGGCTGGTCTGTCCTCCTCTTACGCCTGCGTTTCCGCACCGCTTGAGTTCCATCCGCACGGGTGACCAACTCTCCTTGGTCGTTGGTTCCATCGCGGTTCTTCAGGCGGTCCATCATGTCGTCGATGGAATATTTCTCGGGCTCCGTGCTCGGATCAGACATTGTCTTTCGTAAGGGATTCTGTGTTTTTTAGCGATCCCTGTAAGGGCGCCCAGTTGGATCCAGCAGTTCCACGTTCACTAGGAACAGGATCGCCGTCGAGCGATGTTTCTTCGCGCTGGATTGGAACAAACGACCGACGATAGGGATATCGCCTAGGATCGGAGTTTTGTCTTCGACGTCGGTGATTTCATCCTTCATGAGGCCACCAATGACGATGGTGGCTCCATCCATGACCCAGAGGTTGCTGTTGGTCCTGCGTGTGCTGAACACCGGCATCAGGATGGTGTTGTCGGTGATGGTCTGCGAAACGGCCCCCCCGAATACATCGGGCACACTGCTGGTGATCGGGCTGCCGTAGTTCACGAAGCCATCGAAATCGGTGACCGACGGATTGAGTGTGACATCCACATAGCGGCGGTTGGCATCTGCCACGGGAAGCACTTCAAGGACCACACCGACATCCCGTTTTTCGAAAGCGGTCGGGGTCGCTGGAGTCACTGGGAAACTGCCACCTGTGCCGGAGCCCACGCTGTTAGGCAATTCCGGGGGCTCGTATTCGGTCGGGTAGATGAATTCATCGACGATGTAAATGGATGCTGCCTGACCGCTGCGTGTGGTGACCGACGGCTGGGCCATGAGATCCACACCCGTTTTCTGGTTCAATCCGCGCATCAGTGCTTGGACCGTGGCACCGCCGACGACAGCGTTTACGCCCAGGACTCCGGGTGCTCTGCTCTTCGTCTGGGTGCCGCCGGTGGTTGCCGAGTTAATCAGCGAATCGATGGTGTTGTTCAGAATGGCTCCGTCACCACTGCGGTTGCCTGCTGTGATCGGGCGGGTCGGATAAATCGCTCCCGGGATGCCGGCGATATCGGTGATTGGCGATTCGTTACCCACGGTTCCACCGCTAAGATTCAACTCACTGGCCCCAGGAATCCAGCTATCCTTACCGAACGCGTAGTTATCCAGCATCCAATCGAACCCAAGCTCTTCGAGACGACTCTGCTCGACCTTGATCATCGTCACCCGGACGGCCACAGACACCGGCTCGGTCTGAGCAATCGCATCAACAATTTGCTCAATGATATCGAGGTTCGACTTGGTGTTGACGACCCTCAGGATATTGGTGGCGGCATTGAAAGCAGCCGAAGCACCGTCGGGGAAAGTGACGCCCTGCTGCGCGAGTGCCTGCTGTGGTCCAAGCCGCTCAGCAAGCAGCCCTTCGCCAAGTTCATTGCTGAAAATATCTGCCGGCTCGCCTTGCGTGCCGCCACCGCTTGTTGCGAGGTTGCTAAGGAAATCCGGTGGAACCCGGTAGGTTCGTGCGGTAAGTTCGCCTTCCCCTGCTCCGGCTGTAGTGATCGTCACCGCGAAGTCATCGAGGCTGTAACCCGTGCCGGTGATGTCGGTGATGTATTTTAAAATCTGGTCGACTGGCACATGGCTCACGCGCAGGTCGAACGTCTTGGCAAGAACGCGGCGGGAAGTTTCTCCATCGGGGTCGCCGAGGTTGATGGCGATGTTGATCCCCTTCTTCGCAGGATCGGTCTCGAAGGTATCATTCTCCGAAGCGCGCAACCTGAGGAGTTCGATGGCCTCAAGGAGATTTCCTTGATCCAGATTGAACTCAGGAATGATCATGCGACTCAACTTGTTCTCCAGCGGGACAAAGTTCTGATAGAGCGAATCCGTGCGTGTGACTTCCTGCAAATCCGGCAAAACGATATCCGCCTCCAACGGCAGCTCCCATGCACTATCCACCATACCGAGCATTTCGGCACGGGTGTGATCCTGGGCGGAGGAATAATAAGAAGATTTCTTAGCCGAGATCTGCTCCATGCCCCGGCGCGCCGCGGTGTTGTATGGATCAATGCGGAGCACATCCTTGTAGAGCTCCGCCGCTTGATCGAACTTGCCGAGATCGAATGCACCTTGCGCGGTGTAGAGCAGGCGCCTGACCTCATCGACATCCGCCGCATGCTCCTTGGTCAGCGCCGGATTGTTGCGGATCGGATCATCAAGCTCCGCCCGGTAAACCAATGCCGACGGATCGTTGGGTGCCACCGATTCATCCAAAACTTTATCTACTGCCGCCTTCGCCCCCTCCATGTCGCCTTTCCTCACGAGCTCGCGTGCGTGCTCGATGCTGGCCTGGACATATCGTTGCGTCGCTGCACCTCGGAGTTCGGCGGTGGTCGGCGATTCGACAAAGGCTTCGCGTGCCGCTGCATAAGCGTTGGCGGCCTCTTCATACTTCGCTGCCGTGTAGGCTTCGTCGCCTTTCTCAAGCAGCATCTGGCCTTCTTGGAGCGACATGAGCCGCTTTTCCAACTCCCTCTCGGCCATCGAAGAACCATCTCCGTAGCCTTGCCCAAATACCGTTGGAGACGAGACAAGTGTCAGTGCTAGCACCATGCGTAGGCACACAGGCGTTTTTTGAAACAGATTAAGCATGCAGAGGTTTTGGAAATCTATAGCCACCCGGGTCGGAAAGGGTAAGCGTAAAATCCGCGAAATTGGAACTTTTCGCGATCAGACAATTCCCCAAGCACGCATCCCGATCACTTCCGACTCACCACTGAAATTCCATTTGCTCGGAACGCCGTTTCACAACGCCTTTCCGGAAATTGCGGATCGCCTTTGCCACACCCTTCCGGGCCTGGATCCACCGCAACTTCCAACGCAGCCTCGTGTATTCGCATCCACTCATACGAACACTGTTCAGAATTACACCCTTAGCGTCAACGCGAAAATTTAGCCGTTCCTCGCATTCGCCGCATCAAGCGCGATCTGGGCTTTCAACTCCTCTACCGAAGCGAATTTTTTCTCCTCCCGGATAAAACGTAAGAACTTGACCCTCAGCGACTTACCATAGAGATCGCCGTCAAAATCGAAGACATGCACCTCCAGCAATTTTCGATCACCCTCCACGGTCGGCCTCAGTCCAAGATTCGCCACGCCGCGGCCAATCCCCTCCACCTGCACCGCCCAAACCCCGTCCTTCGGCATCTGCAAATCACCCGGATCGATGTTGGCCGTCGGAAAACCCAATTGCCGGCCCAGCTTTTTGCCCTCGATGACTTTTCCGGAGACCTCGTATTCCCGCCCGAGCATTTTCTCCACTGCCTCGAAGGCCCCGTCGCGGATCGCTTGGCGGATGCGGGTGCTGCTGATGCGCTCGCCGTCCCACATCACTGGAGCCACCGCATCCAGGCGGAATCCTCGCTCCTCCCCCATGCGGCGGAGCATACCGACATCGCCCAGTCGCTTCGCGCCGAACCTCCAGTCCTCGCCCACGGCGATGGTTTTCACATCGGCTGCCGTGATTTTCTTCACGAAATCCTCCGCTTCCATCTTGGCGAAATCCTCGTCGAAACGGATCACGAGCAAGCCGTCCACCCCGTAGGATTTCACCAACTCCGCCTTTTCATCAAGGGTCGCCAGCAAGGCACCCGGGGCTTTCCCGGGCGCGATGACGCGTATCGGATGCGGGGAGAACGTCACCACGAATGACTTCCCACCCTCCACCCGCGCCGCCTGCACGGCTCGCGAAATGACCTCCTGATGTCCAGCGTGGACACCATCGAAAACGCCCAGCGCCAGATGCAGCGGGCCGTCTTGGGCCGCCAACTCATCCAGACTGTCTAGGCGTATCGGCATGGTCTTTAGGCCCCTCTCATCAGGGAAATTTCTGCCAGCGAAATCATCGCTGTCGCGAGCACTGCTGGATCCGGCTCTTTCAGCTGTGCCACAGTCACCGCACGATCCAGGGTGAATTTCCCTGAATTGGTCCGACGCAGTGCACTGAGGTGCCCACCGCAACCGAGTTTCTCGCCGATGTCATTTGCGTAAGTCCTCACGTAGAAACCCTTCGAACACTCCACCCGAAAGTCAATTTCCGGCAGCTCCACGCGGCTGATCTGGTAGCCGGTGACACGCACCGGACGCAACTTACGCTCCACTTCCTGGCCCTTGCGCGCCATTTTATAGAGCGGCACGCCGCCCATCTTGATGGCGGAAACCATCGGCGGAAGTTGTTCGAACTCGCCCTTGAAAGCATCGAAGGCGGCTTTGATTTCCTCCTCGGAGTAACCCCCCACCTCGCGGGTTTCCAGCACTTCGCCTTGGCGATCCTGCGTGCTGGTGCGCTCGCCCAAAGTCAGCGTGCCTTCATAGACCTTGTCTTCGCTCATCAGCAAATCCTGGATCTTCGTGGCTTTCCCGATCACCAGCATCAGCAGCCCGGTGGCCATCGGATCAAGCGTGCCGCAGTGGCCGATCTTCTTCGTGTTCAGCGCGCGCCTCGCGATCGCCACCACATCGTGCGATGTCATGTCAGGAGCCTTGTCCACCAAGAGAACTCCGCTCGGTCCCGTATATTCTTCGTTTTTCCTTCTCATATTTCCTAAAAAATCAGTTTCCTTCCTCCAGCGACGCAGCAAGTGCAGCCAAGACTTTGGCCTTCGCCTCTTCCATCGGCCCCGCCATGCGGATGCCCGCCGCGAGTGCATGCCCGCCGCCGCCGAATTGCAGCGCCACGTCACATACATTGACGCCCTTGTCCTTGGAGCGCATCGAGACGCGAATCTTGCCGCCCTCGAGCTCCTCGAAAAACGCCGCCACTCGCACACCTCGCACGCCGCGGATCAGATCGATCAGCCCTTCGCTGTCGTCGGGCTGGAGTTTCAGTTCCGCCACCGTCTTCTGCAACAGCTCCCAATGAGCTAGCTTGCCGTCAGCGGAGATTTCCAAGGTATTCAGCAACGCCCGCATCAGCTCAAGCCGACGATACGGATGGCTGTCATAGGTATCCGCGTTGATCTTTCCTACATCCAGCCCCTGCCGGATCAGATCCGCTCCCATCTCGTAGGTCTCCGCGGTCGTCGATCCGTATTGGAACGATCCCGTATCCGTGGACACCGCCACATAGATCGCGTCGCGCGACTCTGCGGGAATCGGCATGTCCAGCGCCTTGATCAGTTCATAAAGAATTTGTCCGGTCGCCGGCTTGGTGCCGTCGATCAGGTTGATATCCCCGTAGCCGGGATTGGAAATGTGGTGGTCGATGTTGATCCATACCTTCGCCTTGCTCGCGGCTGTTAGGGAATTGTCGCCGAGCCTCGGCTTGGTCGCCGTATCCACCGCGATCGCTACTTCGGCATCCAACGGTTCGACTGGCGGCTGTATCACTGCGTCCGCGCCTTTCATGAACTCTAGGCTCTCCGGCACCCCGTCTTCGTTCACGAGGTAGACGGTTTTCCCCATCGCTTTCAGGGAAAAACCCAGCGCCACTTGCGAGCCGATCGCGTCTCCATCCGGGCGCACATGACTCATGATGATGAAACTTTCGTGCTCTGCGATCACCTTCGCGATCTCAGAATATGTCTCCGCCGTCGTTTTCTCGTCCATAATGTGCTGCCCCGGCATGTTGCCCGCACCGGGGCGCGGATTCTCCCCACAAGTCCCCCTGAAGCAAGGACAAAGGAAAACGTGCGTGGCTGCGGATCTTACCATTTTCCAGACCGCAGCCTTCCCGGAAAATCCTCCCCCACAAGCCCACAACACCCACAGAATCAGCCGCTTACATATAGAACAGGCGATTCAGCCGACAGCGGATTGAATTCGTGCCCCCGGAGCCGCTCCGAGAAGCCTCATTGAACACTGAAATCCACAGGTGTTCCAAAGAACAAACTTTCCCAACAATCCAGCCAAAACAGTCTTGCCCATTGTCGTGCAAACCTTCATCACACGCCCGTGCGCGACCTTTCAGCGAATCCTGCCTGGCAAGAGGAGGATCTCGGCATGCCACTGCCAGATACCACCCATGCCTGTTCCGTCTGCCTCCCGACATGGGATGCAGTCGTCGGCTATGAAGAAGGCAGGGAAAAAGTCATCCGCCGCCTGCGCACCGGCTACCCCCGCTTTTTCAAACATCCCACCGTCGAGCGTCTATTCGACAATGCCCGCGCTGAGCTGGCTTCCGAAGGTGAGGAAATCCTAGTGCTGCCCACAAAACTTTCCTCACAACGCGCCCACCGCTGGCTCGAACGCCAAGCCGAGACCGCCGTACGCAGCACTTCGTTCGATGGCTTCCAGGTGCTTATTTTCCCTGAAAAAGCCAAGAAGCTCGCCGACCATTACTGGCGCTTCTCCGGCGAAGGCGTCTCCTCACGCGAGGCTCTGGATTGGCTCGATGGCAACCTGCGCGAAGGCCGCAAATCCCACCTCCTCTCCCGCGCCGTCGCCAAACTCAATGGTGGAGAAGCCGAAAATTGCTTCATTTTTGCCAGCGGCATCTCCGCCGGCCTCGCCGCCCTGCGCTCGCTTCCCGGCATCCGCGATGGCAAGAAGACCCTTCAGATCGAGTTTCCTTACGTCGATTCTCTTAAAATCCAGGAACGTTTCGGCAACGGGGTGGTCTATCTCAACGAAGCTTCCGGCGAATCTTTTGACGAAGCCCTGCAACGCATCCGCGCCGGTGAGTTCGCTGGCGTTTTCACCGAGGTTCCCACCAACCCCCTGCTGCGCACTCCGGATCTCAAGCGCATCTCGGAGGCCTGCCGTTTCTCCCGCACACCGCTCGTCGTCGATGACTCATGTGTAGGCCCTCTCAACGTGGACATTCTTCCTCTGGCGGACGTGCTCACCTCCTCGCTCACGAAATGGGTTTCCGGAGCCGGCGATGTTTTGGCCGGGGCACTCACCATCAATCCCGAGTCCCTGCATGCCAATGACCTCAGGGAATCCATTGCCGAAGACGCGGCGGAATGCGCGCCGCTCTACATCGGCGATGCGGAAGTCCTGCTCTCGAACCTCAAAGGCTACGCCAAACGCAATACCGTGGTGAACGAAAACGCTCTCGCCTTGGTGGATTTCCTCAAGCAGCACCCCGCCATCGCCAATGTCTGGCACCCCTCCGTGACGGAGACCGAGAGCTACGATGCGGTCAAAAGGAAAAACGGCGGCTACGGTGGCCTCCTCTCCATTGCCCTCACCTCCCCGAAGAAAGCACCGAAAGTTTACGATTCCCTCCGTCTCTCCAAGGGCCCCTCATTCGGCACGCCTTTCACCTTGGTCTGCCCCTACGCCCTGCTCGCCCATTACGAGGAACTGAAATGGACCGAAGACTGCGGTGTCCCGGCAAATCTGCTGCGCATCTCCGTCGGCCTTGAGCCTGCGGAAACGATCATCAAAGCTTTCGAAGACGCCTTGTCGTAAGTTACTCCAGCTTGGCCACCCGCCATGCCGTCAGCCATTTCTCCGAGACTCGCTCGAAGCCCATTTCCAGCATCCGCCTCTCCATATCCGGAAAATGCGCGGCGCCATAGAAAATGCCGATCTTCTTGTTTCCGTCTGCGATCTCGCGCTCCAGCACCTGCATGCATTTCGCGTTCCGATCCGAAATGATCACGTTCTCGCCTTCCACGGAATCAATCTGGTCGTCCCCCGCCGCCATCGTGTGCATGAGCTCGAGCTTCACCAGATCGGATCGCCCGGTGAGGATACCCCGCATCAGACGTATCGTATCCGGATCCTTGGCAGGCTTGTCTGCGGAAAAGCCCGCTTGGATCATGAAACTCAACATCGACTCACCGCGCTCCTTCTGTAGCGCTTCAAACTCCGCCTTCGTCAGATCCGCATGCACGAAATTCTCGGCAAAATAATCGATCAACGCTCCTTGCCCGGTGAGACCCAGCGCCTTTTCCATCGCGCCATAGATTTTGCTGAGCCCCGCCAACTTGTTGTCCGCCTTCGGATCCGCCACCACCACGGGTTTCTTGCCTCCACCCAGTTTCTCCCCACCCACCATCTCGAATAACAGCACCTCGTAGTTCTCGAACCACTCGTTGAGGAACTCAAAATAGCGTTTGTCCGCGATGTGTATCGCCCCAATCAGATCCACCCGCACCCCGTCCTTTTCATACCCAAACACCGCCGTCTGCAGCTTGGCGGAATCTTCGGCCTCCTTCACCCGGATAAAATCGCCGGCTAGGCTCCCCTCTCCCGTGGCAACCAGCATCCCCGCAATCATGGCAGCTGTCCGTGCCCACGACATCTTGATCTTCATGCGGACATTTTCGCATCGCATCCCGTCATTGCCCACGGAAATTTTCCGGTCTATCATCGCCCGCCCATGAGCGAACACAGCGACCTCTCCTATTGCCCCGATCTTCTCAGCTACCAGCGGAGGCAGACGCGTGAAGTCATGGTCGGAAATGTCGGGTTCGGGGGTAAAAACCCGATCCGCGTGCAATCGATGATCACCTCGGACACCCGCGACACCCCTGCCTGCGTCGCGGAAGTGCTCGCCCTAGCCGAGGCCGGATGTGAAATCGTCCGCATCACCGCACAGACCAAAGTTTACGCAGCGAACCTCGAAAACATCGCCCGTGAAGTCCGCGCCGCCGGATGCAACGTCCCCCTGGTCGCGGATATCCATTTCAAACCGGATGCCGCCATGGAGGCTGCGAAATGGGTCGAAAAAATCCGCGTCAACCCCGGCAACTACGCGGATAAAAAGAAATTCGAGATCCGCGAATACTCCGACGACCAATACGAGGCGGAACTGGAACGCATCCGCGAGCAGTTCACCCCCCTCGTCCATCTCTGCAAAGACCTCGGCCGCGCCATGCGCATCGGCACCAACCACGGCTCGCTCTCGGATCGCATCATGAACCGCTACGGCGACAGCCCCCTCGGCATGTGCGAAAGCGCGTTGGAGTTCGCGCGCATCGCCCGCGACAACGATTACCACAACTTCGTATTCTCCATGAAGGCCTCGAACCCTAAAGTGATGATCGAGGCCTACCGCCTTCTCGTCGCCCGTCTCGATGCCGAAGGCCCCGATTGGAACTACCCGATCCACCTCGGCGTCACCGAAGCCGGCGATGGCGAAGACGGACGCATCAAATCCGCCATCGGCATCGGCTCCCTCCTCGCCGACGGAATCGGCGACACCATCCGAGTCTCCCTCACCGAAGACGCCATCCACGAAATCCCGGTTGCAAAAGCGCTCGTCTCCCTTCCACGCACGGGAGAAAACACGACGGTCGACCTCGCCCCATCCTACGATCCCTTCACCTACGAGAGGCGCAGTAGCTCCGCCCTGGAAATCCAATCCCACGAGCTCGGCGGCGACAAGCCGGTGCGTGTCTTCACCACCCAGGAACGCTGGAACGCTCTCGCCCACAAGATCGCCAACATGGGCGACTTCAAACCCGAGATCATCACGGAAAAATCCGGAGTCCTCGAGATCGACCCGCGCGAACCCTCCGCTTTCTCCGCCCTGAATTCAGAAACTGAGCCCCGCCTCATCACGGTCGCCGACGGCATCCCGCTCGCCCCGATCCACGCCTTCCGGATGCTCGCCTTCCAAGCAGATCCCCGTCACCCGATCCTCCTTAAAGACACCCTCAATCCACCCTCCGGCGAAACCGATTTCCTCGAAGCCCTCCTCCCCGCCGCGCAGAACATCGGCTCGCTCCTCTGCGATGGCATCGGCGATGCCATCCTCGTGCGCGGCGAAACCGCCCCCGGCCAGTCCCTCCGCCTCGCCTACAACATTCTCCAAGCCGCCGGCACCCGCATCTTCAAGACCGACTACGTCGCCTGCCCTTCCTGCGGACGCACCCTTTTCAACCTGCAATCCACCACCCAGAAGATCCGCGCCGCCACCGGCCACCTCAAAGGCGTGCGCATCGCGGTCATGGGCTGCATCGTCAATGGACCGGGTGAAATGGCGGACGCCGATTTCGGCTACGTCGGCGGCGCACCCGGAAAAATCAACCTCTACGTCGGCAAGACCGCGGTGAAATTCAACATCCCCGAAGCCGAAGCCGTCGAGCGCCTCATCGACCTGATCCGCGAGCACGACAAATGGATCGACGCCCCCTCACAACCCTCTCACGCCACCGCCTGAACATGCCGGATACGACAACGATCACGGAACTAAAATCCGATACCTCCACCCAACCACCTTGGAACGTCATCGTGCACGACGATCCCGTGAACCTCATGGGCTACGTCTCCTACGTCCTCATCAAGGTCTTCGGCTACAACGAGGCGCTCGCCAATACCCTCATGCTCCAAGTTCACAACAACGGCCTATCCATCGTGTGGACCGGTGAACTGGAAAAAGCCGAGTTCTACACCCAGCAACTCCAGTTCCATCAGTTGAAAACCTCCATCGAAGCCGCCGAATGAAAATCGCTCCCACCATCGAGGGCGGCCTTCGCATCGACCCGGAAAACGAACAGGACTGGTACATCCTCCGCGCCATCATCCACGATGCCAATGGCTGCGAGACCGATCTCGCCGACCGCCTCGGCAGCCTCGTCACCAATGAAAAGATCGCCGAGGACTGGCAGGACATCGTCGTGCCCGACCTTCGTGAATCTTTCGCCGACGCCCTCCATTACATCCACGGCTGCCTCGAAGCTGCCTCCGCTTTCCCGAAGGATGGCGAGCACCCGGTCTGGATCACACGCGAAGACGCAATGACTTGGTACAGTGCGATCAACCAAGCGCGCCTTTCCCTCGAAGAGAAATACCGTTTCGGCCCTAACCCTGATTCGGATCCCGCCAACTTGACGCCGCTGCGCCACGAAGCCCTTATAAGGACCCACTTCTATTCCGCACTCCAGAGCTTCATCCTCGAGCACGCGCTCACTCTCTGAAGATCGCCTTGTAAAAAACCTCGGCCGTCACCGCCACCCGCAGAGCCCTCACCCCGCTTACTCCCTAACCCGAAGCAACTCCCGACCCGCCGCTCTCGCCGATGCGGCGGTTTCTTTATTTGGACGAAAAGGCGACGATTAAGAAAATATTCCGTTGCTACACCTACCACGGTGCCATCGCAACGTTTCTGCTCGCCGCTGCGGGAGATATTCTCTAGAAACGATGCAAATCTTGTGCCCCGACATCTGACCGCAATGACTTTCCTTGACCGTCATAGAAGACCCGAAAAGAACGATTCGGCTCCATCAATGCCCGTTGAATTCCAGACTCGGTATTCCGCCCTGATCATCCCGGTGACAGCCCCGGAACCTCTGCGCAGTTTGAAATATTACGGCTATCGCTATTACGATCCGAAAACGGGGAGATGGTTGAACCGCGACCCCATCGGCGAAAGAGGTGGAATCAATCTTTATTCCTTTGTCCACAACTCGCCCATCAATCGTTACGACAGGCTCGGATTGATGGGTGAGGAGTTTTGGGTGGTCGGAACTAATGTTCGCGCTGATGGAGATGACGACGAAACGTCATCTCAGAAATTTCAGCGAAAAGTCGGCAACACCCTAGGAATCGATCACGTCGATCTCTATTATGGACAGACTACGGCAGCCGCCCAGCTTATCGTTGGTTTTGCACCTCGGTCGATGGAGTTCCCTGAATACAACAACGACATTAGCGATCGCGAATGGTCTAAGAAACTTGATCGAGACAACGACAAGGAAAAGAAGCTAAAGTGGGGCGATTATACTGGTAAGACTTGCGACTGCGTAACCGATGCGATGCGGATAAATTGTCTTCTTGCGTCCCCCCATCCTCAAGCTCCACATTGCAGTGGATCGAATGACTGCCAGACTGACATTAAGTTCGCAACTCAAGGCTGTTGCCTTTCGGGCTACGACAATCTCGGGCCGTTTGATCCCGATCCGATCAACTATCTTCCTGAAGACGAGAGAAAGAAGGAAGAGGAACGCCGATGGCGTGAGATTGATCAGGCTCTTGGAGCATCGACGGGGCCATGAGAATGCTTCTTTGGATGCTTGCTGCCGCTGGATTAGGCGTAGGGCTAACCTTTGTTCCTTGGGGTGACCCGGGCGGGTTCCATGGGGTAGGCTTTCCTTTTGCGAAAGTTTACTGGGATGACGGAAGAGATTTTCCCAATCCTTTCGCTATTTTCATGAACTCAGTAGCCTGCCTTGCTGTAGTGCTTTTGGTTTTTTTCTTCATCAAGTGTAAGCGTCCTACCAAGCGCCTCTAATCGTTAGTGTCGTAAGTCATCAGCCTACGACGCTTATCGCTGTGCATCGGGGTCAGGAGTGAAACCTGAACTTTTCCACACCGATCGATGATTATCGCCTTCGCCATTCATGGCTTACTCACAACCCAACCATTCGACCATCTGACCGTCATTCCTGACTCCAATAATCCGTAATCCTTTCCACGAAATACCAGTCGATTTTTTTTAATCTCGAAGCATATGGTTCCCATCTCGCAGATATAAACATCTGGAGCTGTCAAAAAAAACGAAGTACCACCAATTCCATTTACAATAAAAGTCACATCATTAATTTTATGGATCATAACGGCCTCTTCTTTCTCTAGCGCATCCTTAAGCAAACTCGGAACCAACTTCCTATCAGCCTCATTTAGCCATGGTTTATATTGTATATTGTCTCCATCTTTAAAAAAACCTACGTATTCTTCATCTATCAAAATATGACCACTTAGATTCACAATCGAATGAAGCATAGTAGATGTATATGTATACCTACCTAGCTCACTGATACCGCCAGAATCCTCGGAGACCACCACTTGAGGTTCGTCGAAAATTATCGTAATTTCACCGACCTTTACCTTTTTGGCAGGTGGTAAAAATTCAATGTATTCATTCTCTGCTCTCAAAGAAAAACAAAAAATAAATATTAAGCTTATATATACCAATATCTTCATTTATTCCTTACAGCATTTAGATTTGACCGTCAGTGAAGCGCTGGCAGTAATTGCTCCAGAACCTTCAAATGGTGATGGCCAGCTTATTCCAATCCCCGGCTGAGCTCCAATAGAGGTCGGATCATCCCAATCAGGATAAACTCCGTTTCCAGCCTCAGGTTTCATGGACGAATCGACTGTTTTAACGACACTCACAACAGCTTCAATTGTAATAGATGAAGTGCCGTTCCCTTGGACTACAACTCTAAGTGCAGTCGCGACTCCATTTTTACTGTCATAGTGACTATCTTTCGTGAATGTATCTACTTCTACTGCTGTAACTGTATCTTCAGTTGCTGTCACCGAAATCGCAGCCTTTACATAACCTCCGAAAAGAAGCGCTTCCGGAAAAGCCATATCTTCTTTTTGAGTGGTTCTAGGAGAGAAAAAGTAGCCCGAGATATGGACTATCGTTGGATTTGGACACGCATTATCTTCATACTCATAATATCCCACCGTAACTCCAGCGGCGATTTTACTACTTCCCGAGCCTGACCTATAGCCAGAGTCTCCCTTGGCAGATGAATCATTTACACCACCCAATGGCTTACCGCCTTGTATTGTCCATTTCTTCATTCCAAGAACATCAAATTTATTTAGGCCACTGTTTTGGACAAACCCATACAAATTCACCCCGCCCCGTTCGGCTATCGGATCCCTAGATGGCCACCTTCCTGTTACGGGATCATAGAACCTGTAGCCGTAATATTTTATCTGACTGTGGTTGCAGAGATTAGCCTCGAAGGTAATTGAGGATTGCTGCCCACGCCGGTAGTAAACACAGCTGGCGACGGGCGGTAGGCCGCCTGCCGCGAGGGTGGTCTGCCATGCAGGTTCATCGAAGCCGTAGCTAACGGGAATACTATCGGTGTGGGTCATCAATGTTTGGAGTCTATCCACAGCATAGACATAGGTGAATGCGTGTGCTCCGGCAAGACCGGAAACACCGGCTTCAGCAGGACAATCGGCCTGCAGCACGCGCTCAATCTCTGAAGATCGCCTTGTAAAAAACCTCGGCCGTCACCGCGTTTCCGAAACTGCTGGGATGGCTGCCGTCTTCCACAAAAAGATCTTTGCCCCGTCCGGCACGGAATTCCCTTTCCCATGCGTCGCCTGCCGACACCACCGGAATACCGCCGGCTCTCAGCGAGGCGTTCCGGTAGCCCATTCTCACCCGCTGGTTCATCGAATAGAAGTCATCACCCGGCCGTTCAGGATCGCCGTCACGCCTCCCCCATGTCTGATAGAGGATCGGCACCGCACCGATGGCTCGCGCCTCGCTCACGAAAAACTGCACCCCGGCATCCATCACTTTTCTGCGTTCCCGTTCATCCCGCGAGGGGTTCATGCTGAAATCCTGAATCACCACGATATCCCAATCCCCTTCCCTCAGCTTCTTCAAGGTCGCTGGATTCTTCGAGTGCTTCTCCAGTGTCCATCCCCCGTAGGTTGAGTGCCCCACCCTCACGTGCCTGCCCTTGGACTCCGCATGCTTCTTAAAGGCAGAGGGAACGCCGAAACTGTAGCTATTCCCGATGAACAACACCGCAAGAGGATCCTTGTTCGCCAAGCTCTCAAACTTCTCCGTCTCGCCGGGCACCGGCGGCACCGCGCATCCAGACAAGCCCAGCATACCCATCAACCATGCGAACATCTTCAGTTTGCTTAAAATCGTTTCACGCGCGCGGATGGGCTTCGTCATACACCTTCTTCAGTCGTTCCTTGGTCACATGCGTGTAGATCTGCGTCGTCGAGAGCGACGCGTGACCCAGCAGTTCCTGAACGCTACGCAGATCCGCGCCCGCATCAAGCAGATGGGTCGCAAAACTGTGGCGCAACTTGTGCGGGCTCACCCCGAAAGGTATCCCGCTCATTTTGAGATATTTCTTCAACATCAGATCCACCGCCTGCTGGGTGATCCTCGTTCCGCGCACGCTCCGGAACAGCGGGCCGTTGGTGACCACCGCCTCCTGGCGGTATTTCTGCATCGCGCGGATCGCCGCACCGCCCACAGGCACGATCCGCTCTTTGCGCCCTTTGCCCTTCACCTTGACCACCTCTTCGGTGAAATCGACATCCTTCACATCCAGTCCCAGTAACTCGGAAATGCGCAGCCCGGATGAGTAAAATAGCTCAAGGATCGCCGCATCGCGGTATTTCAACCACTGGGGGCCACGGGTCAGCGCATCGCTTTTCAACGGCATATCCAGTAGTTCAGCCATTTGCCTCACATTGAGCACCACCGGCAGGCTGCGCTCAATCTTGGGCATCTGTACTTCCATCACCGGGCTCTTCGCCAAGCCCCGGCGCAGCACTAGGTATTTGTAAAACGACCTCAACGCGGCAAATCGCAGACGAATCGTCGAGCGTTTGAGTCCCTCCTTCATCATTTCATAAAGGTATGCCCTAAAATCCTCCCCCGTCTCCTTGCGCCAGCATTCAAATTCACTCCCGCGCCAGCCATGATACTTCGCCAGCGCCGCCTGATAATTGCGTATCGTCAACAACGACGCATCCTTCTCCGTCTTCTGGAACTCGAGAAAATATGTAACGTCTTCGGTCATTTCAGGAAGACCTCCCGCGCCTTCGCGCCTTCGCCCGGCCCGACGATCCCGCGCTGTTCTAGGATATCCACCATCCGCGCTGCGCGGGTGTAGCCGAGCCTCAGCCTCCTTTGCAGCAGCGAGGTGCTCGCCTTCTGCTCCTGGCGGACGACTTCGATACAGCGGATGATCAGTTCCTCATCCGCATCGGAAACCTCATCCTCATCGTCCATCCCCGCGTTCTCGATCGTCTCGCGGATGTCCTTTTCATAACGCGGCTTTGCTTGGTTGGCGCAGTGATCGACGATTCGTTCCACCTCCGCATCCGAAACAAACGCACCCTGCGCACGCTCGAGTTTTGCCGAGCCCGGCGGCAGGTAGAGCATGTCCCCTTTGCCGACCAACTTGTCCGCTCCCTTGGTATCCAGGATGACCCGTGAGTCCAGGGCCGAGGAAACTTGGAAAGCAATCCGGCTCGGGATGTTCGCCTTGATGATGCCCGTCACCACATCCGCGCGCGGTGTCTGGGTCGCGATGATCAGGTGGATGCCCGCCGCACGTGCCTTCTGCGCAATGCGCGCAATGCACATCTCCACATCCGCCGGTGCGGTCTGCATCAGATCCGCAAGCTCGTCGATCAACACCACGATGTAAGGGAATCGATCCGGGATCTCATCCTCTTCGATTTCCAATTCCTCAAAATCCGCTTCCGGCCCGAGGTCGCCGTCTTCGAGTGCGGTGGCGATCTCCTCGATATCATCCAGATCCACTTCCGGCTCATCGACTTCGGCGACTTCCGGCTCGGGCTCCTTGTCCTCACGCGGACGGTTGTTGAAACCATCGAAATTGCGCACGCCCATTTTGGCGAAAATCTTGTAGCGCTTCTCCATCTCGTTCACCACCCACTTGAGCGCGGCGACGGTCTTCTTCGGATCGGTCACCACTGGCACGACCATGTGCGGCAGCTTGTTGTACATCTGCATCTCCACCACCTTGGGGTCGACCATGATAAAACGTAGTTCGTCGGGGCCGAATTTGAACAGGATCGAGGCGATGATCGAGTTGATGCATACCGATTTTCCGGAACCCGTCGCACCAGCCACCAGCAAATGGGGCATGGCCGCGAGATCGCCGATCACGGTCTTGCCGTAAACGTCTTTTCCGAGGGCGAGAGGGATCTTCTTTTTTGCGGAGCGGAACTCCGGGTCATGCAGTAGTTCGTGCAATGGCACCGCGACTTTGTTCGAGTTCGCAATCTCGATACCCACCGTGTCCTTGCCCGGGATCGGCGCGAGGATGTTGATGCGCTCCGCACGTGTGGCACGCGCTAGATCCGCCTCCAGCTGGGAAATCCTCGATACCCGCAGACCCTGGGAAGGATAGATCTCGTAGCGTGTGATCGTGGGGCCGCGCGTGATATCGCCCGCCGTCACATCGATCCCGAAGGCTTTCAGCGTATCGACGATCGTCGTCTGGATCTCGATCAACTCGGCGTGATCCGCTGCTTCTGCCTCTTCCTCCACCTCATCGAGAAGGTCGAAACCTGGCAGCTCGTAGTTTTCGAAATCCGTGGTCGACAGCGATTGGTGTCCCGGCTTTTTCCTTTCGAAAGGCTTCGCCCCCGCGGCCATGGTATCCATCGAACGCCGTTGCGAGGAGTCGATGATCTGCGGCACCGGAGTCTCTTTGATCGCCAGTTCCTTCTGGCCGGGTTCATCGGTCTCCGCCTCTTTCAGCTTCGCCAGCTCGCGCTCCAACCTGCGCTGCTCTCGCTGTTTCTCGCGCTCGTTCAGCAGCTGTTTTTCACGAGCCTCCGCGCGTCCTGCCTCGGTGCGGCTCGCCTTCCACGCATCGACCTTTGCTTTCACCAGCGCGTAGCAACCTTTTCCGAATGCCACCGGTGTCTGTCCTGTTAGCCAGATCAGCCCTAAAATATACGCAGCACTCACTAGCAGGATCGTTCCCGCCCTGCCAATGACAGGGATGAGCAATTTACCGCCCAAGGCGTTTCCAATCACGCCACCCGGGCTAGGAATCCGGCAGCGCGCGGCCCACTCGACAAAAAACACACCGGAGGCATGCAGCCAGACAGCGCCGGCGATCAGCACCACGACAAGTCCCGAAACCACCCGCGGCCACAGCCGTCCTTTGAATGCGAGCTTCATGACTCCCAGCCAAATGAACCCCAGCGCAACGATCCATCCAGCCGCGCCGAATAGCAGGATCTGCACAAAAGCAAAAATCCCGCCCACCGGCCCCAACCAGTTCTCGCCCCTCATCCCACGCACCGCGAAATCGCCAAACAAGCCCCACTCCGGCAGATCCGCAGGGCTGTAGGAAAGCTGCGATAGCAGAAGGATAATCCCTCCCAACATCCAGCATGCACCCGAGATCTCACTCGACCACTTCTGCGGCTCCGGGGTGTGCCCGCGCTTTTTGTTCACTCGGTTCGCCATACTTCTCGACTCCGAAAGCATCCCCCGCCCGCCCCTCAAGGGCAAGATTGTTTTATTGGTGGTGAAAATCAGGAAAACCGTAGGAATGCGGCGCTATCTCGATGAATTACTCCGCCACCATCCCCTTTCAGCCTTTCAGCCTTTCAGCCTTTCAGCGTTTACCTAATAGACCCTGCGAACCGAATGGCTGAAGTAATGCTGACCCAGCTTATCGGAAAGGGCTTCCAGCTTCAGGCCGATTTTTTCCAGCATCGCCGTATCCGGCAGGTCGTCGCTTCCGACCAATTCATCAATTTCCTTCACCAGCTTTAAAATGACCGGCATCAGCCCTAGATCAGCTCCCCCGGGGAAGTTGTCCGATTCCGTGAGCAACACCCCGGTCTGGAAGCCCACAGAGCGTGGATTGTTCCTGTCCGAAAACAACAATTCCACCACCCCTTTCCAGTTGGGCCTAGAAAAATGGCGCCTCCGGTAGGTCATCACACTGTCGCAGACTTCGATCAGCGGCTCCAACATCGTTTCATCCTCAGAGGCTTCTTCCAGCAACGCCAATACGCACCTGCCGCGCTCAAGACGGCGCCCGACCTCAAGGAAACGCCAGCCTTGGCCACGGATCATGTTTTCCGCCTGCATGCCCGAGAAGGCCGCTAGATGCAGTAGCATCCTGTCGAGCGTCCGAAGCAAATCCGCCGCCCGGGCTTCCCGGCTGGCCGAATCCACGATGCCTTTGAGCTGGTTGAAAAAGATCCACGTATCATCCGAAAGCCGATCCCTTGCACTGGCGGCATTCGAGATCAGAGCGTCCACCAGCTTGGTGAGACTCCCGGGGATCACCCTGCTGAAAATAAGCCCAGACAGTTGGGCGACCGTGCGCATTTCCGCGACATCCTTGGGCAGCAGACCGCTGGCATTCATCACCCGCAGCGAGGCATCCAGCTGATCGCGCAGACGCCGGCCACTCTCCCCTTCGATACAGCGCAGGGTCACACGCAGCATACGCGAGACCAGTTCCACCCTCTCTGCGTAACGCCCCACCCAGAAAAGCTGCTCCGCGATCCGGCTCGGCACCTCGGGAGCCGAGCCCAGCCTGTTCCGGAAGATCGGTTGGCTGAGATCCAAGATACCAGGCGTCTCGGCAGTTCCGGTGAGCCACACATCTTTGGTGAAACCCTCGTGATCCGGCCAAAGCTGCGGAGGCACCCCTTGCTTGCCCACCTTCGCCAATCCTCCCGGCAGCACCACCGGCTTGTCCACGCCGTTGAGCGTGAAGGCTCGCCAGATCACCGGCAGATTCTGCACGCCCTTGCCCTGCATCGATGGCGCAATGCTCGGCTGCATATCTTTCTGCACCACAAAGTCCCACGGACGACTCTCGATCACCGCCGTCCATTGCTTGCGTGATGCCGCGCTGAGCATCGACCACTTCACCGGCAGCAGCTTGTCACGACCGAACGCAGACATCAGCACGTAGCCGTTCAGATCCGCCATCAACCGATCGCGCACGATCTTCTGGCCGAGCCACCAGCTTTCCACGAAAGGCAGCAGCAGTTCCTCGCCGAACCATTTCCGGCAAATCAGCGGCAGGAATGCCTGCAACGCAGCGGAACCCGCAAACCCCGAACCCGGCGCATTCATCAACGCCACGTTCCCCGAGCGCCACGCCTCAATCAAGCCGGGCACCCCTCTTCTGCCGGAAGTCCAGAACTCCAGCGGATCAAGGCTGTCATCATCCAAGCGACAGATCACCCCATCGACCTTGCGCAACCCGCCGAGGGTTTTCATGTAAAGCCTGCGCTCTCGCACGGTTAGATCCGCAGCCTCCACTAGGGAAACGCCCAGCAAACGCGCCTTGTAGGCATGCTCGAAGTAGGACGGATGGTGGTAGCCCGGAGTCAGGAAAACCATGCTCGAAACCCCGCCACTGCTTGTTTCCAGCTCTTGCAGCGCCCTGTGCTCCGAGTCAAAAAACGGCCTCAGCTTTGCGACCTTGGAGCCGTCGAAAAGATCCGGAAGCACCGCCGAAACCACACTCCGGTTCTCAAGCGTCTGCCCTAGGCCACCGGGTGTATGGGTGTGGTCGCGCAGCACCGTCCATGCTCCATTCGTATCCCTCACCAGATCACAACCCGTCGCCAGCAACCACTTCCCGCCGGATGGCTGGATGTCGCGTGTCGTATGGTGGAAAGCCGGGCTGGCATGCACCAGATCCGGCGGCACTAAGCCATCACGCAGCAGTTTTCTCGGCCCATAAAGATCTCCCAAAACCGCCTCCAGCAACCTCATCCGCTGTGCCAGGCCCTTGGCCACATGCTCCCATTCCTGCCAGCCGATGATGAAAGGTATCGGATCGATCTCGTATGGCTGCCCCGCCCCACCGACATCGCGGTAAACATTGTAGGTCGTGCCGAGGTCTTCGAGCATGCGCCCGGTCTCTTCCAACAGGCGGCTCCTATCGTCCGGCGTCCAGCTCTTGATCCTCTCCCACATCCCCGCCCAAGAAGGGCGGACTTCCCCACCGCGATTCAGCAGCTCGTTCCACACACCTGTCGCCGCCGAACCGACAACTCCCGGAGCGGAGGCAGGGGTGAATCTTTGCCGTTGGTTCATTCGCAGCGAATCAAGCAGATCCCGGACAAATTCCCAACCTTATCCGCAGCTAATATCTCACCGCTTCCATCGAAACAGAGCGCTGCCCTAGCTGCCGCGTCTCGCGGCAGGCCATGCAAACCCCGTCTCGGGGGTTGAAGCAACAGAGTCCCAGTAGACATGGAGGATTTCACCCCACAAAACTCAGCCGGGCTATCAGCTAGCTTCGAGCGGCAGCTTGATGAAAAACGTGGCGCCGGAGCCGTCGCGGTTCTCAAAGCCGATTTCACCCCCGTGCGCATCGACCAAACGCTTGGCGATGGAGAGGCCCAGACCCGTGCTCTTTTCGCTATCTGTCGGCCGCGAACTGGTCAGGGAAAACGGCTTGAATAGGCGCTCATATTCGGATTCCGGGACGCCTTGGCCTTCGTCGCGGATCGTAACCACCGCCAGACCCGATTCCTCGCGGCATCCGACCCGGACAGCTTTTCCTTTTGGGGAAAACTTGATCGCATTGCTGATCAGATTTGATAGTGCCTGCTTGATGCGACTGACATCAAGAGTTGCCCGAATCCCGGCGGCATCCTCGCCCGTTTCAAACTCCAGTTGAATGGATTTTCCCGTTGCTTGCGGCTCGAAGGACCGGAGCGTGGTCTCGACGAGAGCGTGCAAATCAACTGCCTCGAGGTCCAACTTGAGATTGCCCGACTCGACGGCGGTGTATTCCAGGTAGTCATCCACAAGATCTAGCATCAGATCGCTCGATTCGCAGATCCGGGCGACCATTTGTTCCTGCTTGTCATTCAGGGGGCCAGCGTTCTGCTCGGCAAGCAGCTTGCCCAGCATCATCACACTGTTCAAAGGGTTACGCAGATCGTGGGAGGCGATGGCGAGGAAACCCTGGCGCTCCTCACTGATGGCGCGCAATTCGTCGTTCACTTTTGCGACCTCCCTGCTGGCAAGGCGCAGTTCCATCTGGTCGACCACTAGATCCGCCAAGGTCTGTAAGATCTCCAGGTCATCCGCCCCAAGTTTCCGGGGCTCCTTATCGATCACACAAAGCGTCCCGAGATTGTGGGAGTCATGCGTGGTGAGCGGCACCGCCGCATAGAATTGCAGACCGAATTCCCCGGCGACCAACGGGTTTGCAAGGGTGCGCGGGTCAACCCTTGCGTCCTCGACCACATAGGGCTCGGATTTCAGGATGGCGGATGCGCATAAACCGGGATCCCGGCCGATTTGCTCCAACTCCAGCCCGTGCCGGGACTTGAACCAAATCCGATCGGTATCCACCAAGGTGGTCAGGGCAATCGGAACGCGTAAAAGCTTAGCTGCAAGCGAGGTGATCCCATCGAAGGCTCCGTCCGGCGGAGTGTCGAGGATCTCGTAGCGACGCAACGCCGCGAGTCGCCTGCTTTCGGTTTTTTCAGCCGCTACCATTGCGGCTCATCATTGCGTATTGCAGTGCAGGGGTCAACGCAGCACTCATCAATCCCCCGGATATCACGATAGGGAAGACCCGCCGTTTCCGGGGAACAATCCAGCGAGCGTCTCCCTGAGTTTGTCCGGGGAAACAGGTTTGCACATCACAAGATCGAAGCCCGATTGCTCGGCGCGGTTTCCAACCTCCTCGCCACTGAATCCGGTAAGCGCGATGAGTTTTGGGATGTCGCCATCCGGAGATGCGCGGATCTGCTCGGCCGCCGCGTGCCCATCGAGTTCCGGCATATGGATATCCATGAAAACGACATCCGGCTTGAACCCGGCTACCGCCTCAACTCCTTCGACCCCGTCTTGCGCGGTGCGGACCTCGTAGCCTTCAAGCTCAAAAAAAACCGCCAGCGATTCGCGGGAGGCTATGGAATCATCGACAATCAATACTCGCGGTAAAGCCATGTGTTGGTGCGTTAGAATTCAAGTTCCTGTCACTATTATCGCTATCCGGATAGATGGCTAGCCAAAAGGCTCTATCCCTCCTGAGCTGTCCTTGGTTGCCCTAGCGCGATGAGACGGCGGATCTCAGCCGGGTTGGCGGGCTTAACCAAATGGTGATCGAAACCCGCTTCGATGGCCCGTTCCCGGTTCGCCTGCGCTCCCCAGCCGGACACGGCCACGAGAAGAGGTTCAGTCGGGTTCTCATTGCGGAGGAAGCGCGCGGCCTCGTATCCACTCATGACAGGCATGCCCAGATCCATCAGGATCACGTCGGGTTTGTATTCCCTGGCTACGCGGACCGCTTCTTTACCCTCGTGCGCCACCCGCACGTCGTGGCCCAGCATGGAGACCATGGTCGCGAGCGAACTGGCCGCAGCCGGATTATCATCCACCACCAGCACCCGACGTTTCTCGCACTCGGCAACCTCTCCATCCTCCGGGGAGAAATGGGAAACATCGGACTCCTCGGATACCCCTGGTATGGACACAGTGAATTCACTGCCTTTGCCCGCACCTTCGCTCGCGACAGCGACCGATCCGCCATGCATATCCACAAGCGATCGCACTAAAGTCAGGCCGATCCCGAGCCCGGCATACCCGCCTTGGGTCTTGCGGTCGATCTGGGTGAACATTTCGAAAACTTCCTCCTGCTTTTCTGCGGCGATGCCCATGCCTGAGTCTTTGATCGAAACTTCGATTTCCGACTCGCCGAGAGTGGCAGTGAGCTCGATCCTGCCTCCAGCCGGGGTGTAGGATGCCGCGTTGTTCAGCAGATTGGAGAAAACTTGGGTGAGCCGATGGGGATCGGCGAAAAGAAAGATCGGCTCCTCAGGGATATTTCGCACCAAGCTATGCCCCTTCTCGTCAATCGCCGGCATCGACTCTTCGATCGCGCCGCGCAGCACATCCTGCAGATTCACTTGCTTGCGCTTCAGCACGAGCTTGCCGCGACTGATCCGTGAAACATCCATCAGGTCGTCAATCAGGGCGACCAACTGCACGACCTGCCGCTCCATCATCGTCCGTGTCCGCTCGCGCAGTGCGGGATCCGTCTCCCGCTGCTCCGCCAGCCGTAGGATCTCCAACCCGGTGCGCAAGGGGGCGAGCGGATTGCGCAGCTCGTGAGCCAGCAAGGCGAGGAAATCATTTTTCATCCGGTTTGCCTCGGAGAGCTCGGCGGCGATCGTGCGGAGCTCCGCCTCGCTGGCTTTCTGAGGCGTGATGTCATAGTTGATGCCATCAAAACGCGAAGGCGTCCCATCGTCGTGGAAACTGGGCATGCCTTGCGATCGCACCCACCGGACCGCGCCGGATTCGGGATCGATGACCCGGTGCTCAATATCGTAAGTCTCTCCACTGGCGATGGAATGTTCCATGGCTTCGCGCGTCGCCTCCCGGTCGTCCGGATGAAGGCGCTCGAAAAACAATTCAACGGTGGGTGCTACCCCTGGTGGAACCCAGAAGATCTCGCGGGTCCGCGCGTCCCAGTTGAGATCGCCCAGTGGGAGTTCGTTGAACCAGCGTCCCACGCCGGTGGCTTTCAGGGTAAACCTCAACCTCTCATTGAGCTGTCGCAACCGAAGCTCGTTTTTGTGCCGATCGGACACATCGCGGAAAACCAAAACCGCCCCGACAGTCGCGCCATCCTCGGCCTTGATGGGCGCGGCACTCGGCTCGATCTGCAGCTGTTGCACCGGTTCTGCAGGATCCGCGCAGCGCCGGATGAGCAGGGTGCCCTCCGGAGGGGAGGAAACCTTGCTCCCACTACGGAGCACTTCGCCAACCGGATCCAGCGGCTCGTGGGTGCGATCGTTGAGCGTCTGCCACACTTCGGAAACCGGCTTACCTACAGCTTCACCCGGATCCCAGCCGACCCATTCCGCCGCCGCCCGGTTGATCGATTTGATCCTTCCATCGGCGTCCGTCACGATCACACCTTCGGCGATACTCGCCAAGGTCACGCGCAACCACTCCTCGCTCTCACGCAATTCGACCTCGAGGCGACGACGCGCAACGATCTCGGAGTTCAGCTCGCCGATCCTCTCGTTGAGAGCTACGAACTTGGATGGCGCATTGGCTTTTACGATAAGCCGCAACAGCACCAGTGCCTCGCCCGCGCCCTCTTCCTGATCCGGCCTCAGCCTTGCACCGGAGACCTGGCACTCCACTGTCTGCGGCGCCACTCCCTCCGCAGTTTTCGTGAACAGATGGAGCACGGTTGGCGTCAGCGTTCCGGTGCCGCGACAGCGATTGAGGAAACGGCTGACGATCTCCCCGGGGTCGCCAACAAGATCGGCAAACACACGGCCGCCGGGAGCACCGAACTGCGTTCCAAACGCCCGGTTTGCGGCTTTGACAGACCCATCCGCGCCGATGAGGAGCATCGGTTCTGGCAGCGGATCGGTTAGTTGACGGAATGCGGAGGGGCTCACGCGGATTCGCTCGACTTGAAGTATTCCCTCCCCTCGGACTCGACCTCCTCGGGAGCTGGTTTGAGATAAACAACAACACGGCATCCATTTGAGCCGAGGGCGATCGACTCATCAATCACCACCCTTGCATAGCCGAGGTTCTCCGCCGCGATGCTTCCGAAAACGTTCGAGGTCATCATGCACAGGGCCGGGCGGCCGAGCACCTTGTCGCCGAACGGACAAGCTCGATTCCCCAGCACGATCTTCTCCTCGTCCTCCTCGATGATGAAAAAATCTCCCTGGATGCGGCGCTTGAGATCGACCAGCACCTCTCCCACTTGCTTGCGGCTCAGGGCGGGAACACCGAGAGCCTTCTTGTAGTCGTGGTTCATCTCATTGCCCATTTCCTGGCCCACCACACTGACAAACCCGCCGGCCTCTTCCAGCCCCACCACGTCTTGAAGGGTGCCCGCGAGATGGCGCAACAAGGTGCGCAAAAATCCATCCCGCTCCAAAGGGATGGGCAACGATTCAATGGGCACAGGAGCGCTGGTATCTGCTACGGAATCGGTCATGATGGGCTTTCCTTTCGCGTTCATTCTCCGCCTGAATTACACACGGCCGAACGCCAATCTTTAGATGATACCCTCTACCCGCACAAGGGGAAAAGCCCTCGCGCCCTCCCGGCTCAGCTACCCCTCCCATCCGATTCTACATTCTAACACCACCCCGCAAAGTCCCCGAAGGGGCGCTACCCGTAGCTGCCGCGTCTCCCTTGTAGCTGCCGCGTCTCGCGGCAGGCCGTGCAAACCCCGTCTCGGGGTTTGATACAACCGTGTCGCCCTCAGCCCGGGCAGCAAGCCCGCCCCCCGGCGAGTGGGCACCGATTTGACGCGGCGCACCGGATCATGCTATGAAACACCGATGACTTCCTTGGACGAATTAGTGAAAATACTCCAAGCCGCATGGCCGGTTGGCGAAGAGCGCATCCCCGACGCGGAGTTGAGGGAGATCATCAAAACAGCCCAGAGTATGGAACTGGTGGCAAACCTGAAACGGGACTACCCGGATGCGATCATCCTGGACGGAGAGCCCATGCCTCCCCCACCGCCGATACCTTCCAAACCCCAATACGAAAGCCTGTGGCACGAGCGCCGAAGGAAGAGGCTAGGCCTGCCCAAGCCCGAATAGAAAAGACCTACCTTCCGAGACTCTCATAAATGGAGCGCTGCCTTTAGGCGGCGTGTCTCCCCCGTAGCTGCCGCGTCTCGCGGCAGGCCGTGCAAACCCCGTCTCGGGGTTTGAAACCGCAGAGCCCAAGCGACCTATCCAGCCCTCAAACTTTAGGCGGCGTGTCTCCCCCGTAGCTGCCGCGTCTCGCGGCAGACCGTGCAAACCCCGTCTCGGGGTTTGAAACCGCAGAGCCCAAGCGACTGATCCAGCCCTCAAACCCTATCCGGCAGCGTCCGCAGATCCAGGGTGAACGGGAAGTCCGGGCTGGCGTGTGGCTCCTTGATCTCGATTTCCCCACCCGTATGACCGTGGCGGAAGAAGCGGGCGAGGCGGCGTGATTCCGCTTCGAAGGAGTTCACCGGGAAGTCCTCGTGACTGCGACCACCCGGATGCGAAGCATGGTAGGTGCAGCCGGCGATGGATACGTCGTTCCAGGTATCGACCATGTCGAAAACCAGTGGAGTGTGCACCGGGATGGTCGGGTGCAGGCAGTTCGGTGGCTGCCAGGCGCGGTATCTCACGCCGGCGACAAACTCTCCGTGTGTGCCGGTAGAATGGAGCGGGAGGCGGTAGCCGTTGCAGGTGATCACATGCCTTTCGCCGGTCATGCCTTTCACCTTGATCTCCATGCGCTCCACGGACGAATCCACGTAACGCACCGCGCCTCCTGCGGCACCTTCTTCGCCGAGCACATGCCATGGCTCGATCGCATGGCGCAGCTCGATCTCGATGCCGAACTGATTGAGGTCGCCGATCTTCGGGAAACGGAATTCCAGGTGCGGATCGAACCACGAGGAATCGATCTCGTAGCCGTGTTCGCCGAGATCCGCCAGGACCTCTTTGAAGTCCTGCCAGATGAAATGCGGCAGCATCCAGCGGTCGTGGATTTCGCTGTCCCACCTGACCAATGGCTTCTTGTAAGGCTCTTTCCAGAAACGCGCGACCAGACCACGCAGCACCAGGTGCTGGGCAAGGCTCATGCGGGAATGCGGCGGCATCTCGAAGCCGCGCATTTCCAGCAGGCCCAGGCGGCCCGTCGCGCTGTCCGGCGAGTAGAGCTTGTCGATGCAGAACTCCGCGCGGTGGGTGTTGCCCGTCGCGTCGATGAGAAGGTTGCGGAACGCGCGGTCCACCTTCCATGGCACCGCATTCCCGTCGCCTTCCAGCGTGCGGAACGCGACTTCCAGCTCGTGGATCGAATCGTTGCGTGACTCATCGATGCGCGGCGCCTGCGAGGTCGGGCCGATGAACAGCCCCGAGAAAAGGTAACTCAGGGATGGGTGATGATTCCAGAAGGTGATCATGCTCCGCAGCAGATCCGGCCGGCGCAGGATCGGGCTGTCGGATGGCGTTTCACCGCCGATGATGATGTGGTTGCCACCACCCGTTCCGGTGTGACGGCCGTCGACCATGAATTTCTCCGTCACCAGGCGGCAGAGGCGCGCTTCTTCGTAGAGCACCGAAGTATTGCGCACCAGATCATCCCAGCTCGCGGCCGGCTGGAGGTTCACCTCGATCACACCCGGATCCGGCGTCACTTTCACCACCTCAAGACGTGGATCAAATGCGGGTGGAGTGCCTTCAAGGATCACCGGCATCTGAAGCTCGCGCGCGGTCTTCTCGATGATCGCGACCATCTCCAGAAAGTCCTCGGTCTCATCCACCGGCGGGAGGAAAATGTGCAGCCTGCCATGGCGCGGCTCCACGCACATTGCCGAACGCGTGATCCAGCTTGCGCTCTCCTGCTGTGCGGGCTCCTTGAGCAGCAGCGACTTCTCTGCCTGCTCAAGCTTCTGCCTGAGATCATCGTGGGCGGTCTCCGGGAAAGCGGCGGAAGCGGCGACCTGTGCATTGAAATCACGGCGCTCCGCATTGCCATCACCGCGGATCTGCATCACCGCATCCTTCTGCGGCAGCGCGGGGTAATCCGCTGTCGGATCCTGCGGAATATTCCACGGGTATTCTTCCTTTTTCACCCACGGCAGGGAATCCAGCGGCAGGCGGTAGCCCATCGGAGAATCACCCGGCAGCAGGAAAAGCGTTTCCTCACGCAGGAACCACGGCCCGCTGGTCCACTTCTTGGTGCCACCCACGGAAAGCTTTTTGAGAGGCAGCACATGCCCCGTGACCTTGTTGAGGCCTTCGTCGAAGATCCGCGCGATGCGGTCACGCTCCAGCTTGTTCTTCAGGTTGGATTTCAGGGGGTCGACGTTGCTCGGCATCCTCCGCTCCTTCCACATGTAGTAGAAAGCATCCTCGTATCCCTCGATCAGAAATTTCTCATCCACGCCGAATCCACCGGCCAGCGCCTTGCTGAATTTCGCCGCTTCTTCCGGGCCGTAGCCGTAGTCCTTCGACTCATCGGCGATCAGGGAAACATCGTCCCAGATCGGCTCGCCGTCTTTCCTCCAGTAGCACGCTAGGCTCCAGCGCGGCAGTTGCTCGCCGGGATACCATTTTCCCTGGCCGTAGAAGAGCAGCCCGCCGGGGGCGAAATGACCGTGCAGGCGCTTGATCAGCTTGTCGGAAAGCGGGCGCTTCATCGGCCCCTGGGCGGCGGTGTTCCACTCCGCGCCATCGAAGTCGTCCATGGAAATGAAAGTCGGCTCGCCGCCCATCGTCAGGCGCACGTCCATTGCCTTCATGTCCGCATCGATGTCGCGGCCCATCGCATCGATCTTCTCCCATTGCTCATCCGTGTAGGGCAGCGTCGTACGAGGGGACTCGTAGATGCGCTTCACGCCCATCTCGTGTTCCATGGTCGATTCGCATTTCCCCGTGCCTCCGGAGATCGCCGCAGCTCCCACCGGGCTCGGCGAACACGCGAGCGGGATGTGCCCCTCACCTGCCAGCAGGCCGGAGGTCGGATCCAGCCCGATCCAGCCGGCACCCGGCAGATAGACTTCGGTCCATGCATGCAGATCGGTGAAATCCACTTCCGAGCCGCTCGGCCCGTCGAGGCTTTCCACATCCGCCTTGAGCTGGATCAGGTAGCCGGAGGCAAATCTCGCCGCCAGCCCCATGCCGCGCAGCACGTTGACCAGCATCCATGCGGAGTCACGGCACGAGCCGGAGGCCTTCTCAAGCGTCTCCTCCGGTGTCTGCACACCCGGCTCCATGCGGATCTTGTAATCCACCGCCTTCTGCGCAGAGGCATTCAGCTCCACCAGCACATCGATCGTCCGCCCGGTCTTCTTGCGGAAGTAATTGATGCAATGATTCATGCGCCGTCCCGCATCCACCACCTCCAGATAGGGCGCGAGCTCCTTCTCCACATCCTTGTCGTATTTGAACGGATACTGCTCGGCAGCCTCCTCCAAGAAAAAGTCGAAGGGATTGTGAACCGCCATCTCGACCACCAGATCCACCTCCACATCGAGCCGCTCCATCGGCTCGTTGAAAACCAGACGTCCCAGGTAATTGCCCTGCGGATCCTGCTGCCAGTTGATGAAATGATCCCCCGGCCCGACTTTCAGCGCATAGGATAGGATGCGTGTTTTCGAGTGTGCCGCCGGCCTCAGGCGTATGACGTGCGGCCCGTGCTCAACAAGCCTGTCATATTCGTAGGAAGTGCGGTGTTTAAGGGCGACATGGATGGACATAGGAGAAAACGGGGAAAAATCGGATGGGCAGCTTCCAATAAGCACCGCTCATGCCACAAGCAAGTCCCTAGAAATCCTAAACCCGCATTCCTTGCCGATTTCTCAAGCCTCGCGCGCCTGCATCTCCGCCTCTTCCTCATGGGAATGGATCTGCAGGTTCACTTTCACCCCCTCTTTGTCCGCCGCCGCTTTAAGCACACTGCGGATCGCCGATGCGGTAAAACCATTACGCCCGATCAACATCGCCACATCCTCGCGCGCCAACACCAGCTTGAACCTCAGGCTCTTGGGGCCTAACACCGCCACCTTCAGCTGCGCCTGCGAAGGATCGTCGATCAACTTCACCGCTACAAACTGTAAAAAATTCTTCAATCTGTCCGTAACCGCTTCCATGCAATGAAACTCCCCCAAGTCCACCCCCTTCGCAAGACAGAACACCGGTCAATGTTCTCCCTTGCCAGACTTGCCGCTCACCGACCACGCTCTGCATGGCCTAGTGCCCATTTAAAAAACCCTCAAACCCCTTGAAAACCTTCATCCTGATCCATCCATCGGGCGTTTCCGCCATCGTCAGCGACCTCGGTGCCACCCTCCAGTCCCTCTCCGTCCCGGATCGCCACGGCAAGCCCGGCAACATCCTCGTCGGCTGGAAAACCCCCGAGCAATGGCTCAAAAATGACGCCTACTTCGGCTCCACCGTCGGGCGCTACGCCAACCGCATCGCCAACGGCACTTTCCACCTCGACGGGAAAGAGCACCCCCTCCCGGTCAACAACGGCCCAAACCACCTCCACGGCGGGATCACCGGCTTCGATAAGGTCGTCTGGAAAACCGAATCCACCACCCCCCATTCGGTGAAGTTCACCTACCTCTCCCACGATGGCGAGGAGGGCTACCCCGGCAATCTCAACGTCACCGTCGAATACATCATCGGCGAGAAATCCCTCACCTGGCGCGCCTCCGCCACCACCGACGCCCCCACCCCGGTCAATCTCACCAACCACGCCTTCTTTAACCTCACCGGCGATCCGTCCCGCGAAGTGCTCGACCACTCCCTGCAGATCCACGCCGACCAATACCTCCCCTTCGACGACGCCCAGATCCCCACCGGCGAGCTGCGCCCCGTCGCCGGCAGCGGCTTCGATTTCACCTCCCCTGCCTCCATCGGGGAAAAACACGCGCAGTGCGATCTGAGCTTCGATCACAACTACGTCCTGCGCACCTCCGGAGAAACCCGCCTCGCCGCCGTCTCACACGATCCATCATCCGGCCGCACCATGGAGCTGCTCACCTGCCAGCCCGGCCTCCAGTTCTACCTCGCTTCCCCCCACGGCCGCGCGAACACCGCCTTCTGCCTGGAGCCGCAGAAATTCCCGGACTCGCCCAACCAACCCGCTTTCCCTTCCGCCATCCTCCGCCCGGGGGAAACTTACGTTCACGAAATCATCTTCCGTTTCCCGGATCCTTCCTAATCACAACACCATCTCAACCCATCCCATGAAAGCCTCACTTATCGCCCCGCTAGCCATCGCCATGGCTGCCTTCTCCCACGCCGCCGAAGACTGGCAGGATCAATCCATCTTCCGCATCAACAAGGAAGCCCCGCGCGCCGTCTCCATGCCTTTCCCGGATCAGGAAAGCGCCACCACCAAGTCCCGCCTCGAGTCCCCATGGAGCCAGCTCCTCAATGGTGACTGGGCATTCCACTACTCCGGCAACCCCGACTCCCGCCCCGCCGATTTCTTCAAAACCGATTTCGATGCCTCCGCTTGGAAGACCATCCCCGTCCCTGCAAACTGGCAGATGCACGGCTACGGCATCCCCGTCTATACGAACTCGGAATACCCCTTCCTCGCCGATCCGCCCAAGGTCATGGGCACACCTCCCGGCCACTTCACCATCTTCCCAGAGACCGATCGCAATCCCGTCGGCTCCTACCGCCGCACCTTCACCGTCCCGGCGGATTGGAAAGACCGCCACACCTTCATCACCTTCAATGGCGTCGACTCCGCCTTCTACCTCTGGGTGAACGGCGAAAAAGTCGGCTACTCCCAGGACTCCCGCACCCCCGCTGAGTTCGATATCACGAAATACCTCAAAGACGGCGAAAACCTCCTCGCGGTCGAAGTCTATCAGCATTCCGATGGATCCTACCTTGAGGACCAGGACATGTGGCGCCTCTCCGGCATCTTCCGCGATGTCTACCTCCACTCCTCCGCCCCCCTCCAGCTCCAGGACTTCTGGGTGAAAGCCGGACTCGAGTCCGATTACAAAACCGGCACCCTCGACATCGAAGCCACCGTGCGCGACCTCTCCGGTGCCGACTCCAGCGCGAAGCTCATCTTCGAACTCCTCGACTCCGCCGGCGACTCCATCACCTCCATGGAAACGGAAGTCTCCGGCCTCTCCGAAGCCAAGACTCTGAACCTCCCGCGCATCGAAGACCTCAGCGACATCCAGCCATGGTCTGCGGAAATCCCCACCCTCTACACCTACGTCATCACCCTCGCTGATTCCGAAGGCAACACCGTCGCCGTCCACTCCGGCAAGACCGGCTTCCGCCACAACGAAATCAAGGACGGCCAACTCCTCCACAACGGCCAACCCATCCTCATCAAAGGCGTCAACCGCCACGATCACCATCCCGTCACCGGCCACTACGTCACCGAGCGGGACATGTATGACGACCTCCTCATGATGCGCCGCGCCAATATCAATGCCGTCCGCACCTCCCATTACCCCAACGATCCCCGCTTCCTCGAGCTCTGCGACGAACTCGGATTCTACGTCGTCGAGGAGGCAAACATCGAAACCCACGGCATGGGCTGGGGCGCTGATAACAACCCTCTCGCCAAAGACAAATCATGGGGCGCCGCCCACATGGATCGCATGATCAACTGCCTTGAGGCCGCCAAGAACCATCCCTCCATCATCATGTGGTCCATGGGCAATGAATCCGGCGACGGCGTCAACTTCCGCGAAATGTCACAATACATCCACCAGCGCGATCCATCCCGCCCGGTCCACTACGAGCAGGCCGGCCAGCGCCCGCACGTCGATCTCATCGTCCCGATGTATTGCCCGATCGAAGGCGGCAACTGGAACATCCAGGAATTCGTCAAACAGGAGTCCAAGAAGCCGCTCGATAAGCAGCGCCCGATGATCCAGTGCGAATACAACCACGCCATGGGCAATTCCTCCGGCAACCTCGCCGATTACTGGGAGCACTTCCGCAAGGAACGCCTCCTCCAGGGCGGCTTCATCTGGGATTGGAAAGACCAGGGCCTCACCACCCAGAAGCACGCGCTCGATGCCGCAGAAGATCGCTCCGCCAACAAGCACCCCACCCAGCTCCTCGGCTCCATCTCGGAAACCGAAGGCCTCTTCGGCGGCGGCGTCACCGTCTCCGATTCCGAAGCACTCGCCCTCACCGATGCCGTCACCCTCTACGCAGAAGTCCGCGGAAACTTCGGCGGATCGAAGTCACGCGGCGGCGGCGATAACAACCGCAACGCTTCCGATGGCTACCCCATCATCACCAAAGGCGACACCGCCTACTCCCTCAAAGTTGATTCCTCCGGCACCCGCCTCGAGTTCTTCATCTACTCCGGTGGATGGCAGACGGTTTCCGCCTCGCTCCCGGATAACTGGCGCTCCGAGTTCCACCCGGTCGCCGGCAGCTACGATGGCAAAAAAATCGCCCTCTATATCGATGGCAAGGAAGTCGCTTCCAAACCCGTCACCGGCAAAATCGCCACCAATGGCTACGACCTCGGCATCGGCCTCAACACCGAAGTCCCCACCCGCCGCTTCGATGGCTCCATCCGCAAGGCCGAAGTCTTCCCATCTGCTATCGACCCATCGGACGGCAATTATCGCTCCCTTGCCCGCGCCGTAGAAATCGATTTCACCGAAGACGCAAAGAAGGAAAAGACCCGCACGATCTCCGCTTACGGTGGCGATTTCAACGACCGCCCGAACCAGCGCTCCTTCTGCCTCAACGGCATCGTCCTCGCCGATAACAAGCCCGGCCCGCAGTTCGAGGAGGTGAAGAAAGTTCACCAGGAAATCCATGTCGAAGCCGTCGATCTCACCACACCCGAGATCAAAGTCAGCATCAGCAATGAGCAGTTCTTCCGCAAACTCTATGGCATTTCCGCCTCGTGGAAGCTCCTCAAAGACTCCGAGGAAATCGCCTCCGGAACCCTCGAACTCCCGGAGATCGCACCATCCTCCTCATCGGAATTCACCATCCCCACCGGCGTCACACCCGACAAGGGCTCGGAATACCTGATCCGCTTCCGCTTCGACCAAGCCGAAGCCACCCCGCTCGTTCCCGCCGGCTACCCGGTCGCATGGGATGAGATCTCCCTGCCATGGGGCGAGCGCACCGCTCCCCAGCCCACCGAGGCCGAAGGCACCGTCACCACCGAATCTGATGACCATGCCCTCACGGTCACATTCGGTTCCTCCACCGCCAGCATCGACAAGAAAACCGGCATGCTCTCCTCATGGAAGTCCGGCGACAAAGAGATCCTCACCTCCCCGTTCTCCCTCGATTTCTGGCGCGCCATGACCAATAACGACGAAGGCGCAGGCTACCCCGCCAAGCTGAAAGTCTGGCGTGAAGCTGGTGAAAAGGCCACCGCCACCTCGGTGACCGAGAGCAAGGACGGCGAATCCGTGACCGTCACCTCAGAGATCAAAGTCCCGGCGCAGAAAAGCACCGCCACCCTCAAGTGGACCTTCCACCCATCCGGCCAGATCTCCGTGCACGCCTCCTTCACCCCGAAGGGCGATCTCCCCATCATCCCACGCATCGGCCTGCGCTGCGGTGTCTCCGCTGCCAATACCCAGTTCTCATGGTTCGGCCTCGGACCCCACGAAAACTACGTCGATCGTCGTACTAGCGCATGGACCGCCCTCCATACCGGCACCGTCCAGGAGCTCTTCCACATCTACACCGACCCACAGGAATCCGGCCTCCGCACCGAAGTCCGTTGGGCAGAGCTCACCGGCGACTCCGGCCTCCGCGTCGAAGCCACCGGCAAAAACCTCCTCCAAGTCGCCGCCATCCCCGTCGATCTCCTCGATCTCCAGCTCGGCCGCAACTCCACCGATGCACCATTCGTCGATGAAACCACCCTCCGCATCGACGCCCAAAACGCCGGCCTAGGCGGCACCAACTCATGGGGCAAAGAAGCCCTAGAGAAATACCGCATCAAACCCACCGGCACCCACACCTGGTCCTTCCTCCTCTCACCGAAATAGACACTCGGAAGAAGTGAGAAGTGAGAAGGTTCCTCCTTCGCGGAGCGCAAGGAGGGGCGTGCCTATGGCCGCCCAACAACCCCAGCCTCAAAACTGAACACTGAAAACTAGCAAACTCTCCCCACTTCCCTGTCCGCCATAGCCTCGGCGAAGGCGGATCACTTCTCACTTCTCACTTCTCACTTCTCACTTCTCACTAGGCACTTCTCACTTGGCACTAATTCCGACCCGAGGCCATGCCTACAACAATAGTAAATCTCCTCTCCGGCCCGCGCAACGTCTCCACCGCGCTGATGTATGCCTTCGCCCAGCGCGGCGACACCGCGGTCGTCGACGAGCCACTCTACGGCCATTACCTTGCGCTCACCGCCGCCCCCCAACCCGGCCTCGCCGATCTGTTGGAGGTTCTCGAAACCGACGGCGCAAAAACCATCCGCGAGACCATCCTCTCCCCTCCTCCGGGGCGGGAGGTCTATTTCGTCAAAAACATGGCCCATCACCTCATCGGCCTCGATGACTCATGGCTCGAAGACCCCCGCATCAAAAACGTCTTCCTCATCCGCGATCCCGAGCAGATGCTGCCCTCGCTGGTGAACCAGATCGCCGAGCCCACCGCCCGCGATGCCGCCTACGCCGCGCAGGCCACGTGGTTCAACCGGCTCCATGACAAAGGCCTGGATCCCGTGGTCCTCGACTCGAAGGAATTGCTCACCGACCCACCCACCGCCCTCGCCAGCCTATGCGCAAGCATCGGCCTGGACTTCGATCCCGCGATGCTCAGCTGGCAGCCGGGCCCGCGCCCCGAGGATGGCGCATGGGCTCCTCATTGGTATCATAACGTCCACCAGTCCACCGGCTTCGCCCCGTTCCAGGAAAAGACCGCCCCCTTCCCCGCCCACCTCCGTCCCCTGCTCGACGAATGCCGCCCTCACTACGAGGCCCTGCGCGCTCACTCCATCACCGTCTAATAAAACCTTCCCCATGCCATCCACCCCAGCCCCGGACTTCACCCCCGCCCCAGTCCTGCCCGATCCACGCAACGAATCCCTCCAGATCTGGGTCGGCGATCAGCTGTGGCCGCGCGATCAAGCACGCGTTTCCGTCTTCGATTCCGTCGTCCAGGGCGGCGATGCCGTCTGGGAAGGCCTGCGCATCTACGATGGCCGCATCTTCCAGCTCGATGCACACCTCGACCGCATGATGGCCAGCGCCAAGGCCCTCGCCTTCGCCAATGTCCCCACCCGGGATTACATCCGCTCCGCCATCTTCCAGACCCTCGAGGCAAATGGCATGCGCGACGAATCCCACATCCGCCTCACCCTCACCCGCGGGAAAAAAGTCACCTCCGGCATGTCGCCCGCGAACAATCAATACGGCTGCACCCTGATCGTCCTCGCCGAGTGGAAGGCACCCGTTTACGACAACACCACCGGCATCCGCCTCATCACCTCCGCCATCCGCCGCAACAGCCCCGCCTTCCTCGATTCGAAAATCCACCACAACAATCTCCTCAACAACATCCTCGCCAAGATCCAATCGAACCTCGCCGGTTGCGATGATGCCGTCATGCTCGACGACCGCGGCTTCATCGCCGAGACCAACGCCACCAACATCTTCCTCATCCGCAGCGGCACCGTCCTCACCCCCCACGGCACCGCCTGCCTCCCCGGCATCACCCGACACCTCGTCATCTCCCTCTGCCGCGAAAACGCCATCCCCATCGAGGAACGCGACCTCTCCCTCTCCGAGCTCCACACCGCCGACGAAGCATTCACCACCGGCACCATGGGCGAGCTCAGCCCCGTCATCGAAGTCGACGGCCGCACCATCGGCGATGGCAACGTCGGCCCCCTCACCCGGCGGCTTCAGGAAATCTTCCGAGCCAAAACCGCCAGCGAAGGCGAGCGGATCCCCTGAACCGGTCCAAAGTCCAAAGTCTTACGACCTTCGACCTTCGACCTTCGACCTTCGACCTTCGACCTTCGACCTTCGACCTTCCGACCTTCCGACCTCTCCTTTCAGCCTTTCAGCGTTTCAGTTTTCAGCGTTTCAGCTTTTACCTCCAGCCCAACGTCTTCAGGAAATCTTCCGCGCAAAAACCGCAAGCGAAGGCGAACCGCTTCCCTGAACCGCCGACCCGTCCCCCGTCTCGTCCCCCGTCTCGTCCGCCGACACGTCCGCCGACCCATCCGCCGACCCATCCGCCGACACGTCCGCCGACACGTCCACCGACACGTCCACCGACACGTCCGCCGACACGTCCGCCGAAGCTTCAGCGATGGAGGAAGCTTCAGCGAAGGAGGAAGCCTTGGCATAGGAGGAAGCGCAAGGAGAGGCGTGCCTATGACCGCCCACCACCCTCACACCTTCCCCGCATACTTCTTGAAATTCTCCGCCTGCTCAAAAATCTCCTTATAAACCTCATCCCTATCCACCGGCGGATACCCGTTCTCGGCCAGCAGGATGATCAGATCCACCTTCAGCTCGGCCTTGATATCCGCCCGCGCACTCCAGTCGGTGTATTTGGCCTTATCGTCCACCACGCTCTTCACCTCCTTGGCCAGCGCGATCAACTTGTCCTCGGGATACTCAAAATCGTATTTGTGGGCCAGCGTCTTAAGGATGTCGTAAAATGACTTCTCCTCCAGATCGATCCCCATCTCGCCGAAGGATTCCTTCTCCTTCTGCAGCGCGTGGATTAGCTCAATCATCTCATCGGAGAAACCCTCCAGCACCTCGCTGCGCAGCACATCCTTCTCATCCCGCTCGTTGTATTTGTTCACCAGCGCTTGGAACTGCTGGGTGAAATCCACCCCCTTCACCTTGTTGATCTTCTTAAAGTCCTCAATCGCCCGCTTGAGCAATTGCTGCAGCAGCTTGATCTTCGTATTCGGCAGCTTGATCTTTTCAATCTTCGCCAGGTAGTCCTCGCCAAAGATATCGATCTCCGTCGCCCCATCCTCACCCAGCTTGAAGATCTCCTCGATCCCATCGCTCTGCAGCGCATCTGAAATCATCTTCCGCACCTTCGCGTTCATCTGCGCACTGTCGGGTGCTTCACCCTTGGTCAGCTTCGCCACGATGGCCCGCACCGCCAGATAGAAGTGGATGAAGTCCCGCTCCGTTTCCGTAAAAGCATCACTCCCACTGCAAATGTCATACGCAGCCTTCAACCGCTTCACCAGGAACATCACCCGCTTCTCGATCTTCTCCGTCAGCTGCACGAACTCCGCCGCCAGATTCAGGCAGTGGAGCTGCTCCACCGGCGTCCCGCTGAAGTAGGGCTTCATATCGAACTGGGAGAAAACCCGCCCCAGCAGATCCAAGTGATCTTTCACCACCGTGATCGATGCCGCGATCTCCTCGATGTTGCTGCTATCCGCCTTCGAGTAATGCGCCAGCGCCATGTTCATCTGCTTCTTGATGCCGATGTAGTCCACCACCAGACCCTCTTTCCGTGTATCGTCCGGGAAGTAGCTGGGCGAAGTCCGCGAGTGATTTTTTCTGAGTCCAAGGCGCGACGAGTGGAGTTGAGCGAGCTCAACGACCGAGGAGGAACGCCGGAATCAGGAAAAAGCGCCGCGCCTCTGTCAACTGGTCGAAGAGCGCTGATCCCCTAAACATTCCTTCCCTGAATTCGGGCAGGGACTTCCCGGACGGTGCACTGGTTCTCGAACCTCCGGTTCACCCGCGAGATCGTCTGGATCAGGTTGTGACGCTGCACCGGCTTGTCGATGTAGATGGTATCGAGGAAAGGCACGTCGAACCCCGTCAGCCATATGTCCACCACGATCACCAGCTTCAGCCCGTCCTTAGAATCCTTGAAACGCTTCTTCTGCCACTTGCTATACGCATGATCTTGAAACTTCGTTGCATCCGAGGCAGTCCAGGTCATCACGATCCGTATCGCCCTATCTTCCACATTCTATCCCGCATCCTTCCAGTCCTGCTTACACGACAGAAAATAGTTTCCACACTACTCAGCATCCTGACAAAACGGAAATACCTTCAGAGTAATTCCAGCAACAACTATTTCGTGAAGATGCGATGGCCCTTTTGCCCGGTTTTTGGGTGAATCATCGATCAAGGCCTGATGGAGTTCACTAAGAGGACATACTGTCATCGACGTCACATCCATCAATCTAACCACTTGTGCCCAGTTGCCCCAAGCAGCCTTCTGATTTTGACTACAATCGCCGCTGAAGTAGCTAAAGGATCGTCCAATCACAAATATTCGAACCTGCTTAATTTCCGAAACCGCTTGGGATAGACCAGCGGAACGTAGCCGTTGAGAAATCTCGTCCGCCTCGCACCAAGAAACGACCTTGTCTACCCATTCATTCGATTTTTCGAGAAAGTTTCTTTTTTTACTTTCTCTCTCCTTCAACACACTTCCGAAAAGATCCTGCCATTTTAATTGTATCAGCCCTAGCACCCCTGAAACACCATCATAAGCGACAGCATCAATATCAGTCTCACGCAAATCTGTCGTTATAATTTGAAGACCCTTAGGCAAAAATTCAATTTGTGGATATTTTGAAAATGCAAATTTCAGCTCCTCCCGGAAAATATTCTCTCTCTCATCGACGTTGCTATCCCAATCTTTCGGATATAGACGACGTAACTCTCGAAGCATAAATTGATACGGATTTTCAAGACATCCACGAATCGATCGAATCGCACTATCCTTACTAATTAGGTAGTGAGATGCAAGGGGGCCACACGGAACACGAAGGTGGTATTCAAAATTCTCACTGGTTATTGAAGTCGTTAGAAGCAACTTCTCCGCTCTGGATTTCGGGATATCCATAGCCAGCCCGAGATACGTGACAGCATCTTTCCATGCACAAGGAACAGAAACCAAATCAACTGACTTCACCCGGTCAGGATATTTTTCGATCAATAAACTGCAAAAATCAAGATGCTTTAAGGCAAACCCAATCAATATCCTAACGCAATCCACATATTCCTTAAATGGAATTCCGCCAAAATTCACTTCTTCACGAAACACATCCGAACCGGGAAGTGTCCGCATTAATGCGGAAGAAAAATTGTGGTAAAATAGATCAATCTCGGGGGAGGCTCCATACGTTATAAAATGTTCGTTCCAAACATCTACTATCTCGAACATCTTTCCCATGACACCCCGGTGCCTCTCGGCCATTCTAGGCCAATCGATTCGATTTTCGTTTCGTTCATTCAAATAGATTCCATCCGCTCGCTCAATACTCTCTGCTCCGATTGCATCCTTAGATAAGTGTAATTCGTAAACATCCGAAGAATCCGCTGAGACTCTTAAAACACCTAAACCAACTCTCTCCATTTCAAGACAGAACTCTATCAAACGGATATTTCTACTCAACTTCAGAACAGAAAAACTCCACGTTTGAGTTTCGCGGGTCGAAGGAAACAGCGGTATTCCAGACAAATATTTTGCATCATTCCAGAGTAGTCTAAGCGCTTCGTTAAGTCCCCACGTTGACATATCGTGCGCTTCTTTCTTCCAATCTTGATCGGGGCGATCTTTACCAGCTTGCTGATAAAGATAATCGACAAAAATCTCCTCATCAACCGATCGAAATACTTCTAAAATCGTAGCTCTATGATCTTCCTGGCGGATTTTACTTTCTAATTCTGTCCTGAATTCCGATAGACGTTGTTCGATCTTTCTTCGAATAACCATGCTAGTAACTAGTTATATTTCATCTAGCACGATACCAATATCGCGAAGCGTCTTTCTAATCCCACGGAATTTCTCAAAATCGAATTTATCGGCGCCATTATCAGAGAGAGTCATCCAACCTTCATCAGAATAGATGCACTCCAAGTGGGCTAGACGATTCCTTAAATCCTGCATTGCCTTCAGTTCGCCCTCATCAGAGAGAAGGTTGGATATCTCGCTTATCTCCTTCATCAAGTCGCCAAGTCGGTGCCTGACAAGATTGAAGTCTGATACTTGAAAATCAGACAAAGCAACAATCGGGCAAGTTATTTTTTCAGCCTTCTTTAGGCGCCCCTTTGTGCTTTTTGTGATTCGTCTTACAAGATCATCCCGCACCGAGTTCAATTTTTCGGGAGTCGCTCCGGAAAGAATCTTGGCACACTTTTCTCTTAGAATTCTGTCAAAACGGCTCGTCTCGTCCATAACGATTCCTCGAATTCCATTCACATCGCAAGCCTTCTTGATGTGATCCTCTAGGATCATTTCGAATTCTTCGGCAAAATTCGCTCTGTCTACTACGAAAACTCCATCGACTCTTTTTTCGTAAAGTATCTTCCGCAAATCCTCAGTCGCATTCCCGCTGTAGAACACCATATCGGTGTAGACTTCGGCTCGTAATTTGCGGGCAACGTCTGAACCATCTTCGTCCATTCCAAGATCGTAATCAAAAACGATCATATCGTATTTGTTATATCGAGAAATATCTACTGCTATTTGTTCGACCTCAGCAACAGTCACCTTATTTCTCATATCCAGCTTCAATGAATATCCTGAAGATTTAAGATATTGCTCGATACTTTCAAGATCGTGCTCGAGAGCTTCGGGTTGATCTTCAAACCATAAAATTTCGTAATTTATCTTCATTTTGAAACAAACTTAATTTGAAGTGAGAATCCTCGTTGTCCTCCGGGTCGCAATGCATTTATTTGGCCACCTAATCGTTCGACCTGATCTTTGCAGAAATGCAAACCGAACCCAGACCCGTTAGTTCTAGAAACACCCCTCTGGAAAATATCTGCAGGATTCTCAATATCTGATGCCAGACCTCGTCCGTTGTCGCTAGCTAGTATCAGGAGAATACCACTTTCGATCGTAATCTTGAACGTGATCTTCGACGCTCGTGCCTTTTTTGCATTCGAAATGAGATTATCAAAAAGGATTCCCATCTCGATCGGAGGAAACTCCATTAGAAACTTTTTCTCAGGTGCAGTAACTACAATCTCGATTCCCGAAGTAAACCGAGGCGCCATTACAGTGAGGTGTTCTTGAATAAAACCAATCAGATCGCCTTTGATCTTCCCTGACTTCATTCGAAAATTTGCCGCAGTCAAATAGCGTGAAGTCGAAATTATCTTCTCTATCCCCTCGCCGAGCTGGTAAAATGCTTCCCGCACTTTGACCCAATCATCCCCTTGTTTGGTTTTAAGTGTTCGAATTTGATTTTTAATCAATCTTCGGTTATGGCTCGCAAAATAGATCATCTGGTGGATGAAGTTCTCTAATTGCTCCTTGTCACGCGATCCAGTGCTAGTAAGAAACGCATTCCTTTTCTTTTCCTCTTGATAAGCATCTTTAGCCACTTCGGCCGCGAGTTGAGCCGCTTCAGCCGCGCGCTCTGCCTCTTTCCGCGCCTTTTCTTCCTTTTCAGCAAAAGCTAGAGCTTCCTTCTCTTCCTTTTTCGCCCTCTTTAAACTCCTTTCTGCCTTCTCCACTTGCTTGGCAAGGGAATCGTCTCCGAGTCGAGATGCAAGTTGCCTGAGAGTTGACAGAGATGGCTCAAATTGGTCGGCCTTTTCATTTAAAATGCCAATGAGGTCATGATTGTATTCCAGAACCTCAATGCCTTTTGAACTGGAAAGGTCTTCAATCAGTTCAATGATTTTTATCCGGTTCCCATCAAGGAACATTCGCTCAGAGGTTTCGAAGTCTTTGTCTAGTCTATCCTGCCAAGAAACGCCAACTACGTATCGTTCCAAACTCTTCACGCAACGCATCAAGCACAAAATGAGTGCCTTTGCTGCTGGGGTATCGACCAAACCCTTATCTCTACTAGAAGATTCTTTGAATTGTTCTTCACTACCGTGAACATCAACTCTCCCCATCATATCCCGCTGGCCTAAAAATCGACTGTGACCTTGAACCTTCCTTCGATCTAATCCCCAGTAGTCGTTGCCGTCTTCACCGACGGGGAAAACACGAAATCCATTCCTGAATAGAAAAACAGAGCCGAAATCTTTTGAACGAACTCCCATCGCCTTCTTAAACGAGAGTTTTGCTGCAAAGTTCAGAGAGAACAGATTCGCCGAAAATCCAGAAGTTAGAAGTGGACGTAATTCTTCTTCCAGAGGTTCTCTGATGTGATAGATCATCTCACCACGATCATGGAGCTTCGAATACAAAAATCCGTCCGACTCTATCGTCGATTCTAGCCAGGTGGTCTTCTCCTGTAAGTTATCTAGAATGTGGTTTTTTACGATTCCATTCACCACCTGGGCAGCATCATCGTCATCTTGATGGTCACGCAGAACAGATTTATCTATGTCCTTTTCCCTCTCACAATAAATTTCGATTGTGAATATATTGTCATCCTTCCCGAAGGGATTGATCAACTTAGCAAGATCCGACCTTAAGCGAATAAGTTTTTTACGAGTCCAAGAGTCAGAATCTCTTAGTTCTGAGACCTTAATGCTCACGCCTGATTTATCTGGTACAAGTTTGGAGGGACCTTCGAAAGTCTCGGTTTCTTCGTAATCTACGTCGACCTTTGAGAATAACTCTTCGGCGTCACGTTCGAAGTCGCCCCAATCGACAGTGATCACATTGACCAGGGCATCCTTCTTTGTCTTGGTTTGAAGTTCCAGCTTACCGCCCAAACGGTCGCATGAAAATCTACCAACGCCCTTGTTTCCAGCGTAGATTTTTGTTTCGCTGTCTTCATTTCCTTCTTTCTTGGCCGAATAAGCGAGGAAAAGCCATTTCTCTTTAATGTCCTCGAAAGACATCCCCTTCCCGTTGTCTACAACTCTGATACAGGAGTCGACTCCATTCTCGAGATCGAAAACCACTGCTACTTTCGATGCGCCTGCATCAATAGAATTTTTAACTAGCTCAAAAATCGCGACGAAGTCGTTCGTAATCAAATCACGACCGATGACGCTCTTGAGCGCAGCACTCACTTTGAATTGTAACTTCTCACCCATTTGAAAGAGCCCCCTTTAGTGCTAGACCTGCCATCTCTGCAAATAGAGGAGGCACGGCATTGCCAACTTGTGTGTACCGAGGAGTTTGATGGACTCGCTGTTTACCCCCAGTAGTGTAAGGGCCTTTAAATTCAAACCAATCTGGAAATGTCTGAAGCCGTGCACATTCGCGGACAGTCATGACTCGCGGCTCAAGATAGTGGACAAAATCGTCAGGAATCGTCGTGACAGTCGGGGAAGGTTCATTTCCGGCTAAAACGGTTACGCTGCGCTTCTTCAGGCCAAAGGGCTTGCGATCATCACCAAGGACACAACGGTTTCGCGGAGCACCAAGAAGAAGTCGTTTAAAAACAGCTTCAACTTCCTCTGTGTGATTCACAAACCGGTGACTGTCCGGGCTGTGAGCGGTGGAGCCCCCTCGGAGATATTTCTGAAGTCCGGTTGTTGCACGAGGTGACATCCCCGATTGGAACCTCCCCGAGTCAGGGCATGCGATCGTGCCGTGACTTTTATGGAGGTCTGACATCGCGGATCTTGCTCCATTTCTACGAGGAATTCCCTTTGATGCCAGAAACGAATCACACCCTTGCACAAGCGTATCGAAGACTGAGTCGGCAGTTCCTTCACGAGTCGCTACCACGATATATCTCTTGCGCCGCTGCGGGATACCGTATTCCGACATATCGATTACTTCTCCGCGAGCATCTTTGTAACCGAGTTCCTGAAGTTTCTTGATGACAACTTCCGAATACGCAGCACCTCCTGCAGAATTCGCTTTAAACTTCATGGTGAAACCCTTGACGTTTTCGAATAGAATTACGCGAGGTTTCACAAGTTCCACGAATTTCAAATACGAGTGAACCAGATTGTTTCTCCCGTCGCCTTCCACTCTCCGTCCTGCCGTTGAGAAGCCTTGGCAAGGCGGTCCACCTACGACCAAATCGACAGTTCCTCTCAACTTCTTAAGCTCTTTTGCATGTTGATCGAGCAAATCGATTATGTCCCAATTAGTTGAGGCTAACCAAGCAGGCCATTCGAAATGATTGCGCTCATCAACTAAATTAGCTTTGAGTGTCAAAAATGCCGCAGCATTTCGTTCAACTGCAAACAATCCTTTCCATCCGGCAAGATGCAAACCCGTGCTGAGACCACCGCATCCAGCAAACAAGTCGATATATTTCAAGGTGTGTCTCATATTTCGTGCCTAATTTGCCAATAAAAAGGAACTCTGTCCAGGACTGATTTTCCTAGCATCGATGAAAAGAGTCTCGCCTTCGCGGTTGCGGTAGCCGCGTTCGGAATCCGCCTTTTTGTTTTTGGTAAGGAACCAGAGGCAGACGGGGATCTGGGTGGTGTAGAAGAGTTGGCCGGGCAGGGCGATCATGCAGTCCACTAGGTCGTTCTCCACCATCTTCTGGCGGATCGCTCCTTCGCCTGTGGTGTTGGTGGACATGGAGCCGTTGGCGAGCACGAAGCCCGCCACGCCGTTTTCCGAAAGCTTGCTCACCATGTGGAGGATCCAGGCGTAGTTGGCATTTCCCGTGGGCGGGGTGTCGTAGCCGTTCCAGCGTCCGTCGTGCACCAGCTCGTCGGAGGCGCGCCAGTCTTTGAGGTTGAAGGGCGGATTCACCATGATGTAGTCCGCTTTCAGATCCGGGTGCTGATCCTTGAAAAAGGTATCCGCAGGGACTTCGCCGAGGTTTGCCGCCAGCCCGCGCACGGCGAGGTTCATCTTCGCCAGCTTGTAGGTGGTGGCGGTGAACTCCTGCCCGTAAACCGAGATGTCCTTGGTATTGCCGTGGTGGCTTTCCACGAATTTCAGCGATTGCACAAACATGCCGCCGGAGCCGCAGCAGGGATCGTAGATCTTGCCCTTGTAGGGCTCGATCATTTCCGCGATGAGATTGACCACGCACTTGGGCGTGTAGAATTCGCCCCCCAGCTTGCCCTCGAAGGCGGCGAATTTCCCCAGGAAGTATTCATAGACCCGCCCGACGGTGTCCTCCTCCTTGTCGCCGACGGTATCGATGTTGTTGATCGCATCGATGAGGGCGGAGAGCTTGCTGCCATCCAGCCCGAGGCGGGAAAAGTAATTGTCTGGCAATGCACCTTTCAGCGAGGCATTGCTCTTCTCCACCGCCGTGAGGGCGGAATCGATCTTGATCGCGATATCCCCCTGCTTCGCATGCTGCTGGATATAAGACCAGCGCGAGGTCTCCGGCAGGTAGAAGACATTCCGCATGGTGTAAAACTCCACCATATCCGCATAGTCCCCCTTCCCCTCCGCGATCAGCTCCGCCCGCCGCTCCTCGAACTTGTCCGAGACGAATTTCAGGAAGATCAGCGAAAGCACCACGTGCTTGTATTCCGAAGACTCGACGGAACCCCGCAGCTTGGTGGCGGTTTCCCAGAGGGATTCCTCGAAGGATTTGGCAGGTTTAGAAGCAGCTTTCTTCGCAGTCTTAGTCTTGGCGGGCATTTGCAACCGTCTTTCTAACTCTTCCCCGTCCTTCTAAAAGGGGAAAATCCCTACAAATCATAGCAAGTCCCCTATCTCATTGGGTTTCAAAGGATTAAGGGGGGGTAAAACTGACACGCTGAAAAGCTGAAAAGCTGAAAATGAAAGCTGGGGGTGAGACCAAATCGCCGGGTGAGATGGGTTTCTGGGGTCGTCAAACAGGTTAGTGACGTCGTCACAAAGGTTAGTGACGGCGTCACAAAGGTTAGTGGCGTCGTCACAAAGGTTAGTGGCGTCGTCACAAAGGTTAGTGGCGTCGTCACACAGGTTAGTGGCGTCGTCACAAAGGTTAGTGGCGTCGTCACAAAGGTTAGTGACGGCGTCACAAAGGTTAGTGACGGCGTCACAAAGGTTAGTGGCGTCGTCACAAAGGTTAGTGGCGTCGTCACACAGGTTAGTGGCGTCGTCACACAGGTTAGTGACGTCGTCACAAAGGTTAGTGGCGGCGTCACAAAGGTTAGTGGCGTCGTCAAACAGGTTAGTGGCGTCGTCAAACAGGTTAGTGGCGTCGTCAAACAGGTTAGTGGCGTCGTCACGCAGGTTAGTGACGCGACAAAAATCCGTTTTTTGGAGCCATTCAGGTGGAAATTTTGGGCGAATCGGGGCGATGGAACGGCGATTTCGAGCGAATTCGGGTCGAAAAACGGGCCAGGATCGGCCCGAAAGGGAGAATCCCGGCGGACCCGGGATTACGCATTTTCGGCCAGGGTTACGCATTATCGGCCATGGTTAAAAAAATGTTTTTTTCATATGTCTGGCAGAGGCAGGAGAATTCCGTAGTCACCACAATTACAAGACCCACCAAAAAGAACTTGTTATCAATGTGTTAGAAATGTCAAGAAAATTTGGATCACCCAAGAACCCGGGAAACATAGTTCAAAAAAAGTGATTGTCAGGGATGCTGTTTTTTAAATACATGTAATTCGACGCTCAGGAAAGCCGCAGTGGCATGCCTGGTGTCACAAAAAACATAAGAAACCAAGAAAACACCCCACCCACTAAAACCATGAAAACACAAATACAACGCGTATCATTCGCCTTCAACAGAGGAAGCGATTCCGCCATGCTGAACACCGCTTACGCGGTCTCGCTGAACCTGTATTCCGCCCCGGTATTCATCGCTCCACCCATCACTCAGGTGGATCTGGATGCAGGGATCGCGGCACTGGAGGCAGCGAAGGCAGCAATGGTCCAGGGCGGCACCGCCGCCACCCAAACCCGAGACCTCCGCAAGCAAGATCTCTACGCTCTGCTCCAGCAACTGGCCTACTACGTGAACGTGGAAAGCAACAACGACCTCGCAACCCTGCTCTCCAGTGGCTTCGAGGCAGTAGACACTAGCCGCACCAGTGAGCAACTGCTGGCACCGGTGAACGTGAATGTGAAGAATGGGCTCTCCCATCAATCGCTAACCACGATCAAAGCGGTGAAGAACGCGCGCTCCTACGAGATGCAATACGCCATGCACAATGATACCGGCGAACCTGAATGGAGCGCCTCGATCGCCTTCACCAATTCCCGCAACATGCCAGTGGATAACCTGATCGCCGGAAAATACTACATCTACCGCGTTCGCGCGGTGGGCGGCAGCACCGGCTACTCCGATTGGAGCGAGATCGTCATGCATCTGGCGTATTGATAAGTCTCCATTCCTATTTCATTCGAAGACGCGGCGGGGTGATCCCGCCGCGTTTTTCTTATCTGGATAGGAGATTGAAAGGTGCCTGGTGAGAAGTGAGAAGCATTATGACAAATGAACCATCCATCCAATGGACGCGAATGAAGAAAATATATTTCAACCGCAGATGGACGGGATGGACGCAGGGGTAAAAGCTAAAAAGCTAAAAAGCTAAAAAGCTGAAAGTCAGAGGTCGCGCAGCGCAAGGAGAGGCTGGCTATGACTGCCTGCACCGGCACGGGAGATGGCTTGTCCTGCTATTTCCATATCCTCCGCCCGGCGGCCATAGGCGCGCCGCTCCTTGCGAGGAGCGAATGATGCACGGGGAGTGTTGCAAAGTGCAGGGATTCGCCCCTTTTCCGGAGGACCCGGAGGCGCTGGAGGCCTGTAGAAACAAGGATTTTCCGATCCGGCATGGTTCTTGCGATTTGGTAGGATGTTATGAAACTCGAATCATTGGAAAAACTACTGGTCCACGAACTCAAGGATCTTCACAGCGCCGAGCGCCAGTTGGTCGAGGCAATCCCCAAGATGGCGAAAGCGGCATCGAACGACGAACTCAAAGCGGCCTTCCAAAAGCACCTCCAAGAGACAAAAGGTCAATTGGAACGCCTGGAGAAGGTCTTCGCCGGGCTCGACTTCCAACCCGGCGGCCACAAGTGCGCCGCCATGGAAGGCCTGATCGAAGAAGGCGATGAAATGTGCAAGGCGGATGCCGAAAAACATGTGCGCGATGCGGGCCTGATCGCTTGCGCCCAACGCATCGAGCACTACGAGATTGCCGCCTACGGCACCTCGATTGCCCTCGCCGAAAAACTGGGCATGCAGGATGCGGCGGATCTGCTCCGCATGACCCTCGAGGAAGAGGGCAAGACCGACCGCGACCTCACCCATCTGGCCGAGCGCGTGATTAACTTCAAGGCGCTGATGGCCGATAAATGATGCCCCCTAGCGGAACCACGCCCGCACAGGAATGTTTCCAAACACTCCTATGTGGGAAATGCTTTCCCCGCCTTCCATTCCCGGAGGGCGGGGTTTCGTTTGGCACAAGCAAAGATCTCTCCGCTCTCCGCTCTCCGCTCTCCGCTCTCCACTCCCCGCTGAACCGACAAGCACCTCATGAAAACTCCACCGACCTTGGGTTACTGGACCCGCCGCGCCATCATCGGGCTCGAACACGGCTTCTACCGATCCTCCGCCCACGTCTCCAGAGCCCTCGGGCGGCAGCGGAAAGTGATGACCCCGGAGATCTACCGGGCGTTTTCCTTCCGGGATAAAGTCGATGTGAAAGGCCGGGTGCTGGCCGCGCGCACCCTCCCGGAGCCGACCGAATACGATAGCTGGTGGACCAACGGCCGCCGCATGATCCGCCGCTGGCTGACGAGTGAGGAACCCGGTGCCCGGGTGGTCGTCAGCATCGCCGGCACCGTCACCGAGACGGTGAGCGATGACGAAGGTTACTTCGAGCTGGAGCTGGATGCGCCCTCCTCTGCCGATACCATCGAGGTCTGGCTGCCCACCAGCGAGAACCCGGAAATCATCACCGCGCCCATCCTGCGCAATGACTACGAGCCCTCGGTGGTGGTCATCAGCGATGTGGATGACACGGTCTTCCTCAGCAACACCGCCAAGCTGATCGGCATGATCAAAACGGCGCTCCTAGGCAATGCCCTCACCCGCCAGATCTTCGATGGCGTCCCGGCCCTCTACCAGATCCTGCGCACCGGCCCGGATGGCAATGGGAAAAACCCGATCTCCTACGTCACCAGCTCGCCGTGGAATCTCCACTCCCTGATGGAAAGGATCTTCAACCACCGTGGTATCCCCGCCGGTGCCTACTTCATGACAGACTGGGGGGTGAGCCATGACAACTGGCTCAAAGAATCCAACCCGGTGCACAAGCGCCGCGCGATCCTTAAAATCATGCGTTGGTTCCCGGACGCCCCGGTCGTCCTGCTGGGGGATAGCAGCCAGCACGATCCGGAGATCTACCTCCGCATCGCCCAAGAGCACCCCGGCCGCATCGCCGCCATCGCCATCCGCGATGTCGCAGTCATGCCCAGCCCCACCGAGCCAATCCCAGACAGCATCCCCTACCTCCTCCACAAAGACACCGCCACAGCCCGCAGTTTCATTCTGGGGAAACTGGGCTGGGAAAGGGGGGAGGTAAAAGCTGAAAAGCTAAAAAGCTGAAAAGCTGAAAAGCTGAATGGAGCGGAGCGACATGGACACTCGCTATCCGCGACGTGCCCGTAGGGGACCGCCGGGGGGCGGGATCAATGGAGTAGGTGCGTCTCGCGCCTTGAGTTCGGGGTGGCGTCCCCGCCACGTGCGGGAAGGATGGGAATGAGCCAAGATGGCTCATGGAACGGCCTGGCGCAGGATGCGCCAGCCACAGCTCCACATTTACCCCAACGAGGTTGCCGGAAGATCCCTCGCGCATGGGCGCAACCCCGTTTGGGTTGGAAAAATGAGACGGCCATTCACCTAGGGTAGGCTCCACAAGTTCCGCCAACCCCAGGCTCAAATACGCAAGCCCGTTGGGCTAGAGGTAGGTTGCCCCGTTGGCGCGTGGTGTGCGGGATTTCCCATGACCCCAAAGTGGGTCACGTATTTGAGCCTAGTCCCCGCACCAAAGCTTTTCCCGAGAATATTGGCATTCTGCAGAGAGAAGACATCGGGCAGATTTATTGGGATTGGCAAAGTTTTATGACGGAATCGAGCAAGGCACCAGAGAGAGCCTGGACACGGAGATCGATGGGGGCGAGAAGGCCATCCTCCATGAGGATGAGATTCCCGCGATGGGCATCGGAGACGGCGACGTTCCTTACCGGATCAAAGAAGGCGATTTCCCCGACGACGGTGAAAGGGAGCCAGCCGTTCCCAGTGAAGAAGGCTTCGATCTGTGCGATGGTGGCCGGCTCTCCGGCGATGGCCGGCTGGCGGATCAGCATGCGCAGCTCTCCCTCTTGCTCGATGGCACCGAGAAAGCGGACGTCGTCTCCGAACAGCTCATTGTGCAGCAACCAGCGCTCCAGATAGGCGACCGGTGAGGCTTTCGGGTCCTAGTTCTGACGATGGATGACGTGCAGGCCGAAAAATCCCGGCCATGTGGCTTTGAGGAAACTGGCACATTCCTCCAGATACCAGACCTGGTGCTCATTGCCCTCGTCATCGGGCGGGCGGCTCAGTCCGGACGGCGGGTGCGGTAGGATGAGGCCGGACTCCTTAGCGTAATCTCGGAAGATTCCGAGTTCCTCCCGGAAATAGGTAGAACCGCCTTGAAGACGCGCAACTGCTTCGCAGCGGCCTCGTAGCTCCGCAACGTGTGCTTCGAGCGGGATTCCCGCAGCATCGTCATTTGGTTCATGTCCGGACATTCGCTTAAACCGTGGGCTGGATCAAGATGGATTCTTATCGCCAGTGAAGAAGGACGCAACCCCGATTGGGGTTGTAAATAGGTGACGGCCATTCACCTGGGGTAGGCTCCACAAGTTCCGCCAACCCTAGGCTAAAATACGCAATCCCGTTGGGCTAGGAAGAGGGGGCAGGTAAAAGCTGACATGCTAAAAAGCTGAAAAGCTAAAAGTCAGAGGTCGCGCCGCTCCTTGTGCTACGCCACCCCACGCAACCCCAGCCTGCCCTGAGCTTATCGAAGGGACTTCCACTTCTCACTTCCCTGTCCGCCATAGCCTCGGCGAAGGCGGATCACTTCTCACTTCTCACTTCTCACTTCTCACTTCTCACTTCTCACTTCTCACTTCTCACTTCTCACTTCTCACTTCTCACTTCTCACTTGGCACTCGGAACTCTCCAACCCTTCTGACGTGGCGGATAGGCGGATCGTCCCCGCCTCACCTTTCTCCGACCGGACGACGACGAGACACAGGCCGTTGAAGGCTTTGCGTTTGTTGGCTTGGAAGGACTCGTGGCTGACGGGATTGCCGTTGCCGACGGCGATGATTTTGCCGGGGCCTTCGAGGGTGAATTCGACTTCGTTGTGGGTGCGGGGGACGAGGTTGCCTTGGGCATCGGAGATCTGGACGGTGATGAAGGAGAGGTCGCTGCCATCTGCCTGGATCTCGGAACGGTCGGCAGTGAGAGTGAGCTTCGCGGCTTCGCCGGTGGTTTTCATCACGTCCTGGGCCCATTCCTTGCCGCCTTTGTAGGCGATGACTTTGAGCTCTCCGGGCTGGTATTTCACATCGTCCCAGCGCAGGCGATACTCGAACTCGCCCTTCTTTTTGCGACCGAGGGATCTCCCATTGAGGAAAAGTTCTGCCTCGTCTCCGGAGGTGTAAACATGCACCGGGGTGACTTCCCCTACCCGCTCCGACCAGTTCCAATGCGGCAGGATGTGCGCCATCGGGAAGTCCGGGCGCCAACGTGCCTGATAGAGATAGAAACGATCTTTCGGGAAGCCGCAGAGATCGATGATGCCGAAGTAGGAGCTGCGTGGTGGGATGTTTCCGCCCAAGGCTTCGAGTTCTTTTTTCATCCGTGCCTTCTGCTCCGGGTCGGTGAAGTTGAGCAGGTTGGTGGCATCATTGTTGTAAGGGGTGGGCTCGCCGATGTAGTCGAATCCGGTCCAGACGAACTCGCCGAAGATTTTCGGGTAACGATCGAGGGCTTCGAATTCCAGATCCGGGCGGTAGGCCCACGACGGGGCGGAGAAGTCGTAGCTGCTGACCTGGAAGTAACCGCCGGAGCCTTTTTCCTTATTCTCGGAGAACGGGAAGAAATACTCACCACGCGAGCTGACCGTGGAGGCAGTCTCGCTGCCGTAGAGCGGGATGGTCGGGTGCTTTTCCAGGAACTGCTTATAGTACTTCGCGTTTTCCTTGGCCTTGTAGTTGTAGCCGAAGACATCGACGGTTTTCTGCAGACCGTTGAAGCCCGCCTTCCAGTTGTTGCAACCGCATGTCACCGGGCGGGTGGTGTCCTCGGACTTGATGATGTCGGTGAGCTGTTGGGAGATTTTGATCCCGGCGGGATTGCCTTGCTCGCGGACTTCGTTGCCGGTGGACCACATCACGACGCAGGCATGGTTGCGATCGCGGCGCACCATCGCACGTAGGTCTTTCTCGTGCCATTCGCGGAAATGATTGCTGTAGTCGTTGGGCGTTTTGCTTTTCTCCCAACAGTCAAAAGCCTCGACCTGCACCAAGATGCCCATGCGGTCGCAGAGCTCGAGGAGTGCGGGGTCGGGCATGTTGTGGGCGGTGCGGATCGCATTGCAGCCCATCTCTTTGAGGATCTCGATTTGGCGCTCAATCGCCCGTTTATTCACCGCCGAGCCAAGTGGCCCGAGATCGTGGTGCATGCATACGCCGTTCATCACGACTCGTTTGCCATTGAGCAAAAATCCACGGTCTTGGGTGTATTCAATCGTGCGGATGCCGAATTCCGTGTGGTAGGTATCCACCACTTTCCCCTGCTGGGAAACCGTGGTCTCGATGGTGTAGAGGTGGGGGCTTTCCAAAGTCCAAAGCTGCGGTGAAGGGACCCTCAAGGTGGAGTCTGTGCCGGTGCCGGTAATCTCTGTATCGAGGAGACGGTGTGAGACTTCGACTCCCTCCTGCGGGCCATCCAGTGTGGTTTTGATATTCACCGTGGCGATCTCGGCAGTGACCTCGGGGGTGGTGACGAAGGTGCCCCAATGGGCGACGCGCACGGCATCGGTTTTGACCAAGCGGACCTTGCGGTAAATGCCACCGCCGGGATACCAGCGGGAGGACTCGGGTTTGTTGTCGAGGCGCACGGCGAGGACGTTGGTGCCGGGCTTGATGAACTGGGTCAGCTCGAACTGGAATGAGGCATAACCGTAAGGCCACTCGCCCACGAATTCGCCATTGAGCCAGACCTGGCTGTTGCTCATGGCTCCATCGAACTCGATGAAAATGCGTTTATCCTGCTCGGCGACGTCGAAGGATTTGCGATACCAGCCGATGCCCGCCCACGGCAGCTTGCCGGTGCGGTTCTCGAGCTCGTCGCGGAACGGTCCTTCGATGCCCCAATCGTGCGGCACGTCGAGGGTGCGCCAGCCGGAAACATCGGCGTCGGGTTTTTCCAGGCCTTTCGGCTCCGCCTTCTGCGAGCCATCCGGCATCGCGCCAAAACGGGCAAAGCTCCAGCTCTCGTTGAAATCGAGGGTCTCGCGCTCCGCTTGAGCCACCCAAGGCAAGGCCAGCGCCGTCAGTAATACTAATCTATGAATCATTTTCTAAGTTCTCCTCTATTGTTGTTTTTTGCCGCTGATAGGATCCGCCATTTCGGCGCGCCATGCGGTGTAAAGTTTTTCCATCTGTGCGACCCGTTCGGGGTATTGATCGGTCAGGTTCTGAGTTTCGCCGGGGTCGGCCTCTAGGTCGTAAAGCTGCATCCCACTTGCGATGGGGACTTTGCGAAATTCGGGTTTCACCAAGCCGTTTTCGTCCAACTCATAGGCTTTGTAATCTTTGGGTTTCTCCCGGTAAACTAGCATCCAGTTGCCCTGACGAGCGACCCAATTCTTTTCTTTGTCGCCGGAGTCCCAGTAGAGCGCCTCGCCATCGTGGAGCTCGGATACACTGCCATCGATCAGCGGCAGCAGGCTTTTCCCATCGAGCGGTTTCTTCGGAGCGATGCCGGTGACTTCCGACAAACTGGCGAACAGGTCGCGATGCGTCACAGTCGCTTCGATCTGTTTGTTTTTCGGAAACTTCGCCGGCCATGACATGACCATCGGCACCTTGATCCCGCCGTCCATCAGGCAGTATTTGTAGGCGTTTAGGTCGCCGTTGTTCGCATAGGATTGATCCGACCCGCCGTTGTCCGACGAGAAAAAGACGATCGTATTTTCCGCGATCCCCTGCTCTTCCAAGGCGTCCAGCACCTTGCCGATCATGGTGTCCATCTGCTCCAAGTGCGCGAGGTAAAGCTTGCGGCCATAGGGATCGGGAATCGCGAGGTGGGCGGCATTGTCATACCACTTGTGATAGTTCGGCTGCTTTACCGGATCCCAGATCGGGTATTCCCAGACCTTGGCATCGCGGTCGAAGGGGCGCAGTGGAATGCCGTATTTCTCTGCGAGCTCCTCATTGGGCGGACGCGTCAGCGGGGTGTGCACGGCATTGAATGAGAGGTGCAGATAAAACGGCTTGTCGCTTTTCTGTTGGATGAACGAGACCGCCTCATTGCCGAAAATCTCGGTGGTGGTGATGCCTTCGAAGGACTCCTTCTTGCCGTTGTCGCGCGTGAGCGGGCCGATCGGCGCCATGTTCATTTTCTTCGAGCTGCCTTTCTTTTTTTTCTCATACGCCTGCACGTCCTTGGAGCTCAGCAAATGGAAGTCCCATGAGTGGTGGGTGAAGCCGAGGAAATGCTCGAAGCCGTGTTTCATCGGGTCTTCCTTCGGCCCGTTGTTCATGTGGACCTTGCCGACCTTCATCGTACGGTAGCCCGCCTCGAGCATCATCTCGGGGATCGTGGACTCCGCGGTCGGCAAGCCTCCCTGCCCGTAATAGTATGCACCCCAGCGCTGCTGATAGCGCCCGGTCATCAGGGCCAAGCGCGAGTTGCTGCAGATCGGAGAACTGGCGTAAGCGTTGTAGAACACCACTCCGGAAGCGGCGAGGCGATCGAGGTTCGGCGTGGTGATGTCTTCTGCCACGACTTTATGGAAACCGACATCGGCGTATCCCAGATCATCCGCGACGATCACGACCACATTGGGTGGCGGAGCGGCACTGCATGGCATCGCGGCTAGGGCCGCTGTGAAAAATAATAAGGTCTTCATGGTGGGTTCCTATTTTGAAAGGTATTTCAGGCGCTCATTCACCGGGCTATTTCCAGATCCTGCCCACGAGGCGGATTTGAACTGTTTGAGGTCAAAGGTGTATCCTGGCTCCGCATCGTTGAGCAGCGCGGCGGAGTTGAGGATCAAGTTTGCCTCCACCGGATCTTCCACCTGCGTGAGCACTTCCACGAATACGGGATGCGGATCCGCTTGGCCGTTGAGCCCGAGAAACTCCGCGGCACGGATGCGAACCAGGCGGTCGCTGTCGTTGGCGGCGAGTTCCTTGGCTTTCTTGTAAAACGGCTCCGCCTGAGCGCCAAACGCACTGCAGGTGATCACGGCCCAGTAGCGCTCTAACGGCTCGGGCGAATCCAGTGCCTTGCCGAGTTGCTGCTTCACTTCAAGAAAAGGCTTGAGGCTCAGATCCGCGATATTCACCAATCCGGCAATCTGCTCTTTGTTTTTCTGACCGTAGGCTGTCGGGTTTGTAAGGCCTTCGCGCAGGAAAACTGGCTCGGGGATGAAGCTGAGGTCCGGCATGCCTTTGACCCGCTCTTGCAGCAAGGCGCGCATCTCAATCAGCGTTTCCACATAGGCAGGATCACCGGAGAGATTGTTCACCTCATCCGGATCGTCTTTCACATTGTAGAGGATCTCTGCCGGGCGTGGCTCGAAAAACTGGCTCTGCACCGGATTGAGCTCACCGACCCGGAACATCTCACGCCACTCCAGATAGGCCAGCATCTTGTAGCGGTAGAAGTTGTGCAGGCCGTCGATATTGAACGGCTGATAGCTGCGCATGTAGATGAAGTCGCCCTTCCGGATGGTGCGCACCAGATCGTATTTTTCATCGAAACGGTCGGCATAACCGAAGGCGGTGTCGCGCTTGTTGAGTTCCTCCAGCTCCACGCCTTTGCCAAGGAACGGCTCGCCATCGATGCCCTCTGGAATCTCCGCTCCTGCTAGATTCAGAACCGTGGCGGAGAGATCGACGAACTCGATGAAGCCATCGATGCGAGTGCCCGGCTCGGCAGGAACCAGGTGCTTCCAATTTTTCGGCACATAGACGACCATCGGCACTTGCTGGCCGTTGTTGTAGGCATAGCCCTTGCCGCGCGGGAGCGCACCACCGTGGTCTCCGTAGTAGAAAATGAAGGTGTCATCCATCAGCCCATCCTTTTCCAAGCCGTCGACGAATTCGCCAAGCTGCGCGTCGAGGGTCATGTGGTTGTCCATGTAACGCGCGTAGGTGTAGCGGAAGGTTTCGGTATCCGGATGATAGGAATAAAGTTTCGTGTCGCCGGGTGCCGTCTGGGTCGGCTTCTTCATGTTGGAGAAGTGCAGGCTGCTTTCGTGAGTCGTCTTGTAATTCTGCACATGGAAGAAGGGCTGACCCGGCTTGCGCTTTCGGTAAGTCGCTTTATCCGATGAGGCATCCCAGACACCCTCCTTTTCCTTCGCATCGAAGTTGTAGTCTTCCTTGAAACAATTCGTCGTGTAGTAGCCGGCTTCGCGCAGGTAGTGAGGAAACATCCTGATCCCCTTCGGCATCGGCACCGGCTTCTGGCGGCGATGATATTCCGCTCCGGTGCGTGGCGCATACATGCCGGAAATGATCGTGCTCCGCGCCACCGAACAGACGACCCCGCACGAAAAGGCATGATTGAATACGAGCCCTTTGTCGGCGAGTTTCTCCACCGTCGGCATGGCGACCCCGTTTTCATGGTAGAGCCGGAGCCAGCTGGCGGAGTTATCCTCGCTCACCAGCCAGACAATGTTTGGCCGATCCTGCTTCGCGAAACACGCGACAGCCGACAGCAGCAACAGGGTGGATATTTTTTTGATCATGATTTTCCCCTCTCAGACTGACGCTTACTTGCTCTTCTTTTTCTTCGGTTTCGCAGGCGCTGGCTCCACCCCGTTTGCTTCGCAGGCAGCCTTGGTATCGAAGAGAGGCGCGTTGTCTTTTGACCAATACGGGCTCGGCTCGTGGGCTTCGATCAATGCCTTACGAATTTCACTGACCACTTCCGGATACTCCGCTGCGACATCGGACTTTTCCCCTTCGTCCGCGGTGATGTCGTAGAGCTCGATCTTCATGCCCTTGCGCCGATCCGCGACGACGCCTTTCCATTTGCCCATGCGCACTGCCTGATTCGGCGAGCCTTCATACAGCTCCCAGTAGAGGTATTTATGCTCCTGCTGCTGATCGTCATTTCCCAGCAAAGTCGGCAGCATGGAAATTCCATCCGTCTCGCCAGCCACTGGCTCGCCAGTGAGTTCGGCCATAGTTGGCAGCATGTCCCAGAAGGAGGAGATGTGATCGCTCACGCTGCCTGCAGGCACTTTGCCCGGCCAGTAGGCGATCATCGGAGAGCGCACCCCGCCGTCATACACCTGGCGTTTCTTGCCCCGCAGATCTCCGGAAGTTTGGAAAAATGCCAGCGAGCCGCTCATGCCATGCGCGCCGTTGTCGCTGTTGAACATGATCAGGGTATTTTCCGCCAAACCCAGCTCTTCGAGCCGACGCTTGATCGTGCCGATATCTCGATCCATGCGCGAAGTCATCGCCGCGTGCTTCTTCATATTTTCAGGCCAGTCCTTGTCTGCATACTGCGCCAGATCCGGCACCTGATAGGCGGTGTGAGGGATCGTGTAGGCGAGGTAGAGAAAGAACGGCTCTTGCTTGGCTCCTTCGATGAAATCCAAAGCCTCCACCGTCATCAGATCGTGGCTGTAGTCATTTTCTTTTCCTTTGCCGTTATCCAACATGACTTTCTCAGAATTCCTCCACAGGTATTCCGGATAGTAATTGTGAGCCAGGACTTGATCGGTGTAGCCGAAGAAATGGTCGAAGCCCTGCTTGTTCGGGCTGCCGCTATCCCAGGTAGAACCCAGCCCCCACTTGCCGATTACCGCAGTCTTGTAGCCTGCGCGCTGCATGAGTTTGCCTACGGTTTCCGTGCCTTCCAGCAGGGGCATCTGGCCATTGGGATAACCCGGACTATTCGCCCGGATGTAGGCGTGCCCCGGATGCTTTCCCGTCATCAGGGAAGCACGGGAGGCGGCACAAACCGCGTTGCCACAGTAGTGATCGGTAAAGCGCATGCCCGCCGCCGCCATCGCATCGAGCTCCGGAGTCTGGATTTTTTCCTGCCCATTATAACCGACCTCACCGTAACCGAGGTCGTCGGCGAGGATGTAAATCACGTTGGGCATTGGTGCCGCGCTGCAGATCGCAGTCGTCGCGGCCAGGAACAATAATTTCTTCATCATATCTCTATCTACTATGTTAAACACCTACCTCACCGAGATCTCATCAATGAACATCCCGCCATTTTCCACGGTGGTGAGGCGGATGGTATTGGCACCGCGACCAATTCGAATCGGCACGCTGACGGCCTTCCAATCCGTGCCCCAATCTTTCGTATTCGGCAGCAGCAGGCTCTTCTGAACGACCTTACCGTTGACGGTCAGCTCGACCGCACGGCCCTTGGCTCCTTTCGCCTTTCCGCTGTAGCGTATTGTTAGATCCGCATCGCCGGCATCGCCGTCGTTTTCCTGATACCATTCGACATAGGCACCCTTGGTCTTTCCGAAATCCACATAGCCTTTGCCTTGGAATCCTTTGCCTTCGGAACCGACTTTCCCACCGCTCAACTTCGCGTCTTCCGCCTGATCGCCACCGAGGGAATCACTCTGCGCCGCGTTCCACACGAAACCTTCGTCTGCCGAGAAACGCTCTTCCAGAGTCTGAACGGGATAGCCATCCAACACCACCAAGGCCTTGACCGTTGTGCCCAAGGAGACCTCGAAGGCTGCCGAATACTTGGTGGATTGCGGAGTCGGCTCCGAACCATCGAGGGTGTAGAAAATGTCGATATCAGCCGATGGAAGCGCTCCGCGTAATGCGAGCATCTGTGCATCGATGCTCACCTTGTTAGAGCTCACTTGTCTCTTTTCTCCAAGAATGCAGCTGGCGAGCAGAGTGATGTCCCCGGCCTCGCCGGTTGACTCCACATAGGCACGGGTCAGGCCATAGAAGGCGATGCGGTTCTCCGCTCGGAAATGCGTTTCCACATCCACCGGACTGCCATTGTCCAGGGCACGGATGCGACCCGGTCCGATCACATGGAAGGCGGTGCGGTTTTCACCGTAGGGGTAGAACTCACCTTTCTCGTCCTGTGTGGTCACGCGCACTTGTACGATGTCTTTGCCTTCCGTGGCCAATGCTTCCCCATCCACGGAAAGCGCGATGTTGTCCGGCACATCTGCCGTGCGGATGATTTGCTCTTCCATAGGCTTTCCACCTTTGTAGCCGATTGCTTTCAGCTCGCCCGGCTCCCAACCGACCATCCATTGGCACTGCATCTCATCCCACTGGGTGCCGGGGCGCTTTTTCCCCAGTGACTTCCCGTTGAAAAACAATTCGACCTCATCGCAATTCGAATACACCCAGACCGGGATCTCCGTTCCCAGTTTAAGCGTCGGATGGGTCCAATGTGGCAGGATGTGAACCATCGGCTCATCCGTCCACTGGCTCTGATAGAGATAGAACAGATCCTTCTCAAAGTTCGCCATATCGATGGCTCCGCCCATGAAGGATTTGAAAGGCCAACCGCCGTGCACGTAGCCCGCCTCGCCGATGTAGTCGTGGCCCGTCCAGCGGAAGGAGCCCGCATAGTTCGGGATATCACGCAGCTGTTCGATATTCTGGCGTGCCGTTAGGCGCACCGTCGCATTGTCGTAGCTGGAGTTGAAGATTTGCTTGGAGTTGCTCCGCCCCGCGGCATCCGTCCAGTCATAGGAAAACACTTCCTTCTCGGTGAGGTCAGGGAGCGGATAGGGCTTCTGGGATCTGCTAGGGTAGCCATTCCGGAACCACGTCTTGGTGCGGTAAAAACCGCGCACCTGCCAAGTGTGGGTGTTTTCCGTTCCGATAAACACGCGATCCGTCTCCAGGTTATCGAACCAACCCATCTTTTCGCTGCTGCCGTTCACACCGAACACATCCATGTATTCCGAGCTCGAGTGACCGGAAGTCACCGGACGGGTGGGATCCAGCTCGTGGCAAAGCTTCACGATACCTTTGCCGACCTTTCCGTGCGTTTCATTGCCCACGCTGTAGATGACCACCGAGGGATGATTGCGATCGCGCTTGATCCAATCCGTCACATCGCGCTGCCACCAATCGGCGAAATGGTATCGGCCGTAGTCGTGCGTCGCCTTCTTCGACCAGCCGTCGAAAATTTCATCCATCACCAGCATCCCGACCTCGTCACAGATCTCGTAGAAAATCGGTGTCTGTGGATTGTGAGATGTGCGGATCGCGTTGCAGCCCATTGCCTTGAGCTGCTCGATGCGGAACCGCACCACCTTGTCCGGTACAGCCGCACCGAGCGCCCCCGCATCTTGGTGATTGCACACGCCCTGCAATTTGACGTTTTTTCCGTTCAGCCACATTCCCGTCTCCGGCTTCCATTCCACGTCCCGGATCCCGAAACGAGTCGTCACCGTATCCACGACCTTCCCCGCAACCTTCACACCGGTCTTTGCCTGATAGAGATGCGGCGAATCGATATCCCAGCGCTGAGGATTGGGCACCTGAAATTCAAAGCCCAAACTTTGCAAGCCGTCGGTCTTCAATGTGACCGGCCGATTCATCCCGGCAATCTCTTTGCCATTCGGATCAATGATCGTGATCTCCACTTCAGCGGCTTGCTCTTCGCCCGTTGTATTCCTGACCTCCGCATCGATTTTCACCGACTCTCCTTTGGTCCGAACAAAAATCCCATCCGTCGGCACATGGATTTTCTCCTTCACGTCGATCCAAGTGTGGGCATAGATCCCGCTGCCGGTGTACCAGCGGGCGGCCGGCTGCTTATCATTGTCCACCCGCACCGCAAAAGTAATGGAGTCGGATGAATCCGCGATCTCGCTGATGTCGTAGGAAAACGAACTCCATCCATATGGCCTCGTCCCGAGTTTCTTGCCGTTCGCCCAGACCGTGCTGTTCATGAAGACCCCGTCAAAGGCGATCTCGACATGCTTGCCTTTCCAATCCGGAGAAACCGGAACCGTCTTGCGATACCAACCGATCCCCGCCGGCAGATATCCGCCCTTATCGCTCATGGGATGATCCTTGCTGTAATCTCCCTCGATGCTCCAGTCGTGCGGCACATCAAGCACACGCCAATCCGCATCCTCGAAAGCCACCCCTTCGGCACGTTTCGTATCGCCGAGCGAGAATTTCCACTCTTCATCGAAGCTGGTGCGATCGGCCGAAGCATTGCCAACGGCAAAACCGCATAGACCCAGTAATGCGATTACAAATTTATATCTACTTTTCATATTTTTTGATCTTTTGGATTCGCCACCTTTGGAGGCAGCTCATAATCGGGAAGCACCCGCTTCTTCTCCGGCATAGCAAACACATAGGACGTGTGAACGAGCAGCGCCTCGGCTTCCGCCTGCTGCTATTCCCAACTGCCCATTCCATAGACCACCGCAGTGGCCAGCATAATAACACACAAAATTAGACGCATAATTTCTGATCCTGACCGTTTCGCCTAAAAACAAACGTCGTATCGGCCTCTGATTCACCACGACCCTGAAGTATTATATAAGTTCATTCTGAAAATTTTTAGGCCTTGTGATTCGGGCTATAAGCCTAGCATCGGTAGCGAGGCGGGCGGTAATCATGATCCGACAAAAACGGATCATGAGCCGACAGAAATGAAGGCCCTAACTTCTCCGGACTATTCCACTTCCACCACACGGGTTTTCCCATTTTCGCGCACCGTCACCTTGGCCGGACCGAGGCCGTTCACGCGGCGAATATCCAGCTCGGTGACGACTCCGTTCTCCCAGGCAAAATCGAGTTCGAAACCACCGCGCGCGCGCAGGCCTCTCACTTCCCCCTTCGCCCAAGCTGCGGGCAGCGCAGGTAGAAGCTCGATTTCCCCCGCGTGCGACTGCAGCAACATCTCCGCGATTCCGGCTGTGCCGCCAAAGTTCCCATCGATCTGGAACGGCGGGTGCATGTCGAACAGGTTATTGCAGGTCGATTTTTGGAACAACATGGCGATGTTCTCATGGGCCTTTTCACCCTCATGAAATCGCGCCCAAAAGTTGATAATCCATGCCCGGCTCCAGCCGGTATGCCCGCCACCACCAGCCAGCCGCTGATTGATGCTCTTGCGCGCCGCCTCGAATTCCGAGGGAGTGTCGAGCGGGTTGATTTGGCGTCCGGGATAAAGCCCATAGAGATGGGAGATGTGGCGATGACCGAGATCCTTCTCTTTCAGCTCCTTGGTCCATTCCATCAAGCGCCCGTCCGAACCGATTTGTGGGAGCGCTAGGTTGTCGAGGGTGGCCTGAACCTCTTGTGTGAAGTCATCTTCAATCCCGAGAATTTTCGCAGCTTCTAAAGTATTCGAAAACACCTCCCAGATGATCTGCTGATCCATCGATGGTCCCATCGTCAGGTTGCAGCCTACTTTTGTCGCAGGATCGATGAATCGGTTTTCCGGGGACGTGCTGGGGCCGGACACCCATTTCCCGGTTTTCGGATCTTTGACCAACCAATCGAGGAAGAACAGAGCGGACTCTTTCAGAATTGGGTAAGCGCGTTTCTCCAGAAATTCCTGATCCCCGGTAAAGCGGTAGTGCTCCATGAAATGCCCGGTGCACCAGCCACCACCGACGACCCATTGGCCATATTGGACCATCCCGAAAGGCACCGTCGGATGCCAGACATCGGAGGTATGCCCGACGAAAAACCCACTACAGCCATACAGATCCTTCGCGGTCTTTTGTCCCGATGGCACCAGACGTTCGATGTAATCCATGAAGGGTTTGTGGCATTCCGAAAGATTCGTAATCTCCACAGGCCAGTAGTTCATCTGCACGTTGATGTTGGTGTGGTAGTCACTATTCCATGGAGCCGCGTAATGCCGATTCCAGATGCCCTGCAGGTTGGCGGGCAGGGAGCCTTCCCGCGAAGATGCGATCATCAGGTAGCGGCCATACTGAAAGAACAGCGCTTCGAAGTCGGGATCAACCTTGCCCTTTTTGTAACCCTGCAGACGTTCCAAGGTCGATTGCTCCGATGGCGTCCCAAGCTTCAGCGACACGCGCCGGAACAGCTCTTGATGGGAGGCGATGCCATCAGCCTTGATCTGTGCATAGCCTTTCTCATGAGCCGATGAAATCGAGCCTTTGCAGACACTCACCAAATCATGCTTCAGCGGGCTCGCGGTATCGTCGCGGTTGTAGTCAGTCGCCGCTGCGATGTAGATCGTCACGGAATCGGCAGAATCCACTACGATCTTCCCGCCCTCGATCCGGGTCTTCCCGTTCTCCGCAAGCACCTGATAGACCGTCGCAAACTTCACCCCCATCTGCTTGTCGCCATGCGATGCTTGGCCACGAGCTACCAGAGTATCCTCACCCTCCGCAACCACTTCGAAGATTCCATCCCGCTCCACCAGCGCGCTGAATGACACGGAGCCTGGCTTGTCGGCAGTGATGCGAACGGTGATCACATCGTCCACCGGGCTCGCCATCACCTCGCGCAGATAGTTCACACCGTCCACCATGAAGCTTGTCGTCGCCACAGCCGTATCGAGATTCAAATCACGGCGATACTGACTCGCGTCCTTCTTATGCCCGAAGTCCAAATATAGGACTCCCATCGTCTGGTAGCTCCGGGGACTGATGCGTTCCGCCATCACTGCCTGCTGCATCTTCTGAGCTTCCGAATATTTCTCTGCAAACAAAAGCTCACGGACCTTGGCGATCGTCTCGCTGACATTTTCTTTGACCTCAGGCACAGGTGGCCCCGCCCAGATCGAATCTTCATTCAACTGAATGATTTCCTTCGAGACTCCGCCGTAAACCATGGCTCCGAGCCGTCCGTTGCCTACTGGCAGGGCATCCTCCCACTGGATCGCGGGTTGATTATACCACAGCGACAAAGACTCCGATGGAGGGGTATTCAGGGGCTGGATTCCCACAGCTTCCTTATGGATCAGGCTCACCTCTCCCGGCTTGCTCCCCTTCGGCTTGGCATGCGCTGCAGTTCCAGCACAAAAGAACAAAACGGCAAGCAAGTGAATCGCGGAGGCAATACGCCTCACATGTAGACGACCGAAAAACAGGGATGGTGACTTTTTTTTCATGAGTGGGTTTATAGGTAGGTTCATGGGTTTTCTAGAGTCCGTCGGACAATCCTCTGATCAGCCAGAAAAAAGTCCATCGGCAACAGGTTCCGCTGCCGTTGATCGTCTACGCAACAAAGCCCCTGAATCATTCATGATTCAGAGGCTTTTAAAACAAATCGACCGTCAATTAGCTACTGTAAGAGTCCCCGTATCCGGAACAGATCGTAATTGGAGTTTCGGGCTGCTACAAAGCACACGAAACGATGAAAAAGAGCCGATTCACGGAGAGCCAGATCGTGGCGATCCTCAAGGAGACAGACACAAGGATGAAGGTGGCGGAGGTCTGCCGCAAGCACGGCATTTGCGGGAAATTGTGAGGTTCGACCAGTCCCGCCATGTCGCTTCGCTCCATTGCCAGCCCACCTCCTACAACTGGAAGAGCAAATACGGAGGCCTTAGCATCTCCGATCTCAAACGCACCAAGGAGCTGGAAGCCGAGCTTTCCAAGCTCAAGCGCATGTATGCCGATCTCGCCATGGAGAACGACGCCATCAAATCGCTGCTCGAAAAAAAGCTCTGAAGCCGGTCGAGCGCCACGAGGCGGTCGGCAAACACGGTCGCTGGGCCTTCCGGAAGTGCTACCACTGGCTGCGCCAGCACGGCGAGACGTGGAACCACAAGCGCGTCCTGCGCGTCTACCGCTCCATGGGGCTCAACCTCCCGCGCCGCACAAGGCGCAGGCTTCCCGCCCGGGTTCGCGAACCACTCGAAGTGCCCGCCGTTGCCGGACGGATGTGGTCGATGGACTTCATGCACGACACCCTTTACTGCGGCAAACGCTTCCGCACCCTCAACATCATCGACGAGGGCGTACGCGAGGCACTTGCCATCGAGGTGGATACATCGCTGCCCGCCCTGCGTGTCATCCGCGTCCTCGAACAGCTCAAGGACAGCCATCCGCTGCCCGAATAGATCCGAGTCGACAACGGCCCGGAACTCATCTCCTCAAAGCTCGTCGCCTGGTGCGAGATGAACGGGATCCGCCTCCTCTACATCCAGCCGGGCAAACCCAACTAGGATACCAAGACTCGGCAGGATGGAGTTTCCGCTATTATTCGTAAGTCAACCATGCGGTCGCAGTCGTTTCGGCGTCGCTCGTTGCACGAACCCAATAAGCGCTGAAGCCTTCGGGAAACTCGTGGGTGATTGATTCACCAGCCTTGAGATCAAAGCTTCCGTAGGTCACCCAGAGGCCGGTGCCGTCGATATCGACCTCGAGGGTGATGGCGGCGGCGGTGGTGGCGGCGAGCTCGACGCTCTTCTTGTCGTAGCCGGTCATCAGGTAAGGATCGGAGGGGACACCGGCTTTGACTGCGGAGGCTTTCCATGGACCACCTTGGCCGCGCGGTTTGCCGAGCTTCCAGAGATCATCAACCACACCCGCCCAGATCGCGGCCTTACCGTCGGCGCTGCGGATGATGTGCTTGCCCTTTGTTTCGGCATCGAGGCCGGTGAAAAGCAGCAGTCCGTTGTGCGAGCAGAAGTCGTGGATGGCGAGATTATGAGTCGCTACGGGACGAACTTTTGCGACACCCTGCGCATTGCGGGCTGGCAGTTCGTAGAACGTGCCGTGGAGGTTGAGCAAGTCGCGTTCGGTGGCGACTTCGCGGCAGACGCGGGCGAGATCGGCGTCTTCCGATGAACTACCATAGTCCTCGTTTTTCGGGAAACGGTAGCGCTTGCCGTCTTCCTCCAAGATCACCGAGGCGGCATCGACGCTGAAGGATCCGGCCGGCTGGGCGACGGCTTTGGTCAGCTCCGCGGCTTTCTTCACATCGGCGACCTTGGTGAATTCCATTTCCGGATTCAGCTCGTAGTAGCTGCCATCGGCGAGGGCGAGGCCGAGGGTGTCGTAGGCGAGGCTGCGCATGACGCCGGTGGTGGCGGCGGGTTGCTCCGGGGTGGCGATGCCGGCGAAGAGGGCGGCGTTTTGCGCAGGGCGCGGGTCGCGGTCGCGGTAATGGAAGTGGGCGGTGACGCCGGAGGCATCCTTGTCCGCGGTGAGGCGGATCCACTCTCCCCTCTCCCCTTCCGTGAAAAAATGGGTGGCGGTGCCTTTTTCCCCGACCGTGATCGTGCGCAGCTCCGTCCATGTGCCGTTGCCCTTTTCATCCACCTCTAGGGTGAAGGTGACGGGTGAGGCGGTGGAATGGGTGAGGACGAGCTGGCGGTGATCGTAGCCGGAGAAAAGGTAGGGATCGCTGGCGGCGCCGGCCTTCACCGCATCGCGCAGCCAGACGGAACCACGCCCGATGACGGGGCCGAATTCGTCGATCTGTGCCGGATCGACAAACCAAAGGTTGGAGTTGGATTGCCCGGGAGCGGCGTGCTCCGCCTTGAAGGGGCGGGTGTTGAGGAACTCCGCTTTCGCGGAATCGTCACCACCGAAGACCACCTTGTCGTTCCATTTGCAGAAGTCGCCGATGACTTTCAGGTAGTTCGAGCGCGGGGCGATGCCTGCGGTGTTCGCCTTCGAGAAGGTAGGCGGGAAGCGCCAGAAGGTGCCGTGCATGGTGGCGAGGAAATCAGTTTCGCCGATCTCGCGGATGCGCGGCCATTCCGTATTCCAGCCGTGGGCGCCATCATAGGAGTGGCTGCCCTTTGGCAGGCGGTAGTAAGTCCACTCACCGCCCTCAAGCAGGCCGAGAAGCACGGAGCGCACGTCCCAGCCCATCGCCCAGACAGGATCGGTGGCGGGATTTTCACTGCCGTAAATTCCACCCGGACCTGTGATCTCGGTGAACTGATTTTTGCGGACAAGCTGCCAATCGCCTTCGCCAAACCATTGGGCAAGCGCGCCGGAGGCCACCGTGGGATTCTCCCTCGCGGCAGGGCTTTTCATCCCGTTGTTCGAATAGATGACACGATCCTGCCCGGAATAGAGACCTTTTCCATGATAGCCATGCAGGGAGGATTTCACCCCGTCGCCGACCGGCTTTTGTCCGTTCCCATCCTTGATCAGCTCCGCCACGCCCAGGGTATCTACGTCCACGGAATAGAGCCCCTCCTCCATGGTGGCGAAATAGATTTTCCCAGCGGGATCCGTGAGGTGGCGGGCGTTGCCGGTCAGCCGCCCGGGCATGTCCTTCTCGGAAATGGTGCGAACATCACCTTCCCCGCTGATCGCATACGGCCCGATGAAGAGCTGGTCGGACTCGCGATGAATCATCCGGTTCGCCGGTGTGCCGCCGATGCTTTCCGGGCGAATGATCCGCTTCAGATCGGGGGTGATTTCGTAAAGCTTGTCGGAGGAGCCCTGCGGCTCGTGAGGGGCATACGTGATCGCCCACAAACGCCCCGCCCACGGAACCAAAGCACCAGTGCCGCACTCGTTCTCGTCATTATACATCGTCAGGTGCGGGTAAATTCCACTGTATTGCTCGCCTGCATCAAGCGGCGACAGGGCAGCGATCATAAAGCCAAAGGCCAGTAGGGATTTTTTCATCTAAATTAAATGTAGGGATAAATTTTCCGGCAATCAACAGACGGCGAGTTCTTACCGTTTTCTGCTGGCCAGGTCTTGAGAGAAGGACACAAATCCACAAAACACCTCCGTTGTATCACGCTGGAGGCTTTTGTGGGAAATTGCAGCGAGACTCGCCTAGTTGCGCCGACGGCGCAGGATGAGCGCGAGGCCACCGAGTCCGAGAAGGCCTACGGAAGAAGGCTCGGGAACGGCGGTGGCGTTGATGGTTGCAGCATTCAGAATACCGGAAGCACTGTTCCAGGTATCTGGAGTGCTACCCCCATTACCGAATAGGCGATTGTTATTCGTTCCGACAGTAGCGGCATCAGTATCGCCAAGCCAAGCAAACGAACTGGTATTCTCACCTCTGACTACGAGCCAATACGTCGTGTCAGCTTGCAGTGACAGACCCGTGGAAGTGAAGGTGTTCAAGCTATTGGCAGTGAACGTTCCGGAAAGAGTAAGCGTCTCCAATGGGTTCGGTCCGGCGATCGGCGTGCCGCCAGTTTCATTGGCCCAGATCGACACCACTGGAGCGGCGGCGCCGTTGATGGTTCCGATGTTGAGAACCACGTTGTCCAGTGTGTAGTCAGTCCCGGATCCGATCACAAAATTGATGGCCTTGCCGGAGAGAGAGGTGAGGTTGCTTTGAGTGCCACCCGTATTATCGATGCTGCTGAATACTACAGCCGCCTGCGCGGAACCGGCTGCCAGCACGCCGACGATGACTGTCGCTGTGAGGATGTTTTTGATTTTCATGGGGTTTATTTGTCTGGGTTTCTTGGTTTCTTGGAGCTTGGTTGCCGAGCGGATCATTTATTTTCAGACGGGGACTGAGAGAGGATAACAGCTCGTTAGCTGAGAAATGTAGCCACATCGCTCAAATAACACATTGAAATAACTCATTAAACTGATTTTTTTCTACCAAGCGGTCGAAATTTTCTGGAACCCCATAGGGAGAGTATCGAATCAGCGAGCAGCTTGATGTTTCCGCATCAGACTCTGCACCTCGCTTTGACTTAGAGCTGCATCGAAAATGTAGAGTTCATCGAGTCCACCACGGAAAAATTTACCAAGCGGGTGTTTCTGTCCTGTTTCCCTGAAAGAAGAGTTACGGCCTAGCCAGACCCCGTGCTCAGCCTCATCGATTTCTGTTCGCACCTCCTGCAATGCACGGCGGGGAATTTTTTCCAGCTCCCCGTCGACGTAAAGAATCACATGCGTGCCGACATTCGGCTGGGATCCGCCATACATCACCACACCGATGTGATGCCATTTCCCATCGCGCAAATCGGTGGAGCCGATGATCTGGCCGCCCATAAGCCCCAGCCTCAGCCGGCCAATCGGGCCGTCTTTCTCCTCCGGATTCGCCGAAAGCTGCCAGACCTCACCCGGGCGGTGAGGATCATGTTTTCCCCACGATACAATTCCGTATCCCTGAGTTGCGGAAAAGTCATCCGGCACCTTGACCCAGAAGCACACTGTACGGGGCTTTCCGCCACCGATGCCACGGTAAGCACTTTCCGCATAACTGCCTTCCCCATCAAAGCTCAAAGCAGTGCCCGCCGCAGGGCTTGGCCCGGGTATCCACGATGGCAGCGCGCCTTTGCCCATGGACTGCAGCACCATATCCGCCTTATTCGATATCGAGGACGCCAACTCACCCTCACTGCCTACAATTTTCCCTTCGCCCTCGTCAAATGACCAACGGATATAGCGCGGTGCCTTACCATGCTGCGGCGGCATCTCGGTGTAGAACTGACCCGGATCCGCAGTGATCGATTCACCACCACCCGGCCCCATCTTCATTGCATCGTTGCGCACCAGAGTCACCGATTTCCCACCCTTCGGAATTGCTTCAATGCTGCCGTCGATGACATGGGTTTCCACCAGACCATCGCTGCCCACCGTCACGCCGAACTCGGTGCCAATATCGATGATGTTGCCCTGGGGAGTTTCGATCATGTAGCCGTGCCCTTTCTCAGTGGCGCGCATGACGACTCGCCCTTGAGTCAAAGTCGCGCGCCCTTCTTCCGGAAAATCCAGATGAGCTGGCCCCTCTAGGATCAAGCGACCCCGCCCATCCAGATCGATTTCCAACATGCCTTGGTCGATCTTTACTGATGCGCCAGCTTCCAATGCCGTGCCGATTCCAATTACCGATTCCGTCCACGTCACCCCATCCGCACGAAGCAGAGTCGCCATCGTGGATGGCTTCGCCACTTTCTGTGAAAGATAAATCGCCGGGATCAAGGCGATCATCAGCACGGCCGCGACAGCCATCGCCCGCATTCTCCAGCGTCGCCACATCAGACGATGCTCCACGCCCTCCACGAAGCGATCCGCATCGGCATCCTTCACCTCCGCCATGATGCCATGAATCCTTCGTTCGCTGGAAAGCTCGTCTTCAAGAACCACACTGAGCAGGGAGTGCATCTTGTTCTGCTCTCTGGCCATTTTCAGCAGCGACGCATCCCCACGAAGCAGTGTATTCAACTCAGAAATCTGCTTGGGGGTCGCCTCACCATCGCGGACAAGAGCCAATAACTCCATGCTATGTTTTTCCATACTCATGACGTTTCCCGGTTCATTCTCAGCTCGATGCACTCCGCCAGCGACTGCCGGACGCGATGAAAGGTCATTGTCAAAGAGGAGTATCCGGCACCTGTTTCCTGGGCAATTTCACGTAAGGTTTTGCCCATGGTGTAACGTTCCTTAAGCAGATTGCCCGCCGGCTCCTTGACCAGTTTCATGCACTCCCGCAGGGCATCGAGGGGCTCGCTGTTGTGCACGACATCATCGCCATCGTCCGCTGTTAGAAGCGCCTGCAGCTCAAGATGTCCGCCGACGTATTCCTCGCGTTTTTTCCTGATGTGATTCCGGAAATGGTTGTGGGCGATGGTCCGCAGCCACGCTTCGAAACTGCCCTCGCCCCGGAACTCACGTATTTTCAAGAACGCCGTCACGAAGGCATCCTGCGCGAGATCATCCGCTGCGGTCCAATCCTGGAGCTGCGATCTCAGCCACGCCCGGAGCCAACCCTCGTGAGCGCGCACCAGCATGCCAAAAGCCTTCTGGTCACCCGCTTGGCTCAGCTTGATAAAATCCAGATCCTGTTGAGAACTCCCCATCGCTACGGGTAAAGGTAGGCAAAGGCGGAGAGTAACACAAATTTTACGAGCCAGCCACTCAGCCCCACGGAAAATTCCTTATTTCAAAGGGGTATGTGCCTCGTCCATGTAGCGTTCCATCGTTGCAACCACCTCCGGGTATTGCTTGGCGAGGTTCTTGGTCTCCTCAAGATCATCCTTCAGGTTGTAAAGCTCGATCGGCTCGAAACCACCGCCTTTCTTCTTCGCATTCTGCACGACCTTCCAGTCACCCGAACGCAGGGAACGGGCAGCGTAGGGCTTGGAGTCTCCGTTAACGAATTCGTGATAGAGATAGGTATGCTTCGGCTGCTCGCCTTGCGCCAACAAAGTCGGCACGATGGAGATTCCATCGCTTTGTTCCGGAATCGGTTGACCCGCCAGCTCGGCCATTGTGGGCACAATATCCCAGAATGCACTGAGATGGCCGCTCTTACTTCCTGCTTCGATTTTGCCGGGCCAGCGCACTAGGAACGGAGTCCGAATGCCTCCTTCGTAAAGGTCGCGTTTATGACCGCGCAGCGGGCCATTCGAGTCCCAGAACTTCGGATTGTGCCCACCTTCAATATGTGTGCCATTGTCGCTCGAGAAAATCACGATCGTGTTATCATCGACCCCAAGCTCCACCAACATGTCGAGCAACTCGCCGATCTGATTATCGAGGTTTTCCATCATCGCCGCAAAGCCCGCGATCGGATTCTGCACCGGCGGACAAACCTCCCCCGGCCCCGCGCTGTATTTTCCGGTTTTTTTATCAAACTCGGGATACACCTTGCGCCACTTCTCATGCATCTCCTGTGGTGCGTGCATCGCCGCATGCGGGACTGCGGTCGGAATATAACAGAAAAACGGCTTCTTGGATTCCACGCTGTTTTTCACAAAACCAAAGGCATCCGCCATGATCATATCGTGCACGAAAGTCCCCTTATCTAGCGGCACTTCCACCCCATCACGCACGATACTACTTGGGTAGTAGGTATGCGCGATCCGCTGGCTCTTCCACCCGCTGAAATGGTCAAAGCCATGCGTCAGAGGATTGGACGCGCCTTTGAGATGCGTCTGCCCCAAGCCCCATTTCCCGAAGGCACCGGTGGCATAACCCGCGTTCTTGAACAAACGCGGCAGGGTCACCATTTCCGGATCGAGCGCAAAGCCATCTTCATCGCCATTGCCACGGCAGTGCACATGCCCCGGATGCTGCCCGGTCATGATCACGGCACGCGACGGCGAACAAACCGTATTGCCCGAGTAATGGTCACTGAAGAGCATGCCCTCTTTTGCCAGGCGGTCGATGTTCGGAGTCTTGAGTTTCTCCTGCCCATAACAACCGAGATCTCCCATCCCCAGATCATCCGCGAGGATGAAGATCACATTCGGCGGCGTATCTGCGGTGGCGAACCCGCCGATCAACAGCAACAGGGCGATAAATTTTCTCGGGGTCATGCGGAAAAAACTACACCCCATCGGTGATCAATCTTTCATGCAGCAGCGGGGTAGGATCATCAATTTTGGATATTGGGTTTCCGACAACCAACCTATGCCCCCCTGACCCAGGCTTCCTTGAGGTTGAAAGTTTGAACGCGTCACCTCCTGAATCTCAGTTCCTCGCGCAGCACCTCCACTTCATCGAGCAGCCCCATGATCGTGCGTATCGCCGCCCAGTTCATCCGGTGTTGCTGGCGCAGCGCTTCGATGTGTCGCAGCCGCATCACCGATTCCTCATCAAAATGCCAGTCATCTCCTTGCCGGGCGGCGCTCAGCACCCCCTGCCGGCAATAAAAAATGATCTTCCTGCGCGAAGTTCCCGTCCTGCGGATGACAACTTCCAGTGAGTGCATTGCGTGCGGATCAGGTTCCACAGTTTTCATATCAGTTTTCCCTCGGGTTAAATTTCGAAACATCGCGCAGCTTTTCCCACAGCTTGCGTTCCTCTTCGCCGATAGCCGGAGGAGTGGCGATCGAGACCTCCACATACAGATCCCCCGGCGCTGCCTTTTTCGGCAGACCGTAGCCCTTGAGCCTGAGCTGATCTCCCGAGCCAGTCCCGGCAGGGATTTTTACCTGCACAGTTTTGCCACCCGGCACGCTGAGCGAAATCGTCGTCCCCAGCACCGCCTCCCACGGAGCCAGCTCGAGTTCGCGGAAAATATCGTGCCCGCTGACCCGGTAATCCGGATGCGCCGCCATCCTCACCCGCAGGAAAAGATCCCCGTCCTCGCCACCACCCGTCCCGCTCCCGCCATGCCCCGGCACCCTCAGCCGCTGACCCTCGCCGATCCCGGCCGGGATCCTGACCTGCACCTCATCGGTCACTACCTGCCCGGTTCGCGGATCCGCCTTGCGCAGCGAGATAGTCCTCATCGATCCGGAAAAAGCCTCCTCCAAGGTTACCATCAAATCCCCCTCAATATCCTGCCCTCGCATTTTCCCGCCCGCTCCCGGGAATCCACCCCCGCCACCATACCCCGCCGCGCGCCGTGCCCCTCCTCCGGAGAAATACTGCTCGAAGAAATCACTGAAACCCGTGCCGCCGAACTCGAACTCAAAACCCTCCGGCATCTGACCGCCACCCCGCGACGAATACCCACCTCCACCCGGCGGCGGTGGTGACTGTCCATTCCAATTCGCTCCCAGCGTATCGTATTTCTTGCGTTTCTCCGGATCACTGAGCACCTCGTAGGCCTCGTTGATCTCTTTGAACTTCGCCTCCGCCGTGGTCTTGTCCTCCGCCACATCCGGATGGTACTTGCGCGCCAGTTTGCGGAATGCCTTCTTCACATCCGCCTGTGAGGCATCGCGCCCCACGCCCAGAACCTCATAATAATCCCTGAATTGCACCGCCATAACGCCTAAGCTAACAGGCTGATGTTGGCACGCCATCCGGCACTTGTCCAAGCCCCGGTTCCAATTTTCGCTCCAGCGCACATTTCTTCAAGGTTGAGCGTCGTGCCAATCCGGTACATGTTCCCCCCCATGTCACGCACCGCCGACCCGGATGAGCCGAAGATCTTCTTCCTCCCGAACCTCATGACCGCCTGCAATCTCGCTTGCGGATTCTTTGCCGTGCTCATGATCTTCAAAGGCCAGATCGAGGTGCAGAAAGTTTCCGGAGACGGGATCCTCGCGGCAAAACAGTATTACGAGATCTCGCGCGAATACTACCAATACGCCATCCTCCTGATCTTCGGATCCTGTCTCTTCGACCTGCTAGATGGCCGCCTCGCCCGCCTCGGTGGACAAGACTCGCCCTTCGGCCAAGAGTTCGACTCCCTCGCCGATATCATCTCCTTCGGCATGGCGCCCGCCATGCTCATGTCCCGCGCCGTCCTCTTCCCACTCGGTAACATCGGCTGGGGCATCGCCCTGATCTACCTCGTCTGCGGAGCCATGCGCCTCGCCCGCTTCAACTGCCTCGCCATGGCCCCGAAAAGACCCGGAGCCGGCAGCGACTTCCGCGGCATCCCCATCCCCATGGCCGCGGGTTTCATCGCATCAATCACCTTCCTCATCATCGACCTCTACAAGAACGACCACGAAGTCGGCGTCTGGAAATACGTGCTCGCCGCCGTCATGCTGTTCCTTTCCTGGCTCATGATCAGCAGCGTGCGTTACCCCTCCTTCAAGACGGTAGATTGGAAAACCCGCGGCTCGCTGCCCATGATTATCATCGCCGTGGTTCTCATCATCGCGACCATTCAGTTCCGCTACGTCATGCCGGTCGTGCTATTCAGCGCCTACCTCATCTATGGCTTCGTCCGCCCCTTGATCTCATTGCGCTGGCGCAAAGGCATCGAAGATTTCTCGGAAAACGGCGACTCCCCGTCCGATGACGAAATCGAAAATGATGCCGAATCTCCCTGAAACTCCACCCATGTCCGACCGGAAAAAATCGCCGCTCGTCCCCATCCTCCTCGTCGTCCTTCCCGTCTGGCTCATCGTCTCGGCCGGATACGCGTTGGTGAAATATTTCAAAGACGAGAAAAAAGCCGCCACCGCCGAGACCCAGCGCTTCACCCGCGCCGTCTCCACTCCCTCGGTGGAGGACGATTTGCGGAAAATCATCACCCTCATCGGCGAGCGTAACACCGCCACTCCGGACAAGCTCTCCGCTACTTCCTCGATGATCCAGGGCACGCTCGGCCCCGCCAATACCGGCTACCAGGTCACCACCACCAATGGCCCCGCCGATTTCCCCCTGATCTCCGTCAGCGTGGCTTCGGAAAAATCTGCCGCCGCCCCCATCTGGATCCTCACCTCCTACGACTCTCCCCTCGGCTCACCCGGAGCGGAAAAAAACGCCACCGGCCTCACCGCCACCCTCGCCGCCGCCCAATCCCTCGCCAACGCCTCCCCGGCACGCCCCATTCATTTCCTCTTCCTGCCCCACGCCAACGACCCGGAATCCCCCGTCTTGGAAACCGCCGCCATCGCCGCCAATCTCATCAAGGCAGCCCCCGCGCCAAAAGCCATCTTCTGCATCGAGGCCATGGGCGATGCCGAAGCCCTGATCCTCTCCTCACGCGATACCCAAGCCCCCCCCTCCTCCGAACTCGACGGACTCGGCAAAATCCTCGGTGCTGAAGTCATCTGCCTAGGCGATGATTTCGACCTCGCCTCCACCCTCTTCGAGATGGGCCTCCCCGCCATCCGCGTCGCCACCCGCCCGACCCTCCTGCCGGACGAAATCGACGACAAACTCCCCTTCGCCCCCACCCTCGCCGCCTCTACCGGCCGCCTCATCGAACTCATCCAGCGCCTTGCAAAATAACTCAAAGAGCCGTTTAGCTTTTCCCATGTCAGCGTTTCAGATTTTACCCAAAAAATCCTCCCTTGACCCCTTCCCTTTCCTGCCCGACCGATTTCACCTAACAAGAAGCGAATGACCTCATCAATCGACCTCGACACCACTTTCCGCTCCCACGCCCCCGGTTACTGGCCGGACTCCGCCATGGAAAAATGGGACAGCCACACCTGGCAGCTGCGCAACCGCATCGACTCGCTCGCCGACCTCGAAGCCCGCATCAACCTCTCTGATGAAGAACGCGCCGGCGTCCTCCTCGCCGGCACCAAGCTGGCGATGGCGATCACCCCGCATTTCTTCAACCTCATCGACAAGGACGACCCGAACTGCCCGATCCGCCGCCAGGTCATTCCTCGCATCGAGGAAGGTTGGACCGCCCCCGAAGAGCTCTCCGATCCCTGTGGAGAAGACTCCCACATGCCAGTCCCCGGCCTCGTCCACCGCTACCCGGACCGTGTCCTTTTCCTCGTCACCGACCGCTGCGCTTCCTACTGCCGCTACTGCACCCGCTCGCGCGTGGTCTCCGGTGTGGGCGAGCAACAGCTCGAGACCCAATGGGAAGCCGCTTTCAAATACCTCGAAGAACACACGGAAGTGCGCGACGTCCTCCTCTCCGGCGGCGATCCCCTCCTGTTCTCCGACGCGAAGCTGGATAGAATCCTCACCCGCCTCCGCTCGATCCCGCACATCCAGTTCGTGCGCATCGGATCGCGCATCCCGATTTTCCTGCCCCAGCGCATCACTCCGGAGCTCTGCGCCATGCTGAAAAAGCACCACCCGCTTTTCATCTCCATCCACAGCAACCATCCCAAGGAACTCACCAGCGAAGTGCGAGATGGCCTCGTCCGCCTCGCCGAGGCCGGCATCCCGCTCGGCAACCAATCCGTCCTTCTGCGCGGCGTCAACGACTCCCCGGAAGTCCAGAAAGCCCTGGTTCACAAGCTCCTCATGTGCCGCGTGCGCCCGTATTACCTCTATCAGTGCGACCTCATCACCGGCTCCTCCCACCTCCGCACCGCCGTCTCGGAAGGTGTCAATATCATTGAGCAACTCCGCGGCCACACCACCGGCTACGCCATCCCCCAGTTCGTCATCGATGGCCCCGGCGGCGGCGGAAAAATCCCGGTCAATCCCAACTACGTCGTCGATTCTGACCCAACAAAAATCACCCTCCGCAACTACGATGGGGAAATCTTCGACTACCCAAACCCGACCCCGATCTCCACAGAGGAAATGCAAGTCCTCCAAGAAAAAGCCCTCTGCGGCCAGTAGTTGCAGCGCCCTCGGACACCCGCGCGCCACCTACGATCTCGACCTCCTCATCCCTCGATCCGCCACGGAGGATTGGAAACGCGAACTCTCCCAGCTCCGCTACAGCCCCTACGCGGAAACCGGAAACTTTCTCCAGTTTGAAGCCCATCCGACCTTCCCCCTGCCTCCCATCGACCTGATGATCGTGGACGACGAGGTTTTCCGGAATCTCGAGAGTCACAAAATTGACTCCAACCCCATCGCAACTCCTGACGCCCTCTCGATGATCGCGCTCAAGCTCCACGCCATCAACCAACCCTCCCGCCAAAACTCCGCCCAGGACTGGTCGGATGTTTTCGCCCTCGTGAAGCATCACAAGCTCTCCCTCGACGATCCCGATTTTTCCGCTATCGTCATGAAGCATGGAGGAGAAAACGCCGCCGAACGCATCACAGCCGTCATATCCGGCCGACTTTGACTTGCCCGCCTGCCCCGAAGGCCCGGCACCCCACCGTCCTCAATTCATCGATCCACGCATCGTCGAGGCACACTTCGCCCCCCTCATGAAAAACCCACCCAGCGCCGAGGAACGCTGGGCCAGAAAGAAGGATGCCACCCCCTTCACCGGATAATCCGTTTCCGCCCCGTCCGTAGCTGCCCCGTCTCGGGGCAGGCCGTGATATCGGCGTCTCGCCGACTCTCAGAGCCCCAGCTTCCCCCTGAGATAATCGCTGGTCAAATGCTTCACCACATCGAACGGCTCACATCCCTTCTTCCCTTCATTAAAATCGATCGGCCCCAGCTCGATCGCCAGCTCAAGCGCCGCCTGGTTCAGCTTCACGTTACGCTTGCCGATCCCCATCAGCGCACAACCCATGCCCAAGCGCACCGCAATATCCTCATCCCAAAACCGCTCACGGATGCGCTTGATACATCCGAGGAAAAACTCGTCACTGAGCTCCTTCTTCCGCCCCTTTTTGGAAAGCTCATAAATCAGCCCATACCCGCACTGCTTCCGAATCACATCTTGCGACTCCACCCATTCACAGGCCAGACCGAACACAAACGGCGCCTTCGCCAAGGTCGCATCGCAGGAACTGAACACATGGGCCAACATCCCGGCCCCCACTCCCTCCACCTGCCGCTCCACCTGTTCCCGCGTCAGCTCTTTCGGATCATCAATGAGCAATCCGAGAACCTTCGCATCGTAATTTTCAATCTCCCATAGCTTCAGGGCCAGCCCATGGTCGCGCCCCACCTGTTTGGCCAATTTGCGCAACTGCGTCAGTCCGATGCCAAAACTCCCAAGCCCCTCGGTCTCCTCACCCAACCGTTCCCAGTTCGCCACCCCCCTCTCATTCCGATTCGCCTCCAAGAGCGCCATCACTTCCTTCTCTGTCATGTGGGATCCCATTGCAGGTTTTGCTGAAACTCAAGATGGCTGACACACAGACATCCTGCATCGCCACCCATCCGGAATCCTCGGGCAATGGCGATGCAGGGGAAAGCTCAGAATCTAAGTCGGTCATCTATTTATTCCCGCGTTTTCAAGGCAGCATCTTTTCTGCTTCCTCTTCGTTTATCAGAATAGGTCTGAATGGGTGCCAGTCCGCCCGAGCGTCAAGATGTCCGGCGCCATCTTGTAGATCAGTATCCAGTCGGGTTCTATATGGCAATCGCGCCATCCCGTCCAATTCCCTGAAAGCGCATGATCGACACAGCGATCTGGTAAAACCTCACCAGCTACGAGCAGATCCACAACGACTTTTAGCTTGTTCAAGTCTCTGCCGCGTTTCTTCAGCTTCTTAATATCTCTCTTGAAGGAGCCGGGCTGAACGACTCTCATTACTCCCAAGATGCGTAGAGTTCTTCAGTGCTCTCAAACGTCTCAACATCTTCACCATTGTCTGCCATGGAGAGCGCTCTAGCCGTTTCGGCATTCGGTGTTCTTAGCTCAACTGGAAACTCGCCGCGCATGGCGATCTGGCGATAAAGTAACCGGATCGCCTCAGTTGGTGTCAATCCGATGGCTTCCAGTATGCGCTCCGTTGCTGCTTTGGTGGCTGGATCGATTCGAGCATGGATCACTGCGGTCTGAGACATGCGAATAATGTATCACACCTGAAACACAAAGCGAGCGGTCTTTTTCTTACAGGACAGAGCATTCTGTCCTCCACAGTAGATACCCTTTTGGAACATTCCGTCGAGAGAGGTAGGATGGGGTTGCTATTGATTTCCCTGAGCAGAGCGAGCCTGCCAAGGCAGGCGCTCCGCCCTAGTTCCTCACCACCTTCTGCACGGCAGATTTGGTGCCATCTTTAAAAATCACTTGGACCATGGCGAAGCGGGTGTTGCCGGGGACGGAGAGGTAGAGGTCGTCGCCGACTTCGAACATGGTGTCGCTGGGCTTGAACTTAAACCTCTTGTCGAGGGCATCGTTATCCAGGGAGTAGTGGATCTCCGCGATGACCGGGCGGTAGGACATCAGCATGGTGAAGTAGAGCAGGGTCTGGTTGTTCGCATCGCCAAAGGAGAGCCATGATCCGGCAATGGCATTGAGCATCATTTTCCCTTGGGCGAGCTGCTCACTGGAGGTGGAGAACTGGAGCGTATAGGGACCATTCATGGTGTCGTTGTCGTCGGTGTATTTCACCTCGATCCAATGGGTGCCCGCCGCAAGGTTCGGCAACGGGACGTGGGGATTGATCAGGGGTAGACCGGTATCTGGACTCTTTGCAGGCAGGTGGCCTGTGGATATAAACTCGCCTTTGCCATCGAGCCGGTAGAAGAGTTCCTTCGCCCGGCGATCGGTGATACTGAATACCGCAGCCCATCCGGCATTGCTCTGCTGGGCAGTGACGGTGACGGGATTTTCCAACACCCTATCGAGGGTGGAATCCATCTGCGCCCATGCGGCCTCGGCAGTCTCCGCCCATTTCTGCGCTTCTTTTTTATCGATGAAATAGCGCAGGAAATTGCCGGCCTTTTCCGCCTCGCGGAATTTCTCCAGCCATTCCTTTTCCGAGCGTTTTTCGGCAAGTGACTGCTCGCCACGGCGGGCATCGGAATACTCCCGGCTGATGAGGTAGGCGAGCGGGCCGTAATCGGGATTTTCCGCAGCGAGTTTCTCAAGGCTCTGGAGGCGGGCGACATCGTCCTCCAGTAGGGCGAGAGCGGTGCGGTAGGAAACTGTCTGAGGTTCGAGCTTGTTGCCAAAGTAACGTAGGGTGTCGATGGCACCGGCGCGGCCTTCGGAGGCTTTGAGCATTTCCGAGTAGCTCAACCATGGATCGAGCGCTTCGAGATTAGCGGAGAGATACTCAGAGTATTCCTTGCGGGCGGCGGAGAAATTGCCACCGAGCTCGTGCATGCGGGCATTGTGGTAGTGCTCCTCGGGGGTCTTGGGATCCGGGATGAGCCTGCCATTTGAGGCGAGCGATTCGAAGCGGTCGGCGATCTTCTCGAGGGTCTCATTGCTCTTCTTCACCTCTGCGGCGACGTCATCGACGGAGCGTTTGGTGTCATCGACAGACTGTTTGGTTTGATCGACGGCTTTCTTGGTATCGCCCACGGATTTCTTCGTTTCATCCTGACCCTTGATGAGCCAAACGGACAGGCCGGTGATGATGAGCAAGATGCCGACAATGGCGATCGCCCAGCGTTTGGCATTGCGGCGCAGGACGGTAAGGTCGTCGCGGAGTTTTAGCACCCCAGCTTCGAGGGCAGCATTGGTGGTGAGCTCGTGGAAGAGGTGGGTGTCCGCCTTCAGGCTGTTGCGGTAGGTTTCCTGAAGCTGGCGGTGCTCCTCGGGCTCGGGCTCGAACTCATCGGCGGGGAATTTCTCATCGATGAAAAGGTACCAGACCTTGATCCCCTGTTGGCGCGCGTAGAGAGCCTCATATTGGGTGTAACTCACCCGGCCGAACTCCGTATCCATATCCGGCGGCTCCGCGCCATAGGCATAGCCAACGAGTTGCACCACGCCCTTGCAGCCATCGACGCGTGTGCGCAGCATCTCCCGAAGATCGCCGCTTTCGGTGCCGAAAATATCCTGCCACACAGGCTCGTAACCGAGGAAGGTGAGGGTGTTGGCGACAAGCTGCCTGGCACTCCGGAGTTCCTTGCTAACCGTCGATACGAAAATGGTGGGACGTGAATTCACACGTAGTTTCTCCTATATATAGAAACATTCCGCAAGATTATTGGTGTCAGGGGGGTGTGAGGAACCGCAGATGCCCCCTACGCCGAGGCTACGGGGCCCAGGTGGACGGAATAAAGAGAAGATATTTTAACCGCAGATGGACGGGATTAACGAAGATAAAGAGGATGGAGTTTGATTTTTCTCCCCCGAATTTCAGGGCAATTTTTGATTTAATCTCATTCGGATACCATCTCTTCATTCTGCGTCCATCTGCTGCGGTTGAAATTTTCTGAACCACGGATGGACGCGGATCCAACTCTCCCTCCGAGGAGGTTACCTCACTCAGGCACGGCGAGATCGACGGTGCCTGCTGGCAGCCATTTCACTCCGCTGACTTCGGTGAAGCGCATTTGCTCGCCGATCTTGCCATCATCTGTGATCGCGAACGTCCGATGGGCACCGGAGAGTTTCACGCCGCCGATGTCTTGCAGGTCGTCGAGGGTGATGAATTTCGGCGGGCCGACCTTGTCATTGCCGAGCAGGTCGCTGGTGACGGTGTAGTAGGCGCCGCGTGTGACTTTCGTTTCAGGATCGATGAGGAGGACGTAGTAGTCATCCGGAGTGTCGCCGGCTTCCGGGTTGTAGGTGACCTTCACCTGGGTGTAATCCTTGCCCTCGAAGGCCAGGGTGTCCGGCAGGATTGCGAAGTTCGCGTTCTCGTCATTGAAGACGAAAGGAATGCCGAGGAAGTAGGTCGGGGTCAGTGCCCAGAAGCGCGGGGGCGGCATGAACTCCGCATCTTTCGGGCGGATCCAATCGATCCCGCCATTCATGCCGAAGGTGATGTCCTTGCCGACCACCTCGTGCTTCACGGCAAGGCTCTTCGGATCGACAGTCTGCACGGTATCGACCACTGCATTCGCTCCTTTGTCGGTCATGTGATAGGTCCAGCGGAACTGGAGTTGGCCGCTGTTGTACCATTTCTCCGTGCCGCCATGAGCCTCGATGGATTCCATCACAAGGGCGCGTCCATCTTTCGTTTCCTCTGCGTGAACTGCTCCGAAGCTGAACAAACCCGTGGCGGCGACCGCCGCAATTTTTCCGTATGACATGCGCGAAGCTTGCGCGGATACCCATTTCCGCAAGGGATAATCTCCACCACTGGCAACTTCGTTGATCCCTGCTACCTTCCCGGCATGAAACGTTTCCTCCTGCCCTTCTTTTTCACGCTGCCTTTGCAGGCCGATCCAATCCGCGATTTTTGGTTCAATGGGGCGGAGATCAGCTCCTTCGAGCTTTCGCAATCGCGCTACGGTAAAAACCATCCGGGGCATGCGGAACTCATTTTCGTGACCGAGCCATTCCTCATCGCAGAGCAGGTGAAAAACGAGAGCGGCAAGCCGGGCTCCACCGATGTGCTCAAGCTCAACGCCCTGACCACTTTTAACACCGGGATCTACTCCTACCGCACGATGACGAGCACCTTCCGACCCATCGACCTCGAAAAATTTCCCCATGCCCTGAAGTCCAATACCTCCGTGCAAGACTGGTGTGGCCAGGCCTTCCAGCAGTACAACCTCCGAGGAGACGGCTGGAGCGTGCAGCTGCGCTCCTACTTCGAGCAGGAAGCGGACAAGGACTTCACCCTGCCCTGCACCTACCTCGAAGACGAGCTCTGGATCACCCTGCGACTCGATCCGAAAAAGCTCCCGACGGGTGAAACGCAAATCATCCCCGGGGCGATCTTCACGCGCTTCGCCCACAAAGAGATTGAAGCATCCACCGCCCAAGCGGAGCTCAAGCAATCCGAAGAAACCTCCACCTACTCCCTGAGCTACCCCTCGCTGAAGCGCACGCTTGCGATCAGCTTCGACACCGCCTTCCCCCACATCATCAGGAAATGGACGGAAACCACCCCCACCGGAACCACTACCGCGACTTTAAAAAAACGCCTGATGAACGTCGCCTACTGGGGCATGCACAATCCGGAAGATGCCGAGAAACGCAAGGAACTCGGTCTGCAACCCGTGGCGGACTGAATCTCAGGAAAAATCGAACCAATCAAAAATATCCGCTAAATCGATATCCGGCCATTCCAGCCATGAGAGGTCAATGTCCGGTAATTCAAAACCACCCGGCCCTGACAGATCTTCGAGCACCTCGGCTTTCATGGCCGCCTGATCACAGGCCTCGCCGGCGGCCTCGTGCACGGCGGTGAAGACATCGGGGGAGAGATAGATGCAATGCGCCCAGCAGACGACATCGATGCCGTATCCGCTGTCGAGGGTCGCCCTCCTCACCTCCTCCGGCCGGTAGTATTTCTTCTTTCCGTGCCTTTCGACAAGCCTCTGGCCGACCTTGCCGACCAGCACCTTCTTGTCCTCGGGTTTCATCTCACATGCTGACATCCCCGGATGATATAGGATGTCGTGGCGATGCCGTGAAGCAGGAAGATCATGCGGAGGGCTACTTGCCGTTCATTTCCCAAGAGTCCTTCTCCGAGAGGATCTTCTTTGCGCCTTCACCGTTGAGCCATGCTTTTGCGGCGGCATCGCCTTTCAAGTGCGCGTCCCAGAAGGCGGTCGTCAGGGCAAGGATGCGCTGATGGTATTCCCCTTCCCCCCGCCCTGCGCGCTGGCCGAAGGCTGAGTGCTGCGCGCCATCGAAGTTCACCTGCCAGGCAGGGCCGCCGACGTAGGGGAAAACTTTTAGCCTGTCCTCCTTGGATGTCCCGCCGATCGGGCTAGTGTCCTCGGTGCCGGTCATCAACAGGCATGGGATGGTAATGTCCGAGAACACCGCTTTGGGGTCGCCGAACTTCGTGCCGCTGGGACTCATCATCACCGTCGCATCGATGCGTTTCTCAGCAGAAGAAAGTTTCCCGCCCAGCTTCTCCCCCGCCATCATTTGGGTGGTGCGAGCACCGAAGGAATGACCTGACATGCCGATGTGCTCGATATCCAGCCTTCCGAAAAGTGCGTGATCTTTCTCTTTGTTCCAGGCGGTGATCGCATCAATCGTCGCGGGCACATCTTTCACCCTGTCAGCGAAAGCCTCGGCAGAAGCCGCAGCTTTCATGGCCGCCATGCGGTCTCTCGCCGGCACATCCTTCCACACACTTTCGTCGCTGCCGGGATGCTGGACGAAGACCACCGCGTAGCCGCGTTTCGCCCAATGGTTGCCGAGGTAGGGATTGTTATCCCGCGAGCCACCAAGACCGTGTGAGAAAATGACCACGGGAGCGGGTTCTTCGCTTTCAGGAAGATACACCCGCAATGGAATCACCCGGTCGCGGGAGGCGTCTTTGACCTCGAAGGTTTCGGAAGCAACCTCTCCTTTTTCGATGTTGAGAGGATCGTAGCTACGGGTCTCGGCATTAGACACCGCGCACGAGACAAGGAGGGCAAGGAGCGTTGGAGTTTTCATCAGGTAGGTAGTAACCCCTCAGGGAGCATCGTGGTTGCGGACATTCTTCGTTTGCCTTGCGCCACTTCCCCGGCAGGTTGTTTGCATGAGCGAAAAATTCAACGGATGGGCGACCAAGGAAAAAGGCGGGAAACTTTCGGAATTCGAATTCGATCCCGGCGCAATGAAACCCGATCAGGTGCAGATCAAGATCGAATCCTGCGGCATCTGCCACTCGGACCTTTCCCTGATCGATAACGAATGGGGCAACGCGCAATACCCGCTCGTCCCGGGACACGAGGTGATCGGCACCATCGAAAAGATCGGTGATCAGGCAAAAGGACTCAAGGTCGGGGACCGGGTCGGGCTTGGATGGTTCTCAGGCAGCTGCCTGTCCTGCCAACCATGCATTTCCGGCCGCCAACAACTTTGCGCCAATAGCGAGTCCACCATCGTGGGACGCCACGGAGGATTCGCCGACCGTGTCCGCGCGAATTGGGAATGGGTTTTCAAGCTCCCCGCTGGGCTCGATCCCGCCAGCGCCGGCCCGCTCTTCTGTGGAGGAGCCACGGTATTCTCGCCCATCGCGGACTTCGGCATCAAGCCGACGGATCGTGTCGGAGTCATCGGGATCGGCGGCCTTGGCCACCTCGCGCTGCAGTTCCTCAATGCATGGGGCTGCGAGGTCACGGCCTTCACCTCCAGCGAATCGAAAACCGATGAAGCGAAGAAACTCGGCGCGCATCACGTCATCAACAGCACCAAGCCCTCGGAGTTGGAGAAACTCCAAGGTTCCTTCGATTTCATCCTCAACACCACCAACGTCCCGCTCGAGTGGGATGCCTACATCAACGCGCTCGGCCCCGATGGGAGACTGCACTTCGTCGGCGCGGTGCTGGAGCCGGTTCCCGTGCAGGCTTTCTCACTTATCATGGGTAGGAAATCCATTTCCGGATCGCCTCTCGCATCGCCGTCCACCGTCGCCACGATGTTAGATTTCTGCGCGCGCCACAAGATCGCGCCGGTCACAGAAACCTTCGCGATGGCGGAGGTGAATGATGCCTTGGATCACCTCCGCGCGGGCAAGGCACGTCATCGCATCATCCTGAAAAACTAGAGGAACATTCCATTCACGCGTTTTGTCTGAACGACACTACGCGCATGCGCATGCCTTCACTAGGCAGGACCGTTATCGCCTGCACCGCCTTAGAAGAAAAACCATACTGGCAAGAGTAAGACTGGCGACAGTTGGCTCTGGAACCTGCTCGAACATCACCTCTGCTGCTTGGGTGAAAGTGGTGTTTCCATTGTTGCTGCTGATGATCATCCGCACATATCTGACTTCCGTAGGCGCGAAAGTGAAAACTTCGGGCAAGGTCTCAAGGAACGCACCGGTATTGGGATTTGCATTTTGACCGATAAGAAGCGAAACCGATCCCGTATTAAAATCCCCGTCAGCATCACCCACTAGATCAAATCCAATGATATTGTGATTCGATCCGCCCCCGTTATTCCAAAGGGCGAACGATTGAATCATCGCGAGCGATCCAAGGTCGAACTCGAGTATCCCCGTCGTATTCCCGGCGGTGCTCGCCCAATAGCCTGGAGACTTATTATCGATCGGATTGCTCGCGATGTAGCTCGCAAAATCCGTGATTCCGCTGGTGTAACCGACCACCAAACCGCTCTGATTGATCAGATTTGTCGCTGAAAAGCTCGCATTGTCGAATTGCCCCATCGGCGCATACGCGATTACCGAAACCGGTTGAAGTGTCACTCCAGCATCCAAATACGTTGCCCCCATCAATCCACCGATTACCGGCACCGCACATTTCCATAGTATTTTCACATCATTCACCCCCACTTTTTGTTAGGTATTTTCGCCACATCCGACACTCTAAAAAAATATCGATAGCATCCGCGTATAACGAATTAAAAAAGAGAGAACAAGATAAAACTAACTTACTTGATCCGCCCCTCGTAGTTCAGCACCTGCCCGTCTTCGATATGCTTCTTCTTCAAATCGGCATAAGCCACATCCTGCACGGCGACCCCTTTATCGATGGCAATCACTCCGGCGGTGGCGGAGCTCTGACCGAGGATCATGAAAACCGGTTCCATACGGATTGAGCCATAGGCGACGTGGGAGGCGGAAACCGCACACGTCACCAACAGTGCTGCGACAAGAAGACGCGAAAAGTTGGGTTTCACTAACAGGAATGAGGCTGACTTCTTCAACAATTCCACCCAACGAAATATTCCTGGAAATCTAGGCCGTAGTCAGCTGACCCTTTCTCGCCTGCATGATCTTGCGGATGAGGAAAACAAATCCAGCCACCGCCACCACGAGCAACGGAATGCCGATGAGTGGCCGGTAGAACACCCATGCAAAGGCGATGACCGTCAGCGAGACCGGGATGGTCAGCAGCAGGGCCACGAAGCCCGTTCCCACCTCAACGATATTGCCGATAAACGGCACGACATCCGCGATGACCGAGAGCGGACGGAACAACGAGGAGAAGCCGATGAACATGATCAGCGCACCCGCTCCGCGCAAAATCCAGGTGAGGATCTTGTTCGATTTCTGGGCGCTCTCGAACATGGATTCCGCACTTACTTTGCCGCTCGATAGCATTTCAATTTTCCCTCCGGCCTCGGCAGAATATGGCTCGAAGCTCGAACCGAACTGCCTTGAAATAATACTCACCTCTCCCGGCAGGGCGACTTCATGGCTGACCCGCATGTCCCCGACCTCCGGTTTTTTTGGATCTTTTCCAATGTAGTATCCAGTGCCTTCGGCACGTACTTTCCTGCCTCCGATCGTTTCAGTCTCCACTGCAGTTTCGGCGACTTCTGCAGCTTCGGCGACAACGAGCGGGGTGAAATTCCCGATCCTTCCCGCCAGACCGCTGGAAAGTGTGAAGGCACCCACGGTAATCGGGCTCGCGGTTATGGTGATGTCGTCGAGTGCAGCCTTCGGATTCTCATGCCCGGATGGCTTTTTGAAACTCGAGGAATCGATGGGATCATCCACCCATTTCCTCACGTAATTGTAGGTCGTGACCGTCTCCTCACTGCCGCCGAGCTTCTTCTTAGTCTCCGAATCCTTTTCTTCCTTCCACTGATAGTGCTCCACTACACGTTTCAGCCTCAGCGCCTCAGCGCTCACATTCAGTTCATCGTCGCGCAAGGTAGCGGTGGTGACTGCCGGGCCGGTCGTATAAACGAGTTTCCCCTCATTGGCGGCATCCACCTTTTCGGAAGAAACTGTCACGAAATCTTTGGCCCCCTCTTCGAGGGTTTTCTTCGTCTTGACCGCGCGCCCTTCATTCACCCAGAGCAAAACCACCGAAACGAGAATCGCAATCAGTCCAAAGATGATCCCTTTGAAGGCTCCGGCGATCCTTGAGAACCAGCCAGTCGTTGTCGTTTCGGTAAATGAATCCTGAGCCATGCTGCACTTTGCACGATATTTGTGGGAGGGATCAATCCGAAAGCACCTACGCCGGTGGCGCATGCGGCAGGCCCCCACATGAAAGCTCTAGTGTTTCGCACAGAATATGCTACCCCCCCTGCGAAAGCTTCACATGAACCAAGAAAACATCAGACTTTCCGAGGACGGAGATCGCTCCAAAAACTGGAAACGCTGGGGCCCCTATCTCAGCGAGCGCCAGTGGGGCACCGTCCGTGAGGACTACTCAGATCATGGAAATTCATGGGCAGCCTTTCCGCACGATCAAGCACGCAGCCGCGCCTACCGCTGGGGCGAAGACGGCCTGCAGGGCTGGTGCGACCGCAAATGCCGACTCTGCTTCTCACCCGCATTTTGGAATGGCAAAGACTCCATCCTCAAGGAGCGCCTCTTCGGCCTCGCCGGAAACGAAGGCAACCACGGTGAGGATGTGAAGGAGTGCTACTACTACCTCGATTCCACACCCACCCATTCCTACACCAAGGCGCTCTACAAATACCCCCACGCGAAATACCCTTACACCGATATCCGCGTTCAAAACGAAAAACTCGGTCGCCTCGGCCCCGAGCTGGAACTCGCGGACACCGGCATTTTCGACGAGAGCCGTTACTTCGACATCGTTCAGGAATGCGCCAAGCGCAGCCCCGATGACATCCTCTGGAAGATCACCGTCAGCAACCGCGGCCCCGTCGCAGCACCGCTCCACATCCTCCCCACCGTATGGTTCCGGAACACCTGGAGCTGGGACACCGACGAAGAGGCCCCCATCGAAAAACCCAACATCCGCCTCGATGGAGACTCGCTCTTCCTCACCCACGGCATCCTCGGGGATTTCCGTTTCCACATCGACAAAGATGCGTCGAAAACTCCCCCCAAATGGCTGTTCACCGATAACGATACCAACCACGAGATTCAGGGCGGCGATAAAAACATCAATCCTTACGTCAAGGATGCCTTCCACAGGCACGTCATCGGAAAACAGAAGAAAGCGGTTTCCCCCGATCTCACCGGCACAAAAGCCGCCGCGCATTACGTATTCCGCATCCCGGCCGGGGAAACCGTCACCATCCGCTGCCGCCTGCACCTTGTTGAAGAAGACAACGGCTTGCAAGGCCTCGACCAGTTCGACGAAACCTTCTCGCAACGTATCGCCGAAGCGGATGAATTCTATGGCGACGTCATCCCGAAAGGCATTTCCGCGGAAGAGGAAATGATCTGCCGCCAAGGATACGCCGGACTCCTGTGGACCAAGCAGTTCTTCTACTTCGTGGTCGAGACATGGCTCAAGGGCGACAAGGAAATGCCGCATCCCCCCGCCAACCGCGCCATCGGACGCAACCACGACTGGCAGCACTTCCATGCCAAAAACATCCTCTCGATGCCCGACAAGTGGGAATACCCATGGTTCGCCGCATGGGACACCGCCTTCCACATGCTTCCCTTCTGCGCGGTGGACTCCGCTTTCACAAAGCATCAGCTCCTCCTGCTACTACGGGAGTGGTACATGCACCCCAACGGCCAGCTCCCCGCCTACGAATGGAATTTCTCCGACGTCAATCCGCCCGTGCACGCATGGGCTGTCTGGCGTGTCTACAAGATCGCAGACCAGAAGGGCGAGCGCGACCTCCTGTTCCTCGAAAAGGCCTTCCAGAAACTGCTCCTCAACTTCACCTGGTGGATCAACCGCAAGGACAAGGACGGCCGCCACGTCTTCGGCGGCGGCTTCCTCGGGCTCGATAACATCGGGGTCTTCGACCGCTCCCACGCCCTCCCCGATGGTGGCTACCTCCAGCAGGCGGACGGCACCGCATGGATGGGTTTCTACTGCCTCACCATGCTCTCCATGGCGCTCGAACTCGCCCTCACCAAACCCGCCTACGAAGACATCGCCTCGAAGTTCTTCGAGCACTTCGTCAGCATCTGCGATGCGATCAACTCGCTCGGCGGAAACGGCCTGTGGGACGTGCAGGATCAGTTTTACTACGATCAGCTCATCGTCGGAGACCAGACACCCATCCCGCTGCGCATTCGCTCGCTCGTGGGCCTTCTGCCCCTCTCGGCCGTCACCGTACTCAAGCAGAAAACCATCGATGCGCTCCCCGGCTTCCGCAAGCGCATGGACTGGTTCCTGGTGAACAAACCCGAGTTGCTCAAATACGTCACCGCCAACCGTATCCCCGGCAAGAAATCCTCGGGCCGCGTGCTGCTTGCGATCCCTTCCGAGAAACGCCTGCGCCAGAGCCTCCACTACATGCTCGACCCGAAGGAGTTCCTCTCAAACTTTGGCATCCGTTCGCTTTCCAAAGCTCACGAAGACAAGCCTTTCGTCTTCCAATACGCCGGCGACACCCATCAGGTCAATTATACCCCCGGCGAGGCGACGACCGACATGTTCGGCGGAAACTCAAACTGGCGCGGTCCGATCTGGTTCCCGACTAATTTCATCCTCATTGAGGCGCTCGAGCGCTACCACTATTTCTACGGAGACAGCTTCAAGGTCGAATACCCCACCGGCTCCGGTAAGGAATTCACCCTGCGGGAAATCGCCATCGACATCTGCGACCGCCTCATCTCGCTCTTCAAGAAAGCCGAGGACGGCTACCGCCCGTGCTTTGGCGAATCCGAAGCATCCAAGCGCTACTCCGACGATCCGCATTGGAAAGACCTGATCCTTTTCCACGAGTATTTCCACGGGGAATCCGGCGAAGGCCTCGGTGCATCCCATCAGACCGGCTGGACCGCCCTCGTCGTGCGCCTCGTCCGCGAGCGCAGGGAGAAGCTCATGGACGAAGCTTTCTGAAACGTTTCTGACCAAGAAAAACCGAGCTTAAGCCACGGATAATCCGTTGCCCTAGCGGTGTCGACGTTTTGAAAGAAGCGATGCTGTGCACAGCCGCACCACCAGCTACGAGCCTCCCGGATACACTTCCACGCGGTGCATCGGAATTGATCCGATGCAATTCTTCTGACTGCCAGCCGCTGATCGAAAGCCCGAACCATCTGCAAAATGGTTGATATTTCCCGATCATCTGGATTTGTCAGACGCAAACAGAACCAACAAGTAAACTTGATATAACTCACTCATTCCAAGCGAGTTATAAAAACAACAAGCCACCTAAAGTGACGAAATATCGTCATTCTTGATATTATTGAGGGGAAGTCTCAAACCCATGGCCTCCCCCCATGAAAACGAACACCATTATATGGTGCGCTGCTCTCGCGGCCACCTCATTATGCCCCGGCCTCGCCGGCGGCCAGACCATCGACACTACGTTCAACAACGTTGCGCCTTCATTGATCATCAAAGGACGTTTTGTCAGCGGTGCCACCTACAAAAGCTACAACTCTGGAGTCATGAACTTCAAAGATGTCACATTCGATGCGTTCTGTGTCGATCCTTGGCAGACCATCAGTTCCAATCAGGCGCTGACTTATCAGATCCAGGATATCTCTACTTTGAAAAACGCCGCCATCATCTCCCGCCTGGTCGGGGGCTTCTTGGCATCCACCCAGTCCGCTTCTGAGGCCGCAGCCGTCCAGTGGGCGATCTGGGAAGTCTTGGCGGAAACATCTAGCAGTTTCACTCTCTCCAGTGGTGACGTGAAAATCGACAGCGTAAACTCTGCAACACGTGACCTGGCCAACACCTACCTCGCCAACCAAGCCAGCTTCACCGGCGTGCAGCTGACCTACCTCACCAACAGCAAGTCCCAGGACATGGTCACATGGCAGGTCGTGCCTGAGCCGACTTCCGCCGCGCTCTGCGCACTCTCATCAATCTTCCTCCTGCGCCGCCGCAGGAAGTAAGCAGATTCGCCAATTTCGAAACGCCCTGCCGGATCAACCCGGCAGGGCTTTTTCATGTTTGTGTGCTGGCTTTCTAAACGAGCTCCCCGTATTCCAGCAGCCCCTGCCGTCCGCCCTCGCGTCCGAACCCGGATTCCTTGAAACCACCGAACGGTGAAGTCGGATCAAACTTGTTGAACGAGTTGCCCCACACCACGCCGGATTTCAGCTGCGTCGCGATCTGGAGATACTTCGATCCCTTGTCGGTCCACACCCCGGCGCTCAGGCCGTAAGCGGTGTTGTTCGCCTTTTCCACCGCCTCCTCTGGCGTCCGGAAAGTGAGGATGGAAAGCACCGGCCCGAAGATCTCTTCTTTGACGACTTTGTGGCTCTGGGTCACCCCACTGAGAAGGGTCGGGGCGTAGTAGAAACCTTTCTTCGGCAGCTTGCACTCGGGTTGGAAAATCTCCGCACCTTCCTTGACCCCATCGCCCACCAGCTCGGTGATGCGTTCCCACTGGCGCTTCGAGTTGATCGCGCCGATGTCGGTATTCTTGTCGAGCGGATCGCCGACTCGTAGGGATTTCATACGCAGCTTCAGCTTGCGCATCACCTCGCCTTCGATGCTCTCCTGCACCAGCAGACGCGAGCCCGCGCAGCACACGTGGCCTTGGTTGAAGAAAATCCCGTTGATGATGCCTTCAACCGCCTGATCGATGGCTGCATCTTCGAAAACAATATTCGCGCCCTTGCCGCCGAGCTCCAGCGTCAGCCGTTTCCCAGTGCCCGCAAGCTCGCGCTGGATCCATTTCCCAACTCCGGTCGATCCCGTGAAAGCGATCTTCGCGGCGGTCGGATGAGTCACGATCGCACCACCGGTCTCACCCGCGCCGGTCACGATGTTGACCACGCCGGGAGGCAGCCCCGCATCGCGGATCAGCTCCGCAAATTTGAGGGCAGTGATGGAAGTCGTTTCCGCAGGTTTGAGCACCACAGTATTCCCAAGAGCCAGTGCTGGAGCCAATTTCCACGCGAGCATCAGCAGCGGGAAATTCCACGGGATCACCTGACCCACCACGCCGAGCGGCGCGAGGTTCCGGCCGGGCGCCGCGTAGTCGAGCTTATCCGCCCAACCCGCATGATAGAAGAAATGTGCAGCGGCCATCGGCACGTCGAAGTCGCGCGCCTCACGAATCGGCTTCCCGCCATCCAGGGTTTCCGCCACCGCAAATTCCCGAGCCCTGTCCTGCAACAAGCGTGCAAGACGATAGAGATATTTGCCACGCTCCGCGCCGGAAAGCTTGGCCCATCCCGGTGCAGCCTTCGCCGCCGCTGCGTATGCCGCATCCACGTCCGCTTTGTTGGCCATCGCAATCTCGGAAAGCTTCTCCTCATTGCGGGGGCTGATCGAATCAAAATATTTCTTGGACTTCGGAGCTACGAACTCACCGCCGATAAAGAGACCGTAACGTTCCGCGATCTCCGCAGGCGCCGATTCAGGAGCAGGATCAAACTCCCATAGATCTCCGAACAACAACTCTCTAGCGACCGGCTTCTTCGTTTTTGCACTCATAAATTACTTCCATGACTTTCCTTTGAAATGCCGCACTTGGCTAGAAGAAAGGACGCGCCGGGGCCGCGGCGATGATTTCTCCTAAATTACTCTTGCCATCCCGGCATCCCCTCACCTAAACATTCGCCCCGCTCCGATAAGGAGCCACCCGGTAACGGGGCGTTAGCTCAGTTGGTAGAGCACTTGCATGGCATGCAAGGGGTCAGCGGTTCGAATCCGCTACGCTCCACCATTTTTCCCGTGGAAACTTTTCCCACGGACGCCACTTTCCCAACGGATGAATCCCCCTCATCTCTCCGGTGAGGTAATTACCTACCGTCCTGCCGCTTTCCGCTGTCTTCGCGCACGTCAACTGCTATTTCTCATGGGAACGCATGTCCCTTTTCTCTCTGAAATCCCACACCGGGCCGCTTACCGAAGATCTCGTCCAGGAGCCCGGCCGCTTCGGCCTCGGGAAAATCCCTGCCCGGCTCGCACCCGTCTCCACCACCACTTCGATCTGCGGCTACTGCGCCACCGGCTGCCAGCTGAAGCTCCATCTCGATGAAAATGGGCGGGCCATCAATCTCTCCCCGCAGGCGAGTTATCCGGTCAACCTCGGCATGGCCTGCCCTAAAGGCTGGCAGGCACTCGATCCGCTCGACTCCCCCGACCGCGCCACCGCCCCCCTGCTGCGGGATGAGTCGGGGAAACTTGTCGAGACCGATTGGCAAACCGCGCTCAATGCCTTCACCAGCCATTTCAAATCCATCAAAGAGAAGCACGGCCCGGAGTCGGTCGCCTTCCTCTCCACCGGCCAGATCCCTTTCGAGGAAATGGCCTTTCTCGGCTGCCTGTTCAAATTCGGCATGGGCTTCATCAATGCCGATGCCAACACCCGCCAGTGCATGGCCACCGCCGCGACCGCCTACAAGCAGTCTTTCGGATTCGACGCCCCTCCGGGTGCCTACGCGGATTTCGAGGAAAGTGATGTCATCGTCCTCGTCGGCGCAAATCTCTGCATCGCCCACCCCATCCTCTGGCAGCGGGTGATGCGAAATAAGCGTTCACCAGAAATCATTGTTATCGATCCCCGCGCGACCGAAACCGCCCAAGCCGCCACCCGACACGTCGCGCTCAAGCCCAAAGGCGATCTCGCCCTGCTCTACGCTATCACCCATTGCATCCTGCGCGACGGTCGCATCGACGCCACATCCATCGCCAACACCGAAGGCATCGAGGCATTCTCAGAGTTCGTAAAAGATTACTCCCCTGCCTCAGTCTCGGAAAAAACCGGCCTCAGCACCGCAGCCATCGAAGCGCTCGCTCTCACCGTTTCCGATCCGGAAAAGCGCGTTTCCTGGTGGTGGACCATGGGTGTAAACCAATCCTACGAAGGCACCCGCACCGCCCAGGCCATCATCAACCTCTGCCTCATCACCGGCAACATCGGCAAACCCGGCACTGGCCCGAACTCTGTCACCGGCCAATGCAATGCCATGGGCTCGCGTCTTTTCTCAAATACTACAAGTCTAGTCGGTGGCCACGACTTCGCCAACGAGACTCACCGCCGCAAGATCTCGGACATCCTCGAAATCCCCTACGAAAACATCACCTCCCAGACATCCCTCGCCTACGACGAAATCCTCGATGCCGTCACCGAGGGAAAAATCAAAGGCCTCTGGATCATCGCCACCAATCCTTTCCACTCCTGGGTCGACTCCGAAAAAATCGCCAAGCTCCGCGCCAACCTCGATTTCCTCGTCGTCCAGGACATGTACCACACCACGGAATCGGCACGCCTCGCCGATCTTGTCCTCCCCGCCGCCGCATGGGGCGAAAAGGATGGCTGCTTCATCAACTCGGAGCGCCGCATCGGCAACATCAAGCCAGTGCGTAAGGCTCCCGGCCAAGCACTCACCGATTTCCGCATCTTCCGCCTCATCGCCGATGCATGGGGCTGCGGCGAACATTTCAAGAAATGGACCCACCCAGAAGCGGCCTTCGGACTCCTGCGGGAAATTTCCGCCGACCAGCCATGCGACATCACCGGCGTCAGGGACTACGATCACATCGACGAGATGGGCGGCATCCAGTGGCCGTTTCCGGAGAAATCTCCTGATGAAACCCCAGAACGCCGACTCTTTGCCGATGGCAAATTCTACACCGCGTCCGGAAAGGCCAAAATCCACTTCTCCCCTCCCGCCGAGATGCCGGAGCCTCCCGATGAGCTATACCCGTTCCTGCTCCTCACCGGCCGGGGCACCAGCAGCCAGTGGCACACCCAATCCCGCACCTCGAAATCCTCGCTCCTCAAAAAACTCTACCCCGAGAATATTTACGTGGAAATCCACCCGCTCGACGCCGGAAAACTCGGCGTTTCAGACCGCCAGATACTCCACATCGCTTCTCGCAGGGGGAACTTGGAGGCCTCGGCTTACATCGCTCCCACCGTCCAGCAAGGGCAGATTTTCATCCCCATGCATTATCCGGAGGTTAACCGACTCACCCACAGCTCCTTCGATCCACATTCTCGACAGCCCAACTACAAGGCCTGCGCGGTTTCCATTTCCGCACGCTGATCACTGCATCACAGAAAACGCACGACCATTTATTACGGAGATCTCAAATATCAGTAAATCCCGACCATCTGGATAAATTTAAATTAAACTTTTACCGAGATCTTTAAAATTTCCCTTGAACGAAGCGTATTTTTGGGGGATAAACAACGTGTTCACCCATATACCCTATGAAAATTCACGTCTCCCCCAACGTGGCCTTCCTGATCAGCCTGTGCTGCGCCCTTCCGGCAAGTGCGCAATTGATCGAAGTCCCACTCGATAAAACCGCAGCTAGTGAGAAAACCGAAGGCGTTTACTCACCAGAAAAGCCATCGTTTGCAGCAGACAAAGCTCTCAGTGGTGTGCTCCAACTGCCTACCGTCCGGAAATCCAAGGGCGATCTTTCCGAAAGCAAACCGGTTTTCGTGAATCAGGACGCCCTGACTCTCAGCACCCGCACCGCTTCCGCGAAGAGCACTAAAAACGTGTTGGATCTCTCCGTGCTTGAGGAAACCTCAGCCTATCGCAATGCCACTCGCATCAAGGTGCAAGTCTCTGCCGAGCAGGCATCCGGAATCCAAGCAGGCCTTGCAGAGCTCTCCGCAGCTTACCAAAAACCTTCCGAAGACTCCGTCGACTGCGACGCTCTCTCTCTCTCGGTCGGTCACCGCATCGAAGTCGACCTTTCGAAAGTTCTCGAAATCGTCGAGGCAGAGATAACTGCCAATCCAAACTGCTCCTGTGAAATCGTGAAAGCCGCGATCATCACCTCCGGTGCAGATCCGGAACTGGTCGGTAACATCGCCGAGGTAGCCATCACGGCCAATCCCGATGCTATGCGCATGATCTCTCAGTGCGCGATCGCCGCACTTCCCGAAGCACTTCCCAACGTGCAAGCGGTTCTCGCAAAGCTCGATCCGAACCGCGGCGACAGCAGCTACAGCGCAAAGGACTCCAAAAGCGGCAAGGACGCGAAAGATGCAGTGGCTTCGGTCACTCCTCCCGAAAGACTGCCTAACCCGCTCGACAAGCCTTTCATCAGCTTCCCGCCACCGCCACCGCATCCTCCGGTGACAGACCCGGATCCACACACCCGTGGATCCCACTCCTACTGAGCACTTTTCCTCAGTAGAAAAAATTTCTCCATGCCCGCGCATGCCTGTCATCGCGGGCTTTTTCGTGCCGACGCATCGAAAATAAAAAAACGCCTCGGCAAACCCAATTGAATCTTTTCGCTCCCGGGGTTGTCCAAGTGCGCATATCATCTAACTTCATCCCATGAAAAAACTTATCGTTCTCGCCACGGCCATTCTCGCTACCGCCGCTCCTTTCGTCGCTCACGCTCAGGATGCCAATCGCATCCTCGAAGGTGCCCGCCTCTCTGCCACCCTCACCGAGCTCGACGAAGGCCTGGAGGGCTACCTCTCCCACAACGGGCGGAAAATCCCCATCACAATCTTCCTCAAGGGCAAAAACATTCAGTTCCAGTATTATGAGAACAAGAAATGGCGAGTCTTCCACATGCGCCTCGCCGATGACAAATACGACCTCTTCGAGATCATCGATGGAAAAACCCGGGACTTCCCGAGAAACAAAATGACCGAATCCGTCGCCGGCACCGATATGACCTACGAAGATCTCGCCCTGCGTTTCTTCTACTGGCCGAATCCCAAACTCGAAGGCACCGAAAGGGTCGGAACCGAGGAATGCTACCGTCTGCGCCTCAACAAACCCGGCGGTGCTCCCGGCCGCTACGAAGGCGTTTATGTCTGGATCCACACGAAATACGGCGCCTTCATGCGCATCCGTGGCCACGACAAAAACGGTACGCTCGTGAAGGAATTCCAGGTCGAAGACGTCATGAAAGTCGGCGATGGCGTATGGGTGCTCGAGAAAATGCAGGTCGCCACCCACGACCCCAACAACGGCCGCCGCCAATCCATCACCGATCTGGTCTTCAAAAAGCCCAGCGCCAAAGCCCTCAAAGGCCTCAGGTAAGTCCTGCGTAGCTGCACCATCTCGGGGCAGCCTGCTATGAGATTGTCGTAGGGGCCGTGCAATCCCCGTCTCGGGGTGTGCCAGCACACTCCGACTTGAGGTTTAGAACTTCGAGCTTAAATTTTCTCGGCTCAGTTGCGGGAACAATTCCTGCTTGTCCGTCACGCCCTCCTGTTCTTAATTCCCCGCGCCTCTCATGACTAATCCTTTCTACCATTCCAGCACCCCGCTCGTCCCAGGCTCCCTTCACAGCCTTTCTCAAGAACACGACAACTGCGGCATGGGCGCCATCGCGCACCTGGAAGGCAAACGTTCCTTTGAAGTCCTCGACCACGCACTCACCTCGGTCTCCTGCATGATGCACCGCGGCGCGGTCGATGCTGACATGAAAACCGGCGACGGATCCGGCATCCTCTCCCAAATCCCTTTCCCGCTCTTCGCGAAGGCCGCTGAAAAACTCGGCACCAAAGTCGCAGACCCCGCCGATCTCGCGGTCGCGGTTTACTTTTTCCCACAAGGTGACGAACCACAGGCCGCTTCGATCAAGAAAATCACCGCCGCCACCCTTGCCAAGCGCAACATCACGGCCATCGGCTGGCGCGAGGTCCCGGTCGATATCGACGCCCTCGGAAAGATCGCTCAAAAATCCCGCCCACATATCGAGCACCTCCTGATGCTTAAGCCCGAGGGCATGGAGCCGCTCGAATTCGAACGCAAACTCTACCTCTGCCGCCGCGAAATCGAACACGCGACCAAGGAAGTCCACGGCTTCTACATGCCGTCTTTCTCCAGCCGCCTCATCTCTTACAAGGCGCTCGCCATGCCGCAGGCACTCCGCGCCTTCTACGCGGATCTCACCGATCCCGATTTCCAAACCGCGATCTGCCTCTATCACCAGCGCTTCTCCACCAACACCTTCCCCGCATGGCCTCTCGGACAACCGTTCCGCATGATGTGCCATAACGGCGAGATCAACACCGTCGAGGGCAACCGCAACTGGATGACCTCACGTGAGGAATTCTTCGAGTCCCCTGTCTGGGGCGATGAAATCGATATCGTGAAAAACCTCATCCGCCACGGTGAGTCCGATTCCGCTTCCCTCGATCACTGCCTCGAACTCCTCGTCCTTTCCGGGCGCTCCCTCGAGCACTCCATGTGCATGCTCGTCCCGCCCGCCTACCGCAACGACGAGGAAATCTCCGACGAGCTCCGCGCCTTCTACCAATACATCCGCTCCTTCTCCGAGCCATGGGACGGCCCAGCCGGCCTCGTCTTCACAGATGGCACCAAGCTCTGCGCATCCCTCGACCGCAACGGCCTGCGCCCTTCCCGCTTCAAGATCACCTCGGATGGTTTCCTATACATCGGTTCGGAAACTGGCGCCGTCGTCTTCGATGATGCAAAGGTCATCCGCAAAGGCCGTCTCGGCCCCGGCCAAATGCTCTCCGCAGATACCTCCACCGGCACTTTCAAAACCGACCATGAGATCAAGGAAGAGCTCGCTCGCCAGAAGCCTTACCGCCGCTGGATCGATGAAAACCGCCTCGAACTCCGCAAATTCATCTCTCCTTCCGCCCACGTTCCGGAAATCGAAATCGAAGCGCTCGATCTCTCGCGCCGCCAAGTCGCCAACGCGATCTCCATCGAGGAGCTCGACATGGTTTTCCCACCGATGATCAAGGGTGCGCAGGAAGCGGTCTTCTCGATGGGCGATGACATCCCCCTCGCCGTTCTTTCCTCCTACCCGCGCCTGCTGCCGACTTACTTCAAGCAGCGCTTCGCACAGGTCACCAACCCACCGATCGATCCGATCCGCGAATGGGCGGTCATGTCCCTCGCTGCCGGCCTCGGCCCTGAGCGCAACCTCCTTGAGGAAGGCCCGACTCACTGCAAATCCATCTCCTTGGACTCCGCGATCCTCTTCGAGCACGAGCTCGAAAAAATCACCCACATGGGCGAGCACGGCTTCCCATCCTACGTCGCAGACTGCACCTGGGACGCCTCAACTGGCGCCGATGGCATGAAAGCCCGCCTCGATGAAATCTGCTCAGAAGTCGAGGAAGCGGTGAATCAGAAAATTTCGATCATCATCCTCTCGGATCGTGCCACCTCCCCCGAGCGTGTGCCCATCCCCGCACTGCTCTGCACCGGCACCATCCACCACCACCTCAACCGCATCCGTAAGCGCATGCGCGCCTCCCTGGTCATCGAGACCGGCGAAGCCCGCGACGTCCACCAGATCGCCTGCCTCTTCGGCTTCGGCGCGACCGCCGTCGTCCCTTATCTCGGCTACGCCACCGTGCGCCAGCTCGTGGCTTCTGATGAAGGCAAGAACAAGCTCGGCGAGGGCATGACGCCTCAGAAGGCGATGACCAACTACCGCAAGGCCCTCGAAAAAGGCCTGCTCAAGATCATGTCCAAAATGGGCATCTCCGTGCTCAACTCCTATCAGGGCGCGCAAACCTACGAGGCCATCGGCATCGGTTCAGAAGTCGTCGATTTCTCCTTCACCGGCGTGCCATCCCAGATCGGCGGCATCGCCTTCAAGGAAATCGCCGAGGAATCCATCATCCGCCACAAGGCTGCTTACGAAACCGAAGTTCCCGAGGGCGAAACCCTCGACCTCGGCGATCCCGGCTACAACCGCTACCGCAAAACCGGTGAGCGCCACGCCTTCACCACCGAAGTCATCAAAAACTTCCACCAATACGTGAAATCCGGCAAACCCGAGGACTACGAGGAATATGTGCGCGTTTCCCTAGAGACCAATCCAGTTGCCATCAAGGATCTGCTCAATTTCGTCCCCGCAGCATCCGGCCCGATCCCACTCGATGAAGTCGAGCCCGTCGAAGACATCCGCCGCCGTTTCACCACCGCAGCCATGTCCCTCGGTGCCCTCTCCCCTGAGGCCCACGAAACATTGGCGATCGCCATGAACCGCATCGGCGGCAAATCCGACTCAGGAGAAGGCGGCGAAGACCCGATCCGCTTCAAGCCCTACCCGAACGGCGATTCTGCCCGCTCCTACATCAAGCAGATCGCATCCGGCCGCTTCGGCGTCTCCGCGCACTACCTCGTCAATGCCGACGAGCTTGAGATCAAGATGGCCCAGGGTGCGAAGCCTGGCGAAGGCGGCCAGCTGCCCGGACACAAGGTCAACGCACTCATCGCCCGCCTGCGCAACACCCAGCCAGGCGTCCAGCTCATCTCTCCGCCTCCCCACCACGACATCTACTCCATCGAGGATCTCGCCCAGCTCATTCACGACCTCAAGGAAGTGAACCCGACGGCGCGCATTACGGTGAAGCTAGTAGCAGAAGCTGGTGTCGGCACCGTCGCAGCAGGTGTCGCAAAGGCATCCGCCGATAACATCCTGATCTCCGGACACGATGGTGGCACCGGCGCATCTCCGCTGTCCTCCACCAAGCATGCAGGATCCCCGTGGGAACTCGGCCTCTCCGAAGCCCAGCAGACCCTCATCATCAACAACCTGCGCGACCGCGTGATCCTCCGCACCGACGGTGGCATCAAGAACGGCCGCGACGTGGTCATCGCCGCCATGCTCGGCGCCGAGCAATTCAACTTCGGCACCACCGCCATGATCGCCATGGGTTGTGTTTACGTGCGCAAGTGCCACCTCAACACCTGCCCAGTCGGCGTGGCCACCACCGATCCCAAGTTCCGCGCTAAGTTCAAGGGCACGCCCGAAATGGTCATCAACTATTTCAACGCAGTCGCCAACGAAGCCCGCGAAATCATGGCCAAGCTCGGAATCCGCAAACTCGATGATCTCATCGGCCATCCGGACATGCTCGTCCAGCGCGAGGTCCCCGGACACCCGAAGGCGAACACCCTGGACTTCTCCAAGCTCCTCAAGGACGTCGTGCCTACCGTCGCGAAATCCTTCGATAAAAAGGAATCGGAAGTCGCCCGCATCCGCAGCATGGATCGCAACGACGGCATCGCTAAGACCGCCCTCGATATCACGATCCTCAGCGATCTTGCAAAAGCAGCCGGACTCACCCCGACCGAAGTGCCGGAATATGGCGAAGGCTCCATCCGCGATGAAGTCCTCGAGGCCATCACCCTCCTACCGGACCGCGCCCCGCTGAAACTCGCCTACGATGTCTTCAACACCGACCGCAACATCGGCACCCGCCTCTCCGGACGCATCGCCCAGATCTTTGGCAACAAAGACCTGCCAGCAGGCACGATCCACATCACCTGCAAAGGCACCGCCGGCCAATCCTTCGGCACCTTCCTAGTCAACGGCGTCACCCTCGAGCTCATCGGGGAAGCGAACGACTACGTCGGCAAAGGCATGGCCTCCGGCGAAATCATCCTGCGCGTCTCTCCCGATGCGAAGTTCGAAGCTGCCAAGAACTCCATCGCCGGAAACACCTGCCTCTACGGAGCCACCGGCGGATACCTCTTCGCCAACGGCCGCGCCGGAGAGCGCTTCGCCGTCCGCAACTCCGGATCCACTGCCATCGTCGAAGGCGTGGGCGACCACGGCTGCGAATACATGACCAACGGCACCGTCGCCATCCTCGGCCGCACCGGCAAAAACTTCGGCGCTGGCATGTCCGGCGGCACCGCCTACGTCTATGACGTCGATGGGAAATTCTACTCCCGCGTCAATACCGAGATGGTCGTCGCCATGCCGATCCGCCGTCCGCAGGACTTCGCCGAGGTCAAAGCGCTCATCGAACTCCACCTCGAAAAAACCGGCTCAAAGCAAGCCGCCGAGCTCCTCGCCGACTGGGAAAACACCGCCCGCAAGCTCGTCCGCGTCATCGCCAAAGAACGCGCCGAACTCGAGGCAGCAGAAGAGCGACACGAAGCCGCTTCGACTCCGAAGTAAGGAGTGGCAGCCGGACTCGCGTTCACAAGAACGCGAGTCTTCTTTTGCCTATCACCTTCCACCCGAGCTCTGGAGAGCGCGGCTCTGGCTAGTCTTTGATCAGACCAATCTTGCTCAGATCGATCGGCACGATGCCGAGCTTGTGAGCAGGTGAGTCGGGCTGGAAGGAGAAGTCGCCGTTTTCCGGATCCACGAAGAGCGGATCCGTGGCGAGGCTGTGCTGATCCACCCCGTCCTTCTGCTGTTTCTCTAGGAAATTCTCCGCCATCGCCAGATCGACGGTGCTGAAGTAGATGTTGTGATCGGCATCGGCGTCTTTGGCGAAGGCGATTTCCCGGCCGCGGGCATCTTCGATTGCACCGGTGTTCTTGGCCTCCAGCTCGTCGATGAACGTGGTGTCCGGATAGGTGGAGTAGAAGATGTTGCGCTGGATGGTGGCACCGGTGAGCGGCCCCTCGCGCAGGGATAGGTAATAACCGCGCGGCGGAGCGATGATGTCCACGACGATGTTGTTTTCACAACGGTTGTTGAGCTTCATCAGGATCCCCTGCGACGTGCATTTATAGACTACATTCTCGGCGATAAGCGTATCCATCTGCCCGCCATCCGTCCGTATCGCCGCCTGCATGATCATCGGGGCAACCAAGTGGTGAACGTAGTTTCTCCGGATGATGTTCCCCGCGCCCGCGCCTCGAATGTAGATCGCATTGCCGTCCCCCATCATTTCCATCGCGTGATGAATCTCGTTGTATTCGAAAGTATTGTCATGAGTGTGGAGGTAGGGGCGGACATCTTCCAGTTTCGGTTTCTTCGGAAGCCCTGGCATCTCATCCTTCCGGAGAGTCCTCGCAAGTTCCCGCCCACCGTTTTTCGAGAAGAAATCGGTCATGCAGCCGGAAATGATCAGACCCGTATAAGGGGTGTGGTGGATCAGGTTGTTTGCCACGCGGTTCTCGCCGCTCTGCCAGACCATGATGCCCGGCGAGTGGGTGTAGATTTCCCCAACGTGATGGATGTGATTGTTCGAGACGAGATTGTCTTTGTTCACATCCTTCGTTCCCGGCCCGTATCCACAGAGCAGGATTCCGGCTCCGCCCATGTGCTCGATCACGTTGCCGGAAATCCGGTTTTTCTGGCCATGCAGATCCACCCGGATCGCGCCACTGCCGCTCTGGAGAAAGTGGCATTGTTCGATCACACAGTTCTCCGTCCCGCGCAGGCGTAGCAGTGCGTTGCCCTTATCAAGGAAATCCCAGTCGTGCTGCAACCCGGCATCGTCTTCTTTAACCAGATAGCGGTCGCCATGCGTGAAGGTCAGGCCGCGGAAATGAAGATTCGTCACCGGAACATCCGTCGGCCCCGGCTTGTCGATCTTGCCCTCCACCCGGATCAATTCCTCCAGGCAAGGTGCCAGAATGCCCTCCGGCTGGCCTTCTTTCCTTGGCCATAGGTAGAGCTTCTTTTCCTTGGTGTTGAGAACCCATTCACCCGGTTCATCCAAGTAGTCCAAGGCATTCTCCACCCAGCAAGATTCCGTCGTCTTGAGGAAATGGAGCGGATTCATCGAATACGTCGCGTCGATGGAGGTCATGGCAATCTGCTTTTTCTCATCCACAGAGACCACAGGCAGGATGTTCAAAATCCACGCATGATGCGGGCGCACGAAGATTTCGAGATCTTCCACATTCGGCCCGTTCTTCAGTTTTCCCTCAGGGAAATGCAGCCGGTTCTTTCCTCCACCTTCGAGCGGAATGAACTTTTCGGACTGCGCCCGTGGCAACCGTCCTTCGGAATCATACAGCGTGAAAAACTGCTCCGAGACATCGGCGACCCATAATTTCCCATTGGCAGCTTCTGATAATCCGGCGATACCAGCATCGACCTTCTTCCAGCCATCAACCGCTTTTCCCGAACTGAACACGGGTTTTTCCTCCGGATATGCCGCGTAGGTGATTGTCAGTTCCCCCGCGCCCGAGTCTTCCAAGCCAAAGACCACCGTTTCATCAAGCGGGTAGGTGCCGCCACGAACCTGAACCAAGATCCCCTTCGACTTGTTCTCCCTCAGCTTACGAACTGCATCCCGCACCCGTTCCAAGGTCGCAAACGGCCCGTCGGTTTTGTCCGCATTCGGCTCCGCCAGTGTTCCTGACCACTCGTCCGAGCCTTCGGGTGACAGATAGAAGTCCGCATTCGCCTTAGCTTGCTCGTTGCTGCAACCACTTGCGACCAACGCCGCAAAAATCAAAATCAATAATTCCTTCATGTTATCCTAAAATTTCCAGCCTACTTACTGCGCTCGATATGGCGCGAGGCGAAGTCCGCCGTGATGCGTTGTATTTCTTCCAGGCTGGGTTCGATCTCCCCGCCGACCTTCCTCCAGTTGTGCCCGGCGTTCTTCACAATCATCATCGTGACATCCGCCCCAATCTTGTCGGCCTTCTCCTTGAGATGGGGTGCATGGGCGAGCGGGATCGTGGTGTCTTTGTCACCTTGGATCAGCAGCATCGGTGGACTCTGTTTCGAAATCCAAAAATACGGACTCATCTCCTCGTAGGCTTTCGGATTTTCCGCATACCCGCCTTCCGTCCCGGTGATTCGCGAGCCGAAACGATCAGGCTCCTTATCGGATGAGTCGACCTTGAAGAGCTTGGTATCGGTGAAGTCAGTGGGGCCATACCAGGAAATTCCGGCGATCGGCTGGACATCGAACTCTGCAAGCGATTCATCGCCCGGGAATGTTTTAGGGTCGGCTAGCGCCAACATCTGGGCAAGTTGGCCGCCAGCCGAATCGCCCCACACCACGATCTTGTCCGGATCAATTCCATACTGCTTCGCCTCTTTCTTGAGAAACCGAAGACCGTCCACTGCATCCGTAACGCAATCCCGCATCAGCACACCATTTCCAGGTTTGTAGAGCCGGTAGTCGATGGACACGCAGACGAAACCCTTTTCAGCCAATTGCCGGAACACCGGCAGCATCAGCGGAAGGCCGCCCTTTGCCTTGCTTCCGGCAGCCCATCCTCCGCCATGCACGTAATAGATGACAGGAGCCGCCGCCTCGGATTTCTCACCCGGCGGCAAATAGATATCCATCCTGATCTGCCGCCCATCGACCTGCTTGTAGATCACATTCAGAAAGGACTCCCCTTCCCAGGGGACTTCCGAAACAGGCTGCCGGGCTGACGCGATGCTGCTAAAACACAACGCCAGCGCGCCCGTCGCCACGACTACAAACAACATACATTTTCCTCGGATCATTTCGTAGATTTCACAGGCTATTTTTTCCCGTTCGCGGCGAGCACGCCGCGAATCACACGCGCCACTTCGTCCCCCTGTGCCTGGTAGCCCGCTTCATTGTAGTGGACGTTGTCCGGAGCAATCCACCATTCGGAATGGTGTGGCTTGGTGAATGCAAACAAATCGTTGATCACAATTTCTGGATGCTTCTCAAGCACTTCGCGGGCGGCGGCATTGTATTTTTCCGAATCGCCTTCCTTCCGCCCAGCCTCGTCCGGCGCGACGGGAGTCGTCGTTGCGAAGATGAGCGATGCCTGTGGAGCCAGTTCCTTCAGGTAGGAGACGATGTTGCCAAGGTTTTCCTTGTAGGTCTCGATAGAAGAGACCTGTTCGCCGTTCACCTTGTCGAGTTTCCGTCCTGAAAGGTATTTCAGATCATGCAGGCCGACGTTGAACTGGATGACATCCCACTGAAAGTCCCAAGGCGTATCAAGTCGCTTGCTGCCCATGACTTTGTGCATGTAAGTCATTTTTTTGATGAACGTGCCGGAGTCACCACCGTTGCAATAGAGCCGGTAGACATTCGCCTTGCCCGCCATTTTTTCACGCAAGCGCTCCGTATAATGGATGGAGATGGAATCGCCATAGATCAGCACATTGGGCAACGCCGGATCATTTTCCACAAAGGCAAATTCCGGACGCTCCGAAAACTTCTCGCCGACCAATTTCACCCACGCATCCTCCGCCGACCCGGCGTAAACCGATCCAATGCAGAGACAGGAAGATACGACGGCCAGAAGTGTCCCCCTACATTTTCTCAATGAAGTCTTCATAGCTTTTAAAGAACAAAAGTTACCCGGGCTACTCCCCGACGCTGGTTCCGAAGGTGATTTTCACCACGGTATCGTATTCATTCAGCGGCTCGGCAGGCAGCGTGATTTTCATGGAGGAGCCATCCTGCACAAATTCAGCTTTTTCGCCGTTTTGCAGATACACCGCGGATGTCGCTTCGGCGGAAAGGTCATTCACCGTGAGGCTGCCGGACTCCGGCCATTCGAGGACATGGAGATAAAGCGTCTTGCCGTCTTTGCTGACAGAGCAGTCGCCCCATTCCGGGCGGTTGGGCAGCGGGTTGCGACGTGTTTCATAAATCGACTCCCCGTTGTCCTTGAGCCAGACGCCCATAGCGCCGTAGATGCGGATCGCTTCGGGATCCAGCTTACCGTTGCCCATCGGGCCGTTGTTGATCAGAGCGTTCCCGCCGGCACAGACCGTATGAACAAAGCGATGAATCATCTCTTGTTCCGTGTGGTAGTAGTGGTCGCCTTTGGTCTTGTAGCCGAAGGAGGAGCTGACGCTGTCGGGAGACTCGAAATAGAGCGGAAGCTTCCGATCCGGCACTTCCTTGTCGCCGATTGAAACATAATCGAAGAGCGGAAGATTCTCGGCTTTGATCTGATCCTTGCCCCCATGAATGATCCGGGAATTGATCAGGCAGTTGGGACGGTATTTACGGACCACATCACTGAACTGCTTGGCACGCTCGAAGGTCATGTCGGATGGGGTGTCGAACCAGATCAGATCGAGCTCATAATTTTTCACCAACTCTTCCACCTGCGGCAGGCTCTTTTTGGCAATGTAGCGATCCATGTCCGGCTTGAAGTCCTCTGGCAGATCAGGGTGGATGATCGCCCGGTGCCCGTTGAATCGTGGTTTAATGAATGGAGCATCCGGTTCATCCCAATCCTGCGCCTGCGAATAATAGACACCGAACTTCAATCCCTGAGCATGGCACGCCTCGCTGAGTTCCTTGATGATGTCACGCTTGAACGGGGTGAAATCGACGATGTTGTAGTCGCTGACCATCGAATCAAACAAGGCGAAGCCGTCGTGATGCTTCGAGGTGATGACCACATAGCGGATGCCGGAATCCTTGAAAACTTTCGCCCACTCGTCGGCATTGAACTCGGCCGGATTGAAATTTGCCGCCACCTTCCGATACTCATCAGCCGACATTTTCGCGGAAATCTGAACCCACTCGGAATACCGGTGCTGCGCGCCACGCCCCTCATACTCTCCTTCCAATGCGGAATAGACTCCAAAGTGGATGAACGCGCCAAACTTCGCATCGCGGAACCAGAGCTCTTGTCTGGCGATCGAGTCCGGTGTCTGCTGAAGGTCACCGGCGAAGCGGTGCTCAAAGCTGATGTCGGGATTCTGCTTTTCGGATTCTTTTTGCGCCTGAAGTGGCAGAATGCCAGAGACCAGTATGGTCAGCGGGAATAGTAGAATTTTCATTTTTTCCATGAGTTGAATTGGGTTTGCCGGAGCGGTCTATTTCACCTTCTCCTCTTTCTCTTTCTTATCCTTCTTCACCTTGCCGCGTGCTTGGGAAAGCGCGTTTGCGGGAGGCTCCGTGGGTAGGGACTCTTTCCAGGCATCGAGTTTTTTGCCCAATTCCTTGACGACTTCCGGGAAATCGGCGGCGAGATCATTCTTCTCCGCCCAGTCGTTCTCCAAGTCGTAGAGCTCCAGCTTATTCTCTTCCTTGTTCACGAGGAGCTTCCACTTGCCTTCCTGGATGGCGAGCGAAGGCCAGGTGTAGTCCTTACTGGTGCCACCGCGCCATTCCCAGAAAATGGGTTTGGTTCTCGTGAATCCTTCCCCTTTGAAGGCAGGTAAAATATTTTCCCCGTCCGGCGCGTAATCCTTCTGGAGAGGCACCTTCGCCGCAGCGAGAAAGGTCGGAAGCAAGTCCACGGCAGTCACGAAGGAGGTTTTATCAACCGTCCCCGCCGGAGCCACGCCCGGCCAGCGAACGATGAACGGCACGCGGATGCCACCGGAGAACAGGGAACGCTTCTCCCCTTTCAAGCCGGCCGTTTCACCGACCGAATAGAACTTACCGAGCCCGCCGGTGTCCTTGTGCTCTTTCTCGTCATCGGAGGATTCCGGGCCGTTGTCGGTGGAGAAAACAACCAGGGTGTTGTCATCGATACCGAGCTCGTCGAGCACTTTCATGATGCGACCGACCGCCTCATCTCCCTCGGCAATGACCGACGCATAGACGCGCTCCGCCTCGTTGAGATCCTTGAATTTTTCCAGATAACGCTCCTGCGGGAAATGTGCGGTGTGAACCTCGTGCAGCCAGAGATTCACGAAAAACGGCTGATCCTTGTTTTCGCGGATGAACTTCTCCGCGTGATCCACGGAGGCCAGCCCTTCCTTCTTGATCTCATTCACCCCGGAGCCGTTGAAGGTCGCGAAGCTGTCGTAGCCGTATTTATCCTCTGTCGGTGAGTCGCCGGAGCTGCCGAGGTGCCATTTGCCGAAGTGTCCAGTCTTATATCCCGCCTCTTTGAGGAAACGCGGCAGCATCGGTGCCTGCACATCGAGCCAATCGGACATGCCCCTCTTGATGTGCGCCTTCACACTCTGGAAGTGCTGATGGATGCTATGGCGTGCAGGAAACTGACCCGTCATCACCGCCACCCGGCTGGGTGAGCAGACCGGGCTGTTCACCGTGAAGTTCGCGAAGTCGATCCCCTCCTTCGCCATCTTGTCGAGGTTCGGCGTATCGCAAAAAGTGCTGCCGTGGATACCGATATCGCCGTAACCCCAGTCATCCGCAAAGATGAAAATGATGTTGGGGCGGCTGTCTTCCGGTGTCTCCGCGGAGACGTTGCCTGCACAAAGGAGCGGCAATACAATGGCAGTGTATAATTTCAAAAGCAGGTGGTGCATGGGATGGTTGTTTCTAAATTAAAGTTGAGTTCTTTCGCCCTATTGAGACAAATATTTTGCAACGGATACAGTGAGAATGGAGCAAACGAGGATCGGACAGCCACCCTTCCTCAGAAAACTAGCTGGATCCCTCCCTTTGTGTATCGCTCGTTTGAGCGATGAGGCGGTAATATATCGAGCACTCGGAGCCGTGACCGGGGTTAGTTGACCAAAAAATAAGGGACGCCGGTTCGAAAACCGTGCGTCCCTCGCGAGGAGCTTTAGAAGCGAGTCCTGCTTACTTGCCGCGACGAAGGAGTGCCAACACGCCGAGACCGCCGAGGAGCATGGCGGGGCTCGGGGACGACATCCAGCGTAGTCCCGTTCACAAACCATCTAGAAACAATGAAGTGGCAGTGGCGCAGTAGTTGCCGAGGGCTGGATTACGCGGCATTCGGCTCCGAACATGCTCTGGGCAGGAGCGGATCTTAAACCCTCCGATGACTCGCCCACCGTGCTCGGGCGGATCTTCCTGCGCTATGCGGATGTGCGCTTTGCTGCGATAGAGAAGGAGCTGGCCGGCGCAGGGACGGTCTCTCCAAGCCGTCCAGGAAAGGGCGCGGCACGATTCAGAATGAACGTGGAAGCCTCTCACCTCTGACGCTGGCTACATACAAGCATCGGGATCGGATGCAGACGGGTGCCGTAGCGATTCCACAGAAACGACGGCGCTGAGCGGCCATCTTTGCCCGTTCTACGATAATCGGCCTAATCTCGTGCCAGCCTCAATGAATCCATCCGACTGGAACGATTTCGAGACGCATCAGAAGAAGCAAAAGCGGCGATGCTCACCACACTTGAAATGCCATTGGTACAAAAGTGCTGCGCGCCACTCCGAATCAATTCTCCCACCGCCCATCATGACACAAAAACACCCCCAGGCATTCACCTGGAGGTATTTAGAGAAATCTCAAGCTTATCGCTTAGTTACGCTTTCTGCGAAGCAGAAGACCAGCAAAGCCAAGTCCGACAAGAGCAGTCGAGGATGGCTCGGGAATGTTGTAAAAGACTTCAAGTCCTTCGATAGCCCAGCGGTTAGAGCCGAAAGCATTGTCATTCTCAAGAAACAAGCTGGTAGCTGGTGCGCTGTAATTACCTTGAGCTGTCAGATCATGCGTGTAGGGAGTCCCAGTTGCACTTAGATTCTGATTGAATGCTCCGGCGTCACCAAAGCTGGTGAAAGATATATTCACACCATCTTGAGCATTGTTTACATTATTGAACGATACGGTCGTGAATGTCAAATCGGTGATGTCGCCGACTGTGAGTCCGCTGTCGCCCGCCACGAAATTGGTGACTGTGAGACCGGTGAATGAAATGCCTTCAGCATCGCTACCCTCGAGAGTGCTATAGTGAGCGGAAATATCAGTATCAGACCCAACTCCATATTGGGATCCAGTCGAATTAACGAACGAATTCGCGCCCCCAGTAGAACCAAGGGTATACACGATATCGAATGAACCGGTCGTGCCGATAGTCACTGAGGTCGAGACCGTGACAGCCGTACTTATCGTTTCAGTCGTGGTGGTTGTCCCAGAAGCAGAGTAGTTACCAGCGGCTGCCAAGTTCAAAGCGGTTGTCGCCGCGTGTGCTGCGCCTGCCATCAGCAGGCCTGCGCTTAGAGTTGTTAGTGTTTTTTTCATTTTGTTCGTTTCTGGGTTTCCTTTTGAACGAGGCGGCGCATTTCCACCACCTGATCCGCTTGAAACTTAGGCACTTACCCAAGCTCCGTATATCGCACGTTTAAGCGATAGGGCGAAGTGCCTCAGTCCGGAGAATTTGGCTCGAATAGAGTCGAGGAAAAACCGCAGCGCGTTTGTACTCCATCGCCTCTGCTTTCTCCCGACGAACCATTTCTAAGTCAGAAAATCTTACCTACGACCGGAGTGCTGCTCCTCCTATCACGGCACCCACCCAAAATGTATTTGATCGCGGCGCTGGAGCACAAAAAAAGCGTGGGACGCTAGTCCGAAGACGGCATCCCACGCATTTGAAATGAAAATAAATCCCGCTTACTTGCGGCGGCGGCGCAGCGTCAGCAGGCCGAGAGCGCCGAGCAGCATCGCGGAGGTGCTTGGCTCGGGAATCACGTCCACACTGATGTCGAATCCAAGTCGATCGATGCCCCACGCTGTCGGACTAACCGTCGTGCCGACTGCTTGTGCGGAGCTAACAAAGAGGACGCTTTGACGATTGGAACTCAGATTAAAGGTAAAACCGTCATTGAACTCACGTTCGGTAAGGTTTGTTCCAACACCAATGATCGCGAGTTTACTATGCCCGGAAGATGTGCCTTCCTCCACTCGCAGGGCATCAAAACCCAAGGAGGCTCCGCCATAACCCGCGATATTCACTGCAATGCTTTCGATGCTGAACTGCACGGTGCTACCGAATGGCATGGTGGTGGTCTGCCCGAAAAAGGTGGTTTGGCGTGTCCCGACCGCCGCCGCAGTTCCAAGGGTAACGGATCCACCGGTGCCAGACTGATCGGCACCATTCGGCAGTGACGTAGTCGCAGTGCCACCCGAGTAACCCTGAACCCGCAGCTTAAAGGTCAAGGTGTCGTTGATCGTGTCACCATTGAAATCCGCGCCGGTATAGGTGACGTTAAAGAGGATTTGATTGTTTCCTGACACGTCCACATCATTCTTCACAATGCTGAGACCCGTGGCGGAGCCATCTACCAACGCCGTGGCATCATTGTTAAACTGGGTGAAGTTCAGTAGAGTCGCCGCCTGTCCGGCACCTGCCATCAGCAGGCATGCTCCGAGTGTTGTGAGTGGTTTGTTCATTTTTCTGGTTGAGTTGAATTGGGTAACATGGAGCTTTTTGGCTTCCAGAGATTTGACATCCTAGTCCCGCTCCACGACCGGCCTATCGCACGTTTAAGCGATGGTCCGAAGCGCACATCTCCTCCAGAGTACCCACCATTTGAAAACCGATTCTAACTCACTAGTTCTCCACCTTTGCCATTCATGATATGAGGGTTGCTGTGTTGAGAGTCACCATCGCTATAGGAACCGCCCTCATGGGAGGCCTCGCCCTGTTCGCCGAAGAGGGTGCAATTGATGCACTCGGCTCCGCCACCCTACCGTCGCTCGAACAACGGTTGGCCGAAATCGACGAGCAGCTTGATGAATTGGCGCAGCCCAGCCTGCGGGGCGGCATCGGTGCCATCGGATTCCGCTCGAGTAGCCACAAAAGCGGGGATCACACCGAATGGATCAAAATCGATCTCGGCAGGGAATATACTATCGACCAAGTGGTGCTGGCTCCGCTCCTTTGGCGCGATTCCAAACAGGGATTCGAAGCCGACGCTTTTCCCATCTCATTCCGTATCCTCGCCGGAACCGACGGGGACAGCAACGGTACCGTCATCGCAAACTACCCATCCACCGCACACCTGCTGCCGCGCATCGCACCGCTGGTCGTGCCCGTGAAAAAAGGAACCACCGCGTCCTGGGTGAGAATCGAGGCAACCCAACTCGCCGCCCGATCATTCGATGGCCGCCACGTATTCCAACTCTCCGAGGTTCTGGTTTTCAGCGGGGATGAAAATGTCGCGTTGCGCCAGCCGGTGACGGCTTCATCGAACCACATCGAGCGACTGCAAAGGACATGGGGATCGCGTTTCCTGACGGATGGCAACCTGCCCTACCTGATGGACGGAGCGCTGGGGAAAAAGAGCGTGGCCTACGTCAGCCAGCCCGCCCAAAACCCTTCCTTAACCGTCGATCTCGGAGAATCCATTTTGATTTCCGGCATCCATCTGCATGCGGTCGAGCAAAGCGATACGGTCCCGCAGGCACACCCCGGCAATTTCGGCATCCCTTTGCACCTGAAAGTCGAAGGTGCCAATGATCCCGGTTTTTTGGATGCCACGGAACTACTGGATTTCCAGTTCGATAGCTTCGACGACATCGGCTCGATCATGATGTGGAGCTTCCCAGAAACCCGCTGCCGTTACGTCCGCATCACCGATGCCAATCCGGAGCAGGAACTTTTCCAGATCGGCTTCGCCGAGATCGAGGTGCTCGCTGCGGGGCGCAACGTCGCATTGGGCAAACCCATCAGCGGCACCGGAACACTCCACCCAGCCACCCGCTCTTTCGGAGTGCTGACGGATGGCTTCAATTTGTATGGAGAGATCCTGCCTGTGCGGACATGGATGAACCAACTGGCGCTCCGCCACGATCTGGAAGTGGAACGCCCGCGTGTGATCGCCGAACTCTCCGCGCGCTACGCCAAACAAAGGGCCACCCTGAAATATGCGGGATGGCTGATCGCCTTCATGCTGGCCGGGGGCATCATCCTCGTTCTCATCCAGAAGGCCGCCCGCCAACGCGCCATCTTCGAGACACGCGAACGCATCGCCGCGAACCTGCATGATGAACTCGGCGCCAACCTCTATGCCATCGGGCTGTTCGGGAACCTCGCCAAGCAGGAGGTGGAGGAGAAAAACGATAACGGCAAATGGAGCAAGCTCATGGAATACACCGACGCCGTCTGTGCCCTCACCACAGAGACCGGTGCCACCGCGCGCTACTGCACCAACCTGCTTGCTGCAAAAGACCTCTACGCCGATCTCTCAGGTGAAATGAAGCGGATGGCCGACCGCCTCCTCGCCGATATGCAGCACACCCTCACTATCACCGACGACGAGATCATTCGCTCCCTCTCTCCTCGCCGCCGCAACGGCCTGTTCCGCTTCTATAAGGAATGCCTCACCAACATCCTCCGCCACTCCGGCGCCACCCGCGTGCAGACCATTCTGTCCGCCGACTCCAGGAACATCCGCCTCCGCGTCACCGACAACGGATCCGGCATCGCGGGGCTCCATACCCCTCCTTCGCTCAAACGCCGCGCCCGGCTTCTCGGCGGCAAGGTGAACGTCGAAAGCCCGGAAGAGGGCGGCACACGCATCACCCTGAAAGTCCAACCGAAGAAACTCCTTAACTTCGGCTCATGGCTCTGACTCGCATATTCCTACGACTGATGGATTCTGTTCCAAAAAAACCGCGAAGCACCTATATTGTCCCATCGTCCCAAAACAATCCCATGAACCGAAAAACAAAAATCATGCTGGTGGAAGACAACCGCGCTTACCGAATGGGCATCGCCTGCGCCCTGGAAGACCAGCAGGACATGGAACTCAGCAGCCAGTTCGGCACGGCGGAAGTCGCTCTGCGCGAGCTCCAGAGCCGCAGCGGCCGACCCGACCTCGTTTTACTCGACCTCAATCTGCCCGGCATGACAGGGATGGAAGCTCTCCCCTTGTTCCGCGAATACCACCCGGACATCAAGATCATCATCCTCACCCAGTCCGACCGGAAAAACGACATCCTGAGCTGCATCTCGATGGGAGCCGACGGCTACCTGATGAAATCCGCCAGCACCACCCAGATCCGAGAAGGCATCCAGACCGTCATGAATGGCGGCGCATCGCTCGATCCCTTGGTCGCCCGCTTGATGATGGAAACCTTGCAGCCCAAGCTGCCTAAACCTCAGGAGAAGTGCCCGCTCTCAGAGCGCGAGATCGAAATCCTCAAGCTGCTCAGCGAAGGAAAAGTGAAAAAGGAAATCTCCACGGAACTCGATATCAGCGCCTTCACCGTGGCCACCCACGTCCGCCACATCTACGAAAAATTCGATGTGCAGAACGCCCCGGCGGCCATCAGCAAAGCCTACCGCATCGGCATACTGGGCGCAGGTGATTAAGCGGGCTTACGATCTATGCCGCCCACTTCAGCCACCCCGTTGCACCTGACCTCATATTAACGAATGATTATTCTTGATTAGGTTCGCCACTTTGATTCATCATGATGAGGTAACCCAGAGTACCTCTTTATGAAAAACATAAAAAATGCCATCAGAGTATTGAGCTTCGCATCCGCAATGGCTGCCGGAATCTCCACTGCCGAGGAAGAACACCTCGCCACCGGCGACATCACGATGCCAGCCGACGTGACGGGCGAAGAAACCGCCCAACTCACCAGCCCACCCCACGTCCCGCCAGCCATCGAGCGCGACCATGCGACCAAAGTCCACGTGAAGCTCGAAGTGGTCGAAAAAGTCATGAAAATGACCGATGGCGTGGACTACACGTTCTGGACATTCGGTGGCACCGTCCCCGGCTCTTTCATCCGCGTCCGCGAGGGTGATGTCGTTGAGTTCGAACTGATGAACCGTCCCGGCAACAAGATGCCCCACAACATCGACCTTCATGCAGTCAACGGTCCCGGGGGTGGCGCTGCAGCATCCTTCACGGCACCCGGCCACAGCACGACATTCTCGTTCCGCGTGCTCAATCCCGGCCTCTACGTTTACCACTGCGCGGTCGCACCGGTCGGCATGCACGTGGCCAACGGCATGTATGGCCTCATCTATGTGGAGCCCAAAGAAGGCCTGCCAAAGGTGGATCATGAGTTCTACGTCATGCAGGGCGACTTCTACACCAAAGGCCGCAACGGCGAGCAAGGTCTGCAACCCTTCTCCATGGAGAAAGCCATCGACGAAAGACCCGATTACGTGGTCTTCAACGGCAGTGTCGGCAGCATGCTCGGCGAAAACACCCCCAACGTAACCAAGGGCGAAACCGTCCGCATCTTCTTTGGAAACGGCGGCCCCAACCTGAGTTCATCTTTCCATGCCATCGGTGAAATCTTCGACAAGGTCTATGTCGAAGGCGGCCTTAGTTTGATCAATTCCAACGTTCAGACAACCCTGGTCCCCCCAGGCGGCGCGGCAATGGTTGAGTTCAAAGTGGACGTTCCCGGAAAAGTGATCCTCGTCGATCACGCGCTGACCCGTGCATTCAACAAAGGAGCCATCGCCATGATCAATGTCGAGGGTGAGCCGGATCCGCTCGTCTATTCCGGCAAGCGCAGCGACAACATCTACCTTCCCGAAGGCGGCACCCCACAGACCATGCCGGATCAAGGAACTCCTCTTGCAGCAGCGAATACCAAGCAAGAGCGCATCGATCGCGGCAAGAACGTTTACGCTACCAACTGCATCGCTTGCCACCAGGCGGAAGGCCAGGGCATCCCTGCCGCATTCCCTCCCCTCGCCGGCTCGGATTACCTGAATGCCGACAAGGATAGGGCGATCAACACCGTGATCCACGGCCTCAGCGGTGAGGTTACTGTCAACGGCAACAAATACAACAGCGTCATGCCTGCCCTCACCCTCAACGACGAGGACGTTGCCAACGTGCTCACCTACGTCTCCAACTCATGGGAAAACGCAGGCTGGGAAGTCACCCCTGACGAAGTCGCCAAAGCACGCGCAAAATAATGAGTCCCCTCCGACAGTTCCTCATCTCGATCGGCCTCTGCCTTACCGCGGTGGCCGTAGAGATCCCCACCTCACTCATGGTGCCCGTCACAGGCGGCACCTACGAGAGGCCGCTTGAAAAGGACGGAAAAACCAGAACTGTCGAAGACTTTCTCATCGATGTGCGTCAAACCACGAACGCCGAGTTTCTCGCGTTCGTTACGCAACACCCGGAGTGGCAACGCTCGCGGGTGAAGCGTCTTTTCGCCGATCAAGGCTACCTCTCGAAATGGGCGGGCGATACCGAACTGGGCCCCAACGCCCCGCCGGACGCTCCCGTCGTCTGCATCTCATGGTTCGCCGCCCGCGCCTTCTTGAAATCCGTCGACAAACGCCTACCCTCCGTCGATGAATGGGAATTTGTCGCACGCGCCAATCTCCACTCCATCGACGCCAACGATGATCCCACTTTCAAAACCAAGATCCTCGATTGGTACTCCCGCCCCACCCCCGACGTGCTTCCCGATGTCACCAAAGGTGAATCTAACATCTACGGTGCCACTGGCATGCACGGCATCGTCTGGGAATGGACCGCGAACTTTGTCTCCGCCATGACCAGTGGCGAAGCACGCTCCGATGGCACACTCAACGCCCAGCAATTCTGCGGCGGTGGCGGTGCCGACCCGAACCAGGCCACCGAATACGCAAACTTCATGCGCATGGCCTTCCGCTCTTCTCTGAAAGGCGATTTCTGCCTGCCCGGCCTCGGCTTCCGCGGAGCGCGAGACGCCGAACCTTCACCCGACCCAAACCCATGAAACGCCATCTCCTCATACCTATCGCCATCCTCTCCGCCGCACTGGCGCTCAACGCGGAAAAAGAAGCTCCCCATCCGGTTCCCCCAGCCCAAGCGGATCTTCCGGAGGAGTCGATCTACGCGCTGGATTCCACTTGGCAGGATCAGAATGGCAAAGCGCTCAAATGGTCGGAATCTGCCGGCACCCCGCGTGTCGTCGCCCTCGGCTACGCCACCTGCAAAGGCATCTGCCCACGTATCATCGCAGACATGCAGCGCATTGAAAAGGAACTCGCCCCCGAGTCCAAGGCGCGTTTCACCTTCATCACCCTGGATCCGGAAAGCGACGACCAAGCCGCCCTCAAAACCCTCGCCGACAATCACAAGCTCTCCGAGCGCTGGGATGTCCTGCGTAGCGAAGAAGACGCACTGCTAGAAATGGCCGTCATCTTGGGAGTTCGCTTCGACCGCCTCCCCAACGGAGTCGATTTCGCCCACTCCTACCTCATCGCCACCATCGCTCCAGACGGCAGAATCGTCCACAAATGGATCGACTCCCAGGAAGGCCCCGAGGCCTCGGTGAAAGCCCTAAAAGCAGCCGAAAAGCCGTAATAAAAAACGGAACGCGGACTTTAGTCCGCAGCAAATCGGGCGCGGCGGACTAAAGTCCGCGTTTCATTCAGACCACTTCCGATCTAAAAAACTTAGTTCCCGGCCTTCTCCCGGTAGCTCGCGTAACGCGCCTTTTGCTCCGGTGTCAGTAGTGCAGGATCGTGGCGTGGATTGGGGATGCCGTGGATTTTCGAATAGATCACCCCCGCCATGTCCTCCGCACTGCGCACGATGTGCCCCGCGTTCTCCCCGGCGAAAAGCTCGTCCACCGTCTCCCGGAACAATTCCAACCACCGCTCGAAGAGTGCCCACGGCAGCTTCGTCTCCGCCAGCATCTTGCCATGCACCGCCAACGGATTTCCCCGGAAGGTCCCGGCGCGAAAGATCACCGTATCCCAAAAGTCGCAGATCTTTGGCAGATGCGTCTCCCAGTTCACCTTCGCCACCCCGTCGAAGACATGACCCAACCCCTCGTCCGCCCGAACCTTGCGGTAAAACACATCCACCAATTTCTCGATCCCGGGACGCCCCAGTAGATCCGGCTTTCCTTCTTTCTCTTCGTGGCTGTCTTTCATCATCAGTGTCTTCTATCGCTTGGCGTGCCCGCCCTCGTCGCAGAAAATCCTGACTCGCCCGGACGCCCCGCATCATCCCCCCATCCGCCCCTCTTTGAAAGCAAATAAAGAATTTAGCTTCTTTTAAGAGCCATGCTACAATCTTACGTTATGGTCGCCGCATTCAGCGCCCTTGGCCCACCACTCAAGCCGCACTCAAACATTCCACCCATGCTTAGTTACAGCAAACTCGCCCAAAGCGGAATCGCCGCCGTCAGTTATCTCGCCTCGGTGGCCGATGAAGACCGCCTGATCGGAAGCGCCGAAATTGCCGCCGAACGCAACCTCTCGCGCGCCCTCGTCGCAAAAATCCTCACCATCCTCTCCACCGCTGGCCTCGTGAATGGCAAGCCCGGCCCCTCCGGAGGCTACACCCTAACCCGCCCCCCGGCGAAAATCTCTCTGCTCGATGTCGTGAAAATATTCGACGACCCCGACAAACGCCTGATGTGCCCCTTCGGTCCCGGTTGGTGCGAGACCGGTCCGATCTGCCCCCTCCACGAGTTCTACGTCAGCACCCAGAAGAAAATGCTCGGCTTACTCGATAAGCAAAGTTTCGCCCAGTTCGCCACCAAGCGTTCCTGAGCGGCACGCGGCCGCTCATCCTGCCGCACAGCCAGCGCGGAGGCGTTTCCCCGTCAGTCGCCGGCCTTGATGTAGGAGTATCCTGCCTCCTGCTTGAGGACCACTTCGGCCACGCCGGAAGGAACTGTGGTGGCGATCTCAACCAGATCCTTCTTTTCCACCCCTTTGCGCTTCATGGTGTTTTCACAGGCGACAAAGACCACGCCGTTGGCATGGAGTTCATCGAGCTTCTCCTTCATCTCCGGATGCTCCGCGTAGGTTTTCGCCAAGAGCATGCCCAGGCCCTTGCTGTGGGCGACCACCTCGATCTCGGTGGTTTCCGCGCCCAGCTCCTTGATGACATTCTCCACGTTGCGGAAAGCTCCTTCCCATTTCTCCGGCCCGTCCATCACCACTTGGAAGACAATCTTGTGAGGCTTTTCCGCTGCATCGCCGGAGTGCTCTGCGGCAAAGCTGAGGGTTGGCAATAGGATGAGCGCCGCGAGGGCAATTTTTCGTATTGATGGTTTCATGATGTTGGTGGGTTAGGGTTGTAGTGAAAGATTTCTCAGAAGTTTAGCGGATCAGCACTTTGACCGGGAGCCAGTGATGGATGAGGTAACTGCTGCGATCATCGTGATGCTGCGGTGGCTGTGTGCGCCCTAGGGAATCAGTGGCCCGCGCCATCAGAACCGTCTCACCCGTCTGGTCAGGCACCGCCCATTCATACTCCCACAGCCGCCATGCATCCCGCACCGCTTCGCCCAGCAGGGTCGCGTCGTTCCATTGCTTGCCCCCGTCGGTGCTCACTTCCACCCGGGTGATTTCCGCTCCCCCGGTCCACGCCGCGCCATGCACCCGGTAGGGCTGCCCGGCAGGCACCGCCTCAGCATAGCCCGGCCTCGCGATCTGTGCCTTCACCCGCATCTCGGTGATGGGGATCAGCGTCGGCGCGGTGGATCCGCGTTCCCAGTAGGAGTAATCAATCGTCTGGTAATAGCCTTGATAGGGCTCACTGCTCACCACGATGCGCGTGAGCCATTTCACCGCTGCCATTCCATACCAGCCGGGCACGACAGCCCGCAGCGGAAAACCGTGGGAAGGAGCAATGCGTTGCCCGTTCATTGCCATGGCCAACAGCACGTCATCCGTGGCCTTCTTTAGCGGCAGGCTGCGGGAGTAGTGGATTTCCCCTTCCGGCCGCGGTGGCTCCTTGATCTCTCCCAAATCCGCGCCGATCAGGATCACCTCACGTGCGGAGGCGCGCACACCCGCCCGCGTCAACAGATCGGCGAGCGGCACCCCCGTCCATTCTGCGGTTCCCACGGCACCACCTTCCCACTGCGCACCCGCACGCTGCGGCTCAAGAAACGTCCGACCGTTGCCAGCACACTCCATGGTCGTGGTGATCGTGCGGCGCTCCATCGCTTCGAGATCCGCATAACCCAGCGAAAAAGGATTCTCCACATCGCCTTCGATCTCCAGACGCCATGTCTCCGCATCTATCTCCGGGATCGGATGATGGCAGCGCACATAAAACTGATCTGCCGGGGTGATGAAGGAATCAAGCGAACCAAACGGCATTTCCAGATTCACCGGCTCCTTCTCCCGCACGATCATACCGGCGGAAGGCAACGAAGCGGGGTTGATGGGGTCTGTGTCCACAGGTAGTTTCATAGAAGGATTTCGCCGCACAACGGCACTACTGGTTTACACAAGTGCAGCTGAGCCAACTTGCGTTTCCTTATCCATCGCATGCCTCATACCAATCTTCCGGAGTCGTAGCATTGCCTAGCCTACCAGCTATCCCCCCCTCCATCTCGACTCACCCCGCCCCGATCCCGTGCAAAGCTCCTCCCCGATTCGTGCATTTTGAGACAACTGCACCACCCTATCCGGAGGAATTGGTTCAGCTCCTGAAGCTATCGTTTTGGATCGCTCCGTCAACATTGTGGGAAACGGGACTTCCATCGACTGACTAGCACACATGCCATCCCGAGCCGGCTTACGGCTTTGCACCGCATTCTCCCCACCTACTGACCAAGAGATCTTTCAGCGTTTCAGTTTTCAGCCTTTCAGCATTTACCTACTGCTTCCACCAATCGCCGTCCTTTTCCCAGTCCTCGCGTTCCTTCACCTTGCCGGCGGGTTTCTTCTCGCGGCCGGCTTTTTCCTCCTGTTCAACCTCTTCGATGAGATCGTCCACTTCGGGATCGCGCTTGGAGGCATTGCGGATGATGCAGAAGAGGAGGGTGGCGATGACGACAAAAGCGGTGCCCATCACGCAGGCCATGGCCAGCGCAAGCCCATCGGATTCGGTCATTCCCAGCAGCACAGTGGGATAAATCTCCCACGGATTGGGCGCGATCACAATACGAAGGGCGGGATTTTTCGGAAAAATCGGCATTGCACCGCGCCGGTTCCCGTCCTACCACTCAAGTCATGAGCATGCTTGCCGAAAGAACGTCCATTATCTCGAAAACCAAGGAACTTTGCGAAAGCATCGCGACTGACGAAAAATTCATCAAACTCCAAGCCGATGTGGAGCGCTTCCTCAACGACGATGTCGCGAAGCTGCAATATCAGACGGTGCACGAGAAAGGCGAGGAACTTCACCACAAGCAGCACGCCGGTGTGGAACTGGGCGCAGCGGAGATCAAATCCTTCGAGGACGCACGCGATGCGCTTTTCGAAAACAAGACCGCATCCGATTTCATGGACGCTCAGCGCACACTGGAGACGATGCAGAAGCAGATCGGCAAATACGTCTCGATGACCTTGGAGCTGGGCCGCGTGCCTAGCGATGAGGAAATCGCCGAAGCCGAAAATAGCGGCGGTGGCTGCTGCGGTGGTGGCGGCGGCGGTGGCGGTTGCTGCAGCTAATCCCCTCTCCCCCATACGAACTCCGTGCCAGCGCACGATAGCTTCCTGACTTTTCTGGGCACCGGCACTTCTGTCGGTGTTCCTGTGATTGGGTGTAGCTGCCCGGTCTGCAAATCCACCGATCCGCGCAACAACCGCACGCGCTCCTCGATCACGGTGGAGTCCGGCGGGGTGCGCATCTTGGTGGATTCCGGCCCGGATCTGCGCGAGCAGGCGCTGCGGGAGGGCATTTCCTCGATCGATGCGATCGTCTACACCCACGGCCATGTGGATCATGTGGCGGGCTTCGATGAGCTGCGCGCCTTCTGCTGGGGGAAAGACAAGCCGCTGCCGCTCTACTCCACGGAATCCTGCCTGAAAGTGCTCAAAACCATGTTCGGCTGGGCTTTCCACCCGGACAACATTCACCGCGGTTACGTCAAGCCGGACCCGATCCCGCTGGGCACAGGCATACGCATTGGTGAGATTTCCGTGACCCCTCTGCCTGTCACGCATGGCGGAGTGGAGACCGTTGGCCTGCTTTTCGTGATGCCGGATGGCTTCCGCTTTGCCTACCTCCCGGATGTGAAATCCATCCCGGAAAGCACCTTGGAAATGCTCGGCGGGCTGGATCTGTTAGTGATCGATGCACTGCGCGAGGACCCCCACGCAACCCACCTCTCCCTGCCGGAGGCGTTGGCCATTTCCAAGCGCTTGGCACCGGGGCAAACTCTGCTGACCCACATGAGCCACGATCTGGATCACGCCACGCTGGCCGCCTCACTCCCACCCGGAGTCTCCCCGGCCTACGATGGCCTGCGCGTGCCATTGGAAATCCGCTGAATGCATGTGCCCCTTTGGGTTGCAAGATTCTGCCGTGCGTTCATTCTCTCCTTCATGTTCAGCGCCTGCCCCCATCTTTCCTCCGGGAAAAAAACGGCCGTAATCCTCTCCCTCGCCTTCGCGGCCTTGCTGCTCCCGGCGATTTCCCGGCCGCTCAACTCCAGAGAAGTGCTGGTGGTCTTCAACAACGCCGACCCTGAATCCGAACGCTTGGCGAACTACTACTGCGACGTTCGTAACATCCCGCCGTCGCAGGTCATCGGCCTCAACCCTCCGGCCAAGGCGGACATCAGCCGCGCGGAATTCAACGACACGATCCTCAAGCCTCTCCGTGAGGAATTTGAGGACAAAGGCTACTGGCAGCGCACCAACGACCGCCAAGGCGTGCTGCTCCCCTCCTCCAATCGCATCCGCGCGATCGTCCTGATGAAAGGCATGCCGCTGCGCATCAAGCCGGAACCGGTCGACCCACCGAAGGAAGGCGACAAGCCACCCGCCGATCCGATCGCCCCGCGCGACGAGGCATCCGTGGATTCGGAACTGGCGCTCTTCGGGGTGGAGACACTGCCCACCAAAGGGGTGCTGAAAAACGCGTTTTTCGAGAGCAAGATCGAGCTAGCCTCCGCCAACGCACCCTACTTCGTGCTGGTCGCACGCATCGACGCCCCGGCTTACATCACCTGCAAGAAGATGATCGCCGACGCGATCGAAACGGAAAAAACCGGCCTATGGGGGCGCGCCTACGTGGATGTCGCCAACAAGTTCCCACAAGGCGATCAGTGGCTGAACGAGATCGCCGCACAGCACCAGAAAGTGGGCATCCCGACGATCACCGACCGCTTCAACGACACCCTGCCGACAAATTACCCGATGACGGATGCCGCGATTTATTACGGCTGGTATGATTGGAATGTCAGCGGTCCCTTCCTCAATCCGTCGTTCATGTTCCGCCCGGGAGCGATTGCGATCCACCTGCATTCTTTCAGCGCCCAGCAACTCACCGATCCTCACAAAAACTGGTCCGGCCCGTTGCTCACCCGTGGCGCGGCGGCGACGGTGGGAAATGTTTACGAGCCCTATCTGCACCTCACCCACCACTTCGAGATCCTTCAAGACCGCCTTCTGAAAGGCTGGACGCTTGCGGAAGCCTCATGGGCAGCCATGCCGGTGGCATCATGGCAGGGCATCGTCCTCGGCGATCCGCTCTACCGCCCTTTCCTCCACCTCGATGGCACCGGAGAAAAACGCGATGAAGATCGCGACTATCGCGCCCTCGCCGCCGCCTCCCGCGAGTGGCCGAACGATACGGAACTGCGCCGCAGCAAGCTCTCCTCCGCCGCAGAAAAACTTTCCTCCGGTATCCTTGCCGAGGGGCTGGCGTTGGATTTCCTCGAATCCAAGGACACCGGCAACGCCCGCATCTGGCTGGGCAAGGCCAAGGAAATGTTCACCGAAAAGGAAGAAAAACTGCGCCAAGACCTTCAACTCATCGCCATCCTCCGCACCGAGGGCAACAAGCCCGCCGCGATCGCCGCACTGCGCGAAGCACAGGCAACCTACGGCACGATCTCCGGCGCAGTCGCCATCGGCGGCTGGCTCGACATCCTAGACCCTCCACCGCCACCCATCGCCGATCCCACCAAGGCTCCGAAGTGAGCTATTCTTTGTTTAGGATTTAGTGCTTAGAATTTAAGATTTCACATGAATTACGGCTTCCTCCACGAGAGTGTCTGGCACCCGCCGCTTGCCTTTGAGGAAGTCGCCGCGCCCAAGCTCCCGCCCGAGCTTGAGCTCCAGGCACTCTGGTTCTCCGGTGCCTTCGGGCGCGATTTCCGACTCAAAGACGGCAGACCGCTGCGCATTACCCAGTTCGGCGAGTGGAACCACGGCCCCGGCCCGGACTTCGCCCACGCGGCGATCGAGATCGATGGCTGCCATTTCACCGGTGATCTCGAAATCGACTCGCGCACCTCTGACTGGGAAGGCCACGGCCACTCGACCAACCCGGCCTTCACCAACACCATCCTCCACGTCACCTTCGAGCCGATGATGCGCGATGCCTTCGTGCGCACCGCAAACCACCGCCAAGTGCCCGAACTCCTCATCACTCCAGCGCAGCTCGCGGAAGCCCTGCGCCTGCCTTCGCGAGAGACTGCGATCGCCATCCCGGGACGTTGCATCGCTCCGCTGAAACGGATGCCGAAGCTCGCCATCGAACGCCTGCTCAAGGAAGCCGCCGTCCAGCGTGCTTCGCAAAAAGCCACCCGTTTCCTCCAGACGATCGAGGCCCACGATTTCGATACCGCCCTCTTCCAAGCCACCGCCGAGACCCTCGGCTACGGCGGAAATTCCCTGCCATTGAAGCTGCTGGCGCAACGGGCACCCATCGCCACGCTGCGCGAAAATCCGGACAACGCGGAAGCGATCCTGCTCGGCACGGCGGGCTTCCTCGATGCAGACCTGCACCAGCGCGCGCCCGAAGACACCCGCGCCTACCTTATCGATCTCTGGGAGACCTGGTGGAAAATCCGCCCTTCCTACGAGCCGCCGGAGAGCCGCCGGCCGTCTTGGAGGACTTACGGCCAGCGCCCCGCGAACCACCCGCACCGCCGCGTCGGGGGACTCTCGGAACTGGTGCGCCAGTGGCCGACCTTCCGCCGCCTCGTGCTCGGATCGCCGTTTTCCGTGAAGCCGCTCACCGATTTCCTCCACGGCCTCAAGCATCCTTTCTGGTCGCACCACCACACCCTGACCTCCGTGCGCAGTGGCACGGCGATTTCTGTTTTCGGAAAAAACCTCGCGCTCGAGCTCTCCGCAAACCACCTCATCCCGCTCGCCATACACGAGGGGCGCTTCACTTTCGCGGACTACTACAAGCTCCGTCACTCCGCCATTAACCAGAAGCTCAAGCGCTGCGGCGTACGCCTTTTCGGCACCGAAGAAAACGCGAAACCTTTCCTCCGTCGCCTCCCCCACCAGCAGGCCTTGCTCCAGCTCTATCACGATTTCTGCCTTGAGGACTCCAGCGATTGCGCAAACTGTCCCTTCCCCGAACAGCTATCCCAGTGGCGTTAAAATATTTCCCGAGACCATGACGATCCAACTCAACGGCCAAGCCCATCCCTTGGAAAACGAAACCACCCTCACCGCCCTGCTCGAATCTTTGGGCTTAGGCGGGAAACCTGTGGTCGTAGAGCACAACCGCGAGGCCATACGCCCCGCCGATTTCTCCACCACTCCGGTCAAATCCGGAGATCAACTGGAGATCGTCACCCTCGCCGCCGGCGGCTGAACTAGCCCAACACCGCGCGCCTAACCCGACCCGTCGGCCGTCTCAGGAAACGTTTCGCCAGGTCTTCGAACTGCTCCGACAAGTCCGTCAGGTGGATCTCCAGCCCGCCGTCGTTCCCATCGCTCCGCAGCAAATCCTTGTCCCCCAGCATCTTCTTGAGGTGCTCGGCACAGGTCGTCGCGGAATCGATCAAGCGCACATCATCGGGTAGCATTTCCTGCAGCACCGGGATCAGCAGCGGGTAGTGCGTGCAGCCGAGCATCAGGGTGTCGATTCCCTTTTCGAGCAGTGGATCGAGGTATTTCCTGAGCACCTGCTTGGTCACATCCTCGGAAATCCAGTTCTCCTCGATCAACGGTACCAGCAGCGGAGTCGCCGCTCCGTAAATCCTCAGCCCCCGGCGCTTGGTCGCCAGCGCATGCTGATAGGCGTGGGAATCGATCGTCCCGCGTGTCGCAATAATCCCGATCCGCTCGGTCCCCGCATCCGCCAGCGCCGCCTCCACCCCTGGGGCAATCACGCCCATGATCGGAACCGGACAATCCTTCCAAAACTCAGGCAAAGCGTGCGCCGTGGCGGTATTGCAGGCCACAACGATGGCTTTTACCCCTTTCGAAAGCAGAAAATCCACATCTTCCTGGGCGAATTGGCGGATCGTCTCCGCACTTTTCGAACCATAGGGCAGCCGCGCCGTATCCCCCAGATACACCAGATCCTCAGTCGGCAGCATATCCTGCACCGCCCGCACCACGGTCAATCCACCCACTCCCGAATCGAAAAATCCCAACGCTGCTTGCTTCACGTCGGCAACTCTCAATTTTCCACTTTCACCTGACAACCTCCAATCCCAACAAAACAGCTAGAGTAGTCACCTGAGTTGGGGGTTGAAGTTTGGCATTTGAAATTTATGGTGGCCCGCATGTCAGCCTGTGGCCCCAAAATGAAGATGGATCCGAGCCTCCACCGGGAGAAAAAACCCGATTGGATCAAAGTCCGCCTGCCCAACAACCCCGCCTTCTGGTCCACCAAGTCGCTCATCACCGACCTCAAGCTGGTCACCGTGTGTGAGGAAGCCCAGTGCCCGAACCGCTGGGAATGCTGGGGACAAGGCACCGCCACCTTCATGATCGCCGGTGACAAGTGCACCCGCGCCTGCGGTTTCTGCGCCGTCAAAACTGCCAAACCCGATGCCCTCGAGTCCGACGAGCCGGCCCGCATTGCCGAGGCCACCTCGCGCATGAACCTCAAGCACATCGTCATCACCGCCGTCGCCCGCGACGACCTCAAGGACGGCGGAGCCGAGCATTTCCGTGAAACCATCCGCGCCGTCCGCGAGGTAAACCCGGATATCATCATCGAAGTCCTCGTCCCCGATTTCAACGACCGCGACTGGGCGCTCCAGCTCGTCATGGATGCGCGCCCGCACATCTTTAACCACAACCTCGAAACCGTCGAACGCCTCACCCCGCTCGTCCGTTCCCGTGCGAAGTATCAGCGCTCCCTCACCGTCTTGAAAAAGGCCAAGCAAATGGTCAACGGCCACGTCGCCACCAAATCCGGCATCATGCTCGGCCTCGGCGAACGCCACGAGGAAATCCTCTCCGCCATGGACGACCTGCTCGCCCACGACGTCACCGTCCTCACCCTCGGCCAATACCTGCGCCCGACCCCGAAGCACCTCCCCGTCGTCGATTTCATCCACCCGGATAAATTCGCCGAATACAAGGAAATCGCCCTCGCCAAAGGCTTCCGCCACTGCGCATCCGGCCCGCTCGTCCGCTCTTCCTATCACGCCGCCGATTTCAAACCGGAACTCGATGTCCTCGACGCCATCGAATCCGATCTCCGCGCCCAATCCGGCCTCGAACTCGGCCCCGAACACCTGTCTGTCCTGCGGAACGTAAAACCGGACACGCTGAAAATCTGAAACGCTGAAATCCATCAGCGTCATTCCCATTTCAGCTTCTCAGTATTTCAGCGTTTCAGCATTTACCCATGAACTGGTTGATTAAATCCGAACCCGACGTCTTCTCCATCCAGGATCTCGAAAAGGTCGAGCAGGAGCCATGGTCGGGCGTTCGCAACTACCAGGCGCGCAACTTCATGTGGCACGACATGAAACCCGGCGACCTCGCCCTCTTCTACCACTCCAACGCCAAACCACCCGGAATCTCAGGCGTCGCCAAGGTCGCTTCGGCTTCCTACCCCGACCCCACCCAATTCGATAAAAAAGGCGAATACTACGACCCGAAAGCCACCGAGGAAAAACCCCGCTGGTACCTCGTCGATTTCGAACACATCGCCACCTTCGACGAACTCCTCCCCCTCCAAACCCTCAAGGACGACACCATCCTCTCCGAAATGCTGGTCTGCCAGAAAGGCACCCGCCTCTCCATCACTCCCGTCGAGAAAAAGCATTTCACCCGAGTCCTCAAACTCGCCGGCACAAAACTCTAATCCGGAGCGCGACTGCCCCAGCCACCATCCCCCGCCTCCACACCCATCTACCACACCCGCACCACCCTCCTCTTCCTTAGGATTTAGAGTTCAGTGCTTAAAATTTAACATCATGCGCCTCCACCGCCACCTCTGCGACTCCACACTCGAACTCGCCAAATCCGTCCTCATCAACCACCGCGTACTCGACCACGAGCTCGCCGCCGCCTTCGAGGACAACAAAAAATGGGGCAAGCGCGACCGCAACTTCGTCGCCGAAACCCTCTTCGAAGTCACCCGCTGGCGCCGCTCCCTCTCCTACCTTGTCGATTCCGAGGAAACCAATTCCCTGATCACCGCCCAATGGATTCTCATGGGCTACGACCTCCCGGACTGGCATTCCTACAACGGCCTGCCCGCCGATGAAATCCTCGCCCGCCAGGAAACCCTTCCCGATCAACCCCGCGCCATCCGCCAATCCATCCCCGATTGGCTCGACCAGATCGGCCACGCCGAACTCGGCGATCTCTGGGAACCCCAGCTCATCGCCCTCAACCAAAAACCTTCCGTTTTCCTCCGCGTTAACACCCTCCTCGCCACCGTCGAGGAAGCCGCCGCATGGCTCGCGGAAAACGGCGTCGAAACGACACCCGTAGCGGGATATCCCCACGCCCTCGCCCTCCCTCCCGGCAAAATCCTCCCCAAAGCCCTCCGCCTCGACGGCCGCATCGAAATCCAGGATCCCTCCTCCCAGCACATCGCCCCCCTTCTCGATCCACAACCGGGCGAAAGGATCATCGACGCCTGTTCCGGTGCCGGCGGTAAAGCCCTGCATCTCTGCGCGCTCTCCAACAACCAAGCCCGCATCTTCGCCATGGACGTCGACGAGAAAAGGCTCCAGCAGCTCAAAAAGCGCGCCAAACTCGCCCGCACCACCGAAATCTCCCCGAAACCGATCACCCCCACCACCCCCACCGATTTCGAAAACGTCGCCGACTCCCTGATCATCGACTCACCCTGCTCCGGCCTCGGCACTCTCAAACGCCAGCCGGATCTCAAATGGCGTCTCAAGCCCGCCGCCCTCGAGCGCGTCCGCTCGATCCAGGCCGAGCTCCTCGCCACCTACCCGCAGATGCTCAAGCCCGGCGGCAAACTCCTATACGCCACCTGTTCCATCCTCCCTTCGGAAAACCAAGAGCAGATCGACCGCCTCCTCAAAAACCACCCGGGCGAATACGAACTCATCACCCAGGAAAACCTCCTCCCCTCCGAGACCGGCCACGATGGCTTCCACGCCTCCCTTCTCATCAAGAAGGGATAAGCCTGAAATCCTTTCCAGCCTCTCAGGCAGGAAAATTATCACAACTAACTTGCATTAGTAAGATAAACGCAAATAACATGCATTTGTGCAACATTCCTCCTGTCTCCTCCGTGATCTATCCGCCGGCTTCATGCAGCAGATGTTCTTCTGGGGAATGGACGCCGCAGCCGCCCGGAATTTTTTCCAGAAACGCGCTTTCAGTAAAACTCCTTCCCCCGGTCTCAAAGGCACAAGCTGCTACTCCCTGCCATGGAAACATGGGGAAATTTTCCTCCACGGCGCCTGCGTAGGCTGGGTTCCTGAGACCAGCGACCCCGGGTTTTTCTTCATCCGCCCCAAGAAAAAATGCTTCCTATGGCACGGCAACATGCCGCCTGTGCCCGGAGTATGGCCCGCACAAAACCTGTCCACCCCCGACATCGTGAAGGATCGCTCCTTCATTTCCCCCTTCCTCTCCTGGTGGCTCGATCACGAGGCATGGGTCTCTGCGGTGATGGGAAGCGCCTACCGCACCAAGTGCCACCGCAATTACAGATCCCTCCCGAAATCCAAGCCATGGCTCTCCCCCTCGGATGCCACCGCATGGCTCACCCTCCTCATGGAAAACCCCGCCGCCACCCCACGCGCCAAACGTTTCCCCAACCTTCAATCCGGAAGTTGAGGCGAACGTCTCGATCTTTCGGAAAAAACCTCTGCGAATAAACCATGATCACCACCACTTTCCCGGAACCCCCTAATGCGAAACCCCTCAATGCCGATCGGCTCGGTGTGCTCGCCTCTGTCCTTTGCGCCATCCACTGCGCCGCCGCACCCGTCCTGCTTTTGGCTCTGCCTACCTTCGGGCGCATCTGGGCACACCCCGCCACACATTGGGGCATGGCGATCCTAGTCGTCCCCATCGCCGCCGCGATGGCTTGCCACGGCTTCCGCCGTCACCGCCGGAAGTGGGTTGCCGGCTTTGCAGCACTCGGCATCCTCTTTGTCATCGTGGGCGGTGCACTGCCCTATCTGGAGTTCGGGAAAAACACCGCCAACGGTCTTTCCATCCCACTTCCCGGAACCGCTGCCCAAGCCACAGAACAATGCACGGATTCCTGTTGCCCCTCCGCCGCAGAAGTTTCCGGCAACAACGTCCTCCACATCCCGCCCGCCGCCATCGCAACCACCCTCGGCGGCATCGCACTCATCATCACCCACCTCGGCAATCTCTGCGCATGCCGCGCCTGCCGCCCCCCCCAAATGAATGCATCCCCAACTACTAGGGATAACGTAATCCGATCGAGCATCGCCGATTCCTCCGGATGATCCACCCTAACCTCCACGAAGATAATCTTCAACGCGCCTAAGACATCTCGGGATCCATCAATGGGAATTCCACGATGAATCTCGCCCCTTCGCCGGGCCGCCCTTCTTCCCAGACCTTGCCCTTCATCTCGTCCATAAGCTGCTTGACGATGAACAGACCCAGCCCGTGGGATGCCTCTTTTCCAGTTGGAAGCGCACTCAGCCGACTGAACCAACCGAATAGCCGCGGCCGATCCTGCTCCGAAATCCCGGGACCCGTATCCACAATCTCCAACCTCGCACTGTCCCCGACCACCTGGCTAGTGAGCGTGATCTCCCCTTGAGGTGGGGAAAATTTCACCGCATTTGAAACAAGATTTTCAATCACTTGCATCGCGCGATCCGGATCAGCCCGCACCAGCATTTCCCGCTCCGGCGGAATCCAGTGGATCGTAATATCCTTCGCTTGGGCACTGTGGGTGTAACGATCCAACACGTTTCCGGCAATGTCCTGCAAATCCGCAACAGGCACCATCGGCTCGCCCGGACCAGCCTCCACCGGATTCGTTGTGAGCAAACTGTTGATAAGTTGGCTGATGCGCCTCGCATGCTTTTGGATATCTTTGAAATGCTCATCCGACCTGTCATCGCCAATCCGGCTCCCGCTCGTGGCAAGTTGGCAGTTCATATCGATGATGGTCAGCGGATTGTTGATATCGTGCGCCGCCATGCTCATGAAACGGCTTTTCTCCTCGTTCAGCTTCAGAAGCTCCTCCTCGATCCTGCGGCGCTCCACAAGCTCCCTCGCAAGGCGGCGGTTCCAGAAGATAAACAACACGACCCCCATCGCAACTAGGATCCCCCCGAACATGATCTTGTTCCGGTGCTGAATGAATGGGTTTGGCGTTTCATTTGGGATGTAAATCCAATCCGCCAAGATCTTTGCCCTTTCCTTCGCGCTGATCGTGGCCAGCGCCTTGGTGATCGCAGAGTGCAATAGCGGAAGGTCACGACGCACCCCGAAGTGAAGTTCAAAATTAAAATCCCCCAGCCCGCTGATCTTCAGGTTCGTCAACCCGCTGTCACGGATGATCTGACTCTGGGAGGCGAGATTCCCGAAGGTAAAGTCCGCCTCTCCCCCTGAAACCATCCGCAGCGCCTCATCTACGGTACTCGTCTCTATCACCTGGATTTCAGGATAGTCTTCTTTGATCCGCTCGGTGGTGATGTATCCCCGAGGGCTGGCGAGTTTCGCTCGTTTGAAATTGTCCAGATCCGAGAAAAAAGGACCGTCCAGACGCGTGACTAGTGCGGTCGGGCTACTCAGGTATGGCGGGGAGAACAACAACTTCTCCTCCCGCTCCGGACTCCGGCCGACACCGCTGACAATGTCCAACTCATCATCCAGAACAGCCTGATAGGTCTCCTTCCAATCCGAGGTTTTCCGGAGTTCAAAACTCACACCCAAACGCTCCCCGATCAGCTTCAGGTAATCATTGTCTATCCCCTCCAGTTCACCCTCTTCGTTGATCAAGGAAAAGGGAGCCCAATGTGGATCCACACCTAGGATGATCGTCGGATGCTCCCTCAACCACTGCGACTCTTCCTCCGTCAGCGGTACTTCCGGGACGGGTGCCGCTACAGGTTCAGCCGAATCCTCCGCCACCACCTCGGCAGGGGAAGACACGGGTAATGCGACCGTCGATAATACCAACAACCCGAAGAAAAACCGGAAACAAAGCTTCAATGAACCGCTTCTAAATCCCGGCGGAACCCTTAGCAATCCCCAAAGCCAAACAATATACCTTTGACAATATCGCCTGCCCCACCCCCCAACTAACGCAAGTTTTTCGCATTAGGTCTTGCTGTTGCAAGTTTTTCGCGTTAGTAAACGCGCCGTGAAAACACTCAGCCACACAACCGCCCTCGCCCTCATCGCTTCCATCTCCCAGCTTCACGCAGGACAAACCACCAGCGATAGTGACTACCTAGCCACCTTCGAGCACCTCCATTTCTCCGAACGCGGCACCCCCATCATCCACTCCTTCGGCATCGAGCCAGCCTTCACCGGCCGCGACCTTTTCCTCGATCACAGCTACCGCAGCGGAGACGGCGTCACCGAGCACGAAAGCGAAATCGAACTCGAATGGGCTTTCACCAAACGCCTCGGCATCATCGTCGAACTCCCCTACATCGTCGAAGACGAAGAAGGAGCCAGCACCGCCTCCGGATTCGGCGACATCGCCATCGTCCCCCGCGCCCTTCTCATCGATTCCGATCAATTCATGCTCACCGCCCAGATCGAAACAGTCCTCCCCACCGGCAGCAGCACCTTCGGCGGAGACACCGCCATCGCCCCAGGCATCGCCATGTGGAACGACCTCGGAAACTGGTTTACCCTCAACTCCCAGGTCGGCGTCGAACACGTCTTCGACGAAGACTCCACCGAATTCTTTTTCGGCATCGGCTTCGTGAAATCCTTCGGAGAAAAACCCGACCTCCACATCGGCCACGACCACGCCCACGATCACAGCGAACACTCCGCAGCAGGCATCTTCAACCTCCACCTCGAAGTCACCGGAGCCACTCCGATCAACGGCGATGACCAAGGCGACTTCGAAGTCGAAGGCCTCGTCGGCATCAGCTACGGCCTCAGCTCACAAACCGACCTCCGCCTCGGCTACCTCTTCCCGATCAGCTCCCCCACCGAGTTCGATCACGGCTTCACCGCCGGCATCATCCGCCATTTCTAAACTGGAGTGGCTGACGCCGGTCTGCCATCCATCCCCAAGCCCCAAGGTCACCCGACCGCGGGGCTTTTTCGCGCCCTCTTCCTTGAGGTTTCGAATTTAAAATTTAAAATTTAGGATTTTCTCTAAGGTTCCCGCCCCCCGCGTGTCATACATACGAAACCCGTCATGTCGACCCGTCCCCATGGAACCCCCAACCTCCAGCGCAGCCGCCTCATTCGGCACTGAACCCATCGCGGTTCTCCCCGGCGCAAAGAAACCCACCACCATGGAGGAAAAGCCCACCCTGCGCCAGGTCTTCGATGCCGAGGAATCACCCCTCCTCCGCTACGCCCACGGCCTCACCGCCCAGCGCGAGACCGCCGAGGACATCGTCCAAGAAGCTTTCCTCCGCCTCCACTCTCACTGGCACGAAGTCGACTCACCGCGCCCCTGGCTCTTCCGCTGCGTCCGCAACCTCGCCCTCAACCACCTCCGACACAACAAGCAGAACACCTCCTTAGAAACCTCCCCCGAATGGGAAGCCGAAGCCCCCGACCCCGAAGCCACCCTCGGCAAACTCGAAACCATCGGCACCCTCCAACTCCTCATCTCCGAACTCCCCGAGCCCGACCGCACCCTCGTCTCCCTCAAATACCTCTCCAACCTCCGCTACGAAGAAATCGCCACCCAAACCAACCTCTCCGTCTCAAACGTCGGCTACAAACTCCACCACTGCCTCAAATCCCTCGCCACCTCCCTCCGCCACCTCGGCATAGAATCCGCCGACGGCTGATTCTATACCGGTTAGACGTTACTTGTTAGACGTTAAAAGAACGAAACCACTCCGCGAAAATCCCACCAATAACTTCTAACAAATAACTAATAACGCCGCCCGCCCCCCCTTTCGACGTTGGATAACCCCCAACCTCCCACCACCATGAAAGATCCTCTCCACACGATCCCCGACGAGCACCTCGAAGCCCGCGTCACCGCCTACATCCTTGGCGAGGCATCCCCTTTCGAAACCGCAGAAATCGAATCCCTCATCGAGCAATCCCCGGAGCTTCGACTCTTCGCCAACCGCACCCGCACCCTCCACACCCTCCTCCAGGAAGCCGAAACCACCTCCAACTCCCCCTCTGCCGCTTGGAAACTTCCTCCGGAAAAACGCGATAAACTCGAAGCCATCCTCGGCTCGGAATCACCTGCCGTTTTCCCCAAGGAAAAAAACATTCGCCGCGCCTCCTTCCGCGCTGCGATCGGCATTGCCGCCGTGTTCCTCATCACGATGTTCCTCAGCCGTTTCATCGTTTTTCAGAAAGCTCCGATGATGAGCGAGGACGTAACTATCGTGAATTACATGTCGAGCAGCGAGGACGATGCGGAACGTCAGGAAATCCGCGAAGAGCCTCAGGCAAAAGCCGGTGGAGTCATCGTCGACGGCCAAGTAACATCACCCCAAGCCATCGAAAAAGAAAATCTCACCCTCGGCGAAGCCATCGTCCGGGCCGGTGGCGCCACCGAATTCGGCTCCACCAAACGCGTCAAAGTTTACCGCGATGGAGAAGTCAAAACCTACGACCTCTCAAAAAGCGAATCCGAAGAAGTGATCCTCCAACCCGGAGACACCATCGAAGTCCCTCAGAAAAACTGGTTCGGCTGCGGCAGCGGCCGGGACGAAGCCATCCTCGCCGAAGCGAAAAAGAAAGCGGAGAGAACACAACCTCAGACCGAACCAGAACCCATGGCCGATGCCTTCGCCGGCGGTAGCAGAAGCGCCGATGAATCACTCAAGCGAGACCGATTGGATGGCCTCGCCGACAAGTCAGCCGCCGCCGATTCACCCCCACCCGTTGTAAGAAAGCCAACCGCCCCAGCTTCATCGCCGACCAAAGAAATCGTCACAGGAACTGCCCAATCACCTGTCCCATCCGAAGAAATTGCCCTGAATGAAAAAGCCTCATTCGCAAATGGCGATGAGTTCGGAGATGGCTGGGGAAAAGGGAAGAAGCAACCCGAGGATCTCGATGATCCGATCCGCACCAATCCCGCCCTCACCGAAGAGTATTCGGGCAAAGTCGATGAAGTCCGCCGCAATCTCGAACTCGGAGAATTAGAAGCCGCCAAGGATACCTACGACCAAACCCGCTCCGAACTTTTGTCGCAGGTTGATAAGGCATGGGACCTTTCCGTCCCAGCAGACCAGGACTTCGATGGCTTCGCCAACAACGGATCTCCCATCGCTGATTCCGAATTCGAATCACCCCTCCCACAGCAAATTGATATCACCACGAAATCCATCGACATCACCCAAGCGAACAATCGCGAACTTCGCTTTGATTGGATAACTCCTCCCTTTTCGGAAAGTGACGGAAAGAACTCCGAATACCTATCCCGTGGCATCGACTTTGGCGACGAACCAAAATTCCCCGTCACCCCCGCAACCCCAACCACATTGGAGTCACTTGATGCAGATGCAGCACCGATCCTCGGCGACATCCCCTTTGCCGGAAAATTGTTCCAACAACCTGCCATCGACCTAGCCAATCTCTCCGAAGAATCCCCCACCGCCCAAGACCCCTACTCCACCTTCTCGCTCAACATCTCGGACACCTCATTCCAACTCGCCCTCTCCGCCATCAAAAAAGGCGAACGTCCCGACCCGGAATCCATCAAGCCTGAGCAATTTTACAACGCCGTTAATTACAGCGATCCGTCCCCCTCCCCCAACGAACCGGTCGCCGCCGCCATCGGCCAGGTCGCCCATCCCGTCATCCCCGGTCGCAATCTCGTCCGCCTATCCGTCCGCACCGCCTCCACAGGCCGCGCCGCTTCCCAGCCGCTTGTCCTCACCCTTCTGGTCGATCAATCCGGCTCCATGGCTCGCGCCGACCGCCGCGCCGCCATGGAAACCGCCCTCGCCCAGCTCTCCACCCTGCTCACGGAAAACGACCGCATCACAGTCATCGGTTTTTCCCGAACCCCCCGCCTCCTCGCCGATTCCCTCCCCGGAAACGAAGCCGGAAAACTCCCCGACCTCATCAATCAAACCGCTTCCGAAGGCGGCACCAATCTCGAACAGGCGATCACCCTCGCCGAAGATCTCGCTACCCGTCACCACCTCGATGGCGCACAGAACCGCATCGTCCTCTTCACCGATGGCGCCGCAAACCTCGGCAACTCAGATCCCGCCGCCCTCTCCGACCGCATCGAAACCCTCCGCAAAAAGGAACTCGCCTTCGACATCGCCGGCATCGGCACCGACGACCTCAACGACCGCCTCCTTTCAGAACTCGCCCGCCACGGCAACGGCCGCTATTACCTCGTCGGCGAAAACACCGCCCACACCCTCGCCAAACAACTCGCCGGAGCCTTCCGCCCCGCTGCGGAAAACGTCAAGATTCAGGTAAAGTTCAATCCCGAACGCGTCGCCACCCACAAGCTCATCGGCTTCGAGGAAGACCGCCTCAAGACCGAGGACTTCCGCAACGACTCCGTCGATGCCGCCGAGCTCGCCGCAGACGAATCCGGCACCGCCCTCTACCAGATCCAGCCCCTCTCCGATGGCTCCGGCGAGATCGGCGAACTCTCCGTCCGCTTCCGCGACACCGCCACCGGCGAAATGGTCGAGCGCACCTGGACCATCCCCTACGACCCAAGCACCCCGCCTCTCGACCAAGCCGATCCCGCCATGCAGCTCGCCACCCTCGCCCTCCTCACCGCCCAGAAACTCCAGCCCGGCCCCCTAGCCGACGCCATCCGTTTCCCCGACCTAGCAACTACCATAGCCGCAGTAAAACAATCCCACCCCGAAGCCACCGACCTCTTCACCCTCATCAACGCCCTCAAATAATTTACGCCCTCTTTACCCACCTCTTCCCTGAAAACTGAAAACTGGCAATCTAGCAAACTTTTCCATTCTTCCCTCTGATCACTTCTCACTCGGCACTAGCCACTTAAAAAATGAAAACCCTCCTCCTACTCCTCGCGCTCCTCCCCTTCGCCTCCGCTCAGGAAACGGAAAAAATTATCCTCCTCCCCGCCCCGCCGAAAGAAGCCCCGCCCCTCTTCTACTCCGCCACCGCTTCAGTCTCAGCCCAAGCTTCCCTCGACAAAACCACATCTCAGCAAACCCTCATCTTCTCCATCCTGCAGGGCACTCCTGAAACCCTCACCCTAGCACTCACCGGCGAAGGAGAAATCACCTCCCTCAACGGTGAAAACCTCCGCGACTGGTCCGTCCGCATCGCCCCGGACGGCGCCCGCTTTCTAGACATCCGCCCGGTCATAGAAAAGGACGTCCCCCTCAAAACCCTCACCTTCCAGCTCCGCACTCTGCTCGAAACAGAGTCACCAAAACACTCTCTCCTCCTCCCCGCCCCCGGCCCATCTTCCGGATTTTCTCTGAATGTCTCCCTCGATCCCACACCCGGCACCGACCTCCGCGTCACCCGCGCCCAAGGCCTTTTCCCCCTCGAATCCGGCTCCATCCGCCAATTCATCTCCACCTCCACCGCGAACCTGAATTTCACCGTCACCCCCACCGACGCCTCATCCGAAGGCCTCGAACTGATCGATTCGAAACTCCTCGGCACCCTCTCCGAAGACGGCAACAACATCACCTTCACCCTCACAGCCACAGCCCGCGCCGAATCCCCCGAGTCCACCGCCACCCTCCTCTCCGGCAACGCCGCCCTCACCTCCCTCCCTTCCTCAGACACCCACCACATCGCCCTTGACGAAGACAATGCCTACACCCTCATCGCCGACACTTCCGGTGATTTCCCGCTATCCGTCGAGTTCGTCGTCCCTCTCTCCCGCAATGGCGACTATCGCGCTCTCGCCTTCACCCTCCCCGCCGGAGTCGTCGTCCCTCTCTCCCTAACAGAACTCCCTACCGGAGTCTCCTTCGACCCGGATCTCCCCGTCGTCCCGCGCAAAGACGCCTCCATTTTCACCGGCTTTATCCCCGCCGACGGCCGCGTCTCCCTCGCCTTCAAAAAATCCACCTCCGAAGAATCCGGAACCCTCTTCTTCAACAGCACCGCGATCACTGATATGCGCGTCAGCTCCGGTCTACTCCGCCAATTCACCGCCATCGACCTGCGCATCCTCCAAGGCAAACTCCCCTCCCTCTCACTAGCTCTCGATGGCCCCGGCGAAATCCTAGCCGTCTCCGGCCCCTCCATCCTCGCATGGTCCATTTCTGAAAAAGAAGGCGCCCGCACCCTCGATCTGAAACTCTCCCGCCCCATCGAAGCCTCCGAGCGCATCACCATCGAGTCCCGCGCCGCCCTCGGTGCCTTCCCTGTGGAAATGCAAGCCCTCCGCATCTCCCCCATCGGCGCCCTCCGCCACAGCGGCTTCCTCCGCATCGCCAATGACGGAGCCGTCCGCATCGAAGTCGCCGATGCTCAAAGCCTCATCCAGCTCGCCCCCGACCAATTCCCGGGCGGCACCGATGAATCCCTGCGCCAAGTCTTCGCCTACCGTTTCCCCTCCGCCGATTTCTCCTACCGCCTCCTCGCCGATCAGATCCTCCCCGAGGTCGGCGTCACTGAAGTCACGGTCCACGAACTCGCCGAAACCGACCGCCGCATCCTCGCCGATCTCGAACTCGACATCCGCGAAGCCCCCCTCCGCGATTGGGAACTCGATATCCCCGCCGACCACGCCGTCGCCTCCGTCACCGGTGCCGAAGTCGCCGATTACGCCCTCGCCTCCGAGCAAAAATCCGGCCTGCGTCGCCTGAAAATCATTTTCAAAAATCCCGTCATCGGCCGACAACTCATCTCCATCCGCCTCGAGAAAAACGAAGCCGCCAAAGCCGGAGCGTGGAGCCTCCAGCCACTCGTCTTCCCCGGCGCAAAATTTCACCGCGGCTACATCGGAGCCGTCTCCACACCCGGCTATCGACTCGCGGCCGGAGAAACCACCGGAGTCGCCGAAGTCCCGGTCACCTTCTTCCCGCGCAAGACCGTCGGCCTACAGCAAGCCTTCCGCATCCGCGAAACCTCATGGAGAATCCCGCTCACCATCGAAGCCCTCGGCCAATCCATCCAGGCCGATGTTTTCCACCTCTACTCCCTCAAAGCCGGAGCCGCCTACGGCAGCGTCCTCATCAACACCTTTGTCGTCGGTGCACCCGCCACCGAATGGCGCGTCTCCGTCCCCGAGTCCATCGACAACATCGACGTCACCGGCCAAAATGTCGGCCGCGATTGGCGCCGCGAAGGTGACACCGTCATCATCCCGCTCTCCCGCCCCATCCTCGGCGCAGGCACCGTGCTCCTCACCTTCGAGCAACCCATGCCCTCCAGCGGCGGACAGCTCTCTCCCGGAGAAATCCGCCCCCTCGGCGTCCAGTCAGAGCGCGGCTACATCCAGATCGTCTCCCCGCTCCAGGTGAAATTCTCCACCGAAACCTCGGACGGCCCGCTGCTCCCGATCGACCCCACAGAACTCCCCGCGGAATTCCGCCTACTCTCCACCGCGCCTACCCTCGCCGCATGGCAATACACCGCCCGTGAATTCACTCTCGCCACAAACATCGAGTGGTATGTCCCCGGCGAAACCGCCGACCAAGTTGTCGATTTCCTAAAACTCTCCACTCAGATCTCGCGCGATGGTCAATGGGTCACCGATGCCCGTTTCTTCGTAAAATCCAAAGGCCGCTCCGCCCTCCGCACCATCCTCCCGGAAGGCACCAATCTCTGGGAAGCCCGCGTCAACGGCCAGCCCGTAAACGCCCGCAAGGACGGCAATGAAACCCTCATCCCCCTCCCCGCCACCTCGGAAAACGCATCCGAAGTCACCCTCCGCTATGGCGCGGAATCCAAAAAACCGTCCCGTCCCACACTCACCGCTCCCATCCTCGATGCACCCATCGTCATCGGAGAGTGGACGGTTTCCGGCGACGAAAACCGCACCCTCATCCCTCGCGAAAATTCCGCTGCAAACCTCACCTCCCGCCCTCCCACCGCACCCACCGGCTGGCAGTGGCTCGCCCGCCATCCTTTCGCGATCCTTACATTGCTGATCCTCACCATCGCCGCCTTCGTCACCAAGGCACAGGCGAAAGCTCCCGCCATCATTGCCACCGCCCTCCTCCTGATCGCAGCCATCTTCCTGGCATTGAAATCCATCACCCTGTTCTCAATGCCCAACTCCACCCTCGAATATTCGGCTCCCGTCGTCGCCACCGGCCAAGCCATCACCCTAGATATATCGAACCTCCCGCATTGGCAGGCCGCCACACCCGCCACCTTCTACCTCCTGCTCATCCTCGGAATTACCACGTTCATCGTATCTTTCGTCAAAGAGTCACCGCTTCTGAAACCCCTCGGCATCGCCCTGATCGCCGCATCGCTCCTCTCCATCCACAACGGCGCACCCATCTTCTTCGCCGCGCTCACCGTCGTTGCCGCCTCGATCTTCCCGTGGCGCCAGATCACATCCGTCCTGCCGAAATCAAAGACACCAGCCGCAACAGCCCTCCTGCTCTTATCCCTCTTCCTTGTCACCAAAACCCAAGCCGCAGAAAAACCCGCCGAATCGATCATCCAGACCTACGAGATCAAGGACAACCGCCTCCTCGGCACCATGGAAATCACACTCCGCGCCGAAGCCGGAGACCGTTTCCTCCTCCTCGATTCCCCCGCCACCCTCACCTCCTTCAACGGCCTGTTCTTGAACGTTTCCAAACAGGAACCCATCCCCGACAACAACGACAAGTCCGGCCAGAAACCCACGTCCCCTTCCTATTACCTCACCGCCGATATCTCAGGCCGCCTCACCGCCACCGCAACCTTCGAGATGCCACTCGCCTCACCGGCAAAAGGCTTCCGCCTCCCCTCCGGCCCCGCCGCCATGCGCAAGGTCACCCTTCGCTGGGATCAGCCCGGCTGGGAATTCCGCTCACCCGCCGCCGCCAGCATCACACCTCTGGATAACCTCCCGGAAAACTCCTCCGGAGCCACGCTCATCCTCGGACCCACCGGCGCTGCCAACATCTCCGCCACCCCGACCTCACGCGACATCTCCTCGGAGAAAACCGAATTCTTCGCCGATGTCTCAAACCTTTTCCTCCCCGCCCCCGGTGCCGTCAGCGCACGCCACCGCATCTCGATCCGACCTACCAGAGGCATAGTATCCGAGATCATCGCGGAGATCCCCAAAGGCTTCACCGTCTCCGAAATTACCGACGGCCCCGCCGGTGCATGGCGTTTCGACCCCGCCACACGCCGCCTCCGCATCCCCATCGAGCCAGCCCAGGACAAGGCCTTCTCGCTCAACATCCACACCCAGCGCAGCACCGCCATCCTCCCGGTCGATCTCACACTCGCCCCCCTCCGTGTCGAAGGATCCTCCGGCGAAGTCGGTTTCATCGCCCTCGCCTTCGGCAACGACGCCCAGGCAGAAGCCGTCGAAACCACCGGACTCTCCCGCGTCAACCTCGAGGATTTCGATTCCTCGATCATCCCCCACGACCGCGATGGCAACGCCCTCGCCCTCATCCGCCACACCTTCCGCTACGGTAAGGAAGAAGCCTCCGCATCGCTCAAAGTCACCGCCGTCGCCCCAGAACTCCGCTCGGAATCATGGACACTGCTCTCCCTCGGCGAAGACCGCCTCGTCCTTTCCACCGACCTCGCCGTGAATGTTACCCGCTCCGGCATCTTCCGCCTCGCTGTGGAAATCCCCGCCGATCTAGAAATCGAAACCGCCACCGGCCAATCCCTCTCCCACTGGACGGAATCCACCGTCGGAAAGAAACGCCTCCTCACCCTCCACCTGAACGGCAAAACCCTCGGCCTGCTCGAATTTAACATCACCCTCACCGGCCGCCCTCCCGGCGACCAGGAAAACTGGCAGGTGCCCCGCCTCTCGCTCGACGATGCCTCACGCGAAACCGGCGTCCTCACCATCGTCCCGGATCGCGGCCTGCGCGTCCGTGCCGTGGATCGCAAAAACATTTCCCAGATCGACCCACGCGAACTCACCGATACCTCACGCGACTCCACCAAAGCCGCCGCCCGCCCCGGTGCCCTCGCCTACCGCCTGCTCCAGGCGGATTGGTCGCTTGGCATCGCCATCTCGCGACTCGATCCATGGATCACCGCCTCGGTATTCCATGAAACCACCCTCCGCGAAGGACAATCCCTCACCCGCGCCTCGATCAACTACCGCATCGAGAACGCCGCCCTGAAATCCCTCCGCCTCCGCATCCCCGGGCTCGACGAAACCTCCGCCTCCACTGTCCGAGCTACGGGAGATGCCGTAGCCGACCTCCTGCCCATCGAGGGAGAGGAAGGACTCTACGAAATCCGTTTCCAACGTGGCATCGCCGGCAACACCACTGTGGAGATCGAATACCAACAAGCCGCAGGAGACACCGATACCGCCCTCATCCAGCCGCTCGAACTCCCCGGCACCCGCCAGCTCACCTATTTCTCCGCCGTCCGCGCCGGAGGGCGTCTCGAGCTTGAGACCCCGGCCCTTCCGCGCGGATGGCAGAAAGCCGATTGGGCAGCGGTCCGCCCCGTCTTCGGCCAATCCGCAGGCACCACCGCCCCGCTCCTCCTGTTCCGCGTCGCCGATCCCGAGTCGCCTCTCGCCGTTTCGCTGAAACGCCACGACCTCGCGAACCTCCGCAAACTCCGCGTTTCCAAAGGCACCCTGACCACCCTCCTCTCGCCCACCGGCAGCGCACTAACCGCCGTCGATCTGGAGCTACAGGTCACCGCAAAAGGTACCCTCCGCCTCCGCCTCCCGGAAAAATCCGGGCTCTTCAACGTCTTGGTAAATGACGAAGGAGCCACCCTCGTCCGCGAGAAATCCGAGTGGCTCTTCCACGTCTCACCATCGCCAGACCCCGCACGCCCCGCCACCGTGCGCTTCGTCTATTCCACGCCAGCCGATAAAAACTACGATCTCCAGGGCCCGGTGCTCAACACCCCGATGGAAAACCTCACCTGGCGTGTCATTATCCCGGAGACATGGACGCTCACCGACCACTCCGGCGATTTCGATCTCACAGGTCAGTCCTCCTACGGCTCCTTCGACCTCGTCACCTACGAATCGACAGCCGCCTCAAAAAAAGAAGCCAGCACCTCAAGCGCGGTCGCCCTGCTCGACCAAGCAAACTCATGGCTCGCCTCCGGAGATCAGGAAAAAGCCAGCGAAGCCTTTTCCAACCTCGTCCGCACCAACCAGCTCGACGCCGCTTCCGGCGAAGATGCCCGCGTCCAGCTCCGCGAACTCAAAACCCAGCAAGCCGTGCTCGGCCTCAACACCCGCCGCCAAAAAGTCCAGCTCGACAACCGCGCGGACAATGCCCAGCTCGAACAAGCCGCCAATGCCAACCCGGTTTTCAACGGCGACTACAACTACGACCCCACCCAATACGACCGTTTCCTCCAAGGGAACTCGGTCGAGGAAAATTCCGCGCTCAAAGACATCGCCACCCGCATCGTCACCCAGCAACTCGCCGCCGAGCCTGCCCCGACCACCATCGATCCGACCATCCCCGAGCGCGGCCAGACCCTCACTTTCCACCGCTCCGTGCAGGTCAGCGGAGATTCCCCGATGCTCCTATCGCTCGATCTGAAGCCCGCCCGCAGCGGTTTTCCCCTCCTCGCCATCCCCCTCTGCATCATCATCGGCTTGCTCGCCACCCGCAGAAAACAACCAACTCACCCGGCTCGCTGAGCCATCACCCAACACCCCCGCCAAAGCCAAAAACGATTTATTGCCACTAGGCTTGCGTTACTGGCTCTGGTTTTTCAGACTCTCCCCCATGCATCCTGATGTCGAGAAATTGGTAGAAGCCGGGAAAATCCCCGCACCCGTTGGAGAACGCCTTTCACAACTCGCCCCGGGGAATTTCTGCCTCCACAAATCCTTCGGAGCCGGAAAAGTCACCGGTTGGGACTTCCCTAGTAAGAAAATCACCATCGATTTCGAAGAAAGCAGCGATCAGGAGATGGATCTCCAGTTCGCCATGCAGAAGACCGAATGGATCCCCGCCGATGACTTCCGTGCCGTGAAGATCGAGCAAATCGAAGAGCTCAAGAAACTCGCCAAGGAAGATTCCGTCGCCCTCGTCGTCCACATTCTGGAAAGCCACGGCGGCGTCATCACCGGCGATGCCATCGAAGCACTTGTTAGCGGAGCCGTCATCCCCAAGAAGGATTACAAGAAGTGGTGGGACGCCACCAAGAAGGCCGTCAAAGAAAGCCGCAAGGCCGTCGTCCCGACCAAACGCACGGAAAACATCGTCCTTCGCGATTCCAATATCACTCCCGCCCAAGCGCTGCTCGCCGATTTCGAGGCATCCAAGGACATCCGGGGCATGATCAAAGGACTCGAAGCCATCGCCGCTGATATGGGCGCCTTCGACGAGGATACCGAATCCCTCAAAAAACTCCTCACCGACATCGATGACGGCGCCAAAAAAGCCGCACGTGTCCAGCTCGGCCAAGCCATGCAACTCGTCGCTGCACGCGATGAAGTCATCGGCAGCAGCAAAGCCCTTGAACTCGATCCCAGCGCCGTCCGCCTCAGCGATCTCATCGCCGGCTCGGATCTCAACAAGATCGCCGAGGAACTTGTCACCCTTCCTTCCACCCGCCAGCGCGCGGTCTACGAAGCTTTCGAAACCGCTTTCGGTGACGAATGGATCGAGAAAATCGTCACCGTCTTCGACCAAGTCGGAGCACGCGGCGTTACCGAAATCGCCCGCATCCTCGGCGAAAACGACGGCATGCCAGCACTAATGGAACACCTCGGCTCCGCCCTCGCCCGCCGCGCACTCGGCCCTGATGCTCTCATCTGGGTCTGCCGCGAGCGCAAAGGTGCTGCCGAACAAGTCTTCGGCGCCGATGTCGGTGCCGCCATCCTCAACCTCCTCGAGAACGACCACCTTTCCGACGGCCCACGCAAGACCTCGCGTCTCCAGACCCTCGTCAACGACGACAAAGCACTGCTTTCCGACTTGGTGAAAAACATGGACACTAACGAGGCAAGGAACTTCGCCCGCCGCCTACTCGACTGCCCGGTCTTCGCCGATCTCGAGAAGAAATCCCTCATGGCCCGGATCATCAAGGTGCGCCCGGAAACCGTCGAACTCGTCTCCGGCCAGAACGCCACCAAACGCGAAGAGCCCCTGCTCGTCTCATGGGAGTCCCTTGAGAAGAAAAAGGAAGAACTCCAGGAACTCATCCGCGTCAAGATTCCGCAAAACCGCGAGGACGTGAAAATTGCCAAATCCTACGGCGACCTTCGCGAGAACTTCGAATACAAGTCCGCCAAGGATCTGGAGAAGTTCCTCAACCATCGCCGCACCGCCCTCGAGCGCGAAATCGCCCTCGCTCGCGGCACCGATTTCAAAGGAGCCGATACATCCACCGTCAACATTGGCACCGTTGTTGCTCTTGAAGCCGAAGATGGCACAGAACAGGTCATCACCGTCCTCGGAGCGTGGGATTCAAATCCGGATAAGAAGGAAGTCTCCTACCTTTCCGATGTCGGCAAAGCACTCATGGGGCTCTCCGTCGGCGACGATGCGAAAGTCCGCGATCAGGAAACTGAAGTCATGGGTACGTTGACCATCAAATCGATCTCTGCTTACAAGGCCTGAGGAAACCCTTTCAATTTTCGGATTTCCCTAAAAACACATACAACTCATGGATCTTACCACCATCGTAGAAATCAGGGGCCGCGAGGTCATCGACTCACGCGGAAACCCCACCGTTGAGGTGGACGTCATGCTCGAAGGCGGAGCCGTCGGACGCGCAGCTGTCCCATCCGGAGCCTCCACCGGCGAACACGAAGCCCACGAACTCCGTGACGGCGACAAATCCCGCTACCTCGGCAAAGGCGTGCTTCAGGCCGTCGAAGCCGTCAACGGAGTCATCGCCGACGAAATCCTCGGATTCGATGCCACCGAACAAGCATCCATCGACGCGATGATGATCGAGCTCGATGGCACCGCGAACAAAAAGAAACTCGGTGCAAACGCCATCCTCGGTGTCTCGCTCGCCGTCGCCAAGGCCGCCGCTGCCCAGCTCGGCTCCCCGCTTTACAAATACCTCGGCGGCCCTAACGCCAAAGTGCTCCCCGTCCCGATGATGAACATCATCAACGGCGGCTCCCACTCGGATGCCCCGATTGACTTCCAGGAGTTCATGATCGTGCCAATCGGCGCGCCGACCTTCCGCGAATCCGTCCGTTACGGCGCAGAAGTCTTCCACGCCCTCAAGAGCGTTCTCCACGGCCGCGGCCTCTCCACCGCTGTCGGTGACGAAGGCGGCTTCGCCCCGAAACTCGATTCCGCAGAAGACGCACTCAGTGTCATCTGCCAAGCGATCGAAAAGGCAGGCTACAAAGTCGGCGAGGACATCTCCATCGCCCTCGACGTCGCTTCCTCCGAGTTTTACGACAAGGAAAAGGGACTCTACGTCTTCGGCAAATCGGATAAATCCGAAAAGACCGCTCAAGAGCTCGTCTCCTTCTACGCAGACCTTCAGTCACGTTTCCCCATCATCTCCATCGAAGATGGCTGCGATGAAAACGACTGGGATGGCTGGAAAATCCTCACCGACACCATGGGCAAAAACACCCAACTCGTCGGAGACGACCTTTTCGTCACCAACTCCAAGTTCCTCAAGAAGGGCATCGACCTCGGCGTCGCCAACTCCATCCTCGTCAAAGTCAACCAAATCGGTTCCCTTACGGAAACCTTCGACGCTGTCGAAATGGCCAAGGAAAACGCCTACACCGCCGTCCTCTCCCACCGCTCCGGCGAAACGGAAGACAGCACGATCGCGGACCTCGCAGTTGCCACCAACTGCGGCCAGATCAAGACCGGCTCGATGTCCCGCTCGGACAGGATCGCGAAATACAACCAACTCCTCCGCATCGAGGAAGAGCTCGGTGAAGATGCCATCTACGGCGTCAGCAAGCTCAAGGTGCTGAATAAGTAATTGGGAGGGCGGTCTCCGGTCGCCCTAACAACTTCTCACACACACCCAAACCACGGTTCGAAAGAGCCGTGGTTTTTTCATTCCCAACATGCGGACCGTGGAGCGTCCCCCTGAAGAACTGGACAGGTAATAAGCCCTTCCGCCATGGCGGGAGATCTGGCAAAACCCATGAAAAGAACAGCGGGCGCGGCCAAGCTGGCGACAGCTTGCCGGGGTTCGGGGCGGGCAGCCCCGGGTT
>JBDWAR010000022.1:0-37609 GCA_039978775.1 Luteolibacter sp. | reverse complement strand
GCAAACGTCGTCTTGCGGTGGCAAAAACGGTGAGCGGAAAGTCGGTAAGGAAGGGTTGTTTTTTCACACATTCAAACCGTACCCGAACCGGCTTTCCGTCTAACAATTTCCGACGAAATCGGGCTTAATCCCGTGCCATTCACACCTGACCCGAAATAAAGCGGCTTAAGCTCGGCTCGTGCCATTCAGACCTGACCCGAAATATTTGAATATAATCAGGGCTCTTTCCACTTTTTTGAATAGAACAATACTTGACGTTCAGATTCTTTTTCATTTTCGTCCATGTATGCTTCAGTAACTAGCAATCTACCTCCAATACGTATTTTTCTTTCGACCAACTCACAGAAATACAAACTGAAATATCCATCTGGATATGTCCCATCATGATACAAAGCAAAGACAGGCACAGTTTCGTTGAGTGCAACAACGAAGTAGTCTATTCCGGCTTTATAATAGGTTTTTTTAATCTTCAGCTCTACATCCGTCAAAGGAAAAATTTTATCACCTGATATTTTATTCATGATTAGATCATTGTATTCATATACCAGATCTCTATCACGGTTTGAATAAGGATCTATTATTATAGAAAAATCCGAAATTTTTTCAGATTTCAGCTTTTCCAATACGAGATTCGCAAATAATCGCGGGGAAATTTCACCCGCCCCAACTAAGCTTATCGTTAAGAATACATAACCTAAGGAAATAAATTTCATAATTATTTTACTTGCAGCTTCCACCTCTGATAAATTCACCATTCATATTACGGATTCTATTTCTATCCTTAACCTTTGGGTGTTTATTAGATAATCCTAAGAAGTCACCATCAGGTATCCCATCTCCATTGGAATCTGTCGGAGGAAAGTCTTTGAGCAATGAAGGAAGCATTTCAACTTTAACGCCCCATTCTTCACAACAGGTAGGGTAATTGCAAAGTTCTTGGGCGTCTTTGGCAGAAGCATCGGCATAATCTTTAATTGTATCTAACATATTTTCATCATCTGCTTGCCATGCGCCAGTATCATCGTCATCGTAGTCAATATCTGGCGCATCAGGTGCGTCAGGCAGTTGGTCGTTAAGCTCATTTGCACCACATCCAATGTAGCAGTGACCAGCTCCAATCCCATCTGGATTATCCTGGAAGTGATCATGAATCGTTCCCGGAAATGGGTTATCTATGTGATGATAACCATCTGGACGATCTTCTATCATAAAAGTGCCGTGTCCCACGACAATTAGCTTAGTACAATCTTCGGTTGGCTCTAGTCCAAGTGCATCAACCCAATTTAGTGGCGAGTTTCTCACCATTCCATACAAGTTCACCCCACCCTTTTCACCCATCGGATCCCTGGATGGCCAGCGGCCGGTGACGGGGTCGTAGTAACGGTAGCCGTAATAGGTGATACCGGGGCCGGGCGGCACTGTCATCGAGTGGGTGGGGGTATCGACGGGAAATCGCGTCTGGAAGAGAACTGGCATCGTCGAAGACGTGCGGTTCTTTTCGGAGCTATGACGGTCAATGAGTGTCATCGTGGTCAGATGTCGGGATGCAACATTTGACCACTTCTAGATAATATCCGCCGCAGCGGCGAGCAGAAATGCGAAGCAGTGCCGCCTCCTCAGAAAGACTTCCGCAGATGGGAGGGGAGGATGTTGAGTTGCTCCCGGTATTTCGCGACGGTGCGGCGGGCGACCTTGATGCCTTGTTTGGCGAGGGCTTTGGTGATCGCGTCGTCCGAAAGAGGCTTGGCGTTGTCTTCCTGGGCGACGAGCTGCTGGATCGCTTCGCGGACACCGGCGTTGGAGACTTCCGCGCCGCTGGCGGTCTGGTAGCCAGTGGCGAAGAAGGCGCGCATTTCCATGAGGCCTTGGGGGGTGAGGATGTATTTCCCGGCGACAGCCCGTGAGACCGTGGTGGCGTGGAGGCTAAGCTCGTCAGCGACGTCGTTCATCGTGAGCGGGCGCAGGTGGCGCGGTCCTTTTTCGAGGAAATCCGGTTGTTGCTCGATGAGCCTGTGGGCGATGGCGAGGATGGTTTCCTGGCGCAGGGAGATCGAGCGGATGAGGCTGCGGCCGTCGCGGATCTGATCGCGGAGGAAGGCGCGCGCTTTCTGGTCGACCCCACTTTTGCCGATCATGTCTTTATAGAAATCATTGATGCGCAGGCTGGGCAGATGTTCGCCGGTGAGGCGTGCTCCCCAAGTGCCTTCGTCGTTCTTTTCAATGATGACGTCGGGCAGGATGTAGGGATTTCCCGTCGGGTCGAATTCACCGCCCGGATTGGGGGAGAGTCGGCCGATGTTGTCGGCCGCCTCGGCGATGCGTTCCACCGTGGTGCCGAGCGCGCGTGCGATCTGCGGGTGGCGCTTGCGGGCAAGATCCGTGAGGTGATCGCGCACGATGCGGTATTCCAAGGTATCCGTCCCGCCGGATCTCTCGAGCTGGATCAGAAGCGCCTCGGGGATACCCGATGCACCGACACCTGCCGGCTCGAAGGTCTTGATGAGCTCCAGGGCTTCCTTGAGTTTCTTGAAAGGGTGGTCGCAGGTGGCGGCGATATCTTCGAGAGGAGAATCGAGAAAGCCCCGCTCGTCGAGATTTCCAAGCAGTTCCTGAGCGGCTTCGCGTATGTCTGGATCGATGAGCGAGAGATCCAGCTGATGCTGGAGGTGCTGCTGGAGGGTTTCCGGAGCCACGATGTTATCGTAAAGGCGCTGGCGGCGCTCCTCGTCTTCCTGCGTCCATTGGTTATTCCGGCCTTCGAGGATGGAGCGGTCGCGCCAGTCATCATCGGTCTCGTTCATGTATTCGAGGGAATCGGCCTCATCGGGATCCGGCGCATCCTCGTCGAGCGATGTCACCTCAGTCACATCCTCAAGTGTGGGATTGGTCTCCAGCGCCTGCCTGAGCAGCTGGGACAACTCCATCGTGTTGGCCTGAAGGATCTCCAGACTCTTGCGCATCTGTGGCGCAAGTGACTGGGACTGGGAAAGAGACTGATGTAACGAAGCTTCGGCCATGGGCTCAGTTGGAACGCCCCGAAGCTAACCAGTGGTTCAGAAAAACTGAAGCATTATTAGTGCCAATTTTGAAAATATATCGCTTGACGCAGGGACTAGCCGGCAAAGTAGCGGATGCCTGCGGAGAAAATCGGCTGTTGGGTCACGCCGGAAATGTTTTTAGCGACGCTTTCCGACCATCTTTCCGAGTGCGCCATCTTGCCGAAGACCCGACCGCAAGGGGAGGTGATGCCTTCGATGCCCGCCAGCGAACCGTTGGGATTGAAGGGATGCTGCATGGTCGGATTGCCGGATGGGTCGCAGTATTGGGTCGCAATCTGGCCGTTTTCCGCGAGTGCGGCGATGACTTCCGGGGTAGCGAAAAATTTGCCTTCGCCATGGGAGACGGGGACGGTGTGGATGTCGCCGATTTCCATTCCTGAGAGCCACGGCGAGGAGTTGTTCGCCACGCGGGTGCTCACGTATTGCGAAATGTGGCGCGAGATATCATTATGCACGAGGGTGGCGGAATCCGTTCCGGTCTCGATGACTTTGCCGTGGGTGGCGAGGCCGGTTTTGATGAGTGCCTGGAAGCCGTTGCAGATGCCGAGAATCAGGCCGTCGCGATTTTCGAGCAGGTCGGAGATCGCATCGGAAATCCTCGGGTTGCGCAGGATGGTGGCGATGAATTTCGCGGAGCCATCGGGTTCGTCTCCTGCGGAGAAACCGCCGGGGATGAAGAGGATCTGGGATGAGGCGATTTGTTTCGCCAGAGCCGAGATGGATTCCTCGATGTGCGAGGCGGTGAGGTTGCGGAAAACCTCGATGTGGGTTTCTGCGCCGACCCGGTCGAAGGCACGGGCGGAATCGTATTCCGAGTTGGTGCCGGGGAAGGAGGGGATCAAGACCTTTGGTCTTGGGATTGAGGATTGAGGATTGCGGATTGTAGATTTGGAAGACTTGGGTTGCGGAATAGCCACTGACAGCTGCTCTGCGGAAGGCTCGGGTTTGGTGGGGTAGACGGGCTCCAAGGTGCTTTGGTAGGCGGCTTGGAGGTCTGTGAGGTTGTGGGATTCGGAGCCGAGGATGAGGGTTGCTTCCGGGGTGGTTTTTCCGATCTCCGTGGAGCGGGAGAGGTCTGCGGCGATGGATTCCTTGTGCTCGATGAGGAAGGAGAAATACTTCGGAGCATACACGCCGGCTGAAGCCAGCGCCCCGTTCGCGTTGAAACCGATGCGGTTGCCGAGGCACATTTTGGTGAGTGCGGCGGCGAGGCCGGGAGCGCCGATATGGTGGACGGCGAGAAGTTTGCCGGCCTTGTTCAGGCGATGGATGGATTCGGCGGTTTCCATGATCGTTGCGAAATCCGGGAGGCCGTTTTCAAGGGCGGGGATTTCCACGAGGCTCACCGTAGAATCGGTTTGCTTGAACTCGGGCGAGATCGCGAGCGAGGCGAGGCCGGGAGCGAGGGCAAAGGAAACCAGGGTCGGCGGGACGTCGAGATCGTTGAACGATCCGGACATGGAATCTTTTCCGCCGATGGCGGCGAGGCGCAGCTCGTGCTGGGCACGGAAGGCACCGAGCAGTGCGGCGAAGGGAAGTCCCCAACGTTTCGGATCGTTGCCGAGGCGCGGGAAATATTCCTGCAGGGTGAGGCGGATGTCCGGGAGACGGGCACCGGCGGCGACCGCTTTGCAGGCGGATTCCGTGACTGCGTAGGCAGCGCCGTGGAAAGGGGATTTCTCCGAGAGATATGGATCGAAGCCCCACGACATGTAAGTCGCGTGATCGGTCTCGCCTTCGAGGAGCGGGAGCTTGGCTACCATCGCATCCGGTGGGGTGATCTGGTGTTTGCCGCCGAAAGGCCAGAGCACGGTGTTTGCGCCGACGGAGCCGTCGAACATTTCACCGAGGCCTTTTTGGGAGGTGACGTTGAGGGATTTTAAATGATCGGTGAGGGATTGCTGCTCCTCAGAAGCTGCGAGACGCAACTCCCACGGCCTGCCGCGAGACGCGGCAGCTACGTTGACGGCGGCGGTTTGTTGGACACCGTTGGTGTCGAGGAAGGCGCGGGAGAGGTTGACGATTTCCTTCTTCCGCCAGGTCATGATGAGGCGGCCGCTGTCGGTGACGTCGGCGACGTGCACGCATTCGAGGTTTTCCTTATCGGATTCGGCGATGAAGTAGTCGATCTCGGATGGATCGATGCAGACGGCCATGCGTTCCTGAGACTCGGAGATGGAGAGTTCGGTGCCATCGAGGCCGTCGTATTTCTTCGGCACGGCATCGAGATTGATGACGAGGGAAGGGGCTATTTCGCCGATGGCGACGGAGACACCGCCTGCGCCGAAGTCGTTGCAGATTTTGATTTTGCGGGTGAGTTCCGCGTTGCGGAACAATCGCTGGATTTTGCGTTCGGTGGGTGCGTCGCCCTTCTGGACTTCGGCAGAGTTTTCGAGAGCGGTATCGGTGTGTTCCTTGGAGGACCCAGTTGCGCCGCCGACTCCATCGCGGCCAGTGCGTCCGCCGATGAGCATGATCACATCGCCGGGTGCGGGTGCTCCGCGGAAGACATTGGAGCGTGGAGCGGCTGCGACGACCGCGCCGATTTCGAGGCGCTTGGCGACGTAGCCCGGATGATAGACTTCAGCGACCTGGCCGGTGGCGAGGCCGATCTGGTTTCCGTAGGAGGAGTAGCCCTTGGCGGCGACTTGGCAGATTTTCTTCTGCGGGAGTTTGCCGGGAAGGGTTTCCGAGAAAGGGGTGAGGGGATCGGCTGCACCGGTGACACGCATTGCCTGATAGACGTAGGATCGGCCGGAAAGCGGATCGCGGATGCAACCGCCGAGGCAGGTTGCGGCACCACCGAAAGGCTCGATTTCGGTGGGGTGGTTGTGGGTCTCGTTCTTGAACTGGATCAGCCACTCTTCTTCAGGGCGGTCGTCGATCTTGACCGGGACGACGATGGAGGCGGCGTTGATTTCTTCGGAGACTTCGAGGTTGTCGAGTTCGCCGGAGGCTTTGAGCTCACGCATGCCGATGAGGGCGATGTCCATGAGGGTGACGGGCTTCTCATCGCGCCCGAGTTTTTCGCGCACACTACGGTAAATCCCGTAGGTTTCCTTGATGACCTCGGTGCCGGGGGCGAATTTGACGTCGTCGATGGCGGTGAGGAAAGTGGTGTGGCGGCAGTGATCCGACCAATAGGTGTCGAGCATCCGGATCTCCGTGAGCGAGGGTGCGCGGTTTTCCTCTTCACCGAAATATTTCTGGGTGAAGGCGATGTCTGCTTCGGACATGGCGAGGGACATGTCTTTGCGGATGGCTTCCGGGGAGTCGGTGAGGAAGGAATCGAGGATGGCTACGTCTGCCGGAGAAGTGAGCTCGGCATGGCGGATGCAATCGGTGACCGGGACTTCGTGGGAGTCGACCGGGTTGATGATGTAGGACTTGATCGCCTCAAGATTGGCTTCCGAGAGGTCACCGGTGAGGATGACGATGCGCGAGGAAGTGACCTCGGGTTTCTCTTTTCCGGTGAGAATCTGGATGCACTGGGCGGCGGAATCCGCACGTTGGTCGAACTGGCCGGGCAGGTAGGAATAGGCGAACGCCTTTTCGTTACCGGAGATTTCGAGCGAGGTGGAGATCGTATCGGTCTGCGGCTCGGAAAGGATGCTTCCGGAGGCGGCGGTGAACTCCGAGTCGCTGACGCTCGAGATGTCGTAGCGGTTGAGGAGGCGGAGCGAGGTGATTCCCGGCAGCTCGAGGGCTTCGCGGAGATCGTGGAGGAGGTGGCTGGCTTCGGAGGCGAACGGCTGGCGTTTCTCGACGAAAAGGGTATGCGATTTCAAAGCACTAAATCTTAAATTCTAAATCCTAAAAGGAGAGTTTGACGATGGGTTACAACACTTGATCAACCTTTGATCTCGAGGAGCATTTGGGGGTTGTTGGGGAATTTCTTGATGAAATACAGCAGGCGCTCCATGGCCTCGTAGGGGCGGTGGCCGGAGAGGCCGCGGCGGATGAGGTGGATCTTGTGGAGGGTGTGCTCGGCGAGCAGGAGTTCCTCGCGGCGGGTGCCGGATTTGAAGATGTCCACGGCGGGGTAGATGTAGCTTTCGGCGATCTTGCGATCGAGCACGAGCTCCATGTTGCCGGTGCCTTTGAATTCCATGAAGATGGCCTCATCGGCACGGGAGTTGGTCTGGATCAGGGCGGTGGCGAGGATCGTGAGCGAGCCAGCCTCGCGGGTGTTGCGGGCGGCGGCGAAGAGGCGGCGAGGCACTTCGAGGGCACCGATGGTGATACCGCCGGAACCGGTGGCGCGTCCACGTCCACCTTTTCCGCTGCTCATGTTGCCATTGTAGGCGCGGGCGAGGCGGGTGATCGAATCCATGAGCAGGAAGACGTCCTGCCCGGCCTCGACGAGGCGTTTGGCGCGCTCGATGGCGAGCTCGGCAATGCGGCAGTGATTGCGGGCACCTTCGTCATTGGAGGAGGCGTAGATTTCCGCACCGGGGAGGGCGCGGCGGAACTCGGTGACTTCTTCCGGGCGTTCATCGACGAGGAGCACCATGAGGTGGATCTGCTCGTCGTATTTCTCACGGATGGCCTCGGCCATGTGGAGGAGGAGCGTGGTTTTCCCGGAACGAGGAGGCGAGACGATGAGTCCGCGCTGGCCGCGTCCGACGGGGGCGACGATGTCGATGACCCGGGTGGTGTAGCGCTCGGGAGTGGTCTCGAAAGCAATGCGCTTGTTCGGGTTGATCGCCTTGAGCTCGTCGAAGTGCGGGAGCTTGGCGACTTCTTCCGGGGGCATTCCGTTGACCGTTTCGATCTCGATGAGCTGCTGGCCGCGGTTGCTGCCCTGATGCTTGCCGTGGAGCCATTGTCCGTGGCGGAGGGAATGGATGCGGATGAGCTCGGGCGAGACGAAAATGTCGTCCTTGGCTTGTTCGAAATTGGTGTTGGCGAGGCGGAGGAAACCGAAGCCTTTCGGGGTCATCTCGAGGATGCCATCAACCGGGAGGATCTCGCCGGAGAGCACGGTTGGGGAACGGTCTTCCTGCTGGCGGTCGTTACGGTCCCGGCGGTTGTCGTTGCCGCCGCGGTTGTCATTGCGATCGCGGCGATGGTCATTTCCGCCTTGGTTGTCGCGACGGTTGTCGTTGCCGCCTTGTCCGCCTTGGTTGTCGCGGCGGCGCTTGCGCTTTTCACGGCGCTTCTTCGAGCGGGAAACCGGCTGCTGGCCGTCGTTTTGATCGTGCTGGCGGGAATCGTTTTGGCGGGAATCCTGCTGCCGTGAGTCGTGCTGGCGGGAATCCGATTGCTGGTTGACCGGGCCGCCGCCGGGGACGCGTCCGATGCGGGGTTGGGGGCGATCCTGGGAGTCCTCGCGGGGCGGGGCTGGCTGACGTGGCGGCGGGGTTTCCGCAGGCTTTTCAGCAGCCGGCTTTGGGGCTTCTGTGACCGGCTTTGGTGCTTCGGCGGCAGTTTTTGGAACTTCCTTTACCGGCGGTGGGCTATCGGAAGCAGGAGTTGCGGCGGCTTTTTTGGCGACGGCTTTCTTAGCTGCCTTCTTGGCGGGAGCTTTTTTAGCAACGGCCTTCTTCGCGGCCTTTTTTGCTGCGGTTTTCACGGCTGTTTTCTTCGCTGCCACTTTGCGGGCAGGCTTGGATGCCTTTTCTGAGGAAGGCAAGTCGAAGAGGTCGTCGGTGGTATTTTTGCTCATTCGTGAGTGGTTCGGGAAAGCTTTTGGGGTGTTCCGTGGGGAATCATCCGGAGGTAGGCGGAAGGGTCGGGTCCAGCTCCCGTTCGGGGGAATTCTGGATCAGGTTTGTCTGGCCTTGGATCAAAGGAAAGAACCGCCGTGCGGGCGATCATTGAAAATAGTGGTGGGTGCGAGGGTTATGGAAACCCTGCGGAAACTGGATGGATGGACGGGGTGGGCGGTTGTTTCCCAAGTGAACGGTCCGGCCGGAAGGGGCGGGTTGTGACGAGGGAGACGATTGCCAGAATGGCGGGTGTAGGAAAGCTTCCCGTGGCCGCCGACCGTCGTGTCAACAAAGGGAAAATGGCCGACATATGATGCTTTGGCAACCTTAAAAATGCGCGCTGCAAGCCTGCCTTGACGGCGGCGGGGTGGGGTGCGAGCCTGCGGCGAGATGAACGGATTGGCAATGATCGTGGCGGGGCTGATGCTTTTGTCGCTCGCAGGATGCGAGAAGGAGAAGGCGATTCCCAAGGCGGTGGCGGTGAGTGAGGACGGCTCGATGGAGCTGCGCTTGATGACTTTCAATGTGCGTCATGAGAACGGCAACGAGATCGGGCGGCGGGCGTGGGCGGAACGTTTGTTAGGGATCGTCAAAATGCTGAGGGTGGAGGCACCGGATATTTTCGGAACCCAAGAGGGTCAGCACGGGCAAATGGCGGATCTGTGGGCGTCGCTGCCGGATTATGATTTCCATGGCTGCGGTCGGGCGGATGGCGAAAATGACGGGGAGTATGCGGGGATCTATTTCCGGAGGGATCGCTTCGAGTTCGATGAGAAGCAGGCCGGGACGATCTGGCTTTCCGATACGCCGGAGAAGGCCGGCTCGAAGACCTGGGGTAATGAGTTTCCGAGGGTGGCGACGTGGCTGCGCCTGACGGATCGGGTGAGCGGAAAAGGGGTGTGGGTGATCAATATGCATCTGGATCATCGCAATCAGCCATCACGTGAGAAAGGGGTCAGACTGGTGGCGGAGCGCTTGGTTGCGATGAATGCGCAGGGTGATCCGGTGGTCTGGCTCGGGGATTTCAATGCGGTGGAGGGCAATGCGGCGGTGGAGTTTTTGCGGGGTGCTCCGTCATCGGTAAAGAAGGTGGAGGGCTTCGACGGGCTTAAAGAAACCTTTGATGAACTCCATGCCAAGGAGCGGAAACGCGGCACCCTTCATTTCTGGATGAGCGATCCGAACCGGCAGTGGAAGGTGGATCACATTTTCGTCTCCAAAGAAGCGGAGGTGCTGGAGAGCGGGATTGTGAAAAGCGGGGAGCCTTATTTGTCGGATCACTTTCCGGTGGTGGCGCGGGTGAGGTGGGGAAACTCTAAACCTTAAACTTTAAACCCGAAGGAAGATGGATTCCTTGGCATTGCTGGGAGCGAGACGCTCCTTACACGGCCTGCGGCGGGACGCCGCAGCTACGGGTGCCAGGTGAGTTGGCGGAGGGAGGTTTTTAGGGGCTCGGGCCAGGGGAGTTTCTCTATGGTGTCGGGGGCGGACCATGCGGGGTCGATGGCGATGAGTTGTTCGAGGTAGCCGTAGGCGGTTTCGGTATCGCCGAGCTGGGTGTGGACGATGGCGAGGAGGGCGGTGGTGTTTTCGACTTCGTTGCCGGGGATGCCGATGCGGGTGGCGTTGGCGAGGTAGTCGGCGGCTTGCTCCGGGTGGCCGGTGAGGAGGGCGATCCAGCTGGCGCGGATGGCGAAGGTGACGTCGTTGGGGAAACGGAAGATTCCGGTTTTGAGGATTTCGATCGCTTGGTCAGGGGCGGCGGTTTCGAAGGCGGTGTAGGCGGCTTCTGCGTAGTCTGAGGCGAGGTGCTGGTTCTCGGGGAGGTGGGTGATGAGTTCGAGCCAGCTGCGGTGGGCGGATTCGAAATCGCCGAGCGTGGTGTGCGCTTCGGCGCGGATGCGGAGGACGGAACTACGGGAGGCACCGTAGCGCTCCGCGAAAATGGTGAGGCCGATGGCGCTGGCGGCGTGGGAGGGATTTGAGGAGAGGATCGCGGCGGCCTGGATAGCGCTGTCCGCGATGGCAGAGGAGCCCAGGCGGAGGAGGGTTTCCTCGGTCTGGATGGCGGCGATGAATTCGGCAACCTGATCTTCGGATGGATCGGCGGGGAGGGTGATTTTTGTCAGGGTTTCGCTTTTCGCTTCCGAAAGTGATTTGAAGAGAGGAGAGAAATCGGGAGCTTCAAAGCCCAGCCAATCCTGCTGCCTGCGGAGTTCTGCGATTTCCGGGATGGGAATGTTCGGCGTGCCGATGTCGCGTAGCGGGGCGGGGAGGTTTTCGGTTTTCGCAACTACGGCGGCGATCCATTCCGGATTTCCGGAACGGTGGGCGAGGAAGAGGGCGGTGGAGGGGGCGAGACCGGAAGAAGGGAGCGCGGCGATGGTGGCGGAAATGAGGGCGGGGTCACCCGTGGCGAAGGAAGCCCGCACGATTTCGGCGTTGGCGAGGGACGGGGCTGAGAGCTCGGGGAAGGATTCCGGGAAGGCGGCGGCGAGTCGGTCTTTCAGTGGGGTGTCTGCGGAGAAGATGCGCAGGGGCGGGGAGATTTCCGTGAAGCGGGAGTGTAGCAACTGGAGGCGATCGGGAACGGGGAACGCCTTCAGTTCCTGGGTATCCGGATCAAGTGTCCAGCCGCTGATCGCATCGAGAAGATCCGAATCGTTCGGGGTTGCGGGGATGATCTGGTGGAGGGTGACGGTGGTGTCTTCTGCCGAGAATTGAATCCTGTGCAGTTCTAACGGAATCGCGTGGTGATGCTCTTGGAGGGTGTCCGTCCGGGAAATTTCACCCAATGGCGAGATGATGATTCCGTCGCCGTTTTCGAGGCTGATGTGGAGGTCGTTGCCGAAGAAATGAGCGGAGGACGGCGCAGGATGGGCGGGGAGAGTTGCTGCGGAAAGTTCCTGTCCGGTGGCGGTGTCGCGGATGTGCCAAGTGAGGGTGCTTCCCGAAACGGATGGGCTGGCGGTGAGTAGGGAATTCGCGGTGAAAGGCTGGAGGCTATTCGGGTGGAGAGTTGGTGGAAATGGGTTGAGGGCGGAGATCGGTTTGAGGGTTTCCGCGTGGCAGAGCAGATTGGTATCGTCGCGGTGGACAATGAGGTATTGCCCGTCCGGGGAGAGCGAGAGATTGGAAATGGATTTCGCGCGGGTGGGGAAAAGGATGGCTGGCAATCGCTCCGGCTCCGACAGGCTCCAGCGCACGACGGTCGGAAATGGCCCGCCTAGAGCGACGTAGAGCGCGTTTTCCGAATGGGTGAAAAGAGTGACTGGGTAGGGGTGGGTGAAACGGATGGTCGGGACGTCGAGTTCTTCCGAAGAAAGGACTTCGCCGATGAGGCGCTGCTTCTCGCGTGAGGGGTCGGCCTTGTAGGATGCGCCGAGATAGGCGAGGGCGTGGGAGATCGAGCCGGCGTCTAACAAGGTTCGGGCATGAACCTGCTGGGAGGCGGCGAGGAAGTGGTTGGCGGGCGCAGAGGAAATTTCTGGAGATGATGTTTCCTGTGATGGGGGCGTGGGTTTCTCGCATGAGGCGAGGAGGCCCATGAGGAGGATAGCGGAAATCTCAACTTTCAAACTTTGATCTTCAGGGAAGAGAGAGGTGTTCTTGGGTATTTGAATGCCGCTGGGTGAGTTATTTGTGGCGAGACGCCACTTTCACGGCCTGCGCCGGGACGGGCGCAGCTACACGAGCGTGCCTTCGGTGACGCCGAGCTTTTCGGTGGCGTGGATGCGGGTGAGGAGGTTTTCCGGGGTGATCCTTTCCTCCAACAGCTCCTGGTAGGCGCGGATCGTGGAGTAGGAATCGGTGTGGTCTTCGTCGAGCAACTCGATGCGGTAGTTGCGCAGTCCGCTGCCGAGCAGGCTTTGAAAAAAGCGCGCGCCGGTCTGGGCACGGCCGTTGAAGAGCGTGTTGCGGCAGCCGACATCTGCCTGGAGTCGGTGGAGCTGGCCGACGCGGTCGCGGAGGTGGACGACGTGTTTTTCGCAAGGCCTGCCGCAGTCCTTGTAGGTGGTGCCGCTGCTCAGGAAGGTGCAGAACACGCAGTGCTCCATATGAAACATCGGCATGTGTTGGTGGAGGGTGAGCTCCAACCACTCGGGAGGCGTTTGCGAGATCAGGTTGATGACCTGGGAGATGTTGAGGTCGTAGGAAATGGTCAACCGGTCGAGGGCGGCGGACTCCATGAGGATTTTCGCGGTGAGTGGGTTGGCGACGTTCAGGGAGAAGTCGCCGGTGCGCTCAAGATGGCTGTGGTTTTTGAAATGCTGGAGGGCGGCGAGGTTGCGCAGGAGCAGGCCTGCGGGTTCGGCGCGCTCGATGAGTTTCAGGTAACCGGTCTCGCCCGGCTTGATGATGCGCGGGGTGGCGAGGATGATTTTCGATTCCGTGCCGTTGGCGAGACCAACAGCTTCTTTGTAGCGGCGGGGGTCTTCGAAGTCGCAGTAGATGCGTGGGATGCCGGCTTCGAGGGCGGCGTTGACCTGTTCCGTGGTGCGGGTGAGGACGGATAATTGAACGTCGAACATTGAACGCTCAACATCGGACGTCGAAGGGAAGAGGGAATCGATAGTGGCTGGGGATTCGGTGCGGACGGAAGTCTGCGTGGCCTGGGCGTCGAGTTGTTCGACGAGGTCGCGGCGGGCTTGGTTGAGCGCGGAGAGGGGAATGTGGCAGTCGCCGACGAGTTGGTTGTCGAGGGAGGCGAGCTCGTAGGAGGTGTCGCCGAGCTTTGATAGCTGTTGGGCGAGGGTTTCCGTGGAGAGCGGGCGGTTGGAAGCTTCCGAAAGCGGGATCGTGGTTGAGGCCGAGGCTTTCTCGGTGGAAACGGTCAGCGGCTCGCCTGGCTTACCGGTGATGGTGAGGTGAAGCGGGGATTTCTTGAGCTTCGGCTTGGCGGTTTGCCAGAATTTGCGGATCGATGACTCCAGAGCGGGGTCGGCGGTTTTGTAGAGGGTCACGCCCGGGCGGATGCGGTCGAAGTTGATGCCCGAGTAGTTGCGGTGGAAGACGATGCGGTCGTTTTCGATCTTCCAGATGGAGGCTCCCTGTTCGAGGTCGCGGTTTTCCCCGGCATCGAAGACGATGCCATCGCCCGCTTTAAGCGGCGGGGTTTGCTCGGAGGGCGGGGTGTCGAGGCGAATCCAGCCATTCTGCGCTTCGATGATCGTGCCGAGGAAAGGACCACGTTTCTTGCCGAATTTCCCGTGCGTGAGGTAGGGGTGATCCGTGCCTGCGAGCCAACCGGTGGTCAAGCCACGGGAGAAGGTCATTTCCAGGGCGTATTTGTCTTCGGCGGTGACGGGTGGCTCCGAATGGATGTCTGCGGATCTCGCGGCATCCAAGGCCTTGCGGTAAACGCGGGTGACGGCGGCGACGTATTCCGGGGTTTTGAGACGGCCTTCGATTTTGAAGGATTTTACACCTGCGGCGAGCAGCTCGGGGATGAGATCGACGGCGGCGAGATCCTGCGGGGAAAGCAGATAGCGGTGCTCGCCGAGGTCGCGGGTTTCGCCATCCACGACGATTTCGTAGGGCATCCGGCAGGCTTGGGCGCATTCGCCGCGGTTGGCGGAGCGTTGGCCGAGGCTTTCCGAAGTGAGGCACTGTCCGGAGTAGGCGACGCAGAGCGCACCGTGGACGAAGACTTCAAGGGGAGTTTTGAGTGCCGAGTGAGAAGTGAGAAGTGGGTTGGTGTGAAATCTTTCGATTTCTTTGATGGAGAGTTCGCGGGCGAGAACGGCGCGCTCCATGGGGAAGACGGATTCGAGGAAAGCGAGGCCTTCCGGGGAGCTGATGGTCATCTGGGTGGAGGCGTGCAACTCCACATCGGGGGCGATGGTGCGGGCCATCTTCGCAAGGCCAAGATCTTGGATGATCAGGGCATCCACACCGGCGGCGGCGATGAGGCGCAGTTGCCTTTCGGCGGCCTCGAGTTCATCGGTGAAAATGAGCGTGTTCATCGCCACAAAACCTTTGACCCCGTGCTTGTGCAGGTAGTCCATCAGCTCCGGCAGGTCCTTTTCGGAGAAATTGTCGGCGCGCAGGCGGGCGTTGAATGCGGGCAGGCCAAAGTAGATCGCATCCGCCCCGGCAGCGACGGCGGCGCGGGCGCAATCCCAGTTTCCCGCAGGGGAAAGGAGTTCCGGGGTGGTGTCTGGTGCGGTGTTCAAAGCGGTGGTGTGGGGAATGGATTTCAGGCGGGAGCGGAGATGGCGGAGCTGACCGCTAGGAGAATTTACGCTTTTGCGCAACCCCTAGGAATATGCGGTGTTACAAGAAGATAACCCCATTTTCACGATGAAACAGGCCAAAGGCACATGGACGGAAAAGGAAGCGCGGCATCTCCTGAGCAGGGCCGGCTTCGGCGGAGCCCCGGAAGACGTCGCTAGGCTGCACGCCATGGGTCGCGAGGGCGCGGTCGGGCATTTGCTCAATCCCACCGAGGAAATCGATGCCTTTCCCATGCCTGACTGGGCGGATCGCGAGTCCGTCATTGCCAGCATGAAGGATCAGTTCGCCCGGCGCCAGGAGGTCATGCGCGAGACCGCAGGCATGACCCCGGAGCAGGCGGATAAAAAACGCAGGGAACAGCTGCGGGATTTACAGCGTGATTCCAGGCAGAAAGCGCTCGAATCCCAGGGCTGGTGGTTCAAGAGGATCTACCAAAGCGATGCCCCGCTGCGTGAAAAGATGACCCTCTTCTGGCACGACCACTTCGCCACCTCTTTTCAGAAGGTCAGACGCCCTGCCTTGCTGCTCATGCAGAACGCCCTCTTCCGCGAGCACGCGATGGGGAATTTCCGCACCCTCACCCAGGCGATCGTGCGGGATCCGGCGATGATGGATTACCTCGATATCCAGAAATCCAGCAAGGCCATGCCGAATGAAAACTTCGCCCGCGAGGTCATGGAGTTGTTCACGCTCGGCGAGGGGAATTACAGCGAGCAGGATATCAGGGAAGCCGCGCGCGCCTTCACCGGCTACACGATCAACCGCATGGACGGCAGCGTTATGCAGTCAGAGCGCCAATGGGATAGCGGGGACAAAACCATCTTCGGGAAAACCGGCCGATTCAACGGCACGGATGTGGTGAACCTCATTTTCAAACGCCCCGAGTGCGCCACGTTCATGGCAGGGAAATTGTGGGAGTATTTCGTCAACGACAGCCCACCGGAAGGGGTCGTCGCCTCACTCGGGAAAACCCTTGCGGAAAACAACCACGAGATCGCCCCGGTGCTGCGCGAGATTTTCCTCTCCGAGGAGTTTTACAGCGAGCGCGCCCTCGGCGTGCAGATCAAGTGCCCGGTGCAGTATCTCGTGCAGATGCTCAAAGAGCTGGAGGTGGCGGATCCGCCGATGGGCTTCCCCTTGATCGGCCAGACCCAGCTCGGGCAGGTGCTCTTCGCCCCGCCGAATGTCGCCGGCTGGGATTGGGGAAAGGCATGGATCAATACCAACACCTTGCTCACCCGCTACAACCTCGCCGGGCAGCTCATCAAGGGCGGCGCCATGTCCTTCGATGGCAGGATGGGCGGGATGATCGCGCGGCGCATGGGTGGGGGGGACACCGGCAGCAAGGTCGGCTTCACTGCCATCGCCACCGAGGCGGAGCGCAATGACACTACCGCCCTCGTCGATGGCCTCATTGCCCGCTTCTTCGGCGTCCCCGTCCCGGACAAGCTGCGCAGCTCCTTCATCGCCTATGCGGATTCGAAAAAGGGCGTCTCTTTCACCGACAAGGAGCTCGGCGAGCTCTGCCACCTCATGCTCAGCACCCCGCATTACCAGCTTTGTTGAAATGCCTTGTTAGAAGTTATTTGTTAGAAGTTAAACGGAAGTAAGAATATGAAAACGAGAAGAGACTTCATGAGATCCGCCATTCTCGGCGCATCCGCCACTTGGACAGTTCCCGGCTTTGTGAACCGCACCTTCGCCGAGCTCGGCGCTGGCGCTACGGACAAGGCGGTGCAGTTCGCCTCCGGGAAGGATGATACGATACTCGTCGTACTTCAGATGGCGGGAGGAAACGACGGCCTCAACACTCTCGTGCCCTATGGCAGCGATGATTACCAGCGCGCCCGCCCGCGCATCGGGAAGAAGCAGAAAGACATCATCCGGCTGGAGGACGGCATCGGCCTGAATAGTTCCATGCCTTTCCTCGCCTCCATGTATGGGGAAGGCCAGCTCGGCATCGTGCAGGGCGTCGGCTACCCGAATCCGAACCGCTCCCACTTCGTCTCCACCTCCATCTGGGAAACGGCAGACCCCAGCGCCCGCTCCGGCACCGGCTGGCTGGGCAGGTATTTCGACAATGCCTGCGAGGGAGTCGATCCCACCTTCGGCATGAGTTTCAATAAATCCACCCCGGAGTCCTTCGGCGCGGTGCGCAATCCCGGCATCAGCCTCAGCACCCCGGAGCTCTACCGCTGGATCCACGGCGGCGGCCAGCAGGCGGAGGCTGAGGAATTCTTCTCCCAGATGAATCGCCCCGATGACGACACCCCGCTGGACGGCGGCTCCATCGATATGCCCGCTGGCGGAAAGGTCGGCGCCATCGAGGGCGAGTCGAACCTGCATTTCCTCGAGCGCGTCGCGCTGGATGCACAGGTCAGTTCCAAGGAAATCCTGGCCGTCGCCTCGAAGCACAAGACCCGCGTCCCCTACGATGGTACCCCGGTCGCCAAGAACTTGAACCTCGTCGCCCGCATGATTGCCGGGGGCATGGCCACCCGTGTCTATTACGTCAGCCACGGCGGCTTCGATACCCACACCGGCCAGCTCAACTCCCACGACAGGCTCCTCGGCCAGCTCGATTCCGCGCTGAAATCCTTTTTCAAGGACCTCAAGGAACAAGGCAACGACAAGCGCGTCATGCTCATGACCTTCTCGGAGTTCGGCCGCCGCGTTTCGGAAAACGCCAGCGGCGGCACCGACCACGGCAAGGCCTCCTGCATGTTCGTCGCCGGTGGCGGAGTGAAAGGCGGCCTGCACGGCACCTACCCCAGCCTCACAGATCTCTCCCAGGGCGATCTCGTCCACAGCGTCGACTTCCGCAGCGTCTATGCCGATCTCCTCGGCGGATGGCTGAAAGCCCCCGGCATCGAGCGCATCCTCCAGGGGAAATACGAAGGCCTCGGACTGGTGTAAGAGGGGCGAATTCCTTTCGCCCATCACCCCGTCTAACGGAAGATCCAGGTAAGAATCCACGCGACGAAGAACAGCAGCGTGGCCAGCTTCCAGAAGAGGAGGGGATTGCGGCTGACGAGGGGGAGGGAGGCGGGGGTGACGAGGGAGGGATCCGGCTGGCCGAGATACTGGATGAACTCCGACATGGATTCGTGGCGGGAGTCAGGCAGGATGGAGAGGGCTTTGCGGAGAGTGGCGTCCATCCAGAGGGGCACCATGGGATTGCGCGAGGTGGCGCTGATATACTGGAGGGTGAGGAAGTCGCGCAGGGTGCGGGCTTTTTCCCATAAGCTCCCATACGGGTGCTTGCCGCCTGTGAGCAGGTAGTAGGTGATGACTGCGATGGAGAACAGATCGGCGCGTGTGGTGGGGGTGGCGCCGAGCCGATACTCTGGTGCGGAGAAGTCCATGGTGCCGAGCGCGCTGTGGCGGTGGAAGGGGGAATCGATCTCCGAGACTCCGCCGATACGGCAACTGCCGTAGTCGATGATCCGCGCGTTTCCCGAGGTATCGAGGATGATGTTGGCGGGTTTGAGATCCTGGTGGAGGGTGTCCTTGCGGTGGAGGGCGCGCGTGCCCGAGACGACGCCGCGCATGATTTCCACGACTTCCTCGATGGAGGGCGCGGGGTGCGCGGCGGACCATTGCTCGAGGGTGGGGCCATCGACCGGCTCGATGACGTAGTAGAGGAAACGGCGCGGAGTCTCGCGGCGGATGACTTTGACGAGGTTCGGGTGGTCGGAGCGCAGGCCGATCCATTCCTCCAGGGCGAAGCGTTCGAGGTAGGCGGGATCGTCTTCGTGGATAATCGAGGGGGTTTTGAGGACGTAGGGGCGGTTTTCGTCCATGGTGTCGTGGACGAGGTAGAGCTGGGAATTCGGCGAGGCGGCGATGAGTTTTTCCACAGACAAGCCGTCGATGGACTGGCCGGGAATGAGATCGGGCGGGAAGGGGAGGGTGCTGAGCTGGCGGAAGACATCGTCCTTGTCATCGTCCGGGAGGGAATCGATGCGGAGAATCAGGGCGGAGAGGTTGTCATCGCTCCCGGCGGCGGCGGCTCCGAGGGCGGCGGCGATTTTCTCGGGAGATTTCCCGGAAGAGAGGATGGCGGCGAAGTCGCGTGGCGGGACGAAATCATGGATGCCATCGGTGGTGAGGGCGAAGAGATCACCTGGCTCGAGCGGGAGGGTATGGTAGTCGAAGCGCGCGTTCAGGCTGATGCCCATGGCGCGGGTGAGGTAGCAAGTGCTGGCGGAAACACGGGACGAATGGTCGCGAGTGATCTGCTCGAGCTCACCGGCGCGGAGGCGGTAGAGTCGGGAATCGCCGATGTGGAAAATGTGCGCCGTCCGGCTTTTCAGGACGACGGAGGTGAAGGTGGTGACGCAGCCTTTTTCCGCAGAGGAGTGGCCTTGGCCTTGGGAGAAGAGCCAGCGGTTGACGGCGGTGAGGACGCGTTGTCCGGCGGTCTTCACCTGCCATGATTCCGGGGTCTCGTAGTAGTCGGAGAGGAAACCGCGGACCGCGGATTCGCTGGCTTCTTTCGCAGCGCTGGCGGCGGAGACCCCGTCGGCGATGCAGGCGGCGATGCCCTTGGTGGCGAGAAGCGAATCGGTGGGGATCTGGATGCCGAGGAAATCCTCGTTGACCGGCTTGGGGCCGGGGTCGGTGAACTGCCCGCTGCTGAGGCCAATGTTTCCTTTCAGATGCATGGAAACTTAGAGGAAAGAGTTTTCAACCGCAGATGACACAGATGGACGCAGATAATGGATGGATGGGATGGGCTAGTGGGTTTTTACCACATGGCGCACGAAGGACACAGAGGTTCTTTTCAGGAAATCATCTTCCTCATCGTCTGCGTTAATCTGCGTCATCTGCGGTTGATCGATCTGTTTACCCACTAGGGTTCAGGCGACTTCGATGAGCTGGACGGAGCCGTCTTCGGCGACTTCGGTGATGTGGCCTTTAGGCTCAGCGAGGAACCAGGAAGCGGCGAATCCGACGATGGAGGAGGCGGCGATGACCATGAAGAAGGTGGGGGTACTGACGAAGGAGTAGATAGTGAGGAAGGTGACTCCGCCGACATTCCCGTAGGCACCGGCCATGCCTGCGATCTGTCCGGTCATGCGGCGCTGGATGAGCGGCACCATGGCAAAGACGGCACCTTCACCGGCCAGCACAAAGAACGAGCAAGCCATGGTGGCGAGCACGGCGAGTGCGACCGGCCATGCGGGGCCGATCTGGGAGAGGGTGAGGTAACCGAGCGCGAGGCCTGCGAGCAGGATGAGCATGGTCTTGCGGCGGCCGAACTTATCGGAGATCCAACCACCACCTGGGCGGGCGGCGAGATTCATGAAGGCGAATCCGGAAGCGAGCAGGCCGGCTTTCACGGGGCTGAGTCCGAAGGTGTCCGCGAAGAAGAAAGGCAGCATGGAGACGACCGCGAGCTCCGAGCCGAAGGTGATGAAGTAATTTACATCGAGGATGGCGACCTGGCGGAAGGAGTAGCGCTGGAACTCGGGAGCACCGCCGGCTTTCAGCATGTCCGCATTCACACGGTGGATCTGCCAGGTTTGGAAAACGAAGAGCAGGCCGAGGATGACGTAGAGCGCGGTGACCATGGCCTGCGGGAGCAGGTTCACGCCGGAGGGTGAGAGCTTCCATGCGAGCACGGCGAGGGCGGCGAACATCGGGATGTTCATGGCGATGAGAAAATAGAAGTCACGCGGGGTGGAGACTTCGAGGCCGCCGGATTTCTTGGGCTTGAAGTAGGTGGAGCCTCTCGGGGTATTGCGGGCGCTGATGTAGAAGAAGATCCCGTAGAGCACGGAGACCGCCGCGACGGAGAGCAATGCGTAGCGCCAGCCATCAACACCTCCGAAAGCGAGGGCGATGGCGGGGAGAGACATGGCGGCGGCGGCGGAACCGAAATTACCCCATCCCCCGTAGATGCCCTCGGCGAGGCCGACCTGGCGGGCGGGGAACCATTCCCCGACAAGGCGGATGCCGATCACGAAGCCGGCCCCGATGAAGCCCATGAGGAAGCGGGCGAGGGCGAGCATTTCAAAACTCTGGGCGAGGGCAAAGAAGGCGCAGAGCAAACCGGCTGAGACCAGCAGCAGGGAGAACGTGATGCGTGGCCCGAACTTATCGACAAGCACTCCAATGACGATGCGGGCGGGGATGGTGAGCGCGACGTTGAGAATGAGCAGGGCTTTCCACTGGGCATCGGTGATGTCGATGGTGGCGGAGATCGCTCCCTTCAACGGGGCGTGGCTGAACCACAATACGAAGGTGATGAAAAACGCGAACCAGGAGAGGTGGAGCGTTTTGATCGAGGGTGATTTAAAATCAAACAAGCGCAGTTTACCGTCAGGAGTGGTGGACATGGTTTTAGGATTAGCGGGTGGTATGCCACAGGAAGGAATGGCGGAAAAATTCTCCAACGAATACGGACATGCGATCCATGAACCGGATTTGTGCGAATGCTAGGAAGGTAGTTGGAGCATACCTTTCCCGATGGAAAACGAAGCAGGTGTGGGGCGTTTGGCAGAGTGAGGCGAGAATACGGAATGCCGCGTTTCTGGGGTTCACACGGGAGATGCGAGGCGATCATTGCCCATAGTTAGCGCAGCGAGGTAAATATCCTCCCGGTAGAGCCTGGACAATGAGCCGCATGGGGTTTCAGGCAAGCTTCCGGAATTGCGGAGGCCAGCGAGCATCCAGGATGCCTTATCGGTCGAGGGACGGTTTACGGTATCTCCATAGAACATGTGGAAGTTCTCGCTGGGTGCATTCATACCTCCGTTGAAGAACGTTTCACCGAGACTATTGCGCAGAACTTCAGGCGAGGCACCCGTGTATTCTGGACGTGCGAGTATCGAGATCAGCTCCTCCCTGAAGTCGGGATCGTGGCAGAGCTTGCAGCTATCGAGTAGTGCAGATACTAGGCTTATCGTATCATCTTTGCGTTTTTTTACGAAATCGCCGGAGACGAGCAGCACTTTTTCCGGATGGCCATAGGAGAGATCGGTGGAGGTGACAGGTGACCAGCCGTAGCCTCCGAGGATGGCTTCGGAGTTGTAGGGTTCTCCAACGCAGTAGCCATCAATGTGTCCCGCCTTCAGGTGGCGAGGCATGAGAGAGGGCGGAAGGATGATGATCTCCACATCCGAATCGGTCAGTCCGTGGCGTTTTAACCAAGTATGGAGAAGCACTCCGTGGGATGAGAAACGATGGGTGGCGGCGAGGGTAAATGGGCGGTCTTTTTTCCACTGATAGGCAAGGTAGTCGGCGAGCCCCGATCCGTTCTTGATGACCTTGGAAGGAAGGTCTGTGGAAAGTGTAATGGCGTTTCCATGGAGATTGAGTATCAAAGGAACGGAAACGTCGCATCTGAGATCGGTGAGCCCGTAGGCGAGTGCGAAAGCGATACCGGCGATCGAGGAGGCGGCGTCCAGCTCGTTGTAGAAAAGTCGATCGCGCACTGTGGCCCATCCCATCTCACGTTGCAGGCTGACATTGAGCCCGTAACTTTCGAAAATCCCCATCTCCTTGGCGACCGCCAACGGGGCGCAATCCGTGAGAGGCACGTAACCGAGGCGGATGATTTGTGAGTTGGCAGAGGTGGTTTTATGGATGGCCATCGACTGCTGGTAAGCGCATGGAATGCCAATTTTCAATCTTTGGCACAAGTGGTGCTTATTTTCGGAGTGGATCTGCATGAAAGCGACTAATTATGGAATGGGTACCTGACTTACGACAACTGAGGGCGCTGGTCGCAGTGGCGGAGGAGGGGAGTTTCACCCTCGCCGCCAAAAAGCTTTTTGTGACGCAGTCTGCGGTCAGCCATTCCCTGCGCACCCTGGAGGAACAGCTCGGGTGCAAGCTCTTGGATCGCTCCGGGAAAAAGGTGGTGGTGACGGCGGAGGGAGAAATTTTGCTCAGAAGGTGCAGGCGCGTATTACAGGAACTCGAGCAAGCGACCCGCGATCTGGACGGGCTGCGCAGGTGGGGGCAGACAAGGATCAGGGTTGGGGCACCGCATAGCCTCTGCCATTATCTGGTGCCCAGCGTGCTGCGTGAGTTCCGCGATTGCTTCCCGCGCTGCGAACCGAACATCGAGGCAGCGGACACTTCCGTGCTTCTGGAAAAACTTGCCCTAGGTGAGCTCGATCTCGTGGTCGGGTTGAAACCCAAAAACCATGGAGAAGAAGGTTACCGGCACATGTTCAGCGATCGGCTCGCTTTCGTCATTTCGCCATTCCATCCGTGGGCAGCCAAGAAGGACGGCATGGTGGAAACCTTGTCGGATCAGCAATTCATCATCTACGCGAAGGCCACCGAAACCCACCGGCTGATCGAATCGTGGATGGATAAAATGGCCGGTAAGATCAGAAAGCCGCTGGTGCTCGGCGACATGCAGGCGATCAAGGAAATGGCCAAGCTAGGCACCGGTGTTGGCATCGTTGCCTCATGGGTGGCGGCCAAGGAAATCGCGGACGGCACCCTGAATGCGGTCACGATCCCGGGTGACCAAATCAACCGCGAATGGGGAGTGTTTCATTCCACTCAGCGTGTTCCCAGTCTCGTGGAAGAGGCGTTCATCGGCCTTTGTGAGATGGCGTTCGAAAACATGCCGCGCTAAGCGCAGGCGTTTCGCGAACTTTCTTAGGAAAACAAAAACGCCCTGCCGTTTGAAACAACGTCAGGGCGTGGCCTCACAGCTAGCGATCTAACAACAATCAGAATGTGTAGTTAAGCTCCATGGAGAAGCGGGTGGTAGTCGGAAGTACGGCAGCCGGGCTTTCGCTTTCGAAGTGGGAGAACTTGGCGATTCCAAGGAAGTGTTCGTCAAATTTTTTCACGAGCACCGCATCGTATTCCCAACCACGGCCGGTCGAGACTTCGTTGTCGCCGTATGCGTGGAGCACGTTGGTGAATTTCGTCCCGAAGAAGAACGGAATGGTGTGGCTGACATAAACGTCGGTGAGGCCACCGGTGGTGCCTGCTAGGCGCTGTCCGATGAATGCATCGGCAAAGCCGTTGAAGGCATGGACCGTTGCAAGCGGGGTGCGGAAGTTCTGCGAAAGGTATTCCATCCCCACGGTGACAGCTTGGGAGCCGAAGGTTCTTCCCGCGGTGACGTGGGCATAGGTTCCTTCGAGATTGTCAGCCGGACCGGCGTTGTCCTGATAGGCGATTTCACCATATAGATCGAGACCGAGCTGTGAGGTTTTGACATAACCCCCGTAGGTGTCGTTGTTGAAACCGGAGAGCCCACCGAAATCCATCAGGTAGACGTAGCCACCGAAGGTGAAGCCCTCGATGCCCGTGTAGGCACCATTGAGGAGGTGGATGTCGGTTCCTACATAATCAAAGAATCCGGAAGCGTCGTTGCCAAAAATCCGGTTCACTTGGTTGATATAGGCGTAGTTGAGTTTAAATTCATCGAAGGCTTCCGTGGTAACGGAGAGCGCATCATAGGTCTGCTCGTTCTGGCGCCAGCCGACGTTTCCGATGAAGGCTGCGTTGTCGTAAACGACGCGCTGACGACCTGCGCGGAAGGTCGTATCGAATCCTTTATACTGGATGTACCCTTGGTTCAGTTCGTTGGTTTCCGGATCGAAGATTTGGGTATTGGCGTTGTTGTCCGGAGTGATTCCAGTGACTGCGGGCGGAGCACCGTTGTAGTCATCGATGGCCGCTTGGCTGAATTCGCCTTCGACAAAGGCGCTGAAGCCGTTCCATTCCTGCGTCTGGAGACCCAAGCGTTCGCGGATGGTGAAAGCGTGTGAAGGATCGAGACCGTCCGTATCGCCGAACTCGTAACGAGCACGAATGTCGAGGGTCGGTTTGATCCAGTATTCGGAAGCACCTACGGTGGCGATTTCTTCGCTTGGAGGACCTGCGAAGGCCAGGGTAGGAGACAATGTCAGGATGAGTAGTTTCTTCATGGATTCGTGTTTGTATTATCCGCTGTGCGGTGAAGCTTTATAAGCTCTGTTTTTGCCAAATCGTTTTTTCCGGGCAATTCGTAGGTGAAGATAATTTCCCCTTGCGATGAGCGGAGGGCATGATTGCCGATCTTATTGGGAGAGAAACTCAAGGAGATCCGCCCGGGCTTTCAGGATATCGGGGGGATTCACATAGAACATGTGGCCGGCATCGTATTCCGTGTATTTGACACGGTCCATGAATGAGTCAGGAAGATCCGTTTCCTGGCGGAGCGAATAGGCGATGCTCTCGGGAGGTGTGGCAAGATCGGTATGTGCGCCCATCACCAGCACCCTGAGCCTGGGGTTGTCACGCATCGCGGTCATGAGTCTGTCGGTGACATTCACCACCCGGTTGTCGGAGCCAAAATCCCATGGAGAGACTTTTCCGGTGAGGATCTCGTAAGGTTGATCTTCTTTCCAGCCTAGGTCATCACCCAGATAAGCGAGCATCGCGGTGGAGAAGGCACCGTAGGCGAGGGAATAGGATGGATCGTATCCGGCGTATTGGGACTGCTCATTGGTGGAGTCCCACGAAACGCGTGCATCGAAGCGGCCGATGACTTTGCCCTCGGCACGCAGGAGTTCTGCGCGGAATTGTTCCGGCCCAACCCTGAGCTTATTCTTGATCCAGGTTTCTGCAGAAATCCCTGTCAGCTCCGCGAGTTTCGCTGCGATGGTTTTCATTTCCTGATCTGGAAGATCACGCCCCTTGAGCAAGGCGGTTCCGTATTCGCCGAACGCAAAATCGCGCGAAGCGCGGAGAAGTTCCGCCCTGTCACCTTGAATTTTTCCGTGATGGAGCGCGGTGGTGGTGTAGGAAGGAAGGAAAACTTGGAGGGCCAACTGGCTGCCTTGAGCCGGGATCAGCGTCCGGAAATCGAGCAACGAGGAAAGCATCACGACACCGTTCAGGCTCATGCCATAACGGCTTTGGAGGTGATCGGAAAGGCCTGCGGCACGTATCCCGCCGTAGGATTCCCCGCAGAGATATTTCGGTGAATTCCACCGTCCGTTCTCCGTGACCCACATGCGGATAAAATCTCCGACAGAAGAAATATCGGAATTCAAGCCGTGGAAATCCCTAGCCTTGCCATCTTTCTCTGCGCGGCTGTATCCGGTTGAAACTGGATCGATGAACACCAGATCGCAGACATCGAGGATGCTGCTCTCGTTTTCGATGAGACGGGCAGGGGGAGTGACCGGCACGGATCCGTCACCGGGGAAATCGATGCGGCGCGGCCCGAGGATGCCGATATGCAGCCACACCGAGGAGGAACCCGGGCCACCGTTGAAGGCGAACATGACTGGGCGCTGGCTTTTGTCCTTCACCAGATCCTTTTCATAACTCACGTAGAAAATGGACGCCTGCGGTTTTCCTTCGGCATCACGGATGAGCATTTTTCCGGCCGTGGACTTATAGGACACGGTCTTGCCCGCGATCGTCACTTTGCCGTCCTTGATGACTGGATCCTGAGGTTTTGCTTCAGCGGTTTCTTTTTTGGATGGGCTTTCCTTTTCCGGCGTTTTCTCATCCGCCCATGAGGGGTGGGATGCACTCAGAAGGAACATGATCGGCAGGAGCTTCGTTGGGTTGAACATTGCGGCGAATCATCGGCATGGCTTTGAGTTTTGCAATGCCGGAAGCGGGCACCTAGAGTGCCACTGAAAGAAATATTCATTACTTGTTACAATGTAAGTAATCCAAAGTGAAATGGTGGGGACGGCAGTCCTTGCGTGGAAATGGATTCCGTCCACAGTCTTCCCCTAGCATGCGTTGTTTTTTATTCCTGCCAATCATCCTGCTAAGCTCGTGTGAGACCGTCAGTTTCTACGCACAGGGAGCTGCCGGGCAGATCGAGATACAGCGCAAGTCACGCCCGAATCATGAGGTCATTGCAGACAAGGAAACTCCGCAGAGCATCCGGGAGAAACTCATCCTCTGTGATGAGCTCTGCGAATTCGCCAAAACTGACCTAGATCTGCCCGGAGACGCGTCCTATCACAAATATGCGGATCTCGGGCGCAAGCACGTGGTTTTTGTCCTGCATGCGGCGCCAGAGTTTTCACTGGAGCCAAAAAATTGGCGTTACCCGTTCATCGGCGAACTGGATTACCGCGGATATTTCGATGAGGCGGATGCGAAGAAATACGCGGACGAATTGGAGGCAGACGGCTACGATGTGCATCTGGGCGGCACCGATGCCTACTCGACCTTGGGTCTGTTTCATGACCCTGTGCTCAACACCTTCGTCGACTATCCCGATATCGATTTCGCCGAAATGATCTTCCACGAGCTCACTCACCGGCGGATTTTCAGGAACGGAGATACGACATTTAATGAATCGTTGGCGAATGCCGTAGCTGAGGAAGGTATACGCCGCTGGCTTATTTCCAACGGCCGCCGCAATGCGCTGGCTGAGTATGAGGAGCGTTTGATGCGGCGCGAGGAATTCTATGCAGAGATCGACCGCACCCGTGCGGCCCTCGATAAGCTCTATACGTCCGGTCTACCTGAATCTGAAATGAGGTCGCAAAAAGCCCTGTTGATGCAAGATCTCAAAGCCAGGGCAAACGCCTTGCAAAAGCGCTGGGGAGGTAAAGCTCTGGAGGACTGGATCGCGCAGGATCTCACTAATGCCCACCTGCTCGCGTTGGTGACTTATCATAGCGAGATCCCAAAATTCCGGAAATTGATCCAGGAAAGCGATGGCAATTTCCGGCTCTTTTTCGAAAAGGTCGGAGAGCTCGAATAGAGTATCCGGGATCCTCTTCCGTTCGGTTGAATCCGTTTGCGTTTGATTTCCGCAGTATCGGCCATAAACAAGAGTTATGCGTTTTTTGCTGCTCCTCCCCCTTCTTGCATTGCTCCCCTCCTGCTCGCCAACTGCCGGCCCATCGACCGCTTCAGTTTCGGGTGGATTGGATTATTGGGGCAACCGCCCAGGGCCGCAGGGCTTCCGCACAGTGATCATCGATGCGGGGCACGGCGGCAAGGATTCCGGAGCCGTCTCCCGCACCACCGGACAACGCGAAAAGGATGCGAACTTGGATCTCGCCAAGCGTCTCCAGTCCGAACTGCGCGGCTCTTTCCGCACTGTGATGATGCGCTCTGATGATCGCTTCATCGATCTCGACGACCGGGTCAATTTCGCCAACCGTTACCCGGGTGCGATTCTTGTGAGTCTTCATTTCAATGCCGGCTCCTCGTCCAGAAAAGGTCCGGAAACCTATTGGTGGCGTGTGGACTCCCATGGTCTCGCGGTGCGCTGCCAGAATGCGATGAAATCCGTTGCCCCCTACTCCAGCAATGCTGGCAATGTGCGCCGTCGCCTGCGCTTGACGAGGAATCCTTCGATTCCGTGTATTCTGTTAGAGGGCGGTTACATGAGCAACTCTGCCGAGGCTTCTTTGATCAACTCCGCCTCCCACCGCCAAAGGCTCGCCAAGGCGATTGCTGGAGCGATCCGTGACCAAGCAGCCAAGGGAGATGCAGGAACCGGGCCAAGACCGGCCTTCATCAAGGCACCACCGAGCCGGCCTACGGATGCGCCAGGGTCGTAAAAATAGGCGGAGTGATTATTCGCTGCAGGCCTTTTTCATCATGTCCACGTCTACGGCTTCGTAGAAGTCGTCGTTAACGAGGCAGACGGGTGCGGTGCCGCAGGAAGCGAGGCATTCGGCAAACTCCACGGAGTATTTTCCGCAGGGAGAAACAGAGATCGGATGATGATGCGGATCGGCCGACTCGCGGTCGATGCCGAATTCCTTGCAGAGTCCGTCCATGAGCTCGGCACTGCCACCGAGGGCGCAGGAGAGCGTGCGGCAGACACGGATGTGATATTTCCCCGGCGCGTATTGGCGGAATCCCGGATAGAAAGTGACGACTTCGAGCACTTTGATCGGCTCAAGCTCAAGCTTGTTTGCCACCCAGTCGATGGACTCCGGGGAGATGAAACCGAACTTGTGCTGGACGATGTGCAGCAGTGGCAGCACAGCGGAGCGCTTGCTCTCGGAATAATGGGAGATGCGCTCATCGGCCGCGGCTTCAAGCTCGGGGCTGACGGCGAAGGGTGGGAAATATTGGCTGGCTGTCGTGGTATCAGACATGGTCGGTTGGAAAAAATTCAGGAGTCCCCTGCTATTTCAGAAGGTCGTCGAGGTGATTCATCACGGGGGAAGGTCCCGTGTATTTGCCATCGACGTAGCTGGTTTTGATCAGGTTGCCTTCGAGATCGGTGAGCACAAGGTTGGGGATGCCGCCGCCGGGATGCGGGAACTTGCTTTTGAAGCTCTTGACTTTGGAGAGCTTGAGATGTGGCCACTGCATCTTCTTGTCCTTGGCATATCCCTCCATGGCTTTCTCGTCGCTATCGGAGGTGACGAGGACGATTTCGAATTCAACGCTCTTCGGCTTGTTTTTGTCGTAAAATTCCACCAGATCCGGGGTAAACTTCTGGCACGGCGGGCACCACGAGGCGGTGTAATAGAACAGGTAATATTTGGTCGGTTTCTGCTCGAGTTCGTATCTCTTGAGCGACTTGCCATCCAGCTTCTCAAGGTTGCCATCGAGGATTTCGTCGAAAACACTGGGACCGGCAGCAAGGCTTTCGGCGGAGGGTTCCGGCTTCCAGGAATTGATCAATTCGGCATCGGCCTCAACGAATCCTTCGGCAGGCAGGTCGACGGTGTTGCCGTTGCGCATCTTAAAACGACCCGTTTTTTCGCCATCCACTCCGGAGGTCTCGGTGAGTTCGAGCTCTGCGGTTTTGCCATCGGTGCGTGTCCATGTGCGGAATTCCGCATGCACCGTGCCGGAAATGAGCACCGCGGTGAGCAGTAGGAGGTTCGTTTTCATGGAATCGGCGATTGGAATTTAGCGATCACATTCGCCCATGACGAAATCGAGCGATCCGAGGATAGCAGGAATGTCGGAGACCATGTGGCCGGGCAGAAGTTTGGACGTGATGGAGAGGTTGCAGTAGGAGGGGCTGCGGATCTTGAGCCGGTTCGGAACTCCCCCACCCTTCGAGTGAATGTAGAAACCGAGCTCTCCTTTCGGGTTTTCCGCGGCGAAATAGACTTCCCCTACTGGTGCATCGATGCCCTGTGTGGCGACGATGAAATGGTGGATGAGTTCCTCCATCGACATGAGCACACGCTCCTTGGCGGGTAGCATGCTCTTGGAATCGGCGAGGTTCACCGGGCCGTCCGGCATGGTGTCGAGCACCTGGCGGCAGATCCGGATCGACTGGCGCATTTCTTCCATACGCACCTGATAGCGGGCGTAGCAATCGCCCTCTTCGGCGATCGGCACATCGAAATCATATTTTTCGTAACCCAGATACGGGCTGCACTTGCGCAGATCGCGATCCACGCCGGAAGCACGCAGGTTCGGGCCGGTCATGCCGTAGGAGATCGCGGATTCCTTGGAAATCACGCCGATATCCATCATGCGGTCGCGGAAAATCTTGTTGTTGTCGAGCAGCTTGGCGATTTCCTCGATGGCGACCGAGCACTCATCGAGGAAGGTCCTGACGGCGGCATCGAAGCCGGGAGGCATGTCGCGCACTTGGCCGCCGACACGGGTGTAGGAGGTGGTGAAACGCGCGCCGGTGAGCTGTTCGCAGAGGTTATAGATCTTTTCCCGCTCGGTGAAGGTGTAGAGGAAAACGGTCATCGCACCGACGTCCATGGCGCAGACACCGACCCCGAGCATGTGGGCGGAGATGCGGGCGAGTTCGCAGCAAAGCACACGCAGAGCTTGGCCGCGCGGTGGCAGCTCCCATCCCATGAGTTTCTCTACCGCGCAAGCGTAGGCAACATTGTTGGCGAGTGGCGCGAGGTAATCCAACCGATCCGTGTAGGGCACGAACTGGTTGTAGTGCATGTTTTCCGCGATCTTTTCGTCACCCCGGTGGAGGAAACCTACATCGGGATCGGCGGAATGGATGACTTCGCCATCCAGTTCTAGGATCAGGCGCAGCACGCCGTGGGTGGCTGGATGGGATGGCCCCATGTTCAGCACCATGCGTTCGCCGACGAGATCGTCCGTTTCATCCTGATAGGATTCGACGGCTTTTGCAGCACGCCCCAAGGTGTCCGGGGACTCATATTCGGTGGAAATACTCATGTCTTCGCTCGCAGGAAATAAGCACCCAATGTGCCTTTGTCGGCAAGGGCATTATCGGATTTTTCTGCCTTAGGATTTGCCGTAACGCTCGCGGAACTGCTTAAGGAGGTCGTCCACGCGGTCGGTCTTGGCTTCTTGCTCGTCAGGATCAGGCTGCGGAGCGGGCGTGAAAGCCTCAGAAGCCGAGGGTTCGGATGCCGGAGGGGCAGCTTGGAATACTTGAGCCGGCGGCTGTTCGGTCGGCGGCAGTGGGAAAGGTGTATCTTGGTAGATCCTCTGCTCCGGCGCGTTGGCGCCGTAGGGCTGGGGGTGTTGCTCTGTGGGCTGTGGCTCCGATTGTTGAGCTGGTGAGAATGGATTTTCCGCAGGTGCCTTCTGGAACACGCTGTCCGCCGGTGGCTGTATCGGATCCTCGGCAGGCGCCATTTGGAATGGATTTTCAGCGGCTGGCGGCTCGGGTTGAGCCTGGGTAGGTGCCTCAGATGCAGGAGGCTCAACGGCTGACGCGGAAAATGACTGACTCGGCTCTTCCTTTGGCTGCGGAGCTGAGCCCTGCGGCGCTGCGTAGGGACTTGATGGATCAGAAGGCGGCAGGAATCCCCCACCCTCTTCATTTAGTGGCTGTTCGGTTTGGAAATTACCAAACGCAGCGATCGCCGCCTCAGCGGAGAAACCAGTTTCGGCAGCTTGTGGTTCGCGCTCCTGTTGGACTGGTGTGGGCTCGGGTTGGGCTGATGTCGCTTCCGGTTGAGCTGGCTCTTCGGTTTGGAAATTGCTGAAAGCCGCGATTGCCGCTTCGGGGGAGAATCCGGTTTCCGCAGGCTGCGGAGCGGATTGAACTGGGGGGGGGGCCGGCTGGGCTGCCGCGGGTTCCGGCTGAAATGCCGGAGGCTCAGGTTGCATAGGCGCAAGTGTTGGGGCTGCTGCGGCTTGAACGGGCTCTTGGGGTGCCTCTGGCGGCTGCTCTTTGGGCCATGGCCCTCGATCTGGTTTTTCCGTAGAAAAGCCTCCAAGTTGTTCAGTTTGTGTTGATAGTGAACTTTCCTTAGGGGTTTTTTGCCCGGCTTTCTTGATCAGGCCACGGGCGTAGGACGGGATGGAATTTGAGTCGAGCTGAGAGAGGATTTGCTCTCCCATGCCGGGTGCGCGGGATTCGATGACAGCGATCATTCCCTCCCGATCCAGCGGCTCCAGCTCCACGGTCACTTCGGAGAGCCGATCGGCAAGTCCGCCACTGAGTCTGGGCAGAAACGCGCTCTCCCAGATGTCTTGGTTGAGCGAAAGGATGATCTCGAGTCGATCCACCGATTGCCTGAGTGCCCCCACGAAGGAAGCAAAACTGAGTGCCGCGGTTTCGTCGGACGAGAAGCCCTCCAGTTCATCGGCAACGAGCACCACCCGCAGCATCGTGCTCATGAGCCCGAGCAAGGAAGCCAAGCGGTCATGCGCAGCAAGCTCCGCTGATGGATCTTCGAAAACGGTCTCCGAAAGCGTGCGCACCCGGCCGGGATTGTCGATCGGGGTGGAGGCGAAACGGAACATCGCATCGACCCAGAAGGCGGTTTCGCGATGGGGCAGACCATTGGCCTGCGAGAGTTCCAGCGCGAGGCGCGGGCCGAGTAATTCGAAATTCTCCTTCGCCCAATGAGCCGTGACCGCACTCGGGTGATGGAAATCAAAGGTCTCCACCGGCCGCGTGCGCAGGGCGTTGAGTGCGCCTTCCCTGTCTTGGCACGGCACCTCACCTGAGCGGACAAGCGGCTGGAGAGCGGAGGAAAAAAGGCGGCGCGCGACCAGATCGAACACCGTCAGGCCACCTGCGGCGGGAAGACTGCGGACAAGGCGACGCAGGGTATCATCCAGCACCGAGCTAGGTGAGATCCTGCAACCTCCGGATGCATGGACGGGGACGAACTCATGACTCCCCCCGAGTTCGTGCTGCAGGCGGGTGAGGAGATGGGTTTTTCCATGCCCTGCGCGTGGTGCCTTTAATAGGATGCAGTGGCCTGGCGCTTCGACGGGCGCATCGAGAAGGTTTCGTAGCTCACTCAGCGCAGCTCCGTTCACTGAAGGTGCATGACATTCCGGTAATTTGCCGAAGGTTTCAAAGAGCAGCTGGAAAGATCGTTCGCCGGGCATGTTAGGAATATGAATATTTCCGCGGATCATGGAAAGCTTTTCAAGCGCCCACAAGCGATTTTCCGATCCGAGCTATTACCTACCCGCCGGAAACATATCGTCCACCCGCACCGGCGATGGCAGTTTCTGTTTCAGGATGCTGCGTGCCGAGGGGATGCCGAGTTGCATCTCCAGCAAGCTAATCGCTCTGGCGATGCCGTGCACCGGGTAGCGATCGCGCGTGCGGACCCATTGACGCGAGAGTAATTCGTAAGCGGTCTTACGATCGGGAAAAACCGAATCAATGAGCGTTCCGACGGGTTGTTCGGGGTTTGCGAAATAGCGCAGAGAGTAAAGTAGATTGAGGACAGTTGCCGTGCGCCCTCCTTCCGTTTTTGCGATTTCCTCGGCGAGTTTCAGTGCCTCAGCTTCCCTTCCCGAAATGCGGGCGAGCGAATAGAGGGCGAAGCGCTGCTCCATCCCGCCCGTTTGCGCGCCTCCCGGAGCGGAGTTGAAGACTTCGTAGGACTTAGCAAAGGCCTCGGTGGGGCTACCGAACGCATCGATCTTATTCGCATCGCTATAAAGCATGCCTAGGGATCGATAGAGTTGGGGATTGTCCGGCATGTTGCGGATGCCTCGTTTTAGAAATTCTTCACCGCGTAACACCGATGCGCGCCAGTTCAGCTCCCGGCGCAACGGCGGCAAATCCGATTCATAGAGGTAAAAGGAGGCGGCGTTGTAGGCCTGATGCCATGCCCCCGTATCCCAGTAATAGGCGGTTCTCGGCGCGAGATCCACGATCACATCAAAGGTCTCCCCGACATCCGCCCATTTCTGCTCAGTGAAATACCCGAACGCCCGCAGGTTGAGAAAAGTCGCCACCAGCGTCCGCAAACCACCCAATGACACGGCGGAAAATGTCTGCCCGATGCGCTCGCTGGTTTCCACTTCCAGCCTGGGTGGCATGAGATTCGCGGCAATCAGTTCCTCGTTCAACCCCCGCTCGAAAGGTAGCCGCGCCGCGCCCATGCCGAGGATGGCCATCACCAGAACTGCATAGCGTTTTCCCTGAGTCATCGCCATCAGAACTCCTTTTTGGCGAAAACGAACCACGAGGCGATGACGTAAAACACCGCATAAAATAGCCCGATGAGTGTCAGTTTTCCGAGGATGATCAGCGGCATCACCTGTCCCTCGATGACCGCGTCAATCACATTGAAAAGCTGGAAATCCGGCAGCACTAACGAGATCAGCAAGGCGATACTCCTTGCCCAAAACGAATCGCTGGTTCCTGCCTCCGCGCTGAAATACGCCGCCCGCGCATCTGCCTGAAAGTGACCGATGAAATAGATCAGGAAGCTGATGACTGTGGTGAAAAGCGTGCTGCTGGAGAAGGTCGAAATCAGGAGCGCCATCGAGGCGATGATCGTCGCACGCAGGAAGACGGAAAATACCGCACCTTGCAGGGAGGCGGTTGCGCCCTGCGCCATAATGTCGCTTTTAAGCAAGGCAATATCTTCCGCGGATTTCCCCCGCGACTCCGCGAAGGCCACTTGATCTTGCAGCACCATGTCTGTCCGGAGATGTAGGATGCCAGACATCAACAGATCCATCAGCGCGAGCGAAACGAACACCAAAAGAAGCACTCCGAGCAGCTTTCCAGCGAGATAATCGAGCCTCGGCACCGGTTTTGCTAAAATCGTATAAAGTGTCCTATCTTCCACATCCTTAGGTAATAACAAAGCCGTAGCGACAATTGATAGGACCACTGAAAACAAGGTCATCGCGCCGAGCGACCAGCTCTTGATCGAATGCAGGATATTGACCCCGGCCGCCTCCGGTCCCTCGTGTTGGGGCAGGTTGAAGAAGTTACTCGCGATCAAGATCAGGGTAAAAAACGCGAGGAAGTAGAACACCTTCATGCGCACCAGTTGGGTGAAGGCATGGAACGCGATCACCCGGATTCGGGAGGCGTGGGCGACGATATTGGAAAGAGGATTCATGCTCGGGAAAATCATTCGGGGTCGTTGCGTCCCACGGTCTCGCGCAGGAACAGCCGTTCCAGGGTGGTCCTCGGTTTGCCGGTGCGCACCAGCGAGGCATTTCCATCGCCTTTGATAAGCGCCTCGATCTGCGCGATCAGCTCAGGGCTGGCATCTTTCATAATCAACTCTGTCTGATCTTCGATCGCGATCAGATCCTCCAACTTGCCCTCTTTCACCATCTTGCCCCGGAAAATGATGCCGACGTGATCGCAGACCTCCTGCACCTGTTCGAGTAGGTGCGAGCAGAGGAATACGGTGATGCCCTGCTCCTTGAGTTTGAAAATCAGATCCCGGATCTCACGCGAACCGACCGGATCCACCCCGGCTGTTGGCTCATCGAGGATCACCAGCCGCGGCTCTTGGATCAGCGCCTGTGCGAGGCCGATGCGTTGGAGCATGCCTTTCGAATATCCACCAATGCGCCGATGGCTCGCCCCTTTGAGATCCACCAGTTCCAGTAGCTCCCCCACCCTGTCCTTCAGTTGCTTGCCTTTGATGCCACAGAGCTTGCCGTAGAATTCTAAAGTCTCCACGCCGCTGAGGTGTTTGTAAAAATACGGATTCTCTGGCAGGAAGCCGACCTCGTTGCGCGAGTCCACTTTAAGCGAGTCTTTCCCGAAAATGGAGCAGTGCCCGGAGGTCGGCGCCACCAGCCCCAACAAAGCCTTCATCGTGGTCGATTTTCCTGAGCCATTGGGCCCGATCAACCCGTAAACCTCGCCGGGCATGATCCGGATCGAGACGTCATCCACCGCTCGCAGCGGCTGGCGCTTGAAGGAGGTTTGGAAATCCTTCACCAAGTGGCGGATCTCGACGGCGGGCGGGTTTTCGGTCATGAACCCCGCCAAGCTGCCGCCACGCGCATCGTCTTGCAATTTCTTTCCGCGCACAGCTTGACCTTGCTCCGCGATCCGCAGCGCGCCTAGCTTCACAGTATGTTCAAAAGCCGTTCCTTCATGGTGGGTGCCTGTATCCTCAGCCTCGCCATCGGCTACCTCGCGGGAAAGCGTGGTTCATCATCCAGCAAGGAGGATGGCGCCGTTGAAACGTCCCCCACCTCCCCCCAATCCCGCCGCACGTCCCGAGACACGCGCCCCCGCAGTTCCGGCGATGACGGCCTGCTCGACGCACTCCTCGAAGGGCGCAACATCACCGAGGTGCCCGCCGCCGATCTCGCCGCACTCATCGCCCGCCTTTCGAAATACGATCCGAACATGAACTCCCTCGCTCGCACAAGGCAGTCCTATCAACCCAACTCCTGCTCTCCAAACTCTCGTCAGATGATCTCGAGGAAATCGCTGGAATCATCATTTCCGATCCGGAAACCCAAAAGAAAGGCGGGATCTCCGGCGTCCTCTTTGCACTAGCCAGCAATAACTCCGCCCGCGCGCTCGCTTGGGTGGCTGCTCAGGAAGATGGCGGCGAACTTTTCTCCGTCGTAATTTCTGCCATCGCAAAGGACGACCCCATGAAGGCCGGCGAGCTTTTCCGTGAAGCCCTGATGAACGGCACGGTCGATGGCCGGAGCATCTATAATGCTGCGTATAGTATCAGCCGATCGTTAGGAGAACTCGGCGCGATACCTCTTTTGGAATTCGCAGACAGCCTTCCGCAGCGTCAGCAATCCAATGCCATCCACAATGCGATGAGAGCGATGTCCGATACGGAGCAAATCAAGCTATTGAGCGAACTCCGCCAGCGCTCCGCGGATGGCACCTATGATGGCGCGCGATTGGATTACGCTTTCGCGATCGCTCTCGGATCCAATCGCGAGATGGCAGAAGCATGGTTGGAAAAGCTCCCGGAGGGCGAAACTAAAGTGGAGTTGCAACTGAGCGCCGCCAATCGACTCATGCAGGAAGGTAACAAAGAAGAAGCCGGGGAATGGTTCCAGCGCGCTATCATTTCCTCACCCGGCAGGGAAAAGGAATTAATGTTAGAAGCGGCGAGAAACATCGCTTACAGCAATCCTGAAGGCATCGCTCTTTTTGCAACCATGCTGCCACCTGACTCAACTCTCACAGCGGATGATCTGAAAAGCCATGCTTTGAACTCCATCCATTCCGGTTCTGGCGGACTCGTGGCGGTGACCGACGCCCTCCGTAACCCCGATGAAAAGGCAAAACTCATCATGCAGACACTCGAAACCCTCAGCAAAAGCAACAACCTGATGATGAACGCCACCGACATCGAGATCCTATCCCGTCGCATCGATGGAGCGTCCCCCTGAAGAACTGGACAGGTAATAAGCCCTTCCGCCATGGCGGGAGATCTGGCAAAACCCATGAAAAGAACAGCGGGCGCGGCCAAGCTGGCGACAGCTTGCCGGGGTTCGGGGCGGGCAGCCCCGGGT
>JBDWAR010000021.1:0-7870 GCA_039978775.1 Luteolibacter sp. | reverse complement strand
CTTGGGATCAACCACCAAACGCGAACAAGGCGGCGCTCGCTAACACCTGCCCCGCCGCGAGTTCAATCTGCCGTGATCATTCCACCTTCAACCCGCAGTCGAAACCGCGCCAAAGGGCAGGTGTAGGAGGCCTTCGACGTTGTGCAGAAAAAATGAGTGCGACTCTCCAGCGAGATCAGGCGAGCACGCTTGCCAAGTCGAATCCCAAACAGGCACTCTCGAAGGCGAAGACTGTCAGCGAGCCATGGTTTCGCGCCCAAGCTTTAGCCTGGGTCGCACGTTTTACGGATGCCGATCCTGTGGCCATCGCCAAGCTCGCGGCCAAGGCAGCATCAGATTGCGACGATGACTACAAGCGATCCGCCGTGCGAGCGTGGGAGGTTGCGGCACTCGCCGAGCGTAACGAATCGACTCATGCGGAGCGATCTCTGAAGACAGCCGTTGCGGTAGCGGAAGGGGTTCAGCCGATATCATCGAGGAGCGAGGCGCTGTTTCTCCTTTTTCAGGCGGCATTCGCCATCGGACGGAAGCAGGCTGAGTGGGTATGCGGACGACTTGACGCGACTTGTCCCGAGGAGGAGCATTGGCGTTGCAAGCGATCTCGGAGAGACGCTCATCAGATTCTCGACGGCGGATCTCAGCCGCGGCCCTTCTTCTGGTAACAATCCAAGCACAACAAGGCGTCGCTCTCAACACCTGCCCCGCCGTGAGTTCAATCCGTCATGACCATTCAACCCTCAACCCACAGTCGGAGCCTCGCCCTCGGGCAGGTGTGAGAGGACTTCGACGTTCTGCAAGAAAACTATGCCAACGGAAACTACAGTCGTCATCCATGATTCGCTACTGAATCTATTAGGGATATATCCAGCATTATTGGCAATCGCGGCTATCCTTATCGGAGCCTCAGCTATCGTAGTGCGAAAGATCCGATACAGCGCGGTGGCAGGGATTTGGATCGTGGCGGTCGGCTCTCTGGGATTCGGTGCGACCGCTTGGAGGCTATTTCGATTCAATGGCATGATTAGACAAGGTGGATGGGCTGATCCTGGGCAATGGATGAACTCTTTCGGTGTTTCATGGATGGCATCCGCTGTCGTATTCCCAGCCTGTGGAGTAGCCCTTTTCCTGATCGGTGTGTCGATCCTCTTGGCGAAGTCAGAGAAGCGAATCAAATGAAGAAGCAGAACAAGTCGGAGATGGCGACGCCGAGGAAGCCGTCTGATTAATTTTGAGCTTCACCCCGGCGCCGCCATTCCTATAACGTTGTGCACGAAATGAAGATCATCGCTCACACTTTCGCATTCCTTGCAATCATAGTTGTAGCGCACGCTGAGGAGGTCGCGAAGATCACCCCTGATGAAGTCCTCAAGAAGTTGAACCAAGAAGGCCTGATCGACATCGTATTTTGGATGAAGCCGGACTTGATGCACCCCGCTCCCAAAACCATCTCTGATCCACGCATTGATCCGATCTGGATGGCAACGATCGCTAATCATTCAGAAGAGAACGTCGTCATCAACAAATATTGGTTTTCCTGCAACGACTGGTTTGATGTGACAGACGTTAAATCGGGCAAGGGTGTAGCGAGATACTCGAGCTTTCCATGTAAGGAGATTGAGCCTCTTGTCATTGAGTCGGGGCAGACGATAGACATCAAGGTTGGATGGAGCGGATTCGTGTGCTTTACAGGATCCTCGACAGACGATGGGGTTATCTATTCAGATCCTGGCACATACCTAGTTTCACATGATCTGTTTCCCTCCGCAGGGCTTCGATTCTCTATCACTGCGAAGGGCGCTATTACGATTCATTTCCCCGAGATTTACCCAACAAAAAACACCGAAAAATAGCACAACAAGCCGAAGATGGCGACCCCTCACAGCGGCCTTGTTGCGTTTCCGCTTTGGTGATTCAATCCTTCAACGAGAATCGGGAACCCCGCCATGAGGGTCGGGATCGCCATTTCTCAATCGTTCGGTAAGAAAACAGACAATGAGTGGCTCACACAAGAAAGTAGGTAGCAGACTTCTCGTCGCTCTCCTTGCACTGCTGGCAATAATACTTGTTGCAGCAAACATTCACGACAGATGGTATGCCCGGCAGCCTCTTTCAGTGCATCTGCGAGACGTTTTTGAGGAGTCAGGCTTTCACGTCCCTGATTACGTAACAGATATTCAGGGCTCTAAAGGATTCGTGGACTTTCAGGGCGATTATTCAGCATCAGTTTCGTTCGTCGTTCATCCCGAGGACATTGACGAGTTTATGAGGCTGCCCGCCAAGGTGTGGAAGAATCCAAGAACGTTCAAAGTCATTGAAGAGAGTGGGCGCTGCGGGGAATTTGCCGTTCCTGCAGGATCTTATATGATATCCGAATGGACATCGTCCGAATACAACTGCAAATATGCGGTAGATAAGAGTTTACGGCGGATATACTTCTACCGATCATCCACATAAGAAGAAAAAACCGAACAAGTCAGAGATGGCGACGCCGAGGAAGCCGTCTGATCAAATTTGAACTTCACCCCGGCGCCGCCATTCCTATAACGTTCCCTGGGTTCAAGAGTGAAGTGCATCGTTAGGTTTTGCTCATGAAGACCTCTGCCGGAGTTCGGTAGCCGTGCCTTTTTCGTGGCCGGTTGTTGAGCTTTTTCGCGATCGCGTCACACTTGTCCTGGCTGAGTGTCCTCAGGTCTTTTCCCTTCGGCAGATATTGGCGGATCAGCCCGTTGGTGTTCTCATTGGTGCCCCGTTCCCATGAGTGGTGCGGGTGGGCGAAGTAGAACGGGATGCCGGTGACCCGCTCGATCAATCCGTAACCGTGGAACTCGCATCCGTTGTCCGAGGTGATCGATTTGTAGCTGTGGTAGTGGCGGCCTATCAACCCGACCGTCGAGCGGTTCGTCTCGTGCATGGTCACCGCGCTGATCTTGCCGATTTCAACGTAGCCGCTTTTACGCTCAACCAGGGTAACCACGGAGTGCTTGCCCGCCCCGTGCACCGTGTCGATCTCCCAATGCCCGATGTCCTTCCGGCTTTCAACCTCATGCGGACGCTCGTCGATCATGCGTTTCCCGGCAAGGCGTCCGCGGCTGTCGTAGGCACCGTATCTCTTGCGGCGCTTCTTGCGCGCGCACCTCAGGTGCTTCCAAAGCGAACCGCCGCCAGTTTTGTCCGCTAGGATCCATTGGTAGATCGTTTCGTGGCTGATCCGCAACTCGCCGCTATGGCGCAAATGGCCAGAGACCTGTTCGGGACTCCAATCCCTCCGCAGGAGGCGCTCCACCTCGCGGCGCTGCGCTTTGGAAAAACGGGTTCCCGATCGTGATTCCCTGCGCCGTTTGTTCGCACGGTTCTGTGCGTGCGAGGCGCGATACATGTTGTCCCACGGGGAGCGGTTCCTGCGATGCTCACGGCTGATTGTCGATCCTGCCCGCCCCATCCGGCGGCCGATCTCGGCAAAGCTTTTCTTCTCAATTCTCAACGCCGTAATTTGGTAGCGTTCCTGTTGGCTGAGTTGTTGGTATTTCATCATCGGTAAGTCCCCGATCCGATCTTTCTGGCAAGACCCGACCGGTGCACTTACTTTATGAATTCAAGTTCTCCTCAAAAAAGACATGCGCCTACTTTTGATTATGGGTCTCCTCTCATTTCTTACATCGTGCAAAGACAAGTCGTCCGACGCTCAAGGTGCCATGACTACTCAAGCCATTACGATCGATCTCTCAACGTTCGAAGTTGGGGATACCGTATTAGGAGAGCGCCCTTCGGAGGCGGACTTTTTTGCAGTGCCACTTCAGAAGTCTGATGTCTTTGAGGTAGCCGCGAATGGAATTGAGCTTGGCTCTAAGGATGGTGTTCTGGATTACGCGTTTCTTACGATCGAGAGCTTCAACGGCCAATTCAGATCGAACGGGGAGCCAATCGCGGTAGGGAGAGATTCCACGGAAGCAACAATCAAGAGAAGCTTCGGCGAACCCTACTGGATCGATCGCTCTGATGGTGAGATCATTATGTTTTACGAATACGCCGAAGGAACCATTGAGCTTCAGTTCGAGTTTCCCGGTTCCGGATCCTTGGGGTTTGTCACGCTTTCTCGCAACGGAGTTCTTTCAACGGAGGAGCAGCGGAAGCTTTACGGCGTCGACAAACCATGGCCACCAAAATAACCTAGGAGAACAAGGCGTCGCTCTCAACACCTGCCCCGCCGCGAGTTCAATCCTCATGATCACTCAACCCTCATCCCCCAGTCGAAGCCTCGCCCTCGGGCAGGTGTGAGAGGACTTCGACGTTCGACCAAAAACCATGAAGCCGATACTCGCATTCATCTTCTTCGCGGTCACGAGCTTTTGTAACGGTGACACACTCCGGATCTCAGAATTAGCAGATTCGCCGGGGAATGGTGTTGAGCGTATGGTGCTCAAGACTGAAGACGACGAGGAAGTCTTGTTCGTGAAGAAGAAAGCGGTCTTGGGAGATGCAGACGTGAAGGACGCTCAGCCGGATCTTGCATTCGGAAATCAAATCAATGTCAGGTTGAATGACGCTGGCGGAAAGAAACTTAAGGAGACCACTGCCGCAATGCGGCATGGGCGGGATCGTTTGGCCATCATTGTTGACGGTCGCTTGATCAGTGCGCCGGTTGTTCAGGCCACTCTGGGTTCTCAATTCGTCATTTCTGGATTTCAAGACATGGAGTTTCGAGATCTGGACGATTTGGCCCGCAAGATGTCGGGTCGGCCACCCCGTCCTGAAGGCGAAGATCCAGAGCCACCAGAGCCGCTTCCGAAGATTGAGACCGTTCCCTTCACCGAAGAGGAGTATCAGGCCAACAAGGCGATGCGGGAGAAGATGGGGATATTCCACATCGAATCGGTTCCCACGGAAGAAGATCTCAACAAGGTTCTCCGCAAAGGCATGGCTCGTGACGAGGTGTTGAAGCTTTTCGGCAAGCCATACATGGCCTCGGACAAGCCACACGATGATGATTTCTACTTCATCTACACGGTTGCGCCTGAGAAGCGCCCCGAGAATCCGAAGCGGAAGGCACTACCTGATGGCTTCAAGGTAGATTTCGACAAGGGGAAGGTCTCCTGGTGGTCACATACATACAGCACCGCTGCACGCGAAGAGAAGGTCGTGGGGCGGCAGGAACCAACATTGAAGGCGATCTTGCCTGAAGTGGACTTTTCAGCCGACGACTTGGATCTTGTCGCCTATGTCGAGGGTATCGTGGTGCCCGACCCCAAGCAGAGCGTGAATAAGCGGGATCTTGGAGATTTGATTTCCATCGCAATGATGCTTTCAGGAACTCTCGATGACGATGCTAAGAAGACCACGTTGGACGCGAACTGCGATTACATGAAGACACTTTCTCACAACTTTCCAGATGTAGCGGAACTGCGAAAGGCCGCGAAGGAGGGCCGAGTGGGAATTGAAAAGTTGAACGATACGCTGTCTCCTTATGCGTATGGTGAGAAGGAGCTGCCCGGCCAAACAAAACGGGTCGAACAAGACGGCGCTGAGCAACCCGCTACCGCTCCGGAGTCGAAGCCGAAGGGTAAGAAAAAACCTAAACCAGAATCGGAGGGGCGCTCCCAGTAGCGGGTGCCAGGCCTTTGACGTTCTGCAAGAAACTCACAATATGAGCCGCTTAACTATTCGATCACTTTTCGCGCTCAATATTCTTTCGCTACTTCTAGCGTGTGTAGTTATCCTCACCGGCAACAAATGCCTAGACGTGCAACAATCGACAGCGGCACCCACTGCCCAGGACTTCGATGATAGACTAGCTACTAAGGTTGGTAAGCTTTACACATCCAAAACCCATTCTACGGTTTCAGAACTAATTCACGATAGCTTTGACGAAGCTAAAGATGCATTCGGTATGCTTCACGCCTATGGAGAGATTGGGATTCAGATCGGCGCTATTCTTTTAGCTGCCTCAGGCATCAGTCTGTTTCTACTCGGCAGAGCACTCCTAACCAAACCAAAAAGACAAGCAGAACAAGCCAGAGATGGCGACGCCGAGGAAGCCGTCTGATTAAATTTGAGGCTTTCCACCGGCGCCGCCATTCCTATAACGTTCTGCAGAAGTAATGCAAAGACACACTAGCTATCTCCTTGCTATGCGAATTCTTACGCTCGCCCTACCTTTCGCTCTGTCCGCTGCCTCTACTGGATGTCGGGATAGATCTGCGCACTCCGGAGGCAATTCAAGTATTTCGCCGCAGGAGGCGTCAGTAAGAGCCTCCCAAGTCAATATTTGGTATCAAACAATGTCAGCGCTACAGAGGCAGAACCACGTAGCGGTTGAAGATTACGAGAAGGCCATGAATCTAGCGATAGTTGAGAATTATTTTCCACTGTACCTTCAGGAACAAAGGGAGGGCGGAGCAAATGACTTCCATCTGCGCGTGGCCGCAGCGGCATATTCGAACCTTTCAAAAACGACACGAGCCGACATGCCCATGGCAAAGGTTGTGACTGAGGATAGCTTTCGAGCCTTGTCGGAGAGTGGTATTCTTCATTCGTTCGGTTACCGAGACGAGGACGTTGCTACTGCTGAGAAGTTCAATTCGCTCCGGCAGGCATACTTGAGAACTCTAGAAGCAAACCAAGAAGCAGAACAAGGCGTCGCACCACAATCCGCTACCCGTTCCGAGTCGGATTCGGAGGTTGGCGACAAACCTCAACCAGATTCGGAGGAGCGCTCCCGGTAGCGGATGTGTGGACTTCGACGTTCTGCCAAAAAATGATGCCGCTCCTCAAGCTGACACGCATCCCATACGAGGAGCCATATCACATTGAACTTCACGTCGAAGCGGCTAACGGACGCCAACATGCGTCGATCGAGTATTACACGAACGCCGATGACCTTTCCAAGCTCGGTGACGCTCTTCTGCAGTTCCCATTCGCCGAATCACGGGAACACATCTACGAAATTGGAACGGAGGATCCAGCCGCTAGATTCGCCTATCACCTACCATTTCGCTTCTTCCTAATCCGTCCTACAGGATCTTCTGGAATCGAGATTCGCTTCTGCAACAACCGTGAATCCGCCCCAGATCGCGAGGTTGCCGAGTTCACGATTCCTTGCGAGGTGGCAGGACTCAATCGGCTCGGGCAGCTACTCAAGGAGTTTGGTCGCTTAGAGCACAGGGTCTTAGAATGGGATGGGATCGAAGGAAGCCTCTCGAAATCAGAACGGGCAGAACAAGACGCGGCTGATCAACTGCCTGCCCGCTGAGACTCGAAAGTTAAATGAACGCTACAACCTTAACCCTGAAATCGGAGCGCGCTGTCGGCAGGCAGTGACAGCGCTTTGACGTTCTCCAAAGAAATGTGGCTCACTCGAAAGCGTAGAAAAGAAGCGCGTCAAACCTTAGTCGGTTTACTCGAACGCACTAGAATTCTAATCGATAGTTCGGAAGAATCTTGTTACGCAGGCCTCACCCCTGCGGAGATCAGTGCAGAATTAACCACCGCAATTGATGCGTTGAACAACGGTGAGAAGATTGATCGGGATCATCTGAGAATGCACTTTGCTCCAACCGGAACACTCCAAGAGACTGCAATGATGTCTGGCTGGACAGATGAATACATGACGATAGCCGAGCAATTCGACGGAATAATCGCGAGCATCAAATAATGCAAAATCCGCACCAGACTAATCAAAAGACGGGAGAACAAGATGCTGCGTTGAAAGCGCAAGAGTAAATTGCCGTTTTTGATGGTTTGGTATTGATTCTAAGGGGGGAGTTTTCAGGTCCCAGCAAAGCCCCGTTTCTCCGGGTTATAGGGCATGCCTGATTTGAGGATGCCGTAGATCTGGTGGAGCAGTTTGCGCATGACGGCGATGATCACCTGCTTG
>JBDWAR010000020.1:0-35250 GCA_039978775.1 Luteolibacter sp. | reverse complement strand
CCGTCCGAGTTCCTCGGATGCGGTGCGCAGCTTTTTAACAATCTGTTCTGGTGTGTGTCTTTTCCTTTTCATGAGAGTCGGTAGCCCGGCTGTCGCCGGAGACTCTCATAGCAGATGGATCAATTTTTGGGGAGCACGCCATTCGCGTTGGAGGAGATGGCGAGACGGAGGAAGACATAGTTTCCTGCGTTGGCTCCATTGTTATACTGGCTGTTCAAATAACTGGTGAAATCGTTGGACGTATAAGAACCCACGGCACCTGCGGAGGGCACAACTGTTCCTTGCAATACGGTTGCTACAGTTGTGCCGTTGGTGTTTCCGAAGCGGAAGTCTTCACCGCTTACCGTTGCCGTGTTGCGTGTGCCAAGCCCGTCTAGGCCGACGTTCCAATTGTTGGTCGTAGCGGCAAGCTCAAACGTGAAAGTTGCTGTCGTAAACGGATTTGCCACCTCGCCGAAGTTCGGAAGTAGAAAAGCAAAGATTGCCGCCGAGTTGCTGCCGTTCGGGGCATCCCCCGCAGTGTTAGCTGGATCTGAGTCGTAACGTCCCACCTTTAATGTGGTTTCAGAAGCCGCCGTTACACTGAGAGTATAGGTTGAACCTCCGGTTGTATTGATCGCCTGGGCATCGGACACATTGGCTAGGATTGCGACGGCTTGGGCCGTTTGGAGTGTCAGGACACAAAATGCCGCGAAGGCGGCGCTTTTGTAATAGGCTGGGAATTTCATGGTTTCTAGGGGCGACTGGATCGGTAATCCTTATGTTGACACTGAATCCAATGAGAAGGTGGTCAGTGTGTTGGCGTGTCGTGAGTGGCTGAATTTCAACGAAAAGTATTCGAATTTTGATCGCTGTCCAGTTGTTTTGCGACAAGGCGCGGCTTCCTTAATTCACTGGAAATAGGCAGATTGGCGCTGAGGAACGACGGTAGGAGGCATAGAGGTCCCGTTTCTCGAAACTGAGTCGTCCGGATCGAGGAAGTTATCCCGATCCCGAGAAGGGATCGCAGCCAGTAACCGGGGGGGGCGAGCGCAGCGACTGTCCTCGGATGGATGCGGGTGATGAAGGCGATCCCTGAGGGATCGAAGCGGGTCGCTGCATCCTTCCGGAAACCATCAAGGTCGAGAAGAGGCCTTGGGAGAAGAAGTGGAAGAAGTGACAAGGAGCGGCGTCTCTCGAGAGCGCCGGATAAGAATCCGGAAAGATCATCCTCAGCCACACACCGCGCAGGTGCAGGCACTCTGGAGAGATGCCTCTCCTTGCCCCAAGTCGTTCGGATCGACGAAGTCCTTCCAATCCGGTTGGGTGGGGCGGTCTTGTCAGAGCTATCATGGGTTCCTGGGTTTGATCCACGAGAATTCCGTGTGCATGATCGCCGTGAACCATGCAGGATCAGTCATTCCCGTGAACCGAGCCCCCAAAGAACTTCTGGAATCTGCGTTGGTGAAGCCGCTGCTTTCCTTGTTTTCGAAGCTGCCAGATGTCCTCTGCTGGGTGAAGGACACGCAGCACCGGGCGGTGTGGATCAATCCGACCGTTGCGTATTACGTCAATCTGCGGGAGGAGGAAATCCTCGGCAAAACCGACATGGAGATCTACCCCCGAGAGCTTGCGATCAACTTTGAAAAGGACGACAGCCAGGTCATTCGCACTGGCCAGGGCATTGTCGGGAAGATCGAGTTGCTGGTGAATCGCTTCGGTAAGGTGGAGTGGCGGAAGATTACCAAGCTGCCGGTTTTCGGGAAAGATGGAGAGGTCATCGGCACCACGGGGATCTCCGCGCCTTTCGACAATGCGGAACAGAGTTTGCCCACCGAATACCAGGCATTCACCCGTATCATCGACCACGCCCGCGAGAACCTGCATCGGCAGATCGGGGTTAAAGAGTTGGCGGGATTCGCGGGCATTTCAGAGTCCACGCTCAATCGCCGCTTCCGGGAGATCCTGCAATATAATCCCCAGCAGCTTCTGACGCAGCTACGTGTGGCCAGAGCCTGCGAACTTCTGGAAGATTCCGTATTCAACGTCTCTGAAATCGCGGATCGCTGCGGCTATGACAGTCCGGCTGCGTTTGCGCGCGCCTTCCGGAAAATCAAACACACCTCGCCACGCGAGTTCAGGGCGGTGAAGCGGGCTTTCAATTAGTTGTGGGGACAGTGGCTAGTGGAAGATTGTGGCTTTGCTTTCCGCTTGAACGGTGGGTGGCTTCGCCAATGATACGAGGAATGAAAAAGCTCATCTCCTCCCTATTGCTGCTTTGCCTTGCGGCGGTCGTTTCTGCAAACGACCAGATGCGGCAGTGGACGATGGAGTCCGGCGACAGGATGGAAGGGGAGATCCTTGCCTATGATGAGGAGGAGAAAGTGGTGACGCTGCGACTGGCGGACGGCACCGAGGTGAGGCGTTATGAATCGGACTTTTCCGTGATCGACCGCGCATGGATCCTGGAATGGCTGGAGAAGGGCGAGGAGGACAGGGCGAAGCTTGCGGAAGTCGGCGGGACGGTGACGGAGCACACAGGCACGGGGAAATTCACCACCGAGTATGCGGTCTTTACCCCGGCGGGCGAGGCTCCGGAGGCGGGTTGGCCGATGATGATCCTTTTCCATCCCGGTGGCAACGGGCGGCGGCAGATCTACCGCTATATCGAGGCGGCTGCGGCGGTGAACATGACGGTGGTGTCGTTGGATATTTTCCGAAACACGGACGACAACCCGGAGCGCGAGGCTGCACTGCTGGAGCGTTTCAAAGAACTGCTGCCACAGATCGAGGCAACGGTGGCGCACGATCCGCAGCGCATCTACATGGGCGGGGTCTCCGGAGGCTCGTGGCGCGGATACCATTACGCCGCGCAGGTGCCGAGACCATGGGCGGGCATCTTTGCCAACGGGGGCTGGCTGGGCGGGCAGAAATACTATCACCTTCCTTACCCGGCGATGCGCGTGGCGATGGTCAATGGCGACAAGGATCATGCCAACCGGATGATCGCCCCCGATACCGAGCGGCTGCATGAGGCCGGTTGTATTGTGAGTGTGCATGCCTTCGAGGGTGGCCATCAACTCGCCCCGCCATCGGTGCAGGAAAAGGCGTTTCGTTGGTTGCTGAGTGTGGAGCTGCCGCAGGCGGAGATGCCGTAGGAAGTGGAGGGTGGTTTCGCTTGCGAGACAGGGGGAGTGGGTGAGAATGTGGAGAATGATCGACTGTGGCAGGCGGATGTGGAGGTGTGTGGTGGTTTCCCTGGCTCTGCTGGCCATGGACTCGCAGGCGGAAGAGGAGATCAAGGGCGTGGATCTGGCGTTGGTGCCCTCGGTGGAAACGATCGCGCCGGCGTCCGGATTTACCGTGGGATTGGTGATTCATCATCACGAGGGCTTTCATACGTATTGGAGCAATCCCGGGGCGGTGGGGTATCCGACGAAAATTTCCTGGGAGCTGCCGGAGGGCTTCACGGCGGGGGAGATCCGCTGGGCGGTGCCGGAGATGTCCTCGATGGCGGGGCATCCGGTGTTTGGCTACGAGCGTGATGCGACCCTGCTGGTGGATATCACGGGTCCGGCGGAGCTTTCCGGCGAGGAAATGACCTTCCATGCAAAGGTCTCGTGGATGGCCTGCGCGGATGAGTGCCGGCCGGGGAACAAGCGCTTTTCCTTTACCCTCCCGGTGGCTGCGGAGACCGTCCCGGATGCTTCGGTGAAAGAACTTTTTGCCGAAGCAGAGGTAAACATTCCGAAGCCATTGGAGGGATGGACGGCGGTGCTGGAAAGCGCGGCGGATGCGGAGAAGATCGTTTTCCTGCTCACGCCGCCAGAGGGACTTGCCGATCCGGGGACGCTGCGTGTGTATTCGAGTGACGGGCAGATTTCCTCCGATCCTGATCCGCAGATCACGAGGATGGAGGGCGGTGGCTATCGAATCGAGGTGGAGCGGGCGGAGTTTTCTCCGAAAGGCGCGTCCTCGCTGCCCGTTGTGCTGGTGGCGGAAAAGGAGCTAGGTGCGGATGGCGTGAAATTTGGGGCGCTCGAACCGTCCTACCGGGAGTAGGGGGGAACCGTAGCGGAGGGCGAAGGTGATTCACCGTGCAGGTCGCGATTTCTAAATCGCGGTTCCTCTCTGGGATCACTCGACGATCATCACGCCTTTCATGAGCCTCCAGTGGCCGGGGAAGGTGCAGATGAAGGGATACTTGCCGGGCTCGCTCGGGGTGGTGAATTCCATGGTCACTTTTGCCTCGTAGTTCAGCTGCGGGGTGGCGAAGAGGATGAGATCGGTCTCAGGTGTGTAGTGTCTCTCCATCGCATCGGCATCGGCGGCCATCGCATCGGCCAGTTCACCGACGGCAGCTTCCTGGCCGGGCTGGGTGATGACGAAGTTGTGCTGCATGTGGTCGAGGTTTTCGAAGATGAAATTGTATTTTTTGCCCGCCTTGACCGTGAAAGTCTTCACGTTGAACTCCATCGCCGCTGGAATGGTTTTGATGTAGATGTGTTTGTCGGTGACCGTGGCGAATTCGTCCTCGTAGGACTTCGCCCACTGTTCGTGCTCCTCCTTGTCTTTGGCGAAAACCACACTCGTCGGCTTCTGGCCGGTGGGATCGCTGAGACGCAGGTCGATCCTGCCGCCCTGCGGCTTGCCGTTTACGGCGGAGAAGAACGTGATGACGTTGAGGCCGGGTTTGAGGGTCAGGTTGATCTGGCCGCCCTTGGTGTGCTGGGTTCCGGCAGCGCGATGCATGGGAATGCCATTCACGTCGAGATTCATGTAAGGATTTCCTACGTAGCTGAGGATCAGGGAGGTCGCTTCAGGGGCATTCAGATAAACCGCGCCGCTGTTGCCATCCTTGTCCATGAGTAGGTTGGTGAGCTTGGTGTCATCGGAGAGCTTGAGGATGGGAAACTCCGGGCTGAGCGCGGGGCGGTCATACATCTTGGCGAGGTTCACCACCACCTCCAGCGGAGTGCCGGCGGCTGGCTCCATTCCGTTAATCAGGTTCTTCCAGAACTCGTCCTTTTGTAGAAGATAACTGGCGGCCGATACGATGGCGATCTTGGTGCGGTCGTCATCGGTCTTGAGTAGTTCCGTAGCAAGGGTCTTCGCTTCTTCACCGAGGGTCGGTGCCCACCAACGGAGCGAGCGTGCGGCGGCGCGCTTGATCGGGAGGGAATCGGATTTCACGAGGCTGCGGAAAAGCTCCGGGTGGGAGAAGTCCTTGTTGCGCTCGTAGAGCCATAGTAGTTCGAGGCCGAACTCTTCGTCCTTCATGCCCTGCTCGATCATGGAGTTGGCATAGGTGAGGACTTCAGCGGCGAGACGTTTTTCCAGCTCCAGGCGCACCAGTTCGCGCACCTGTACTTGTGGATGGGTAAAGAGAGTAAACAGGGACTTGAGGTCGGCTCCGTCGATCTGCGGGGCTTGGGAAAGGGGGTTGGCCTTGTAAACGACACGCCAGATGCGGCCGTGCATGTAGTCGCGGTTCTCATCCCGGATGGAGTGCTGGGCGTGGCCGATGATCGGGTAGTAGAAATCTGAAACATAGAGCGCGCCATCGAGGCCGAACTCCAGATCGGTGGGGCGGAAGACCTTGTTTTTGGAGGAGAGCAGGTTCACGGGTTTTCCTGCCTCGACTTGGGTTCCGTTCTCAATTTTCAGAGGGGTGTAGAGCACCGCGTTCATGGCGAGGAGGTGCCCACTGACCGTGCTGCCCATCCATTCTTTCGGGAACTGGGTGCCGGTGACGTAGCTGAGAGCGATGCCTTTATCGTGGCGAAAGGCGAGTTGCATATCGCTTGCGCTGGATACGCCGGGAGGAGTGGAGACGTTGTAGAAATCGCAGTCAATGATGTGTCCGCCGCCGAACATCTGCATGGATTCACCCCAGCGATTGAAAGTGATTTTCCATGGGTTCGGATGCGATGGCTGCCTCTCGATGGTCAGCTCCTCGGTGTCGGCATCGAACAAAAAGGTCGCCGCATCGCGGCTGCGAACCACGCCGTATGGAGTCTCAAGCTGACCGCGATGGAAGAGGCCTTCGTTGAGGATGATTTTCCCCTGCGGTGTGCGTGCGAGGTAGCCGCTGTGGTGGGTGTCGGTATCGTCAACGCCGCGCAGGAGCTCCTGCTTCACATCGGCCACATCGTCGCCATCGGTATCGGCGAGGAAGACGAGCTGTCTCGCCACGGAGAGGATGATGCCGTTCTTGTAGAAGACGAAACCATCGGGAAGTTTCAGGCCATCGGCGAAGACGGTTTTTTTGTCCGCTTTGCCATCGCCATCGGTGTCCTCGAAGATGAGCACCTTGTCATTGGCGAGAGTGCCGGGAACAGGCACCGGGTAGCTGGAGAAACTCACGACCCAGAGGCGTCCTTTGGTGTCGAACTGGATCTGCAGGGGATTGATGAGCTCGGGGAATTCCTCGCTGGAGGCGAAAAGGTTCACCTCGAAACCATCGGCAATTTCGAAGCCTTTCATGTCCTCTTCGGGAGATTGGAGAACACCGAGGCCTTTGCGCGGCTTGTTGTTCGGCGGCTCCGCCTCGGCGGTGGGTAGCTCGGGGGTAGGATGGGCGGTGGTGAGATCCGATGCTTGGCTCCAGATCGAATCATCCAGCGTGATGGCAAGCTTGAGGTGGTGGGGGATCTCCGCTGCGTATTCGTAGGGTCTACCACGAACCCCGTAGTAATGAATGCCGTTGGCCGGTTTGTAGGCCATTTCCATCTCGTAGTTCTTGCGGGCGACGAGTTTCCGCAGCGACTCGAAGCCGGGGGAATTCGTCTGGATTAATGCGACTTTTTCCGGATCGGAAAGGGCGGCGGCGAGAAGTTTGGCTATCGCCTTGTTTCCCGCGTCGTTGAGATGCAGGCCGTTGCTGGTGAGCTTCTGATCCGTCTGTGCGTAGAGTTCCTTACTGGGGGAGAAAAGATCGACGAATTCGATGCCGCGCTTTTTGGCGATCTCCCAGATCGCATTTGAGTAGAGGGAGATTTCCTCGTTGCGTTTTGTCGCATCCGGGAAATTGTCGCCCGCCATGTCTTCCACCGCGGTGGGGGAGACCAGTACGTATTTGGCACCTGGGTGGCGGTCTTCGATGATCTTGAGATTGAGTTCCAAGGCTTTCTTGAAATCCTCAAGCCCCTCGGCACCGGCGAAGGACTCGTTCATGCCGAAGCACATGATGACCCGCTCGCACGGCAGCTGGCTGGTGATGTAGCCGAGATGATCGCCGAACTTTTCCGGGCGGATCTGGAAGCCGACTTCATCCCCCGTATAGGCGAGCGAGCGGAAGCGTAGATTCTTGCCGGCGTTGACCGCTTGCAGGAGTGCTTCGAGCGTGCCTTCCTCCAATTGCCTCTCTACGAAGCTGTTGCCATAGAAGACGGTGAGGCCTTCCTTCTCTACGCCAACATCCGGCATGGAGGAGGATTTTTCGGTCTCCTTTGCGGAGTTTTTTTTCTCTTTCTGTTTTTTGTCCGCCGCGACGACAGGGAGGACGAGAAGGAGGGAGAGGATGAGGAACAGGATTTTTTGAAACCGGATCATGAAGCACCTACTACGCGCAGGTTTTCCGGTAGTTTTCAAAAACTATGTGCGGTTGGGAAAGTCGCCCCCTCATTAGTAGCCTAGCTCTTTGTCGACGACGTTGAGCAAAGGCTCACCGGAGGCGAAGCGGCGGAGATTTTCGCGGAGGAGGGTGTCGCGGCGTTGGTTGGTGATTTTCGAGCGTGAGGCGACGTGGGGGTGATGATGACATTTTGCAGGTTCCAGAGAGGGTGGTCTTTCGGGGGTGGCTCAGGGTCGGTAACATCGAGGCTGGCGGTGGCGAGTTTGCCGGACTTGAGGGCGGCGAGCATGGCGTCGGTGATGACGGCTTGCCCGCGGGTGCCGATGACTCGCATGTCGAAGCCATGGGCGCGCTTGGCAATTTATGTGCCGATTCCGCCGATTCCGCCGACGAGTATGGTTTTTCTCCCGAGGGCAATGACTTCCGCCCCGCCAAGGCTCCAGCGCTGATTCTTCTGCTGGTCGGCATAGTATCCGAGGTTCCGCGTTTGGAAAAGGAGCATGGCATGGAGTGATCGGCGATGGCGGGGGGCTTGGACGGCGCGATGCGGGCGAGCTTTGTTTTTTCCCTCTGTCATTTCCATATTCCGAAATGGACTCGTTGAAATAGGTGATCTCCTGCTTGGGATCGACGATTTTAATGGCGACCTTGGCGTTGCGCAGGGAGCCGAGTTCTTCTCCGAGGCTTGGGAATCGGATTCTGCGTGGCCGAGAGGTAGGTTTGAGGAAAGGCGAGGGCTAAGAGAATCGATTTTATCGGCGGTTCTGTGTGGGGTTTGGGGAAGGATTATTCCAATAAAGATGTGCGGATGGCTTATCCTGTTTGTGAATTGACAACGGTCATATAAATAAATATCAGATAGGCATGATAAAGAAGCTTTTCCGTATCACTTTTTTCTGGGTTGTTTTTGTGATGATAGGACAGGTCAAAGCAGAAGATGTCAAAATGGGCGGATGGACGCTGTTCTTCGCGTCGCATTCCGCCAACCATTGTATTGTGTTCGAAGACCAAGAGGGTGATACTGGGAGTTATATGCTTCGCTACAAGGTTTTCGAAGCACGCGGAGGTCAGGAAGGTGAGGAAAAGGGAAAGTTCAAAACCTATCACGACGAGAAGGGGCGTCTGATCGTCAAACTTGAGGCTCATCGGATCGTCCTTGGAAAATTCGATGGCAAAGGCGAGAAGGTAAAAATCGAAGGAAACATGTTCGATCAGGACGGAGCCGCGATGTGGCCGGGTAGCGCAGGCGGCCATCCAACGCTCGGGGATGATGTCATCGACGGTGTGGGGTTTCTGCTACTGAAAGGTAAGCACACTGATCCCGACAAGATCGACGAAGAGTGAGCGCTTTCAATTGGTCTCCATCCAGTCCAAAGGGAAGAACTGGATTTTCTGGAATGATCCGATGACCAGCGAGCGATTCTCCGGGAAGAAGAGGAGGCTGGAGATTTCGTCCTCGGCCTTCCAATCGGGTTCCAGCACGTATTTCTCGGCGAGATCGATCAGGACGAACTTTCCGTCCGCGAAGCCCAATGCCAGGAAGTTCCCTGCTGCATCGAGTGCGGTGGCTGTGATCGGGCTCCCCGCAAAAGAGTAATAGGTTCTCGATCCACCGCGGATCACGTCCAGGCCGGATCTGTTGATTCTGACCTGGGTTTCCGGTGTTGTGATGTCCACCTCCCCGCGCTTGACGGGTTCTCCGCCGGGGTTGGCGGTGACGTCGGTATTTACCGGCAAGATGCCATTGCCGAAACCCATCACGTATTTCCGTTGGTCGAATGTTACGGCTTCAAGTTTCCCCTCAGTATGACTCAGCGACATGACCTGCTCGCTGGTTGCGACTGATTCGAAATCCTTCACCATGTCGCCGACCGTCCATTGTTCCAGATATCCTCCGCGCCGTATGAGCACGATTCGTCCGGTGTCTGCGAGGTAGCCGATCCATTCGACGGCGCTTGGCACGACGATAGGCTGGGCGATCCTCGACAAGTCGCTTGGGTTCAGCAGTTCAACGTAACCATTCTCCATTCCGACGGCGAGGAAGCCTGCATCGGTCAGTTTCATGGCGGTCACCCGCGAGTCCATGGTTTTTGAGGTAAGCGGTTCGACCGAGTCTGCGGCACAACGCAGCACTTCGTTTCCATCCGAGAAGAAAAACCGATCAGAGCCAGGCACGGGCAGGACAGGTGTGCTGCTCCACCTTTCGAAAACCGTTTTCTCAGAGGCTAGATCATGAAGATAAATCGCCCCTCCGCCATCACCCTGTTTTTGGAAAAGTATCCTATTGCCTTCCTCGGAAACGATGAGCGGTTTGCTCCATGTGCGGTGGTTGATGAGCGTGACATCCCGCTTGCCCTGCCTGATCACGTAAGTGGTGGCATCCAGGATAGAGTATGAGAAGGCGAGGGTATCACCGGAGTGGTTGGCGACAAGCATGGTGGGAGTGCTTTCCTCAGTGACTCCGAACCGCGGAATCATCGCCATTTCAGGATAAGTGACCTTGGTCTGCCGGGATTCCGGATCGATGATTTCCGCGCGCAGTGGGAAGGTGGAAATCACATCATGGCCGTCTCCGTGGAAGGCAAGGAACCCGCCCGACAGCAATGGAGCCTGCAATTTTTCGGTGAGCGGCACCGGATATACTCCCATGCCCTTGTCGTTTTTGAGAATCAGGAATAGGCGATCCGGAGAGATCTCCAACAACTCCATTTCTTCGAAGATTTGCGCAGGCTCATCGGGCTGGCTTGTGTCGTATTGCAGCAATCTTCTGTAATCCTGCACGTAAAGGTGATCGTCCGCTTGAAAGAAGACCGGCTCCTCGAACTCTTCGATTTTCGAGGACAGGAACAGGGAGGAATGGCGTTTGAAATTCCGGTCGAAGGCCAGATGGGCGCGTGCCCCGGGAGTGGGGCTGGTGGCCAAGGATCGCTCAAGCAGGTCAGTGCGGAGGTAGGGATTCCCGGTTGTCAGCGCTTGCCTGAAGTCGGATCTTGCGAAGGTGGCGGCAAGTTCCTTGCCCTTTTTCTCAACGAGCATCCTCTGAGTGATTTCCGCATCGCGCGCTTTCCATGCCGCAAATGCGCCGATCACCGCAAGGATCAACGACAGGCCGACGACGGAAAGCCAACGGTAGAGGTTCCTTGCCCGTTTCCTGGACAGTTCCAGTTGGTAAGCCTTGTCCCTGTTTCTCAATTCTTCGAGCGGAACACCGAGGATGCCGGCGATGATCTTCAGCTTCATCAGTTGCAGCTGATCCGCGTAGGCATTCGCAAGCTTCCGCGCTTCCTTGTCGGGCAGGTGTTTCAGGGAGAGCCGGTATGCGCCCGCCGTGGTAAAACCCTCCGCACCCGATTTGATCCTGAAATCGGCAGCGATGGGCTCGATGGATGCGTCGTCCCGAAGCTCGCCATCCGTTCCGAGGGATTGGCGCAGGGGGGCGGGAAAACATTCTTCGGCCGCACTGCCGGGCTCACCGGCAAGAATCGCCGCGATGATCTTGTCCTGCTTGCCGGATTTCTTGAAGTGGGTGATTTCCTGGGCGACGTAGCGGCTTTCCACAGCGCGCGGGGAACAAAGTACGACCATGAACTTCGAACGATCCAAAGCGTTTCCAATGACGTTTGACAGATCGGTGTCAGCGGGCAGGGATTCCTCATCCCTGAAAACGGGATAAATCCTGTCCTTGATGAGGTCGCCGCGTTTGTTGGTAGTCCCCACCAGATCGAAGGGAATATCATACCGCTCGATCTCGTGATGCAGCCATGTGGCCCAATCTCGATCCTGTTCCTTGTTGTCAGCATGCCGATAGCTGATGAAGCACCAGTATTCCGAAGGCTCGGAGCTTGGTTTGTCAGCTATCTGTTGATCGGGCATCTGATTCCCCAATTTCGGGATCTAATCGAGGAGGGATGTGCGGGTGAAGAGCGGGATGACGTGGATGCCACGTGCCTCGATGGCTTGGCGGCCGCCTTCTTCGCGGTCGACGAGGACGATGCAGAATTTCACGTGGCCGCCTTCTTTTTCGATGACGTCGATGGCTTTGAGGGTGGAGCCGCCGGTGGTGATGACATCATCGACGACGATGACGTTTTGTCCGGAGGCGAAGTTTCCTTCAATCTGTTTGCCGACGCCGTGACCTTTGGGCTCTTTGCGCACGGTGAAGACCTGGAGGGCTTCGTCCGGATGGTTGCGGGCGGAAGCCATGCCGATGGCGAGTGATATCGGATCGGCGCCGAGGGTCATGCCGCCGATCGCCTGAATCGAGAGGTTTTCCGAGTGAATTTTGGAGCGAACGGCGTGCCAGCCAAGATCGCCGATGAGGGCAGCGCCGAAGGGATCGAGGGCGGTGACGCGGCAGTCGATGTAGAGGTCAGATTTTTTCCCGGAGGCGAGGGTGAACTCGCCGGTGCGGACGGATTTTTTGAGAAGGAGGGCTTTGAGGTCGGCGGTGATTTGGAGCATGGGGAAGAGAATGAACGTCGAACATCGAACGTCCAACATTGAACGTCGAAATTTCAGATTTTCAGCGTTTATTCCCCCGGTTGGGCGAAGATTTGGAGTTCGTGGACGGACCAGAAGAGCCTTTTTTCGGAGCCTGTCTGGGTGATGCGGAGGCATTTGGCGGGTTGGGCGGGGAAGGTGATTTGGGTGAGGACGGCTGTGCCTTTGCCGGTGGCGACGGGTTTGGACCATGATGCGCCGTCGGTGGAGAGGGTGACTTCGTAGCCGCGTGGGTAGTCGGCGGTGGAGCTTCCTGCATCGAGTTGGAGGCCGGAGATATTGGTGGATTCCGGGAGCTCGATTTGCAGCCACATGCCGGGCTTCTGTGAGGTGCCGGTGTCGAAGCGGGTTCTGGGATCGCCGTCGATGGCATGGCCGGGGGCTTTGCCGTGGCTGGCGGTGATTTTCCAATCGGAGCGGTTGCCCAAAGGCTGCGGGAGGGTGGCATGGAGTTCTTCCAACGTCCATGGCTCGGAGCGGTCGGCAGTTTCCTTGCGGATGCGGGCGACTTGCTGTGGGGAGATTGGAGCCCCGGTGTTGCCGAATTCTGTGCGCAGGTAGCTGAGAACGGAGGCGATCCATTCATCGTCTTCGTCTGCCATCTGGACCATTAGGCTGTCGTAGTTCTTGCCATCGACCGGGCCGGTGAGGCCGTGGAGAAGAACGTTGATGGAGGCATCCGGGTGGCCGTTGATGGTTTTTGATCCGACGAGGGGCGGGGCCATGAGCGAGCCGTCGGTGGCACCCGGGAAGGGCGCGCCTTTGGCATCTGCACCGTGGCAGGCGAAGCAGAGGGCCGCGTAGATATCGGCACCAGCGGAAATGCGTTTTTGCTCCGCGGGGGTGTAGGGGCTGTTTTTGTTAGGCTTGGTGTTGCGCTTGGGTTCTCCGGAGGCGAGGAGCTTGATGCTGTCGGGTTCCGATGCGCTCGATATGGCGGTGATCAATTCCTGGTGGCCCGGCAGGCCTGCTTTTCTAGAAGAGAGGATGAGCTGCTGGCGGACGGCGATATCTGGATCCGTGGCAAGGCCGCGTAGTGCTGTGGCCAGAGCGGTATCGGTTTTCATGAAAGGCTCGCTGAGGCGGATGGCTGCGGCGCGGACTTGCGGATGGGAATCGGCGATGGCTTGGAGGACGAGGTCGGGGGGCACGGAATCGAGGCCTTCGAGCGTCCACAGGGCATGAATACGGGTGATGTGATCGGGGGCGTTGTGGGCGAGTCCGGTCAGGGTCGGGACGACGGATTTATCGCCGCGCAGGACGATGAGTTTCTGGGCTGTATCGCGCCACCAACCATTGGGGTGAGAGAGGTGGGCGACGAGCTGAGCCGGGGATTCATCCAGCATGCGCGGTTGTTCGGCTGGTCCGGTTTTGTCCTTCACGAGGCGGTAGATGCGGCCGAGGCTGGTGACTTTTTCTAGGCCGTGCTCCAGGATTTTTCCGCGCAGGTAGCTGCCTTTTGCGGTCCAGTTGCCTTCCTGGATGATGCCGCGATACATGTCGATGATGTAGAGTGATCCATCCGGAGCGGTGACCATGTTGACGGGGCGGAAGTTTGGATCGGTCGAGCGGATGAACTCGGATTTCTCGTAGGGGTTATGGAGGATGATGGCACCGTCTTCGGTTTCCATTTTCGCGCGGCGGATGAGGCGCCCGACGGGTTCGGCGAAGAGCAGATCGCCTTGCAAGTCCGGCAGGGTGTCGCCCCGGTAGACTTCCGCTCCGCAAGTGGCGGTGAAGTGGTTGAGGGTCTTGTCTTCCTGGCGAAAACGTTTGGCCCCGCCCTGAACGTCGGCCATGCCTACGAGCGGCCAGACTTCCTCGAAGCCGGGAGCGAACTGGTTGGGAAAGTTATAAGCCCCGTAAGCGATGTGGGTTTGGAAATTCACCGGGCCACGCTCGCCGCCGGCGTTGATATACCATGGCTTGCCATAATTGTCCTGGGTGAGACCCCATTGGCCGCCGTTATTGGCAGTGGAGCTTTTGATGACCCCAAGCGGGGTGATGCGCAGGCGGTATTTCTCGTAGGTGAGGTAGAGCCAGTTGTCTTGTGCCCAGATCAGGCCGCTGGGTTGGTGTTCGAGGTTTCCGCCGCGTTTGCCGCCGGCGTAGAAAAGTTTTTTCTCATCCGCCACGCCGTCGCCATCGGTATCGCGATAGGTGTGGAAATCGAGGGTGTTGGTTTCGCAGACGACGAGGCTGCCATCGAGCGGGAGGATCATCCGGGGCAGGGAGAGATTGTCGATGAAGAGGGTGTGGCGGTCGTAGCTGCCATCGCCGTTGGTGTCCTCGTGCATGGAGATGCGGCTGGTTTTGTCGAACTGGTTGTTGCCATCGATGTCCTGCATGTAGGTGCGCATTTCGGCGACATACATGCGGCCATTGCCATCGAAGACGGCGACGACGGGTTCCTTGATCTGCGGCTCGCTGAGGACGAGCTCCAGGCGGTAACCATCCTCAATGTGGAAGGTTTTCAAGGTTTCCTCTGGCGTGAGAGGAGTGGCCGATGGGTCGATGACGACTTCCGGAGCCGCGTTTAGAGAAGTAAGTGGGAATAGGGCCGCGATGGCGAGCGGGGCGACGGGGGCGCGGAGGCGAGGTTTTGCAGAAAAGGGCATAGACGTGGTTTTTGCAGCGATATTGGATAGGTTACGTGGAATCTCTGCGGGTCTTGCCGAAAAAATCAAGGTCGGTCATGGCGGCGGGATTCGACCCGGGAAAAAGAGTTGCTCATTTTTCCATCTCCCGCTTGCCACGGGGTGCGGGTTGCTTAGGCTTTGCGCAAAGAAAGCATGAAAATCTGGTTGGACGGCAAATTGGTGGATGAGAATGAGGCGAAAATTTCGGTTTTCGACCACGGGTTATTGTATGGAGACGGGATCTTTGAGGGGATTCGTTTCTACAATGGGCGGGTGTTCCGCTTGGAGGAGCACATCCACCGGCTATACGATTCCGCGAAGGCGATCCTGATGAACATGCCGTGGACCCAAGAGGAAGTCTGTAAGTTCACCTGTGAAACTGTGGCGGCAAACGGCCTGACCGATGGCTACATCCGCCTGGTGGTGACACGTGGAGCGGGGGAGTTGGGGCTGAACCCATATCTCTGCCCGAAGCCTTCGATGTTCATCATCGCCTCGACGATCAAGCTCTACCCCGAGGAACACTACCAGAACGGCCTGGCGATCATCACTTGCGCGACGCGTCGTCCGGCACCCGCCGCACTGATGCCGCAGGTCAAGAGCTTGAACTATCTCAACAACATCATGGCCAAGGTCGAGGCGATCCAAGGCGGTGCGCTCGAAGCGGTGATGCTCAATGAGCAGGGCTACGTGGCGGAGTGCACGGGCGATAACCTTTTCCTCTTCAAGAAAGGCGAACTTCACACTCCCCTGATTTCCGATGGCGCGCTGGACGGCATCACCCGGGCGGTGATCCTAGAAATTGCGGCGAAGCTGGGAATCAAGGTGATCGAGCGCTCGTTGACACGCTACGACATTTTCATCGCTGACGAGTGCTTCCTGACCGGGACGGCTGCGGAGGTGATACCTGTAGTGTCGCTGGACAGACGGGTGATCGGCGACGGGAAACCGGGCGAGTTGACGAAACAATTTCTCAAAGAATTTCACGAACTGGCGATGAACACCGGGACACCGTTTGCCTGATGTGCTAGGTTACATATAGGAAATGAAGTGCGATTACTGCGATAGCAAAGCGACCGTGTTCCTGACACAGCTCGCGGAAGGGCAGATGAAAAAAGTCTGTCTCTGTGATAGCTGTGCGAAGGAGCGCGGAGTGACCGATCCGACTGGGTTTTCCCTCGCCGACATGCTGCTCTCAAACTTCGGCAAAAGCGGAGTGAAGGGGCCGGTGACGAGAAAGGAAAAAACGGCCGGAGGCGCGAAGGTCTGCCCGGAATGTGGGTTCACCTTGGAGGATCTAAAGAAGGTGCGTCGCTTCGGCTGCGGTAATTGTTATCAGGTTTTCACCGAAGAGGTGGCGGCGATGCTGCGCGGCATGCACAAGGGGCACGCCCATGTCGGCAAGGTTCCCGAGGGGCTGATGGAATCTCATTACCGCTATCAGAAGCTCGAGGAGCTTCGCGGGAAACTGGAAGAAGCGATTTCCTCGGAGAACTACGAGGCAGCTGCAGAGCTGCGCGATGAGATCCGCAAGCTCGACGAAGAGGAGGTGGCGAAATGATGCGATTTTCTACATTGATCCGTCATCCGGCTGACTGGATGACCGGAGCGAAAGCGGATGAATGCGCGGTGATCACCTCGCGTATCCGGCTTGCGCGCAACCTGCACGGGCATTCGTTTCCCGGCTGGGCGAAAAAGAAAGAACGTGAGGAAACCCTCGCGATCCTGCGTCCGGCAGTGGAGGAACTGCCGGCGATGAAGGATGCCTTTTCCCGAGAACTGGCGGATCTGACATCGGTGCAGAAACAGGTGCTGGTGGAGCGTCACCTCATCTCCCGCGAGCATGCGGCACGCGGAGACGGCTCCGGTGCGGTGATCGAGCGGCGGCAGAGTTTTTCGATCATGCTCAATGAGGAGGATCACCTCCGGATGCAGGCGATTCGCCCCGGGCTGAAGCTCAGAGAAGCCTTCGACGATCTCTCCGCACTCGACAGTGAGCTGGAGGACAAACTCGAATATGCCTTCGACCCGACCTTGGGATACCTCACGACCTGCCCGACGAATCTCGGCACCGGCCTGCGTGCTTCGGCGATGCTGCATCTGCCCGGCCTAGTGCTGAGCGATCAGATCGGCCAGGTGCTTCAGGCGGTGAACAAGATCGGCCTCGCGGTGCGCGGGCTTTACGGGGAGGGCACCGAATCGCTGGGCAACCTCTATCAGATTTCCAATCAATCCACGCTCGGGGAAAGCGAAGAAACCATCATCAGCCGTTTGGAGCGGGTGATCGCCCAGGTGGCGATGCATGAGAAGAACGCGAGGGAGAAACTTATGGAGGATGATCCGGACATGGTCGCCGACAAGATCGGGCGTGCCTACGGAGTGCTCCGGAATGCGTATATCATTGATTCTAAGGAAGCGCTGAATCATCTCTCGCTGCTGAGGCTGGGCGGAAACCTCGAATTTTTCCCGCAGGAGACCGTGCAAATGTGCGATTCCTTGCTGATGGATATCCAACAGGCACACCTTCAGCTACACGCCGGGACGAAGCTCTCGCCGGAAAAGCGCGACACGATACGTGCGGAAATCATGCGCTCCCGTTTGCAATCCCTCGAATCCCCTGATAACCGTAGTAGAACGAAAGATCAAACCGACCGTTTTCCCGAAGACGGCAACCCGTAAAAATCTATGAACAACTTTACTCCAAGAGCGCAACAGGTTCTGGCACTTGCCCGCAAAGAAGCGGACCGATTTAACCACGCCTACGTGGGAACCGAGCACCTTCTGCTAGGGCTGATCAAGCTCGGCCAAGGTGTCGCGGTGAACGTGCTGGAACGCATGGGCCTCGAGCTCGAGACCGTGCGCCAAGAAGTCGAGAAAGAGGTCGGCTCCGGCCCACCGCAGAAAACTTCGGGCAATATCCCCTACACACCACGCGTCAAGAAGGTGCTGGCGCTCGCCAACAAAGAAGCGAAATCGCTCAACCATTCCTATGTCGGTACCGAGCATCTTCTGCTCGGCCTGCTGCGTGAAGGCGAGGGTGTCGCAGCACGCGTGCTCAAGCGTCTCGATGTAGATATCCAGCGCACCCGCAACGAAATCCTCGCGGAGATCGATCCGAACTTTTCGCCCGACGACATGGACGACGATGACGACGACGATGATGATCTCGGCGTGTTCGGCGAAGAGCCCGAGCAACAACAACTCGAAGGCCCCGGCGGCGAAGTCGGCGAGGGGAAAACCAAGACTCCTGCGCTCAAAGCATTCGGCCGCGATCTGACCAAGCTCGCCAAGGAAGGTAGCCTCGATCCTGTGATCGGGCGCGAAGAGGAGATCGAACGCGTGATCCAGATCCTTTGCCGCCGGACAAAAAACAACCCGGTGCTCATCGGCGAAGCCGGTGTCGGCAAGACGGCAATCGTCGAAGGTCTCGCCCAGGAAATCGTCACCGGAAACGTGCCTGAGCTTCTCCGCGACAAACGCGTGATCACCCTCGACCTTGCACTGATGGTCGCCGGCACGAAATATCGCGGCCAGTTCGAAGAACGCATCAAGGCGGTGATGGACGAGATCCGCAAGGTGAAGAACGTCATCCTTTTCATCGACGAGCTCCACACCATCGTCGGTGCAGGCTCTGCAGAAGGCGCGATGGATGCCTCTAATATCATCAAGCCGGCGCTCAGCCGCTCGGAGTTGCAATGTGTCGGCGCAACCACGCTTAACGAATACCGCAAGTATATCGAAAAAGACTCCGCGCTGGAGCGTCGTTTCCAGCAGGTCAAGGTCGAGGAGCCATCCGTCGAAGATGCGATCCTGATCCTCAAAGGCCTCCAGGAAAAATACGAGTCCCACCACAAGGCGGATTACACGCCGGAAGCGATCGAGGCTTCGGTGAAACTGACATCGCGTTATCTCACTGCACGTTACCTCCCGGACAAAGCCATCGACGTGCTCGATGAAGCGGGAGCACGCGCGCGCATCGGCACGATGACGCGCCCGCCTTCGATCAAGGAAGCCGAAGTGAAGATCGAGCAGATCAACAAGGACAAGGTCGCCGCGATCGCAGAACAGGATTTCGAAAAAGCCGCCGCCCTGCGCGACGACGAAAAGAACGCGAAGAAAGAGCTCGAGGACACCCTCAAGGAATGGCGCGCGTCTTCCGAAGAGAAGGTGGTCGTCGTGGATGACGAAGACATCATGGCGGTGGTTTCCAAATGGACGGGAGTCCCGCTCCAGCGCATGGAGCAGAAGGAAACCGAGAAGCTTCTCAAAATGGAAGACGAGCTGAAAGGCCGCGTCATCGGCCAGAACGAAGCGGTCATCGCGATCTCCAAAGCCCTGCGCCGCTCGCGCGCCGACCTGAAAGATCCGAAGCGTCCGATTGGCTCCTTCCTTTTCCTTGGCCCCACGGGTGTCGGCAAAACCTATCTCGCGCGCAACCTCGCGGAATTCATGTTCGGCGATGCGGAAGCGCTCATCCAGATCGACATGTCGGAATACATGGAGAAATTCACGGCTAGCCGCCTGATCGGTTCGCCTCCGGGTTACGTTGGCTACGAAGAGGGCGGTCAGCTCTCCGAAGCGGTGCGCCGCCGCCCGTATTCCGTGGTGCTGTTCGACGAGGTCGAAAAGGCCCACCCGGATGTGATGAACCTCCTGCTCCAGATCCTGGAGGACGGAACGGTCACGGATTCGCTGGGTCGGAAAATCGACTTCCGCAATACGATCATCATCATGACCTCGAACGTCGGAGCCTCCACCATCAAGCGTCAGTCCACCTTGGGCTTCGGTGCGATAAATGAGGATGAGGCGGACTTCGAAGGCATGAAGGAGAAGATCATGGAGGAGTCGAAACGCTACTTTAAACCGGAGTTCCTCAATCGTCTCGATGATCTCGTGGTCTTCCATATGCTTGAGAAAGCGGATCTCAACCAGATCGTCGATTTGGAGGTTTCCAAGCTGGTCAAGCGCCTCAAGGAGAAGGAAATCGATCTCACGCTCGCTGCGGAAGCACGCGACTTGCTTTCGGAGAAAGGATTTGATCCGAACTACGGTGCTCGCCCGATGCGGCGTGCGGTGGAACGTTTTCTCGAAGACCCGCTCGCCGAAGCACTGCTGCGCGGAACGGTCAAGACTGGCGACATGGTGAGGGTCACCCGCAAGGAAGGTTCCGAAGAGCTCATCTTCGATACCTCACGCCCGGACGGCGAGCCCGAGCCGGATACGGAGACCGTGGGTGCCGAATGATTCCCGTACAGCCAAGATGAAGTTCAAGATCAACGCCGACTACGAGGAGAACAACACCCGTGCCCTGCACCTGACCGCAGGGCAGGAGGTCACCAGCGGGCCGGCCGATACGGCATGGCCGGGCTGGATCTGGGCAACGGATAGCTCGGGGCGCAGCGGCTACGTGCCGGAGCAAATCCTTGAACCACTCGGCGAAGACCGTTGGGCGGCGATGGAGGATTTCGATCCGACGGTGCTTAAAGTGACACGCGGTGAAACCGTGACTTCGGACAGGCAGATTCACGGCTGGCACTGGTGCCACAACGAGGCCGGGAAAGCCGGTTGGGTGGCTGGCTACCTGATGAAGGCCGAAGCCTCCTCCACCTAACCCCCATGGAGAACATCACCGCCATCAGCGTGTGCCTTTCCTACGGGCTCGCGGTTTTGCTGATCTGGATGGGACACATGTTCTCGGGGCGTATGAGCCGTGGCGCGCTTGTTCCGCCGGCATTGCCAGGTGGCAAAGTTCCCGTATGGTTCTACCGACCGCTGGATCTGCTCGGCACGGCAGGTATCGCCGGGGTGTTTTTCCTGATGGCGATGCTCGGCGCAATGGCCGCCGAGCCACAGGGCCAGCCGGCGGTATCGGTGGAGGGTGTGGTGGTTTCGATCGGCTTCCAGCTCTTCGTCGCAGCGGTGGCTTTCGCGATCGTATTCACGAGGGTGAACCCCATCCGCTGGCTTGGTCTGGCGTGGAAACAATGGCCATTGGTCATCGCCATCGCGCCGGTCACGGTGATTGCGATGTGGGCAATCTTCGCAGGGCTCTATGCTGTCGGGTGGATGGATTTCTTGGAGCGCCTCGGCGTGGAGCAGGTGCAGGATACGGTAGTGATTTTCCAAAAGGAGAAGGACATGGCCGTGGTGATCCTGATGGCGGTGGCTGCGACCATCGTTGCGCCGATCTGCGAGGAGGTGGTGTTCCGCGGTTATCTTTATCCGGTGGCGAAGAAATTCGCCGGGCCATGGGTGGCGGGCATTGCGACTGCGCTGATCTTTTCCGCCGCGCACGGCAGCATGTCGGCGCTACTTCCTTTGTTCGTTTTCGGAATGGTGCTGGTGGCGATCTATGAATTCACCGGTTCGATCTGGGCACCGATGGCGGTGCATTGCCTGTTCAACTCCGCCACCGTGCTGATCCAGATGCTTGTCCGCTTCGGTTATATTCCCGATAATGCGGTGCAATGAAACGGCTCTCCGATATCGGCGAGGATGCCTTGATCCGGCGTCTGATCGCATTGGTCCCAAGTGGTGAATCGGCCGCGGGACCTGGTGATGATTGTGCGCTAGTGGATGATGGCGGCGAGCGCATGGTGCTCCTGAAGACCGATGCGCTGGTGGAAGGCGTGCATTTCCTGATGGATGCGGAGGCGAGGGCGGTGGGCTGGAAAGCGGTGGCGCGGGTGATCTCGGATTTTGCGGCGATGGGGGGAATCGCGGAGCGTTTTCTCGTCACTGTGGCGTTGCCGGGTTCCATGCAGATCGGCTGGATCGAGGATTTTTACCGGGGCATGGGCGACTGCATGAAGGCGCATGGCGGAGTGCTCGCCGGGGGGGAAACCTGCCGGGTGCCCGAAGGTTCGGCGGCAGTCATTTCGGTGGCGGCGAGTGGTTCGGTGGAGCGCGGGAAAGCGGTTTTGAGATCCGGCGGCAAACCGGGCGATGAGCTCTGGGTGACCGGGCGGCTCGGTGGCTCGCTGGCGGGGAAGCACCTTTCCTTCACGCCGCGGGTGAAGGAAGCGCAGTGGTTGGTCGAGCATTTCAAGCCAACCGCGATGATGGATCTCTCCGATGGCTTGGCGAAGGATCTAGCTCGTATGGCCCTGGCTTCGGGCTGCGGGTTTAGGTTGGAGACAGAGCTTCTCCCGATGACGGCTGGATGCTCGATTGCGCAGGCGCTCGGCGATGGCGAGGATTTCGAGTTGCTGTTAGCAGCACCTGCGGGAATGGATGCAGCAGGATGGCAGGAATGCTTTCCCGATCTGGAATTGACCCGAATCGGGGTGCTGGTCGCGCAAGGCGAGGGCGATGATCTCGTGGGTGGATGGGATCACTTCGGCTGAGCCGGAGTGCTCAGTCGGCATTCAACATATCTGCACGCATGCCTTTGTCAGACTGTAGGAGGCCAACGAATTCCTCCGCCCATTTCGGGGCGGCTTCGTGGGCGATGTATTTTTCAATGTGGGCGAGCATGCGGGCGGCGGCTCCGCGTTCGTCGCCCGCCTTGAACACATCCACCTCTGCGGTCCATTGAACTTTTGGGAGGTTGTCCGCGACGAATTTCTCGTATTGCGTGGAGTGTTCACCAGTCCTGAGTTTTTCACCGGGTCTGCCGCTCCACAGATCGAGTAGGAGCAATTCTTGGGAGATCCGTTTTGTCCATGCGCTGCGCAGGGATTCGGTGCGGTCTGCGCGGCGGAGGGGAGGGAAGATGACTTGCTCGTAAACTGCCTGGATAGGAACCGGAGCGAGCGGCCAATTCTCCACCTTCACGGTATTGAGGTCATAGGCCTTCGCGAAGACCGTGCCAATCACGCCATTCCCGATGACGTCGCGGTGCGCTTTGAGATCCTCTGCCTGAGAGATGATGGAATCGATCACCTCGGATGCTTTGATGGAAAGTGCCTCGCGATCGGCGCCCTCGGAGGCGGCCTCGAGGGTGAGAATCAGCCAACGAAGCTGCTGGCGGAGGGCGGTTTTGAAATCCTTATCCGAGAGCTTGGTGTCGTTCTTGCGTTTCCAATCGCGGAAGTCGCTGTTGTCCTTCTTGAGATCCTCGAAGTTCACCTTCTCCTCGCACTTGAGGTAGAAGTCGATGGCTGCATCGTTGCTCGCCATGGCTGCACGGTAGGCGGTGATCGCGTTGCGGTAGCGCGAGTCGGCGGTGGAATTGGCGGTTTCCCGGATCTTCTCCAGACGATCCAGGAGCGTCTCGCGATCCACATCCGTGAGTTCTTGGGCGTGGATTGGGCTGAATGCAGCCGCAAATGCTGCGGCAAGAATGAGGGTTTTCATTTGTGAAAGGACTAACCGGAGATCGGCTTGAGGCAAGGAAGATCGAATGGGGATGGGGTGACTCGCCGCCTGAAGGTGGCGCTCCTTTATGCGCGGACTAAAGTCCGCGTTCCGATGGGAAGTCATTGGCCATCGAGGGGATCTGGGCAGATGGCGCGAAGGCGGCATTTTCCGCAATATTCACCGAGGTAAAGCTCGTCCGCCCATTCCATGAGCGGGGTGATGTGTTGTGGTTCATCGGTCAGGATGCCTGCCTCGAAGTTGCGTTTGTCCGGGTGCTTGGCTCCGAGCCCGGCGCCGGTGAGGTTGGCGGATGTGATGAAGGCGCGGGTGCCGTCGATGATGATCGCCTTGGTGTGGACGCGCGGGCAGAGCACACGCTCAAAGAGGTCGCTATTGATGAGGGCGGGGTAGCGGTCGAAGTCTTGGCGGAAACGCGGGCCGGGTTCCTTGGCGTGGATCAGGCGGACGGAGATGCCGCTCTCGACCAGATCGGAGAGCACGGAGAGGAAAGGGACGGAGCGCCTGCCGCGCACGACGTGCATGTCCTTGATGTCGGCGGTGATGATCCAGAGGAAACGTTTGGCCGCAGGAACCTCATCTTCGATGATCCGTTGGTGAATTTCCGCATTGAGGATGAGTTCCGTCATTTGAAACGAGCATGTGACTTTCCGGATGGAGGGTCGACACAATAGCCCCGGATTCTAGGGCATCTACCTCGTCTCTGAAGAGCCGCGGGATTTCAGAGACTTGATGCGGTTTCGTAGAACCTCCACCAAGCTCGCCAGTCGCTGCTCAAGGGATGGATCGACCGGTTGCGGATCGAACCGTATGCGCTGATGGAGATGGAGGGCTTCAGCGAGGGCATCTGTGGGAATGTTGTGCAACGCGAGTTGTTGCAGCCATACGGCGAAGGTGAGTCCGGTCGGGCGTGCCCCGAGGATGCGCGCGGCGGGCTTTTCGAGGCCGTGCAGGGGAGTGCGCGCGACGGGTTCGCTGGAGTAGGGGGTGTCGAGGGTTTTGGAGACCACCAGTTTGGATTTCCAAAGGCGGCGGACGATGAAGGTCAGCACGCCGAGTCCGAGCGCCCACATGATGATCGTAGCGGCGAGGCGGTTGGCGGGTCGGTTTCGCCACAAGAAAAAGTCTTCCTTGAAGCGCTGGTAAGCATCGGCAAGCCACGGGGGATCGGGGCTGTTGCCGAGCTCTGCCCCGAGCCAGCCGGTGGGGGTCGGGTCGAAATCGGCCCACGCGCCGCGCTCCTCATCCCATGCGCGCACCCATGCGTGGGCGTGGGTGCCGCGGATGATCCATTCGTCGCGTTTCCCGTCCTTTTCCATGACGGCGTAGCCTACACAATAACGGGCGGGGACACCGGCGGCGCGCAGCAGCAGCACCCCGGCAGTGCCAAAGTATTCGCAGTGACCGCGCCTGCCGGTGGTGAGGAAAAGCCCCAACGGGGTGGGGTAGGTGGTGCGGGGGCGGCCGAGCGTGAGGTAGCGGGTGTATTGAAATTCGTCGTTGAACCACTGGGCGATGCGGGCGGTTTTCGCTTGGACGGTGGGTAGATCGTTCAGGCCGAGTTCTTCGACGATGCTATCGAGGGTTTCCTTCTCGCTGGGGTCGATGGCGAGATCGAGATCCGGCCATGGGGCTGCCTCCGGAGACTCCAGATCGCCCCACCGGACGGTGCCTTCGATGACGGATTTCTTGGGGAAAATCCGGACGGTGCCGAGCGGGTTGATTTCGATGGCATCCAGATCAAATTGGCGGACGCTGGAGGCGCTGCCGGCGAGGGGCAGGGGATCCTCCGAGCGCGCGGCACCACGGATCGAGATGGTCGGTCGCTCGCGCAGAAGCTCGGCCTCGGTCATGTCCTCACGGAGCATGTATTCCTCCTCGCTGATGTCGCGTCCCCCGACGGCAAGGCGGCGGAATCCACCTTCGGTTTCTTCCAGGGTTTTCTCGATCTCTGGCGGATAGCTGTTTCTCCAGACGACGGCGCGGAAACGATTGTAGGACGACAGCCTGAGGAGGGCAGGCGGGCGGTGGCCAGCGGTGACTTTGAGCCGCCACAGCATTTCGGATGATTGTTTGAGCCGACCGAGCGAGCCGATATTGGTTTTGCTCTCGGTCGGATCGTTCGAGTTGAAGCCGCCCTCGAGGTTGCGATCGGTCGCCCATTTGTAGAGCTTGGCCATCCCAATCTGGCCGCCAAATCCGAAGATCCCCGCGAAAAGGATCAGGACGGCGAGAGCAAAGGGGCGGACCTTGACGCGAGAAAACACCAACCATCCGCTGAGCACGATGATGGCCGGGAGGAAGATCTTCTGCTGGGCATTGGTGCCAAGGCTGGCGGAGATGAGCAGGGCAACGAAGTAGGGGTTTCCGAAGTTGAAACGGATGATTGAATCATCAAGCCCGAGGCGGCGATTGCGCTCGTGGTGGAGGTGGGTGAAGAAGGAGAAGCTATTGAGTGCCATGCTATTGCGCAGGCCGTAGCTCTGGACGAACTGGAGGGGGAGGAACAGCAGCGGGAGCCAGACGAGGAGTTTTGGCAGGGCGCTGTAGCGGTCGCTTTCCAGCCAGATCAGGGCACCGCTGATGATGGTGAGTGCCATGCTCAGACGCCAGGCGCGGGAGTTGGCGGTGTCGTTAAAATCCCAGCGGAAGCGCATCCAGTTTGCCGCCTCGACGAGCAGGGCGGCGACGAGGGCGAGAAAAGGATTTCCGGTCATGGCTCCCCAGAAGAGCAAGGTGGCTCCGAGCAGCATTCTCGGTGGGGGATGAACGGAAGTTTCCATGGGTTGCTTTAATTAGATCGCTGCGCTCAGGCGGGTTGGTAAGGAGAGGAGATCGCGGGAAATGTGGTCGCAATCGATCCAGTGACCGATGAGGTCGGGAGGGGCTTCACCGCTGCCAACGACGAGCGGGACGCATAGGATTCCTGACTTCAGGAGGTCGCGGAGGAAGCTTTTCCGGGCCTCGTCCCAGCCATTGAGAATCAGCAGGCAGGAGGTCATGTGCTCTTGGTGCAAGAGGATCGTGCGGGCTAGAAGTTGGAATTTTTGAGTTTTCTCAATATGCACAGCTGCAAGGACTTCCAGAAGCTTTTCCGATTTTTCCATATCCCTGCCAGCGGTCACGTTGTGGGCTTGTCCGGCGATGAACATGAGGTCGAGCAGGGACTCGCCGCGGCTGAGATCGACAATGAATGAGGCGGCAATTGAAACCATTTCCTCAAACACCTGTTCGTCCGGGGAGCCGGGGAAGGTATCGAGCACCAGGCCGTATCTGGGGTAAAAAGTGTCTTCCAGTTCCTTGACCATGGGGCGGCCAGTATGGGCCCAGCTCTTCCAGTGGATCTGGCGCAGGGGGTCGCCGGGGCGGTACTCGCGCAGGCCGACGAATTCCCCGGAGCTGCCGATCGAGTTGCTGGTTTCCTCGCCGCCGATGCGGAAGGCGGAGGAGCCGGGCATTTCAAATTCCGGGAGGCGGTGGCGTTTCGGTAGGATCACCAGGCGGGAGGGCGTGGTGTTCACTGGTTTGCATTTCTGGAAAAAACCGAGCGGATCGGGCAGCAGAACCCGCAGGCCTTCCATGGCGATGACGCCGCGGCGGGCAGGGATGATGTCCATGGGGACGGAGGTCTTTTCTCTGGGTTTGAGGTCGATGGGGGTATCCGACTCGCCGCCGGTGAAGCCGCGTTTGCGCGATGACAGCCACTGCCAGCGGTAAAAGACCATGGTGCGGTCGAAGATGTTGCGGGTTTCTTCGCCGGGTTCGGGGAGATTCGCAAACTCGTGGAGAGAGGGGCGCGGGTCGGGCCGGGTTTGGCCGAAGTTCGCGGCGCGCAGTTTCCTGCGTCCCACGTTTTCCACCGTGATGGAGAAGCGTAGCGGCTCGCCGGCTGTGGCGTAGCGTGGGAGTTGGTGGCAGGCTTTGAGTTTTGCGGAGCGAAAAACGACCCAGCAAAGGCTGAGGAGGGTGAGTCCGAGCGAGAAAGCGAAGACGGCGAAGACCGAGTTTTTCGGCTGGCCGATGGTCATGAAACTAGCGATTGAAACGACAAGCATCGCGCCAGCGCCAGCCGGTCGGATGCGGCGTCCGAAGGCATGCTGCACCGCCGAGCCGCCATGGTAGAAGGCATGCAGAATGCGGAAGCGACGATTCATCGGGGTGGGTGGCTAGACCGGGGCGGGGACTTTGGCGATGATTTCGCCAACCATGCCGCGCGCATCCATGCCGGAGTATTTCGATTCCGGGGCGAGCACCAAGCGGTGGGCGATGACATCGACGGCGACCGATTGGATCGCCTCCGGGGTGACGAACTCCCGGCCTTCGAAGAGCGACATGACTTGGGAGACTTTCATCAGCGCAAGGGAAGCGCGGGGGCTGGCGGCAAGCTGGACTTCCGGGATGCCACGGGTGGCGGCGACGAGGGCGACCGCGTAATGGCGGAGTTCGTCGCTGAAACGGATCGCGCGGGAGGCGGCGGAGATTTCCAGGATTTCCTCACGGCTGAGCACCGGTTGCATGGCGTGGAGTGGGTGGCTCTCGCGTTGGTCGGCGAGGATCTTGGCCTCGTCCACCGCGCTCACGTAGCCGAGCCGGCACTGCATGGCGAAGCGATCCATCTGCGCCTCCGGGAGCGGGTAGGTTCCTCGGAATTCGACCGGGTTCTGGGTGGCGATGACGAAGAACAGCCCATCGAGATCGTGGCGGACGCCCTCGACCGTGACTTGGCGCTCGCCCATCGCCTCGAGCAGGGCGCTCTGGGTGCGGGGCGAGGCGCGGTTGATTTCATCGGCTAGCAGGATGTCGGTGAAGACCGGGCCGTGGTGAAAGCGGAACTCCTGGCTGCGCGGATCGAGGATCGAGACGCCGAGGATATCGGATGGCAGGAGATCCGGGGTGAACTGGACGCGTTTGAACTCTGCGCCGCCGATGGATTTCGAGATGGCTTTGGCGAGGGTGGTTTTGCCGGTGCCTGGGTAATCCTCTAGCAGTACGTGGCCACCGGCGAACATGCAGGCGAGCACCCGGCGAACCGTTTCTTCCTGCCCTCGCACCACTGCGCACACCGCGTGCTCCAATCTGTTCGCCAGTTCCGTCTCTCTCATGCTTATTCGCCTAGCTTCGCCAGTCGCGGGATGGATTCAACTTTCATCTTCGGAAAGAAAACCCGTTTCTTCCGGGGTGGGTTCGGTTTAGCGTGCGGGAAATGAGTATCATCACCCAACGCGGCGACCACGGAATGACCGACCTCATGTTCGGGAAACGAATCAATAAGACCTCCCTGCGCTTCGCGGCGCTGGGCACCATCGATGAGCTCAATGCGGTCATCGGCCTGGCAAGGGCGGCAGGTGGGGAGCGGGCGGAGGTCGCGATCTTCGACCGCGTGCAAAACCTGCTTTTTTCTCTGATGGGGCAGCTTGCTTGTCTGCCGGAGGACGTGCCATCCTATACGGAAAAAGGATATTCGACGGTATCGAATGATGATTTGGAATGGTTGGTGGAAACGGCCGTTGGGATTGAAAAGGAGACGCCGAAACTGACGCATTGGGCGATCCCGGGAGCTGAGGGCTCGATGTATTGCGCGCATCTGGATCATGCACGGGCGGTGGCGCGAAGGGCGGAGCGGCATGTGCTGGAGCTGCATGAGACGGAGGGCGGCGTGCCGGAGACGGTGAGGATTTTCCTGAATCGACTTTCGGATCTGATGTGGATTTTGGCGAGGAGTGCGGGGGCGGAGGGGTAGTGGGCTGCTGGGGTTTTCTTTTCAACGCAGAGGCGGGGAGGTCGCAGAGGAGGCGCGAAGGAAGAAATGGTTTTTGGGGGAAAGGAGCCGCGATTTAGAAATCGCGACCTGCAATGCGAAAATTCCTTGGGCTCTGCTACGGTGGTAGTCGCGATTTCCAAATCGCGGTTCCTTTCGGATTGCTTGGGTGGGGTTCTTGGTTAGAAATTTAGCGGATTTATGAAAGTAGGCATTGCACAGATCAACGGGGTGGTCGGGGATTTCCCGGGAAATGCAAAGAAGATCCTCGCGGCATACCGCGAGTGTATCGAAAAGGGCGCAGAGCTCGTGGTGACTCCGGAGATGAGCTTGGTGGGTTACCCGCCGAGGGATCTGGTTTTCAAATCCCAGTTCGTGCCGAAGTGCCTGCAGGCGCTCGATTATCTGGCCGACGAGGTGAAAGCCGTTCCCTTGCTGGTGGGTTACGTGGATCTGCATGAGGGCAAAGTCGGCAAGCCGTTCCGCAATGCCGCGGCGTGGCTGGAGGCGGGCGAGATCAAGCGCAAGCTCTGGAAGACCCTGCTGCCCACCTATGATGTCTTCGACGAAAGGCGTTACTTCGAGCCGGGCGAGAGCAGCGAGACTTTTGAATGGAAAGGGCGCCGCATCGGACTGACGATCTGTGAGGACATCTGGACGGAAGACTATTTGCAACGGCCGTTTTATGACCGCGATCCGGTGGAGGAACTGATCACGAAAGGCTTCGATCTGCTGATCAATCTCAGCGCCTCACCCTACCATCTCGGCAAGCCCGAGGGGCGTCGCCAAATGCTCGGCGAAGTGGCGAAAGAAGCTGCCGCGACTGTGGTGTATTGCAACTCAGTGGGCGCGAACGATCAGTTGGTTTTCGATGGACACTCGATGGTGGTGGATGCGGAGGGCAAGGTGATCGCGCAGATGGGTGGCTTTGCCGAGGAGTGCCGGGTGGTGGATGTTTCCGCGGACGGCGAGGAGGAAAATCTTGCGACGGGGGAATGCGAGCAACTTTATGAAGCGCTCGTTTTGGGTTTGCGTGACTACGCGGGGAAATGCGGTTTCACGACCGTCTGCCTCGGCCTGAGTGGCGGGATCGATTCGGCGCTGACCGCCGTGATCGCGGCCGACGCGCTGGGGTCGGAAAACGTGCACGGCCTGACCATGCCCAGCCCGTATTCCTCGCGCGGCAGTGTGGACGATTCATTTGATCTCGCGAAGAGGATCGGGATCAGTTGCACCGAGGTTCCCATTTCCGATGCATTCTCAGCCGTGAAAAGCACGATGGCTCCGGTCTTCGAAGGCAAAGGCGAGGACGTCACCGAGGAAAACATGCAGGCACGCCTCCGTGGAGTGTTCCTGATGGCGCTTTCTAACAAAGACAACCACCTGCTGCTGACCACCGGCAACAAGAGCGAGCTCGCGGTGGGTTATTGCACGATCTACGGCGATATGTGCGGCGGGCTGGCCGTGATCTCAGATCTGCCCAAGACCAAAGTCTTCGAGGTCGCGAAGTGGGTGAACCGCGATGTCGAGCGCATCCCGTGGAACACGATCGAGAAACCGCCTAGCGCGGAGCTACGTCCCGACCAGAAAGATCAGGACACGCTTCCCGAGTATGATGTGCTCGATGCGATCCTCGAACTCTACGTCGAGCAGCAGCTCGGCGCGGAGGAGATCGTGGAGCACGGGTTCGACGAGACCATGGTGCGCTGGATCCAGCGCCGCGTGGATCTCAACGAGTGGAAACGCCAGCAGGCGGCTCCGGGACTACGCGTGACGAGCAAGGCGTTTGGGATGGGGCGGCGCATGCCGATTGTGCAGCGGTTTGTGTAGAGTGCCGAGTGCCAAGGGCCAAGTGGAAGACTTGCTTATCCTCTTAGGTGCCATGCTCACACCGCCTCCCGTGGAGGAATGGCGCGGTATGGGGTTTGGGTCGGGAATGAATCTGCACTCAGGGAGTTCTGACTTTTCATTCCGGGCTTACGGGGGGATAAGAGAGGCGTAATGACGCTGACTGAGGCACGGAAGATATTGGGATTGGGGCCGGACGAAGATCCGAGGCCTCACCTGGAAGAATTCCGGGCGGTTAGGGAAAAGATCGCCGAGATGGTCAGGAGCGCGCCCAACGAGATGTTGGCGGAACGTTACCAGCAGGGGTTGGTGGAATTTGATCAGGCGATGGCGGTGGTTCGCGAGTTTCTGGAGTCCGTGGGATTGGCGCAACGTGTGCCGGATGTGAAGATCGATCCTGAAATGTCCGAAGAGGTGAGGTTTGGCGTTTTCGTGGCATCAAATGAGGTTTCGAAAGCCGTCGGTTCGCCGGCGGTTCCTGCGGCGAAACCCGCCGAGGCGGCATCGCGTCCATTGCCTGCGGAGGGCGACCCGGAGCTTTCCGGAGGGCATCTGTTCCGCACCATCGCTTGGATCCTCGTCGTCGTATCGCTGCTGAGCTTCGGTGGCTGGGGTTACCTGAAATACCAAGAAGCTGAGGAAATGAGGAAACGCGAACGTGTCGTTTTCCTCGAGCGGGAGGGAGCGATTTTCATCGAGAACCGCCGCTGGCCTGAAGCCACCGAGACTTTCGATGAAATCGAGAGCATCTATCCGGACTCGGAGTTGGTCATGATGGGCCGGCGCAGCATCGAGGCGGGCATGGTCGAGGAGCAGAACCAGTTCATCGGTTACTGGAAAGGCGAGGCGATTGCCGCGTTCGATGCCAGCCGCTGGGATGATGCGGAGAAGGCTGCCCAGCAGGTGCTCGACAAATATCCCGACGAGAAGGAACTCACCGATCTCATCGCCAAGATCGCCGTGGCCAAGCGCGAGGAAGAGCGCCAGAAGGCTTTCGAATACGTCCGCGAGCTCATCGAGGAACGAAAATTTGTTGAAGCGGTTTCGACCGCGGAGAAACTTGCGCAAATTGAGCTGTCCGATGCGGAGGCTGTGAAGCTTTTGACCCAGGCAAACGCCGCGAAAGCCAAGGCCGAGGCGGATCTGGAGCGCGCGCGCATTTTGCTGGCGCAGGCGGCGGAGCGCGACAAGGGCGAGTTCGACGAAGAGGCGCTGGAATGGATTCGCGAGGCGGTCTCACTCGCTCCCGATGATGCGGAGATCCTCGCGCGTTATGAAAAGATGGCCGCCTACACCCGCACCATCCGCGTGCCGGAGGAGTTTAAAACCGTCGGAGAGGCGTTCGACGCCGCTCGCGACAAGGATCGGATCGTCGTCGGCGAAGGTGTCTGGGAAGGACCGTTTTTCCTCAACGTCGGCGCCGAAATCGAAGGCCTTTCCGGGAAGACCGTCATGCAGTGCGAGGCGGACAAGGGCAGCGTCATCACCATCGGAGCCGGCGTGATCGGCGCGCGGCTCAGCGGCGTGACCCTCAGACATCAGTCCTTCGATGCCGGAGAGGAAAGGTTCTCGCTCGCCCAGCTCAGTGGCGGGCAAGCGGATTTCGCGGATTGCCACTTCGAGCAAGGCAGCGGCCACGGCTTGGCAGTCACCGCTGGCGGCAAGGCAAAAGTCCAGCGCTGCCGCTTCACGGAAAACGGCTGGAACGGCATCGCCGTCATGGGTGCGGGTAGTCGGTTGGAGGCAGAGGAAAACATCCTCAAAGGTAATTTCCAGAACGGCATCGAGAGCTGGGACGATGGCACCGCGATCCTGAAGAACAACCAATGCACCGGCAACAGCCGCAACGGCATCCACGCAGACAATGGCAAGTCCGCCATCGAAGCCACCGGCAATACGCTCTCGGGCAATCGCGAGTTCGGCATGGTCATCAGCAGCGCCGCCTCCGGCAATGTCAGCGGTAATACTCTGGAGAAAAACTTCCTCGGCGGACTTGTGGTTAAGGCCGCCGCCTCCGCCGTCGCCGTCACCGCCAATGAGATCCGCGCCAACGAAGGCACCGGTCTCGTCCTCGAAAAAGGCCTTTCCAAAGACGCCTACTCCGGCAATCGTATCAGCGGCAATAAAGGCAAGGATCTTGTCCTGGATGCGGATCTTACGGTGGATTGATTTGTGAAAGCAGGCGTGGGGGGATAACCGGGTTAACCCCTTCGATCACGGTTGGGAGGATCTTTCGGAACTCTACGTGTTCCAACAGATATGGTACTTGGAAGCGTTCGCATAACTCCTTGAAAATCAGCTTGAAGCAATCCTGTTGCCCGAATTCTTGACGGAGCTATCCAAAACGATATTGTCGGGGGCTGAACTAATAGACTGTTCGGTAAGGGAATCAAAAAATAAACAAGCCCATGAAGTGTTTCATCTTTATCCTTTTTTTCATTTACATGACTGTTGGTTTGGGCTCGGGAGAAGAATTGCCCGGTGATGTCCAGCGTCTTTTTGATAAGAGAAATGAAGCTGTTACAAAAATTGATCGGATATTTGTGAACGAGCTTGAGAAGCTCAAATTGAAATATACTAGAAATGGTGACCTTGATTCAGCCATTTCCATTGTTGCACTGATCGAGAAATTTCGAATCGAGGAAGACGATTTCGAACCACTGTCCGAGGTTTACGGTAAGAGCTTCAGTTGGAGTGTGAATGGGGAAGATTATGGTAACCGAATTATAATTTTTGAGGGGGGTAGCGGAACATTTGGAGGGATGGCTATTACTTGGAAGAAGATAAGTGAACGTAAAGTTCGCTTGTCGTTTGCAAGCGGTAATCCAGAAATAGAGTGGTCACCCGACTGTAAAAGTTTTAGTGGGATGGAGCGAGGTGGAAGGGTCGTCGGGCGCCTAATAGAATAATAAAACTCTGAAGAAGCGAACAAGGGAAAGTAGGCGACCCCGAGACAGCTGTCTGATCAAATCCGCTCTTTTCCCCGGATCGCCATTATCCTAACGTTCTGTAAATATGAAAACCATCATCCTGACGGCTCTGATCTTTGTTGCTCACGCATGCGGAGCTGAGGAAATCGATTTCCTCACGATAATCAAAAACTCGCCTGAGACCAGCAAAGCACTGGGAATAGAGAAATTGAATATGGATGAGCAGGCTACCTTGAATGCACTTCTTAACCGCGCCTATCAATTGGGAGCCGAGCACCAGACACAGGAGGGAAATCAAGTGCCTGGCAAACCTGTCCAGCCAGGTGCTGCTCGAGCACCCGCGGCCCCAGTATATATCACGAAGATCGATGAAGACAAAGGCGATGTGCTGAAGCTCGCCAATGGTGGGATTGTGGAGATCACACGCGGTTACTTGGGGTATACCGGTTACAGGAAGGACGCAGTCCTCTACAAGGATGGCAGAATCTGGAAAATCTGGATTGAGGGCAAGAAGGTCTTTAGCTGTGATATCCTCAAGGCACCCGAGAATAGGCCCTCTGCTTCTGGAGAGTCAGTTTCCATCTCTGAGGTCAAAGGCAATGGCAAGATTCTCAGCACACTCGGAGGCTCTTTTTATGAGGTGGGCGACCTACACACCATCGAGACAGCGCTTTGGCTCGGGCCGTTTGAAGCTCTCTTGATCGATGGAACTAGATTGTTGAACTTAGAAGCGGGTGGAGAGATCATCGATGTCACCAAGGTCCGCTAAATAGATGCAGAACAAGCCGTCGCTCCGAACCGCTCATTGCCGCCTTCTCAGAAAACAACGTCCCCCGTTTACGATCCGGAGGACTCAAACGTTGGTAGCAACAACACTTACCAATATGAAGATCATAGCAATTGTTACTCTTGTATTCCTTTTAGGTCTATCGACCTCTCTCTATTCGGAGAATGCTGACGAACCAAACGAGCTAACCTCGCTACGCACTAACTGGATACGGGCGCGTAAACAGGCAATCAATCCAATTGACCGGAAATATGAGACTGCCCTTACGGAACTCAAAGTTAAACTTACGAAGGCTGCTAAACTGGAAGAAGCTCTTCAAGTCGATGCGGAACTGAAGAAGCTTTTAGAAGATATGGAGCAGTCTGCTGGAATCGAAACGAACATTGAAGATGAGATTGTTGGGAAGTGGGCATGCAGCAGTAGCAGTGGGTGGAGTGGCATGTATCACTTTCTTCCCAAAGGAGAATTTCTTGACGGGGGTGGCAAATGGATGATAATTAATGGCAGGAAAAAACTTGTTATCAAGTGGAATAGCGGCGGCGAAGTCACGTATGATCTGCCTCCAGTCGATGGGGTGATGACTGGCGTGGGTTCAAGGGGTGGTATTATCAAAGCAACAAAATTAAAATAATAACAAGTATCTTAGTTTTGAGATAGAAGCGAGAAATCTGGAATAGGGTTCCCGTTAGGTTTAGACTGTTGCGATGGCTTGCAGGTGCAGGCTGCCCTTCGACAAGCTCAGGCCACGCCTCTCCTGGGGTATTTAGGAATCCTTGTAGTGCTCCCCTGAAAGTTGGACAGCCTTTTGTGTTATTCAGGCTGCTTCGTTGCATCGTGTTTGGTTGTATTGGTTTGGTGTCTTGTAGTTGAGGGCCTGGTGTGGCCGTTGGTTGTTGTAGCGGTGGATCCAGGCA
>JBDWAR010000019.1:0-41471 GCA_039978775.1 Luteolibacter sp. | reverse complement strand
TGCCTGGATCCACCGCTACAACAACCAACGGCCACACCAGGCCCTCAACTACAAGACACCAAACCAATACAACCAAACACGATGCAACGAAGCAGCCTGAATAACACAAAAGGCTGTCCAACTTTCAGGGGAGCACTACATTTGGCTTCTAGTAGCTCGATATTCCGCCGCAAGCTCTCGCCTGAAAGACGGTTCTTGGCATGATTGCAAAAAACGCCAAACTGACGGTTGGCTATGAGGATCAAAAAATTACCCGGAAAATCTTTCCTGCCGCTCATCGCCTGCCTTTCGATGATCGGCTGCCAAGGCATACCTGATCTCACGGGCGGCCCGCCATCTCACGCGGTGCGACCCATCCCCAACCCGTCGTTTGCAGCGGCGGCCGCGGTGCCCACGGACAGCGAGTCCTCGGCGGTTGCCTTGCTAACGGATGGCTCAGATGCCCTCGCCGCAAGGATTGCGCTCGCACGCAAGTCCCGGCAATCCTTGGACATCCAATACTACATCTGGGATGGCGATGAATCTGGTAGCATTCTTTTGGAGGAACTCCTCTCTGCGGCGGATCGCGGTGTGCGCGTTCGCCTTCTATTGGATGATGCTAACACTTCGGGTCTGTTGAGCGGAGTTCTGAGCGAACTGACAAACGGCCTGCGCGCGGTCGCGGCGGATCTGGAAGACGGAGCCGCCCTTCTAACCCCGGAGGCGCTTGAGCGACGCGATCGGATGCGCGTCATGATGAAGGAGATCCGCAGCGGTGGGCGAATGTTGCTGGTCGGTGCGCTGGACACCCACCCGAATGTTGAAGTTCGTCTTTTTAATCCCTTCGCATCCACCGGCGTGTCCGCGCTGAAGCGGTATCTGGAAATCGCTGGCGACTTCCATCGCCTGAACCGTCGCATGCACAACAAGGTCTTCGCTGCCGATAACCAGATGGCGATCGTCGGCGGACGCAACATCGGTGATGTCTATTTCGGCAGGCACCATGAACACAATTTTCGTGATCTCGACCTGATTGTGGCCGGTCCCGCGGTTCGTGATGTGACCCGTAATTTCGATCTCTATTGGAACAGCCATTGGGCGATGCCGGTGCGCTCTTTCGCGTGGGAAGGTACATCGCAAAACCGTCTCGCCCAGTTGCGCAAAGAACTGCGGGAGTTCCAGGAGGAGCGTAAGGGTATTTTGACTGATCCCGACCATCCGCCGTTGGAGCCGGAAAGGGCTCTCGCCGGAGCCATTTCCCGAATGCGCTCCGCCCCGGTGCATGTTGTGGCGGATACACCGGACAAAATCGGTGGTGATGGTGAGCCGCGCGTTGCCTCCAAGTTAGGCTCCCTCGCTGCCCAGTGCGAAAGCGAGATTCTGATTGAGACGGCATATTTCGTTCCAAGCAACCGCACTTTCGCTCGTGTGGAGGAGCGGCTCGGCCATGGGGTGCGCGTGCGGGCCTTGACCAATTCCCTCTCTTCCAACGATGTGCTTGCGGCTCATTCCGGATATGCTCGCCATCGCAAAAGCATGCTGCTCTCCGGTGTGGAGATCCACGAGCTCGCGACACGTGGATCCGCCGTTCCTCCCGATAGTCCCAAAAGCCGGCTGCACACAAAAGCGGTAGTTTTTGACCGTAAGCGGGTCTTTGTGGGGACCTTCAATCTCGATCCACGATCGTCCGAGCTGAATACCGAGATTGGATTGCTTGTGGATTCTCCGGAACTGGCGGAGGAGGTCTGCGCTTTCATCGAGAAAGGCATGGAGCCCACGCGCAGCTGGCGGCTTGCATTTCGTGATCCTGACAATTCGGAACACGGTGGCCGGGGTGGGAAGTTGGTCTGGCACATGGATGGTACAGATCCGCCGACCGTGAAATACAAGGATCCACAGGCGACTGCCGCCTCCCGTATGATCGCTAAGGTGCTTTCGTGGCTTCCGCTCGACCCTTTGCTCTGAAGCTCGTGGGCCTTCCGGACACCAAAATTCGAGCCGACGGACAGTCAATCCCGTAGCGATGCGGTCGGGTGCAGGTGTACGGAGCTTCAAAGGGGGGAGTGGGCAAGGTATTGTCTGCTCCTCATCAAGTTGATACTTTCGCATTTTTAGGTGCATTTCCCCTGATTTCGTGCAATCCATGCGTTCTACGCGCCCATGTCCACCGAGCTTACCCGAAATTTCTCCATCATCGCCCACATCGACCACGGGAAAACTACGCTTTCCGACCGGCTGATGGAGGCGACTAGCACCGTGACGATGCGTGAGAGTTCCGCCCAGCAGCTTGACTCTATGGATCTTGAGCGGGAGAAGGGGATCACGATCAAATCCCATCCCGTTGCCATGGAATACAAGGCGAAGGACGGGAAAACCTACAAGCTGAACCTTTTGGATACACCGGGTCACGTGGACTTCACCTATGAGGTTTCCCGGGCGCTGGCAGCTTGCGAAGGCGCGATCCTGATGGTCGATGCCGCGCAGGGAGTGGAAGCTCAGACAGTGGCGAACCTGCACCTCGCAGAGCAACAGAATCTCAAGATCATTCCGGTGCTCAACAAGATCGACCTCCCGGCGGCAGATGTGGAGAAATCCAAAAAGCAGCTTGAGGACATTCTGTGCATTTCGGCGGAGGATTGCATTCCCGCTTCCGCGAAGGCGGGTATTGGCATCGAGGAAATCCTCGAGGCCATCGTGGCGCGTGTCCCGGCACCGGTGGAAAATCCCGACAAGCTCCTGCGTGCCACCGTTTTCGACTCCCTCTACGATACCTACCGCGGTGTGGTCTCCTACGTGCGGGTGTTTTCCGGCACGCTCAAGCGCGGCCAACGAGTGAAACTTTTCGCCACGGATAAAACCTACGAGATCAAGGAAGTCGGGGTCTTCACTCCGAAGATGAGCGCGCGCGACATCCTCGGCGCGGGCGATGTGGGCTATGTGATCGCAAACATGAAGTCCGCCGCTGAGGTGAAAATCGGTGATACGATGACCGATTCGACCCACCCGTGCAAAGAAGCCCTGCCCGGCTACAAGGAGATCCAGCCAATGGTGTTTACCGGGATTTATCCGGTGGATTCCTCGGATTATGAGGCGCTGAAAACAGCGGTAGGGAAACTTCAGATCAACGATCCGGCATTCACCTTTGCCCAGGAGTCTTCGATGGCATTGGGCTTCGGTTTTCGCTGCGGATTCCTCGGCTTGCTGCACATGGAGATTATCCAAGAAAGGCTGCGCCGCGAGTTCGACATGGATGTGATCTCGACCTATCCGTCCGTGATCTATCACGTGGATCTCACTGATGGTACGGAGGTCATCGTAGATAACCCCACGCTTTTCCCGGAAGCGCAGGTCATCCAGGAAATTCGCGAGCCCATCGTGAACGTCTATATCATGGTGCCCGGCGAATACATCGGGGACATGATGCAACTGGTCATGGAAAAACGTGGCGAGGTGACCAATACCGAAACCATCGACGACATGCGGGTCATGCTTTCCTGCGTCCTACCGCTTGCGGAAATTCTCGTCGATTTCAACGACAAGCTAAAATCCATGACCAAGGGCTACGGCTCGATGGATTATGAACATGCCGGCTACCGCGCTGCGAAGATGGTCAAAATGGATATGCTGATTGCCGGGGATCCGGTCGAGGCATTCTCCACCATCGTCCACCGCGACAAGGCGGAGGCCTATGGCCGCGTCCTCGCCGGCAAGCTCAAGGAAGTCATCCCTTCCCACCTTTTCGTCGTCGCCATTCAGGCGGCAGTGGGTGGCAAAATCGTCGCCCGCGAATCGATCTCCGCGATGCGCAAGAACGTCACCGCAAAGTGTTACGGCGGTGATATTTCCCGGAAGCGCAAGCTGCTTGAGAAGCAGAAAGCCGGTAAGGCAAAGATGAAAATGTTCGGCAAGGTCAATATCCCGCAGGACGCTTTCATCAAGGTGCTGAAGAGCAGTGACTGATCTTTACGGGGAAGCCTCTAGGCCTTCGGCTTTCGCCGCGGCGCGCTGGCGGGAATCAAAACTCAGGAAGGTTTCGGCGCCGAGAATCACAGCGGAGGCTACGTGCATCAGATCAAGGCTGCGAGTCCCGAGATCTGCAGAATATAGATCGGATAGCAAAAAAGCTTTTTTGTGGAGTTCTGCTGAGGGAACTGCCGGAACGAGGTAGATTCCGGATCGGATATCTTCGATAAACATGACCAGAAGTTCAGCGGCTTCCGCCCTGGCAAGCTCATTGCGAAATACTGCCAGATGCATGGCATTGCGGAATTCGAGTTCCACCAGAGGAGAAATCAAAACCGGGCCGGGGGCATCCCGAATCGCCTCGTTGGCAGCTACGGATGTCGATTCCTCCTTATAGAGTGCGACCAAAAATCCTGTATCTGCGTAGGAGCTCATCGGTCACCACGATCATGATCCACGACAGCTGAAAGCCCTTTTCCTGGGTTATCTTTCGGGAAACGACGGCGCATCCGCGCAAGGAAATCAGGCATTTTTGTAGCATGACGCTCCACAGGTGGTGCCGGAGCCAGTCGTGCAAACGGTTTTCCAGATCGAGTAATCTCGACATCCTCGCCTTCCTCAATCCATTTCGCGACTTGGGCGAACTGGTTTCTCAGGTCACGAACCGTAGCGGTTTTCATATGTGATACATATAGTGTATCATTCTTATAGCGTCAATCACTCTCCCTCCGGAGCCTTCCAGTTGGGGAATTCGTTGGCGAGCTGGGTGCGGTATTTCGCAGCTTCGGCAGCGTTGCCTTGGGCTTCGAGAACCTTGATCAGCTTGTGCAGAGCAAGTGGCTTGAGATCTTCGTCTTCGTGGAAATTGACCACGGTAAGGTATTCGGCAGCGCCACGCCCGAGATTTTCCTCATGGATGAAGAGGTCGCCGGAAACGATGCGGAGGTAGGCGGAGGTGCGTCCTTGGGGGCGGAGCTCGATGGCCTCATCAGCGGCTTTGCGGGACTCCGCGTGGCGACCGAGACCCAGCAGGGCGCGAGCGCGATCGAGTAGAGCGTCGGCTTTCCAGGAGAGATTTTCCTCCACATCGATGATGTTCGAGATCGCCGGAAGGGCTTCTTTGTATTTTTTGATCTCGATGTATGCCTTGGCGAGGTAACGCCAGATTTCCTTCGGAGTAGCGCGGGGTTCATCGTTGTCCGCGACGAGTTCGAGGAAACGGGCGGCCTGTTCGTAGTTGCCTGAGTTGAATGCCTGCATGCCCGCCCATTGCACGGCCTGATCCGGGATGTTGCTTTGATACCCCCCCTTGATCGCGAGTTCGATTTCTTCCGCGAGGCCCTTTGGATCCTGGGCGGCGAAGTGCGAGAGGCAGAGCAAGAGGCCTGCATGTTCGGCATAGGCATCCGGGCGGAGTTCTCGGGAGAGGTTTAGGAAAGCGGCGGCCTCCTTCGGGGTATTATTTTTCACCATTCCCCAGCCGATCCAGTAGTTCGCCTCGGCCTTGAGGTTGTCGGTGAGGTCATCGACCTTGGCGAGCAGGCCCTTGTAACGGACGAGCATGTTCTCGATGTTGCCCTCCTCACGACGCACGCGTGCGGACTCCAGCCAAGCGATGGAAGAAAGGTCTTCGGGTGCGGCTTGATCGGTGGTGAGTCGGTCGAAATCGGCTACGGCTTTCGCGGATTCGCCGACTTCTTTATAAGCGCGAGCGCGTTTCACGAGAGCCGGGTAGACGCGCGGGTCTTCCGGGTTCGCGTTGATGAATTGTGTGAGCGAGCGGATGGCTCCTTGGTGGTCGCCCGCTTCCTCAAGGCACCAGCCGCGTTGGTAGAGGAAACCGGGACGGTTCTTCTCGCTGAGCAGCGTAGGATCGATTTTGGAATAGGTCTTGGCAGCGTCGTTGATCTCGTTGGCGGCGAACTGGGTCTCCGCTTTGATGAGCAGGGCGGTGTGGATGCGTTTGTCGTTCGGGTGAGACTTGGAGTAGAGCTGTAGGAAAGCGTCGACCTGATCGATGACGAACTTGCCCTCGATTTGGAAGAAGCAGTTCAGGCGGTAGTAGGCGGCTTGGAAGGCGAGGTCGCCTTTTGGATCGGCGAGGCGCTCCACTTCGCGGAAAAGCTCTGCGGCCTTGGTGGGATTCTTGAGTTTCATCAAGGCTTTCGCCCCGATCATGAGGCGAAGTGCTTCCCGATCTCCCTCGGCCTTGATGGAGTTCTTGTTGAAGATATCGATGACCGTGGCGTATTCCTTGCGGGTGTAATAGTTCTCCATCAGCGCGATCTGCGCATCCGGTCGGAACTCGTCCATGCCGGGCTTATCGAGAATGAAGCGGAGGTATTTTTCGGCGAGTTCCGTTTGGTCGAGTTTGGTGGCGAGGATGGCGGCTTGAAGTGCGGCCTCACCGCGGTATTTAGCAACGGCCGGAGAATCAGCGACTTGCGAGAAGGTATCCAAAGCTTCCTTGAACTGGCCCGCTGCCGACTCAAGGTAGCCGATGTAGATCAATGCCTGGGCTTTGAAGACGGCACCCTGCGGATCGGCAATCACGCGTTGGTAGGAGGCGATTGCTTCGCGATCACGGCCCAGCATGCGGTAGCAGTTTCCGGCGAAAAGGTAGCCGCGAGCGGCGTCACCGGCTTTGGTCGCATTTTGTGCGAAGCGCTCGAAAAGCGGAGCGGCGTTGGCGTATTCGCGTTGGTTGTAATGATCTGCAGCGAGCGTGTAAGCGGCGGCTGCGGCATATTTACCCTGCTTGAATCGGTTGATCAGGCTGGCGAAGACGCGCTTGGATTCCTCTTTGTCCCCGGCTTGGTAGTAGCTGCTGCCGAGATACCAGAGGGCGGCTTCGGAGTTGGCGTGGTTCGGGAATTCATTGAGGTATGAGGCGAAAATGTCTGCGGAGCGAAGGTAGAGCTGTTGGCGTGTTTCGAAATCCACGGCTTCCTGTGCGGAGTCGTAGAGGTTTTTGCCGCGTTGGAAGAAATCGTTTCCGGCATTGTTCTGGAGATCATCGACGAACTCTGCGCGGAGCGGCTCCTGCGCGTTGGCGTGCGGCAGTGTACCGAGCAATAGGCACGGGATGCAGAAGGTTGCGGGAAATGAAAGGCGGCGTGGCATACCGGGATTTTACTGGGAAGAGGTGGGGCGCTGGGTCGCGAAGGAAATGTTCCAAATACCCGCCTTCTGGCAGGTGTCGATTACCTCGACGAGGCGCTGGTAAACGACCCCGCCATCGCCGCGGATGCGTACCGGCTGGTTCTCGAATTGGGCGGCGATGGAGGAAAGTTTTTCGTAAAGCTGGTTGAGATCCACCGTGGTGCCCTCAATGCGGATGGTCTCATCCGCGAGGATGTTGATGACGATTTCGCCTTTTTGGCGCTCGGGTTCCGCGCCTTCTTGGGCGGTGGGGACGGAGACGGAGAGTTCCGTTTCTGAGCGGGTGAACTGCCAGGTGACGATGAAGAAAATGAGCAGCAGGAAAACGATGTCGATCATCGGCGCCAACTGCATGCTGGCGGCTTCCGGTTGTCGGTTGGAAAACTTCATGGTGAGGCGGGGTCAGATGCCGTGGAGATCCGGGCGGTCGTTGCCCAGCGGCGAGGGGACCGGCATGGCGTAATCTTCGCGCGAGCGCTGCGCCGGGGTGTCGGCGGCTTGGTGGCTGGAAGCCGGCTGCTGGTGGGTCACCTGGGTGTGCAGCAACGCCATCAGGTGGGTGGCTGCAGCTTCAAGCTCGGCGATGTATTTCTGCACGCGGCCGCGGAACAGGGAGTAGAAAACGAGAGCTGGGATGCCGATGGCGAGGCCTGCTGCGGTGGTGATCAGGGCTTCGGAAACCCCTTCAGCGAGTTCCATTTGGCGCACGCCTTGAACATCGCCGCCGGAGATTTGGAGGAAGGATTTGATCATGCCGAGCACGGTGCCGAGCAGGCCGACCATGGGTGCGATCGAGCCGATATCGGCGAGGTAGGTGATGCGCGAGCTGAGCATGCCCGCTTGGCGGGAACCTTCGGCCTCGGCGATTTCACGGACTTCGCCAAAGGATGCGCTGGGGTATTTGGTGAAGAAATCCAAGGTCTTCTGGGTCACGCGTGCCATCGATTCATTCTGACGGTGGCAGTAGGCGACGAGGCCGAGGTAGTCGCGCTTGCGGATCATTGCCTCGGCGTTGTTCATGAATTTATCGCTGACCACGGCATTGCGGCGGATCGTCAGGAGATAGAGCAGGATGAGGACGACGCCGGCGACCGAGATCAGGGCGAGGGGATACATCATGATGCCGCCAGCCTGGACGATTTCCAGAAAGTTGGTTTGTTTTGCGGTGACGGCCTCGACGGAATCCTGGGCGGAAGCGGAGATCGCGCCGCACAGGAGCGCGGCGGTGGAAAGGGAAAAGCACTTCATTTAGTTCGGAAGAATGTAACGGCAGCCCTAGCAAAGGCAAGTCCGGGTATGGCTCGCTAGGTGCCGCTTGATGCACACGGATACGCGGGGAAACGGGCGGATATTTCGCCGATGCCCGGGGCTTCACTGGATGGGGGCAAGAAGCCGGGAGATGCGCGACATCAGGCGGATGTGGAAAGGTTTGCTGGTGTACTCATCGGTGGGGATTTTTCCGGAGTTGGCAAAATCCATTTCGAACATTGTCCGCACCGATGAGGCAAAGGTCTCGTCGCGCACGGCGAGGATGATCTCGAAGTTAAGGCGGAATGAACGGTTATCCATGTTAGCGGAGCCGACGCAGGCGAAGTCGTTGTCGATGAGCATGGTCTTCTGGTGGAGGAAACCATCCTGGAAGCGGTATGCGGCGATGCCTGCTTTCCGGATTTCATCCAGATAGGCATAGGAGGAATATTCCACGAGCGTGCTGTCATTGAGGTCGGGAACGATGATTCGCACATCCACGCCACGCAGCTTCGCGAGCTTCAGGGCGGAGAGGATCTGCTGGTCCGGGACGAAGTAGGGCGTGGCGATCCATAGGCGTTCCTTGGCGGAATTGATGGCGGCGAGGAAAAACATACCGCAGGTCTCGCGGAGGTCGGCGGGGCCGGTGGCGAGGCACAGGACATTCGCATCGCCGCCTTCGTTGCCGGGGGTGGCAGACCAATCGAGATCCATGAGGATTTCTTCGCTGGCCCAGTACCAGTCTTCGGCGAAGGGGAGTTGGAGCATGGTGGTGGCGGGGCCGTTGACGCGCATGTGGGTGTCGCGCCATGGCGTGAGTTCGTCGTCTTTGCCGAGATATTCGTTGCCGATGTTCAGGCCGCCGGAAAAGCCCGTCTTGCCATCCACCACGAGGATTTTGCGGTGGTTGCGGAAGTTCAGTTGGAATTTCCGGCCATCGATCGCGTTGGTGGAGAACGCTTTGATTTCCACGCCCGCGTCGCTGAGTTGGCGGACGAATTCGTTGTCGAGGCCGAGCGAGCCGACCTGATCGTAGAGCACTTTCACCGACACTCCCGCCTTCGCCTTGGCGATGAGTTTTTCGGCAAAACGGCGGCCGGTGTCGTCAGCGCGGAGGATGTAGGTTTGGAATAGGATGTATTTTTCCGCCCCGTCGATGGCGGCATACATGGCGTCGTAGGTTTCACGTCCATCGACTAACAGGGTGGTGGTATTGGTGCCGGTGAAGGCGGTGCCGGACATCGCTTCGAGCATTTTATCCAGAGGGAATTCCTGTTCGGAATCGGCCATATTGGAGGCTAGGGAGTCGTTGATGCGTTTTTGAATCGGCTTGAATTTATCAACGCCGAGTTTCCGCACCGCCATGTAGCTATCGAACTCAGTATGGCCGAAAATCCAGTAGGCGGGCACGGCTCCGTAGGGGAAGAGGTTCAGGGAAATCGCCCAGGCAACGGCTCCCTGCGGGGTGCGTGTCTCCATGATCGCCTCCACGGAAGTGAGCCCCCCTGCGGTGTGGGCGAGGATGACAAAGGCAGCGATGAGTCGTTTCCGGTAGAGACGGTAGAAAACCCGGATGCGGTTGAAGCGCTTTGCACGGGGCTTTTCGGGGTCTACGGGCTCTTCGCTCATCCCGCAGTTTAGATGGTGATGCGTGGCGGGCAAATCCACTTGTGGAATATCCGCAAAAAAAAGCGGGAGAGGCATGCAAGCCCCTCCCGCCGTCTGTGGGTGAGATCAATCGACGCTGACCTCGATGTGTTTCGGTTTCTTTTCCTCGCTCTTTGGCAGACTGACACGCAGTGCACCGTCCTTGAAGGAGGCGGTCACGCCGTTGCCATCCGCATCGTCTGGCAGGGAAAAACTGCGCTGGAAGCTGCCGTAGCTGCGCTCGATCCGGTGCACCTTCTTGTCCTTGTGCTCCTTCTCGCGCTTGCGTTCGCCGCGGATGATCAGGGAGCCGTTCTCGACGACGACTTTGACGTCCTCCTTGGCGATCTGCGGCAGATCCGCAGTGATGAGGTATTCCTTTTCGTCCTCCGTGATGTCCACGGCGGGCGTCCAGTCCGATAGGGCCAGGAGGTTATCGCCCTCCTGATCCGACTGCGCGGGCGACAGGCGCATCGCGCGCATCACACGATCCTGAAGTCTCTCAAGTTCGTGGTAGGGATTCCATGTTGCTAGTGTGTTCATCGTTTTTGTTGGGGTTAGAGTTCTCCGCCCGGCGCTTGTGGCGTCGGATCGGTGGTTGTGATTATGGAATTGCAAAATTCAGACCAGTTCGCTCATCCCTTGAGAATCAACGGCTCTGGGGTTTTTGTTGGGATTTTCCGGGAAAAAATGACGCGTTCGGGTGGTCAGAGATTCCCGGTGTGCGGGAAATTTTGTCGCACCGCAGGTTCGGCATTTTCAAGCCGCCGCGATGCATTACGCTTTCGGCATGCGCACCCTCATCAAGCACGTCCTAGCCCGCACCGAAGGCACCGATTCATTGGAAGTAGCGGGATGGGTGAGGACGCGGCGCGACTCCAAGGCATTTTCCTTCATCGAGCTCAATGACGGCTCGTGCTTGGGGAATATACAGATCGTGGCGGATGCGGGGATTCCCGGCTACGCGGACATCCATCAGATGACCACGGGGGCTTCGGTGAGCGTTTCGGGGAAATTGGTGGCATCACCGGCGAAGGGGCAGGATTGGGAGATGCAGGCGGATGCGGTGCGGCTGATCGGGACGGCTCCGGAGGATTATCCGCTTCAGAAAAAGGGGCACACCCCGGAGTTTTTGCGCTCGATCGCGCACCTGCGGCCGCGGACGAATTTGTTCGGAGCGGCGTTCCGGGTGCGCTCGCGCATGGCCTATGCGGTGCACCGGTTTTTCCAAGAGCGTGATTTCGTCTACATGCACACGCCGGTGATCACGGCGAGCGATTGCGAGGGGGCGGGGGAGATGTTCCGGGTGACGAGTTTGCCGGACGACAAGATTGCCCAGGACGCGGAGGATTTTTTCGGGAAACGTGCGTATCTGACGGTTTCCGGACAGCTCGAGGGCGAGGCGTGTGCGAGTGCGCTTTCGAATATCTACACCTTCGGTCCCACGTTCCGGGCGGAGAATTCCCATACTTCGCGGCACGCGGCGGAGTTCTGGATGGTGGAGCCGGAGATGGCCTTCTGCGATCTGGCGGGGGACATGGATGTGGCGGAGGAGATGATCCGTTTCTTGGTCAAAGAAGCGTTGGGCGATCCGGATCTGGCGATCTTCGAGAAGTTCATCGACAAGGGGCTGCGTGAGCGGCTGGAGGGGGTGGTAGGAAAGGCCTTCCAGCGCATTTCCTACACGGATGCGGTGAAGCTGCTGGAAGGTTCCGGCAAGAATTTCCAATACCCTGTGAAATACGGGCTGAACCTCCAATCCGAGCACGAGCGCTGGCTCACGGAAGAATATTTCAAACAGCCGACGACGGTCCACGACTACCCGAAGGAGATCAAACCCTTCTACATGCGCCTCAACGACGACGGCAAAACCGTGACCGCGATGGATGTGCTGGTGCCGGGGATCGGTGAGATCATCGGCGGCTCGCAGCGCGAGGAGCGCTATGATGTTCTGCTTGAGAATTTCAAGCACCACGGCATCGATGCTGAGGCTTATGGCTGGTATGCGGACCTGCGGAAATACGGCACGGTGCCACACGCGGGATTCGGGCTCGGGTTTGAGCGTTTGCTGATGTTCGTGACGGGGATTTCCAACATCCGCGATGTGATCCCGTTCCCGCGCACGCCGGGGCATTGCGAGTATTGAGGCGCGCTATTCATCCAGCGTGACTTTCACGCGGACGAAAGTTTTGCTCGGCGCGGTGGTGGGGATGGAGACGCTGACCTGCTCGAAGCCGGGGACGTCCGGACCGAACGGTGCGGCGGAGCTGCTGGCTCCGGCGGGGAGGGTGGCGCTCCATGAAGCAGCTTCGAGGGTTTCGGAAAACTCGGTTTGGTAGCTGAGGCCGCGGGCGGCGGCATCGGTGCGGCGGGCGTAGGTGAAGGTCAGGAAATCGCCGACTTCGGAGCTCTGCGGGGCGAGCGGGTAGCCGCCGGTGGCGAGGTTGGAGTTGGACCCGGGATTTCCCCCGAAGGCGTATTCGAGGAGGTTAGAAAGTCCGTCGAAATCTGGGTCATCGAGTTCACCTTGAAGCGCGAGCCCGGCGGTGAATCCGGCGAAAGTTTCTGTGACAGGCAGATCGAAGGTTTCTTGGATGGATGGGCTGCCATCCGAACTGTGGGTCGCCTGGATAGAAATTTCGGTCACGCTAGGGACGGCGGTGTAGGAGATGGTGGCGGTGATGCTGGAGTTTCCGGCAAGCGTGGCACTGCGCAGCCGGTAATCGCCGGGCGAAGGATTATCAACGATCCAGCCGGGGGCGGTGACACTGGCGGGGATCGCTCCGGTGGGGAAAAGGAGATTTAGGCGAGGATTGGCGGCGGTGTTCGCGCTGGTGTTGTTGATGGTGATTTCCAAGCTCGCGGACTCGGCCTGACGGAGGGGATCGTTGGCGATTCCAGAGGTGAGCGTGACGGAGTCCGGATAGGCTTTGATGAGCTGGTAGCCTTCGGGAGCGAGAAGTCCGTTGATAGTCGTCGCGTAGTGCGGGATGAAGGTATCGATGGTCAGGTTGGCAGTTGGGGTGGTGCCTGCGGCAAGGTGGATTCCAACGAGGGCGGGGCGGTTGTTAACCGTGGCGAAACTAGGGCTGCCAGAATCGCCCGTGACGACATAGGCATCGTCTTGGTTTCCTGCAAACGTGGTGTAGACCGAGTTGTAGGTGCGTGTGGAGTCGATGTTCGCACTTTCTTGGGAAAAGTCGGTAAACGCAGAGATGCGTCCCCGCCCGGCGCGGCGGGAGTTTCCGAACATGGTCAGAACCGTGTTGTTGTAGAGATTTTCGTTGGCGAGGTTCAGGTAGGGGATGGGAATGATGCCTTGGTCGGTAGGCAGGGGGGCATTGAGTTTGAGGATCACGACATCGGCGACACCTCCCGAGCCATTGGGCACTTGGGTGGCCGAGATGGTGGTGCGGTTGAATTCTTGGCCGGAGGCATTGAGGAAACGGATTTTAGTCCCGAGCCCTAATTGGAAGTGCTTTGCGAACAGCACGTGCTCAGGGGTGACCAGCGCATACTGCCTGCCGTCCGTGCCTTGAGTGGCGAATCCGACGCCGGTGTAGCGGCTCGAGACGTAGTAGGCCACTGGATTGAGCTCGGTACTGCTATTGATGAAGCGGTCATGCCGCGAGGAGGAATAGCTGCGGAACTCGATGGCGTGCGAGGTGGCAGCCGTCAGAAAAAGTAAGGAAAGCTGTAAGGGAAAGCGCATGGGACTTTCGGACGGTAACACGATTTGTGACAAATGCACCACATGGTATATACAGAAATTTACGGAGGGGGAGTCGAGTGTCGGGCGGGTTGACATGGCAGGAGGCATTGGTGAGGCTGCGCCAAGAGATGATATTCAAAAGCATGTGCAGGGATGTGGGGATTGGGGCGAATTCGTATTTGCTCGAATCCGGTGGAGTGAGGATCGTACTCGATGCGGGCATGCACCCAAAGGAGGAGGGCCTGACCGCCCAGCCACGTTATGAGCTGATCGAGCAGGACTCGGCGGATGCGATTTTTGTAACGCACTCGCACTTGGATCACGTTGGCACGCTGCCGGTGATCGTGAAAAAACAGCGCGGCGCGAAGGTGTTTCTTTCGCCCGAAACTGCGGAGCTTGCCTGCGCGATGCTGCACAACTCCGTGAACGTGATGGAGTCGAAGCGCACTGAGCTGGGCATCAGCGAATATCCGTTTTTCCGCCACGGTGAGCTCGACCGGATGAAGGGGATCTTCGAGACCCGGAATGCGGGGCAGAAATTCAATGTGGATCCTGCGGGCAAGGTCACTGCGGAGTTTTACGACGCAGGGCACATCATGGGTTCGGTGGGTGTGATGTTCGAGGCGGAGGGGAAAAAGGTTTTCTACACCGGAGACGTGAATTTCGAGGACAGCACCCTGCAGAAGGGCGCGGTTTTCCCGGAAGAGGAGGTGGACGTACTGATCGTAGAAACGACACGCGGCGAGCAGGCGCGGCGGGCGGATTACTCACGGCGCGAGGAGGAGGACGAGTTGGCGGCTGCGATCGATGGCGTGCTCAAGCGCGGCGGCTCCGCACTCATCCCGGTCTTCGCGATGGGCAAGACCCAAGAGGTGCTGACCATGCTCCAGCGCTTCAAGGACGAGGGGCTAGTGAATAGAAAAGCTCCCGTCTACATCGGGGGGCTAAGTACCAAAATGACCACGATCTACGACAAGTTCAGTGATATCTCACGGCGCAACAAACGTGGTTTCAAGTTCATGAGCGACATGGAGCTGGCGGGCGGTGGCGGACGCAAGAAACGCGTCGGCCCGATCCCGTTTCACAATGGCTGCATCTACGCGCTCTCCAGCGGGATGATGTCGGAAAAAACCGTTTCTAACAATTTCGCCAGGCAAGGCGTGCTGGAAAATCCGAAGCATGGGTTGTTTTTCGTCGGCTACGCGGATTCGGAAACGCCGGGTGGCAAGATCCGTGCAGCGAAGCAGGGTGACAAGATCGTGCTCGATCCCGCCTATCCCGCCGTGCCGCTGAATTGCGAGGTGCGCGCTTTCGATTTCTCCGGGCATTCCACCCGGGATGCGATCGCGGACTTTGCGGTGAAAGTGAAGCCAAAGAAAATTTTCCTGGTGCACGGTGACGAGGGCGCGATGGCGTGGTTCAAAGAGGAACTGCAAGGCCGTCTCCCGGATGCGGAGATCATCATCCCGGAGCCGGGTGTCGAGTTCGTGCTTTGAGCATTCCTAGCCCAGCACGCGCCATGTGCCGTCCGGGTCTTTCGAAAAGGCGTGCAGGATGTTCGAGTCCTTGTCGACGTGGCGAACGATGAATTGTTCGTGCGTGACCTCCAGGTGGGTGAAACCGGCGACGGCCTGACCGAAGGGGCCGCGTTCTTTGCCCGGCTGCAAGGGGCGGATGGGAGCGCCGCCGCCGCCCGAAATCACGAATGAGGTGGGATGGTCTTCCAGCTCAAGGTGCTGGAGGTCGTGTTCATGGCCGCAGAAATAGAAGTGCACCTTGTGCTCGCGGAAAAGGGCATCCCATTCCTCGATCATTTCCGGGAAATCCCCGTATTTGCCATTGCTGTAAAGCGGGTGGTGGCCGTTGACGACGAGCCATGGCGCCTTCCTTGGTTTCGCCAGTTCAGCTTTTAGCCATGCAAGCTGTTCCGCCTTTTCTGCCGGGGTGAGTTGGTCGCGCTGGTTGGAGTAATTCGAGTCTAGGCACAGCACGGTCATCAGCGGCTTTTCCTCGGGGCCGATGTCCAGGCGATACCATTTGTTCGGCATGTTCCAGCGGGTGGTGGGCTTGTATTTCGCGTAACCCAGCTCTGCCTCGACCTTTACTTTCGGCTGATCGTCGTACTCGTGGTTTCCGAGAATCGCGTGGCACGGACCGGGGAAAGCTGCGGGCGGATAGATCGCCGAATACTGGGTCTTCCACCTCGGGCATTTCACCCCGCCCGGCATCTGGCCGTAAAAATTATCGCCGAGGAAAAACATCGCCTCCGGCCGGATCGTGCGTTCCACCATGTAATCGATCATGCCCTTGGCGACGGCCTTCTGCTGAGTCATGTCATCGTGCCGCCCCCAGTCGCCGATCATGGTGAAATGGGTCGCCCCAGCAGCCGATGATTCTGCGCTCGCTCCGAATGCCGGAAGCCTTCCTGCGAGCAACGCCGCGCTGAAGCAGAATGTCTGCCTGATGGCGGTGCGGCGAGAGATGTTTTCTGGGATCATGAGGAACGAGAATATCGGTTTCACCCCGATGATCCATTGGAAAGTTCAGGTTCGTTAGGGGCGTATGCCAAGAAAGGCAGGAAGTCGTGCGTGAAAAATCGACGCAGAAAGGAAAGGTCTTCATCATGCGTAAAAGCTCACCATGAAACTCCACCTTCTCCTTGCCGCTGCTCTGGCATTTTTCGCGCATTTCGCGAGCGCCGAGGCACTCAACATCATTTACATCAACGCGGATGATCTCGGGGTGATGGATGTCGGCTTCATGGGGAACAAGGTTTACCGCACGCCGAATCTCGACCTCCTCGCCACGGAAGGCATGGTTTTCACGAACGCCTACGCACCCTCCGCGAACTGTGCGCCCAGCCGGGCGGCTTGCTTGAGCGGGCAGGCATCGCCGCGCACCGGGGTTTACACGGTCGGTTCCTCGGAGCGGGGTGATGCGAAGACGCGTCGGCTTGTCCCCGTGGCGAACAAGGATTTCCTCCCCGAAGGCGTGAAGACGATCGCGGATGAGCTGAAAGCCAGCGGCTACCTGACTTGCCAGATGGGGAAATGGCATGTCGGTGAAGATCCGACCCAGCAGGGGATCGATATCAACGTGGCGGGGAGCTCCGCCGGGCATCCGAAGACCTACTTCAGCCCCTACAAGATGAAGTATTTGGAGGACGGAGAAAAAGGTGAGTATCTGACGGACCGGCTGACGGATGAGGCGATCCAATTCCTTTCCGAGCATGGAAAAGCGGAGAAGCCCTTCTTCCTATACATGCCGTATTACGCAGTGCACACCCCACTGCAAGGAAAGCCGGAGCTCACGAAAGCCTACGAAGGGATCGAGGGCGTGAAGCCGGATTACGCCGCGATGATCGAGACGCTGGATGGGAACATCGGGCGCTTGCTAGGGCACGTGAAGGAGCTCGGCCTAGAGGAACGCACGCTGGTGGTTTTCTCCTCGGACAACGGCGGGATACGCGGGGTCAGTCGGCAGGATCCATGGCGCGCAGGAAAAGGCTCCTATTACGAAGGTGGGGTGAGGGTGCCGCTGATCGTAAGAATGCCAGGTATCGAGGCGGGATCACGCTGCGAAGTGCCAGTCAGCGGGTTGGATTTGTTCCCGACCTTTCTCCACGTCGCGGCGGGGAAACCTGTTGAGCGTGATCTGATGGACGGCAACGATCTTCATCCGCTACTGCTCGGCAAAGACGATTTTCCGGAGCGGGCGCTTTACTGGCACTTCCCGATTTATCTGCAGAAATACGGCAAGGAGGACGACAGCCGTGATCCGCTCTACCGCACCCGCCCGGGCTCGGCGATGAGGGTAGGGAAATGGAAGCTGCACGAATATTTCGAGGACGGGGCTTTCGAGCTCTACGACCTCGAGGCCGACCCTGGCGAACGCAACAATCTCGCCGCCAGCCATCCGGAGAAACTCGCGGAGCTGCGGAAAATGCTCAGTGGCTGGAGGGAGGAAATCGGTGCCCCAGTGCCGGACGAACCCAACCCGAAGTTTGATGCGAATGCCGAGAAGAAGGCGCTTTCGAAGATGGGTGCTCCATAGATTCATCCTTCCTGTGGGGAGGCAGTGAAGATAGGTATGGGCTTGCACCCATGATACCCGACGCCACCAACAAGCAGTTGTTCTATACTGAGATGTCGAAACTGCTAGAGGCAGGGTTCGACATTCGCAAGGCGGCGGGGGTGATGGGCAACTCGCGCCTACCCGCAGCGCAGGCGAAGCTGCTAGGCACGATCCACGCAGGGCTGGAATCCGGGCAGACCATCGCGGGGGCGTTCGCGGCGGATCAGGGGGTGGGGAAACTAGAACGCAGCATGATTGCCGCGGGGGAGCGTGGCGGGAAGTTGGGGCGGGCGTTTGGGCATCTGGCGGATTACTTCGGCATGGTGGCGGCGGCACGGCGCGAGGTGATCAAAGGCATGATCTATCCGCTCATCGTGCTGCATCTCGGGGTGTTCGTAGGCAAGGTGCCGCTGGCGATGATGGGCGGGGAGGCGGATGCGAGCGAAATTTTCACCAATCTCCTGGTGACCCTGGCAGTGATGTATGCGGTGGCTGCGGCGGGGTATTTCCTGATCCGATGGCTGCTGAAAAAGGCAGCAACGGATGCACGAGCAGACCGGTTTTTCGGATACATTCCGTGGGTGGGCAAGGCGCGGCGGAACATGGCGATGTCGCGTTTCTGCAAAGTGTATCATGCCTGCCTGCTGGCGGGTTTGCCGATGCGCGAGACCGTACAGGTGTCCGCAGAATCCGCGCAAAGCGGGCGGTTGCTAATGGCGGGGAGGCGCATCGAAGCACTTGCGGTGGAAGGCAACGCCCTAGGCCCGGGTTACATGGCGGAGGGGGCTTTTCCCGATGCGTTTTCCCGCTCCTATGCGAACGGCGAGGAGGCCGGGACCTTGGACAAGGACATGGAAGTCTGGGCGCGGGTGTTCCAGCAGGATGCGGAAAGCGCGGTGCGCGCGGCTTCGCTGATGATTCCCAAAGCGTTCTATTTCGTGATCATGGGATACGTGGCGTGGAAAATCATCGGCTTCTTCACTGGCTATTACAGTGCGTTGGATAGCATTGGGGATTGAGGGGATTTTACGGTTGCCCTGTGGGCTCATCGGGGCAGGTTGCCCGTCCATGAAACGCCCTGCCCTTTACCTGTCCGCTGTTTTTTGTCTGACGAGTGTATGCTCCGCTGCTGAGGAATCGCCGTGGGAGTTCAGCGGAGCGTCGGGGCTTTCTTGGGCCGGGGGGAATTCGGATTCGCTGGCTTACTCGCTGCAGTTCCTTGGCTCGTATATGAAGGACGGTGAGGAGGTTTACCTAGGCACGGATTATTTTTACTCCGAGGACCACGGGGTGAGGAGCACGGACTCGCTGAAGATTTACGGGCAATACAACCACAGCCTGACGGAGCGTTTCTACGTGGGTGGCTACGGCGGCTATTTCCGCGATGCAGCGGCGGACATTGATTACCGGATCGATCCGAGCCTGCTGTTAGGTTACAAAGTCATCGCGCGCGAGGATGTGAAACTCGCGTTCGAGATGGGGCCGGGATACACGTGGCGGAAGCGGGGAGGTGTGGCGGATGACTTTGTGACCCTGCGGTTGGCAGAGAAATTCGAGTGGAATTTTTCACCGACCTCGCGGCTGTGGCAGAGCGTTTCCTACACCCAGAATGTGGAGGATTTCAGCGGCTATCTGGTGGACTTCGAGCTGGGGGTGGAGACGCGGATCACGGATTCATGGTCGTTGCGCACCTTCGTGAGGCACCGGATCGATAGCGAGCCGGCGGCGGGAAAAGGGCAGTCCGATACCTCCCTGATACTTGGACTTGGCTATCAGCTCGGTGGGTTTCCTGATTCGGAGGAAGATGAAGGAAGACGCAGTCTATGGGTGATCGAGGAGGCTTCGGAAGACCCGGATGGATGGGTCTCGGTGGCGGCGCTGGGCTTTTCCCTGAATCGGGGGAACTCGGAAAGCTCAGGGCTGACGCTGACATGGGATACGGCGTATCGTGATGATGAGCGGGAGTTTTTCCTGGAGCTTGGGCAAATCACCCACGAGGACAACGGACGCACCTCGAAGGATCAGACGAGGGCGCGGGTGCAATACAATCGCTTCCTGAGCGAGCGCTTTTATCTGGGGGGAAACATGTCATTCCTGAGGGATGCCGAGGCAGACATCGACTATCGGGTCACTCCGGCATTCCTCGCGGGATATGCCGTGGTGAAAACGGATACGACACGTCTCGCCTTCGAGGCAGGGCCGGCCTACACCTTCGAGAGCCTCGGCGGGATGAAGGAATCGTATGCCTCCCTAGTGGTGGCTGAGCGGTTCTCGCACAAGTTCAACAAGCGCTTTTCCATCAGCCAATCGGTGGAGTGGACCGCGGAGATGGCGGATTTTGGAAATCACTCGCTGGTCGCGGAGGTGGGGTTGGATACGAAGATCAGCGACCGGTTGATCTGGAGGATCGTGGCGGGGTATGCGTTTGAGAATCGTCCTGCGGCCGGGCGTGGCAAACATGACAGCTCGCTGACGAGTGCGGTTGCGGTGAAATTCTGATCAAGCTGTGGGCTTGATGTTTTCCGCGGGGAGGCGAGTTTTTGCGGGGTGGACTACAAGGAGGCGATAGACTGGCTTTTCGGCACGCAGACATTTGGCATCAAGCTGGGTCTGGATGGGCCGCGTAATCTGCTCAAAGAGTTTCTGGCTTACCCGAAGCACGGGGTGAAGGTCGCGCATGTGGCGGGAACCAATGGCAAAGGCAGCACGTGTGCGATCATGGATCGGGTGGCGCGTGCCTGTGGGGTGCGGACCGGGCTTTTCACCTCCCCGCATCTGATCGATTACCGGGAGCGGATGCGGGTTTCCGGGGAAATGATTTCCGAGGTGAGGTGTGCGGAGTTGTTAACGGAAGTGCGCGGGGTGTGTGAGGGGCTGGAGGTGCATCCGACATTTTTCGAGATCACCTTGGCAGTGGCGATGCGGTGGTTCCGCGAGAAGGAGTGCGAGCTGATCGTGCTGGAGACTGGGATGGGCGGGCGGCTGGATGCGACTACGGCGGTGCCGGCGGATGTGTGTGCGATCACGCCGATCGGGCTGGATCACACCCAGTGGCTGGGGGATACGCTGGGGAAGGTAGCGGCGGAGAAGGCGGGGATTTTCTTGGAGGGTGTGCCGGCGTTTTCTTCACCGCAGCAGGCTGAGGCGCGGAGTTCATTGGAAAAGGAGGCAAACGAGCGCAGGACGCCCCTGACCTTTATCGATGAGCCGCTGGGTGGTTATGGGATATCACTGCCGGGAGAGCATCAGAAATGGAATGCAGCATTGGCGCTGGCGGCATTGCACGGGCTCGGGATGCGCTTGGGTTATGAAAGCGTGGCGGACGGGCTTTCCAAGGTCGAGTGGCCGGGCAGGTTCGAGAGGATCGTCTCGGGCGACATTGAGGTGGTATTGGACGGAGCGCACAATCCACACGCCGCAGAGGTGTTACGAGAAACTTGGCTGGCGGAATACGGCGCGAGTGTCGGGACTTTGGTCTTCGGCGCGGTGGAATCCAAAGATGTTACCGGGATACTGGAGCTGCTGTGCGGACTGAATCAGCGCATGATTTTCTGCAAAGTGGGCACCATGCGCGGCTTGCCGACCGAAGAGCTGGTGAAAGCTCTGCCTGCCGGAATGGCGGAGGCGGTGGTGTGTTATGAAAATTTCGGCGAAGCCATGACCGCAGCACGTGGATACGCGGAGCCGGTGCTAGTGGCCGGTTCCTTATTCCTAGTGGGTGAGGCGAGAGCTGCGCTGCTCGGCGGTGAATTCCTCTCGAGTTCTCAGTAAAAATCCGGGGCTTGGCCTCCTTTACCACGGTATCGACGGGGCGGAGTGGATGATTCACGACCCACTTGTGGCCGAAAATCCGAAGTGTGAGCAAGTTTGGGCTTGCTGATTATTAATATATCCTTAGCTTTTGGATCTAACGGAAGTGATTCCTAGTTACGCAAATCCGGCCCCCACTGGATTGATTCGGTCCCCACCGGATTTGTAGCACCACCCCCACACCCCCAAACCATGAATCCCCCGGCAGCAGTATTGCTGTTTTTAATGATGACGTGTACCTATGCCTTATCGGCAACGGTGTCCGCTCCCGCCCTCCTGTGGACAGGATTGCAGGGAAATTATGATTTCGTCGATGACCAGCCATCGGGTCTGGCGGATATGAATATCGTCGGTGCGGGATTGAATTCCGGGCTTTTCGTAACCCACAACGACAATGGTCCGCTTAGCCTGACCGACGGCACATTCGGCTTCCGTCTTCGACTCGACGCTCCCGGCGGCAACAAGAACAACCCGAAATACGAGCGAGCCGCTTATATTGGTATCGATGCGGATTTTAACGATACGATCGATGTTTTCATCGGGGTGAACTTTTCGGGTTCCAAGCAAGAGTTGGGGATCTATGCCCCGGGCAGCGGTTTGAACAATTCCCCAGATAACACCTCGGTGGGTGCATTGGTGAAGTCCTATACGGTGAATTCCTCCACCTACAGCTATCGAGCGGTAAATTATCTAACGGATGGTGGCACAACCAATGATTTGAATCCCGCGAACGGTCAGAACGACTATTACCTGACTGTTATGGTGAACTTCGCCGACATCGTTTCTTATCTTTCGGAAAAGGGCATCCTGATCACGGATCAGAGCCCGCTGCGTTTCGTTGCCATGACTTCCAACAACGGCAACAACCTGAACGCGGACATCGCGGGGATCAGCGGGTCGGCGAATGCGGCGAACACATGGAGCCAGACAGGGGCGTTCACCCAAGCGGTGAATGCCAACGGGATCGCAGTATCTGGAGCGACGATTACGATTCCGGAGATACGCTCGGCAATGATGTTGCAGGTCGGCGCGTTGTTGCTGCTGCTGCGGCGCAACCGCGATCGTTAGAGTACCTCGGAAATGAAGCGCTCTTTCTCGAACACCGCGAACTTGTCGGGTTCCTCGCCGGTGCCGATGAAGCGGGGGACGATGCCGAGTTGTTCGTAGATGTTGAAGGCGATGCCGCCTTTGCCGGAGCCATCGAGCTTGGTGAGGATCAGGCCATCGAGCGGGGAGGCTTTATGAAATTCCTTGGCTTGGTTGAGCGCGTTGGTACCGGTGGAGGCATCGACGACGAGGAAAGTGAGGTGGGGCGCGCCGGGATCCTGCTTGGCGATGGTGCGGCGGATTTTTCCGAGCTCCTCCATCAAGTTGTGGCGGGTGTGGATGCGTCCCGCGGTGTCGCAGATGAGGAAATCGGTGTTTTCCGCGATGGCTTGCTGGTGGGCGTTGAAGCAGACGGAGGAAGGATCCGAGTTCGGCTTGCCGGTAACGACGGGGATGTCGAGTCGGTCGCCCCAGCGCTGGAGTTGCTCGACGGCGGCCGCTCGGAAGGTATCGGCAGCGGCGAGCAGGACGGAATGGCCACGGTTTTTCAGCCACATGCCGAGCTTGGCGGAGGAAGTGGTTTTACCGGTGCCGTTGACGCCGACGATGAGGATGACTGTCGGCTTGCCATCGGGTTGCGGGGCGGGTGGTGCGAAATCTTCAGGCAGGATTTTCGAAAGACGCTTGTGGGTGACATCAATCACGTCCTTAGCGTTGATTTCCCGGCCCAGATCGTAGAGCTCGTCGACGATGCCGGTGGAGAGTTTCGCGCCGAGATCTGCAGCGATGAGATTCGCCTCGAGTTCATCCCAATCGACCTCCGCCTGGTTGGTGATGCGGTCGAAAATCTTTTTGAAGAAGCCTGCCATGGGTGCGGCAGGCTAATCGGGGTGGGAAAACTTTAAACTCTAAATTTCCGTTCGGCAGGCTCAGGGCAGGAAAACCCGAAAGAAGAGGCTTCGGAGTTGCTGCTTTGGCGGATGCTCCGCAAAATCCCTCTCATGCCACTCGTAAAAGTTCTTCCCGATATCCTCGCCAGCCAAGTGGCGGCGGGAGAGGTGGTGGAGCGCCCGGCGAGTGTGGTCAAAGAGCTGGTGGAGAACAGCCTCGATGCTGGGGCGCGGGAAGTGATGGTGGATATAGAGAAGGGCGGGCAGCGGCTAATCCGTGTGAGCGACGATGGCTGCGGGATGGCGAGAGAGGATGCCCTGCTTTCCCTGGAACGGCATGCAACCAGCAAGCTGCGCAGCGCGGAGGGGCTGGCGTCGATCCTGACCCTGGGTTTCCGCGGGGAGGCGGTGCCGAGCATCGCGAGTGTGGCGAAGTTCCGCATGGTGACGCGGCGGGCGGAGGATCTTTCCGGCACCGAGATTGTGGTGGATGGAGGAAAAGTGCGTGATGTGCGCGACGCGGGCGGCGCGCCAGGCACCGTGATCGAGGCGCGGAGTTTGTTTTTTAATATGCCGGCACGGCGGAAATTCATGCGTGCGGAGACCACCGAAGCGGCGCATGTGGAGCAGCAACTGCGGCTACATGCGCTGGCGGCTCCGGGAGTGCGTTTCCGTTTCCGGAAGGATGATAAGGTGGTGTTCGATTTGCCCGGGGTGGCGAGAACTGTGGATCGGGTGCGTCAGCTGGTGGGAAATGATCTTGGCGGCGAGCTGGTGGCGGTGCCCGAGCGGCTGGGCCCGGGGATGACGGTGAGCGGGTTCGTCCTGCCGGTGCGGCATGCGCGCAAGGGCCGGCGGCACCAATTTGTCTTCCTCAACGGGCGGCCGATCGAGGATGCGGCGGTGAGCAAAGGATTGGCCGAGGGTTTCCGGGGAAATCTTCAGGACGGGTTGCATCCGGCGGCATGGTTGTGGCTGGAGGTGGAGCCGCAGCTGGTGGATGTGAATGTGCATCCAGCCAAGCGCGAGGTCAGGTTCCACCGGCCGCATGAGGTGCGGGATCTGATTTCTGCGACGGTGGCAGAGGCGCTGAGACCACCGGCTCCGGAAGTGGTGAAGACTCCGCGCGAGGTGGCGATGCGGGCGGAGCCGATCATTCAGCGGCCGGTGTTTCATCAGATCCAGCCAGAGCTGGTCGCGACCGAGATGGAGAGCGAGGCTCCGAGGCGACTGGCTCCCGACTTCCGCTTGGTGGGCATGTTGCAGGAGCGATACGTGATTTTTGAAAGCTCCGACGGGCTGGTGCTGTTCGATCCGAAGGCGGCGCACGAGCGAATCGTATTCGAACGCTTGTCGAAGGGTAGGGAAGTGGGGCTGGAAACTCAGGGATTGCTGGTGCCCTTGTTGTTTGAGCTCGATCCACGGGATCTGGATTTGCTCTTGCGCGAGCGGATGGCGCTGCAGGAGGCAGGGCTCGAAGTTGAGGCGTTCGGCGGCAACACTCTGCAGGTGCGTAGCCTGCCGGCCTGTGTGCCGATGGCCGATCCTGAAGGTTTCCTTGGAGAAATGATCGAGGAAATGCTGCATGGCTCCGTCTCGGGAGGGAAATTCGCCTTCGCCCGGCTGGCCAGGATCATGGCGAACAAGGCCTCGCTGAGGATTGTGCCGCGTGCCAATGAGGCGGCGGCCTTGCTGGAGGAGCTTTTCGCCTGCGACCTACCTTATTGTGCGGCGGACGGCAGACCCACTCTCACGGAATACAACCGCAAAGACATCGATCGCCGGTTTGGAGTAGGCAGGGACTAGAGCTGCACGGGGGACAAATCCGGAGCCTGCAAAGGGGTGGCCGGGACTTCTAAAAATTATTTCGGATTTCCTAAATAATTCAGTGGATCGAGGAAGAAATTTTCTGAATCTGTGTCCTGTTACCGCGATTTTTCGTTTCTGAAGAACAGGTGGATGTTCTGAAACCCTTCAAACATAAGGGCTTTCAATGTCTGACAATCAGGTTTCGATTACGTTCAAAAGATCTTAAAAAAACCTTGAAAAGTTCCTTTGGATATCTAAGATGTCCTCAGTTTCTTAATGAAATCCACCATAAACCAGTAGACCGAGATGAAATTTTTCCTTCCAGCCACCATCGCCCTGAGCCTGCCATTGGCAGGTTCCGCAGCGGCGAGTCGGCTGTCGGATCGTCTGGAAGCTGCACATGGTGACATCCTTGATGGCCGCCGCGATATCCTTTCTAGCCTGAGCGATCCGTTCGGAGTCCCAGCGGCTGCGAAGGTGGTTCTCGAAGACTCATCCACCCGGCTCCGTAGTGAATACGGCTGGAAGCGCAATGTGGTTACCACGGTTTTCTGGATCGGCGAGCAGCCAACTGAGAACAACCCGACTCCAAACGACAAGAGCGCCTGGGATAGGAACTGGCAGGACAACTTCGGAGGCTACGATGATCCGAACCGCCGCGACGGATACTTTCCAGCGAGCTTCGTGCCGCAACAGAACGCTTTTTACGTAGCGCTGCCTTACAACGACATCGGCAAAGATTTCCGCCACCGCCCCGAGGCATCCAGTGTCATTCCGTGGTTCTGGGAGGCTTATCAGGGCGAGGGTATCTCGGTCTGCAAAGGCCGCTGGCTCGCCATTCACCACAATGGGCGCATCTGTTATGCGCAGTGGGAGGATGTCGGCCCCTTCGAGACGGATCACTACGAATATGTTTTCGGAAACGAGAACGCCCGCATGAACCGGAACCTCGGTGCCGGTCTCGATGTCAGCCCCGCCGTACGCGATTACCTACAAATGGGCAGCGGCGAACGCGTCGAATGGAAATTCGTCGAGGAATACGAAGTTCCCGCCGGGCCATGGAAATTTTCTGATTTCAGAACCGGCATCAAACCCGGCGAACCCGCGCTGCCCGTGCGCTGAAACACACTCTCACCCACACCTGACAACTGCTGTTACAACACCCAACCCCGAAGAAACGACGAATAGAAAATCGAAGTAATTCATAGCATTTTTCCTGGAATCCCTCTGTCCCGAGATGATTCCAGGTGACCCGGATCGGGGTTCTGTCCCGAATCGGCATGGCCAAAGCGTTTAGCCGCGCGGAATCCCTGCCCTTGCCCGATCCGAGTCACTCGCCTCCCGACGAACGTCCCATTTGTCAGGATCCCATAGGCGGAAAAGCGCTAGCAACCCTTACAACCAGCCATGAAAACAACCAGCCACCTGGCTGCCGCAAAGGCAGCTGTACTCATCACGTGCGCGCTTGTCGCCGCTTCACCCTGCCACGCTGCCAAAGTGGATAAGACCAACAACGGCAATGGAAATAGCAGCAGCAACGGCAACGGCAACGGCAATAGCACCACTACCATCCCAGCAGTCCCAGGAGGCTGGTTAACCGCATACCCCACCGTGGTCCAAACAGGAACAAAACCCACACTCACATGGTCGATCACCTATCCATCGACGGTGGAAAGTTATGTCACCGTGGATGAGTCGGAAACGGTGACCACCAACGATCAGCTTGATGTGGATATCCGCGTCATCGGCTCCGGTGTGACCACCGGCGGTTGTGCCGGCAGCAATACCAACTGGGTCCCAGGCCAGGCACTCGTGAGCGTGAGCGGCGGAAGCTTCTTAAGCATTTTCTACGGCAACAACACGGATGTGAACCCGAACACCTTGGTGTGGTCGAAGCGGGTCAACAAGGGTACGACCTTCCGCTTCGGTGGCCGTTACTACCTGAATGGTCAATGGAGCACCGCCTACTATGGCAACAGTTATGACAACAACATCCGCGTCCTTAAGAACGGTGAATATCCTCCGACGGCTTATGCGCTCAATAGCTCGTCCAACGTGAAAAGCTTCATGCAGCCGTATCTCGATGCCACCGGTCGCATCAAGATCGGGCCATTGGATCTCATCATCATGATGGAGCTCACCCAGAACGACGCGAACATCAACGACCCCTGCTACAACCTCCAGGACATGGTGCTGCTGATGACCTGCGCGCCAAAAGGCAACAACGGTCACGGCAACAACGTCGACGGAGTGGACTCTTCCAACCCGGGCAACAGCAAGCCAGTCGATCCTTCCGGTTCGGTTGACGACGAAAAGAAATAATCAACGCCTCCACCTCCCTACCCCCCACATTCCCATGAAAAAGCATCTCCTCATCCTTACCTTCCCTTTGATCCCGCTGCTGGCCAACGGCCAAGAGGCCCAGCCAGTCTTCCGAGACGCGGCGACCCACGAGCAGTTGATCAAACAGCGTAAGCAGGTGCTTTTGAATGATCCGATGAAAGCCTTGCCCGAAGCCACGGGTGAGGATGCATCGGTGGTGAACAAGGTGGGGAATCTGTTGGAAAACTCGGATGTGCTCAGCTTTAACGGCCAAACGACCTTGGTTCCCAAAAACGCCCTGGTCCTGATCCCTGAAAAATTTGAAAGCAGAATCAACCGCCACGAGCCCGGAGCGGCGATTGTCAGCTGGCTGGATTTCTATAAAGCCAACCGCGGCTGGATCTCCACCGTTGAGGTCACTTTCGAGCAGGCGAGAGGGGACGCCCCGGTTTCTCCGGAAATCCTCGAGACTCTCGGCAAAAGCGGAAACCTCATCGTAGCAGTGCTCAAGGCCGGACCGATCTCTGTCGTGCCGCCCAAGACTGAAAGCCTCATCGATACCGCAAGCCAAACCGCAAGCCAAACCCCTGAACCATGAAACGCGCCCTCATCCTCACGATCTTTGCCGTTTCGTCTGTCTTTTCCCATGCGCAGACGAACAACGCGAACTACACGAATTTCATCCGCCAAGTCCAGCTGCCTGCCAACGGCGTGCAGCGAGACGCCTCCGTGGATGCGGCTGGGCAACAGGAATCACCGCTTGAGATCAACCCAGGTGGTGCACGCTTTGAGCTCCACACCGTGAGGACAAGTCCTTTCCAAAGCTATCTACTGGATACCCGTTATGTCGGGACCTATGTGCCGATGGCGACCGTGAGCATTGTCACCGAGGACACCAACTCGCCGGTGCCCCGCACTCGTGCGGACCGTGGCTTCACGGTGAATCTAACGGTTTCCGGCTTGTTGAGCGGATCCAATGATCCGGAGGCCTCCAAGAGCGTGAAGTTCTACCGCCACGTGCAATCCTATGGCACCGGAAACGGAACCAACATCGACCGCACCCAGGCGACCCTCAATACCCAGGTGACCATCAACCAGAACGGCTCGCGCTCGTATGTCTATGCGTTGAGCAGCGTCCCGGGATCTCTGAGCCACAAGCTCAGGGGTGAGGAACGTTTTTCCGTATTTACGCTGCCTGACTACCAGGTGCCGGCATCCCAATTGGCCTCCCAGACCGTCCAGATCTGGCCGGTGGCGGATGGCACCATCACGGGCATCACCAGCGGGCAAGTCATCAAGTCGTTGACTCCTCAAGTCAACTTTACGGTAAACGACATCTACCCGTCGGCCCGGGTCTATGCGCATGTCTATCCCGGCGCGAAAAGGAATGATGGGTTTACCGGCACGATCGTTCCCGGCTCTGCTTTGGTGGTGAATGAATCGGTTCCTCAGAACAGGATACTCACGGTCGCCGACTGGAGTTCAGTGCTTGGCGAGGACGGGCAGTATACCATGGATCTTGTTACCTCCACGGTATTCGGCATCGATAGGCTTGCTTCAATCACCTTCACGGTGGATCGCACGATCTCGGTGAATGGCACGGTAACCACCATCGAGTGACCACCACTCATCTACCTTTAAAATTCTCCAACTCCTTTTTGAAATTGTCATTCCTGTAAATCAGCGAAAAGCGGGCTTCCTTCGTCTTCCGAAGGAGGTCTTCCATTTCGGTCCATGTGATGAGCAGGAACATCCCCCTGACAGGTTCCCGATGAAACGAACGAGTCCTCGTAACGAACTGATCTTCGACCGAACGCTGCTGCTCATTGACTGTGAGCGCCCCGTGTTCGGCAGCGATCTGTTTGCGCAGCGTCTCGAAACGCCTCTCCATGGCCTCGGTGGAAGCGCTCGCATCGGCATAATGCAGGGTCAGTTCATAGAGTCCGCCGTTGAGGAATTTCCCCTCCAGCGAAGAGGCAGGGGAGTCGGGCAGGAAACCTTGTTGCGGGCGGATTGTGAGGCTCCGCAATCCGGGTTGATCTCCCGGCGTAAAAATATTAAGATCGAGCGAATGTTTCTCGGTCCAAGAAATCAGTTTTCCCGGAGGGTCTCCCCAGCGCAACCCGAATGGCGGCTGAATGAGCGCCTGGGCAGAGATGTTTGCCGCGCCCAAAAGGAAGCAGCAAAGCAAGGCGAGGCGGAGACAAACCGCCTGGAACCCGGAAACGCGCCATTTTCTCACGCGGCGAGCATCCGCCCATTCCGTGCGCACCGCAAGCCGCGATCGCGCAGGAACGCCGGCTTCATGCTCGTGGAGATGACCCTATCACTCTCGCTGCTGACTGTTGTCGGTCTGATCCTGCTGAAGCTTTCTCTCAATGTCATTGCCCCCCGCCAAAACTCGCTTCAGCAGGTGTTGTCCGGCTCCTACCTGACCTACGAGCGTTCTCTGGCAGAGCGCTTGCCCTTCGATGACCTCCTGTCGAACAGCTCGCTGTGGCCAATGTATCCACAGCTTTCCACAGAGCAGGTCTACCTCGGCAAGCTGCCCGGTGGAGTGGCGGTTTACGGGGATATCACCCGCACCCGCATGCCAGATGCGGCGAACTACCCCATCGATGGAGGCACAGGCACGGTGACGAACAATCCGGCGGCGATGAAGATCTGGCGCGTCCAGAGCATTCTGCGCTACAAGATTTCCGGGCGCACCTATGTAAAATCCCGCACCGTTGTCCGATCCCAATGAAACTTCCCCTCAAAGCCTTGCGCAGGGGATTTACTCTGCTGGAAATGACCGTGGTGATGCTGGTCGGTATGGCCCTCGCCGCGATCATGCTGTCGATGCTCAATCAGCAGATCGCTTTTCTTAAAATCTTTCGTGCCCAGAGTTTCCTCAACGAAGAGGTGCCGATGATCAGCAACCACGTCTCCAAATTGCTATCGGATGCGGAGCGCTTTCGCATGCATGCCTCCCTGCAGGACGCCTTGGCGGGTTCCAACCCGAAGCTGACCTCCTCGCCTGTGCTGGTGCTCAATTTCCGCCAGCCGGATGGTTCCGTCCGCGCCGGGATCCTTTCGTTCGAGACGCGCAGTGGCAAAAAAGCGCTCTATTATTATGTGGTGCCAACCTCGGGGGTGCTAACCCAGCCGGAGTGGGTGGTAACCAGTAAGGCGGCGAACGTGGAATTTTATATGGTATCTGGCATGATTGCCACACGGGTCACCGGCCCTGCCGGTGAAGAAGTCTTTTTTACAGGAGCAATGGAATGAAACTTACGCGATCCAACACACATCCCGGCGGATACGTTTCGCTGCTCGCCGTTTTCACCATCTCCATTCTCATGCTGATGATGATGGTCTTTGCCTACAAGAGGGCGATCAACGCGAACTCCATCCAGGGCGACATCCAGATGGAGGCCGACTACCAGGAGAAAGAGGAGGCGACGCTGCGCGCCATCGTGGCCATCGTCCCGAACCGTGCGATCCGTGCGATGCAGGACGGCTCCAATGCATCGACGGCTGCCCGGGCGCCAATGCTGTTTTCGACCATTTTCAGCGAAGCGCTGGCTCAGGCAAACGCCGCTCAATCGATATCCCCGGCGCTGCTCTCGGCGATGAATCTGGGAACGACTTTCTCAGGCAACAGCGGGGACACCAGTTTTACCAACATCGGCCAAGTGTTCCGGAGAGTCAGTGGAAGCACCGGAAACGTGACTCCCGGGGTGGGAGTCGATCTTGGCACCGGTTTCCCGCCGGCTCTCGACTACTCAAGCGGCTCGCTGGCCAATGACCCACTCTACCCTCTCGTTACCTCCCAGAAGATTTATGGCACGCGCGCTTCAGGAAAGGTGGGTCTGTCGACAACGACCTACCCTAGGTATAACCTCATCCCCTATCCAAACATCAACTTCGGCTACTCCACTCCGGGTCAGCCATTCGTAGCAAAACGGAACTGGTGGGCATTTACCCTCGATATGGGAGGACAGGATCTCGCCGTCACCAAGAAGGCGGATACCCGGCGCAATTATGTGCTCTCGCTTTACGAGATTCCCTCCCAGCTTCCAATTTCCGCCAGCTCCTTTGTCGCCCTCGGCAAGCATGCCAACGGGGCCGCCTGGAGTGACGTTCAGATTACCGGAAATGTCTTCGCCGGCAAAGCGCTGGTGGAGGGAAATACCGCGTTGACCGGATTGTCCAGCCGCAGGGGATTGTCGCTGGGAGAGAATACCACGGTCGGCGGGAAGAGCTTTGCGGGCAATCCTTTCGCTCCCGGCATCCGCGAAACCTTCCGGCTTACCGAAGGTGACTTTTTCCCGGTCTCCCTAGCTTCGGAAAGCGGCAAGGCGGCCTTCGTGCCAATCAACCGCGGCTCGGCATACTTTGATCGTTTCGCACACAACCTCAACGAAAGCACCACCCTGTCACCGACAACATGGAACAATTACTCGGTCGGTGCGATGCAGTGCGCGATGCAGCTCGATGTCACCCAAGCGGATTCTTATGGCAGCCCGACTCGGCTGCGCTTGCGTTTCTACTCCGGGGGCGTCCGCATTGAGGCGACCAAAAGTCTCGGCGGCGAATGGACTCTGCCTAACATGCCACCTGTTGGCTATATCGATGTCGCCGATGAGAACCAAACGGTGACCTTCTCCACCCCCCACGATCTCGCTTACGGCAAAAACGGAACCTTTGCGTTGAGGAAAAATTTCACCGGAACGATCACTTTTAACAATGCGACCTTCGGTGACCCCTTGGTAGGTGTCCGCAAACGGGGTTACGCCCGCGCCTCCACCTTCAAGGAATCGGATACGAACCCGTTCGACTTCCGGAATCTTCCTTCCGGGAAAAAATGCATCACCGTGCTTCCCGAGTATATCCCGAATTTCCTCGCCTTGGCGGGCGGTGACAATACCACGGTGAATCACTCGGTGGTGGTCAACGTGGACTACATCAGCAACTCGACGCTCACGAAACCCTCCATCCCGTGTGCGGAATCCGACTGGGGCGTGATCATGGAAAAATGCGGCAACATGACCGGATTTTCTAAAGGCTTTTCCCTAGTCACCAACTTGCGCCTCTATATCGGCGATGACTTCAACATCGTGCAGGCAACTCCGCCTTCCGGATACACCCCGGCCAGCGGCAAGTTCTACCCGCCATGTTCTCTATTCTCCCCTGAGAAACGCTACGGCGTGGACTTTGATCCCCTTGCCGTCGAGGTCTCCGGACAATTGGGCTCGGTGGCTGCCGAGGACTCCGCCAATCCAGTGCGCCCGCTCGACGCCAAAATGATGTCGGGTGGAGCGATGAATACCACCCGCATGAAGGTGAACCTTTCGGCGATCAATCATCCGGCGGAACTGCCACCGATTACCATGATGAACTGGCTGGTCGTCATCGAGGAGATGCGAAACGAGTTCAAATAAACCCGTCAGAAAAAGGATGGTACACGAGGACGGGATCGAACCGCCGACCGACCCGGTGTAAACGGGTTGCTCTACCGCTGAGCTACTCGTGCATTGCGGTGCAGAAGGTTTCCTGCGACTGGCTCCGACTTGCAAGCCCTTATTACGCTGAAACGTGTTTTTGCGGATTGCTTAAAAGAAATTTCCGCGCCTCTAGGGGCAGCCATTTTCCTCAAGAAATCAGGCAATCAGGCGCCTCGGAGCGTATGTTTGGCCTTGCCGAATGATTTCGAAAAAGATATCTTTTTTCTGTGGATAACTCACCCGCTACGACACAAGGCGATGTTCGCCTGCGCTTCGTATGCTCCGGGTGCAGGACGCCTCTCGTAGTGCAAGACGCCTCTCAGGGTGTCAGCGGCCCTTGCCCGAACTGCAATACATGGATCGATGCCTCGCAGTTCAGCCTCCAGAAGGAGCTGCTGAAGGGGCTCGACGTTCAGTTGCCCACAAAGTCCGCCCTACAACAACGGCGAAGTAGAAGCGTGGTGAGTGGCAGAGGCCGCATTAGAGCAGATGGTTACCTCGATCAGGAGTATGGCGAGCGCAAGGAGCTATACGGCACCATTAAGGTTCTGGCCGTTTCGCTGTCGGTTCTGGCGCTCATCCTCTTCATCACTCTCTACATGAAACAGTGGTTGGCGAACTGATTTTCAGCGTAACAAGCTGGTTTGCAGGGACTTGAGGGGATTTTGAAATCCCGGCATTCGTGCAATAAGTCCTTGTTTACCAACGCTGCATTTCAGACCCTGTCTCTGCCATATGTCAGAGGAAAAAAACGAGCCGGAACAAGCCCAGACCAAGGTCGGAACCGAGCAGGAATATAACGCAGGACAGATCGACAAACTCGAAGGCCTTGATGCCGTCCGCAAGCGCCCCGGGATGTACATCGGCGATCCCGATGAGCGTGGTCTCCACCACTGCGTTTTCGAAGTTCTCGACAACTCCATCGATGAACACCTCGCGGGCTATTGCTCCAAAATCAAGGTCGCCATGCATGTCGATGGTTCCATCTCGATCACCGACAACGGCCGGGGCATCCCCGTGGACATGCACGAGAAATTTAAGATGCCTGCTGTCGAGCTGGTGCTGACAAGTCTCCACGCCGGCGGAAAATTCGGCCAGGGCGCCTACAAATATTCCGGCGGACTCCACGGCGTCGGCGCGAAATGCGTGAACGCCCTCTCCGATTGGTTCCGCGCGGACATTACCCGTGGCGGCAAGGTTCACCGCATCGCCTTTGAGCGTGGCAAGACCACCGAACCCCTCCACGTCATCGGTGAGGCGGATCCGAAGAAAACCGGCACCCACATCAGTTTCTTTCCGGACGCCACCATCTTCGTCGATACCATCACTTTCCAGTTCGACCGTCTGGCCACCCGTCTCCGCGAACTCGCTTTCCTCAACCCCGGTCTCACCATCGAGCTCGAGGACGAGCGCCCGGAATCCGCCAAAAAGACCACCTTCCTCTACAAGGACGGCATCGTCGAATTCGTCGCCCAGCTCTGCGAAAACAAAAACGTCGTCCACGAATCTCCTGTCGTCATCGACGGTAAGCGCGAGATCGATTACGAATACGATGGCAAGCAAACCAAAGAGGACGTCTTCGCCGACGTGGTTTTCCAATACAACGATTCCTACCAGGATCAGATCCTCTGCTTCGCAAACTCCATCCCCAACGCCGACGGTGGCACCCACCTCACTGGCTTCCGTGGCGCCCTCACCCGCGCCATCAACCAATACGCAAAGACCAACAAGATCCTGAAAGACAAGGATCCAGCCCTCTCCGGCGATGATGTCCGCGAAGGTCTCGTCTGCGTGATTTCGGTGAAAATGCCGAGCCCGCGTTTCTCCTCCCAGACGAAAGGCAAACTGGTCAACTCCGAGATCGAAGGCGTGGTCTCCTCCATCGTTTACGAAGGTCTCAACACCTACTTCGAGGAAAATCCCGCGCTCGCTAGGAAGATCATCGAGAAATCCGTCAACGCCGCCCGCGCCCGCGAGGCCGCCCGCAAAGCCCGCGAAACCGTCCGCAAATCCGCCCTCTCCGGTGGTGGACTTCCCGGCAAACTCGCCGACTGCTCCGAGCGCGATCCTGCGAAATCCGAACTCTATATTGTCGAAGGAGACTCCGCCGGTGGTTCTGCCAAACAAGGCCGCGACCGGCGCACCCAGGCCATCCTCCCGCTGCGCGGAAAGGTCATCAATGTCGAGAAAGCCCGCCTTCACCGCGCCCTCCAGAACAAGGAAATCCAATCCATGATCACCGCGATCGGCGCGGGTATCGGCGATGGCGACCAGGAAGGCTCCTTCAACATCGACAAAGTCCGCTACCACAAAATCGTCATCATGACCGATGCCGACGTCGACGGCTCCCACATCCGCACCCTGCTGCTGACTTTCTTCTGCCGCCACATGCCCGAGCTGGTGAAGCGCGGATACCTCTACATCGCACAGCCGCCGCTCTACCTCGTCACCCGCAAAAAACGCTCCGAATACGTTCAGGACAACGACGAACTCAACAAGATCCTCATCGATCTCGGCGCCGGCGAAGTCACCCTCCGCAGTTTCGATCAATCCCGCGTGTTTTCTGCAGAGGAGCTCAAGGGCGTTTTGGAAAACCTTTCTTCCCTCTCTCGCTTCCAAAAAGCCATCGAGGGTAACGGCGGCAATTTCCAGGAATACCTCGCCGCCCGCCGCGCCGACGGACACCTGCCAGAATACATGATCCGTATCCGCGAGGGCAACGTCGAGTCGGTCATCTATTTTGCCGACGAAGCAGCGCTCACCGCCTTTGCTGCGGAAAACCGCGACCTCGGCCTCTTCGATGAACAACTCACCGACGAGGAACTCTCCGCCATCACCGGCCCATCGCGCCGCGCGGTGCTTCACGAGCTCCACGAGTCCCACGCCATCACCAAGCTGTTCTCACGACTTCAGGAGCTCGGAATCGATACGAAGATTTTCTACTCGATGGACACCCCGATCTTCGAAATCCTCGAGGGTGACGGTGATAAGAAAACCACCACACCGATTTTCGTGGTTTCCGAAATCCTCGGCAAAGTCCTTGAGATCTCCGCCAAAGGCGTCCAGATCAAACGATTCAAGGGTCTCGGCGAAATGAACGCCAAGCAGCTTTTCTCCACCACCATGGATCCGGAAACCCGCCAGTTCCTTCGCGTCCGCCTCGATGAGGACAACGCCGTGGAAGCCGACAAAATGTTCGATATCCTCATGGGCGACGTCGTCGAACCCCGCAAACGCTTCATCGAAGACAACGCCCTCAACGTCCGCAACCTGGATGTCTGACATCCGGCGCGGGTCAAGAGTCATGGGTTTATGAGCTATTCCTTAAACGAACTGGAAATTTACCGCGAAGCGACGTGCCTCGGCGAACTCGTTTGGCACTGTGTGGCGAAATGGGATTGCCTCGGCAAAAACCTCATTGGCAAACAGATCATTCGGTCCGCTGATTCGATTGCTGCTAATATCGCTGAAGGCCATAGCCGTCTCTATCCTAAGGAGAACCTCAAGTTCTGTTACTACTCCCATAGTTCGCTAACAGAAACCCAAACATGGCTCAAATATGCCGCCCGCCGGAAACTCATCGACGAGATACAAACTCGCCAACTTTATAGCGAACTCGAAACCCTCCGCAAACGCCTCAACTCCTACATCAAATCCATTGGCCCGAAGTCAGACACCCGTGACTCCTGACCCCTGAACAGTTTACTTTTTATGAGCAACGACTCCATTAAGCCCATCAACGTCGCAGACGAACTCTCCCAGTCATTCCTGGAGTATTCGATGTCTGTCATCATTTCGCGGGCACTCCCTGATGTTCGCGACGGCTTGAAGCCCTCTCAGCGCCGCGTCCTCTACGCCATGCGCCAGCTCGGCGTCACCCCTTCCAAGTCCCACGTGAAGTGCGCCAAGATCGTTGGTGAAACGATGGGTAACTATCACCCCCACGGTGACTCCTCGATCTACTCCACCCTCGTCAACATGGGGCAGCCATGGTCGATGCGTGAGCTGATCGTCGATGGTCAGGGTAACTTCGGATCGGTGGAAGGTGATGCTGCTGCATCCATGCGTTACACCGAGGCCCGTCTTCATCCGCTCGGGATGGCGATGATGGATGACCTCGACAAAGACACGGTCGATTTCGTTCCCAACTACGACGGCACGCTCCAGGAGCCTTCCGTCATGCCTTCCGCTTTCCCGAACTTCCTCGTGAACGGCGGCACCGGCATCGCCGTCGGTATGGCCACCAACCTCGCCCCGCATAACCTCGGCGAAGTCATTGACGGCATCTGCGCGATGATCAACGACCCGAACATCGACCTCCCCGGCCTGATGGAACACATCAAGGGCCCCGATTTCCCGGTCGCCTGCGAAGTCCGCGGCATCCGCGGCATCGAGGATTACTTCGCCACCGGTCGCGGCTCCATGCGCCTGCGCGGTAAAGTCGAGATCGAGGAAAATGAGAATGGCAAATCCATGATCATCATCCGTGAGGTTCCATACGGCGTGAACCGCGCCGTGCTCCAAACCCGCATCGCGGAGCTGGTTAACGAGAAAACCCTCACCGGCATCTCCGGGATGCGCGACCTTTCCGACGAGGAAACTCGCATCGAGATCGAGCTGAAACGCGACGCCCGCCCACAGGTCGTCGTTGCCCAACTCTTCAAGCTTACTGCACTCGAAACCTCGTTCAGCGTCAACATGCTGGCGATCCACGAGAAGCGCCCGAAACAGCTTTCCCTTAAAGAGGCGATCGATTGCTACATCGAACACCGCCGTGATGTGGTCATCCGCCGCACCCGTTACCTCCTCGGAAAAGCCGAAGAACGTGCCGAGCTGCTTGAAGCCTACCTCCTTGCCCTCGGCCACCTCGATGATTTCATCAAAATCATCCGCGATTCCAAGAACCGCGACGAAGCCAGGCAGAGACTCGCCGCCTACGAATTCACTACCGCCACCGCAGAAGGACTCGGCATCCTGCTCCGCTCCCAAGCGGCCATCCAGGGCGACAAGTACGTATTCTCCGAGCGCCAAGTCAACGCAATCCTCGAGCTCCGCCTTTACCAACTCACCGGCCTCGAACGCGACAAGGTCAAAGGCGAATACGATGGGATCCTCGTCGAGATCACCGATTACCTCGACATCCTCGCCCGTGAGGAACGTGTGCTCAACATCATCAAGGACGAACTCCAGGTGATCAAAGCCAAGTACGCCACTCCCCGTAAATGCCCGATCGTTGCAGAAGTCGGCGAAGTCGCCATGGAAGATCTCATCGCCAACGATGCGATGATCGTCACTCTTTCGCATCGCGGTTACATCAAGCGCACCCCTTCCACCGAATACCGCCTCCAAGGCCGTGGCGGAAAAGGCCTCAAAGGCATGGAAACCAAGGCGACCGCAAAAGACGTGGAAAACGATTTCGTGGAACATCTCTTCTCCGTCCAGGCTCACGACTACGTACTCTTCTTCACCAACACCGGCCGACTTTACGTCGAACGCGTGTATGAACTCCCGGAAGGTTCACGCACCTCGGTCGGTCGCAGCATCAAGAACGTGCTCAATCTCCAACCGGAAGAAAGCATCGCCGCCATGCTCCGCCTTGAGCGCACGGTCGATGAGGATGGCAACGACGTCACCTTCCGCGAGGATGCAGGTTACGTCTTCTTCGCCACCCGCACCGGAAAAGTCAAAAAGACCGCGCTCAACGAATTCCGCAATTACCGCAAGGCCGGCACCATCGCCATCATCCTTGAGGAAGCGAACGAACTCATCGGCTGCACCCTCACCTCCGGCGACAATGATGTCATCCTTGTGACGCACGAAGGCATCAGCCTCCGTTTCTCCGAGCAAGACACTCGTCCGCTCGGTCGCTCCTCACAAGGCGTCATGGGCATCCGCCCTGTCGAAGGGGACTACGTCGTCGGCCTCGCGCTCGTGGAGGAAAACCACACCCTCCTGGTCGCCTCGGAAAACGGCCTCGGCAAGCGCACAGCCTTCGAGGAATACCGCAAGCAATCGCGCGGTGGCAAAGGCATCATTACGATGAAGGTCACGGAAAAGACCGGGCCACTCGTCGGCGCACTGGCCGTCGAAGAAGAGCACGAGCTCATGCTCATGACCTCCACCGGCCAGTCGATCCGCATCCGCGTCGCAGAAGTCCGCACCACCGGCCGCAACGCCCAAGGTGTGAAGCTCCTCACCCTCAAATCCGGAGAAAAACTCCAGGACATCTCCTTGGTGATCCCGGACGGGGAGGACTCGGAAAGTGAAGTGGATTCGGAAACGGAACGTGGACTTGAGTCCGCAGCGCAACCCGAGGAACCCCCAACCGAATCTGCGGACTAAAGTCCGCATTCCAACAGCGCCCCAAGAGGCTCACTCCTTCACCCGTTCACTAAAGCGCTGGATGTAATCCATTTTGCCGCCTTCCATGGTCTTTCCTTTCGCCCAATCTTCCGGGAGTTGGGCGAGGAGGTTGTGGCGGCGGAGGGTGTTGAGAAGATGTAGCAGGGAGGCGGGATCCATATCGGTATCGAGATGGGTGATCAGGGCACCGGCTCCGATTCCTTTCATGCCCCACACGATCAAGGTCTCTGCTGCGACGGTGCGGTTGACCGCTTCCTTGTCCTTGAGGAGTGGAGTGACGGCATCGATGCTGGAGGCGGATTTGTCACCGAGTGCGAGCAGCCCCATGAGGCTCCAGTAGCGTTTTACGGGATCTTCGGAGGAGAGGGATCGGGTGAGCTCCGGGATGTTTTTTTCATCCATTGCCGAGGCGAGAAATGCGAGATCGAGAACTCCTTCGAGGTCGAACGCATCACTTTGCACAACATCGGCGATGGTGGAACCTTTCGCGAGGGAGTCGAACATCGGCTCGGGAACCAGGCCGGTATCGGTTGCTTCTAACATCGTTTTCCTGAGGTGGTTGCGCAGGGCGGCGAGTCTCTCTGCGTGTGCTGGATCGGCGGCGAGGTTGTGGGTTTCCCATGGATCTGCGGAGAGATCGTAGAGCTGTTCAGAAACGACCGGAGGCTCCCATTGAGCCTTGTGGATGTCCGTGAGTTTGCCTTCTTTCCAAGCCTTTTCATAAGCGACCCAGCCGGGCTGGTCGAACTGATAGAAGGAGTAGGGGGCGAGGGGCAGGTGTGGGTTGAAGTTATGGATGTATTTCCATTTTCCATCGGTCAGGCCACGGCGCATGCCGTAGATCTCGTCGAAGCGGTCGGCGAAGAGGAATTCCATTTCGTCATCGGCGGGTGCGGTGCGGGAGTTTCCGAGGAGCGCACGACCCTGCATCTGGGTGGGGATTTCCACGCCGGCGAGGGAAAGGAAGGTGGGCGAAAAATCGACGAATGAAACCGGCTCGGTGACGCGTTGGCCGGATTTGAAAGGGGAGAGGGCTTGGAGTTTTTCGGGAACTCGGACGATCATCGGGATCTTCACGCCGGTTTCCTCAAGGTAACGTTTGCCGCGTGGCAGGATGCCGCCGTGATCTGAGGTGTAGATGACGATGGTGTGGTCCGCGAGGCCTGCTTTCTCGAGGTCGTCGAGGATTTTGCCCACTCGTGAGTCCATTTCCGTGATGCGGTCGTGGTAGCGAGCGAAGTCCTTGCGGATCTCGGGAAGATCCGGGAGGTATGGAGGGAGATCAATTTCCTCCGGCTTCAGGCGCTTGGGTTCGGCGGGTTTATTCTTAAACAGGGAGCTTTCGTGGGACGATGTGAAGTTGAAGACGGCGAAGAAGGGTTTGCCATCGGGGCGCTTTTTATAATGGGCCCTTTTGGAGGATTGATCCCAGTAGGAGTTGTCATTGCCTTCGAAGTTGTAGTCGGTTTTTGAGTTGTTCGTGCAGTAGTAGCCGGCGGCGCGGAGGTATTCGACGTTGGGTCGGTATTTTTCCGGGATGGGGTGGCGGGAGCGCATGTGCTGGGTGCCCATGGTCGGGGAGTAAACGCCGGTGAGGATGGTCGCGCGTGCAACGGCACAGACCGGGGCATTTGAGTAAGCGTGTTCGAAGAGCGTGCCTTCCTTCGCAAGGGCGTCGAGTCTCGGCGTCTCCGCCTGCTCGTTGCCATAGCAGCCAAGCCAGTGAGAGGAGTTATCCTCGCTGACGATCCAGAGAATGTTGGGCTTTGCCTGAGCTAGGAGCGGTGAGGCGAGAGCTAGGAAAAAGAGGAGGGTTTGTAGTGCTCCCCTGAAAGTTGGACAGCCTTTTGTGTTATTCAGGCTGCTTCGTTGCATCGTGTTTGGTTGTATTGGTTTGGTGTCTTGTAGTTGAGGGCCTGGTGTGGCCGTTGGTTGTTGTAGCGGTGGATCCAGGCA
>JBDWAR010000018.1:0-709642 GCA_039978775.1 Luteolibacter sp. | reverse complement strand
TGCCTTATCTTGTTCACAGACTCATCCGTTGGTATCGGAGGTCTTGACGTAGTTTCAGATTGCATCACGCGGCCGTTTTGGGTTCCTGTCATGGAACATCTGTTATAGCCTTTCGTAAGGCTGAAAGCGATCTTATGAGATGCTGCGTTGAAAGCGCAGGAGTAGATTGTCGCTCCTGAGGGTACAGGTGGTCAGTCGAGGGAGAGATTCAGGAGCCAGCAGCCAGCGGCTCCTCCCAGCCGTTGGGCAACGGGATTTTCCCACTGCCTCAGACGACCACCCGGCTCTTGATCAGGAGCTCGCCGAGTCTGCCGAATTCCGTGGCGGAGCTCTTTGCGACGAAGCCGCGCGCATGCGCGAAATGGACGTCCGCCTCATCCATGATGCGGGTAAAATCCAGGCCGAGGTTGTCATTGAAACGCGAGAGTGCGAAGCCGTTGCCGCGGCGATCCGGATAGACCATGCCCATGACTTGCTGATCCTCAGGCAGACCTGCGGCATAACGCGCGAGACCTGCCGAGGCGTCTTCTGAGAGATTTTCCGAGCGTGGCAGGAACAGGATGCGGAACGGTCCAGATTCGTGATTGAGCTCCCAGATCTCGCTGATGCGCGCGATCTCGTTGAGCTTCTCGCGTAGCGATTTGAGGTAACCGATGAGATCGGAGCCGACCCATTTCATCACTTCCCACATCGGCTCGCCGGGACGAATCTCGTTCATGCCCGCGAATCGGCGCAGGAGCGTGAGATCCACGGTGGAGTTCAGTTTGGAAAGCAGCTCGCGCTCGACCCCGAGCCACGCCGCTGTTTCCACAGGACCACGGGTATCGAACCACTCCGCGACTTCCAACCAATCGCAATACTGCCGCGCATCTTCATACAGACCGAGATCCATCAGCACGAGGCTGAGTGAACACGTCGGCGGATGATCTTTGGGGAACTGGTGGTGATCGAAGTTCCCGCGCGAGGCATCGTGCTCGCCGCCGACATCGACGACGGCCACGGAAGGATCGTCCAGATCCTCCTGTTTCGGCTCGCGGCGATGGATGGGTGCGTCGTTGACCGCCACCAGCAGGCAGCAGGCGAGAAACTCGTCCTTATGCGAGCTTCCGGGATGTGTCAGAATCGAAGAAAATTTACTCATAACCAATCCTTAGACAAGGCAACCGATGCCACTGTGATGCAAGAGGATTCCAAAAAAACACGCCGCTCGCCCGGCGGCTTACGAGGTGTGCGGGAAAAATAGCTCAGTCGAACTTCGGCGCTTTGTGGCGGCTGAAGTAGTCATCACCGATATAAAACGAGGTCGGGTAATCGGGGAGCGGTCCAGAATCGGGAGGCAGCGGGATATTGGAATGCTCCGCATCCTCTGGCTGGGTGTAGGAGATGTTCACCGGCGTGCCGTTCGAGACGAGACGGTAAAATTTCGGAGAGACATTCTCATGCATGCGGATGCAGCCGTGGGAGGCGGGAGAATGTTTTACCCAGCCGGTGTGGAAACCGTAAGCGGGCTTGAATTCGCACCAGTAAGGCATTGGCGTTCCCTTGAAGCTCCATCCGAGCGGCTTGTTTTTCAGGTAACTCGGCCGCACCGTTGACCCGCTGTAGGCGTAACCGTGGGTGAATGCACGGTGCTTGTGCTCTTTGTTGAAGATGCGGAAATTCCCGGTGGGAGTGGGCGTGGAGGGCATCCCGACACATACCGGCATCACCAGCAGCATCTCGCTGCCTTCCATCACGTAAACGCGCTGCTTGCTCAACGAGACCTTCACCTTCACCGCGGAGGGATCGGTCGGCAGCTTGGCCGGCCGGTCGTAGGACTGATAGGAACTCAGCCCGCCGCCTGCAGAATTCATCGAACAGGAGGAAAGGCCTGCCGCCATGGCTAGCCCCGCAAACACCCACAAGATTTTATGCATTTTCATCGTGGCGAACAATGCCCGGCATCCGGAAAATGGCAAGTCCACTCCTGCGCAACACGGTCACCTCGTGCGCTCCCATTCCGCCACCCGGTCTCCGACAAACCAGACCGTCGCCTTCCGGTAGGGAACGTAATTGACCGATGGTCCGAAACCACCTCCGATGCCGGAGTAGCGGTAGTCCCCGTAGTAGCCGGTGCGGTAGCCGCCGAAGAAATTATTGGTCACCACTGGGCGGGTCCCTTGATAATCCCAGCGCTCCATTTCCTTGCCGTTGCGCAGGCCCTCGACCCTGCCGTCCGGGCTGCCCCATGCCAGCGCCACCGCATCCTTGCTCATGCCTTCCGCAATCTCGCCACGGCTCACCAGCTCCTTGTGCTTCTCGCTCAGTTTTTCATAAGCCGACGGCCTGGAGGCGATACGCTGCTCCGGCGTGGTGCTTGCACAGGACGAAAAGACCACCGCAACTGCAGCGATCGCCATGAGGTGTAGCGGGAATTTCATCCCATACCTTTGCACGCTCTGCAGCACTGCGCAACAGCCCCGGACGCGCCGAAGCATGCAGCTTTTGCAACCGCCCATCTATTTCCCGGAAAAATCAAAGACGGGCTTGCCAACCCGGAAAGCATGCGGCCAATCTTTGCGCGAACGCATCCAACCAACCCCCTCTACCCATGTCAGACCTGCTAGAAGAAGATGAATTGCACTCCGCCCTCAAGAAATGCCCCGAGTGGGAAGTGGAGAAGAAATACATCACCCGTGTCTTCGAATTCGAAGAGTTCATGGACGGCATCGACTTCGTGAACAACGTCGGCGAGATCGCGGATGAAGCCCAGCATCACCCGGACATCATGATCAAGCACACCAAGGTGACCCTCAAGCTCACCACCCACGACGTCGGCGGCGTCACCGATTCCGATATCGAGCTCGCCCAACGCATCGACAACCTCGTCGATTGATCGTAGCTGCGTTCGTAGCTGCTGCGTCTCGCAGCAGGCCGTGGTTTCGGCGTCTCGCCGAAAACCGCCCCACCAACCCGGAGCCCAACAGCCCCGGGTTTTTCTTGCCCTCTACCTTGAGGTTTAGGGTTTAGAATCTAAAGTTTCTCACCTCGGCATCATCAACTCCTCATCGCTCAGCCCGGTGATTCCGCGCAGCCCGGTGAGCAGTTTCCTGAGGGTGAAAAACAGGAACGCCATGATCGGCACCCCGATCACCACAAAACCCCAACCGGTCACCTTCGCCACCTTCTCGTTGTAGATCTCGCGCGCGTTGGCCGCCGCATGGTCGAGGTCGCCAAGGAAATACATCGCCAACCCGAAGTTCAGCAAGGTGCTCACGAAAAACGAGAGCGAGAACAGCACGGTCGCATTCAGCAATACCTTGCCGTAATCGGTTTCCTTGCCCAGCTCCGCCACCTTGCGCTCGATCTTGTTGATGTCGAAGATCGAGTCGCTGTAGAGGAAGGTCCGCAGCAACGGTGTCTTCGACCAATGCGAGGCAATGATCGCGATCCCGAGCACGAAAGGAATCGAGGCTTCTTTGAGCCCGAAAAGCACCGCTGCATGCTCCTTCACCGTGCCGTCCTTGTTCCACAGGAAAAGCGTCAGCCCACCCGTCAGCATTACGGAAAACAATCCCAGCCCCGAGAAGAAATTCATCTTCTTGGTCTTCGCAAAAAACCACACCCCGTAGCAGATCGGGAAAGCCAGCGCCACGAACAGGGCCTTGAGCGGACCGATGTGCCAGAAGCGCACTTCTTTGCCCAACAACTCCTGGAGCGCCGGATCTTTGCTCAGATAACTGAGTGCCAGCACCGGGATCAGCACGTTGATCAAAATGTTCGCCAGCGGGTGCTCCTGGGCGGGTTTCGGCGTCTGCGTTTCAGTCGTCATGGGAATTTTCGCACGCAGAAAACACCCTCCTCCCCCAACTTAAAAGCGCAATCCTCACGCGAAGCCAGGTTCAGCTGTGGCTTGTCTCTTCCGAATCCAACGCACGCCGCAAATCCAGGACGAACGCCTCCCGCTCCGAATTGCGCTTTTTTTCATCCACCATCCTCAGCAGATGCGAGGGATGCACCGTCAGGATCACTTTGGCCGCGAGATGCGGTGCGTCGACCATGCCTCTTTCGGAAAGCACTTTCACCTCCCGCCCCAGCAATGACTGGGCAGCCGTGCCCCCCAGCAAAATCAACACCTCCGGCGCGACCCGCTTCAGCTCGCCCAACACCCACGGCCGGCACGCATCGATTTCACCCTTGGCCGGTGATTGGTGCAGGCGCATTTTCCCCCGCGGCGTGTCTCTGGGAGTCCATTTGAAATGTTTCACCGCATTGGTGAGATACATGCTCTCCCGATTCAGACCAGCCTCCACGAGCGCTTCATCCAGAAGCTTTCCCGCAGGCCCCACAAAGGCCTTTCCGGCGATGTCCTCTTTGTCTCCCGGTTGCTCGCCGACGATCATGATGCGCGCATTCTCCGGACCTTCGCCGAAGACGGTTCCTGTCGCGTTTTTCCAAAGCGGGCATGCCTGACAGTTCGCCGCGGCCTTCGCCATTTCGGGAAGACTCTGGCCTTCCAACGGACCGGAGCATGATGGCAACGCCGACATTTCCCGTAACGAACCGAGATACCGGTTTTTCGGAGCCGCTTTCGCAGGCCTCAGCGCTTCCTCATGCATGGAGCCGACCCGCCCTTTGCTTTCATGGATGAGCTGGTCGATGAGCGCCGCCTCCGGAAGGTTCTTCCAGTATTTCTTCGGCATCTCCGTCTGCATCATCTTCACCTTGAGCCGGGCGGGATTAAAAATACTGCGGTAATAGGTCTTCCAAAAATCCTCCATCACATCCCCACCCCCGACAGGATCGGAGGCCACCCCTTCGGTGAATACGAGCGACTCACCATTCCAATGCACGCAACCTTTCGGCGTGAAAATGCTCCAGTCCATGTTGGCGAAGCGCTTTCTGAAAAACGGCGCACCCGCCTCGACGATCCAATGCTCCGGCTCGAACCACGCGCTATAGCGCTCGCGCCCACTCTCCTCATCCGTGCCCATCAGCCGGAACCTCACGAAGGCATGCATCTTGTGAATTTCGCGGCTGACATTTTTCCGCATCATCAGTGCCTTGGCGATATCCGGATCGCTGGAGATTTCGCAGAGGCTGCGTTCACCGTCCTTCACGATGCGCCATAGGATGCGGTAGAGCAGCTCCCACCTGCCGTCATCGGCATGACAGGAAACACTCTTCGCCAAATCGACAAATGCTCGCGGAACTTTCGCGTCCGGCTTCACCCCATAGGTCGCGCCTTCCTCCTGCAGCTGCGAAGCACTGCCGAAAAGCCCCTGTTCCTTTTCGAAAATCACCTGCTCCGGTGGCACCCCCGCTGCCAGCAGATCCTTCGCAATTTTCCTCCAGCTTGCGAAATTGTTTCCGGGATCAACACTTCTCATAAATCAAATTCCCATCTCTTCCAACTGCGTCCTTCCCGTGCATTTACGGATATCCTCAGAAGAACTCCAACTGCTCCGGCTTCGGCGCAAACTTCGCCCTCAACCGATCCGAATCGAGCAGGTATTTTGCAGGATTGTGATCCGCCGTGATGATGAACGGTTCGACCTTTTTTAACGAAACCCGCAGCCGCACCAGATCCGCGAGCCGCAGCTTCGTGAAGCGACGGATGCGCAGGATGCGATTCACATTCTTCACCCCGATGCCGGGAATCCTCAGCAAAATCTCCCGCGACGCCGTCTGGATATCGACCGGAAAATCCTGACGGTTCCGCAACGCCCACGAGAGCTTGGGATCCAGATCCAAATCGAGATTCGGAGCCTCCGGCGTGAGGATTTCACCCGTCGCAAAGCCATAATGCCGCATCAGCCAATCCGCCTGATACAACCTGTGCTCGCGGATCAGCGGCGGAGCTTTGAGCGGCAGGATCGCCGACGGCTCGGGGATGGGACTGAATGCGGAATAATAAACCCGCTTCAATTTGTAAGACCGATACAGCTCATCCGATCTCGCAAGGAAATCGGCATCCGTCGCCGCGTCCGCCCCCACGATCACCTGCGTGCTCTGCCCGGTGGCGTGGCGGAGTTTCTTGTCCCCGTCCTTCTTCCGCTCCGTGGCTTCCTCCAGCTTGTGGCGGATGCGGCCCATCGCCACCTTGGTGCGCGCCATGTTTTTCTCCGGCGCATAGAGGTCAAGGCTCTCCTGGGTCGGCAGCTCGATGTTGATACTGATCCGATCCGCATAACGCGCCGCTGTTTCGATCAGCTCCGGCGAAGCTTCCGGGATGGTTTTCAAATGGATGTAGCCCCGGAAGTCATGCACCTCCCGCAGCGTCCGTGCCACCGCGATCACCTGCTCCATGGTGTGGTCGGCATTGCGGATGATCCCCGAGCTCAGGAAAAGCCCCTCGATGTAATTCCGTTTGTAGAAATCCAAGGTCAGCTTCACCACCTCTTCCGCCGTGAAGACTGCCCGCCGAACATTGCTCGATCTACGGTTGATGCAGTAGTGGCAATCATAGATGCAGGAATTCGTCAGCAGTAATTTGAGCAGCGAGATACACCGCCCGTCCGGCGCGTAGCTGTGGCAAATACCCGCCCCTCCGGTGGAGCCCACGCCTTTGCCAGAACGCGAATCGCTCTTGTTCGCTCCCGAGCTGGCGCAGGAAGCATCATACTTCGCGGCATCCGCCAAAATCTCCAGTTTCTTCGAAATCTCCATTTGTTCGAGTGAACACTACATGATTTGACGAAGTGCACCACGAAAAAGCACTCTTCCTTGAAAGTTGGGGGCCGAAAGCTGAAGCTGCCCGCAGATGTCCACTCTCTCTTCCAAAATGTTCGCCGCCGCCAAACAATACATTCCCGGCGGCGTGAACTCCCCTGTCCGCGCCTTCAAAAACGTCGGCGGCGAGCCTTTCTTCATCCGCCGCGCCAAGGGCTCACGCATCACCGACATCGATGGCAAAACCTACATCGACTACATCGGCTCATGGGGCCCGAACATTCTCGGCCACGCCCCCGTCGTCGTCACCAATACCATCCACCAAGTCGCCAAGGACGGGATCTCCTTCGGCATCCCGAACCCTCATGAAGTCGACATGGCGAAAACCATCTGCGAGTGGGTTCCTTCCGTGGAAAAAGTCCGCATGACCTCCTCCGGCACCGAGGCCACCATGTCGGCAATCCGCCTTGCGCGCGGCTTCACCAAACGCGACTACATCGTAAAATTCGACGGCTGCTACCACGGCCACAGCGACTCCCTGCTGGTCGCCGCAGGCTCCGGCGCACTCACCCACGGCGAGCCGGATTCCGCCGGCGTCCCGAAAGCTTTTGCGGAAAAAACCATCGTCCTCTCCTACAACGACCCGGAATCCCTCACCAAACTCTTCGAGGAAAAAGGCGAGCAAATCGCCGCGATCATCGTCGAGTCCTACCCCGCCAACGCCGGCCTGGTTTTCCCGAAACCCGGCTACCTCGACCTCCTTTCCTCGATTACCAAGAAATACGGAGCGCTCCTCATCTTCGACGAAGTCATGACCGGCTTCCGCCTCGGCAAGGCCGGTGTGCAAGGTCTTGAAAACCTCACCCCCGACCTCTCCTGTTTCGGAAAAGTCATCGGCGGCGGCCTCCCGGTCGGCGCCTTCGGTGGCCGCGCGGATGTTATGGACATGGTCGCCCCGATCGGCCCCGTCTATCAGGCGGGCACCCTTTCCGGGAATCCGCTCGCCATGGCCGCCGGCCTCACCCAGCTCCGCGAGCTCTCTTCCGGTCGCCCCGATGGCTATGCCCGCCTCGACCAGCTCGGCGCCCATTTCGAAAAAAGCCTGAGCGCCTTGATGGTGAAAAAAGGCATCCCCCACAGCATCAACCGCGTCGGCTCGATGTTCTGTCTCTACTTCACCGATCGCGAGATCATCAACGTCGATGACGTCATGAAACAGGACATGGAACTCTTCAAAAAGTTCTTCTGGGCCTGCCTCGAACGCGGCGTCTACATCGCCCCCTCTCCCTACGAGACCGGCTTCATCTCACTCGCCCACAACGAGGACGACATCGACGAGACCATGGAGGTCTTCGGCGAAGCCCTCGCCACTATCTGATGGAACGCGGACTTTAGTCCGCAACCCATTTGAGCCAAAGTAACCTCGTCATGCGCTCGCGAAAAAAAACCACCCTCCTTGTGCTCGCCGCCGTCGCCGTAGGGGGCGGCGTGTATTTCTTAGCGATCGCCCCAAAGGCCGATTCACCTGAATCACCCGCAGCGGAAAAAACCTCCACTGTAGAAGCCCACCTCCTCCCAGATGATAAGGTCCACGCCGAATACGCCGGATCCGAAACCTGCCAAGAATGCCACCGGGCGGAATTCGAAAACTGGCAGCATTCCAACCACGGCCTAGCCGAGCGGAATTACTCCAAGGACATGGATGAGAAAACCTTCTCTCCAAGACAAACCCTCACCTCCGGAAAAGTCACCTCGAAAGCCTTTCTCGATGCGGATGGCGTCGCCAAAATCCTCACCCTCGGCTACAACAACGAAACCCGTGCCTATCCGATCGTCCGTATCATCGGCAACGATCCGCTCCGCCAATTTCTGATCCCCGCTCCCGGCGGCCGCCTCCAGGCTTGCGATATCAGCTACGACCCGAAGAAAAACGAACTTTTTAACGTTTACGGAACCGAGGAACGCCTGCCCGGCGATTGGGGGCACTGGACTGGCCAAGGCATGAACTGGAACGCCATGTGCGCCGCCTGCCACAACACCCGCCTGCGCAAAAACTACCAACCCACCACCAACAGCTACAACACCAAGATGGCGGAAATGACCGTGAGCTGCGAAGCCTGCCACGGCCCCATGAAAAAACACGTTGAGTGGCAGAAAAATCCACCCCCCGGCCTCACAAAAACCGACAAAGACCCCACCATCTTCAGGCAAACCCGCGACCAGATGATCGAAACCTGTGCTGCCTGTCACGCACGTCGCGGCGAGGTCACCGGCGATCTCATCCCCGGAGAATCCTTCTACGATCACTTTAACCTCGTCGTCACCGATGAGACCGACATCTTTCACCCGGACGGCCAGGTCCGCGATGAAAACTACGAATACACCTCTTTCGTTTCCAGCCGCATGCATCACGTCGGCATCCGTTGCGTCGATTGCCACGAGCCACACACCGGCAAGCGCATCCTCGAAGGAAACGCCCTCTGCATGCGCTGCCACGCAGGCGGCACCGAACCACCCGCCACCGTCATCGATCCCCTTTCCCACGGCCACCACGCTCCGGGCAGCGCTGGAAACGATTGCACCTCATGCCACATGCCGGTCACCACCTACATGCAGCGCCACCCGCGCCATGATCACGGCTTCACCATCCCGGATCCCCTTCTCACCGTCGAATTCGGCACCCCCAATGCCTGCAACCGCTGCCACACCGACAAAGACCCTCAATGGGCTCTCGACGCCGCAAACGAATGGTATGGGGAAAAACTCGACCGCCCCACCCGCACCCGCGCCCAACTCATCGCCCGCGCCCGTCAAGGCGACCCAGCCGCCCGCGATGGTCTCATCGCCCTCCTCAAAACCGAACCCATCCCCGCTTGGAGAGCCAGCTTCTGCCACCTCCTCGAGCTCTGGTCGCTTGAGCCCGAAACCATCACCGCCCTCATCAGGCAACTGAAGGACGAGAGCCCGCTAGTCCGCGAAGCAGCCGTCCGCTCCCTCATCCAGCCCGTGCGCCAGCAATATCAACGGGCGATCTCCGCCATCACCCCCCTGCTCGACGATCCCAGCCGCTCGGTCCGCGTCAGTGCCGCATGGGCATTGGTCGCCACCCTTGAACTGAGCTCTAAAGCCGGCAAAGAACTCGTCCACCTCCTCGATCTCGGTTCAGATCAACCCACCGGTCGCATGCAGCTCAGCCAATTTGCCTACCTTCGTGGACAACCGGAAGTCGCGATCAAACAACTCAAAAAAGCCATCTCCTGGGATCCACTCTCCCCGCCTTTCCATCACGATCTCGGCATCCTCCTCAGCACGATCGGCGATATTCCGGGTGCGATTGACGCCATGAAAGAAGCCTCACGCCTCGATCCAGAAAACCCCGAATACCATTACAAACTCGCCCTCGCCTACAACGAAAGTGGCAACGTCCCGCTCACCATCGCCTCACTCAGGAAAACCGTGGAGCTAGACCCCTCGAACGCCCGCGCGTGGTACAACCTCGGCCTCGCCCTCAACGGCCAAAAACAAACCCGCGAGGCCATCGAAGCGCTCACTCGCGCCGAACAAGCCGACCCCTACGATGCCGGTATCCCCTACGCACTCGCCACCATCTACGCCGCCCAAGACCAGCGCCAACCCGCCATCGATGCCGTCACCCGCGCCCTCCAGATCCGCCAGGACTTCCCCGAAGCCCTCCAGCTCCTGCACAACCTCTCCCGCCGCTAAACCCTTCGATTTCCGGCCAGACGGGCACCGTCGCAAACCATCGACGCAATACATCAGGAAGACTGATACCAGAATAAATATTAAATTTTCTTGATATTTTTAAAAAATTAATCACCCTCGGAGCATCCACCTTTGGATCATCCCTATGAACACTCCACGAGCCTTGCTTTTTACATGCCTGCTTACCTGTTTCGCTTTACCCGCCACCGCCCAAACCTCGTTCAGCATAGATTTCCTGACAGATGATCAAAGCAATACCCTAGTCGCTGGCTCCGTGGACCTTGCCACCAATGAACCTTATCGGAATCTGTTTGCTCCCGGCGTGGGGGTTAGGCTGAGCACGGACAACCCCGGCTCGAACCCCCTGAACCTCTACGACACCGAGGGAACCGGCGGCGCAGACGACGATTTGGAACGCAACTCTACCGGTTCAGGACTATGGGCAGGAGGCTCTCACCTAGGGCTCGTCGTGAATAACGTCCTCATCATCAACACCAATACGGATCTCACCACTCCCAATGACGCCGCTGCTGGCGGCACGATGGTGCTGGATTTCGACCTCTCGCTCTCCGAGTTTGGCTTTGATTTCATCGACCTCGACACCTCCGCCAACGGCAGCATCACCTTCTCTGATATCTCCGGCGGAAGCGGCAGCACCACCATCGGTTTTGCCCAGTTCGAGCAGGGTTATGGCGGGGTTTTCGAACGCGCTAACGTCACCTTTGGCGACCGCTATGCAAACCGAGTGCTCGGCATCACTGCCTCCGATCTCGGCCTTACGAGCTTCGATCGGGTAAGCTTCAATCTCACAAGCAGCGGTGGCATCGGCACGATCTACGCCACCACCGTCCCAGAGCCATCCACTTCCTTGGTTGCGATTCTCGGGCTGGCCGGCATGGCACTCAGCAGGAAACGCCGCTAGGCAGCACGACCGTGCAGATGGACTTTTACCGTGCCTTTCAGCGCCACTTCGGCTCCATGGAAGATCGCACCCTGCTTATCCCTTACCTGCCCGAGCAGGCCTGAAGGCATTTCACTCCTCCACACTGATACGCGTGGAAAGCAGATGCGAACTCCGCGGCATCACGATCACCGCCCGCTCATTCGAAATCGCCGCCTCAATACAGCAGAATTTTTGATAGCCCTCATCCGGCATATCGCCAAGAGCAGCCGCCTTCTCCGACCAAGGATTCCACACCACCGTGGAGGGACTTCCGCCCTTTTCCACCAGGATTGTCCTTCCGGAAACATCATCCACCAGCAGCACACTACTGGAACTCTCGTAGATCCGATCCACCTCCCCGGAAAATTCCACTACGCCCTTCTGCTTGCGCATCGTCGGCTCACCCACCGTATCCAGATATTCCGCATCCTCCAGATTCACCACCCGCACCTGCCCGATATCCGAAATCGCAAAATAGGTGTGCAGCGCCCCTGAAACTACAATCGGTATCTCATTCGGATTCAGCGTTTCCAAACTCACCTCGAGTTCCGTCCCAGCTCTCACCGTGAGGCGTGCATTCCAGATCCCGTCCTTCACCTGAAATACGAGGGTGACTCCCGTGTCATCCTCACCCGCCTCCGCAAATTCCCAAAACCGCCCCCTCACCAACCCGTGCGCAGGCATCTCCGCATTCGTGGGATGCGCGTTGAACCACGGCCAGCATACCGGAATCCCACCACGTATCGCCTTACCTTCCCTGAAAACTGCATCCGGACTGAGATACAAAACCTCATCCTCATCTCTCGGCTTCCACGACATCACATGCGCCCCGTGTAGGGCGACCCGTGCCGAGCAGGTGGCATGTTCAATCTCAAAAACGGGATAACCCGGGACGATTTCTTCAACACGGACGCTCGACGGCAAATTCATGCCCACCCCCTAACCCATCAGCCACCCCGCCGCAATCCCAAGCCAGTCCAGCCCAACTTCAGGCTCATCGGCGGCGACGAAGCGCCAGACCCATCGCACCTAGACCGAGGAGTGCGACGGAAGAGGGCTCCGGTACCTGTTCCATCGAAATGAAATTTAATGCACTGCTGTTATTACTTACGTTGGTCGAAGACCACGTCAAGGTAAGAAGTCCACCTGCTGTGGAGGTTCCCGTGAGCGTCAGGAATTCGGTGGAGTTGTTGAAAACATTGCTGATTGTCCCACCCGTGCCGGTGCCGGTCGTGAAGTTGAAGATCGCATCGGTGCCGTTATTCCCGCGGGCACTGTAAATGATGAACTTATAGGCGGTGGAGGCCGCCAGATTGCTAAAACTCAGGGTGGCACCGCTACCATTAGCCCCAAAGAAACCGTCATTAAGCGCTGTATCCGCGTAGCCACTGAGACCAGCAGGTTTCGTGCCTGTATAGTTCGCTCCAGTACCCGCGTCGCCTTGGAAATTCGAAATATTCAAGTTCCAACCGGTGTCCGTCGTCGTTGTAAAATCGATCAGGTCATAGGTAGTGGAGCCAATGGAGCCTGAGCCTGTATTAGCCGCGCCGGGGTTATTGATATTCACGTAGCCCGCCGTTTCTCCGGCTGCATCACCGAAATCAATGAGGACGGCGGCATGGGATGCGGCGGACGAAACAGCAAAGAGCAAACAGGTCGAGAGCAGGTTGAAATTTTTCATATCTTTTATGGAAAGCTATTTCGAGAGTCACAGATAGTGGCCGAATTTCGAGCAACCCGCAACCGTCAAGATTGCTTTTTCGACGCCTACCAAACCGTCGAACGCCGAGAAAACCTCACTCATCCCACTCCCACGCCGCCTTGATCTGATCGATCGCCCTTCTGTCTTTTTTCGTCGGCCGCCCTTTCGCCGCTTCCTGTCGATTGAGTTGCCACTGCTTCAGCCCCTCATAGACCTCCGCCTTCGTCCTGTCCTCATAGCAGGCCTGCGCCTCCGGTGCCCCGACCCGCTTCTCCAGCACTCCAGTCACTAACACATCCCGCACCCCCGGCCCCTCCGCGAACGGGATCTCCAGCTCATCACCCGCCTGAATCGATGACGATCTTTTCAGGGTGTGACCGTTCCTCTTCACTCGCCCATTTCCCAGCACTTCGCCCGCCAGCGCACGGGTTTTGAAAAACCGGGTGGCCCAGAGCCATTTGTCAGCACGGATCGAATCGGACATTTTCCAGAAAATGACATTCCGGTGACGGATGTGCAACCCATCGGTTTCATCCGGTAATGAGAGCCAGCTTGGCGGTCCGGCTCAATGCCTTGACGCGCAGCTCCTCCTTGCTCGCCTCGGAGCGGGTGCCGATCTCCTTGCGGAATACGATCTGGAGCGGCAGCCGCCCGCGCAGGTATTTCGCGCCTTTCGGCCCCTGCGATTCGTGTTCGGAAAACCGCCGTTCCACATCCGTGGCGATGCCTGTGTAGAGCGATCCATCACCGCAGCGCAGCATGTAAACCGACCAGACCGTTTCTCCCATGGGGGAGTCTGGTGGCACAGAGGCCGGAAGGGCAATCAGATCTCTCTCCATCAGCGCAAGTCCCCCTTCGCCTAGGTCCTCAGCCACTCCACAGAGACACGAATTTCCATCCTCAATACGCCGCAATTTCTCTTCCAACCCGGCGCTTGGGAACCAAGCATCCGTCATCAGACCGTTTTTCCAGCTCCATTTGCTCGTCGTAATTTTCGCAGCGACGACCATCCTCGGACGGCTCGCCACGGTGAGTGCGCCAGTGCTCGTCACGTGGCGATGCGTGATCGCAGCCTGCGGCGCCTTCCTGTGGGTGGCGACGATGCGCAACCGGAAGATTTGGCTGGGACACAGGAAGGTCGCGAAATTACTCGGGGTCGGCGCGATCATCGGACTTCACTGGCTCTGCCTCTTCGGCGCAGTCAAGCTGGCCAATGTCTCCATCGCTCTCGCCGGGCTGGCGACGCTCTCGCTTTTCACCGCTTTTACCGAACCTCTCCTCACCCGGCGAAAAATCAAACCCTTTGAGGTCGCATTGGGACTGCTTGTGCTCGCAGGCATTTGCTTGATCGCCGGAGCGGAAACGGGATACATTGTCGGGCTTTGCCTCGCATTGCTCAGCGCGTTGTTGGCCGCCGTCTTCCTTGTGCTAAACCGCACCATAGTCATCGGCGGCGGAGATCCTATGGTGATGGTCGGTTGGGAAATGGTCGCCTCAACAGCCGTCTGCTTCCTCGCAGTCCCCATCCTGGATTCAGCGGGTCTCCCTGCCCTTGCCGTCACCCATGGATTGGATTGGCTGTGGATTATTCTCTTGGCGCTTGTCTGCACCATTTTCGCGCAAGCCCTGACGAACCGCCTACTGCACTCCATCACCGCCTACGATTTCAACCTCGCCGCGAATTTCGAACCCGTTTACGGCATTATCGCTGCGGCGCTCATCTTCGGTGAACACGAAAAACTGAGCCCTGCCTTCTATGCGGGTGCCCTTACGATAGTCCTCGCGAACTTTCTCCATCCGCATCTTCGGCGGAGGTTTTCCCATTCCGCATAGTCCGGTGCCGGGGATCAGATCCCTTTGTAGCGCACCCGCTTGCCGTCCGCTCCGATCGGCCTGTCGTCCACAGGACGTGTCTTCGGCACTTTCAGGGAAACCCATTTCGGACGCTCGCCGCCGCCGCCCGGGCCACCGCCGCGCTCTTCCGCTTCGTTCGCACGCAACTCCCGGCCATCGATCTTTGTCTCGCCCAGGATCTCAATCGCCTGTTCCCCCTCCTCGCGTGAGCCCAGGGTGATGAAGGCGAAACCGCGTGGCTTGCCGGTCTCGCGGTCGTTCGGCCTGTGGAATTCGACGATGTTAAGTTCGTCGCCGATGGCGTCGCGGATCTGGGCTTCGGTGGTGTCGTAGGAAATGTTGCTTACGAATAATTTCATCATGATGTGTCTATGGTTGTCGGCGCACCGGGTTCTCCGGAGCAGGGCACCTAACAATAACGACCAAAACCATTTCCAACCGCAGAATCAAACTTCCTGCCCGCTAACCGGGCGCTGATCCGACCCTATCACCCTTTTGCCCCCACTCCAAGCCCCCATACGCAAACCGCTGATGCGCGTTGAATAATCGGCGCCTGCAGCAGCGTAGAAACCTCATCGTTACCATCATGAAAGCCCTGTTCATCCCACTCCTCGCACTTAGCTCCGCGCTCTATGCTTTTGCCGCAAAACCGAATTTCATCATCATCCTCACCGATGACCAGGGCTACAACGACCTCGGCTGCTTCGGCTCAGAAACGATCAAGACCCCGAACATCGACCGAATGGCGGCAGAGGGCAGGAAGTTCACCAGCTTCATGGTTCCCAGCCCAGTGTGCTCGCCCTCACGCGCGGGGCTGATGACAGGCTCCTACCCGAAACGTGTCGGCATGCACAAGGGCGTGCTTTTCCCCCATTCCACACACGGCCTCAACCCAGAGGAATATACGATCGCGGATCATTTCAAATCCCTCGGCTATGCCACCGCCGCTGTCGGAAAATGGCACCTCGGCCACCACCCCGAGACCCTGCCGACCTCCAACGGTTTCGATTCCTACCTCGGCATTCCCTACTCGAACGACATGAACCACCCCGACAACAAGGGCAAGGTGAAGCCGGGTGTCGACGAGAGCTGGCGGCACCAGAACGAATGGGTAAAAAAATGGAACACCCCGCTCATGGAGAACGAGGACATCATCGAACTCCCCGTGAACCAGCGCACCATCACCCGCCGCTACACCGACAGGGCCATCGAGTTCGTCACCGCCAACAAGGAGAAACCCTTCTTCCTCTACCTGCCCCACAGCATGCCGCACATCCCGCTCTTCGTGCCGGAAGACGTCTATGATCCCGATCCGAAAAACGCCTACAAATGTGTCATCGAGCACATCGATGCAGAAGTCGGCCGCCTCGTTGATAGCGTCCGCGAGCTCGGCCTTGCCGAAAACACCTACATCATTTTCACAAGCGACAACGGCCCGTGGCTCAATTTCAAAAACCACGCCGGCAACGCCAAGCCGCTTCGCGCGGGAAAAGGCACCACCTTCGAGGGCGGCCAACGCGTCCCCTGCGTCATGTGGGCACCCGGTCACATCCCCGCCGGCACCACCAGCGATGCACTCGTCTCCACCATCGACCTCCTTCCCTCCCTCGCCGCTCTAGCCGACAGCACATTGCCCGAGGAAATCGAGATCGACGGCCTCAACCTCTCCTCCACCCTTACCGGCGAGCCGACCACCACACGCGAAGAATTCCTCCACTATGCCTCGCAGGGACAACTCCAAGGCATCCGCCAAGATGATTGGAAACTGCTCATCCAGAAAAAGAACAAGCCGATGCTCTTCAACCTCGCCGAAGACATCGGCGAAAGCAAAGACCTCGCCAAACAACACCCGGAAAAGGTCGCCACCCTCACCGCCCGCATGAACGAACTGGATGCAGAGATCACCAAAAACGCGCGGCCTGTCTGGAAGAAGGAGTAGCGAGGTCGCCAGCTTCTTACGCTGGTGAATGGTTCCAATGGGCGCAGCCGCGCTCTCGTAGCTGCCGCGTCTCGCGGCAGGCCGTGAAATCGGCGTCTCGCCGACTTCTGTTCCATTCGTGCGAGGAGTCGCCTGGAAACGTGTGGCTCACACCCCGAGACGGGGTATGAACGGCCCCGTTCGACAAGCTCAGGGCAGCTACTGGATACGCCGTAGCTACTGCAGTCCCATCTTGGAGACGTCCAGAGGCTCGATCCCAAGATCCAGGGCAGGGCTGCCGGGTTTGAAACTGAAGTCGCCGTTGGCTGGATCCGTGAACAGCGGACCACCGAAGCGGCTGGACTTCTCCTGGCCCACGGCACGCATCCTGAGCAGGTGTTCTTCCACCCATTGGTCGTCGGTCGGGTGGAAATAGAGGTTCGAGTCCATGAGGGTGGTTTCGAGGTTGGGCTTGGATTCGGGAGGCAGGCCTTGCTTTTCTTTTTCCGCATAGGCTTTCCCTCCATCGGGGTGGGAGACGATGATGTTGTGGTGAATCCTGGATCCATCCACCGGATTCCATTCCAAGCTGATGTAGCCCCACATGGGCACCTTGCGAGGGGCGACGATGAAGTTGTTGATGATATCATTCACGCCCTTGGAAACGATACCGGCCATGACGTGGTTGTTGTTGTAGAGCACGTTGCCCTGGATGAGGGTTTCGTGCTGGTCGTCATCGCAGCGGATGGCGGATGAGAAATACTGCGAGAGATTGTCGTGGATGAAATTGTAGCGGACGATGTTTCCCCCTCCGGCGCCGGAGACGTAGATGGAATTCCCATCGGAGAGCAATTTCACGGATCCGGAAATCTCGTTGTATTCACAGAGGTTGTGGCGGGAATGGTTGTATTTCTCCCGGACTTTCCAGTTCTGGTAGGTCTCTTCGACGTTCGCTTTGACCTCATCCGGGATGTCGTTTTGACGGATGGTCTTGCCGCCCTCTCCGGAAAGCGAGCGGTCGGGTTCGATGCGGTTGGTGATCAGGATCGCCGAGTAGCCGCAGTCGTTGAGCTGGTTGTGGGCGATGCGATTGTGCCCGCTCTGCCACGCCCAGACACCGGGGGAGTGCCATGTGACCTCGCTGAAATGATGGAAGTGGTTGTTGATCACATCGTTGTGGTGGTTCGCGTCTTTCGTCCCCGCCCCGTAGCCCGCGAGCAGGACGCCGGCCTCACCGAGGTGGGCGAACTCGCTGTTTTCCACGCGATTGCGCTGGGCGTGTAGATCAAAACGCACCCCGCTGCCTCCGGAATCCACGAAGCGGCAATCGGACACCAGACAGGACTCTGCGCCACGGAAGCGCAGGATCGCCGTCGGTTGATCGAACATGTCCCAATCGTGCTGCAAGCCCCAACCAAGCCGGGTGTCGTCGCTGGTCCATGGGTGGCGATCGGCGTGGGTGAAGGTCAGCCCCGAGAAGGCAATTCCGCGCACGGGTTGATCCGTTGGGCCATCTTCATCGATCTTTCCTTCCACGCGGATCATTTCACTCAGAGCCGGAGCCACGATTCCCTGCGGCGATCCATCGGCAGCCGGGTCGGATGGCCAGAGGTAGATCTTCCGCGTTTTGGTATTCGCCACCCACTCACCCGGTTCGTCCAGGGCTTCGGGAACATTTTCCACCCAGACGGAGGAGGTCGCGCCATGTTCGATGACCCATTGCGGCAGCTTGCCCATCTCATAGGTGGCGGAGACCTTGGTTTTCGCGATCCCGGCTGCAACATCCACGGAAGCAAGCGGCAGCATGTTGATCAGCCATGCGCGACCCGGCCTGATGCGGATCTCCACGTCGTCCAGATTGTCCCATGACATCAACGCACCTTCGGGAAAATACAGCGTGCGCTTGTCTCCCGTCTTGGTCGGGGTAAACCCATCACCGGATGCACGGGCCAAGGGAGCCTGCGCGTCATACATCGTGTAGAATCGATCCAGGGACTCGGGCATATCTGCCACCCACACGTTTCCGGCAGCTGCGGCGGGCAGTTCAGCCGGGACGCTTTCCAATCGTTTCCACCCGGTCACCGGAATTCCCGCATCCAGCACCGGGGTCTCGCCGGGATGGGCGGCGATCGTCAGGAAGGCAGGCTCCATCGTTTCCCCTGCACCATATTTTTCGAACGTTACGGGATCCGCAGTAGCTGAACGCCCGTCTTCCAATCCCAGAACCAGAGTCGTGTTCAGCGGGTGGCGACCTTCTCGAAGAAAGATCGTTGCTGGTTCTTCATCGCCGGCTTTGCGCAAAGTCCTCAGTGCCTCCACCGCATCCGGTAGCGAAGCATAGGGCTTCTCGCTGCTGCCATCGGCATCGGGTTTTCCATCGGTGGAGACGTAGAGCTCCGTGGCGGAAGCATTGCCCGATAGACATAGGACAAACGCTAATGAGGAAATTCGGGATAGGGTTTTCATACGTCAAAGGATCAGAGAAAAGTCATCTTATGGTTCGCCCGCCATCGCCGCCCCGGGAGCATCGTTCTTTGCATTCAGCGCATCGATGCCTGCCTGCACTTTGGCGGCGACGGCTGCGGTGAGGGCAGGGATCGCATCGCGGGTTTTACCGCCGGATTTTTCCAGAAGATCCCGGACGGAAATCGGTTCGTGGAGCTCCACCATCGCTCGGCGCGCTCCGGTCCGGGGCATGATGCGGCCGTGGAAATCCTCGCAAATGCGTTCCACCGTTTCATCGTAGCGGTCGATGGTGGGATGCTGGGTGAGGTAGGGCTCGCAGTAGCCGTGGATGCGCATGGCAAGGATCGCACGATCCGCCAGCCCGTGGATTTCCGGGTGGGCATCGCCCTCCTCTTTCACATCGGTGCGCAGCTGATGGATGCGCGACCTCGCCCTCGCGATCCGCTCCTTGAGCGGGCACGGCTTTCCATCCAGAGACAACTTCCCGCAGACCTCGTCCATGAGCTTTTCCGAAAACGCTTTGAGCCGATCGTGTAAGCTTACCTCCGCAACCTGGCCGTCTCCGGAAAGGCCGTGGCGTTTCAGGAATCCATGGAGCACATGCTCGCCAAGCCCAAGCACCGCCGCCACCGGATCATCCGCCGCGCCTTTCGGGAACACATATCCGCTGTCTCCGGCAAGCTGCCTCATCCTCGCCGTCACCGCCTCGCGCGGGGCTGTTAGGTTGGTGAATTTCACACTCACCGGCACGACTTTCACCTCCGCATCATCGAGCGCCGCCTGCGCTTTCAGCGCGATGAACGCCGCCCCGTCGAGGAATGGCGCGAGCCGGTCATTGGTCAGGAACACATTTCCCTCCGGATAAATATTCAGCGCGCGCTTGCCTTCTTTCAGAACCTCGACCGCCGCTGCCATCGCTTTCCTATCGCTGCCTTCGCGGTCGATGGAGAAATTTCCCAGCCGCTGCATGCACCAGGCATTCGCCCGGCTGCGCAGGAACACATCATATGCCGCCATGAAACATCCCGGCACCCCCAAGCGCCGCTGCACCTCGGTGAGCACCTGCGCATCGCTGTGGGTCGGATGATTGATCACAAACATCAGTCTATCCCCCTTCGCCATGCATTCCCTCAGCATCGCCGTTTCGCCACCGATGCGGATTTCCGCCACCCGATGATTGGGCGCTTTCAGAAACACCCGCCGGTTGATAAAATTCCCCAAGGCGATGACCGGAGCCGAGGGCCTCGCTTCGAAAAAGCGATACGGCGCATCCGAGAATTCCAGCATGGGGAAGAATTCAATAGTTTCCCGCAGAGTGTAAAGAACCTTGGTTCGGAGCCACAATAGCGCCTCTCCCCGACTCTGGGTAATGCACCTACGACACTCTCTCTGAGAGAGCGATTTCCTGGCGGTTGACCAAAATCAAACGCCTAGCTCGCAACGGCACCGCCGGGTGTCTTGGAATGCGCGTTCTGCGGGAAGTCGAAGGTCAGGACGAGCGGTTCAGTTCCCGTGTTCTCGATTTCGACACCGCCGCGATCTAGGGCGGCCTGAGTGATAAATCCGATCTCGGGATACAGCTCGCCAAGCTTCATGTTCTGGTGATAGCGCACCTCGAGTTTCCCGACACGACCGCTTCCGCCATTGGTGTGAAACAACGAGGGGCTCTCCGGGCGGAAAGTGGTCTTGGCGCCGGGTGCCAGGATGAGGCGAAGAATCGAGGCCTTCTGGTCACCGAGGAAATCCCCGTAAACGATCCACTTTGCCTCCACTCCCTCGCCGGCAAATTCCTCCGCGACGATCGCCGGACGCGCGTTCTTCTTCACGAAGTCCGGGTCCTGGTTCGCTTCGAAGTCGAAGCTGTCCACCAAGAACTCCCAGTCCTCGTGTTTGTCTTTCGGGTAGTCCGCTTCCCGGCAGGCGTAGAAGGCATCGGCGGCTCCGATGCGACCGTCGAGCGTCCGATCCTCGGCGAGGAAATGCTCATCCATCGTCACGTGCAGCTCGTGGGTACAAAGGTCGGTAGGTGAATGAAGCACGCCGTTCGGCATCACAAAACCGTTGTCGATGTGCATCATGGTATGAGGGGAGAGATGGCGAACTCCATTGTAATCCTCTTCTCCCCAGCCCTTCATGCACTGGAGGAAATCCTCCTTAGTGACAAACGGATACAGCCCCATGGCAGTGGTGTGATAATGCGAGGGATTCACTCCGGGGTTGTCGTAAGAATTGATGTCATACACTTCCCACTTGGCCCAATGGAGATGATGCGGAATCGGGTTCAGGTTATCGAACTTCTTGGAAACAATCGGCCAGGTGATTTCACCGAAAAGCGATTGGGAAACGGCCGTGATTTTCTCACCGATGACAGCCTTGGGATTCGTCGTGATAAGATCCTGGAGGGAGATGACTTGGCCGTTTGGCGTGAGGACGTGTGCTTCCCCTTCACGGAATGGTGCCTTCCCCGTGCGGGTGTCGATGACACCGGTGACAATGGGCACGGTGCAGCACATCCAGACCTCATCGAGACCCGTGCCACCCATGTAATCCGGGTAGTACGATTCCTCATCGAGACGAAGGCGCTTTCCTGGCGAGCAGAATGTCCGGCCGGCATAGCGGTGCAGAAGCTGCAGCACCCCGTCGTTCTGTTCGAGGCATTCATTGAGGATCGAATCCGACCCTCCATCGATCACATCTTGTTGCGGATACTCGTGTAGTTTTTCTGCGAGAATTGAAGTCGAATCGGCCATGGGAGCTGAACTCTGAATAGTCGAAAACCGAGAAGCAAGAGAGAATGGCGGCGACTCGCGCGGACTGGAAATAAGCCAAAATGGAGCGCGAGTCGGTGTGCCCCTTGGATACTGAAACCCCTTCTCCGTATTCTACTCCAGCCAAGAATCCTTGAGCATGCGCACATCGGTGAGCAGGTCTTCCGGATCGTCGCCGAGGAGGGTGGCGTGGCCCATTTTGCGCAGGCCTTTGGCGCGGCGTTTGCCGTAGAGGTGAAGCACCGCACCCTCGGTGCCGAGCAACGAGGTCCAGTCCGGCGGCTCGGTCTCGCCCGGCCAAAAGTCGGCGAGGAGATTCAGCATCACGCAGGGAGAAAGCAATTTCGTAGAGCCGAGCGGCAGATCCAGAGCCACGCGGAGCTGCTGCTCAAACTGTGAGGTCGCGCAGGCATCGAGCGTGTGGTGGCCGGAGTTGTGCGGACGCGGTGCCATCTCGTTGACAAGCAGCGAGCCGTCTTCGTTCACGAAAAACTCGACCCCGAGAATCCCCTCGTAACCCAGCGCCTTGGCGATTTTCCCGGCGATTTTCTGCGCCAGCGCGGCGGTCTTTTCCGAAACACGGGCGGGGACGATGGATACATCCAGCACATGCTCACGATGGCGATTTTCCGCAGGATCGTAGGTTTTGATTTCCCCGTCGGCGGATCGCACGACCATCACGGAAACTTCCTTTTCGAAGGGCACCCATGCCTCTAGGACGGCGCGTTCTTTGCCGAAGCTTTCCCAAGCGTCGGATGGATTCTCGGTGCCTTCCAGCTTGAGCTGACCCTTTCCATCGTAGCCGAAAGCTGCGGTTTTCAGAACGCCGCGGCCCTCGAGCTCAGCCATGGCGGCGGTGAGGTCTTCGAGCGTTTCCACGACCCAGAAGCGGGTGCACGGGATGCCGTTTTCCTTGAGGAAATTCTTCTCCCTCTCCCGGTTCTGGCAGATTCCCACCGCTTCCGGGGATGGGTAGAGGCTGATGCACTTCTGCACGCCTTTGAGCGTCTCCAGTGGGATGTTTTCGAACTCCACCGTCGCCACCGTCGCGATCGCGCAAAACTGCTCCAGAGCCTCCGGACTATCGAATGGCAGGTCGATCACCTCGTCCGCCACCTCCACCGCCGGCGCCTCAAGGCCACCCGTCCAAATGACCGAACGCACGCCCATGCGCCGCGCTGCGAGCGCCAACATGCGCCCGAGCTGACCGCCGCCGATCACGCCGACGACTTCTTGCTTATCCAATGGAAAAAATACCGATGCTGACATCCCTAGGAGGTGATTCGTTAAGAGTTTGAAGTTATTTGTGAGACGTCCGGATTAGTCCAACTCCGGAAGCTCGGCCGACTCGACCTTTTCCGATTGTTTCCTGCGGAACTCCGCCAGTTTCGCGGCAAGTTCCGTATCGTTCACTGCGAGCATCGCCACTGCGAACAAGCCGGCATTGGTTGCACCCGCCTTGCCGATCGCGAAGGTGGCCGTCGGGATACCCGCAGGCATTTGCACGATGGAGAGTAGCGAATCCATACCTTTGAGGGTCTTCGACTCCACCGGCACACCCAGCACAGGAATTTCAGTCATCGCAGCGACCATGCCCGGCAAATGCGCCGCGCCGCCCGCTCCCGCGATGATGCACTCCAGTCCGTTGGTTTTTGCGCCTTTTGCATAAGCGACGAGCTTGTCCGGTGTCCGGTGCGCGCTCACCACTTCTGCATGGAAAGGCACGCCGAAATCTTTAAGCACCCTTGCCGCATGTTCCATCGTCGGCCAATCCGACGTGCTACCCATTATGATCCCTACGCTCATGAGGGGTGGAGACTGCCCCGCCGCCTGCTCCCCGTCAACCTCGCGACTTCCCCAAAAAGAAAAGGCCGGAACAGTAGCGGATCTCTCCGCAAGCCGTTCCGGCCTTTTGGGATTCGGGAGCCCCCCAGCTCCGTCACCCTCTGTCAATTCTCGGCGATTGCCGATCCGTGCCCCCCAAGCAACGGATCAGGCGGCGTATGGGATAAAGGGACTGCGCCGCACCACCTTCCCCCCGGAAGTGGCGCGCAGATTGCGCAAAGTCAGGGCGTGCTCCAGCACTTGCTGCATGAAATCGCGCTGAGCTTCGGCATCGGGGCCAATAAGCATGGCGATGAGTTCATCGGTATCGAAATATTCTTCGCTGTCGCGATTTCCGAACTGGGTGTCTTGATGGATTCTCATGATGTTATGGGGAGTGTGGTTTGTCATCTCTTCTCCAATCGCAGAACCCACCCAGCCATTTTCAAATTTGGTGAACTTTTTCAGATAATATCCAAAAATCGGCATCAAACCCATATTCGGTGGGCTTTTCAGAACGCAAAAAGCACTCCGAGATGAGTGCGCGAACCGCTTTCATCCAGCCTCCAGCCGTGATCGATGCGCAGATCTACGTGATCCGTCAGCTTCGCGCGGGCACCGAAGCCGGCGCCCGAGAGGGATTGCGAATCTCGGTTCCGATTCTTCAGCCAGGCATGATCGTAGAAGCCGAGGAAACGCATACGAAAATCTCCCGCGATGGAAATCTCTGGAGCAAGCACCTCGATACTGCCGTGCCAGCCTTCGTCTGCCAAAAATTCGCGCTCCGCCACCCCGCGCACCGTGGCATGTCCACCCGCGGCGAATTGCTCCGCCGCCAGCAAGCGGGAATCGGTAACTTGGGCACCTCCGCGCAGCGCGAGACGCCAATCGCCGCCCGGTGTCCACCATCCCTGACCGGAAAAACGCCCGATCAGGTAACTGGAGTCCGCCGCTGCATCATACTTCTGGAAATCGCTGTCATCATTCCCCCTAATCAATCCACCCGGCGAGGCCACCAAATTCGCGCCGAAGGAAACCGCCCCGTCATCCCATTCACGCGCCAGGTTGTAGCTCACCTTTCCTGCTAGAAACCTCACCTCCCCCGGCGAGACATCCCCGCCGCCGAAGAGCACGAATTGATCCGTCGATTTCAGCTCGAAACCCGCCGCCAGCGTCTGCCGCCATTTCCCGCCCAATGGCAGCCTCGCCTTCTGCATCGCGGAAAACGACCACGAGGTGCCGTCATTCTCGACCGGTAGTCCGCCGATGGAGGAACTCGTCTCCACCTCCGCATACGCCGCATCGAGTTGGAGGGTTTGGTGAATCGTGTGGAAAGGGATTTCCCAGCTCAGCGCATGCGCCTGCAGCACCGAGGGTGATTCGCCGATTACCGTCTGATAGGCGAGGATGTACTCACCCGGCGTCATCCCAGCGATGCCGAAGATGAACTGATCCCTCCCGAGAATAACCTGCCCGCTGTTTTCGTAACCCAGCGTCGCGCGCCACGGCCTGCGTTCCTCCAAGCCGATCAGCAGATCCGCCGTCGCCGACTCCAGCCCGGGAGATACGAACAACCGCGGTTTGCGAAAAATGCTGCGCCCATACCACGCCATCTGCCCGTCGATCTCCCGCCTGCGCAGCAGATCGCCGCTGCGCATCGTCAGTCCTTGGGTGACCGCATCCGGATTCCCATATTTCGGCCGCGCGACACCAACATTGGCGATCCGCCCGATCTCTACAAAAAAACGTAGCTTCCCCGATGCCAGATCCTGCTCCGGCAAATCGATCACCACCATCGGGTAACCTTCCTGATCGAAATGGATCAAAATCTCATCCGCAATCGCCGGCAGATCCCCTTCCCGCAGCGGCTTGGCGATCCATTTTCCCAACACCTTCCCGAGTGCGCCCGGAGCTGGCATTGTAAGGTCCCCGGAAATTTCCAGACCCGCTGTCTTTTTCTGAAAGTCCACTCCGCTTCCGGAATCGAGTTGGATCACTTCGAGCCGTTCCGCCAGCACCGCCCCCTGCCCCGCCGTATTCGCTTCCGCGACCGGCACTGCCTCTAAAGAATCCACCACCCCCGCCTCCGGCAACACCGGATCCACGCCCGGTACGAGCTGTGCCTGCGCACCGGTAGCGGCGAGGAAAAGTGGCAGGAGAAATCTCATTCGCTTGGCTTCATCGTTTCTCAGCTTTTGCATCTCCCCCACGCATACCGAAGAACGATGTCCGCTGCATCAGCGATCTGCGCGAGCTTTCAGCAGTAGAGGGTCTCCCCACATTTCGCGAATCACGCCCTCCGTCTCCAGAAGCACTCACCGCAGAATTCGTCCGCACCGTCTGTGAAGCACTCACCTGCGTGCCATCCGGCCTGCGCAAGGCGGGCATGGTCAACGTCCCCTCGCTCACGACAGGCAACGCGTCGCCTTCGTTCGGTGTCAGGATCGCGCCCTTCTCACGGAACAGCCCCTGAAAAGCCAGATTGCCGATAATGATGCCGTTGGTTTCATTGGTGATCACTCCGCCCGATCCCACTTCTAGGAAAACCCGGCCATTCCCGGCGTTGAGCACGCCTTGATTGTTCACCTCATTTCCGGCCACCACATCGATCCTCGCGGCACGCGCCTCTCCGAGATTGAGCACAAAACCGCTGCCCCCGTTTTCTCTCAGCAGCCCGCCGCTTCCAGCCGAGACAGCTATCTCAGAACTCCCCGCGATGCCCGCCCGACCCGTGGCGCGGATCTTCGCCGATTGGCCCACGACCACCTGCGGCCCCGCCAGCACCACATCGCCACCGAGCGCCGTCACATCGCCATTGACCGTCAGGAAATTCAAGCCGGACGCATTGCTCAGACTGTATCCGTTGCCGTCGAAAAAATCTGCCGGATCCACATTTGTCGTGCCCAGCACCACACCTCGCGCCGTGATGCGCCCGTTGACTTCCAGATCACCGCCGGGGGCAAAAAATGCCACGATGCCATTGGAGGTCACGTTGCCGTTGATCCGATGCACCCCGTTTCCGCCGAGCACATTGATCACGCTTTCCCCGGCGAGGAAATTGAAGACCAACTCGCTGCCCTGCGCCAAATTCAGATGCGCCCAGTCAAACACCGTATCACCCGTCAGCGTGAATACCGTCGTGCTCCCGGTCGCCGTGGTTTGCGTGGATAAGGTCGCCGTCCCGGGGGTCGCCAGCACCGGATCCTGCGCCATCGCAGAGACGGCAAAAATCGCCGGAAAGGCGATGCACGGAATGAGATGCTGATGTTTCATGGCTGGGACGATGGTGAAACCGCTGGGTAACTATTTAGGAAAAATTAAGGAAATGGAATCCGAAAATCGGCGTCCGCAAAGAGGCAAGCGCAGCCGCCACCCGACCCTTAGGCGTGGCTTGGGCACGTATCGAAAAATAACGGACGAGGGCGCCCCCCGACACCCTTCGTCCTTTATAGGAGAGTTCACTACAACTCAGCATGGGAAAATTTCGGATCAAGCGCCCCACCCCCCGGTAGAATGCGCTCTTTCCTGAAAGTAGCAGAACGCAGGCGTTGGCACCTGACGCGGGGAAGATTGCAGCGACCCCCACGGCCATTGCTTTCTTCAACCCACCGGCAGCCCGGGCAACAGCCCCGCTTGCGATCGCTGACGATGAACTCGCAACGACGATCCCAGCAACCTTGGACCCCCCACGGGTCTTCCGATTGCTTGTCGGGCAGTTGTTGTCGTTTCGTGTCATCATAACTCCAATCGCAATTGAAATTAACGATTTCCAAAAAAGTGCAGAAAATTTACGATCAACCCAATCTGAGGCCACTCCGGCCACCTAAACCATGGCCGCAAAAATCCTCACCATCCTTTGCGCTGCCTTGTTTTCCCTGCTTCTAACAAGCCCTGCAGAACCGCTCGGCCCTAGTTACGAATTTCCCGAAGAAAAAGAACTGGAGAGCCTCGTCGCGGAATGGGAAGTGCAGTTTGAGAAAGATTCCGCTGCTGAAAGCGCGCAACAACTCGCCCTCAGCCTTCAAGCTTTGGGCATCATCGAGCGCCAAGCTGGCAAACCCGAAGAAGCCCTCGCCCACCTCTCCCGTGCCTGCGAACTGCTCTCCAAATACTCCCCCGCCCTCCTCACCGATGCCCTCGAGGCGAAAGCACTCACCCTCCAAGATCTTGGCCAGCTCGAAGCTGCCGGGGAGGCTTTCCGTGAAATCCTCGCCCAACGCATCCATACCCCATCCGATCCGAAACTTGCCGCCACCCTCGACCACCTCGCCCTGAATTTTCTCTATCGCGGGCGATATCCCGAAGTCGGACCTCTGCTGGATCGGGCCGAAGCTACGGCGCCTCCCGGAGATCACGATTTCCGCGCCCGCGTCGGCTCACATCGGGCGCGCCTGTTCCACACCCTCGGCAGTTACGCTCGTGCGGAAAATAGCGCCAGCAATGCCCTAGAACTGTCGTTCAAAGATCCGGGACTCCGTCTCTCCCTGCGCAGCCAGCTCGCCCTCAGCCAGTTTCGTCTCGGGAAAACCGATACAGCACGCGCCGCCACCGAAACCATTGCCAAGGAAGCGCGTGAACTCTTTACCGAGCAACCTTTCCACGCCGTCCCCTACCTCAACAACCACGGCGCCCTCGCCCTCGCCCATGGCGATGCGGAAGCGGCCGCCAACGTTTTTTTGGAAGTATTGGAAACCCTCTCCAAAAAATCCGGCACCGATCACCCCTCGTTGATCACCCCGCTCAACAACCTCGGCGTCGCCCTTCAAACGCTCGGCAATTACGAAGCCGCCGCCGACATCCTCGCCCGCGCTGCTGATCTCCAATCCCGCCATTTCCCCCCCACCCACCTCAGCGGCATCGAGACGCGGCGCAACCTCGCTCGCAACGCCTTGCTCTCCGATTCACCCGATGCCAAGAAACTCATTCAAGAGGTCAGCAACCACAGCCTGATGGCGCTCGACCTCCTCATCCGTGAAGGCAGCGAAAAGGAACGCCTGAACTTCCTCGGCCGCTTCGATCTCATCTCTCTTCCCTGTGCTACGGGAAATCCAGTAATTATTGCCGACGTCCTCATAGCCTCCAAGGCACGCCTGCTCGATGCCATGCTCTCGGCCCCCGAGGAAAAAACCACCGCCACTTGGCAACACATCCAATCCACCCTCACCCCCGGCACCGCATTCATCGATACCTGCCGCTTCACCACCACCTCCGTAGCACCCGAGGAAACCTACGGAGCCATCCTCATCCTCCCCACCGGCCCGCCACAGTGGATCCCGCTCGGCAGCGATGCCGAACTCGAAAAATGGCTTACTGCCTTCCACAACCGCCTCGCTTGGCTCTCCCACTCTCTCTCAGAAAAGGAAAATCCCGGCAGCGCTCCCGCCCTCAAGCTCCGCCCCATTCTCCGCGCCCTGTACCGGGGTTTCTGGCAACCCATCGCCGAAAAACTCCCGCCCGGCACCGAACACATCGCCTTTTCTCCAGACAGCCGCCTTCATTTCCTGCCCCTCGCCGCCCTGCTTGATTCGGCAAATAGCCCCCTCTCCAGCCAGCACCTCCAGATCGCCACGGTCACCAGCGCCCGCGATCTCCTGAATGCCGCCCCACAAACCGCGCTCTCCGCAAAACCCTGGAGCGTGCTCACCCTCTCCCAATTCCCGAAAAGCTCCGCCCCCGCCAACGGAGATCCTCTTCTCAGCATCCTCTCCGGACTCCAACCGATGCCCGGCACAAAAAAAGAAGCCGCCATCATTTCGGCCATCGCCCCTCGTGATTCCAGCTTCCGCACCGGCTCCGAGGCCACGGAAACATCCCTCAGATCCGCCTCCGCCCCCGCCGTCCTCCATCTCGGCTGCCACGCCTTCTTCATGCCCGGAGAAACCTCCTCCGCCAACCTGCCGGTCGATTTCGATGAAAACGCCGATCTCCTCTTCTCCGGCGGCCTGGTGTTATACAACGGCGCCAAGCGCAGCCCGGACAGCCCGCTCATTTCCTCCGCCGATGACCTCCTTTTCCCCGAGGAAATCGCCTCCCTCCCGCTGCAAGGCACCCGCCTCGTCACCCTCTCCTCCTGCGAATCCGGAGCCGGAACACCCGTCGCCGGGGAAGGCCTGCTCGGGCTCCGCCGAGCCTTCGCAATCGCCGGAGCACGCGAAATCGCCGTCGCCCTCTGGCCGGTCGCGGACGATTCCACCCCCGACTTCATGGATCGATTCTACCGCCTCGCCATCGCTTCAGATCGCCCTGCCCAGGCACTTTGGCAAACCCAAGCGGAATTCCTTTCTGAAGCCGCGGCCGAACCCGAGGCCTACGAATTGGCCGTGCTGCGCTACGCACCTTTTGTCCTTAGCCAGAACACCCCGCTGCAAACCGGCCCCACCATCGAAGCCCGCAAACCCTTCCCCGTGAACCCTCTGCTGCTCATTTTTGGAACCCTTCCCATCTTCCTTTTCCTCTCCGCACGCCTTTTCTCCCACAAAAAGCCTACCTGAAAAAAATTAGCCAATACACGCGATCGCGTAATGCTATATTTTCATAAGTGTCTTATGATCAAGGAAGTTTAAATTCTTCTGTTCGTGAAACTCTTCCCCCTGAGTCTTTGCATCGCCCCGGCGTTTGCACTGCTGCTGACCCTCATCCCCGCTCGTGCTCAACTCGTCGGACTGAACCCTATTATCCCCGTTGCAGCACCCGCTACGGAAACCCTCCACGTCGTCCGCCCGAACCCTGCGTTTCCTGGCCAAGTCCTGCTCGGCACGATCAAAACGCTGCTCAACAGCATCGGCGCCACCCTCTACGCGGAAATCGACGACGACGCCTCCGCAACCCCACTCACCGCCGTCAGCGCATGGCTCAGCCCGCTCGAGCTTTACCTGCTCCGACTCGACCCCACAGTGATCGTCTCGGCGGAAGTATCGCTCACCCCGAACGGGATCAACACCGATCCCGATTGGGCGCTCACCCACATCACCGGCCAATCCACCAACTCCTATACCTACCCTGACACCACGGCACCCGTCCGACTCTACCTCATCGATACGGCCGTCGCCAATCCCGGCGATTGGATCGGAGCCAACCCCAAGCTCACCCTCGAAAAATCCGTGCTCGTCCGCGGCAACGGCGACCCCACCACCTCCTCGGCTTTCAAACACGGCACCCAGATGCTCTCCCTCATCGGCGGCAAGCCAACCGGTGCCTCGCCGGGCACACCCATCCGCGTGGTGAACTACGACATCTATCCGAACGGGAATTCCACCACCACTACCCTGCTCGCCAAAGCCGTGCTCGATGCGATCGCCGACCACCGCGACTCCACCGACGGACTGCCCGCCGCCATCTGCATCGCCACATCTTCCACCACCGCCGGCTCCAGCTACACCCTCCGCTCTGCCATCGAGCGCGCTGTCTCCGAGGGCATCACGGTCTTTGTCTCCTCCGGAAATCTCGGCCAAGACGCCGGCCAATACATCCCCGCCGCCTACGGATCCATTGATGGAGTCGTCTGCACCGGAGCCACCGACCGCCAAGACGCGAAACTCTCCTCCTCCAATTACGGTTCCTCCGTCGATCTCCTCGCCCCCGGCCTCGCCCTGCGAACCATTCCGAATACCGGAGGATTTACCGAAATGACCGGCACCAGCCCAGCCTGCGCCCTCACCACCGCGCTCGGCCTCACGGAAATTTCCAGAAATACGGCAGCCACCCCGGCAACCACCGAGCAAACCCTCAAGGCCGCCACCGCCTCCTCATCTGCGGGCGTACTGCTCCGCACCGTCCCTGCATCTGAGACCCAGACCGATCCTAATACTACAACTCCAGTAGCCACCTACGATGCTACCACCGATTCCGATTCCGATGGCATGCCGGATATCATCGAGATTTTCCATGGCAGCGATGCCAACCTGAGCTCCTCCGCCCCGGCCGCCTCTGGCATCGGAGTCACCCCCGCATCGCTGGCGCGCAGCACCCCGCAGATGTCCATCACCTTCCCGGTCGATGCGGCACTCTACGATCCCGCCACTCCCTACACTCTCCGCAACGGCATCACATGGAGCATCGAGTGCAGCGCCAAGCTGAGCTCATGGACAACCGCCGCAGCGAGCCTCTCGCAATCTGCCGCCGAAAATGGGATCATCTGGCTCACCGCCACCTTCCCAGCAGACAGCAACGCCTTTTACGCACGTCTCGCCATCGTTCCACCTCCCGCGCCGTAATCGAAAACGGCCATACACCTTGCCAGAGGGAAGCATTTTGCATCTTCTCTCTGCACTGAGCAAATACACCGATGGATGATTTGAAGAAACAAGAGCAGCTGAAACGTTGCTGGAATTCCTGCTGGCACCGCGCCCGCCGCCCGGTCGAGGGCGTCCTCCTCCCCGAGGAAACCGCCACCTCCATCACCGAGCGTTCCATGCGCAACGTCTCCCTCGATTTCGACGAATTCCCCACCGAGGCAGAGTTCACCGCCAAGGCCCTCTCGGAAACTGCCGCCGCCGTCCTCCAAGTCGTCGCACAGATCCGCCGCGATCAATCCAACCCACAGCTCCACCGCGATCCGGAGGACACCCGCTACCCCGCCAACCTCGACCTCGACAAACTCCAGCGTCACGATCCGGAGAAAGGTTTCCATGACCGCGAATGGCAAGGCCTGCCGCCGGTACTTAAACCTCTCGCCTTCGCCACCCTCAGCCGCAAGGGCATCAAGGGAGCCGATGCCGAAGACGTCTTTAGCGACACCCTCGCCGAGCTGGTCCGCGAGCGCGAAGGCAGCGGCCATTCACCCATCCTCGATCCCACCGTGTTTGAGGAAATCATCCCCCTCCACTCACGTATCACCAGCTTCCGTGCCGTCGATTTCTACCGCCGCCGCGGGGCGCTGAAAAATCAGCCGAACTCCGGCTCCAGTATCGATGCGCTAAGCGAAGACCCCGAGCACGCGATGCAGTTTGAAGATACCCGCGCCGACCCGAACGTCCTCACCTTTGAGAAGATCCACGCCGAGTGCCGCGAAGCGCTCACCCCCGCCGAGTGGGAACTTATCTTCATCCTCTTCGTCAACCAATCCGCCACGATCCAGGATCTCATCGGCGACGACGATTTCTGCAACTCTTACAGCATCAAGCCAGGCGTCTCCGGCTCAACACGCAGAAGGGTTCTGACCGAAATCGTCGAGGGCGCCCTGCAAAAAATTCGCGAAAATCTACTTTTTTGAAAACGCCACCCCTCACCCTGCGATTGGAGCATTAGTATGAAAGCCGAACTCCCCGAAAACCTCAAATCCACCGCAGACCTCTTGTCCGAAAGTCTCGGCCATCATGCTTCTGAAAAATCCCCTGCGATCCCCAACGAACTCCTCGGGGACCTCATGGATCGCTACGCCCCGGCACCTTCCGCACAGCCAGCAGCAGAGAAGCGCTCGTGGTTCCAAGCCGCCCAATCTTTCTTCGCACGCCCTGCCTTCGGCCTCGCTGCCACTGCGGCAGTCATCGCCCTTATCGCCGTCCCGACTCTTATGAAATCGGATTACCTCGCTGGCTTCCGGGGCGCGGTCACCAGCCAAGCAGATGTCGAATCCGCCGCGATCATCCTCGTCGGCGCTCCCGATGGCACTTTGGAAATCCTCCAATATTCCGGGAACTTCGAAGACAAAGCCCTCAGCGCCGGCATGGCGGCATTCTCCTCAAATTCACCCAAAGTCGTGGTCGATTACAACTCCGCCACAATCCTCGCCATCGACGGCTTCGGCCAAACGGTTTTTACCTTGGAGATCCCCGAATCTCAATCCGATCTCCCCGATGCCGTCGCCATCGCGCTCAGCTATCTCTGATTCTCATCGTGTTGATACATAGGCGGCGCTTCCGTGGGGGAGGCGCCGCCTTTTTCGTGCCCGAAACATGTTCCAGCCCGCGATCTCCGGATTTGGGAAGGATTCGACCTCCGTTCCGGCGAGATCTCAATGGCTAGCGAAACGTGGAAGCATCCTCAAAAATGGGGATATCTTTTGATCTCATACAATCTGTATTCTTCTTATTGGGCGCTCTTCTCCCCGCGCAAAAATTAGAAGCAATCTTTAAAAACTCATGAAAAACAAAACCTTGTTTCTGGCCGCCACCTGCGCGGCATCCTCGCTCCTAGCGACATCAGCAGCTAACGCTGCGAACGTAGTCTTCAGTTCTTTCAACCCTCTGGCCACTGGCAATACCGCAAATGTCGGTGGATCGACCTCGAATCTGACGGTGACACGTGCCGGTACAGGTACGGTTGCTGACAACTTCATTTACACCTTCACTTATAGCAATCAGAGCTTCGACGGCGACGGCACACTGGACACACTGAAATTCGATGTCCGCGTCACCGGTTACAGCGGAGGTACCATCACGAACGGTTCCGCCACTGGAACAAATAGTAGCGTGTTTTCCGACGGCACTGCAATCATCGGCACCACCCAGCAATTGGTTCAACAGACAACCAAAGGAGCTGGAGCTTCAGGCACCACGACTGATTTAGCTACGTGGACTGTCGGAAATGGAAATATGGACGCAAATGAATCGTTGAAGTTCTCGTTGGAAAACTTCTCGGTAATGACATCCAATGGCACTTATGGCGCATCCACAGTCGGTTTCTCGGGTTTTGAAATGTGGGAAAATGGAGGAAACACCCACCAAACCGTAATCGGTGCAGGCACCGGGCTTTTATCCAAGAACTGGTCTAATAACTCCCCTGGCAACCAAAGCTCTATCCCAGGCAGTTACAACCAACCAGCTCTTTACGTCTCACAAGGACCTAATACCGCACCATCGGCCTACAATAACTGGGGTCTTGCCAGCTTTAACTTCACGGTCGATGTGGATGTGATTCCTGAACCAAGCTCAGTGACACTGCTCGGTCTTGGCCTTGCAGCAATGACGCTGCGCCGCCGCCGTTAAGCCATCCGGCTGAGATTTTTCAAAGCCCCTCCGGGAAACCGGGCGGGGCTTTTTTTGTGATCTGCGCCCGCCGCCCGCGTCAGATTTTCAACGCAAGCTCCTCCGCCGAGGCTACGGCGCTCAAGAAGCCACAGAGATCGCAGAGGGGACGCAGAGCCGGGACGATGAATCCCCCTCTTCCTTGGAAGTTGAAATTTGAGGATTGAAAGTTCCTACATCAGCGCCACGAATTGCAGCGGCTCCAGGGTGAGTTTCTGTGTGGCCACGATGCTTTTCCCGGCGACGATATCGGTGAAGGTCTTGCGCATGCCAACTTGGCGGAGGCGGGTGGCGGAGAGATCCTGCGGTTGCTCGGAGAAGTTCGCGAGGCAGAGCACGCTTTGGCCGCCATAGCTGCGGAAATAACCGAACACACACCCGTTGCCGGTATCGACGAATTCCGTATGGTTCTCGTGGAAGGCTTGGTTGTTTTTGCGGATCTGGGAGAGCTTCAAGAAACCGCTGAAGATGCGGCCCTCGACAGTTTCCGGATCCTTGCGTTTCTCCGCCTTGTCCCAATCGAAGGGCGGGCGGTGCATCCAGCGATCGTCGCCATCCTTGCCGGGGTCGCTGGGGTAGTCGTAGTCGTTGGTCAGGCCGATCTCATCGCCGAGGTAGATAAGCGGAATGCCGCCGATCGTAAAAATGATGCCGTGGAGCAGCAGGATGCGGCGGATCGCCATCTCGATCTGATGCTCGTCTCCTTCGTAAAGCCCTTTCTCCAACCCGCAGAGCGAAGCAGTCGTGCCGCAGATGCGGGCGTCTCCGGTGGTAGGGTTGTGCTGGAACATTTTCCCGCGCGCAAACGAGTCGCCCTCGCCGGAGAAAAACCGATTCAAGAACCAGCGGTGATCGTGCGGATTCACATGGATTTCCCACAAATCGCGATCCTCGAAGCCCCAGCCGATATCATCGTGGCAGCGGATGTAGTTCACCCACGAGCAGCCATCGGGCAGTTGGAAGCGCTTTTTCAGGCAGTGGGAGAGCAGGTTCGCATCGCGGGTGGCGATGGAGTTCCAGAGCTGCACCATCAGCGGCGGGTTATACGAAAGGTGGCACTCCTCCTCGGAAACGTATTTCTTGATTTCGTCCGGCGCAACAATCGCCTCGGATTTGAAAATCAGCGCGGGAGCGGCGATGCGTGCCAGACAATTGAATGCCTGGATGAGTAGGTGGGTCTTCTCGAGATTCTCGCAAGAAGTTCCTTTTTCCTTCCAGAGAAACGGCACCGCATCCATGCGCACCATCTCCACCCCGGCATTGGCCAGATAGAGCATCTCGCCGGCCATCGCATTGAAGACATCCGGGTTCGCGTAGTTCAGATCCCATTGGAAATTGTTAAACGTCGTCCAGATCCACTGGCTGATGCTGGTGCGATACGTGAAGGAACCGGGATGCGCGTCGGGAAAAATCGGACGCAGCGTTTTCTCAAACTGATCCGGCTCGGTGCGATCCGGGAACATGCGGTAGAATTTCCGATACTCGCCCTCATCCTTCTGCGCTTTCTGCGCCCATTCGTGCTCGTCGGAGGTGTGGTTGAAAACGAAATCCAGCACCAAACTCATGCCCTGCTGGCGTAGCTCGGTGGAGAGTTCGCGCAGGTCGTCCATCGTGCCGACCCCCGGATCAAGCTCGCGGTAGCTGCTGATCGCGTAGCCACCGTCGTCATCGCCTTCCGGGCTTTTGAAAAGCGGCATCAGGTGGAGATAGGTGACGCCCATCTCTTTCAAATACCCAATCTTATCCCGCAGCCCCGCGAGATCTCCGGAGAACAAATCGACGTAGGCCATCGCTCCAACCACGCGGTTGGATTGATACCAATGCGGGTAGCCCTCGCGGATCGCATCGAGGCTTTTCAGATCCGCATCCCTATCCAACCACGAATGCGCCGCGGTCGTAAGGATCGCCTCCACATGGAAAAAGAAGTCGTAGCTCGGGCCATAGATGCGCCACAGCAGATCGAAGAGCACCGGGAAATGATCGCCCACTCGTGACTCAAACGCCTCCCACTCCGCCGTCCCGACTTCTTTCGGAAACGCCTTGTGGAGCCTGGGAAGCAGGCGTGCAAGGGTCAGGCGGCTTTCGCGGGCGGTGGGTGTGGAGTCGTTGTAGGTAATCATGAAAAGTAAGTGCGTGGAGGGGAACTCGGACATCCTCCCTGCCGCAGTTACTATGCCTACAAACCGCTACGGTGCAAAGTCGGTTTCCACGGGTGCAAAGCTCAGCCGTTTGCTTCCTCATGCTTGAGGCGGCGCTCAAGATAGAAGGGAGCAAGCGGCACGAGCGAACAGACAAAAGCAAACGTGGCCTTGCCAAAACTCCATTTTCGATCCGCCCAGACATGCACGAGCACCATGCAGAACGCCACAAACAACACCCCGTGCACCATGCCGGGCACTCGGATCGCCTCCTCATCGCCGAGGATGCGCTTCTCGTAGATGGCGAAATACAGCAGCACGAGGAACGAAACCCCTTCCGCTAGACTGACGAACCGCAGGATGGTGAGCGAGGACATGCGCGGGAGAATCCGGCACCCTGGGCACCGATGCAAGCCGGAGCGGAAAAACATTTCCGATTTTCCCAACATGATGCCCGGCTCTCCGCGCTTAGGCTTGCCGCCGCGCTTCGCCCGCTTCAACTTCCCCGCGTGCCGGAAGACGACGATACCAACCCGATTTCCGAGATCCGGCGTGCCATCGCCGCCGAAGACGGTTCCGCCCTCCTCGCCATGGCAGAGGATGTCCACTACGCCGACCTCGCGGATCTCTACGAAGATCTCAATGACGACGAACGCGACTTTTTCTTCAAAACCATCGGCCCGGAACTCGCCACCGATGTCGTCGCGGAACTGCCCGACTCACTGATCGAGGACTCGCTCGGCCACTTCAAGCCCGCCCAGCTCCGTTTCCTGTTAGGAAACCTCTCGGACGATGACCGGGTCGATATCTTCCAGGTCGTCTCCAAAGAGGCACAGGTGCGCTTTTTCTCCCTACTCGGCACCCGCGACAAGGAGCTGACCAAGAGCCTGCTGAAATACGAAGAGGACACCGCGGGTGGGCGCATGACCACCCAGATCGGCCGTATCACCGCGGACATGACGGTGAAACAAGCGCTCGCCATCCTTCGCCGCGATCGCGAGGATACCGAGACCCTGGCCCGCATTTTCGTCGTCGATGCCCAAGGCCGCCTAGTCGGAAAAGTCCGCCTCCGCGATCTCGCTTTCAATACTTGGGACACGCCGATCCAGGACATCATGGACGACGCAGATGAGTTCATCCTCGCCAGCGAAGACCAGGAAGACGCCGCCCGCCTCCTTTCCCGCTACGACCTCGTTGTGCTCCCGGTCGTCGATGAATTCCACCACCTGCTCGGTGTCATCACCTACGATGACGCCCTTGAGATCATGCAGGAAGAGTCCACCGAGGACATCGAGAAACTCGGGGGTATCGGCGGTGAGCAAACCGAACTTACCTATCTCAACACCACCGTCGCCGTCCACTACCGCCGCCGTGTCGCATGGCTGGTGGGGCTGGCTTTCGTGTCGATCGCATCGGGCTACGTGATGTTCCGCTTCGGCGATGTCCTCCAGAAGGCCTTCGTGCTCGCGCTTTTCCTGCCGATGGTCGTCGCATCCGGAGGAAACGCAGGCGGCCAGGCCGCAACCATGGTCATCCGCGCCCTCGCCCTCGGCGAAATCGGCACCGGCACCGCCGTCCGCATCGCATGGAAGGAAGTGCGCACCGGCCTCTTCCTCGGTCTCACTCTCGGCGTATCCATCGCCGCATTCATCTCCTTCATCCTCCCCCACTTCCACCCGCCCCAGCCGGAAAGCTTCTCCTTCCTGCGGCTCTCCCTCGCCGTCGCCTGCGCCATCACCCTCCAGGTTCTCTCCGCCACCGTCCTCGGCGCACTCCTCCCCATCACCGCCCGTGCCGTCAAACTCGACCCCGCCGTCGTCTCCGCCCCCTCCCTCGCCTCCATCGTCGATGTCTCGGGCATGCTCATCTATTTCGGCACCGCCGCCACTATCTTGGGATTGTAAATCAGCGCGCCGTCCGCTTCTTGAGGTAAACGAAAAATCCCGCAACGAGGAAAAGTCCACCCATGACATACCCGATGACAAGCCCTGGAAACTTCCTTTCGGCATAGGGCTGAATCTCGGTTTGCCCCGCTTCCGCATTGGTGCGCTTCCCGCTCCTCGAAGTGTTAGGTTCTACCGCCCCCCGCTTCGACGAGCCGCGTAGGTCGTAATCCACCGGATCTCCGATGAAGCGGAAGGTACGGCGGCCGGATTTCACCTCCGCATACCATTGTTGCCATGCCTCCAATTTACGATCCATATCCTCTGAAACCCGGATCGGTGGTGTAGGTGGGTTTGCGATGCCTAGCCGAGAAATCGCTTTCATGGCTAGCGTGTTATTCGGGGTTTCCCAGGTATCTATCCTCACTTCAATTGGGATTTCTGCTCCACGGTCATCCGATAAGAATTCGCCGAGTACTCGCACTGTTTCTGGACTGGGTAAATACTCGAGGGTTTTAAAGCCCCAAGCCTGTTCACGAACCATCACCGTTAGCGCAGGCCCGTAAAGGGTAGGCGAATTGGCGGCTCTTGCCTCCTCCATCGCAAGCCGAGAAGAATTGATTTTGTCACGGTAATATTCGGCGTGGCCGGGGATGGAAAGCAATTTGTCCCTCAATAGGATATGAACCTTCTCCCTACCCGGCCTGATATTTCTTGTTGAAGGCTCAGTTTTCATCAAAGCCTTGCCCAATTTTTCGATGAATTCCTCGATTCCTTCCTCAGGGGTAGCTTGGGTTGCCAGCTTTTCCCAAGATTCGACAGTAGCCCGCTGTTCGGCCAGTTCCCTCTCTGAATACTCCCAAGCGCTTGAGCTGGAAGCTAATAAAAATATATATAGGAATACTCTCATTCTTCTTCTCCGAGTAAAACACGCAGATTCACATCCGCAGCATCCCATTCACCTTTCACGGTAAGAATACCGGGCGTATCACCAGCTCCCCTACCGGAAACCATCAGGCGCTTTTGCCTGTTGGTGCCGGGTAGCGGAGCCGGCCCCGTACCTGTGTCAGGATGCCCACCGCCAAAAATAAAATGCCCGATCTCGTGCGCAACGACACGAGGTTGTTTTTCGAGGGTTAATAACCCCCCGATACTATCCGCAGTTATCCATATGGTACGGCTGTTTATATGCGCGTATCCCTCGACACCCTTGAGTATAGGTATGCCACCCCCCATAAAGAATATTGTCAGGTCACGTGGGGGATCCGTGTCGTCAGCCAGATCCATGACAGCCTGTTGCTCAGGACTTGGAGCGTCGAATGGCCCGTAACAATCCAGATATCCGTTCTTATTCACGTCCCAAGAGGCTTCGATGATGGAGTAGTCGGGGTTTACAATTTCAATGTCCACGTTGATTTGCCGATTAAAGGTCAGATTGAGGTAATTTTGGAGAATTTCTGCGGCGGTGACCAAATTAGGCTCAACAACAGTGGGGCTACCTGGTGTCTGTTTATTTACCAAATATACGGCGATCCGAACGGTTCTCTGCTTCATGACTTTGAAACCGATGGGCGTGGATAGGGATCTGGTCGTTCCCATCATTATTTCCCCAAGAATCTCATTGCCACTCGTCGTCCCAGTGTAATGGACTGCCACTGGTGTTGATTCAGATTCCAGCTTGAGCAATACATTGTCGTTCAATCTGACACCCGTTGCGGACAGCCAGAGTGGCGCTGAGGAATGTATGGGAGCGTGTATGGTAAGATTTGTCTCCCCCGAAATGGCGGGGGCCATGATCCACAAACGGTCTTCTGCCGCCGGGTCTTTTACACTGGCGCCGATCGATACATCGTCAACTCCCGTAGCCTCAGCAATTGAAAGGAGGCCGGGAATATCCTGGCCAGGAATACCTTTAAGACGCAGCGGTAGCATCGCAGCATCTGGGCCGCTGTTATTGCTGGCGAGAATCCAGCCGCTGGGTGTGGTGTCTTCGAGGAAGACGCTAGTATCATCCGTCCAGGTAGCGGGCAGGCCGGGCGCGGCGCGGCTCAGTGAAGTCCATTTTCCATTGAGCAGGATCCCACCATCGGGAAAAGTCGTATCGTTTGCGTCCCGCCTGCTTATTGCGGTGCCGTCGGCGGCGATGTCAATGGCTTGAGCGAGTAAGGTGCTGGGCTTCCACTCCCCGTCATGAAAGATTACGGATTCGGCATCAGCATCCAGAGGAGTGGCGATGTGAACTGTGCCGCCGGGTGTGGTGTGGGGGATGACGTTCAATGGTATGAACGGCAGGATCTCGGCCACGCCCCCGATGAATGCCCTACCGCCGGGCGCGTCCATGTCCGGATCGCCAGTGGGATCCATCCACTCCTCGCGGACTCCCCAGCGGAGATCCGGGGAGAGCATGCTCTTCGCCTCCATGGGAGCGGGGACGGCAGTGGTCGGCGTAGTTTCGGAGCCGAGCGTCCAGAGATAGTTCGCGTCATCGTCGAGGGCAGGGGGATCACCGGAGCCGAGACTCAGTGGCTCGGCGTGGAACTCGCCGTTGTCGGTGAAAATGTTCACCCCGCGGTCTCCCTCTGTGTAGCTCGGCTGGTCGGCATACCAGATCTTGCCGCCTGTGGTCAGTGAAATGCGGTTGGGTATGGATTGGGGGGTATCCCAGAGGCAGGTGAACATCAGGTGGAACCGGGGTTCACCCACTCCGAAAAAGGTGGCTCCCAGGATCTGGTCATGCTTGTTGATGGCCATTCCATAATACTCGTCGCCCTGACCACCGCCTGTCCCCAGAGTGATGAGTTCGCCGTTTTTCCAGACCTTGTCATTGAAGAGAACGGTGCCGATGTCGTTGATCTGGAGCCCCCGGAATCGTCGGTCTCGAAGACGGCGTAGCGCGGCAGGGCGATTTTCTTGTATCCGATCAGCTCGTCGTGCGAGGCGATATCCTGCGCATCCGGAGTGCCGTCCCCGTCGGAATCGAGCTGCTCTCCGTCCGGGATGCCGTCCGCATTCGTATCTCCATCGAAAGCGGAGCCGACGAGGCCATCTCCCGCAGCCGCCTGAATTGCGGCGAGGGCGTACTCGGCATGGTCGAGGATGCCGTCGTTGTCGCTGTCGAGCGACCAATCAGCCTTGATGCGCCAGAAGCCTTTCGAATCTGGAGCCGGTGGCGGGGGAGGCGGGGTGTTGCGAGCGGTGATGACCGAGGAAGTGACAGCTTGGTTGAAGGTCGCGAAGCCTGCCTCAAGATCGGCGATCATGTCCGCATCCTTCGTATCCAGAAAGCCGTTGGCCTCCGGCGGGGCTACGTTGCCGGGTGTATGCGAGATGGCGAACCAGTGCGTTCCATGGCTTTCCGCGAAGATAGGGATACTGTCCCATTCAGTGGCCATCGTTGCGGTGATGAGGTGGCGCACGGCGTTGCCATGATCCAGCGAAGGCCAGGAAACCACCGTCCCACCCGCCGTGCCAGAGGAGCGGGCGAGGGTGATACTGGCAGAAACGAAAGGCTCCGCTGGCGGCGGTGGGTTCTGCGGATCCGGCGGCGGGGGTGCCGGGGCAGTCTCGCGCATCGCGGCGGCGAATTCATGGCCGAGACCGTAGGTTTTCCCGACCTCCGTCCAGCTCGCGAGGTCGTTGGAATGGTAGAAGGTGTACTCGACGCCGGGAACCGTGGTGAAAATGATGCATTGCTGGCTGGAGCCGTCCGTGGCGGATATTTCCTGGAACCACGTCGAAGGGAATAGTGAATTTTCCGGGGTGGCGGAGAGCGGTAGAAGCGAAGCGTCGAGCAACGCCAGGGTTTTCATGGTGTAATGAGTATCTGGTAATCCTTGCTTCCTCAGGTGGACGGGGAGTTAGAAAGTCGCACTAGGTCGACCGCGATGGCCTTTAATCTACCCGAAGGTAGACTTGGACATGCGCCACCGCCTCCCCGGCCTTTCGGTCGGTTTGGCGGCATCGTTGCGGTCGATGCCGACCGCCTGATGCAGAGATTTTCTAAGACCTCATCTCCCTACGGGAGACTCCGTATCTCATCACTGACAGGGGCGAGCAGGAAGGAGAAAGATTGCTGAAAAACGGCCAAGGGTCGCTTCCAGCTCTTTCCAATATCCGCCCTCCGTCAAGCCATCCTCGGGCTTTAATTGGCAGAAAATGCCATTTCGTCGTTTAGAATTCCGTGCTTCGTGCTTATGATTTTGGGAATGGACGCCCTGATCACGCATGTAAAAAACGGCGAGGAACTCAGCCCGCGAGAAATCGAAGTCGCGGCGAACCTCTTGCTCGACCCATCCGTCTGCGACGAAAAAAAGGAACGGCTGCTTCTCGCGCTCTCCAACAAGGGTGAAACCCCTGATGAAATCGCCGGCTTCGTCGAAGCTTTCTTGGAGCATGCGGTCGATCCGATGATCGGCGCGCTCGACCTCCCCGGACCCACCCTCGATGTCTGCGGCACCGGCGGCGACAAGCTCAACCTCTTCAACGTTTCCACAACCGCGATGTTCGTCGCGGCAGGCGCCGGAGCCGTCGTCGTAAAACACGGCAACCGCGGGATCACCTCGAAGAGCGGCGGCGCGGACGTGCTCGAAGCCCTCGGCATCCGCATCGATCTCCCGCCGGAAGGCTTCCGCAAATGCCTCGAAAAAGCCGGGGTCGGCTTCCTTTTCGCCCCGAATTACCACCCCGCCTTCAAGGCCGTCGCCGGTGTTAGGAAAAGCCTCGCCGCCCAGGGTCACCGTAGCATTTTCAATCTCATCGGCCCGTTGCTGAACCCCGCCCGCCCGGATTGCCAACTCGTCGGCGTTTCCGACAGCAAGCTCTGCCAACCCTTTTCCGAAATCCTCCAGCGGCTCGGTCGGGAAAGCGCATGGGCCGTTTGCGGTACCGCTCCCGGAGGTCTGTTCGTCGATGAGGTCTCGCTCATGGGCTCCACCCGCATCTGCAAATCCGGCACCTTCCAAGATCTTGAGGACGAGGAAATCAATCCCGAAGACTTCGGCATGCGCAAGACCCTCGTCGCAGACCTCCAAGGCGGCGGCGCCAAGGAAAACGCCACCATCCTCGAGAACATCCTCTCGGGCAAAGACACCGGGCCCAAGCTCGACATCGTCCTCCTCAATGCCGCCGCCGCCCTTGCCTGCTCCGGCCTAGCAGATCACATCGGAGACGCCATCGGGATCGCCCGTGAGACGATCACTTCCGGTGCCGCTCTCGAGCGCCTCCGCCTCTTGCAGGAGGCCTCAAAGACCGCCTGAAGCCCCCACTGCGCCCACCCTCCGCAAACAAAGCTCTTGACGGTTTGCGCAATGCCCTTTTCATTCCGCCCGCCCACAAATTTTTGTGTGTGCCCATCTAATGGGTGAATTGTCTCCTGCCTTCCCGTCCACCAGCCGCAAAGCTTCCCATGCCTTCCAAACCAACCGCCAAAAAAGCCGCCGCCAAAAAGCCCACCAAACCTTCTGCTAAGGCGGCTCCGGCCAAGAAGGAAAAAACTCCGGCCAAGAAAACCGCCGCCAAAGCACCTACCGAAAAGAAGGTCGCTCCGAAAAAGGCCGCGCCTGCCAAACCCGCCGCGAAGAAGCCAGCTCCGGCAAAAAAAGTTGAGGCCAAGAAAGCCGCGCCAAAGAAAGCCGCAGCAGCGAAGGAAACCGCCAAGGAAGCCCCGGAGGCCGCAGCCACCAAAGGCAAAAAAGTCGCCAAGCGCCGCATCGACACTCCTGAAATCCAGGAAAAGATCCGCGAGCTCATCAAGCTCGCCAAGGAGCAGGAATACCTCACCTACGATGACATCAACGAGATCCTCCCGAACGATCTCGTCGACCCTAATGACGTCGAGGCCATCATGGAGCGCCTCCGCAACATGGAGTTCGATATCATCGACGCCTCCGAGGTCGACCGCTTCAAGGACAAGAAAAAGGACGAAGGCGATGGCGACGAAGAAGAAGTCAAAGCCGACCAGAAGCTCGACATCCTCGACGACCCCGTCCGGATGTACCTCAAGCAAATGGGTCAGGTGCCACTGCTCACCCGCGAGCAGGAAGTCGAAATTTCCAAACGCATCGAGGACGCCGAAATCGAAGTTTCCAAAAACCTTCACAAGTTCGGCTTCATCACCGAGCATTACCTCGAGCTCGCCGAGAAGCTCAACAAGGGCAAGGAGCGCTTCGACCGCGTGATCCTCGACAAGAAGATCGAGTCCCGCGAGCGCTACATGAAAGGCCTGCCGAAGCTTTGCGATCAACTCAAGGCTCTCCACGAGGAGAACGACAACATTTTCCGCCAGCTCGCGGCGAAAAGCCCGCGCGGCAAGAAAAAGCTCGAGGAGACCTTCGAGAAAAACCTCGGCACGATGCACCGCATCTACGTCCGCTTCTACTACAAGCAGAAGGTGGTCGAGGATTTCTGCGAGCAGGTTGAGGACTACGTCCAGAGCTTCTGGAAAAACTCTCGCCGCCTCGCCACCCATCCCGATGACAAGGAATACGTCACCAAGATGCGCGAGGTGCAGCAGCGCGCCTGGCTCAACGGCGAGACCTTCGAGCCCACCTATCAGGAGCTCCGCAAATGGATGGCATCCGCCCTCAAGGCGAAGACCGAAATGGTCGAGGCCAACCTCCGCCTCGTCATCTCCATCGCCAAGAAATACACCAACCGCGGCCTTTCCTTCCTCGACCTCATCCAGGAAGGTAACATGGGCCTGATGAAAGCGGTCGAGAAATTCGAATACCGCCGCGGTTACAAATTCTCCACCTACGCGACTTGGTGGATCCGCCAGGCGATCACCCGCTCCATCGCCGACCAAGCACGGACCATCCGTATCCCCGTCCACATGATCGAGACGATCAACAAGCTGATGCGCGTGCAGAAGCAGCTCGTTCAGGAATATGGCCGCGAACCTTCCCCGGAAGAAATCGCCGAGGAAATCCACCTTCCTGTCGAGCGTGTCCGTGCCGTTCTTAAAATGGCGCAGCAGCCAATCTCTCTTCAAGCACCTGTCGGTGACTCGGACGACACTTCCTTCGGTGACTTCATCGAAGACAAGGCCGCCGACAACCCGATGGAAGAAGCAGGCTTCTCCATGCTCAAGGACAAGATCAAGGACGTCCTCGACACACTCACCGAGCGCGAGCGCGAAGTCCTCGAACAACGCTTCGGCCTCAAAGACGGCTACAGCCGCACCCTCGAGGAAGTCGGCCGCCAGTTCCAGGTCACCCGCGAGCGCATCCGCCAGATCGAAGCCAAAGCCCTCCGCAAAATGCGTCACCCGACGCGTATCCGCAAACTCGAAGGCTTCATCGAACTGCCGGGCGCTTAACTCCCAACCTTCGACTCTCAACTCTCAAAAAAGAGCCAAGGCAATCTCCGAAGGGATTTTCCGAAAGCACCTCTTCATTGAAAGCTGAAGATTGAGAGTTGAAAGTTTCTGTCGAAATGCCCGATCCCGCAGACTTCACAAAGATCGAATCCATCTTTGTCCGCCACCGCAACTGCCTCCTGCTGCGGGGACAGTTCATCGGCATCTACACGGATCATTACCTGCACCTCGCGGAGCAGAAAATCCGTTACCCCGAGGAACTCGACCAGATGCTCAAGGACGCACTGGCGATGCTCGCCCTCCACCTCACCGCACGCCCGTGGGCGGAAACCATTGCCTGGACCGCGAACCTGCGCGCCCCGCGCATCAACCTTTTCGTGACCGGATCCTCCAACGAAGAATACATCACCGGGCGCATCTTCACCGAAGATATCCGCGAGCCCGACAGGAATTTCTTCTACGCCCAGACCACAGTACCCGAGAGCCGCGAACCGCGAACCTCCACCCTAGAAGTCGATGGCAAAGACCCGGTCGCCTGGATTTCTCAATACTACACCCAGTCAGAGCAACGCCCAGCACGCGCCTTCCGCCTGCCTGACGAAAATTTTGCCCTCATCGCCGCCCAACCCGATGCCGACCTCGAATGGCTCGAAGGCCTCACTGCGGAAGACGTCGCCAAAATCACCGAGACCGAGGAAACCAATCTGCTCGAAACACGCCCCTTCCGCTTCCACTGCGGTTGCACCGTCGAGAAAATCCTGCCCATCCTCGGCAGCTGGCGCGAAAAACCCGACGAACTCTTCGGCGACGCCCAGGCCATCACCGTCCAGTGCCCGCGCTGCGCCGCCAGCTATGTGGTCACGCGCGATATGCTTTGAAATACGGCCGCGCCTACACAATGCCGTAGTTCAAAAAAACTTGAACAAACTTCCCGGATTCAATAGTCAAGGGATGTGGATTTCACGTCACCCCAATCCGAAGCCGAACCCAACGGCCTAACAGCACTGCAGGAGCAAGTCGTCGGGTATTTCGTGGATGGTGTTCGGGTTCTCGGTTTGCCGCGCTCGCTGGGAGAAATCTACGGCCTGCTTTTCATCTCCCCGGATCCGCTTTCATTGGACGATCTTGTGCGCTTGCTCGGCATCTCCAAAGGCTCCGCGAGCCAAGGTTTGCGAACCCTCCGGGTCTTGGGAGCCGTCAAGGAGGCGGAAAACAACGGCGACCGCCGCACCTATTACCAACCTTCCGTGGAGCTCAAACCGCTCGTCGGCGGCTTTATCCGCGAACAAGTCCGTCCGCACCTCGAAAGCGGAAAATCCAAGCTCCGCCTCCTTCAAGACACCGCAAAGGAAACTGCGGATCACGATGATCGCGAATTTTTCCTCGACCGCATCGGCCGGCTCGATTCCTGGATGAAACGCGGCGGGCAGGTGTTGCCCGTCTTACAGAAAATGCTGGGACAATGAGCGCTAGCGAACCGAACAAACCCCGCTGGTACTGCGTGCGCACCCAGACCAAACGCGAACACATCGCCGCCGGCCATCTGCGCGAGCTCGAAGGCATCGAGGTCTTCTGCCCACGCATCAAATACCGCAAAGCCACCCGGCGCGGAAAAATCTGGTGGCTGGAACCGCTTTTCCCCGGATACCTCCTCGCAAAATTCGACATTTCGGAAATGGAGAGTGCCGTGAAATTCTGCCATGGCGTGCGCGGCCTCGTCCGCTTCGGCTCGGAAACCCCCGATGTCCCGGAAGACTTCGTCGTCTCACTCATCCAACAGGTCAAAAACAAATGCTCCGACAACGAGGAGCTCATCACCGTCGCCCCTTCGCTCAATGTCGGCGACGAAGTGGAAGTCGCTAACGGCCCGTTCCAAGGCATGAAAGGCACCATCCGCAGCGTCGCTCCCGCCAACGAACGCGTCAAAGTCCTCTTGGAATTTCTCGGCCAGGTTCAACCCGTCGATCTCGACCTCTTTTCCATCCTTCTACCCCACAAGCCGATACCCAAGTTCTGAGCCTTTCATCACCCGGCATTCAGTTCATTTTTCGTTGAACCGAACTGCCAAGACTCCCACCGTCTCCTTCTGCGATAACGCAGAACCACTTATTCACAAAATCACTCTGTAGGTCTTTTTCCATCATGGAAAAATCGACCAAGGGCGGCAGCGTGTCCGAAACCATTTCAGCGTTTTAGTTTTCAGCTTTTACCCAATGCGCTTCCTCATCGTCGGAGCCGGTTTCTCCGGCCTTGTAGCTGCCCACCGGCTTTCCAATGCCGGTCATAGCTGCACCATCGTCGATCGCCGCCCGCACCTGGCGGGGAACGCCCACGACTCCCACGACAAGGCCGGCGTCCTGATCCACAATTACGGCCCCCATTACTTCCGGACCAATTCGCAGCGCATCCTCGACTACCTCTCCGCCTTCACTGAGTGGCATCCCGTCGATTACACGATCAAATCCCACACCGAAGGCAAGTATTGGTCGTTTCCCATCAACCTCAACACCTTCGGGGAACTCATCGGGAAACCCGCCACCACCGCGGATTTCGAGGCCTACCTCGCCAAGCACCGCCACGACATCCCGGATCCAAAAAACTCCGAGGAGGTCATCCTCTCCCAAGTCGGCTCTCGCCTCTACGAACTTTTCTTCGAAGGCTACACGCTGAAACAATGGAAACGCCACCCTCGCGAGCTCGATCCCTCCGTCTGCGGCCGCATCCCGATCCGCACCAACCGCGACGACCGCTACCTCGCCGAGGAATTCCAGGCGCTCCCGAAACACGGCTACACCGCCCTGCTCGAAAACATCCTCGCGGACTCGCCTAACACCAGCCTCCACCTCAACACCGATTTCCAAGAGGCGCGTGAAAAATTCCCTCACGATCACCTGATCTTCACCGGAGCGATCGACGAATATTTCGGCAGAAAATACGGTGCCCTGCCCTACCGCTCCCTCCGTTTCGAACACGAATCCTTCACCGCAGCCGAACTCGTCGAGCGCGAAGCCATCTCCGGAAAACCCGGCTTCTGGCAGCCCGCGATGCAGGTGAATTACCCCGGCAAAGACGTCCCCTTCACCCGCATCGTCGAGATCAAGCACGCCACCGGCCAGCAGATCGACGCCTCCACCATCGTCCGCGAATTTCCCGCCGATTGGGATCCTTCCAAAGAGCCCTACTACCCGATCCCCGCTCCCGACGCTGCAGCGGCCTATCAGAAATACGCCGCTCTCGCCGCCGCCGAGACCGACACCACCTTCATCGGCCGCCTCGCCACCTACCGCTACTACAACATGGATCAGGTCACCGGCATGGCACTCGCCGCCTCGGAAAAACTCATCAAGCGTTTCTCCTAATCTTCTTTCAGCATTTCAGTTTTCAGCTTTTCAGCATTTATGCCAGCAGTCTTCATCTCCGGCCATCGCGGCATGGTCGGCTCCGCCTTGGTTCGCAAAGCCACCTCCCTCGGATTGGAAATCCTCACCGCCACCCGCGCCGAACTCGACCTCACATCGCAGCCAGCCGTCTTCGCGTTTCTTGAAAAACACAAGCCGGACACCGTCATCATCGCCGCCGCAAAGGTTGGTGGCATTCACGCAAACTCCACCTACCCCGCGGATTTTATCTACGAGAACCTCGCGATCGCCGCGAACCTCATCGAAGGCTCCCGCCGCGCCGGCATCCCGCGCGTCCTTTTCCTCGGCTCCTCCTGCATCTATCCGAAAATGGCTCCCCAACCGATGCCGGAAGACTGCCTGCTTACCTCCCCGCTCGAGTCCAGCAACGAAGCCTACGCCATCGCCAAAATCGCCGGCCTGAAAATGTGCCAGCATTACCGCGCCCAGCACGGCCTGCTCTACCACTCCGCCATGCCGACCAATCTCTACGGCCCCGGCGACAACTACCACGCGGAAAACTCCCACGTCATCCCCGCCCTCATCCGCCGCTTCCACGAGGCCAAGCAAGCCAACGCCCCCTCGGTCACCATCTGGGGCACCGGCACCCCCTGCCGCGAATTCCTCCACACCGACGACCTCGCCGAAGCCTGCTTCCACCTGCTCTCCCTGGAAAATCCACCCGACTGGGTCAACGTCGGCACCGGTTCCGACCTCACCATTCTCGATCTCGCCAAACTCGTCGCAAAAACCATCGGCTACGCCGGAGAAATCCTTACCGACCCCTCCAAGCCCGACGGCACCCCCAAAAAACTCCTCGATATCTCCCTCATCCAATCCACCGGATGGTCTCCTAAAATTCCGTTCGAATCCGGCCTCGCATCAGCCTATCAGGATTTCCTCGCTGCCCTCGGTAGCGGCAGCGCCAGACTCTGAAGATGTCAAAAGTCTGAACGTCGGAAAGTCAAAAACCTCATCCAACATGATCGCGAAAAGATTTGAAGACCTCAGGATCTGGCAGGACGCCAGAATCCAAGCAAATTCCATTTATGACTCTTTCGGAACCGATTCGATTTCGGCGCGGGATTTTGGATTCCGCGACCAAATCCAGCGGTGCGGCGTTTCTGTGATGAACAACATCGCGGAAGGATTTGAGCGAAAAAGCGACAAGGATTTTGCGAGATTCCTCGATATTGCGAAGGGATCGAACGGCGAGGTGCGCAGCATGCTTTATCTCGCCGAAGACCGCCAATATCTTCCGTGCGACCAAGCCGAACAAATGCGGGAATTCAGCGAAAAGCTAAGCCGCGCCATCGAATCGCTCAACAAACACCTCCGCAAATCCTAACAAGCCCTCCGACCTTCCGACCTTCCGACCTTCCGACTCATGAAACGCGCACTCATCACCGGCATCACCGGCCAAGACGGCTCTTACCTTGCCGAACTCCTTCTTGAGAAAGGCTACGAAGTCCACGGCATCAAGCGCCGCGCCTCCCTTTTTAATACCCAACGTGTCGATCACATCTACGAGGATCCGCACGTCGAGCACTCCCGCTTCAAGCTCCACTACGGGGATCTCACCGATTCCTCAAACCTCACCCGCATCATTTCCGAGATCCAGCCGGACGAAGTTTACAACCTCGGTGCACAATCGCACGTCGCGGTTTCCTTCGAGGCTCCGGAATACACGGCGGATGTTGATGCGATGGGCACCCTGCGCTTGTTAGAAGCCATCCGCTTCCTCGGTCTCGAAAAGAAGACCCGTTTCTACCAGGCATCCACTTCGGAGCTCTACGGCCTCGTCCAGGAAATCCCACAAAAGGAGACCACCCCATTCTACCCCCGTTCCCCGTATGCCGTCGCCAAGATGTACGCCTACTGGATCACCGTGAACTACCGGGAATCCTACGGTATGTATGCCTGCAACGGGATCCTCTTCAACCACGAGTCCCCACGCCGCGGCGAAACTTTCGTCACCCGCAAGATCACCCGTGCCATCGCCAACATCGCCCAAGGCCTCGAGCAATGCCTCTACCTCGGCAATATGGATGCGCTGCGCGACTGGGGCCACGCCAAAGACTACGTGCGCATGCAATGGATGATGCTCCAGCAGGAAACCCCCGACGATTTCGTCATCGCCACCGGCAAGCAGATCTCGGTCCGTGAATTCGTCCGCATGTCCGCCAAGGAAGCCGGCATCGAACTCGAATTTTCCGGAGAAGGTCTCGAAGAAACCGCCGTCGTCAAAACCGCAGACGAAACCCTCGCACCTTCCGTCAAACCCGGCGACGTCATCGTCCGTATCGATCCACGTTACTTCCGCCCCGCAGAAGTCGAGACCCTCCTCGGAGACCCGACCAAGGCGAAGGAAAAACTCGGCTGGATCCCGGAAATCACGGTCGAAGAAATGTGCGCCGAAATGGTTGCCGCCGACCTCGACACCGCCAAACGCCACGCCCTCCTCAACGCCCACGGCCACCACGTCTCCGTCTCCAAGGAGTGATGAAACGCACGCTCATCCGCGTCGCCGCCGTCGCGTTCATCCTCTTCATCATCTCCGCCGTGGTCATCGCGGACCGGGGCGAAGGCGACAACTGGTGGGCCTTCATCCACGACATCCCCTACGGCGATAAATTCGGCCACGTCGGACTGATGGGCACCCTCTGCTTCCTCTGCAATCTCGCCTTTCCCTGCCAATCTTTCAAAATCCCGACCGACCTCGTCACTCCGGCCACCCTCGCCGTTTTCATCCTCGTCTCTCTCGAAGAGCTATCCCAAGCATTCATCCCAAATCGCAGCTGCGACTGGCTCGACTGGCTGGCCGACATTATCGGCATCTTCCTCGGCCAAACCGCCGCCCTCCTCATCCTCCGGCGCCACAACGCGCCATCGGAAAACTAATTTTATCCCCACCCCAAATCCCATGCGCAAAGTTTTCGTCTCCGGCTGCTACGACATCCTCCACGCCGGCCACCTTCAGTTCTTCGAGGAAGCCCGTGCACTGGGCGATTACCTCATCGTCTCTTTCGCCTCCTCCGAGGTGCTCTGGCACCACAAGCGCCGCAAGCCCTCGATACCGGACGAGCACAAGTTCGTCCTGCTCCAAGGCCTGCGCATGATCGACGAGGTCATCATCACCCACGGCCACAAGGACGGCCTCGATTTCGAAGAGGATTTCCTCCGCATCAAACCGGATTTCCTCATCGTCACCGAGGACGACAAATACGGCCCCGCCAAACGCGAACTCTGCGAAAAAGTCGGCGCGAAATACACCCTGCTTCCCAAAACTCCGCCCAAGTTCGATCCGGTCTCCACCAGCTCCATCGTCCGCTGGGTGCAGGCACCCACCGAAGCCCCCCTCCGCGTCGATTTCGCCGGCGGCTGGCTCGATGTGCCACGCTTTGCAAAACCCGGATCATTTATCGTCAACTGCGCAGTCTCCCCGCTCGTATCCCTGCGCGAATGGCCTTTTGAAAAACAAGCCGGCCTCGGCGGCAGCGGCGCATGGGCTCTGCTCAACGGCAAGGACGGCTTCGAATCGGAAATCGATATGGGCGTCGGCTGGCAGGATCCCGCCGTCATCCGCGAGACCGGACTCTGTGTCTGGCGCTCGGGTGAAAAACCCGTGCTCGATTTCAAACAAAACGGCGATTTCCTCGAAGGCCGCATGGCCATCCTCTGGACCGGCAAACCCCACGACACCCCGGGCATCGCAAACATGGAGCGCGATTACGATCGCATCGCCCAAGCCGCAGCCGTCGCCCGCACCGGTGCCCTCAATGCGGATATCGCTTCCCTCGCCCGCGGAGTCGAATTGCAGCACGCCACCCAGCTCGACGAGGGCATGGACACGCTTCCGGAAATCCCCGGATCCATCGCCCGGAAATACTGCGGCGGCGGTCATGGCGGCTACGCCCTCTACCTTTTCTCAGAGCCCGACCAACGCACCGCCGCCATCGCAGCAACGGAAAACCTCCGCGCGATCGAGCCCTTCTGCAGCGTCTGACCCCATCTTCCTGAAAACTTCAAACTGAAAACTTGAAAACTGTTTCCGTCATCGGCCTCCCGGTCGCCGCTACCGACTACCAGGGAGCCGTCACATGGGTTCTCGAAAATGCCGAGAAAGCAGACCGCGCCTACGCGGTCGCAGCCGCCAACACCCACGTCGCCGCCCTCGCCCGCAGCGATGCGGAATTCGCCTCCGCCATCGGAAAATTTGACCTCATCACCCCAGACGGCATGCCCCTCCTGTGGTCGGTGAACTCTCAACTCTCCGACACCGAAAAGCTCACAGATCGTGTCTATGGCCCGACCCTGATGCTCGAGACCTTTTCCGCCACCAACCGTGCCGGTTCCGGATTCCGCCACTTCCTGCTCGGCGGCGAATCCAGCACCCTCGAAAAACTCACCTCACGTTTCTCCAAGGAATTTCCCCACTCCGAAATCGCCGCGAGTTATTCCCCTCCCTTCGGCGCATGGAGTTCGGAAGAAAACTCCAAAATCATTTCGAAAATCCGCGAGTCGGGCGCAAACCTCGTATGGGTCGGCCTCGGCTGTCCAAAGCAGGAGCGCTGGATCGCCGCCAACAAGCACCTCCTACCTCCCGCCATTTACTTCGGCATCGGCGCCGCCTTCGCTTTCCACGCCGGCGAGGTCAAACAAGCACCACCCGCTCTCCAAAAACTCGGCCTCGAGTGGGCTTACCGCCTTGCCATGGAGCCGCGTCGACTCTTCAAACGTTACTTCACCTACAATTCCCTCTTTCTCTTCCATCTCCTCCGCGACCACATTCGCTCCTGAAACTTCACTTCATTGAGATTTAAAAATTAAAAGTTTATGAAAATCAACTCCATCTGCTGCCTCGGCGCCGGTTACGTCGGCGGCCCCACCATGGCCATGATCGCCGCCAAATGCCCTGACATCCAAGTCATCGTCTGCGACATGAATGAAGCCCGCATCGACGCTTGGAATTCCGAGACACTTCCCGTCTATGAACCCGGCCTCAAGGATGTCGTGAAGTCCGCGCGCGGAAAAAACCTCCATTTCAGCACCGACATCAAGTCCGCCATCGCCGCCTCGGATCTCATCTTTGTCTGCGTCGGCACACCCACCAAATCCTACGGCATCGGTGCAGGTCGCGCGGCAGACCTCCGCTACATCGAGTCCGCCGCCCGCCTCATCGCGGAGGTTTCCGAAGGCAACAAGATCATTGTCGAGAAATCCACGATCCCGGTGAAAACCGCCACCGCCATCCAGACCATCCTCGCGGCGAACAACACGACAGCCGCCACCTTCCAAGTCCTCTCCAATCCAGAGTTCCTCGCCGAAGGCACCGCCGTTGCCGACATGGAAAACCCCGACCGCATCCTCATCGGCGGCGAGCAGACACCCGAAGGACAGCAGGCCCTCGCCGCTCTCGTCGATGTCTACGCAAACTGGGTGCCGCGCGACCGCATCATCACCACCAACCTCTGGTCCTCCGAGCTCTCCAAACTCGTCGCCAACGCCTTCCTCGCCCAGCGCATCTCTTCCATCAACTCGATCTCCGCTCTCTGCGAAGCCACCGGGGCCGATGTCGATGAAGTTGCCCGCGCCATCGGTTACGATTCGCGCATCGGCTCGAAATTCCTCAAATCCTCCGTCGGATTCGGTGGCTCCTGTTTCCAGAAAGACATCCTCAACCTCGTCTACCTCTGCGAATCCTTCGGCCTCCCGGAAGCCGCCGCTTACTGGAAATCCGTGGTCACCATGAACGATTGGCAGAAGTCCCGCTTCGTCGAAAAAATCGTCCGCACCCTCTTCAACACAGTCTCCGGAAAACGCATCGCCATCCTCGGTTTTGCGTTCAAAAAGGACACCAACGACACCCGCGAGTCCGCCGCCATCAACATCTGTCGCGACCTCGTCGCCGAGAACGCTCACGTCGTCATCTACGACCCGCGCGTGACCAAGGAAACCATCCACCGCGATCTCCTCGAGGTCGGCGTGCCCCAGGACATCATCAACTTCAACGTCGAGATCGTCGACAGCCCCTACGAAGCCGCCAAAGGAGCCCACGCCCTCGCCACCCTCACCGAATGGGACGAGTTCCGCGATCTGGATCTGCCACGCATCCACAGCCTCATGCTCAAGCCCGCCTTCGTCTTCGACGGCCGCGCCATCCTCCCCGTCGAAGCCCTCGCCAAACACGGCTTCGAAGCCTTCATCATCGGAAAAGGCTGAATCCACCAGTGCCTGCTTGTATCGGCCACCTTTCTCCACTAATCTTCGTTAACTAAACCTCAGAAACTTGGACAACAACATCCATACGGAGCATCACCGCTTCCTCAACCGCTTCGATAAGGAAACCCTGCTGAAACAGAGAGGCCTCGCCGTCTGGATGTGCGGGCTCTCCGGCTCGGGAAAATCCACCATCGCCAACGCCGCTGAACGTGTCCTTCATCAACAAGGCCGCTTCACCATCATCCTCGATGGCGACAACATCCGCTCCGGACTCAATACCAATCTCGGCTTCTCCGATGTCGATCGACTCGAAAACATCCGCCGCATCGCCGAACTCGCCAAGATCCTCGTCGAAAACGGCGTGATCGTCTTCATCTCGGCGATCACCCCTCGCGGCGAACTCCGCGATCTCGCACGCGGCATCCTCGGCGAACAAAACCTTTTCGAGACCTACGTCAAAGCCTCTTACGAGGCCTGCGAGGAACGCGATGTCAAAGGCCTCTACGCCAAGGCCGCCCGCGGCGAAATCGAACACTTCACCGGCAAAGACGGATCCTTCGAGCCCCCTCACAATCCCGATATCACTCTCGATACCGAGAAGCTCACCATCGAGGACGCCGCCATCGAACTCCTCGAAGCCATCCTGCCGAGAATCTCGAAATAAAAGCTGACACGCTAAAAAGCTGAAAAGCTGAAAGGAAGAGCCGAACGCGAAATCACCGGCGTAGCTGCTGCGTCCCGCAGCAGGCCGTGTTAACCCCGTCTCGGGGTAAATCTGTCGCCAAAGCCCTTCGACCTTCGACCTTCGACCTTCGACCTTCGACCTTCGAACTTCGAACTTCAAACTTCAAACTTCGACTTTCAGCATTTGACCCCGCCCCCCGGCGGCTCCCTACGGGCACGTCGCGTCCGCTCCTGTCCATCTCGCTCCGCTCGATTCAGCTTTTACCTTAGTAACCCACTCAAGTTACTAATTATTCCTTGACTCCCCCCTGCCAGCAGGCCCATCGTCCGCCCGCAGCGAGAGTTCTGCTTTAGAATCTCAGCGTTTCAGCATTTCAGTTTTACCCCACAATGCCCAACTACAACCTCTCCCACCTCGACCAACTCGAAGCCGAGGCCATTTTTATCCTTCGGGAAACCGCCGCCCAGTTCGAGAACCCCGCGCTCCTGTTTTCCGGCGGCAAGGATTCCATCGTCATGGCATGGCTCGCGAAAAAAGCCTTCTGGCCTGCACGCCCACCTTTCCCACTGGTCCACGTCGATACCGGCCACAATTTCGACGAAACCATGCACTACCGCGATGAGTTCGTGAGCCTGCTCCGCGCTGAGCTCGTCGTCGGCTCCGTCCAGGAATCCATCGACACCGGCCGGGTCACCGAAGAAACCGGCCCCAACGCTTCGCGCAACAAGCTCCAGACCGTCACCCTTCTCGACACCCTCGAGAAACACAAATACGACGCAGCCCTCGGCGGTGGCCGCCGTGACGAGGAAAAAGCTCGCGCCAAAGAACGCTTCTTCTCCCACCGCGACGACTTCGGCCAATGGGATCCGAAACAACAGCGCCCCGAACTTTGGAACCTTTTCAACGGCCGCAAAAACGAAGGCGAGCACTTCCGCGTCTTCCCGCTCTCCAATTTCACCGAAATGGATATCTGGATGTACATCCAACGTGAGGAAATCCCCCTGCCCTCGATCTACTTCGCCCACGAACGGGAAATCTTCGAGCGCAACGGCACCCTCCTCGCCGTCACCGATTTCCTCAAACCCCAGGAGCACGAAACCGTCACCAAGGAAATCGTCCGCTTCCGCACCATCGGCGACGCCACCTGCACCGGAGCGGTCCGCTCCACTGCCTCAAATCTCGACGAAGTCATCGCCGAAGTCTCCGCCGCCCGCCAAACCGAGCGCGGCACCCGCTCCGATGACAAACGCTCCGAAACCGCCATGGAAGACCGCAAGAAGGAAGGATACTTCTAACCCCTTCGGGGAGTTTGCTAGTTCCAAGTGTTCAGTTTTCAGCATGTGAAAACCAACACAGGGAATCTACGCACTCCCACTCTTCCACCTGAAAACTGAAAACTTCCAACTAGCAAACTTTTCCCAATGGACCTTCTCCGCTTCACCACCGCCGGCTCCGTCGATGACGGCAAATCGACCCTCATCGGCCGCCTCCTTTACGATTCCAAATCCATCTTCGAAGACCAACTCGAAGCGATGGAAGTCTCCTCCCGCAAGCGCGGCGACGAAAACGTCAACCTCGCCCTCCTCACCGACGGCCTCAAGGCCGAGCGCGAACAAGGCATCACGATCGACGTTGCTTACCGCTATTTCGCCACGCCGAAGCGCAAGTTCATCATCGCGGACACCCCGGGGCACACCCAATACACCCGGAACATGGTCACCGGCGCCTCCACCGCCAACGTGGCGATCATCCTCATCGATGCCCGCAAAGGCGTGATCGAGCAGACCAAGCGCCACTCCTTCATCGCCAACCTCCTCCGCATCCAGCACCTCGTCGTCGCCGTCAACAAAATGGACCTCGTCGATTACTCCGAGGAAGTTTTCAACAGCATCGTGCAAGACTACCGGGAGTTCGCCTCCCGCCTCGACAACATCGTCGAAATCACCGCGATCCCGATCTCCGCCCTCAATGGCGACAACGTCGTCGATAAATCCAAAAACATGGATTGGTACGAAGGCCCGACTTTCCTCTACCATCTCGAAAACGTCTATGTCGGCGGTGAGGAAAACCATGTCGACGCACGTTTCCCCGTCCAGTGGGTGGTCCGCCCGATGTCCGACGAATGGCACGACTTCCGCGGCTACGCCGGTCGTGTCGCCGGTGGCGTATTCAAACCCGGCGATGAGGTCACGGTCCTCCCCTCCGGCTTCAAAACCAAGGTCAAGGCGATCACCACCGAAGCCGGCGACCTCAGCGAGGCTTTTGCCCCGCAATCCATCTGCATGACCCTCACCGATGAGATCGATATCTCACGCGGCGACACCCTGGTGAAGTCCAACAACCCTCCGAAAGTCAGCCAAGACATCGAGGCCATGGTCTGTTGGTTCTCCTCGAAAACCATGCCGGCCCGCGCGAAACTCATCGTCCGCCACACCACCCAGGAGACCAAAGCGATCATCCAGGAAGTGAAATACCAGGTCGACGTAAACACCCTCCACAAGATCGAGGACGTCGATACCCTCTCGATGAACGATATCGGCCGCATCACCCTGCGCACCGCCGCACCGCTCATCCACGATTCCTACCGCCGCAACCGCAACACCGGCTCCTTTATCCTCATCGATCCCGGCACCAACGAAACCGTCGCCGCCGGAATGATCGTTTGATGGGTAAAAGCTGAAACGCTGAAAACGTAGCTGCCGCGTCTCGCGGCAGGCCGTTCAGGTGGCGTCTCGCCGCCTGCAGTCACATCCCTGTCTTCATTTCAGTTTTCAGCATTTTAGTCCTTACCCACTGCACCACCACCAGCCCCACGGCGATCAGCCCTACGCCGGTGAGAACCGGCACCAGATTCCCGTCCGCCGCACCCGCAGCGCTGAGCACGATACCCACCGAAATCATCCCGTTGCAGCCCACGGATACGGGCAGATAATGCCGGAACGGCACCCTGAAAAAGCCGAGCAGATAGTTCTGAATGAAAAAAGGGAATCCCGGCGTCAGCCTCACCAGTAGGATCATGCGCAGATGATTTCCCTGCGGCAGTTCGGGCACCCGCAAGCTCAGCAGATCCAGCAATTTCACCACCAGCCCGCGTCCCGGGCGCGCAGCCACCCAATAGGTCCACGACATATTGAGTGCCATCGCCAGCAGGCAAATCGCGCAGGCCATCAGCGGCCTATCCCGCCACACGGTTCCCGCCAGCAACAGCAAGGCGCTGGTAGGAACCGGGAAAGCCGGCAGGATCACCAATCCGCCGAACAGCCACCACGGATGCAGTTTCAAAAACTCTTCCGCCTGATTCCAAGCCGATTTCAACATCGCCACGTCCACTCCCAACTTCCACGCAAACAGTCCTGCCCCCACCGCCAGCACTGTCATCACCCCCGCCAATCGGTGAAACCGCCGATCACTCAAAATTTTCTTCAATGTCGCCATGTGGTAGGTCGATAGACTGCCCCGCCTGTTTCCTCTCCACAATTGCATTCCAAAGAATGAGTCAGTTCTACCGATTTCATCCTCCTTTCCCAAAAGTTCATTTTTTCTTGAACAAATACCCCCCCTTCCCAGAGTCCTCCACAGCAGTCCTCCCGGACCGCCTCAAACCCACTCAAAACCCAGCAAGTTTCGCTCCTTACAGAGCCGCAACCAAGGGCGGCAGCGTCCCACAGTAGGCTGTGCAAACTGCCTGACTCAGTGATTCACAACGGGTAAAATTCACTCTCTTGGTAGCGAATTGACTACTGCAGCCCGGACACCCGACTGATCGCAGGCATAAACAAAAACGCGTCCTTAGCCCTACGTTACCATGCTTGCTTTCGTGCACATCCCCAAGACCGCAGGGACCACACTGCATAAGATCATTACTCACCAATACCCGAAGGATAAGATCTTCATCCATCACGACACGGAAGGCCCGCCATCCGAGGAATTAGCATTGCGAGTCCAGGCACAGGGAGCCTCGGTAATCATGGGCCATTTCAGTGTCGGACTCCACGAATTCATCCCAAATCTGCGCTATATCACCTGCCTGCGCGATCCTGTAAGTCGGATCGCCTCCCACTACCGCCACGCCCTCAACGATCCCTCCCACTACCTCCACACGGAGGCAAAATCCCTAAGCCTCGCCGACTACGCCACCTCCGGCCTTTCCGGTGAACTCTCCAACGGCATGACCCGGATGCTCGCGGGAATGGAAGACTTCCATCGCGACCCCGTCGATGAGGCCACCTTTCAATGCGCGAGCCACAACACGGAATCCCATTTCGACGCGTTGATTCCCACCGAACACTTCGATCTTGCGATCCTTCGTTTGGCGGAAAATTTTGGGTGGAAAACTCCTTACTACATCCGCCGTAAAAAGGGCCGGGGTAAGGCACCTCACATCGACTCCCAAACACGCAAAACCATCCGCGAGGCAAACTCCTTCGACTGCCGCATCTACGATCAAGTCCTCCAGCGCAATCAGGCAGAGATGCGCTCCTGGCCTGACGCAGCAGCCAAAGTTGCTGCGTTCCAGTCTAAACAACCAATTTGGAGCACGGCCGTTTTCCTCGGCCGCGAACTGAAACGTCGCCTCTCCTAAACACGATCCAGCCATTCATGCGCGTTCTCATTCTGGCGGACTTACCCGTGCATACTTTGCCAGGGTTCGAAGACCACACTCCTTCGCACTCAGCCACTTGGTTCGCTCCGCTCATTAAGGCTTGGAACATTCCACCGGATCTAGACATACACTGGCTCACCCTCACCAAGCGTGTTCGTTCAGAACAAAGTCTCAACTTTTCAGGGCAAACCTTCCATCTCCTGCCCCGCAGGAAACTCAGCATTGAGATGCTCACCGGCTTCCGCCGCGAACGAGGTAAAATCCGTCGCCTCGTCAAAAAACTCAAACCCGACTTAATTCACGCATGGGGAACGGAAAGCGGCTACGCCATGGCAGCGCTCGACTCCCCCATACCAAAGCTGCTCTCAATGCAGGGCATCCTCTCCCACTACTGCGAGACCGCACCTCATCCTTTCTTCACCCGAATCCAAGCGCGAGCCGAACGGCGCGACCTGCCGAAGTTCCGCGACATCACCGTCGAATCCCCATGGGGCATCGAACAAGTCCGTCGGCGCGCGCCCCATGCCCACCTGCATCATGTCGAATATGGCGTCGATCCAGCTCTTTTTGAAATCGAACGCGCTCCGGCGGATAAGCCCATCGCCCTCTTTGTCGGCACACTCAATACGCTCAAGGGAGTTGATACCCTTCTCACTGCATTTCAGCATCCTAGCCTCGCTCATGTTGAACTCCGCCTGCTAGGCGATGGCCCTCTACGTGATTCAGTCTCCGCTCCGAACATCACCTTCCTCGGCTATCGTTCGCACGAAGAAGTGATCTCCGAGATGCGACGCGCCTGGTGCCTTGTGCACCCCACCCTCGCAGATACTTCTCCGAACTGCGTCAAGGAAGCTCGTGTCCTCGGACTTCCCGTCGTTACCACTCCAAACGGTGGGCAGACCCAATACGTCACCCATCGCCAAAGTGGCTGGATTCATGAAGCAGGTGCCTCCGACCCACTGATCGAAGGCGTCCGCTTTCTCACCATGGATCGGCAGTCATCAATTTCTTATGGAGAACACGGCAAAACCGACTGCCGCACTGCCCTTTCCGCCGTCACCTGCGCCGACCGCTTCACCTCACTCTATCGGCAAATCGAAGTTCGCTGACCTTACTATCCTGCCCGCCGATGCCCGACCTCCAGGCCATTCTCCGCATCTATCGCCGACGCTTGCTGCGCTTTCTCAGGCACCGGGTCGGCACCCCGGATGCATGGGGCGATATCATTGGCACCCTCCATGCCGATCCCGAACTCGTCTTCCTCGACATCGGAGCGCACACAGGCGGCACCGTCCAGCGCATCGCCGATGAATGTAGAAATCGAATCGTCGCATTTGAACCCACTCCCGACTCGATCGCCCTGCTGCAACAGGGATTCGGGCTCCACCCACGCATCGCGATCGAACCCATCGCCCTTTCGGATTACTCCGGCACAGCCTCGTTCCACCTCAACGCCAACTCTCAGACAAACTCGCTGCTAGAGAACGACAACGGGAATCTACGCTCGTTTCCCAACGACGTCCGCCACGAGTCCACCACAGAGGTTCAAATTCTCCGGCTCGACAAGTGGGAAGCCACCCGGCCTGCGCGCGACCGTTTCTTTATGAAACTCGACGTGCAGGGCGCTGAACTCAAAGTCCTTCATGGCGCCGGGAATGCGCTTGAGCAAACATTCGGAATCTATGCCGAATGCCCGCTTTCCCCGATGTACCGAGATCAAGCGGAGTTCTGGCAAATCCACGAATTTCTCAGCTCTCGGGGCTTCGATCTCGCCCAGATCTATCCTTGTTTAAAAGACTCTCAGGGTCGCGCCTGTCAGACCGATGCCCTCTGGCTACGTTTCCCTGACAGGGGAAACACAAGCGATCAAAAGCCCCCCCAACATTCATCCTCCAACATTCAACATCTCAAACCGAATCCACCATGTCATTGATCCAAAAAATCACCTCGCTTGAATGCACCGTCGGCGTCGTCGGCCTCGGCTACGTCGGCCTTCCACTCGTCCTCGCCTATGCCTCGAAAGGCTGCCAAGCGCTCGGTTTCGATATCGACCCATCCAAGACCGATGCAATTCTGGAGGGAAAAAGCTACATCAAGCACATCCCCGCAGAACAGGTCGCCACCGCGCGAAATTCAGGGAAACTCGATGCCACCACCGATTTCTCCCGCATCGGAGAATGTGATGCGATCATCCTCTGCGTCCCGACCCCGCTGGACGAGCATATGGAGCCGGATCTCTCTTATGTCACCGATACGCTTGAAGCCGTCATTCCCCATCTCCGCGCCGGCCAGATCCTGAGCTTAGAAAGCACCACCTATCCCGGCACCACCGAAGAAGAGGTCGTGTCCCGTGTCGAAGCTGCAGGATTCACCGTCGGAGAATCCGTCTTTGTCGTCTATTCCCCGGAACGCGAGGACCCAGGCAACCCGACCTTCGCCGCCACCAACATCCCCAAAGTCGTCGGAGGCCACACACCCGCCTGCCTTGAGGCCGGCGTCGCACTTTATGCCGCAGCCTTCGAGCAGATTGTCCCGGTCTCCTCCACCCAGGTCGCGGAGCTCACCAAGCTCCTCGAAAACATCTACCGCGCCGTGAACATCGGCCTCGTCAACGAACTCAAGATCGCCGCCGACAAGATGGGCATCGATCTCTGGGAGGTCATCCGAGCAGCCTCCACCAAGCCCTTCGGATTCACCCCGTTCTATCCCGGCCCGGGTCTCGGCGGTCACTGCATCCCCATCGATCCTTTCTACCTCACCTGGAAAGCACGGGAGTTTGGCATCCACACCCGCTTCATCGAGCTCGCTGGAGAAATCAACCGTGGCATGCCGGAATACGTCGTCCAGCGCACCATGGAAGCCCTCAACTCGCGCGGCAAAGCCGTCAACGGCAGCAAAATTCTGCTACTCGGCCTCGCTTACAAGGCCAACGTTGATGACATGCGCGAATCTCCCACCTTCGCCCTCATGGATCGCTTCAAAGAACTAGGGGCCAACGTAGCCTACCACGATCCGCACGTTCCCGTCGTCGGACCCACCCGCGAACATATGGACTGGGCCGGCACCCCCTCCCTGCCTTTTGATGCGGAAACTATCTCCGCCCAGGATTGCATCGTCATCGCCACCCATCACGCCGCCTTCGACCTCGACCTCCTCGCATCCCACGCCGATCTCATCATCGACACAAGGAACGCCATGAACGGCATCGCCACCACAGACGGACAAGTCGTGAAAGCGTAGGGATTCGGTTGGCAGTTGGCAGTTGGCAGAAAGCGGAATAGCCGCTCGCATCCGCACCTGATTTCCCTACAAATGTCCCGCAATGAAAATTCAAAGCTTCAACGAGCTTGAGGTTTACCAGCAGGCTTTTGACCTCCAGCAGATGATTTTTGAGCAATCCAAAACGTTTCCGAAGGAGGAAACCTATTCGCTCACTGATCAGATTCGCCGCTCATCGCGTTCCGTTGGCGCGAACATCGCGGAAGCATGGCGAAAACGATGCTACCCTGCCCACTTCGCATCCAAACTCACGGATTCTGACGGCGAAAATGCGGAAACACAGCACTGGGTGGAAACCGCCTACGCATGCGGATACATCGATTCAATTCACAAAGAGAATCTCCTCGCAAAATCAACTCAAGTCGGAGCCATGCTTGGACGCATGATCGCATCGCCCGAAAAGTGGCAGCCACGCTGATCGACCCCATCGGTTAGCGGCGAGCGGTCGGCAGTCGACTGTCACCTAACAACCGCTTTCCGCTCTCCGCTCTCCGCTCTCCGCTCTCCGCTCTCCGCTCTCCGCTCTCCGCTCTCCGCTCTCCGCTCTCCGCTCTCCGCTCTCCGCTCTCCGCCCTCCGCTCTCCGCCCTCCGCCCTCCGCCCTCCGCCCTCCGCCCTCCGCCCTCCGCCCTCCGCCCTCCGCCCTTTCTCCACTAAATGGATTCCTCAAAAATAAAAGTCCTTCTTGTCGTCGTCTTTTCTGCCTTCGCAGCGCTCTACCTTGGGATCGCCGCCGCGACTGCGCAAAAGGAGGCGATTGCATGGGTTCTCGGAGCACTGACCATAGGTTTCGTACTTGCCCTCGGCAAACACGTCTGGGTTCTCATCCCGATCTGCCTGCAACTGGCCGGGAATATCAGCCTGATTCCCGGTAGTCCCTCTCCATGGTGGGGAGCTGTGGGGATCGTTGGGACGGTCTTCACCATGCGTTTCCTACTCCGCACCCAGGACTTCCAATTCCGGCTCAAATGGATGGACTTTGCGATCCTATTGCAAGTCATCGCGATCGGCCAAGCCTTCGTCCGAAATCCTACCGGACTTTCACTTCTCGGCGGAGATATCGTGGGAGGAAAACCCTACATCATTTTCGTATTTTCCTTTGCCGCTTATGCCTTGATGGCAGTAGTCCGAACGGATCTAAGAATGGTCAAATGGGTGGTGATTTTCTCCGTCCTGATGTCACTCGCGGACGGTGGACTCATGCTGGCCAGTGTCCTAGTACCCCCCTTTGCGGCAGCCATCCTGCCGATCTATTCGGGGGTTTCGTTCGCTTCCGCTTACAGCGGAATGGAAGCCGCCGACACATCTGAAGGCCGACTCGTAGGAGGAAAGGACATCGGTAAAGCGTTGGGCTTAGCGGCCTTCACCCTGTTCCGGCCGATCTCAACCCTCAACCCACTGCGGCCCATAGGGTTTCTGCTGATGGTTGGCTCTCTCAGCCTAATCCTTGTCAGTGGATTCCGGTCTGCTCTAGTGTATGTCGCTGCCCTTGCTGTGGTTTCCTCCCTCGTGCGGCGAAAATATGTAGACCTGATTATCTGCGGCACCATCTTTAGTTTAATGCTCGTTGGCTTTATCATGACCGATACAGTCCAGAAGCTTCCTTTCGGGGCGCAGCGCATCCTCTCCGTTCTTCCTGTTAATGTTCGTCCTGGAGCCAGAGAGGATGCCGATAAGAGTTCCGAATGGCGATTTGAGATGTGGCGTCTCGCTCTGACCACAGATCGATATATCTCGAATAAATTGCTGGGGGACGGCTTCGCCTTTCGTGCAGACGAACTTGCCGCCATGCAGGAGACGGCATTCGGGACAGCCCGGTCTACTTCAAAAAACAAAGGGCAGGACCTGATGATGGCGAAAGGCAGTTATCATGGTTTTCATGTGGAGGCCATCCGGATGACCGGAGCCTTCGGCCTGCTCTGCGCACTTGTGGGCTTGGGTATCTTCTTCCGCTGTGCATGGACCCAGATCCAGTATTTCCGAGGGCGGCACGAATGGCCCTTCATCCTCTATATCTGCATCCCTTTCCTGATCCATCCTTTCTACTTGATGTTGATCTTCGGAGCTTACCGGATGGGCTTCCCTGAAATCCTCGTCGCCGCCAGTATGCTAAAGTTGCTCGACAACATCCGTCTTAACGAACTCGCAGAAGCCCGTCGCGTGACAGCAAATTCCGAGACCGAGCAATCGCAAGCGAGGGATCTGTCACACGGACGCCTTCCCCAGTCCGCGATGAGGACCCGTTAGGACTTCGTTACCGAATCCTTAATTTATCGTTCGGTCTATCAAAGTCTCAGTATTGAATAGTGAGCTTCCTCACCATTCAAAATCCATCATCCACCATTCAAAATCTTCGGCACCGCCGAACATCTATGTTTACCCTCAAGCGACTGAAAGAGAGCCGAGCCGCCCGCAATGCAGCCGCTTCGTATTTCGCCTTCTTCTCCATCGCGGGTTCTGCATTTCTGTCAATTCCCGTCGCCGTCGCCTACCTAGAGCCAGCGCAGATCGGCCTATGGACGGTGGTGAATCAGATTGTTTCTTATATGCTTTGGATGGATCTCGGAGTCGGCGGTGCGACTGGTCGTAAGATGGCGGATGCGATCGCAGCTAAGGATCAGACTGAGATCAATCGATGGTGGAGCGCCACCCGCTTTGCACTTTTTGTTCAAGGAGTGTTGGTCATCATCATTGGACTAACCTGCCTGCCTTACACACTCGCGGTATTTGAGATTCCAAGTAACTTGCTAAGTGATGGACGTCTACTGCTATTGGGAGCGGTGGTGCTGGTGGGACTCAGTTTCCCGATGAAAGGGGTGCCTGGGTTGATGACGGCACAGGAGCGATTCCACTGGATACCTGTCATCCAGGGGATTGCACCGTGGATTAGTTTGGTCGTTTTTGTCTATCTGTTAAATCTCGGCTATGGGCTTCTTTCGTATCTCTGGGGAATGGGGGTTTCTCAGGTCTTCACTTGGATTGCGTTTTCTGTGCTTATACGCACTAGCGAGCAAATACCACGTTGGGATTCTCAGGGAATTTCAAAAGAGCGCTTCCGTTCGCTGTTCAGTTTTAGCCTCAACTTGAGCGGAATTGCTCTGATCACTGCGGTGATGAGTAGCATTCCTGCAGTATTGATCTCTCGTGGTGGCGGGCTCGCCGTGATTCCAATTTATAACTTCACCTCGCGGGGACCGGTGATGATCTCAAACCTTGTGCAGCGTATGTTCCATGCATTCTATCCGGGATTGCAGCGACTCTACGTCGATGGAAGGAGAGAAGCATTCCGGGCGAAGTTTGTGAATGTAAGCTTCTTCGCGATATCGATGAGTGTGATCGCTGCTGGGGCGATCATCGCCGGAACTCGGCCTCTAGTGGAATTACTTGCTGGGCCGGACTTTTTCGGCGGCCGGACGATGACTATTTGGCTGGCGGTAGGGGTGATTATTGTTCCTCTCGCCGCTCAGTTCCAGAGCCTCCGTCAGATCGCCGGGAACATGGGAAAAACGCTCGTTTTCTCTGTAATTAAGGTAGCCGTAGCCATTGCTATCGCTATCCCTTGCTACCGCCATTTCGGACTGGCGGGAATAGCTGCTGTATTCATGTTGGTGCCCTTGATTGATGCCTCGTATGGCTACGTGCGGGGTGCCACCGGTTGCGGATTCAAGCCATCAGAGATTTCGCGTCCAATAACCTTTACTGCACTGCTCGCGATGGTGGTGGTATTAGTGGTGGGGTGGGTCGCTTCTCTAAATCAAGACATTGGTCCCGCTTTTACGATTCATAAGCATGTCGTCCACTTGCCGGGGTGGTCTGAGTGGATTTGCGGTGGTGCTCTGGCGCTTATCGGTCTGGCGGGAGTGCATATTCAGCTTAAAAGAATGAGGCGTCCGGATTTGTAATCCGTGTAATTTTTAGGACGGACAGAGAGTTTTCCATGAAAAACGTGAAATCATTGTTGAGAAATTTTCGTAGTTGGCTTGTTTTCCAACGAGAAACTTATTTGGACGGCAGACGGTTTCTCGGAGCAAGCACTTGGGCGGGATTCCGGCAGGAACACCATCAAGGGCAGCTTGAGTCGGCGCTAATCCGTCATTATCATGTGGTTGAGAAAGGACTTTCGATGCCTGAGTTTCGCCCGAAATTCGGTGCCCCTCTAGTTAGGACTTTAGTTCGTTTGGTTCGTGATTGGCGTGCACGCTACGGAGAGGAAAACTTGCAATATCGTTCTGCGGTGGATGTGTTGAAGGCGTATTACTTAAAACACGTCGAGTCCGGCGAGTGTATTGACGACATTCTGGCTCCCGCAGTTATTTCAGAATTTGCATTGGATGATTCACAGAGAGCGTTGGCTGGCGGTGTTCGAATTCCTGTTTTTCCGTCACCTGAAGAAGGAGCAGCTTATCGCAAGGTGGCGACAAGTCGTGCGAGCATTCGGCGCTACGTTGCCGACAAGATTCCCGACGAGGGAATTATTGGAGATGCTGTAGAGATCGCCAAGTGGTCACCTTCGGTATGCAATCGTCAAAGTTGGCGAGTTCATGCCTATCGCGGGACTGATATCGAAAAGCTATTGAAACATCAGCAAGGCAATAGGGGATTCGGTCATCAGATCCCGGTATTGCTGGTCGTGACTTCGGATCTTAGATGTTTCACTGGCCCCGTTGAAAGGTATCAGGGGTGGATTGATGGAGGAATGTTTTCAATGGCCCTACTGCTTGCTCTACACTCACTCGGCCTGGGCGCAGTTCCCCTCAACTGGTCTGCACTCAATCGAACAGATGAAGCATTACGAAAAGATGCTAATATTCCCGATCACGAGCGTGTCATTATGCTAATAGGGTGCGGGTATCCGGATGATACGGCACCTATCCCCAACTCCTGCAGGCATGAGGTAGAGCACTTTTTAGCGTGGCATTAGACCTTTAATAATTTTCATTTTTATCATGAATAAAGCGAAGAAAATAGGCGTTCTCACCTTCCATAATGGCCCGAACTATGGAGGCTTTATGCAGGCTTGGCACGTCGTCCATGCTGTCCGAGCGCTTGGCCATGAGGCGTGCGCAATCAATTATCTGCATCCGGATCACGTGGCAGCTAACGAGGTGAAATTGCCACTGACTAGTCTCAGTGCTCTGCGCTCAAGAGTGCATTGGTTCCTGAAGCGCTTTCCATTCCGTGGCCTTGGTGATTCATTGTGCGACGATACGTTTACAACAGACGTGGAAAAAGTGCCGTGGTCAGATTATCGCGGAGCCGTGGTCGGTAGCGATATTGTCTGGGATTTCCGAAACCCACACTTCGGCAACGACCCAGTTTACTTTGGAATGCATCCGAAGCAGGCGCACATGGATTTTGTAAGTTACGCCGCGAGCTGTGGCCCCGCAGACGTAGAAGGCGAGATTCCCGACTACGTAAGGAAGGGGATTTCACGATTTCGCAGCGTCGGCGTGAGGGATGGAAAAACCGCAAAGCTGGCAGAGAGATCGGGGTTTGAATCGCCGACCTTGGTAGTCGATCCGACATGGCTGCAAGACGATCCCGTCACGAACTGGGATGGTGTACCTGACCAACCCTATGTTTTGCTTTATGGCGGAGGGATGACTGCGGATTGCGCGGAGAAGTTAGCGGAATTTTGTCGGAAGAAAGGATGGAAGTTAGTGACTGCTGCGACACCGTGTAAGGCGGCTGACAAAGTGTATCGCACGCTGACGCCATTCCAGTGGGTCAGCTTGTTTGCGAATGCGACCGCAACGGTAGTGGGCACGCTGCATGGCACTCTCTATTCCATCAAATACAACAAACCATTCATCCTAATGAATGAGCCACGAATTCGGACGAAAATCGTTCAAGTGATGGAGCGCACGGGTCAGGGCTTCAGAGTATTTGAGCGTGGAGAGATAAAGGAGTCTGACTTCGCACTACTTACGCTGGAGGGAGGTAAACTGCCGGCGATTCCTCAGGATTGGCTGAAAGAGTCTTGGGACTATCTGAACAACGCTCTGCATTCGATGAAAAATTAATTGGGTTCCCCCCTGCTTTCTCTCATGTCGAAATCAAAGTTACACGTTGCTATTTTGGCTGACTATCCGTTGCCCCCGAAAGGGAAAACCGGGCTAGGACGGGCCGCTGGAATTGGTGCGACTTGGCTTTCCCAATTGGCCGAAATGTTAGGGAAGGATCCGAGTTTGGAAATCACGTGGATTTCTCTGCGCAGAGACGGAGGACGAAACGGTATTGAAGAAGTTGAGCACGGGGGCATTCGTTACATCATTTGCTCGCAGGTTAAGACCAGTATTGACGTAGCACTCGGCCTGATCCCATCAAAGATCAAACTTGGCCGTATTCTCGAGAAAGTGCAGCCGGATGTGATCCATGCTTGGGGATTGGAGCGCGCATATCCTGCCGCGCTCGCCGGTTTCAAAGGCCCCGGAATTCTATCCATTCAAGGGCTGTTGAGTGAACTTCGTGAAATTGGCTGTTTGCCGAATGGTTGGCAGTGGAAGTTACAAGCGAGATTTGAGTCGAGCTGGGTCAAAAACGCTACCGTAGTTGTTTGTGAATCGCCATGGGCATGTGAACGTTGTGAGGCGCGGCACGGCCATGCGGACGTTCGAAGAATCGAGTATGGCGTCCATACATCTTTCTGCGATCTGGAATGGTCACCGGATCCCGAGAAACCAAGAGTGCTCTTCGTAGGAAATCTAACTGAAGGCAAAGGTTTTGACCTCCTATTGGACGCGTTCGAGCATGGATCTAGACCCACATGGGAACTGTTAGTTGCTGGAGACGGACCGCTGTCGGTGCGCGCAAAGGGAATCGATGGAATTACCCTATTAGGGGTGATTGATTGGCAGGCACTGCAAAAAGAGCAAACCAAAGCTTGGTGTTTAGTTGCGCCTACTCTGGCTGACACCGGACCAATGGTTGTGAAAGAAGCGCGAGTGGTTGGTTTGCCGGTGGTGGGAAGCCGTAACGGTGGGTTGCGAGATTACGTGAAAGACGGTTTGAATGGTTATCAAGTCGATCCTCTGAACGCACCGGCCCTCCGTGAAGCATTGGATAAAATCACTGCAGACTACTCAAGACTTGTCGAGATGGGGGGGACTAACGTGGAAGCAGATCGAGAGCTTTTCAGGGCAGGGCGTGCGGCCACGGAGTGGAGTGCTCTCTATAAGGAGGTCGTTAAATCAACCGAGACAACAAAGGACGATACCTCAATCGGATGATAAGAATTCTTAGAAACGCTTTAGGCCGCTGCGAACGAAAAGCTTGGAACGTATACGCCCGTTGTCGCAGAGCCTCGCTTGGCGAGGATGTGCAGTTTCGGGGCTGCCCCTTGATTCATTGTGTGAGAGGAGCAGAATTACGGATTGGCAACGGCGCGCGGATTAACTCCGCGCTCGCGTCGAATCCGATTATGACGCGTCCGCAATCTACGTTTTGTTGCGCACTACCAGGCGCTCGGATCGATATAGGCCCCGATGTTGGAATGAGTGGTGTTTCGATTACTGCGGCACGGGAGGTGGTGATCGGAGAAGGGACGTTGCTAGGTGCGGATTGCTTAATCACGGATACGGACTTCCATTCACCGGCAGGAAATCACCGTTGGGGGAATGACCTACTCGCCAGTGCCGCTCCCGTTAGTATTGGGAAGGGATGCTTCATTGGTGCCCGCGCAATGATCCTGAAAGGGGTGACGATAGGAGACGGCGCAGTGGTCGCTGCGGGGGCGGTGGTCTCCAAAGATGTGCCAAGCGAACATCTAGCAAGTGGCAACCCGGCAGAGAACCGACCGCTGCCTGAGAAATGGCGCCAAAGCCGTGTAGATAAGTTCTGAATTTGAAGCTATAGAAGTATAATAAAATGATCAAGGCACGTTTCGTCCATATCCCGAAAACAGCAGGCACCACGGTTCTATCGATCATGAACCTGCAGTATCCCTGTGCAGCGAAATTCGTATTCAGTCGGAGTTGGGAAGAAAATATCACTCGATGGAACGAGCTCTCCGATTCCGAGAAATCGAAACTAAGGATAATCTCGGGACACGTTCCTCTTCAGACCGGAATACAGACCATTGACGAAGCGCCTTCGTTTACGATCCTGCGTGATCCGATGCAGCGTGCGGCATCATTTTGTCGACACGCACTGGATCCTAAAAAAGGGCATTATTTGTGGGAAAAAGGCATTCGAGATTTAGATACTCTACTGGATAATCCTGTAAGGGAGTTGCGTAATCTTCAGACAAAGATTTTGGTAAATCCTCCCGGCGCTACTGCCGACGATGCTTTTCTCGATGGGTGTGATCACAGCGAAATTCTCGCGAAGGCAAAAATGGTGCTCACTGATCAGTTAGTTGCCTTTGGGCTCCAAGAGAAATTTGATCAAAGCATGGTGCACATTGCCCGCGCATTTGGTTGGCGGCCTCCCGTGTATCTCACGCAGAACCAGTCAGATAGGAGTATGCTCGTGGACTTCACACCGGATCAACTTGCCAAGCTTGAAGCCTTGAACGCACTCGACATTGAGCTTTACGACTTTGCTCAGCAGAGGTTTCAGCAGGAGGTCGCGAATTCCGATTGGCTGGATGGCGAGATGAAGCGGTTCAGACGCTGGCAAGGGCTCGCCCGCCCGCTACTGAAGCTACAGAAGAGCCTGAGGAGAGGCTAGCGGTGCGTAATGTTTTTGTGGCTGAAATTTTTGAAACCTCTGGATCAACACGGTTAGATGTCTTTCAATTCATCTGTATTTGAGATTTTTTTGATCTACACCTTTGCGCTCTATTGGCTTTTCGGGGCGAACAGAAAAAAAGCACAGAATATCATTCTCCTGATCATATGGGACAATCTGTCTAACTTTTGCGATAGCAGTCACTTGAACTCAGACGGTGCAAAGTTGCTTACGGATTGGATTTCTGAGCAACTGCCGCAACGATTGAAACGATAGTGATTTAAATGAGTAGATGAATTGTTTAATAAATAAGCTTTATGATGTCGACCGTAAAAAAAGCCATTAAGCACCTGTTAGGGCGTGATCTCTGGATCCGTTCGGATGATCGTATCGCTACCCGCTTCTATGGAAGCCGATATGGGGGATGGTCCATCGTGGAAGGAACCGTCGGAAAGGGCTCGGTGGTGTATTCGTTCGGGATCGGTGAGGACGCCTCCTTCGATTTGGGACTGATCGCGGCCGCCGCTTGCACCGTCCACGGCTTTGACCCCACCCCGAAATCCCTGGGCTGGGTGGAAAAGAACGTGCACGAGGAACGTTTCGTCATGCATCCCTGGGCGCTCGGCTCGGAAGACGGGACGCTCACCCTCTGGATGCCCGACAATCCAGATCATGTTTCTGCCAGCCTAGTATCGGCATCGGGACGCTCCAAGGGCTCCTTCGATGCCGAGTGCAAGAGCCTGGAGAGTGTCATGAAAGAGCTCGGCCACGAACGCGTGGATGTCATGAAAATGGATATCGAGGGTGCCGAATACGGGGTGATCGAGGCACTCTGCGCCGACGGGGCAATTTCCAAAGTTGGCCAATTGCTTGTGGAGTTCCACCACCGGATGGAAGGTTTCACGAAAGCCCAGACACTGTCTGCCATCAAGCGCCTGCGGAATGAAGGTTTCCGCATCGCATGGGTCTCCGAGGTGGGCCATGAAGTGCTTTTTGTGCGTAGGTCTGATTAACGCCGAAGACTTTAGGACTGCAGCGGCTCCAGCCTCAAAATATTTCGCTACAATGGCAGATCCTTCGCAACGTAAATCACGCATCGCAGAATTCGTCCGAGGCTATTTTGTTTGGCTGGAGGAGCGGGGGATCTCCGCTGCATTACTACATGGCTGGGAGGATACGTTCGAAGGGGATATTTCCGATATCGATTATGTGATAGAATCGGTGGCGTTCCGCAACGTCGCAGCAACGGTAAATGAATACTGCGCGGAAACCAGCTGGCGGCTCTGCCAGGTGCTGCGGCACGAGGACACGGCAGCCTTCTGTGTCTGCTCGGCGATCGACGATCCGGCTTGTGTGGTCGCGCTCGATGCATGTTCCGACTATCAACGCAGCGGACGTCTGCTTCTAACGGCAACGGATCTACTTCGCGATCGGAAGTCTTTGGATTGGGGAGGCTTCCGCCTTTCTCCGGCCATGGAATTTCGTTACCGCTTCATCAAGGCAGCAGCCAAAGACAAGCAGGCGGAGGAGGTAGTGCCGGACATGCTCGCGATGGGTGAAGAAGCCCGGATCGGTTTCGGGGATTGGCTGCAGAATTCATGGGGCGTTGCTCTGGAACGCGAGAATTTGGCTTCGCTCTCCAGCGCCCTTTCTGTTCTGAGTGCACGCTGCCGGTCTGGAAATACAAAATACCGAATCCTCTCACTCGGGCGGATAGTTCGACGCACTCTCAAGCCGGACGGCTTGCTACTCCTGACGAACGACAAGGATGCGGAGCGCTTACAACCCATCATCGAAACCTTCTCTGGTTTGTATTTCCGCCGTCATCTCTGTGTCCCCTCGGCATCGCCTGGAAACCGCATAGATCTCATCCGCTCCGTTCTAGTGATTGCATCGCAGATGAAGCAGCTGACATCGATTGGCCTTGATCCCGATTGCATCCTTTCCGCTCACGATTCTTTCACACCCGATTGGCTTGCCAGCAAATTGCACGAGCGCTGTAAAAGAAGGGAAAGGCTTTGATCCGGGGGCAGCGTTACCTGGTTTTTAGGAACCCTCTGCGAATGATCGCCTATTCCTACCCTGCTTCTAGAAGTCCAACTTTGAACTCATTAACCAAATGAGAAGGCATCGCTTGCTGAAGTCATTCACTTGGAAAGGCATATTTTAAAATGCATTCGAAGCAAATGACCGAATTAGCGGAGCGATCCTCATCATAATGATTACATATTTCAGCTCTTTCACATTGACCCATACACGGATTATTCGTTACGCCATAATATGGCAATACAGAATAATCTGTTGAAAATGAATATTTCAGTTCCATACCGTACTTCCGCACTTCGCCTGATTGGAGCTATCGGAAGCGCCATGAAACACCCACTTTTCAGCAGGCGTCGCTTCATTGTCGCTTTCGTTTTTGCATTTCTCGCAGTTCTTACCGCAAAGGCCTTCGCCATCGATACGGACGGCGACGGGATGTGCGATGTCTGGGAGGCACGATATCAGGCCATGAATCTGGCACCGGATCACGACTCTGATCAGGACGGATTTACGAATCTCATGGAATCGGTGGCCGGGACCGATCCCTTGGATGCCATGTCCCATCCACAAGCAGCAGTCGGAGAAATCGCTGATGAAAATGTGACGATCCTGGTGCCTTCGCAGTCCGGTAAGGTTTACCAAATCCAAAGCACCGCTACATTGGATGGAGATTGGGATCCGGTTGGCACTGCACATCCGGGAGACGGGAGCAAAATGACTCTTACTGCGCCAAAATCCGGCGATCGTCTTTTCTACCGCGTCGCAGTCTCGGACAAAGACAGCGATGGGGACGGGGTGTCCGATTGGGCAGAAAACCTACTCTCTGGCTTTGATCCTGACAACGGCGACAGCTTTTCCAGCGGCTCTGCGAACCATGATCTCACGGCAGCGACGCAAATTCTACAGGCCTTGTTGAATGGTGAAGTCACAGCGGAGGTGACTGTTCAGGACGCATACGAAAAAGAAGGCATACCGGCAAGAATCACGCTGACGCGCAGTGGGGCGACGACTTACCCGCTAACCGTTTTTATGAGCCACCGGGGAGCTGAGGATCTCGATAAATCCTCGGCTTCGGAGGCTGATTTCACCTTCGGAAGCTCGGGCGCGGCAACGGCAACGATCGTCATCCCGTCGGGGGAGACAAGCTCGCAACTACTGGTGCAGCCGGTGACGGATAATTTAAAGGAAATGCCAGAGGAACTCCGCATCGACATTCCATTCGTGGCTGACGGGCTGCTCACACGGATCTGCGATGCGACGAATATCCCAGCAAACGATAGACTCTTCTACTCCTCCTACCTTCAAGAAGCCGCGTCAACCGCCTCGGGTTATAGCCTGCTCCGCTTGAAAGGAGACAACAGCACGGCCTTGGTCTCCTCGGTATTTTTCGGGCTGACAACCCAGCAGAGCGCTGCGCACATCCATGTAAAAAATCCTGATACCGGCCCGCATGTGGTGTCGCTGCCGCTGGGGCAACTCGAAGATCAGGTGTGGCAAATCCAAGCTGCGCAGTTTCTCACCACGGATCAAGCCGTTCTAGACGCTCTTTTCTCGGGAAAACTTTATAGCAATGTACATTCTGAGCGGTATCCCGCTGGTGAAATACGAGCGGACTACGTGCTCAGCACGGGTTCGATGGAATTCGTGCTGCCTGCCAACCCTCCCGCGATCACACCTTTGACGGGCAACGAACTCGACCGAGAGATCGCGCGTTTTCTCACACAGGCCACCTTCGGCCCGACACCGGCACTGATGGCGGAGATCCGCACGTTAGTGCAATCCCCCCCTCACAATGGAGATAGGTTTTCCGCTTTCTCCGCTTGGTTGGACAAAAAGCTCGACCCTGCCGAGACCCCTCCCGCTTCGCTGGAGGCTTTCGTCTTAGCGGAAGATGCGCTACTTACCGAGATCTACACAGGAAATCCGAATGCGCCCTATTACAACGCCAGCTACTCACCGAAACAGTATTCCCGCCGCTCGGCATGGTGGACGACCGCGCTTTTTTCGGACGACCAGGTGAGACAAAGGGTTGCGACAGCACTCTCAGAAATCCTCGTTACATCCGCAAAGGATGCCACGATTAACGAGCGTCACTATGGGCACACCCAATACTACGACATGCTCGCCAGCGGCATTCCCGGAAGTTACCGGCAGCTGCTGGAGAGTGTCTCGACCCATCCCATCATGGGATACTACCTGTCCAGCTTGCAGAACCAAAAAGAGGCTACAGACGAGTCTGGCACCGTGCTCGTCTCTCCGGATGAAAACTACGCGCGCGAGATCATGCAGTTATTCTCAATCGGTCTGGTGGAACTCCATCCTGATGGCTCACTAAAACTCTCTTCAAGCGGTCAGCCCATTCCGACCTACGATCAGGAGGATATCATCGATCTCGCGAGATTGTTCACCGGTTGGTCTTATTCCAAGCGGAACGAAACATTTTTTTCGCCAACCATCATTGATAATACGAACTTCATTTACAAAGTGGGTAGGCGCGATTTTCAGGCGCAGTGGCAGAACCCGATGAAACAGTTCCCGGACTTTCATGATACTGGCGCCAAGTCAGTAATTGGTCTGGAAATCCCAGCAGGTCAGTCGGGTGAAGCAGAGCTAACTGCCTTCCTTGACCACCTGGCAGCACAGCCGAGCATGGCGCCCTTCATATCTAAGCGACTCATCCAAAGACTCGTCACATCGAACCCGTCGGCAGGATACATTTACCGGGTCTCTGATGTTTGGGAGGCGAACGGAGGAAATCTTAAGAAAGTCGTGAAAGCCATTTTGCTCGATCCCGAGGCACGTTCCCTGGAAGTGGCCGATCAAGCGGGGGCCGGTAAAAAGAAAGAACCCCTCATCCATTACGCGGCACTTGCCCGTGCCTTGCAATCGACCACAGAAATGAAGGTTGCCGATCTGGCACCGTTTACCACGGGAGACATGTTAGATTCCTTTCCACCACAAGCTGGATATTTCCGTGAAGCCCGGTTGGCCAACAAGATTGGTCAGATCGCCTTGGAAGCGCCCTCGGTCTTCAACTGGTTTCAATCTGACTATGCTCCAGGAGGCAAAATTGCGGCCGCGGGCCTGGTCACTCCAGAGTTCCAGATTGCGACCGAATATGGGACGATCACTCATATCAACAGTGTTTGGGCTTTAAACACCAACAACACCGGAGAGGTCGGCGGAAGTCTACCAAACTTTGCGGAAAACGGATACAGCGGCACTGCCGGTAACCTGATGCCCGATATCAGCCAAGGAGCGGGAGCGACCCAAGCTAGGGAAATCGCCTACATGTCAGTGATGGACGAAAACAGAGATGGTGTGATCTCCGCCGCAGGCGATCCCAATACATTCAACAACCCGGTAAAAATTCGCGAGGCGTGCGCTGCTATGGTGGATCTCATGGATCTACTGCTGTGCTCAGGAACGCTCAAGACAGACTACGGTGATGCCACGGATCGCGAAAATCCGCGCGATATCATCATCGATTTCGCGGTAGCCAGTGCGGCAGGCTACGATAGACAAGACAATGTTGAAATCCAGAAACAAGCGCGACACGAGCGATACGAGAAAACCACTTATCTCATTTCCGTAAGCCCGCAAGCTATGATCCAACGATAGGAAAAAGCCCATGAAACAACATCAAAAAGAGGAGTTACGCAGTCGCCGGGATTTCCTGAGACAATCTACCTGCGCCTCACTCGGCGTCACGGGATTGGTCAATGTACTCGCGAACTTGAGACTCATTACTGCTGCTTCCGCGCAGGTATTACCCCAAGATTACAAAGCTCTAGTGTGCCTTTTTCTATCTGGAGGGAACGATTCTAACAACATGATTGTGCCCTTGGGCGATACATTGTCTAGCGAGCTTCGCTCCGACTACGAGAGCGCTCGCGGAGCGCTTGCTCTACCTGTTCTGAATCCTATCGACGGGACTCCTTCTCTACATCCTCTAACACCCGCGAGTGACAACGCATTTCAGCGGCACTATGCGGGCACGAATCAGCCGCTGGGACTCCACCCCTCATGCGGAGAAATGGCGACGCTGTTCGCAGAAGGCGACCTTGCGATACTAGCGAATGTCGGCACTCTCGCCTACCCGCTGCAGAACCGCGACGAATACATCAACAAAACGGTGCCTCTGCCGATGCAGCTCTTCAGCCACTCCGACCAATCCACCCAGTGGCAATCGTCCGTAGCAGACAAGCGTTTCGCCAGCGGATGGGGAGGCCGTGCCGCCGATCTGCTCAACGCCTCTTACAACGCCGATTCAAAAGCCTCGATGTCTATTTCCTTAGCAGGCTTGAACACTTTCCAAGTGGGAACCGCCGGCGTAGTCAATCAATACTCAGTAGGGACCGGCGGCGCTGTGAGCTTAAGCGGATACGGAACCAACTACTCGTATGCCTATAACAATCCAAGCGAGACATCGGAAGGCTACACCAGTAATGCTAACGGGCTCCGTTTAGCTGCCTTCGAGAAAATCATGAACCTTACTCATGAAAACCTTCTCGAAGATCATTACAATAGCATCATACGTAATGCTCGCGCGACGGAAGGCGTAGTTGGCGCAGCACTCACAGCAGCGGCGTCAAGCGGCGTTGATTTCGATGCACATTTCATGAACGCACAGACAAGTCTGGGGGATCAGTTGAAGGCGGTTGCCAAGCTCATCGCAGGAAGGCAAGCAATTGGAAACAACCGGCAAATATTCTTCTGCGAGATTCGGGGATTCGACACGCATGCGTCGGCACTAGGATCCCATGAGAATCTAATGGCCGAACTTTCCGGAGCGCTAGGTGCCTTTCGAAATACACTAAAGGATCCGGGTCTCGACGTTTTTGACGATGTCACAACGTTCACGATGTCGGACTTCAACCGAACCTTGCTCGCGAACGGTAGCGATGACGAATCGGGATCCGACCACGCATGGGGAGGTCACCATGTTGTCATGGGAGGAGCGATCAACGGAGGAGATATCTACGGACATTTCCCGCCTCTCAAAACGGGTGCCGGTCTAGACACACATACCACACGCGGTCGCTTCATCCCCGAAACTTCGGTCGATCAGTATGCGGCCATTCTCACCAAATGGATGGGCGTTGGCTCGAACGAAATCGAGGCGATCTTCCCCAACCTCCCCCGCTTCGACAATCCCTTCACCACGGAATCGGCAAACCTCGGATTCCTCTGAACGAAGAAGTTGAAGCACAGATTTCACGGAAACCACGGATAAAAATTTAGGTGTTTCTGAATTATCTTCTCTTCACCATCCGTGCAATCCGTGGTTAATAATTCCTATCGCTGAATCGGTTGAGCCTTCATTTCAGTCTTTACCTCCCCATGCCATTTATTGCGTTTTTAGGTTGTGACGGCTCCGGTAAGTCCACGGTGATCGAACGGATCGATGCGGGATTGCTGGAACAAGGAACTGACGTGCGGCAGGGACATTGGCGACCGACACCCTTCGATGCCAAGCGCGACAATTCCGGTGCGGCAGACGATCCTCATTCTATTCCACCGCGCGGCGTGGTGGCCTCCATCGCAAAGCTGGCGTGGTTGGGATTTTCGTGGTGGGCGGGATGGCTCAAAGACCTCCGCCGCAGCGCGAAGCAAGGAGTCCTCATTTTTGACCGTTACCACGCCGACCTTCTGATCGATCCCCGGCGCTATCGCTACGGCGGCCCGATGGCAGTAGCAAGGCTAGCGTCGGCGCTGATGCCTCAGCCGGATCTAGTAATCTTCCTGGATGCCCCAGCTGAAATTCTCTACGCCCGAAAACAGGAGGTTTCCATGGAAACACTCACTTCCTCTCGCGAGCGCTACCTGACGCTTTGCAAAAGCCATTCCCGTTTCTCCGTGATTGATGCCTCCCAGCCCATTGATCAGGTGGTGGCAAACGTCATGCGTGAGATCGCATCCGTAAATTTGTGATCGCCTTTCTTTCCGTTTATGCCTGTGAACCCGGCAAGGGCAGTGAGCCCGAGGTCGGCTGGCGGGTCGCCACCGGCATGGCATCCCATTGCAAAGTCCGCGCCATCACTCGCGCGAATAACCGGGAGGCGATCGAAGCCGGACTGGCGGAGATGGATGGAGCGAAACCAGAGTTCCTTTACTATGACTTGCCCGCCCCGTTTCTGAAGCTCAAGAAGCGCATTCTCGGCACCTCTGGATACTACATCCTCTGGCAGATCGCAGCGCGCTGGCATTTTCGTAAGGAACTGGAAAGCGCCGACCTGATCCATCATGTCACTTTCAACGGAGTTCAATTTCCCGGCCTTTGGTTCAACACAGGGAAACCCGTAGTGCTCGGCTCGCTTGGCGGCGGGATGACTTGCCCGTCCTCCCTGCTGCCCCTGTTCGGCAAACATGCAGCAAAGGAAAAACGGCGCAGCCTCTTGATCCGCTCACTGCATCTCCTCCCCTGGTGGCGCGAAACCGTGGAGAAAGCCACCACCGTAATCGCAGCGAACCGAGAAACTGCCGACTTACTCCAACCCCACCGTAGCGAAACTGTCCCAGTTCTTTTGGAGACAGCGGTTTTTCCGGAAATGATCACCAATAGCCCTCGCCCAACACGCGATGCGGCGGCGCTAAAAATTCTCTGGCTTGGACAAATGATTCCCCGTAAAGCCCCGCTTCTTGCTCTTCAGGCTTTTGCAAAAGCGCTTGAATCCGAGCCTGACCTTCGCCTCACCATCGCGGGTCCCGGCCCGGAGGAGGAACGGGTGCGCGCAGAAGCCCTCCGTCTGGGCATCACAGACAAAGTCGAGATCCCCGGAAGGGTTCCCAAAGAAAGGGTTAACTCACTAATGGACGAGACCGACGCCTTCCTTTTCACCAGCATTCGGGACACATCCGGAAACGTGGTACTTGAAGCGATGTCTCGCGGGGTTCCCGTCATCGCCCTTCACCACCAGGGAATCCGTGAAATTTGCGATCCAGATTCCTCTCTACTCGTGGAGCCATCTAGCATTTCCGAAACCATCCAGGATTTTGCGGAAGCAATGATTCGCCTCAAACGTGAAGACGGTCTCGCGCAACGCCTTGGCACTGCCGGTATAGAACGCGTGGCCAAGCTCTTCACCTGGCCGAATTACTGCGAACGGATGATGGAATTTTATCAGGCCTCGATCGAAAGTGAATTATCTAACATTCATACCAATGCTTCTAAACCAGAAAGAGGAAAAAGTTTGAACCACAATGGGAGCGAAGCGGACATGGACAGACTGAAAAATCGAATCTCTCCGTCAAATAAACGCGGATGAACACGGATGCAGACTGAAAAATGATCTAATCTCTACTGACAGCAAATCTATAGCTCTACAAACAAACCTTCACCATCATCTTATCCGCGTCCATCAGCGTCCATCCGTGGTTCTCTTCTCCAAATTTCCCGGTTTCCTGCTGAATGTAGGCACCCTCAAATAATCTCACCCCATGAAACAGGTTTCTATTCCCCACAGCGATCTTCAGATCAGCAAGGCCGTGTTCGGCACCAGCCGTCTCGGCGGGACGGTGGAGCGCTATGACAAGCGCGAGGCGCTGGCGATTCTCGGAGCGGTGCTGGACGGGGGCATCAACGCCTTCGACACGGCGGACATCTACGCCCAGGGCAATAGCGAACGCTTACTGGCCGAGGCCTTCCGCAAACACCGCGACCAGGTCGTTTACGCAACTAAGGGCGGATACGTCCTTTCCGCGAAAGCCCGGCTCCTCTCAAAGGTAAAACCCCTTGTGCGCAAGTTCCTGAAAACCAGGCCGGGACTAACCAAGGCGGCGGGACGTGCTCGTGGCGGCCAGATGGCCAAGGATTTCTCCCGCGAACATCTCACCCGCGCAGTAGAGGCGAGTCTGTCGCGGCTCAAGACCGACAGAATCGATCTCTATCAACTCCATAGCCCCTACCCCGCCGATCTCTCCACAGGGGATGCCTTCGCAACCCTTGCCGATCTCAAGAAGGCGGGAAAAATACGCGCGTTCGGCGTCTCCGTACTTTCGTGGGACGATGTCCCGCATTGTCTCGGTCATGGGGTTTCTTGGATCCAAGTTGATGCCGATCTACTCGGCGGCAACGACCACGCAGAAATGATCCAGCGGGCGAACGAGGATAAGGTCATGCTTCTCGCACGCCAGGCCTTCGGCTCAGGCCTACTCTCCCGCGCACCGGCAACTTTGACAGCCGCAGATTTCGGTGGAAATGAGGCGAGTCTTATTAAGGCAAAGACCATCATCGAGCGAATCCGACAGATCGGCGATCCCCACGAAGTCGTCCTTAGATACCTCCACCACCACTCGAATTTCGGAGCATTCCTCTTCGCCACCACACGTATGCAGAATCTCCGCACCAACCTTGGAGCTTTGCAGATGGACGATTTTACCCCTGTAGAATTGGAAACGCTCAAAAGCACATTTCCAACGTCGATCCAACTTTAAGCACTTGAATGCGACTATAACTATGAGCGAAGACGCACTCAACATCGATACTGGGAGAGAACTGGAGTGCGATATCGCGATCATCGGCAGCGGCGCGGCCGGGATCTCGGTCGCGTGCGAATTGATCCATTCCGGCAAGCAAGTGATCCTGCTGGAAAGTGGCGGATTCACCCCGGAGCGCGAGACCCAGGAACTGGCAAAAGGCGAAGTGGTAGATGCCTCTTCGCACGGCCCGCTGGAACAATATCGAAAAAGGATTTTCGGAGGAACCACCACCGTCTGGGGAGGGCGCTGCGCACCCTTTGATGAGATCGATTTTGAAAAGCGGGAGCATGTCCCCCACAGCGGCTGGCCCATCACCCGAGAGGAACTGGAACCCTATTACCGCAGGGCGCATGAATACACCCTGACCGGCGAATACGATTACAGCTCCGCCAGCTCCCTCGAAAACGGGGACAAGCCGACGATTCCCGGCCTGAAAGAAGATGTCTGGAAGCAGGATCAGCTCTGGCGTTTCAGTTTACCGACGGACTACGGCTCTGAGTTCGGCGAGCGGATCAGAAACGCCCCGAACATCCGGTTAATCACCCACGCAAACGTCCTCAAACTCAACACCGACCCGACCGGCACGCGCATCGAAAGTGTCGAAGCCTCCTCGCTGAAGGACAATCGCTTCACCGTGAAAGCCGGGACGGTAATCGTCGCCGCCGGTGGCTTGGAAAGCACCCGCCTGCTCATGGTTTCCGACGATGTGCACAAGCAAGGGATCGGCAACGCACACGACCAACTCGGGCGCTATTACCTTTCCCACATCAGCGGTGATCTGGGGGAAATCAAGTTCCAGCCCCGCTCGCTGCCCGTCGTCTGGCAGTACCAGAAGGCGAATGACGGGGTGTATGTGAAACGCAACCTGCGGATCAGAGAAGAAGTTCAGCGCCGCGAAGGCCTCCTGAATTTCAGAGCCATCCTGACCCATCCTCCCTTCGCCGACGCCTCCCACGGAAGCGGAGCGCTCTCCGCGGTTTATCTGGTGAAGCGATTTTTCCGCGGCCAAATCCCTCCGGAATACAGCAAAGAACTGGCCGCCGCCGGCTATCACCACGTGCCCCAACACATGCGCAATGTGGTGCTAGGGATGCCGGGGCTCATCCGCTTCGGCAGCCATTGGTTCCTCCACCGCACCATGGCGCGCCGCAAATACCCATCCGTTTCGCTCAAGAGCCGCTCGAATTCCTACACGATCCACTTTGATGCGGAGCAAAGCCCGAATCCGGAGAGCCGTGTGACCCTCACCCGCGACACCGACCGACTGGGGATACGGAAACTGAAAGCCGATTGGAAATGGTCGGCTCGCGATGTGGAGAGCGTCGTCCGCTGCCATCGCCTGTTGCGGCAGGAAACGGAAGCCAGCGGCATCGGCCATCTCACGCTTCCCGATGAAGAGGTTCCAGATCAGATCCGCGCCGGCTTCGCAGTCGGCAGCCACCACATCGGCACCACCCGCATGTCGGACGATCCGCTCCATGGTGTGGTGGACAAAAATTGCCAAGTCCACGGCGTAACCGGCTTGTTCATCGCCTCACCCTCCGTCTTCCCAACCGCGGGTTACGCCAACCCCGTTCTCACGATCACCGCCATGGCCATACGAGTGGCGGATCATGTAAAGTCTCTCCAATGACCGATTCTCCCACCCATATGAAGCGGGTCGTAATTCTACAAGATCTTCTGATGCCTTACCGGCTGCGTTTCCTCACTCTTCTCAAGGAACGATTGGAAGGCGAAGGCATCCAGCTTGAGCTGATCTATGATGCTGGGGTTTCCCTTCCGAACATGGGCGAACTGTGCCCATGGGGAATCCCGATCCGGTCCAAACGCCTCGGCAAGCTCACTTGGCAACCCGTTTTTAATCGCTGCCGGGGATGTGACCTTTTGATTGTCCCGCAACAAGTTCGCTACCCGACCCCCATCCTCTTGCAATTCACGCGTTTCCTCGGATCGCGCAAACACGCACTCTGGGGGCATGGGAAAAACCTCAAAGCGGAAAGCAGCCAAGCAGTAAGCGAATGGCTCAAACGGACCCTCTCGACCCGGGTCGATTGGTGGTTCGCATACAATGATTTCAGTGCCCGCCTCGTTTCCGGAATGGGTTACCCGAAGGAAAGAACCACATCGGTGATGAACGCGATCGACACCGCAGGAATCAGAAAGCGGAGCGAAGAAATTACCCCCGATGAAATTGATGCGGCACGCAGCGAACTTGGCATCAAAAGCAACAACGTTGCGGTTTACACCGGTTCGTTGCGAGATTTCAAACGGCCTGAATTTCTCATCGCCTCCTGCGGGAAAATCCGCGAGCTGGTTCCCGATTTCCACATGATCGTGATCGGCGACGGCCCGGATACACCGATGATCGAAAAGGCCGCCGCCCGTTGGCCGTGGTTCCATTACCTCGGACGCAAGACCGACATGGAAAAGGTGCCTTACTGGGCGCTTTCGAAACTGTTGTTGATGCCGGGCGGAGTGGGACTCGTCGTGCTGGATTCCTTCGCACTCGGCATCCCGATGGTGACCGCGGAAAACCGCTTCCACGGCCCAGAGATCGATTACCTCAATGACGGAATCAACGGCCTGATGGTGAAACCGGGTGACGATGCCGCCCACTACGCGGCAGAGGTTGCTGGACTATTACAAGACGACAAAAGGCGCAATGCGATGGCGGCTGCGGCCTTGGCGGATCGCGACATCTATTCCAGCGAGGACATGTGCCGCCGCTTCACCGAAGGGGTGCTTGCAGCGCTGGAGGCTCCGAGGCACCGTTTGTTTTTCTAATCCATGGAAACTATCTCTAATAATTCTATCCGGATCGCGGTGCTGATGACCTGCTTCAACCGGCGGGAGCTGACACTCGACTGCTTGCGGCGGTTATTTTCTCAGCAACTCCCGGAAGGAACAAACCTAGGCGTGACACTGGTGGACGATGGTTCCACAGATGGAACGGGAGCGGCCGTAAAAACGGAATTCCCAGAAGTCACCGTGCTGAATGGTGACGGCAATCTTTATTGGTGCGGAGGGATGCGCAAGGCATGGGCACACGCCGCGCAAGCGGATCCGGATTACTATCTGCTGCTCAACGATGATACGATGCTCGAAGAAGGCGCGCTGATGGAATTGCTAAAATTATGCGGTGAACCTTCAAACAGAACCATCGCCGTTGCATCGGTGGTGGATCCGTTGACGGGCGTCGCCAGCTACGGAGGGGTTTGCCTTGGATCCGGGTTGGCGATTCCTGCGGGGAAACCGACAGAGTGCCAAACTTTCAACGCGAATTGCGTGATGATCCCGCGCTCGGTGTTTATGGAAATGGGCCCGTTCCATTCCGTATATACCCATGCCATGGGCGATACCGACTATGGTTTCCATGCCACCAAGCGTGGCATCCGCATCCTCGCAAGCAGCCATTTCCTCGGTTCCTGCGAGCTGAATGTCGGCCGTGATGTCTGGCGCGACCGCAACCTTCCGCGGCTAAAACGTCTCAAAGCCCTGCAGAGTCCCAAAGGTTTGCCTTTCCGGGAATGGATGGAATTCAACCGCAGGAACTCCGGATGGAAATGGCCGTATTACACGGTGAGCCCGATTTTGCGTATCCTCCTAGGTAAATGAATTTTAGACGCATCCGCATACGGAATTATTTCTCTTTCACCACCGATGCATCGATATGACTGACAATCTCTTCAGAGTCGCTGAGGCGCTGGGGCGGCCGCTGCACGGGATGCATGTGCTGGCAAGGAGCGGAAAGCCGCTGCTTGCCCTGCCTTCTGGTAGAGAGGCGGCGCTGCGAACCCTGCGCTTGTATCAACCGCAACGCGGGCTTGCAAAACTGACGGCATGTTTGCTACGCGCCGCATGCACTTTCGGAGCCCATCGTATCCTGCTACCTAAAGCATCCGTCGGCGCTACCGAAGCATCCGGCAACCTCCTTCCCGGAGAAACCGATCCAGAAAGCGTAGGTGTCCTATTCGGCAGTTCCGAGCACCGGGTGTTCCGCGCGGTCCTGAGTTATTGCAACGGCGGCAACTGGGAGGTGGGGAAACTTGCCGCAGGTGAAGATGGGGCAACTATGCTGGAGCGGGAAGCCCAGGCCATACAGCGCATTTCGCCGCGAGTTCCGGAAGCACCAGAATTGCTGGGACTGGAGGAAGCGGGAAACGCACGTCTACTACGGATGCCGTATTTCAGAGGCTGTCCACTGCAACCCGGCGACACCCAACCCATTCGCCGATTGCTGGATTCCTGGCTTTCCAATTCCTCTGCCCGTCCCTTGGAATCGTTCCCCGAGTGGGCTGCAATTTCCGCAGGGCTGGGTATCATACCGGGTGGTGAGAGGATCATCGAAAGGATCGCGAAACTGCCGCTGCTCCCCTCGATCCGCCACGGCGATCTCGCCCGCTGGAACCTGCTCACAACCGAAACCGGAGAGCTCAAAGTGCTGGATTGGGAATGGGGCGAACCGGACGGCATGCCGGGGATCGATCTCGTGCATTTCATCGCCCAGGATCTACGTCTCGTACAGCGTTTGCCAGATGCGATGGTATTCCGCAAAACCCTGGACGAGCTGAGACAGCCGTTGTGGCGTGACTACCTAGTCCGCTGCGGTTGGCAAGGGCACGAGAGCGAGATGATCATCGCCTGCCTCGCCTTCAAACAAGGGGCAGGCCATCAAGAAAACCGCCCGATATTGGAAGCCTGCGCCATAGAGAGCTCGCAGGGATGATACTCATCCGCTTTATATGAAAGATTCATTTCAAGGCTCTCGGAGAACGGGAGCGCCCCAACTCCTGATTGTCGGACAAACGCCACCGCCATGGCATGGCCAGGCGGTGGCGACAAAGATGCTTTTCGACCACGACTGGGGAGAGCGCGAGGTCAAGACCGTGCGGATGGCCTACAGCGACGAAATGCATACCGTCGGACGGCTAAAAATCGATAAAATCTTCCACCTTTTCGGCCTGATCAGGCAAACCCGGAAGCATCTCGCCGAGGAACCCAACACGATCCTCTTCTATCCTCCCGCCAGCGCAAACTGGATCCCGTTCCTCCGAGATGTCGCCTACCTTTCCATCGTCAGGAAGAAGGCGATCGGCACCGTCTTCATCTTCCATGCCTCCGGCCTCGCCAACTGGATAACGAAAAGCCGAATCCGGACCTGGCTGGCCCGGAAGGCGTACGGGGAGGCAGATCTCGCACTGGAAGTCGCCATCGAGCAAGTCAGCCCGCATGAGACATTTAAAGCATCCAAGTGGGAATGGTGCCCGTGTGCGGCCGAGGTACCGCTGATGGAGCGCACCGCCCCGGAAGCAGGAAAGCGACTCAACGCCCTATTCGTCGGCAGTCTGCAGGAAGGTAAAGGCGTGCTGGAGATCGTAAGGACGGCTGAAATCCTCAAGACTCGCGGTCAGGCAGCAAACTTCCACCTCGTCGTGGTCGGGCGTTGGTTCTCAGAGGAGTTTAAACAGCAAACCGAGCGACTCGTCTCGCAGCTGGAGGTCGGCGACATCGTCACACTAGCCGGAGAGCTAACCGGGGATGCGAAGTGGGATGCTTACCGCGAAGCGGATATTTTCTTCTTTCCGTCCCACTACAAATCGGAAGCCTCGCCCATCGTCCTGATGGAAGCGCTCGGAGCCGGGCTGCCGGTGGTCAGCACAAACTGGAGGGGCATCCCCACCCTCATGGAAGGATGCGATTCGGGATGGCTACTGCCAACGCAGAGCCCGGAAAAATACGCTGATGCCCTCGTCGAAATTCATGGCAGAAGGAACGAGTTCCCAGCTTTCGCAAAGGCATCGCGGAACTTCTACGAAAGCCGCTACCGCCCCGAGCATTTCACCGGAAGGATCGAAAAAGCGCTGGAAAAAAGGTGGCCGATTCTTCCCCGCGAGAAGGAACCTTCAACACACGTTCTGCAGGTCTTCAACCAATACGCGGAACAAGGAGGCGAAGAGGCTTGGGTGGATCAGGTCTCATCCCTGAGCGACAACCATCTAAAATTCGACGAACTCCGATTCCAGAGCCGTGCATGGAAAGGCCGTGGCGCACCCTCTCTCGTGGCGCAGGCATATAGAATGTGGGACAATCCGGAATCGAGGCGCCGTCTCCGTCGGGAAGTCGGCGCATTGCGGCCCGATGTATTGCTTTATCACAATCTCATTCCAGTGGCTTCCTTCGGCCTCTATGACGAAGCAAGAGAACTCGGATTGCCTGTGATCCAGTATATCCACAACTTCCGCCCCTTCAGTCCATCGGGAACCCTGTGGTATGGCGGTGAAGTCCATGACGAGGCCCTATACGGCAACCCCTTGCCAGAAATCTTCGGTGGCGCATGGGAGCGCTCGCGAACCAAAACAACGCTGCTGGCTCTACACCTGCAAAGACTAAAGTGGAGCGGTTGGCTCGATACCGTCGACCGCTGGATTGCCGTATCCGAGTTCATGCGCGGAAAATTTATCGAAGCAGGTATTCCCGAAACAAAGATCACGACACTGCGTCACTGCTGGACTCCACAATCCGACGGCGCATCCACTGTGGATCATGGCTATTACCTTTTTCTCGGCCGGCTGGTCCCAGAGAAGGGCATCGGCATACTTTTGGAAACTTGGAAAAAGCTCGAAGGGCAATTGAAATCTGCCTGCCCGAAACTGATCATCGCAGGAACCGGCCCCGAAGAAGCGAAGGTCATAGCCAGCGCCAAGGCCAGCCCATGCATTGAGTTCGCAGGTTTCGTTTCAGGAGAAACGAAGAAAAAACTACTCCATGGCTGCCGAGCCGTGCTCGCCCCTTCGATCTGGTGGGAGCCTCTAGGCTTAATTGTCTATGAAGCATATGACTTTGGAAAACCGGTCATCGCCGCTCGCTCTGGAGGTTTGGTCGAAACAGTACAAGAAGGCGAAGGAGGCTTTCTTCACGAGCCAGGAAATTGCGACTCCCTGATTGAAGCATTACTGAAACTCGAAGGGATGGCTCCAGAAGAGCGTATTGCGATGGGCCGAACTGGCAGGAATTGGTTACTCCAACACGCCAGTCCCGAAGCGTGGAAAGTCGGTTTTGAGAAAATCATAGAAAGTGTCATCCATGTCTGATCCCATCCACCATCTTCCCAAGCGGATCGACGAATCTTCCAACCGCCTTCACTTTTACGAAACGCATTGGAAGCGGGTTGGGCTGAAACTTCTGGCCGATCACGCAGGTTCCAGCAACGGTCTAAAACTGCTGGATTACGGTTGTGGGCGCGGCGAGACACTGAACCTCGCCCACGAGGCGGGAATGGATCCCATGGGAGCGGATCTGGATCCCGAATGCGTGGCTCTCAGCGCGGCGCATGGCAAAGCGGTGCTGATTGACGAGCCAAACGACCCATCCACCCAGTTCGGCAAGGACAGCTTTGATGTCGTGACCTGCTTCCACGTGCTGGAGCATGTGGATCGCCCCAAAGAACTACTTTCGGCGCTCGGCCGAATCACTCGGAAATATGTCGTGATCGCCGTCCCAAATCTGCGCGCTCTGCCCAAACCCCGCCACCTGCGCAGCGAACCTCAGTTTGTCAACGAGGGGCACCTCCAGGGCTGGGATCATCCGCACCTCAGGAATCTTGCGGAGCGGCATTGCGGGCTCAAGCTCGTCGCCTGGGGTTATGACCATGTGCGTATCCCGATTCTCGGCAGTCTGGTCTCCAGGCTACTCGGAGAAAAGACGCTGATCCGTCTTGAGACAGGAATCTTCCTGAGGCTCTTCAGGTTCCACAGCGCCTCGCTGATCGCCCTGTTTGAGAAACCCGCAGCGCCCCCATCAGTGGAACGCTAGCGATCAAGCTGGACCTCCCGTCCAGCCTTACTACTCCTCTTTACCAATGACATCTTTCCCGAAGATTTCGCGACACACCTTTGCTTAGCATCATGACCCTTACTTGGATAACCGACAACCTTCTGCCTCCTCTTCTGAAGCGAGCATTGACGCGCGGTCGGCGGCGCATTGATGAGATCGAGCGTTTCCGATCGCTCTACGGGAGTTTCGTCTCCTCCGGAGACTTATGCTTCGACGTCGGGGCCAATTTTGGAAACCGGGTGCGTTGTTTCCGTGCGCTTGGCTGCAAGGTCGTTGCGGTCGAACCGCAAGCCATTTGCCTTAGCCGTCTGCGTCGGGCTTTCGGCACAGACCGAGAAGTCATTCTAGAGCCCAAGGCTGCGGGAGCCACACAGGGAACAGCCACCTTACGGACCTCTTCGGTTCATGTGCTCTCCACCTTGTCCGACGCTTTCGTCAAAAAAACACGAGCCTCTGGACGCTTCGCGGCTGTGAGTTGGGGCGGCGAGGAGACCGTGGAAGTGACTACACTGGATGCGCTCATCGCCGTTCACGGAACTCCTCGTTTCGTCAAAATCGACGTGGAGGGCTTCGAAAGCGAAGTCCTCGCGGGATTGGCCCATGCCGTGCCGGCTCTTTCATTTGAATGGACACCGGAAATTCCGGACAATTCATTAGCCTGCCTGCAAATTCTCGCAGCACTGGGCAACTACGAGTTCAATTACTCGTGGGGCGAATCGATGAGGTTGGCGCGTCCCGTTTGGCTGAACCAGATGGCGATGGCACGTGTGGTGGAAGAATTCGCCGGTGAGAATCAAATGTTTGGCGACATCTACGCACGTCTGAAATCCTGACACGGCACGGCTACACCTTCTTGCTCCAAAGATTCGTCCCTAGGGTATTTGCGCACGCACTCTTCTTATGTTTTTCAATTCCTGGGAATTCCTGGCTCTTCTGCTGATTGTCACTCCCCTTTATTATTGTCCGGGTCTGGGTCGCAGAAAGCGGGTTTGGCAAGTCAACCTGCTACTGGTAGCCAGTGCGGTTTTCTACGCTTGGGACAATCCCAAGCTACTGATCCTTCTCTCTGCTTCCTGCGTGATGAACGCCATCGCGGTGGAACGAATCCTGTTTTGGAAAAACAGGATGATGTTGGATGGTGAATGTTTGATTTTGAATGAAAAGAGCGGGTCACCCAGCGAAGCTCAAAATCCAGTATTCAAAATCCAAAATTTAAAATCCAGGCGCTGGCTCACCTGGACGGTCGCCCTGAATTTGGCATTCCTCGCATTTTTTAAATACGCTGGATTCCTTGCGGCCCAAGCACCCACCGGATGGCTGCCAGCAGGAACGATCCATTGGTTATCGGATATCCCTCTGCCTGTAGGCATCTCATTCTACACGTTCCAAGGGATTAGCTTGGTCGTGGACGTATGGCGTGACGACATTAGCGACCACACCCGCGCACAACTTTCCGAGCGTGGACGGAATCGAATCAGCTCGATCCGCGACACGAGTTTCTACATCTCATTTTTCCCTCAGCTTGTAGCAGGTCCCATCGTCAAGGCACATGAGTTCGTGGATCAGATTGGGGCCAAAGCTTTTAGAGAAATCGACTGGCTGACGGTCCGCCGCGGACTTTTCCTCGGCTACTTCCTCAAGGTCTTTGTGGCGGATAACCTAGCCGAACAGACGGGTACCCTGACCATGGGAGCTGAGCATTTGGCAACCAGCGGACCGCTGAACCTGCTCCCGCTACTCTACGGATACTCGCTCCAGATCTTCGCGGACTTCGCCGGCTATTCTTTAATTGCAATTGGGTTGGGCGCGCTGTTCGGATACAAGCTCCCGCCCAATTTCAATTTCCCTTACCTCTCGACGAGCATTACGGAATTTTGGAGGAGATGGCATCTATCCCTTTCTACATGGCTGAGGGACTACCTCTACTTCCCATTGGGAGGTAACCGCAAGGGCCCGGGGCGGACCTATTTCAATCTATTCCTCGTCATGTTCCTCGGAGGCCTATGGCACGGTGCCGCATGGAAATTCGCGCTGTGGGGCAGCCTGCACGGAATTTTCCTTGCCGTAGAACGGCTCGGGAAATCCCAATGTTCAATTTTGAATTTTAAATTTTGGATGAAAGAACCTGCGGGCAGCGCACCCGCAAACCCTTCCTCTTCTACATTCAGCATTCAAAATCCAACATTCAAGATTGCCGTCACGGCAGTGAAATGGCTGATCACGTTTCACTTGGTGACGGCACTCTGGCTGACCTTCATGATGCCTGATCTCGCTAGTATTAAGGCGTTCTTCATAGGTATCACCAATGGCAATCTCGGATTTTCTGGCCCACCCATCTTCTCTCTCGTTTTCTATGGATCCGCCATCGTGCTCTACCATGCTTGGGGCTGGTTGCGCGAACATCGCGGGATGTTCGCGCTCCGATTATTACGTTCCCCGCTCGAGCCGCTAGTCCACGCGGTGATGCTTTTCCTCATCCTCACCAACCCTGGTGCGCCGCGTGGCTTCATCTACTTCCAGTTCTGATATGGGCTACGTGCTGACATTCGCCATTTCGCTGACCGTCTGCTTCGGGTTCCAGACTTGGGCGCTGGTATCGGCGGGAGGAACGACAACGAAGAGCGAATCCAATTTTCACAGCTCTCTTGCACGCATCCAAGCAGCAACAAGAGCCCCACATGCCGAAGTCTTTTTGCTCGGTTCCTCAAGGACGGGACGGATGCCGGACAGGAATTCCGGATTCCCTGAGGTTGCGAACCTCGGCTGCGACGGAGGGAATGCGGCGATCACCTTGCGGGCGATTGACCGGGGCATCCTTCCAACTCCCGCGAAAATGGTGATCGAGGGCAACACATTGATGTTTGCGTTGGAGTCTAGCGGAGAAGAAGTTTCGTCTGCTTTGGAGTCCCCATGGTTCCGAATCGGAAAGCAAATACCCAACCTCGGGGCGAACGCTCGCCCAGCCGCACTTGCTTATTCTCTCTTGCTCTCCAGAAGGTACGGAGAACAAGGAACGGGTCTCTCAGGAGATTTTCCAAACGCGCCTGAAGCAGGCATGCCGGAGACGAAAGTAGCCCTAGAAGGACCTGCATCGGAAGTCGTTTTAGAGCTATCCGCAATCATCGGTAGAATGCGGGATCGTGGGTGCGAAGCTCTCATTGTCCAAATACCGCCCGGTGCCCCTTCCGTCTCCCTGATCATGCAAATTCCGATCGCACTATCGCAGGCTTCCGCGACTCCTTTTTTGGATCTCACCAAGGATCTGCCACCTGGTGCTGTGACCTATACCGATGGGATCCACATGGCTCCCGCAAGCGCGGCCGCAGCCTTGCGCAGCATCCTGACTGCTCTTGAAAAGCCCTGAAGCTTCGTTCCAAATTGAATTTTATGTTCCTCGCACTCCGATCCATCATCCGCGAATCCGGTCTCCGGAAAGCGAAGCTGCTTTCCGCGATCCGTGCATGGCCGGGCTATGTCTCAGATCGGCGGGCATTCCGTGATGCCTTTGGAGAGGTCGCAGATGATTTTACCTGGGGCAAGGAACTTCCCATTCTAACCGAAAAAGTGGAAGCCAGCGGCGGACTCGGAGCCTATCTTTTGCAGGATCTGACCGTCGCTCGATGGATCCGGGAGGACTCGCCAACCCGGCACTTCGACGTGGGTTCAAGAATCGATGGATTTGTGACGAATGTAGCGTCTTTCCGAGGGATCGAAGTGATCGACATACGCCCGGCACCCGGAGATATTCCGGGAGTTATTTTCCACCAATGCGACCTGATGGGACAATGTCCGCCGGAATGGGACGGCTCCATCCCTTCCCTCTCCTGCCTCCATACGATCGAGCACTTCGGATTGGGGAGATACGGCGATCCACTCGACCCGCTTGGCCATATGAAGGGGATCGCGCAGCTCAAAAAAATGGTCGCACCCGGTGGCATGCTTTACCTTTCGACTCCGATCGGACCACAGCGCATCGAGTTCAATGCGCATCGAGTATTCGCGGCTGCGACACTGCTTGGTTGGTTTGCGGATGGTTGGGAGATCGAACGCATCGCGGTGATCGACGATGATGCGAAGCTCCGTCAAAAGGTGGAGCCGACAGCAGCTGATATCGCGGAAAATTTCGGCTGCCATTGCGGGGTCGGGATCGTGGCGGCGAGGAGAAAACCATAGTCCCCGATGGCCGATCCGGAGAACAAACCGATGGGAGACGGGGCAGAGTTCGACCGCTACGCTGCATCGTATGATGAGGATCTGCACCGAGCACTCAGTGTCACCGGTGAGGACAAGAATTATTTCAGCGAAGGGCGCATGGCGTGGCTTGGCGGGTGGTTGAAGCAGACCGGGATCGGCTCAGCATCGGTGCTGGACTACGGGTGCGGCACCGGCTCCGCGACTCCTTTCATCCTCAAACACCTGGGAGCCGAACGAATCGTCGGGACCGATGTCTCTCCGGAATCTTTGAAAGTTGCGGAGGCGGCACACGGGAGTCCACGATCCTCATTCCGGCCGACCGGCGAAGGTTCCGCCGGGGAATTTGACGTGGCATTCTGTAATGGGGTTTTCCATCACATCGCGCCCGATAAGAGGTCGCTCGCGCTCAAGGAAATCCACGATAGCCTCCGCCCCGGCGGTGTGTTTGCGATGTTCGAAAACAATCCATGGAACCCAGCCACCCGCTATGTGATGAGCCGCTGCGAGTTCGACAGGGATGCCATCACGCTCGCTCCACCCGAGAGTCGGAAGCGCATGAAAGCAGCGGGCTTTGAAATCCTGACGACCCGTTATCTTTTCGTATTTCCTGCCATGCTCAAGGCGCTGAGAAAACTTGAGCCGCTGCTCTCACCCATACCGCTCGGCGGCCAATACGTGGTGGTCGGCAGGAAGAAATCATCCTGAACATGAGAGACGAATCCAACATTTCTCCGGGATGGAACCCGGTGGCCCACGCGTTGATGCTCGCCGCCGCGTGCAACATCGCCGGATGGGTCCTCTCGCCTTTCGGTTGGCTGAACGCATACGGCTTACTCGTCGCCATCCCGCTTGCGTGGTTTGCCCTGGCACGCATCGCCGGCGTGAATTTCCCCTCGCCCGCCAATTTCCGTTTTTTCCGAGGGATAGGAAAACGGATAATTCGCCCTCTGCCGGCGGCCTTCGGTCTGCTCGCAGTCCTGGCCATCCTTGGAGGCATACTTTACGCACCGAGCAATCTGGATGCGATCACGTGCCGAGTGCCCCGCGTGCTGTATTGGCTCAACGAAGGACGGTGGCATTGGATCCCGGCGAACATCGAAAGCCTCAACACCCGCGCTTGCGGATATGAGTGGCTGATGGCTCCGCTCTTCGCGTTTTTCCATACCGACCGGCTGCTGTTCCTGCCGAACGCCATCTCCTTCCTCCTTCTCCCAGGGCTTGTGTTTTCCTTCCTCCGGCACATCGGGGTTGAAGGGAGGACTGCTTGGAAATGGATGTGGATTCTTCCCTCCGGTTATTGTTTCGCACTTCAGGCAGGCAGCATCGGCAACGATCTTCCGGCGGTCACCTTCGCACTCGCGGCCTTCAATTTCGGATTCCTCTGGAAGAAGAGCGGTAACCGATCCTGCCTCTATCTCGCGCTGCTCGCCTGCGGGATGATGACCGCGATCAAGCCGACCACGCTTCCGCTCCTATTGCCTTTCGCCGTCCTGTTCTTCGGCATGTGGAAACCGGCACTGGCGAGCCCGCTTAGATCCGCGCTGCTTGCGGTGCTCACGATCCTCGCTTCATTTCTCCCCACCGCTGCGATCAACCAACTCGAATGCGGCGACTGGACCGGTGCGAAGGCAGAGAATCCCACGCTGGGAACCGTCGAGCCGCTGATCGGGCTTGCGGGGAACGCGGTGAATCTCCCGCTGCAGAATTTCGCGCCGCCGGTTTTCCCCTTCGCGAAAAAGTGGAATGCATGGTTCATCGGGCATTTCCCGGAGGATTTCCGCGCCGCGATGCTCCGCAACTTCGAACTCAACGGAGCGAACTTCGCGGTTCCGGAATTGCAGGGCGAGGAATGGGCGGGGATCGGTGCGGGAGTGAGTTACCTCCTGCTCTTCTCGATGCTTCTCGGGCTACGGGGCAGGAACTCCGCCCCAAGAAAACCGGGTGAGCGCGTTCTGCGCTGGTGGGTCCTCGGCGGGCTTTTCGGGTTCGCGGTTCTCGCGTATTTTTCAAGAGCCGGTATGTCCACCGTCGCAAGGCACCTCGCTCCCTATTATATCCCGATGTTTGGGGTCGCCCTGCTTGCGGTGCCGCAGCAAAAGCTGGTCCGGAAACGTGTCTGGAACATCGCGGCACTCCTAGCAGTAATGTCTGCCATCGCGCTCGTAACCATCACCCCATCGCGTCCGCTCTGGCCGGCCAAATGGTTTTTCGGGAAATACGGAGGCGAGCAATCCTCCCGCATCATCGAACGCCTAGAAACCGGCTACATGGTGTATGCAGATAGGTCCGACAGTCTCGGCGAACTCCGCGAGGCCCTTCCGGATGACGTGGGAATCATCGGTTTTATGAACTTCTACGCGGGCCCGGAACTCCCTCTTTGGAAACCTTATCTAGATCGAGACGTCCGCCATGTCCGCCCAACAGATTCAATCCCGGAACTGGAGAAAAGCGGAATGACTCATATCGTTCTGAACGTGCGGAATTTCAAGGAGATCATGCGGATAACTCCAGAGGCATGGGTGCGCGAAAACGGCGGCACAATCACCGATCGGAGCGAAGTCCGCGTCCTCGCGAAGGAAGAACCCAGTGAGTGGTGGGTGGTGGCGCTACCCTCCGCTCGCTCCCGACAGTAAAACATCCAAGCGATGGAAGAATCCCCGGAAATCTCAATTGTCATGCCGTGCCTCAACGAGGCCGAGACGCTTGCCGTGTGCATACGCAAAGGTCTCAAGGCCTTCGCCGAAGCGGGTATTTGCGGTGAGGTCGTGGTGGCCGACAACGGCAGCAACGATGGATCCCAAGAAATCTCCGAACGTGAGGGAGCCAGGGTGATCCACGTCGAGCGCAAGGGCTACGGCAACGCCCTGCGCGCCGGGATCGAGGCAGCGCGGGGGAAATGGGTCGTGATGGGAGACGCGGATGACAGCTACGATTTCTCTCGTATATCGCCGTTTATCGAGAAGCTCAGGGACGGCAACGATCTGGTGATGGGGTGCCGTATGCCCCGCGGCGGAGGCACCGTCATGAAAGGCGCAATGCCTTGGAAGCACCGCTGGATCGGCAATCCTGTGCTGTCCTTCATCGGGCGGCTGTTTTTCAAATGCCCCGTGCACGATTTCCACTGTGGGCTACGCGCATTCACGAAAGAAGCTTTTGGTCGGATGGATCTGCGCACCACAGGCATGGAGTTCGCTTCCGAGCTGGTGATCAAGGCCACATTGAAAGGGATGAAAATCACGGAAGTCCCGATCACGCTCCATCCAGACGGACGCTCCCGCCAGCCCCACCTCCGGAGCTGGCGCGACGGTTGGCGGCACCTGCGCTTCATGCTGCTCTTCAGCCCACGCTGGCTGTTCCTAATTCCAGGCTTGGCACTTTTTGCGTTGGGTGCGCTAGCGCTCTCGCTATTGCTGGCAAACGGCAGTATCGCTTTTGGAAAAGTGGTTCTCGATGTAGGCACGATGATGGCGGCGATGATGATGCTTCTCGTCGGCTTCCAGCTCATTTGCCTCGCGGTTTTCACCCGTGTTTTTGTCGTTGCGGAGGGACTGCTGCCGCCCAACCGGAGGCTTGAGGGCTTCTTGGCAAAGGTCTCGATCGAGTGGGGGCTTGGGGCGGGACTGCTGATTGGACTGTGCGGAGTGATCCTGTTTGGTTCTGCATTCCTCGATTGGTGGAAGGTCGATTTCCAGGCTCTTTCCCTGCGCGATAACATTCGACGCATCGTTCCAGCATCCACTCTGATCGTTCTTGGCATCCAGTTGCTCTTTGGCAGCTTTTTCATCGGTGTGTTGGGGCTGCGGCCGGCCATCACCGAAACCCGGAAGGATGCTGGCCTGCCATGATTCGCGTCGTCATGCTCGGGCGGCTGGGAAACAACCTTTTCCAATACGCCTTCGGACGCGCCCTTGCGGAGAAACACGGGGTGCCGATGGTCATGGACGCCTCGTGGTTTGGATTCAGGAGTTGGTCATACGTCGAGCCGCTGCGCCGCCTACCGGGTCTCTCGGGAGGAGTTGCGAGGGTCGCCCGGCCGTTCTCTATCGGAAGCCGATTGCTTCAGAAAATCTCCGGCAAGCACCATTGGGAATACCTCGGCGTGCCCGTGATCAAGGAAGACGAAAGCGATCAATCGTTCGATCCATCACTACTCGAAGCCCCGGCAGATTGTGTGGTCTTCGGCTATTTCCAGACTCCTCTCTATTTTGCTGATATCGAGCCGCTTCTCCGACAGGAACTCAGCACCTCGGGTCTCGGGTTGGAAAATGGGCACGAGGACCTAGCCGGCAAACTCAAAAATCCGGGAGCCGTCGCCGTCCATGTCCGACGTACCGACTATATAAACAACCCGAATCTCGTGTCTCTCGGACTAGGATACTACCGGCGTGCAATGGACTCGATCCGGAGCTCCGTCCCGGATGCCCGCTTTCATATTTTCTCCGATGACCCCGCTTGGTGCGCCCACGAATTCAAGGGAGGGGACATCGAGGTGGCGATGCACTCCGATCCTTTCTCGCCCCTGACCGACCTTCACTTGATGAGTCTCGCCAGTCACCATATCATCGCCAACAGCAGTTACTCTTGGTGGGCTGCATGGCTTGGAAAAAAGGACGGACAACAAGTGCTAATGCCGGACGCATGGTTCAGCACTGGCATTCAGGCACCTGCCCTAGAAAAGCGAATGCCGGGTTGGTCCGTCATCCCGGTGCGACACGAAGATGACCCAGTTCCCAATGAGTGATCCGGAGCTTCTAGTTGTCCTTCCGGTGTACAACGAGAGGGAGTCAATCCGGCATGTCATCGACGGATGGATGGCGGTGCTTGCCCGGAGCGTGCCGGAATTCGCGATACTGGCAATTAACGACGGCTCGACAGATGACAGCGGAAAAATCCTGCGGGAGTTGCAGGCGGAGTATGGTTCTCGGCTGAAGGTTCTTGCCCGCGGGAACAAGGGACATGGCCAGACATGCCTTGAAGGCTATCGTATCGCGGAGGATCGCGGGATCCCCTACGTGCTACAGATCGATTCCGACGGCCAATCCGACCCCCGATTTTTCCACGACTTCTGGGTACAGCGCAACGACTACGATGTAATCTACGGGAAACGCCGTAGACTCGACGGGTGGCAGCGAATTGCCGCAAGCCTAGCTCTCCGCACCTTACTGAGGCTGCTTGAGGGGACGGACTGTACGGATGCAAATGTCCCATACCGCCTGATGAACACCGCGGCCTGCCGGAGCGGATTCCATGCAATACCCGAAACAATCGGGCTGGCGAACGTGGCGCTCGCCGTGCTTCTCAAAAGAGACAAGAAACTGCGACATGGCTCGATTCCCATCGACTTCCCGCCGCGATTCGGAGGCGAACCGTCGGTTCCGATGGGCAAGTTCCTGATCAAGGGTTACGAACTCTTCGCGCAGCTCCGCCACCTAAAACATCATCCCGCAAAATGAACGACCGGAAATTATCCCGCGCATGCCCGTTGCGCACCCTCATCCTACTGGTTGTGAGCCTGACCGTCGGTGCCGCCGCCATCACACATCAGAGCTTTTGGATGGACGAAGGGAACGCAATCTTCAAGGCCATGATGCCGTCCCTTCCGGACATGTGGAATTTCTCAAAACACATGCGGGGATCGGAAATCCAGATGCCCTTGTTCATGCTTTCGCTCTGGGGATGGGTGAAGATCGGGTGGGAATCCGAATACGCACTCCGTGCGATCAACCTGCCATTCCTAGCAATTATGGTGTTAGCATTCCGGCGCTACCGGTTCTGGCCACTGGTCTGCCTCACCTCGCCTTTCGTTCTCTATTACGTCGGGGAGCTGAGGCCTTACATGTTCCAGATGGCGGGAGCCGCCGTGGGGTTCTCCGCCCTTTGCCAGATCGTCCGCCAAGACCCCAAGTCTGCCGAAACCGGCGGCATCAACGGCCTGCTTTTCTCCTCCATCTTCATGGCGGCCACCAGCCTCACGGCGGCGGTCTGCTCCATCGGGCTTTGCCTTGGATTGGTGATCGCCCGCCCGCATCTCCTGAAGAACATGGGTTTCTGGAAAAGGGTCGCGATTTGGTCGCCGCTTGCTCTGCTAGTGGCTACCTATTACACCTATACGCTCATGGAAGGGTTCCGCGGCGCGGTTGACCGGGGCGGCGGGCTCCTGAGCATGGGATTCGGTGGCTATGAAATGATCGGCCTCATGGGCTTGGGCCCCGGGCGTGACGAAATTCGCGGTAGTGATTTAATCGGACTTCTCACCGGGTATCCTTGGCTGCCGCTGTTCGCGGCGGTAATTGCGGTGGTCTGGCTGATTGGTGTCGGAGAATTCGCCGCCCCATACTCCCCCCGTGCAAAGGTAGCTCTCGCATCTTCCGTCATTTTGCCAGTTACGGTCTTCGCAGCGGTGAGTGTGATCGCAAATTTCAGCATCCTCGGCCGCCACATGAGTCCACTGATTCCTGCGTTGCTGGTTCCGCTGGCCTGCTGCTGTGATGTGGCTGTGAGAAAATTCCGGTCGCGGCCATTTGTTGCTGTAGCCGTTTCGGCCGTGATCGCGTGCGGCATCGCTTCATCCGCTATGCTACGATTCTCCGAGCGGCATGAAAGGGATGACTACCGGAGCGCCACTCATCTGGCGCTCAAAGCGCTGCGCGACGGGCAGACCGTCCTGTGGCAGGGAGATATGAATGCCCCGCGTTACTACGCATACCGGGAAGGGGGCATGCCGCTCGTCAACTATCTCCAAAGGCTCGAATCCGAAATGCCGAGCAGCCGTATGTTCGCAGACATCATTTTCATCAACCGTCCCGATCTGAGGTTTGAGGGTGCCGACCATCTACCGATCCTCAAGCGTGATGGATTCGAACTGAAAGAAAGGTTCCCAGGCTTCGAGATCTGGGAGAATGGGTATTCCAAAATTCAGTGATCCAGCCGAAAAGGATCACGGCCAAACCCATTGAAATGCAATTTACCATCATCACCCCAAACCTGAACTACGGGCGCTTCCTCGGTGACTGCCTAGGAAGCGTTGCGGCGCAGACAGGTGTGACCTTGGAGCACCTGGTCATCGACGGCGGATCGACGGATGAAAGCGAAGAAGTGACCAAAGCTTTTCCTCATGCTGAGTGGAGTCAGCAACCGGACAAGGGGATGTCCGATGCCATCAACAAGGGTCTTGCCCGCGCCAAGGGTGACTGGGTTATGTGGCTCAATGCCGACGATCGCCTAAAGGCGGGTGCCTTGGCCGAGGTTGCAAAGTTCATCGCAGGGCATCCCGAGGCGGATGTAGTGTATGGTTCCTTCGATTTCGTTTCGGAGAGCGGGGAATTTCTCCGTAGGATGAAATTGTTCGGGTGGTCGCCGTTCGTCAGTGTGCACCATTGCTGCTATGTCCCCTCCACCGCCTGCTTCATGAGGCGCGCTACGGCATTGGCCGAAGGATGCCGGCTTCATCCCGAGTTCCGTTATCTCATGGATGGCGAGCTTTACTCTAGGCTTCACGCGATGGGAAAAACCTTCCGCTACCTGCCGGTGACCCTCGCGGATTTCAGGATCCATGCGGAGAACCGCTCGTTTTCCACGGATGTCGGCAGCCGCGATATGGAGGAGGCACTAAAGGCCGAACGTCAGCATGTGGAGTCGCGTGTGATCCGCCGTGTCCATGGCATCAGCTTGTTTGCAGACCCGTATCTGAACGGCCTCGCAGATGGCTTGCTGTATCTTGCCGCTCGCGTCTGGAAGCTTGTGCTGAAGGGCACTGCCCCTTCCGTCCGGCTCCCACAGAATCCCCCGAAAAACCCAGCCACATAGAACTATTCCCGCCTGTGAAATTCTACTGCACTTACACCCCCGCGCACGAAGTCCTCTACAGGGACTGGTTCCTTCCGTCTGTTCCCGAAGGGGTTGAAGTCGTGGCGATCCCCTCTGACATTTCCGGCAGCGGCGATTTCCTCAGCGAGGAGTTCCTGCGCTGCATCCGCGCAAAGGTCTCGATGATCGTCGACTCGATCGACCAAAATCACGGTGAATGGATCACCTGGACCGACATCGACATCCTCCTGTTTCCCAACTTGGCCGAGCGTCTTGGAACGATCATCGCCAACGCCGGAAACAAGTGCCTCTTTTTCCAAATGGAAACGAAACGCGAAGGGGAGGTAAATACCGGGTTTATCCTGATTCGCTGCGGGGAGGAAACTGCGGCGTTTTTCAGGGAAGTTGGGGCAAGGCTGGAGCGAGAGAAGGGAAAGAACGAACAGGCGGTGGAGAACGAGATGCTACGTGAAGGCGCGGCTCCCGCATGGGGGTATTTGCCGGTGGATTTCGTCGCACGGACCCACGGCTGGCCGCCGCCGAGGGAAATGGCGATCTATCATGCGAACTACACGCTCGGCCCGGACGGAGTAGGCCAGAAAATTCGCCAGTTCCGTCACGTCAACGCGATGAGACGCTGGGGGGCGCCGGCCGTTCTATACTTTACGGCACTGAGGGCATTGGAAAAACTTGCCGCCAAGCTCAGTGGCCGCTGAAGCCGGAGTCGACTGATCACCATTTTGGAATCCCAACCACACATCGCCGCAGTCTTCGCAACCATGAACAGGGGCGCGACCGCCGTGACCTGCGTCCGGGCGCTAGCGGCGCAAATACGTCCGCCGGATCTAGTTGTCGTTACCGACAACTGTTCGTCGGACACCACCGTGTCCGCACTCGAAGAACTTTGTGATCTGCCTTTCCCCCTCTCGGTGATTCAGATGCCCCAAAACGAAGGAAACGCCGGAGGGGTCGCTGAGGCGATGGATGCCGCATACGGAGCCGGAGCGGATGCCGTATGGATACTCGACGACGATTCATGGCCACGTCCGGATGCCCTGGCGGCGATGCTGAAGCGACCCTTGGATCATGGGATCGTCCGCCATGCCCTTCAGATCGACCCCGTGACAAACCGCTTCACCTGGCCAATGTGGGCGGGCGTGGACGATGGTTGGCATCTCGCTTTCGCCGAAAGCGAGCTACCCGCAGGTGAAACGATTCCCAGCAAATCGTCCTGGACTGGTGCGCTCATCCCAAGAGCTATCTATGATAAGGTCGGCCCGGTGAACCGGGATCTTTTTATTCGGGGTGAGGACGAGGAGTATCCGTGGCGGATCTCGCAGGCGGGCTTCCGTTTCGAGGCATGCCGCAATGCAAAAATGGATCATCCGGGGAGCGAAAGCAGCGCCCACTGGAAATTTCTCGGGAAAAACCTCTTCATCGAGCGCGGGCTAGCAGACTGGAAGCTCCACTACAAGGTGCGCAATATGGTCTGGCTGAAGCGTCGGCAGGCCGGGAACCTTGGAGCTATTGCTGTGGCTGCCGCATACGGCATCGCCATCTCGCTAATCGATGGTCCGGCGAGATTACCCTTGGTTTGGGGTGCTGTCCGCGATGGTTGGCGCGGCACCCTAGGTAGATGGAGCCAACATCCGGGGTAGTCGGGAGAAGCATGGAGCCAACCTTGCATACAATCTTCGAGCTAAGAAGATCCCTACAACTCCGCAGGCAAGGTCGAGCACGTCCTTCCAATCAAATCCGAAACCGAAACCAGTTTGGCTGGTCTCGATCGCGACGACCAATCCAGCCGCTAACCAACAAGCCCTCTTCACCCCCACGATCCAGCTGAATGCCACCATTATAAGAAACACGAATGCAATGTGGAGTAATGGCCTGAATTTCTTGAGATGACTTTTCAGTTGAATAATCCAGTGATCCGAAAGCGGGATTTTCCCATGCGCCTCATAGCTCGCGAAGTCATGAGGCGCTTTCTTTTCAAATTCTGATTTTTCAGGTAATTCAACTTCTCCGGGATGTTGCCCGCCAAAGTCACCGCCCAGTCCGTAGGGAATAACCATGGGAGGCAGAATTTTCCATGGTCCTGGAAACGCCAACACCGTTGAAAGCGCGACCCAAGCGCTAGCTGCCGCGAAGCGCCTTGTAAAAGTGAGTTTCGATGCCCCAGAAAGGATTACAAAAATCCATAAAATCCATGCCGAGGCCAGAACCCAGCGCAAGATGCGCCATTCGACTCTCGGTCTCACCGGACTGAGCTCAAGATCCGTGATCGTGAAACTTCCTGACTTCCCTAAATTCTCAATAAGTAAAACCGGATACCCGACCCCGGCGGAAGGCCTCGTAACCAACGAGATATTTCTTTTCGACTCATTATCGCGCGCAGAACACATCGAATCGATTTCGACATTTCCATTTTCATTCGGCGAGATCCATTGAATGAGAACACGCCCATCGTCCCATTCGTTCATGCCCCGGATCAGGTGATTGGCGTCCATTGCAAGCCGGACATGGAGTGCCTCCAGCGGCTCCTCGACGGGCAGACGGAACTTGATGCTCAGATGCGATTCAGGCAATGTAGCGACACGCAGTGACAAGTTGCTCGCACTCTCCACCCATTCGGCTCCCTGCGGCAACCCTCTTACAGAGGCTTTGAGATCCGAAAGACTGACCGGGCTTATATTCGGGACCCTCTCGAATCTATAACTCCGCAGCAGAGCAACCCCGCCGATCAGGAGAAAAAGAGAGACAATCAAAAGAATCCGGCGGATCACTCGGCAAGAGCATCACGATCCCGCCGACATACCAGCCCATTTTAAGTCAGCCCCGAAAAATCTAGATGCGAATCAGCCAGAGAATACGTAGGGCGATATTTCCCGTTCGACGCCGGATCAATTCATGGCGCTTCCCCCGGCTCCGAAGTGGCGGGCCTCCAACTGGAACCTTTTCGGAGTCCAAGGCGCTGAAATCAAATAAAGTGCAGGGCGAGATTCTACCGAAGCTGCAGGGTTACCCACTGATCCCCGAGGACTCGGAAATACGAAAAGCCGGTCTTAGACAAGAGGCATTCAGCGGGTGGGAAATGCTCCGGAGCACCAGAAATAACGCTTACCTAGCTGCCCCTAGCTTGGCACATTGCGACGACGAAGGGCGTGTTTGCCGCGAGGCAATTTACGGGCCCCATGCCTGGGCCGATCCGGTTTGGGGAAGACAAGGACCAGTCCCAACCCAAAAGCTATCCGGGAATTTCACTTCCATCGTCTCACGCTGGAACGAGGGATCGAATTATTTCCACTGGTTCATGGACGGGCTAACTCGACTCGCCCATCTCAATTCGTTTCCCGCCGACTGCCGCATCATCATTCCGGAAAATCCAGCACCATTCGCGCTTCGATCCATCGAATTGCTGGGTCTCACCGACAGGGTGCTGCAAGTCGGGGACGTTGATCTGGAAATCGAACGTTATTGGTTCGCCGGCCCCACCATGTTGAGCGGCTGCCCCGACCCGATCGGTGTCGACTGGCTTAGGAGAAAATTTCTTACCGGGCCTCAACCTTTGGGGTGCCGGAAAATTTACATCGAGCGCACTGCGCCTACACGCAATGTTGGCAACGCTCAGGAACTGAGGGAGCTCTTCCACGAGCGAGGATGGGAAATCATCGACCCGGGATCACTAACCCTAGACGAGCAGATTTCTACCTTCCGAGAAGCAAAGGCGATCGCAGGAGCACATGGTGCAGCTATGACCAACCTGCTGTGGGCTCCTGCTGGGACGGAGGTTCTTGAGTTCATGCCCGAGCGTCGACGAAACGGCTGCTACGCAGGCATTGCAATAATTGCAGGACAAAACCACCAGACGCTTGTTTGCAACTCGGACAGAAAGGGTAACATGAACATAGCACTTGATAAAATCGCATGTTGGACTGACACGCTCCGTTGACACTGCAATTCCCCTTCCAATTCCTCTGCCTCAGCCGCAGAATCCTCAGATCTCTTTGGTATTCAGTTCCATGTCCTCAAGTCGCAAAGATTCCTTCCGAAACCAGGTCATACAGATCACCGATGCGCTGCTCGTATGGGTGGCGTTCGCACTAGCAAACCTGCTTCGCGCTCCTCTGCGAGAATGGTTCCACATGAAGAGCAGCTCAGACGATGGGCTCAGCGCCATGGCATGGGCGCTGTACATCGCGGTTCCTTTCACTCCCCTAGTGCTGGAGCGTTTCAACTTCTACGTGCGCCTCAGAAATAAGAGGGCGAGAACCGCTGTTTGGCAGCTCATACGGGCTATTTTTGTCATCGGTGTCATCATCTCTGTTTTCGCAGTCTTCTCTAACATCCAAGGCACCCGTCGCCTTATCCTGGGACTCGGTGCAATATTCATCTTCGTCCTCCTTTTTGCGCGGGATCGTGCCTATTGCTGGTGGCTTACCCGCCAGAAAAGAAAAGGCGGCAGGGGTGAACGCGTGGTTCTCGTCGGATCGCCCGATGAAATCGATGGCCTGCTGCATGATCTGGATCCCGAGGCGATTTCCGATTGGGACATTGTGACACGTTTCGATCTCGCCACCCATTCCGTTACCGATCTTTACGAAATCCTCAAAACCGAATCCATTGGGCGAGTCCTTTTTTCCGCAAAGACGAGCGAATTCGAGAAAGTGGCGAGTGCGGTGGAGGTATGCGAGCTGCAAGGTGTCGAGGCATGGATTGCAGCATCTTTCATCCGCACCCAGATCGCCCGGCCGACTTTCGATTCTGTGGGCTCGAAACCCATGTTGGTCCTCCGCTCAACCCCGGAACTTTCATGGGAATTGATGGCGAAGGAATTCATGGACCGGGTCGGATCTTTCGTGATTATTTTATTCTCCCTGCCGCTTTGGGTCATTGCGGCGGTCGGCATCAAGATCGCCAGCCCCGGTGCTCCGGTGATGTTCTCCCAACTGCGATGCGGACGATATGGCAAGCCTTTCAAGATCTGGAAATTCCGCACCATGGTTCCCAATGCCGAGGAGTTGCTTGATAGCATCAAGAAAGAGCACGGCAATGAAATGGACGGCCCCGTCTTTAAACTCGGGCAGGATCCGAGGATTTTTCGATTCGGCGCATTCCTGAGGAAGTTCAGCATTGATGAGCTGCCGCAACTAATCAACGTCCTCACCGGTGAGATGAGCTTGGTCGGCCCTCGCCCCCTTCCTCTTTACGAAGTCGAGGCTTTCGGTGAGATCTACCACCGCCGTCGGCTCAGCGTGAAGCCCGGCATCACCTGCGAGTGGCAGGCTGGCGGACGGAGCAAAATCACCAGCTTCGAGGATTGGGTCGAAATGGATCTCCGTTACATCGACAACTGGTCTCTCTGGCTCGATTGCCAGATCATCCTCCGGACGATTCCCGCCGTGCTCTTCGCCAAGGGCGCAAGTTAGGGACCTCAAACGAATCATCACATGGCACTGGTTTCCGCATTTTTATGGGTCGCAGGCCTCGTTCTGTCGGTCGTGATCGCACCGCAGCTCCGCGTTTGGACATGGGGACCGGCGATGCTCTGCTTTTCACTCTCCACCTTCGCCGCCCTGCCGATCATCTGGAGGGAGCGGAAAAACTCCGGCGATCTCGTGATCGTAACCATCGGATTCTTGCTCGTCTGCTGGTTAGGCCTACGCGCGGCGGTGACTCCCGTTGTGGAATTAGCCCAATCGGATCTGCTACTGGTGGCAATGGCGGTCGCGACTTTCGTATCTTTCCGTGGAATTTCAGGGAGCCTCCCTGCCCAGCGGGTCATGTATTGCGGTATCGCAGTGCTCACGGCGGCCAGTATCTACGTCGTAGCGCGGCAGGTTGCCGATCCGGCTTATTCCCCGATTTTTCCCAGTAAAAATGCCCATCCATCCGGCTTTTTTGCTCATTACAGCTACGGGGGATCTTTCCTCGTGGCGGTTTCCCTCATCCTTGCTGGCCTCGCCATGCATGCAAAAGAACGAATGGCTATTCGGCTGCTTTTGGGACTGATCGCGGTTCTTGCACTCGTCGGAGTTTATTACACCCGATCTCGAGGGGCTATCTTTGGTGCGATGGGAGGCTTGGGCACCTTATTCGTCTTCACGCTTATCGTCGGCAAAAGAGACGAGAAAAAATGGTTCGCTCCGGCAATTATCGCAATTCCACTGATCGCAGCTATGTTGGGATACGCCCTGTATACGGGTTTGTCGGATAGCCAAGAGGTGAGAGACCAAACCGGCGGTGTCACCGGAATGCTGGACAATACCATCCGCTTCTATCTGGCTGGCATCGCCCTGTCTTGCTTTCAACTTCATCCCCTCTTGGGTGGAGGAGCCCGGAGCTACAGCTGGGAATGTTACCGCTTCTGGGACTTCGAAGCAATGGGGAGGGGAAGCGCCAAGCCCGAACATGTTCACAACGAACTCCTACAAACTGCGACGGACTACGGCCTCCTTGGTGCCGGGCTTCTTATCGTTTTTCTTATCTGCGTAACGATCCTAGTCATCTACAGGTCGTCATCACGCAAAACCGCCTCCCTCCCAAGAATTGCCGATGGGTGGAGAATCGGCGGAATAGCGGGACTCGCAGGCCTGTTCATTCAATCAAATTTCGAAGGCATCTTCCGAATCGCGCCCGGTGCGGTCGTGCTGGCGTTATGTCTGTCTGCTGCATGTTTTCCGAACGCTCCTGCTGCCGTAACAGGCAGAAGCTATCTGGCTTGGTTTAAGAGCGGACTCGTCGCAACAGTTGGAATTCTCTCTGCCATACTGCTTTTCTCATTCGGAATGAAAGGCACGAGGGTATCCTTTATTCTCTGGCCCAGCTTTTTCGGGAGCATCCCCGTCGGGAGCGAAACGAAACTCGATGCCCTCAACAAGGCCATACCGGTGTGGCCCTTGTTCACGCTCAATCGCGAACGCGCGGAACTACACCAGAAGCTGGCGACAGAAGACCTATCACCCGCGACTGCGGCGGATTTCATCAAACTCTCACTTACTGACTTCAGAGAAGTAACAATACTCCATCCCTTCGATCCGGCGGCATTTGTCAGTTCAGCAAATCTTCTCAGCAGTCTCGGACGTTATCAAGAAGCGGAAATCGACTTTGCCAAAGCGATAAAACTGCAGGGAGATATGGAAGCCTGCTTCAAGGCACATTTTCATGCCGCCCTGCATTATCAGCGAAAAGCACTGAAGGAATACGATCCGAAAAATCCCATTGTTTCGCTTTCGGACATGCAGATCGCAACCGTTCACATCGAAAAATCTTTAACCCTCTCTCGGTACCTTTCGCTACAAGACCAGCAACTCCGAGTTACGATCCACCAGAACTACGGCAGACTACTCGAGACCGTAGGTGAGCCAAAAAAGGCGCTGGAACAGTATGATTTTACTGCCCAGGGGCGATATGGCCGAAATTCTCACTACATGGCAGCACTCCTTTACGGAAAACTCGCCGTCGAATTTTGGTTCAACAAACGCAGGCCGGAAGATGCCCTCTACTTCTTCATCAAAGCTGTAGAAAGAATACGAATGTCAGGCAACGAACTTCCAAAAGGGGTAACCGCAGAACAACGTGAAGCGCATTTGAACTATTTCAACAATTCCATCAATACTCTGAAAGGCGGGAGGATCATACCCTCTGAAAGCGTCGACTTCTAAGACATTGAGATCAAGGAGTGACCTGATCCCAATCGATCTGACTCGTCGCAAATTGTGATACGAATTCAGACAATTTCCTATCCGCCTCTTCTTCCGTTACCGGCCGTTCTTTGATCCAAGGAATGTCGCCATACCACATCGCCGCAGATACATAAGCCCATCTCTGATCGCGTCCGTAGAGCAAGCGATCCTTGATATCGAGCAGGGTTCTTCCGAGGTGATCGTTGGTGATCCGGTCATGACCGACGAAGAAATAATAGGTGAGGCAATTTAGCTCCAGTTGCTCAGTCCGTGCTTCATTGGTCGAGATCCGCTGGAAGCTCATCAGCCTCTTTACGGTGATCTCCCTTCCGTCCGTTGACTTCAGGGTCCTGTCCGTGGAGCTCATGATCCGGTGACCCTGTGCGGGCATGCAGCGCTCCGGGCGGTGGATCGAATTGTTGATATCCGTGCCGGAAAGCACGATGGAAAGATTCAAGATATCGGGAACTGGGCTCCCATCCGGGAAAAACTCGAACTCCCTGACGCGGTAACATTCCGCCTTCGAGAATTCCGTATCTTTGGCGAGCGTATCAACTTCGATCTTGCTCGCCGGAATGTTCCTGAGCTGCCACTCGCCGAAGGTGTTAGGCAACTCCATGGACACAGCGGATTGTGCAACTTCACCCGCAGAAGGCAGGAAATAGATCGAAGCCAGCGCCAATGAGGCGAAAGCAGGGAGGATTAATGGGCGCAGTTTCATGATTCCGGAACAAAGGCCTCCCCACCCTCTTTCTTGCTGACTGTCTTGCGTATCACTTTCCGCCTGTTGCCTCGTTTCCAAGGCAAACCACCCTCGAAGAGCGAATGCACCACCAGCAGTAATAGGAGCGAGAATGGGTAGAACAACAACAGCCCCGACCAGTCATGCCAGGTTCCGGCTGCCCATTCGGCATCACCGTATTCCGCAATCACGAAGATCGAGGTCACGCGCAGGGCATTGCCGATGATCGCCAGCGGCAGTGCCATCATCAGCAGGACCGCCTTCTGCCATAACTTGATCTTGGCAACGTAGGCCCAAGCCGAGGAAATCATCAGCAATGCCATGAGCGAGCGAATACCGCTGCATCCGGTGGCGATATCCAGCGGCTTCCAATTCCCGTGAACCGGCAGAATCGTCGTTCCCTCCACTCGTGTCTCCACCCCGAAAAGCGAAGATCCATGGTGTGCCATCGACGTCGCCAATAGCTGGAGATGCGTCGTCGCCTGCTGGAAGCTGGGCAGTGGCACCGCGAGCCAGAAGAAAAAGAATGGAAACGCAAGCAGCTTGGCCGCTCTCCAGCCCCAGAGAAAATAACAAGCCCCCCATAACAGGAACGGCAGCGCACCGGCACCGATCCTCGGTTGGAGCGTCCGGCAGGAAACGGCGTAAAGTACCGCTCCTACAAAAACGGCGATCAGCCCCAGATTACTGCCCTTCCCCGCAACGGTTCTCAGGGTTTTAAACTGATAGATGATCAGCCCCGCGATCACGAATGGAAACAGGATCCCGTGCTCGTAATCGGTTTCCGGATTCCATGCGGACTTGAGCCATTTGAAAACCGAAGATCCCCGCCCATCGCCGAAGCGCGACTCGAATCCGAAGAACCAAATAATGGCCGCCGTGAAGGAAATCACCGATACGACCACGACCGGATCCCATTCACGGATGGGTTTAACGGCGGTAGACGCGCTACTTGTGTTGGCTGGATCGCTCAAATGGGGTGTTTTTTCGCTAAAGTTCAAATAGAGCCCGCAAAGTATTGCCGAGGCTCCTCAGCCTGTCAACAATGCCGCCGCCCATGAAAATTATCAGTGGAACCGCCCACCGCGCACTCGCCGAGAAAATCGCCGACACCCTCGGACAGCCCCTCGCCAACGTCCAGGTGGACGCCTTTCCCGACGGGGAAACGGCCGTCAAAATCAACGAGAACGTACGAGGTGAGGATGTCTTCATCATCCAACCCTCCTGCCCACCTACGAACCATAACATCATGGAGTTGCTCATCCTTGTGGATGCAGCACGTCGTGCCAGTGCCGAGCGCATCACCGCGGTGATGCCATTCTTCGGCTACGCCCGCCAGGACAGGAAAGACCAGCCGCGCGTGCCAATCACCGCGAAACTCGTCGCCAACTTGCTGACCTCCGCCGGCGTCAACCGCGTCCTGACCATGGACCTCCACGCCCCGCAGATCCAGGGATTCTTCGACATCCCGGTCGATCATCTCTATGCAAAACCCGCGCTCATCGGCTACCTGCGCGAGCGCCACCCCGATACATCAAACCTCACCGTGGTCTCCCCGGACGTGGGCGGCGTGAAAATGGCCCGCGCCTACGCGGATGCCCTCGGAGCCGAACTCGCCATCGTCGCAAAACACCGGATCTCCGCCACACGTGTCGAGGCGATGAACGTCATCGGCGACGTCAACGGGCGCGATGTCGTGCTGGTCGATGACATGACGGAAACCGCCGGCACCCTCACCGCCGCCGCAGAAATCCTTCATAAACACGGCGCAAAACGCATCTACGCCGGGGTTTCCCACGCGATCATCAGCGATCTCGCCAACGAGCGACTCGCGAAATCCCACATCGAAGAGGTCATCACCACGGATTCCGTCCCGCAGGCTCATGGCCCTAAAGTACAGGCAGTCAGCATCGCCCCGCTGCTAGGCGAGGCGATCCGCCGCATCAACAGCGGACAGTCCGTCACCTCCCTCTTTGCCGTCTGATCGACACATTTTTTCCCTAAAAGCGCGTGCACCTCACTGGTGCCCGCGCTTTTTTGTTTTCCCGGCATCCGGCCTGCAACATGCTTTCCCCGCTCCGACCCTCTTTCGGGAGAGTTGAATTCTGAAAGTTCCAATTTCTATGCCATCCACACGCGACCAACTCCGCATCGAAGGCTTCGGCCTCATCGACGAACGCCTCTCCTACCTCCTCGGCTGCCTCCAAGATGCCCTCGAAAGCGTCGGCGAATCCGAGCTTCTCCCCTACATGCCATGGTCGGGGAAAATCCCTGAAGCAGGAGAAAATCTTCCTGACGGCCTGCCGAAACTTTATTCCATCGGCTTCCAGCTCCTGAACATGATCGAGGAGCGTGTCGCTTCCGAGATCCGCCGCGAACGTGAAAAAGCCCTCGGTGCCGATTCCATCCGCGGTCTCTGGCCTCAGGCACTCCGCGACCTCTTGGCCATCGGCCTCAAACCCGAACAAATTCTCGAAGTTCTCGGCGAGGTCAATGTCCAGCCAGTCCTCACCGCTCACCCGACCGAGGCGAAACGCGAATCCGTCCGCTCCCGCCAACGCTGCCTTTACGAGGAACTCGTTCGCAACGAATACCCGAAATACACGGATCGCGAAAAACGCCGCATCCGCGAGCGTGTCGTCACCACCTTGGAAACTCTCTGGCTCACCGCAGAGATCCACATGGTCCGCCCGGACATCAGTTCCGAGCTGCGCAATGCCGTCCATTACCTGCGCGACCTATTCCCCACCGCGGTCCACCGTCTCGATCTCCACTTCACCGAGGCATGGCGCGAAGCCGGACTCCCGCTCGAGCTCCTCCGCTCCGCCGGAAACATACCCCACCTCAGCTTCGGCTCCTGGATCGGCGGCGACCGCGACGGACACCCGCTCGTCACTCCTCCAGTCACCGATTTCACCCTCGGCGAGCTGCGCACCGCCGCTCTTCAGCTTCTTCAGCGCGAGCTCACCGGCCTTGCCGCCCAGCTCACGATCTCCCGCCAGCTCATGCCGATCCCGGAAGATCTCCAGGAACGCATCGATGAATTGAGCTTCGTCATCGGCAATGAAGCTGCCGTGAAGGACATCCTCGACCACCAATCCGAGGAGCCATGGAGGCAGCTCACTAGCCTCATGGCGCTGATGCTTTCCGAGCAAATCAAAGGCAACGCCGGATACGCCAGCCCAGCCGCGGTCTCTGCAGATCTCGATCTCATTTCCCGCACCCTCATCGAGGCCGGCTGCCGCCTTCTCGAAGAACAGGCGATCCGCCCAGTGCGCCACAAGATCGAGATGTTCGGCTTCCACCTCGCCACTCTCGATGTCCGCCAGAACTCCGAATTCCACGACAACGCGATCGCCGAAATCCTCACCGCCGCCGGTGTCGAAGATGGAGCGAATTTCCCCACATGGCCGGAGGAAAAACGCCTCGAATTCCTCAACAAGGAGCTAAAATCCACCCGCCCCTTCCTCCACGACGGCGCACGCATCGGTGAATACGCGGACAATGTCCTCGATACCTACCGCGTGCTCGTCCGCCACTGGAAGGTCTGGGGCACCGCAGGCCTCGGCTCGCTCATCATCTCGATGACCCGCCAGCTCTCCGACCTCCTCGCCGTCTACCTTCTCGCCCGCGAGGCCGGGCTGATGATTCACGCCGAGGGTGGCATGGCCTGCCCTCTGCCGGTTGTCCCGCTTTTCGAAACGATCGACGACCTCCACAACTCCCCAGGCATCCTCGCCGCGTTCCTCGACCACCCGGTCACCGCGCGATCCATCGCCTCGATGGCAAAACCCGAGCAGCAAGTCATGCTCGGCTACTCCGATTCGAATAAGGATTGCGGCATCCTCGCCGCACAGGTCGCCCTCCAGCGCGCCCAATCCGCGCTCACCAAAGTCGGTCAGGAAAAGGGCTTCAAGCTCTGTTTCTTCCACGGCCGCGGCGGCACGATCTCTCGCGGTGCCGGCCCGACCCATTGGTTCATGGCCGCCCTCCCGCACGGCGCGATGTCCGGCTCTTTCCGCATGACCGAGCAGGGCGAAACCATCGCCCAGAAATACGCGAACCTCGCCAACGCCACCTACAATCTCGAGCTCCTGCTCGCCGGTGCTGCGGTCAACACCGCCCGCCACAAGCATCTTCCGGAAGTCGCCGATCCGGCCGAGCGTTTCCTCGACACCCTCTCGGACTCCTCGCAGGCAGCCTATCAGGCGCTCCTGAAATCCGATGGATTCATCGATTTCTACCGCCAGGCCACACCGATCGACGCCCTAGAAAACGCGCGCATCGGCTCCCGCCCCGCCCGCCGCACCGGGAAAAAATCGCATTCGATCTCGGATCTACGCGCCATCCCGTGGGTCTTTTCATGGACCCAAGCACGTTTCTACCTGCCGGGTTGGTATGGAGTCGGCACCGCGCTTTCCCAGCTTAAGGAATCCTCCCCGGAAGATTTCGCAGCGCTCAAGGAAGCCCTGAAGAACTCCACCTTCCTTGCCTACGTTCTCACCAACGTCGAGACCAACCTCGCCTCCGCGAACCTCGAACTCATGCAGGGCTACGCCGGACTCGTCACCGATGAGAAAAACAGAGCCGTTTTCATCAAACGCATCACCGATGAATTCGAGCTCACCGGAAATCTCCTCACCGAGCTCTTCGATGGATCCATGACCGACCGCCGTCCACGCATGGCCAAGACCTTGGAAATCCGCGAGGCTCCGCTGAAAATTCTCCACCAGCAGCAGATCGATCTGCTCAAGGAATGGCGCGGCCACATGGAAAAGGAAAACCAAACCGCCGCCGACGCGCTCCTGCCGAAGCTCCTGCTCTCCATCAACGCCATCGCCTCCGGCCTCCGGACTACGGGGTAATAAAAAAGGGGGGCGATGCCCCCCTTTCAGAAATTCCTTTTATCACCCTGGGCAGTGCCAGGGTGATTCAATCCTCACACCTGCGGAGGAATGATCAGCTCATCCCCTTGCTGAGGCTCGACCGGGCCGAAACCTGGCATCGGGCTGCCGATCGCGCCTTCCGGCTCCACGCTGGTGATCTTCACCTTGCCGAGGATGCCGGTGTTGCGGCGGATGCCGAGGATCGTACCGACTTGCACGTGCTCGGGAAGGATGACTTCGATGACAACAAATCCGCCTGCGGTGGGGTCGCTCATGTATTGCTGCACGCGGCCGATGAGCAGCGCATCGCGAATCAGGCGCGCACGGCGTAGCTCGTTGTCGCCTTTTTCAAGTTCGCGCTGACCGATCAGGCCCGCCTCATCGCGGAAGGTTTCGGCCTTTTTCTCGGCAAGATCTTTTTCCTCAGCAAGCGCGGCGATCTCCGCCTCCTTGGCAGCGAGCTCCTCCTTCATCTTATCCACCGAAGTGCTTTCTGGAGCCGGGTTCGAGCGCATCTCTTGGAGTTGTTTTTCGAGCTGGAGCTTGTCCTGCTCCGCGCGCAGTTGGTCGATCTGGCTCTGAATGCGCGCAAGCTCGCTCTGCGGCGCGTTGTTCACCCCCTCTTTCATATTCTGGAAAGAGAGCACCACTGCGGCAAGCAGCAGTGCGAAAGTCGCTCCCAATAAAATCGTCATCGTGTTCACGGGGGGAAAATGTCCCGCCACCCGCACGATGTCAACGCAGGTGAATCTAGAGAAAAACGCGCAATCTCTCGCGATCCGTGTTGGACGCGGAGCGTCCGATGGCGGAACATTCCGCCCGGTGGATCTATTCTCAGACATCCCGAAAAAGGAAACCAAGGCGCTCACCATCACCCAGCTGGTGAGGAAAATGAAGCGCGCCATCGAGACGGAGGTCGGCAAGCTCTGGATCGAGGGCGAGGTCTCGAACCTGCGCAAACAATCCAGCGGCCATTGGTATTTTTCCCTCAAAGACGAGGGTTCACAGATCTCCTGCGCGATGTTCTCCGCCCGCAACCGCGAGGGCTCCGAGCATCTTGAGGACGGCGCGAAAGTCCGCGCCTTCGCCGATTCCACCGTCTATCTCGCACGCGGCCAGCTCCAGGTCGTGGTGGAAAAGTGCGAGCAATCCGGCCTTGGTGACCTCCAGGCAAAGTTCGAGGCGCTCAAGAGAAAACTCAACGCCGAAGGCCTGTTCGATGCCACCCGCAGGAAACCACTGCCGCCATTTCCGCGCACCATCGGCATCGTCACCTCTCCCACCGGAGCAGTCATCCAGGACATCATGAACGTGCTCCGCCGCCGCGCCCCTTGGGTGCAGCCGGTGCTTTTCCCCGTCCGCGTGCAGGGCAAAGGAGCTGAGCGCGAAATCGCCGATGCGATCCACAAACTCAACTCCCCGGAGAAATTCGGCTACCCACGCTGCGAACTGCTCATCGTCGGCCGGGGCGGCGGCTCGCTAGAGGATCTCTGGTGCTTCAACGAGGAAATCACCGCCCGCGCCATCGCCGCTTCGCAGATCCCGATCATTTCTGCCGTCGGTCACGAGATCGATTTCACCATCGCCGATTTTGTCGCGGATCTGCGCGCGCCCACCCCCTCCGCCGCCGCGGAACTCGCTGTGCCGGATGCTGCGGAGCTGCGCGCCTCGCTGGAATACACCCGCAGCCGCCTGCACCGCACCCTGCGCAACCTCTTCCGGGAACCCCAGCAGCGCCTCGATTCGCTGCGCGAAACGCTCAACGCCTCCGCCGCCGAAGCCCTGCTGGATCGTGCCCGAAGCCTCCGAGAACTGCAGCTTCGCCACCGCTCACTCCACCCCCTGAGCCTACTCGAGCGTCGTCGTGAAAAGCTCACCTCCCTCGGCAAAAACCTCGAACGCGCCGCTGCCGACCGCCTGTTCCGCCATTCCGAGCACCTCGCCCGCCTCAGCAACCTGATCCGCACCCTCGGTCCCGAATCTGCCTTCAAACGCGGCTTCTCCATCACCACCGACGCCGACGGGAAAATTCTCCGCTCCACCGCCGCGGCAAAACCCGGCCAGACTCTTCGCACCAAACTCATCGACGGAGAGATCACCTCCACCGTATCTAACTGAAGCCCACCACCATGTTCACCGCCCTCATCGAACCCATCGAGCCGCAATTCCCGCTCGCCATCACCATCCTCGCCTACGTTGCTACCGGCACGCTGATCCTCATTCTGCTGCTGCTGCTCAACATCCACTCACGCCTCGGCATCCTCGTCGCCAAACTTTCTTCAAAAAGCAGCCGCTCGATTTCCATAAAAACTAGCTCCGAGGATTCCGAGCTGCCGGAAATTTCGGAACCCGAGCCCGGCACCCCCTTCGACGAATTCCTCACCGAAGACCCATCCCGCCGCTCCCTCCCCAAGAAAGAACAGTTCAAAGCTTACCGCAAATGGCGTGCTGAAAAAGGCCTGAACTGGTCAAAATCCTCGGATAACAACTGATTTCCGCCCATCTTCTCCTTGCCCTCCGGCCCATCATCGCCATCCTTCGTGGAGAGGCAAAACTTCCCTGAATTTCCATGAATCTCACCCTGAAAGTCTGGCGCCAGACCGGCCCGCGTTCCAAAGGATCCATCCACACCTACCCCGCTGAGGGCATCCCGGCGGAGGCGTCGTTCCTTGAAATGCTCGACATCGTCAACGAGCGCATCATCGAAAAGGGCGACGACCCAATCCACTTCGACCACGATTGCCGCGAGGGCATCTGCGGTGCCTGCTCGCTCACGATCAACGGCATCCCGCACTCCAAGGATCAGGGAATCACCACTTGCCAAGTGCACATGCGCAAATTCCGGGACGGCGATACGATCTGGATCGAGCCCTTCCGCGCCCAGCCATTCCCCATCATCAAGGATCTCATCACGGACCGCTCCTCCTTCGACCGCATCATCGCCGCAGGCGGCTACATCGACATCCGCACCGGCTCGGCGGTGGATGCAAACTGCCTGCCGATCTCCAAGGCCGATGCTGACAACGCTTTCGATGCCGCCGCATGCATCGGCTGCGGTGCTTGTGTCGCTGCATGCAAAAACGCCTCCGCCATGCTCTTCGTCTCCGCCAAAGTTTCCCACCTCGGCCACCTTCCGCAAGGCCAGCCAGAGCGCCAGAAACGCGCCCTCGCCATGGTTCGCCAGATGGATGCCGAAGGGTTCGGAAACTGCACCAACCAATACGAATGCGAAGCCGCGTGCCCGAAGGAAATTTCCGTCGATCACATCGCGCGCCTCAACCGCGATTACGGCAAGGCCGTCGTGGCGGAGCAATTCGCCTGAACTGACGCTCATGGAAACCCTCGGCAGCGCCCCCGAAGAGCCCACTGGAAAAGTGGAGAAATCCGACGAGGAATGGCAAAACCTCCTCGATCCGGAGCAATACCGCATCCTCCGCCAGGCAGGCACCGAAGCACCGGGCGGTGATACCTATCGTGAGTTCATGGCTCAGGGCGAAGGTTCTTACCACTGCGCTGGCTGCGGTGCGCACCTCTTCAGCTCTGCGGAAAAATTCGATTCCAAATGCGGGTGGCCGTCCTTTTACGATCCGGCAAAGGCAGAAAACGTCACCACCAAGGCTGATCATTCCGGCGGTAGAATCCGCACCGAGGTGAATTGCGCGAAATGCGACGGCCACCTCGGGCATGTCTTTGCGGGCGAAGGCTACGGCACCCCCACGGATCTGCGCTACTGCATTAACGGCGTCGGCCTCACTTTCGTCCCAGCGTAGCTGCGGCGTCTCGCCGCAGGCCGTGAATACCCCGTCTCGGGGTATAACCTTCCCACTTCATCGGAGTTTTAAGTTCAAAATTTCAAGTTTCAGACTTGCCCCCCACCGCAAGCTCCGAAACCATCAGCGCCACGGCGGCTTGGCGGAATTGGTAGACGCGCTCGACTCAAAATCGAGTTCCTTGTGAGTGTGGGTTCGATTCCCACAGCCGCTACTTCTTTTCCCCTAGAACCCCGAACCGCAGCATGTCCACACCGAGAAGCATCGGCATCATCGCAGGCAGCGGCGTTTATCCAGAGACCTTCGTCCACGCCGCCCGCAAAGCCGAACCCAATGCACGGCTGGTCATCGTCGGCTTCGAAGGCGAAACCCGACCCGACCTCGAAGCACAAGTCGAAGCCTTCCGTTGGGTGCGCGTCGGCCAACTCTCCAAACTGATCAAGTTTTTCGTCCAAGAAGGCGTGACCGAGGCGGTCATGATGGGACAGATCTCCCCGAAAAATCTCTTCAGCCTGCGCCCTGACCTGCGCATCCTCATGATGCTCGCCCGGGTCAAGAAACGCAATGCGGAGAGCCTTTTCGGAGCCATCGCCGATGAGCTTGCAAAGGACGGCATCACCCTGCTGCCGGCCACCACGTTCCTCGATGAGCATCTCCCCACTCTCGGCCACGTCACCGGCCCTCCCCTGAAGCCACGCACTCTCGAAGACATCGAATACGGATTTGAGATCGCTAAAAAAACTTCCGAACTCGATATCGGGCAATCCGTTGTCGTCCGCCATGGTACGGTTCTCGCCGTAGAAGCCTTCGAAGGCACCAATGCTTGCATCCGCCGCGGCGGCGAGCTTGGGCGCAACAAGGACACCGTGCTCGTTAAAGTCTCCAAGCCGAACCAAGACTTCCGCTTCGACGTCCCCGTTGTCGGCCCGCAAACCATCGAGACCTGCGCGGAAGCCGGCATCATCGCCATCGGCATCGAGGCGGGAAAAACCATCCTGCTCGAGCCGGAAACGGTCACCTCCCTCTGCATCAAGCACAAGATCAGCATCCACGCGCTGTGAACCGCGTGCTCCACACCCTTTGCGCCGGCCTGCTCTTTCTCTCGCCCGCCACCGCCCAGGAAATTTCCGTCGACGACCTCGAACCCGCCACCAAGCAAACCATCGCCGCCGCGATGCAGCGCGGGGTCGATTTCCTCATCGCCGATCAGAATGCGAACGGCTCCTGGGGCAGCGCCACACGCACCAAAGGCATCAATATTTATGCCCCCCTCCCCGGAGCCCACCACGCCTTCCGCGCCGGAGCTACCGGGCTCGCTCTTTCCGGGCTCATCGATTCCGGTGACACCCGCCCGGAAACCATCGCCGCCATCGAAAAGTCCGCCGTCTGGGCCATCGAAAACCTGCCCAAGCTGCGTCGCGCCGACCAGACATCCACCTACAATGTCTGGGGACACGCCTACGGCATACGCGCCTTCACCCGCCTCCACGACCGCGAATTCGATCCCGCCAAAAAGGAGCTCTACCAAGCCCTAGCCCAGGAACAAATCGCCCTCGCCAACCGCTATGAGGACGTCAACGGCGGTTGGGGATACCTCGATCTTTTCGACGAAATCAAAACCCAAGTCCCCTCTGGCATCACCACCTCGTTCACCTCCGCCACTATGCTCCTCGCCATGCACGAGGCTCGGGAAAAACTCGGAGCCAACCTCGACGAAAAAGTTACCGCCAGCTCGCTGGACTCGATCAAGCGCCAGCAGACACCCGACCATTCCTACACCTATTCGCACGGCCACATCCGCCGCCCGCGCAAGGAAATCAACCGCCCCGCCGGCTCGCTTGCCCGCTCCCAAGCCTGCAACGCCGCGCTCCGCGTTTACGGCCGCGAAGGCATCTCCGACGAGGTTATTATCGAGTGGGCCGACCGTTTCCTGGAAAAACAGCAATGGCTGTCCATCGCCCGCAAGCGCCCGATGCCGCACGACATCCACTTCCACATCTCCGGCTATTTCTACTATTACGGGATCTACTATTTCACCGAATCCGTGCGCCTCCTCCCTCCGGATAAGCAGAAAGCCTACGCCGAAAAGCTCGCTGCCTTGATCATCGCGAAGCAGGAAAAGGACGGCTCATGGTGGGACTACCCGCTCTACGATTACCACCAACCCTACGGCACCGGCTACTGCCTGATGGCCCTCGCTTGGTGTGATTCCGTGATGTGAGTGAATTTCTCCGCAGAAATCTAGGTATCTCAAGCCATTTGAGTGCTCGATGAATTTTCTACATGGGATGAAATGAATCTTGAATCCTGCAACATTTGCAGGCATTATGCATGATTAAGGGGTATTCCCATCACTATGAACGCAATGATACACCAAGTTTCCGAAAGCGATGCCCGCGCCATGGTGCGCCTGCTCGGTGAAGTTGCGGTCCTGCGTGCAAATCACACGAAAACGAAACGTTTCCTGATGGAAGGCCTCTGCGATCTCATCAGCGCGGATTCATGGGCATGGACCCTAGGCGTCCGGATTCAACCCGGCGATCCACAGACCTATGCCGGATTCCTCCACGGAGGATTTGATGAACAACGTTTCACCAACCTCATCACTGCCATCGAACACCCCGCCATGGCCGAGGTGGTGGCGCCCTTTTTTCAAAAACTCGAAAATGGCAAACCCATCACCATGATCCGAGAGGAAATCGATCCCCGCGGTCTCGCCTACGCCGATGGTGTACGCGAGTGCTGGGAAATCGCGGACATCGGCCCTCTCATCCTGAGCAGCCATCCGCTCGACACGCAATCGCTCAGCTCCCTTGGCGTTTACCGCCGCCACGGGGCAGAGTCTTTCGGACCCAGAGAGAAACAGATCGCCCATATCGTGCTCACTGAAGTCCCTTGGCTGCATGCCGCTGGCTGGCCGGAAGACCGTGGCGTGAAAGCGCCATCGCTATTCCCGAAACAACGTATTGCCTTGAATCTTCTTCTCGAAGGGCTCGACCGCAAGACCATCGCAGCGGGCATGGGCATCTCCGAGAACACCGTCGCGGGATATGCAAAAGACGTTTACCGCCACTTCGGCGTCAATTCACAGCCCCAGCTGATGCGGAAATTCCTCACCGGAAACTCAACTGCCTGAACGATATGGAAAAGCCCCTTTCACCTATTCCGCCCCACACCCCCAATTGGGGGAATAGCCGAATGCCGCAATATCTGCATGAATACCTGCGACCGGACGGAATAACCGTAAATTTCCCGGGCGGCTGATGTGCTCATTGCAAACGGTGGCGAGTGCCACCGGACACATCCCGCCCGGATCCCCCTAGAATTCTTCTCATGGAACTCCCCCAAATTATCCTGCTTTTCTCCATCGTGCTGTTTATCTACGGCATCGCTCCGAACTTCTTCAAGAACCGCGGGTGATCAGCCGAGCTCACACTTGCGGGAATCTCAGAGCGCGCTTCGGCCATGGTCCTAGGCGAAGAGCTGCGCCATCGGCCTGCCTTCTTTGCCGCCCATCTTGAAAGGGCGTTTCGAAGGCGAATTGATCACCAGATCGTAGGGAATACCCAGCGCATGGGCGATGCTCGCATTAAAATCCTCCGCACCGACTTTGTTGTCGATCACATTGGATCCGGTTTCGTCCGTCGCGCCGTAGGCTTGGCCGCCCTTGATGCCGCCGCCCGCCATGAGGCAGGAGAAGGCTTTCGGGAAATGGTTGCGGCCGGAATTGCTAACGATCTTGGGAGAACGCCCGAACTCCGTGGCGACGACGACTAACGTTTCCTCCAACAACCCTCTTGCGGAAAGATCCGAGAGCAGAGCGGAAAGCGCCTGATCCAGCACGGGGATCTTTTCCTCCATCTGTTCGAAATTGTCGCTATGCCAATCGAAGCCCCCGTATTCCACCTCCACGAAGCGCACGCCGCGCTCCACCAGTCGCCTTGCCAGCAACACACCCTGCGAGAAGCGATCGCTGCCATACGCGGCGCGGGTGTCCGCCTTTTCCCGTGAGAGGTCGAAGGCTTCCAGATCCTTGCTGTGCATGAGCTTCACCGCGGACTCATAAACCTCGTTGTAAGCGCGCACGGAACGCTGGCCGCCATGGAATTTCGCATCGAAATCATGATCCAGTTCCTCACGCAGGCTGAGCTGGCGGTTGAACGATTCATCATCCGTGTTTTTCCGCTGCTGCACATTGCGTAGGCCTTTGGCCGGGTCTCCGATGGGGAGCGGGCCATATTGCGGCTCGAAAAATCCCGAGCGTGGATGGCCGTTGCCACCGCCGACGAGCACGAAGGAAGGCAGGGTCTCGTTGAGCTGCGAGGAAAGGCGTGAGACCCACGCTCCCGATGAAGGATGGGAGATGGTGCCGCGCTGAGCATAGCCGGTATGCATCAGGTATTTTCCCTCCGCATGGGCGCCTTGGGTCGTGCTCATGGAGCGGATCAGCGCCACCTTATCCATGTGTTTCGCCAGCATCGGCAGACAATGCCCGAGCTGGATGCCGTCGACGTTGGTCTTGATCGAGCGGGTCGTGCCGCGGATTTCGACGGGGGCGTTGGGCTTCGGATCGAAGGTGTCGATGTGAGTCATGCCCCCCGACATGTAGAGGTAGATCACGTGTTTCGCCTTTCCACCGCCCGCCTTGATGATAGCCGGATCTGCGGCAAGCGCTTGCGGACTGAACAGCTGCGAAGCGGAGCCCGCAATCGTTAAGCCGAAGCAGGTGCGCGCCGTCCGGGTGAGGAAATCGCGGCGGGAGAGTTCGTTGAGTTGGTTCGCGTTCATGGCGGTGGGTTATTGGACGAAGATGAAACGGTTCGAGGTCAGCATGGCACGGATGAAATCGCGGAAGGTGTCTCTGTCCCCGGTCAAAGGAAGATAGCGCTCCTTCTCGTCTGCCGTCGGCAAACACGCGTAGAGGCGGAGGAAAACGATCTCGAGTTTTTCCTCGGCGTCAGCCACCGTGGAAAGCCGACTGCCCAGCGCAGAGCCTTTGCCCTTGATGATGTCGGTTTGGTAATCATTGAGCAGGGCGAGCGCTTGGGGGACGGTCGGGATCGTGTCGCCGGAGGACGGGATCGAGCGGTCGGAACCGCCGAACTCACGCACCAGGGAACCGGGACTGAAAGGAGCGGGGAATTCGGAAGCACGGCTCGATCCCTTGTTCTTATTACCTCCGCCACCGCCACCCATTTGCATATCCATCTCGGCAAGCGGGTTGCGTAGCTTGTTAAGTGCAAACTGTTTTTTCTGGGCATTTTTGAATGCCAGTTCTGCCTGCTTCCTAGCTTCGGCGGTCTCCGCCTCGGAGATTGCGACCTTTAGCCTGCGCACCTCTGCCTGTGCTTTTTGAAATTCCTTTTCCGCCTGTGCAACGGACTCGCCGACTTCTATCAGCTTTTCCGATTCCATGTTCAGGAGGGTTTCGACCTTGTGTGTATAGGCAGCCCATTCCTTGTCTATCTGCCCCGAAGGCGCGTCATCAATCTCACCCCGTGCCAGCACGAGCATGGAATCATAGAGTTGCTCCGCGGTCATGCGCCGTAGCGCCGGCCCCTGCACGAGGGGGGCGGTGCCAGTCTCCGCCTCCTCCGGCGCGCACTCACGCTGGAAAAGTTCTGTGCGGAAAAGCACTCGTGAAAAGGCGCGTAAATCATAATTCGCCTCCTTCATTGTGGTTTCCAGAAACGCCAGCACCTCCGGATGCGCCGGTGTAATGTCTTCGCTCCAATCGTCGAGCGGTTCCTGCAAGCCGTGCCCGAACACTCGCGCCCACATCCGGTTCGCGATGACTTTGGTGAAAAAGGGATTTTCCGGAGAGCTCACCCATTTCGCGAAAGCCTCGCGCCGCTGGGCCGGTGGGATGGCGGCGAGGTGTTCGCCGAACAGGGTTTCCGCCGCGACCTCGGATTTGGGGGCGGCATCGCGATATTGGTAATCATCGGGTAGCCTCAGGAACTTCTTTGGATCGTCATAGAGAGCGTTCTTGTTGAAATCTTTAAACACCGGATTGAGCGTTTTCTGCAGTGCTTGGTTGCCCTTGTTCTTGCCATACTTGCCCTTTTTCCCGGAAGAGTCCTTTGCAGGCGGCGGCATCACGTCATTCGCGACACGTCGTATCACATTCTGTGCGTCTTCGCTTTTGTAGGTGAATCCTCCCCCGAAGGCCGCCATCTGGTAGTAATCGTATTGCGACCAATCATCGAAAGGATGGTCATGGCACTGGGCGCAGCCGATCTGCCGACCGAGGAAGACCTGCATCGTGTTGCTGAAATTATCCAGCTGCATGTTCCGATCGCGCAGGTAGTAGCCCACCGCCGGATCCGTCGCGGCATGACCTTGGGAGCCGAGCATTTCGCGCACCATCACATCCCACGGCTTGTCTTCCGCCAACGATTTGCGCAGCCATACGTGCCAGCCCAATCCGAACTGCTCCTGCTTCGTCTGGAGCCGCAGGAGATCCCCCGCCCAGTTGAAAAAATGACTATCGAACCCCGGCGAAGCCACTAGCGTATCGACCAACTCCACACGTTTACCCTCCGATGTATCATCGAAAAAGCTGCGGCTCTCTTCCTCTGTCGGGATGCGCCCGATGATCCCCATATACGCCCGGCGCAGAAACGTCCCGTCATCGATCACTGCATTCGGCTTGAGCCCGGCAGCAGCCAGATCAGCTTCCACCAAGCCATCGATTCTCACCGCAGCAGCCTCCACCTCCCTGTCACCAAGGGTTGCGGCCGCAGTGAAGGGGATTGTCAGCACGAATGATGACAGGGCGAAAATTCCACGGAAAACTTTCATGCTATACTTCATTAATCACGTTCTTTCAGGCTTCTTTCAGCTTTCGAGAAAAAACTAGGTATGCCCGCCGGATCGCGATCGGCTTTTATCCACATTTTTACCGAGTGGCCAAGAGGACGAATTTCCCATAACACCTAGTCGTGACCTACACCGCTATCCTGCGCATCACAACACTCCTGCTTGCCGGCATGCTGTGGACTTCAGCGGCTCCACAACCTCGCTTGGAAAATATTTCGGTCACAACGCTGGAACAGAAGCTGAGTTCGATCGACAGGGAATTGGGCAAACTCGCACGCTACAGCCTTCGCAGCGGCTACGGTTCGGTAGGATACAGGTCGCGCTTTTACGATAATGCGGACAATACCGAATGGATTCAGATCGATCTCGGCAAGGAATACCCGATCGACCAGATCGCGCTCGTCCCGGTGATCTGGCGGGAAAACAAAACCGGTTTCCGCGCCGATTCCTTTCCTCGCGAGTTCCAAATCCTCGCAGGAAACCAAGGTGATACAGAAGGAAAGATCATTGCCAGCTTCGTGGACAAAGCGGAGGACAATGAGTTGCCGCGGACCGGGCCGGTGGTTCTCGACATACCCCACGTCTCCGCTTCCTGGGTGCGCATCGAGGCCACCAAACTCTCACCACGAGCATGGGATGGAAAATTCGAACTCCAGCTGGCGGAGGTCTTCATCTTCAACGGCGAGGAAAATGTCGCCCTGCACCAGCCGGTCGAAACCTCATCCCATGGCTGGGGCGAATTCAGCGCTCGGCGTACCGAATTTATGGTCGACGGATTCGTCCCCTACCTGATGAACGCCGCTTCCGGGGAACAAAGCATCGCCATGGTGAGCGGTGCGGGCGCTTTGGACGACCAACCATCACTCGTCATCGATCTCGGGGAAATCCTGCCCCTGAACCGGATTCACCTGCACTCTGTCGACGTGGATGACACCATCCCCCAATCCGTACCTCCGGATTATGGAATTCCACGAGTGCTGCTCGTCGAGGGCGCATCGAAACCGGATTTTTCCGATGCGGTCGACCTCATCGAGATAGCTAGGCTCACCCCCTACGATGCGGGGCCGATCATCATGCACCGGTTTCCCGAAAAAGAATGCCGCTACGTGCGACTCAAGGCATTGAAGCCTTACATCGACCGGGCAGGCACCAAGGTGTGCTCACGCATCGGTTTTGCGGAGGTCGAGTTGTTTTCAAACGGAAAGAACGTCGCCAAAGGCAAACCGGTGGAAGCCAGCTTCGATTTTGATTACCAAACCCGGAAGCTTTCGGCCGTGACGGACGGAAACAACCTCTACGGCAGCATCCTCCCGGTCAGGGAATGGCTGACGGAGCTCGCCCGACGTCAGGAGTTAGAAAACGATCGCCCCGTCATCGCTGCCGAACTGGCGAACCGCTATGCTCGCCAGAGGACCAACCTCCGCTGGCTGGGCTGGCTAGCAACCGTCCTCGCCGCAACCATTCTCATGATCGTGCTCTGGGAGAGAAACTACCGGATGAAGCAAATCGCCAGCATCAAGGAACGTCTCGCCGCAGACCTGCATGATGAGCTCGGCGCAGACCTCCACACCATCGGCCTGCTCAGTGATCTTGCGGAAGATTCGGGGGATGATCCACATCAGCGTGCCGTGCTCCACCAGCGCATCCGCAACGTCACGGAACAAACGGGAAACGCGGTGAGGCACTGCACCGATATGCTTTCTACCAAGGGTATCTCCACGGACTTGCGCACTGACATGGAACGCGCTTCACGACGCATCATGTCGAAGCTCAGCCACATCATCTCCATGGAGGGCGAGGAACACCTCGCCCGCCTGAAGCCGCGCACACGCAACGACCTCTTCCTCTTTTTCAAGGAATGCCTCGTCAACATCAGCCGCCATTCGGGCGCCACCGAATTTGCCACTCACCTGAAAGCCGATGCAAAATCCATACATCTATCCGTCAGCGACAACGGCCGCGGACTCTCCGGCCGCCGGGAGAACGGCGTTCCCGGCTCCCTGAAGCGGAGAGCCAGCCTCATGGGTGCAAAAGTCAGCGCAGAAACATCCCAAGGAGGCGGCACTTGCATCAACCTCGTCCTCCATACAAAAAAGTGGCTGCGCCGCTCCTGAAACCCTACCTGATGACATCATGATCCTTACCATGCTGGTGGAAGACCACCCCGAATACCGCGAAGTCCTCGAACTCGCCATCGCCAAGGCGCCCAATCTTGAACTGGCCGGCGAATTCGGCACCGCCGAGCGGGCACTGCGCAGCATCCTCGACGGCGACCTCCCGAGAAATCCCGATGTTATCCTGCTCGATCTCAATCTTCCGGGCATGGGAGGAGTCGAATCCATCCCGCATTTCCTCTCCGCCATTCCGGGCATCAAGATCATCGTGCTCACCCAATCGGAGCAGGAAGCGGACGTGCTCGCCGCCATCTCGAGCGGGGCCTCCGGCTACCTCCTGAAATCCTCCACCGTGAAAAAGATTACCGAGGCGATCCAATCCGTGATGAATGGCGGCGCCTCGCTCGATCCGAACGTCGCCCGTTTTGTCCTGAACACTTTGAGGCTCAAAATGCCAAAATCGGATCCCGATGCGCCAGCGTTGACGGAGCGCGAGCTGGAAATCATCACCCTGCTAGCAGACGGCCTCGTGAAGAAAGAGATCGCCCAACGGCTCGGCATTGGCACCAGCACGGTCGTCACTCACGTCGGCCATATCTACTCGAAACTTCAAGCAAGCAACGTCGCTTCCGCCATCAACAAGGCACACCGCCTCGGACTCCTCGGCTAAGCGGTCACCACCGCTTTCGTAACGGTATCTCGTGCGGAAACAGATGCTCCCGGCCACACCACGCTGTCGGTCACACGCGCGCCTTTCCCGACGTGCGCGCCCTCTCCGATGACACTGTTTTCTACCACCGCACCATCGCCGATCAAAGCCTCTGGATGGATCGGCTCCTGCAGAGAAAGCTCCCTGTGCGCCGCGAGATAGCTCTCCACATCGCCCAGATCCATCCACTCGCCCTCATCCAGCACCACGCCACCGATACCGCCCTCCCGGACGAGCTCCTGGAAGGCGGGGATCACAGCGATGACCTCGCCCGCGGGGATGCGTTTGAGGAACTCCTTTTTCACGCAGTAAATCCCGGTGAAGACATGGGTGCCGGGTAGCCCGCGCACCTCGCTGCGCACATCCTCCACCCGTCCGTTCTCGCCGAGGGAAATCCGTTTTCCGCCGCCATCCGAGCGCAACGCCAAGGTCACCTCATCCCCGCTTGCTTCATGCGCCTCCACCAGTTTTCGCAGATCCATTGAGGAAAAAATGTCCCCGTTGTGAATGAGCAGGCTGCCCTCATCGATCCAGTCCTCAACATTCTTCAACCCGCCACCCGTTTCCAAAAGGATGGGTTCATGGAAAAAGCAGACATCCCTGCCGTCACCAAATCCAGACCACTCGCCCGGCAGGTGATGCGTATTGACGGCAAAACGATTGCAGCCCACCGCCTCACATGCCTCCACCGCCCACATCGCCAGCGGTTTGTGAAAAAGCGGCACCAAGGGTTTTGGCAGCACATCAGTCAGCGGCCTCAGCCTCGTTCCAAGTCCTGCCCCAAGTATGAATGCCTGTGTGATCATCTGGCGCGCAGCCTAGGCGGCAGCGGCGATACCGTCACTTCCGAAGAGTTTCCTTTTTCCCCACACCACAGCCGCAGCCTTTTCCGCAGCCGGATTTTTTTTTCGGCTTCGCGAGGTTGTAGATGAAGACACCGAGCACGATGACAACAATCAATAGGGCGATGGGGCTTTGCCAATCCATGATCACAAACGTTAAACCTTAAACTCGAAATTTCAAATTTCAGAAGCCCATGAGGCTGCCGACTTGGAAGACGATGAGGGAAGCGAGATAGGCAAATCCAGACATGAAGACGAACTGACCGGCGGCCCATTTCCAAGAACCGGCTTCCCTTGCGACAACCGCCGTGGTGGGGAGGCACTGAAGGGCGTAGATGAAGAAAACCAACAGGGAGATGAGCGAAAGCGGGGTGAACAGCGGGCGACCATCCGGCCATGTGGCATCCTGAATCTTGTCGCGGATCAGGCTGCGAGTTTCCACGTCGTCATCGGTTTCCTCGACACTGAAGATAACCCCGAGCGAAGAGACGAGGACTTCCCGAGCCGCAAAGGTGGTGAGGATAGCGGTGCCGGTACGGCCGTCGAATCCGATGGGTTTTACGACCGGTTCGATGTATTTGCCGATGCGGCCCATGGCGCTGTGGGCAAGGATTTCACCGGGGTCTTCGGAATCAGTCTTCGGATAGGTTTTGAGCGCCCAGAGGAGGATGGAGAGACCAAGAATGAGCGTGCCTGCCTTCCTCACGAAGGCCCATGCTCGGTCGATGACGTGGCGCAGGATGTATGACCACTGGGGTCTCCGGTAAGGCGGGAGCTCCAGCATGAAGTGGTTGACGACTTTGTCGGGCCCGAGCCTTCCACGCAGGATTCTTGCTACTAAGAACGCCGTAAGTGTCCCGAGCGCGTAGATGGCGAAGAGGATGAGCGCCTGCTTCCACGTGCCTTCGCTCTCATGCAGCAGCAGCGGGATGATGAGGAAATAAACCGGGAGGCGGGCGGAGCAGCTCATCCACGGGGCGACGAAAATCGTCACCAAACGCTCCTTCGCAGAGTCGATCGTGCGGGTGGCCATGACCCCGGGGATGGCACAGGCGTAAGAGCTGAATAGCGGCAGGAAGGCTTTGCCACTGAGTCCGGCCTTGGCCATGACGCCATCCATGAGGAAGGCGGCGCGGGACATGTAGCCACTGCTTTCCAGCAGGCCGATGAAGAGGAAAAGCAGGACAATCTGCGGAAGGAAAACAAGCACGCCACCGGTGCCGGCGATGACACCATCGACGATGAGTGAACGGAGATCGCCCTCGGGCATGAGTCCTTCCACCCAACCGCCGAGCGAGCCGAGCCCACCATCGATCAGATCCATGGGGATGGAAGCGAAGGAGAAAATCGCCCAGAAAATGGTGAACATAATCGCCAAGAAGGCGATCCAACCGATAACCGGATGAAGGAAGTATTCGTCGAGCCTATCGGAAAAAGTGCGCGCTTGGGAATCGGGTCGGCGGGCCGCGAGCTCACAGACCGAGGTGATAAATTCGCGACGCTGGGTCTCGGTTTTATGCGTATCGCCGTGGGCGAGCCATGACGCTTCGGAGGGCGGCGGGAATGGCAGACGAAGTGCTTGTTTCAGCTCGGTGATGCCCTTGGCGGCGTTCGCCTGCATCGGTACCACGGGAATACCGAGCTCCTCGGAAAGCTTTGCCGGATCGAGACGAAGCCCGGTTTTTTCCGCAACATCGACCATGTTCAGGGCGAGCACGCAGGGCAGATTCAGCTCGATGATCTGGAGGGCGAGCTGTAGGTGGCGCTCGAGGTTTGATGCATCAACCACACAGACCACGAGATCCGGTTTGGCGGTCTTTTCGAGCTTTCCAGTTAGAGCATCTAGGGCGACCTGCTCGTCTTTCGAGCTGCTGTCTCGAAGGGAGTAACAACCGGGGAGGTCGAGCACTTTGAGCTTTAGGCCGTGCGGCGTGTAGGTCTCTCCGATTTTTACATCAACGGTGACGCCCGCAAAATTCCCGACACGTTGGTTCTTGCCGGTCAGGGCGTTGAAAATCGTGGATTTGCCGGCGTTCGGATTGCCGACAAGAGCGATGGTGGGATGTTCCTCGGACACGACTCGGTTCTACCGGGTTCAGCGGACTGGGGAAACGATAACCTGCTTGGCCAGCTCACGGCTGATCGCCATCTTCGCTCCGCATACCGTACAGACCAAGTTGCGGCCGTTGGAAATTTTGCGCAGCTGCATCTGCTCACAGAAGCCAAGATCACGGAGGCGATCGCACGCCGGGCCGGTGAGGCTGCTGATACGCACATCACAGTTGAGACCGGCTTCATCCAATGAAACCGGACATCCAACCTCGCGTATTGCTGGTGCTGTAGTCATCCACGAGGAAACTCACCCAATTGAGACTGGTTTGCAATATCAAACTGCCGGAACATCGCTTTGCGGGTGCTTTTGTGAACAACCGTCGCTAAAAAGCACAAATGGATCCCACCATTCTCATCATCATTTTCGCCCCGATCGTTTTCGCCGCATTCTGGTGTTTGGTCTGCTGGATTATCTCCTGGGTCGGTGGCTGGGCGGCGCTGGCAAAGGAATTTCCCGAAAAAGGCCTACCCGAAGGCGATTCCCTCAACGGCGAATCACTGCAGCTCAACGGCTTCTGCAATTACAACCGTATCGTCAGGATGACAATTTGCGAACGCGGTCTGCACCTCGCTGTATGGCCAATCTTCATCGGCCACAAGCCGGTCATGATCCCATGGAACGAGATTCGCCGCGCCATCCCCCGCAAGATCTTGTGGATCGAGCAGGTCGGATTTGAAGTCGGCGAACCGAAAGTCGCGAAGATGCGGGTGATGCGGAGAACCTTCGATCGTTTCCCACTAGCGAAAATCTGATGTCCTATGGAGGAGTGACTTCACTCGCCCGGATCCTCATGAAGCGCTTGGGCTGGAGGGGATCCACTGCCAGTGTGGCTCGCAGCGTCCGGGTTGCCCCATTGTCAGCGACCTCCCCGGTGGTGATACCCACGGTGCTCCACGTGCCGTTCAACAGGGATGGAGACCATTCCGCGACGATGACCACTCCGTTGAGGTTCTTGGCCTCTTGGTAGGTGATGCTGATTTCAGCGCCATTCCTCTCGAAAATGACGGGAGATGGATTCTCCACAAGATCCGGGCGGGTTCCCATCGCATACTCTAGGAAGCTCGGGAACAGGTCAAAATCCGGATCTCCGCCAGTGCTGGAATCCGCAACCATGAAGCCTGCAATCCATTGAGCAAAGGGTGGCGGTCCTGTGCCGACATTCAGGACGAATGACTGCGAAACGAAATCTCCCAGGATATTGGTCAGCAGGATGGTGATCGGGTAAGAACCTTCCGCCGCATTGGCGGCAACTGTGCCTGATATGACACCCGTCGAAGGACTGAGCAAAAGGCCGGCTGGCAGAACTGATCCAGGTGCGAGGCTGAAGACGGCAGGATTGCGCAGGATGCCCGAACGAAGTTGCGCGACGAAAATATCGTTTACACCACCGTTAGGAGCAGCAGGCGTCACTCCCGGAGGAGTGCCCTCGTCATCGGCGACCTTGAACGTTTGGGTGTCTCCCACCAGTCCGGTAGCACTCGCTGTAATTGAGACACTGCGAGTTCCATCAATCACCGAGTTGTCGGTCACACCGATAGGGAAAGTCACAACACTTTGGCCCGCACGCATGATCACGGAAGTGGGAACTGTGACAAGGCCCGGATTAGCAGAAACCAGCTGGATGGTTGTATCCGAGGTCACCGGTGTGTGTGCGGTTACCCTTCCCACCGAAGAGGCGAAACCTGCACTTTCCAGAACCGTATCCGGCTGGAAGGAGAGTGACAGGAAGATCGATCCGGCTTGGGAGGAAGTGATCGTCACATTGTCGATGGCCAGGGTGTCCCTGAAACCAGTCGGGCTGCCGGGCACCGTCCTGTAGAACCAGCGCAGGTGGATCGGACCTTCGCGGTTGTTGAAGGCCGCAGGCAAGCTCACGTTGCTGAGAGTCGTCACCGTTCCGGAAATCGAGTTTCCACTGATGTGCCCACCGCCGGGAACATCCGACCAGACGGTCGATGTGTTGGCCGGGCTGCTGGTGGCATACTGCAGGTTGAACTCCATGCTCCGGCCTTGTTCTCTAACCTTAATGATGTCGTAGGAAATTTTCAGGTCCGTCAGGCGCTTGGTATGATCCAACGTGAAGGAAATGTAGCTGGGATCGAAAGTGGAGACGCCGTTGATCGTGTTCCCCAGAAGTCCAATGCTCGAGCCGAAGTTGTAGTTACCGGCTTGGAACGTTTCAATGCTACCCGCCGCCATGTCCGCATCCTCAATGGTGGATGTGGTGGTGGTGGTGGGCTGCCTGAAGCACCTCCAACCCTCGGGATAACCCGACCCGCTTGGTCCGGGGGTCGTATCGAAATTCTGGGTATAGCTGCCTATCGTAAGCAGGGCTCGAGCGGCTGACTCGGATCCCACGACGGATCGCGTGACGGTTGCCGCGGTGGATTGCCATTTACTCCCTTCGTTCGCATCCAAATCCTCTTGGCCGGTAAAATACGTCGCCTGATACACCGGGACGTTGCCAACATTCGGGCTGGTGGCGGTGGAGTTGCCGTAAGCGATCGAATGCAGGATCGAAGGCTCTCCGTCCAAAAGGAAAATCGAATCCCCGGTATTTCCGAAGTCTGGCCAGTTCACTCCCGTTGCGCTGAAGTATTTGCGGTTGGTGCTGGCGATCACCATTTTGCCAGAGGAGGCATCATAACTATCGGACGGCAACAGCGGGTCTTTCTGGGAGCCTCCGTTGTAGATGACGATGAGCGTGCCTGCGGGAATCGCCTCCCAAACCGGGTCATCGAGGAAGACCAAAAAGTTTCCATCAGGATCACTCAATCTCCATGAGTTCAGATCGCTGTCCTGCATCACGAGGATTTCAACCCATTCGGATTGCGTTCCCTGCGAACCTTGACTGAATTCGTGAATGATCGCCGGACGGTTGATCACTTTTTCCGAACCGTTCAGAACCAGACCGCTGGTGTAGCTGAACGCGCTGCCAGGGGCGATGGATGGATTTGGCCGGAGCAGGATATTGACGGGTGCCGTCACGCTCGGTGCGCTGGTGTTACTGGCATCCGAAGCGCGGATTTCGCAGACCCAGACCTTGCCGGCATTGTCGGGAGAAATTGGTAGATTGGCTGAGGTGGCACCTGGCTGATCCGTGTAGTTCTCCAAATCGGTGGTAAAGCGCCATTGGTAGGAAACGGTGACAGGATCGTTCTCCGGATCGCTGGTGGTGACCGAAGTCACGGATACCTGCTCGTCAGCAAATGCCTGTGCACCGTAATTCACGGCGAACCCCTGCACCGTCGGCGCCCGGTTCGCGACGAAGATGCTTACCGGGACAGACTCACCCACCTTGCCTTCGATGTCTGTGGCTTTTGCCACTAGGGTCACATTGCCCAAGGGAGGGGTGTAGTTGAATGAATACGGGGCGGTGACATCAATCGCCACCAGGGCTCCGTTGGCGTAGAGTTGGACGTTATTGACGGTGGAAGGATTGCTATCGATGTCGAAATCGACGGCTGTAGCCGTAACCGTAAGGGCCGTGCCCGGGCTAATTTGTGCGCCGTTCACCGGGCTGGTGATGGTCACTTGCGGAGCAGGATTCACCGCTGCGCCGGAGGCACCGTAAACGGTGATACGGGCGGATTTCAGAACTCCCGCAGTATTGTTTCCCGTGCCGCGGTCGGCGACCTTGAGTGTCCATGTGCCCCGGGAGTTTTCGCCCCAGTTGCGGACCGTACTGAATGTCCAGCTCGCATAGTTGCTGCCGGTATCCGAGTGCACTTCCGAGAGCCTGCTTTCCGTGCCGTTTGGCGAGGTGAGGGTCATCGCAAGTTCACCACGACGGGCATGGGTGATATCCACAAACACCGTGACCTGCTCAACGCGGATGTTCGAGGCGTTGAGATCGAAGGTGCGGGAGACGCCCGTGGCGCTGTTGTTAGGGATGGTGACGTTGATGTTATTCTGGTTCGACGAGGTGGAGATCTGCGTATCGAGATTCGTCCATGTCGCCGCCATATTCACCGCCGCAGTGGCATCGATGAGGCCGGCACCGAAGTTGTGGTTGAAATTGAATCCCGCGCCGTTGGTGATCCAGTCAGTGTCGGTGGGTTTGATTTTGTTAGCGGTGCGGATGAGGATTTCCTGCACATCGCGCCAGCCGAGGAGCGGGTTTTTCTCCAGCATGAGGGCGATCGCACCGGCAACCGCAGGGCAGGCGGAGGATGTGCCGCCGAAAGTATCGGTGTAATCCGCGCCGAGCGAGGATGAGGAGTTGCTGTATCCTGCGCTGCCGGTGTTATCGGTAGTGACGATGCTCAGCGAACCGCCGCTTGAGGGGGCACTGATGACAAGGTTCGCTCCGGGCTCCGAGTAGGCAGAACGCAAAGCGGAAGAGCTCGTGGCACCCACCGCAATGGTGTAAATCGAGTTCGCGTAGCCATCATAGTTCGAGTTGTCGGAGTTGCCGCCGCCATTGCCGCCGGCCCATACGAAAATGGTTCCTTTTCCTCCGCGTCCGGTCTCAGCAGCGGACTTCAGGGAAGCCTTGGCCAAGGTGCCGGGTGCATCCAGCGTGCTTCCGTCGTCGCTCGGTCCCCAGCTGTTGCTTGAGATATGGACGAGTGCCGGCTTGTGGCTGAGTGCATTTGCGGTGTCCTGATCAGTGAAGTTTCCGGCGATCAGGCGCAGGCCGATCAGTTTGGCTTCCGGAGCCACACCAGAAACACCCATACCGTTGTTCCCTCTGGCTGCAGCAACACCCGCACAGGCGGTGCCGTGGTTATCTCCCGCTCCCGGGCTGGGATCGAAGTCGACGCCGTTCCAGTCGTAATCGTTGGCGGTATCGACGTTTGTCGTAAGGTCGGGGTGATTGGTCTGTAGGCCGTCATCGACGATGGCGATATTAATACCGGTGCCTTTGACGCCGCCGGTGGCGTTATATTTCCAGGCATCCTCGACGTTCATGTCCGAGCCAGCCACTGCCACACCGCTTTTCTTGAGGTGCCATTGCTTGGTAATGAAAGTGTCGTTGGGCAGATCCCTTTTTACAACGTTCACCGTTAGCAGCACATCCGCAGTCTCCACGAAGTTTTCGTCACGGATGCCTTCGATCTTTTCCAGGGCTTCCAGCGGCTGGGCTGCGGAAAACACCACATACTCCGGCGCATACGAAGGCCGATCCTTGATCACTAGGCCGTGCTTTTTGGCAAGCAACTCGGCTTGCTCCTGCGGGATTTTTGCAAGGATGTCGGATGTCACCATCCTCGGCCCCGAGCTGGTGTTTTCTTCGCCGTCTTCATAGGCAACGGGTCGCACACCTTTGGGCGCTTCCAGTTCCGCCAACCTTTTGCCAAGAGTCTCGATCGTAGCCGGCGGATCCAGCCGTGTGATATGATCCTTGCCGTCTGCGTCACGCAGGGCCACTTGACTGAGCGAGATTTTGACCACCTTGCCGTCCTCCATGCTGCGGTATTCCAGCTTGGAGGCGTCGCGTTCGCGTTTCACTGTCACCACTTCATCTTCAGCAGCGCCAGCCGCAGTGGACTCGGCTGTGGAAACGGAATTCGTGGGGGCGGAGTTGTCCCGGGCACCCTTTTTCAATAGAAAAAGACCGGCACCAAAGCCGGTTAGAATTACAAATAGGGCAAGCAGGATTGCCGGGATTTTAAGAAAGGGTTTTTCCATGACGGTCGGAAGTCTAATCTCCGCCCGCTAAGGCGCAAGCCGCGGTTTGCCTGCCGATCAACCTTTTTTCACCAGCACCATCACGTTCTCCACGTGCCGGGTGTGGGGGAAAAGATCGAAAGGCTGCACTTCCTCCAGCGCATATCCGGACTCGCGCAGGATCTTGTAATCTCGCACCTGCGTCGCCGGGTCACACGAGACGTAAATCACCCGCTCCGGCCCGTAGGCCACTAGCTGCGCCAGAAACTCCGGCGTGCTCCCTTTGCGCGGCGGATCGATGATCACCGCAGTCTCCTCGGGCGGTGTGTCGATCTTCGCAAAAATCTCCTCCGCATCCGCCTGCAGGATGCTGACATTGTCAAAACCGTTGAGCGCCACGTTTTTCCCTGCCCATTTCGCGCCGGCCTCGTTGACCTCCACACCCATCACTTTCTCGAAACGCTGCGCCAGGCAGAGCCCGAACAGCCCCGCGCCGCAATATGCATCCACCAGATATTTTGCCCCGCCCGCCAACGCCTTTTCGCCGACGTAGCCGGTGAACTTCGGCAGGATGAAGGGGTTGTTCTGGAAAAACTCGCCCGCCACGAAATCGAACTTCACCCCGTCGACCTCCTCGCGCGCGATCGCCTTGGGATTGCGCTCCACCCGTCCCTCGGTTGCCCGAAGGAGGATCGTCGCGCCGCGCTTGAACTGCCGTCCGTTGGCCCGCAAATCCGCGTGCACCTCCGGAAGCACCTCATTGATCTCTTTCATCGCAATCGGGCAGTTCGTCACATCCAGCAACTCATTGCGCCGCCCCACTTTCAGGAAGCCGATCTCTTTGATCACCCCGTCCTTCGGCTTGTCGAAGTGCGGCGTGACCTTCGAGCGATAGTTCCAAATCTGTTCCGAGCTCTCGCAGGGATTCACCTCCCGCTCCTCGCCCGCCATGTGCTTGAGAAGCTCCCACACCTGCCGCGTCTTCCACGCCAGCTGTTTCTCATAAGAAAGGTGCTGATACTGGCAGCCCCCGCATTCGCCGAACAGCGGGCAACCCGGTTTCACACGATCCGGAGATTCCTCCAATACCTCCACCAGATCCCCCTGCGAGTGGTTCTTGTCGTTGCGGAAAATTCTCGTCCGCACCAGCTCTCCCGGCAGGGCGTAGGGCACAAACACCACCCAGCCATCCACGCGCCCCACCCCGGCACCGAGATTCGTCAGCGCATCGATGCGGACATCGATCTCCTGATGGTATTCAAAAGGCGTGGGGACAAATTTCTTCGGCGGGCGGCTATGCATCTGCAGCCAGATAGCCCATTTCCCTCAGGAAAGGAACCGCGATTTGAGATCGGGGCTGCAACCGGTGCTGGTGCAGGGAGATAAAGCGACATGGGAGTGGCGCGCCGGGGTAAAGCTCGAATTCAATCCGATTGCTTCCCTGGCGTCGCCAACTCTTCATCATGTTCGGCTCCTTTGATTTCGTAGATGACCTCGACAACCCCGTTTCCCAGATCAAGTTCATCACACATTACTCCGAAACGATCAAGAAGGTGCCTCATCGCAGTGTTGTCGGCGAACATTGAGGCAAACCAACGATGAATTCCGACCTTCTTCGCGGCGGCGGAAAGAGAACGCATCAGTTCCACGCCAGCACCGTTGCTCTGCCACAAATCTGCGGTCACCACCGCAATCTCGGCCAGATCTTTCTGATGTTCGTCCCGAAAACAACGCGCCACGGCAATGGGCATCCGCTCCGTTCCATCATTTGAACTAACAGCCAAGCCATACGCAATGTGGTCGATGCCATCCGGAGTCGTCAACCGGGTCAACTCGCTGTCGGAAAGTTTCGTTTTATTGAAGAAGAAACGCCGAATACGGCTCTCCGGATCGAGTTCCTCCAGTGCTGAGACAAGGGCATCCCTGTCCGACGGAATAATGGGTCTTACTATCCCCGGAGTGCCGTCCAACAGAATCACGTGTCTCTCCGTTGTCATGAGTTATATCTACAGCGATCCATATCCTATTAGGCCGAGCGGTGTTAACCGTAACACCGACCGCCCATATGCGAGCCAATGTTTACCATCAGAAACATGGAGACTGTGTGCCGGGTGACAATGATCGGGTGGTCTGGCGGGGGAGGAGGCTTGCTCTCCGGCTCATACCCTAGGCACCACCAACCCCAAGCGGGGTTGGATCAATCCTCACCGTGATCATCCCGGGGTAGCCTTCGCAGCCTACTCGGTGGCCATGACTTTGCGCAGCATGATGTTCCGATACATCACATCATGGTTATGATCCTGCAGGTGGATGGGGCCGGGATGGGCGGCGAAATCCTTCACATTCTTGTATTTGCTCTTGGCGAAGGCTTGCTTCCACTCATCGGAGCCGATCTCAATTTCCATGACCAGTTCGCCGTTGATCCAGTGCTGAAGTTGATTGCCCACGGCGAGGATGCGGGCGGTGTTCCACTCGGTGCCGGGTTCGTTGACCTTTTTGCCCTCGGAGGCATTTTTGAGGGCGTAAAGACCGGCGACCTTGTTCCTCTCCGGGCCGGCATCATCGTAAACTTGGTATTCGAGGCCGACGGATTCGTCGTTCACCCGGTATTTCACGCCGCTGTTACCGCCTTTGCTGATGATGAATTCGAACTTTAGCTCGAAATCGAAATAATCGTCCTGCTTGGTGATGATGTGGCCGCCGCGTCCTTCGGCGCTCTTGTCGAGCTTCAGCACGCCGTCCTTGAGCGACCATTGCGGGCCGACTTCGGGGTGCTTCTTGCGGCTTCCGGCGGAGCCGTTCTCCCAGAGTTCGAGGCTGTCGTTTTCGAGGAGATTTACCCAGCCGTAGTCATCAGTGGGCTCGGCGGCGTGGGCGGAGAGAAGGAGAAGCGGGAGCAAAAGCAGTTTTTTCATGAGAAGAGATGGTTATTTCGAGGGGATTTCCCTCACGGTGTAGCAGACCAGGGGGTTGAACGACATGGGGAAGGAGAATTCATAACAGAAATCCTTCTTGTGTGCGGAGCCAAGGGTGATGTCGAAGACCTTGCCGGAATCGCCCACCGGCGCGAAGGCGAGGCTGACGTCCTCCTTATCTTTCTGCTTGGAGCCGTAGCTCGCATGGTAGTCGAAGGTGTAGCGGTTGAGGGTGGCTTCCTCCAAGACGGAGGGGTCTTCGATTTTTTCCAGAAACTCCACGCGGAAGCCTTCGGGGAGGATGCTGATGTTTATCACATCCTGGAAGGGGGCTTTACCATGGTAGGTGATCCTAGCCATGCCCTCTCCGCCGGGCCACGAGAGGTGGGTGTTGCCGAGGATGAGGCTACCATTGGCATCGAAGGCCAGGCGGTTGATGCCCATGTCGAGGCCGTTGCCATCGATGAAGGGAGTGCAGGCGCCTTGGGTGACTCCGTTGACCTCCTCAAGCATGAGCCGGATGACACGGGATTTGTTCATTTCACCGATCAGCATCTGCCCGCCGAACGGGCCGAATCCATCGGGGATAAGGATGGGCTGGGTCGGGGAATTCGCCATCGTCGTCTGGGTGAACCACACGGCTGCGGTCGTGCGCATTTTTTCGAGCTCCGGAATGGGTATATCCAGGGGATTCGGCCCGTCGTAGCCCTCCGTCCAGGGAAGGCTGGCAGGGTGGCCGTAGAATTTCCCTTTTTCGACGTGATACAGCTTGCTGGTGCCGAGCCAGTCGCCCTGGTTGTCGGAGACGTAGAGCTCGCCCTTTGCGTCAAAACCGAGGCCGTTGGGGGAGCGGAAACCGGGTGCCCATGGGGTCATTTCGCCGGACTTACCGTCGATTTTCACCACCCAACCACGGTAGGGTACGCGGGAATACATGCGGCCCGCCGCGTCCTTGACCTTCGTCCAGCCGTCCTTGTCCACGTAGAATTCCTCGCGTGGCAGGCCGAGCTCGAGCCACTCGCCGCGGATTTCCTCGCGGATGGGTGCCCCGTTCGAGGCGACATTGAGCGCGACGAAGTAGTTGCCGTCCTTGTCCTTCACAGGGCCGAAGGCGAACTCGTGATAGTTCCCGCTCATGCCGAAGTCATCGCAGACGGTCGTGTAGGTGTCCGCAAGCCCGTCGCCATCGGTGTCCGAGATCTGGGTCAGTTCCGGGCGCTGCACGACGGTGATGGTTTGGTCGTCTTCGGCAACAAGGCCCAATGGCTCGTGCAGGCCGCTGGCGAAGAGGGACCAGCTTTTCTTCTCGGGGTCGTAGAGTCGCACCTCGCCATCGTGGAAGGCCACGGCGATTTTTCCGTTAGGCATGATGTCGATCCCACCCACCTGCCGGTCTTTTCCGGTCTCCACGGGGATGGATTCGACTTTAAAAGCCGGGTGCTGCGCGGCGCAAAGGGATGCCGAGACGGCGAGTGCGAAAAGGGTGCGGAGATGGGTTTTCATGAAATTCATTTGGCTGGAATGGTGAGTTCGAGTCCGGCTGCGTCAGCGGGTGCGACGATGATGTAATCGCCCTCACGGCTTCCGACATTGGAGGTGATATTGCCCTTGGCGTAGACCTTCACCGGGGCAGTTGCGTTGGCGATTTTCATCCCGACCAGGAGACCGGTGGAGGTGCTGGTAATGAATTCCGTCACCTGGAGTTCACCCATGTCGTATTTGAATTCCGGCTTGCCATCGATCAGGCGGTAGCCGTGGAAATCCGGTTTCACCTTCGGGTCTTCGAGCTGGATCGCATAGGTGAGCTCGTCTCCCCCGCCGTTCCAGAATTCCTTCCCGGACATTTTGGCCTGCCTGCTGCCGTTGGAGCGGCTGGTATCGCCGAGGTTCACGAACTTGCCCCTCCAGGCATAACGCAGGCGGCAGTTGCCGGCATCCCAGCAATAATTCAGGTCGTTCTCCAGAGCCACGGCGATGGCGGCCGGACCTGCTCCCTCCATGAAAAACCTCGTCACCGCGGGACGAACGACTTCCGTCTTCGATTCCGCCAGCCTCTTCGCCGCATCACGTGCGAAACGGGGGATGTTCTCGTCGTTCTCGATCTTTCCCGGTTTCACCCCGACGTAGAGAGCGCCATACATGATCATGGCGTGCCCGGGGTAGGTGCAGACGTATGGGTAAATGCCTGGCTCTTTGGGGGCGGTGAACCGGAATTCCTCGGAGCGGTCGCCTTCCAGCAATTTCGTGTGCTTCAGTATCGCCTCATGATCCGGGATATAACCGCGTTCGGCGGAGTCCGAGCTGAGCTCCATGGAGGCCTTCTGGATCGCTTCGAGCGTGCCCGGCTCGATGATGACCAGGTTGTGTGGCTGGTCGCTGGGGTCACGATTCAGGAAACGGAAGAGCACGGTTTGTCCGGGCTCCATCTCCGCGCGAGCCGGCTCGAACTGAAGCCCCTCGATGGCGCGGATCGTGATCGGGCGGCGGCTGGCCTCGGGCTCAGCACCCGCGAGAGCCGTGGATGCCCATGCGGCCATCACCAGGGTTGATATTGTCTTCATCATCTCGAATTACTTGGGGCCTTCAATACAGGTGCCTCAAAGGAAAAGTTTCAACCAAATGGAGCCCCCCGGCCAGAGGTCGGTTTTCCATCACTTTTCCCCGCTACCTTGGGAGTTCTGCGGTGCTGATGGTGTCGAAGTAGTCCATCAGGATGAGACGACCGGGAAGGTTTCCGGCTTTGTGCGAGGCGAGGATTTGAGGGAAATCCGCGAGGGCGGAGAACCTGAATCCGGAATCCATGGGAGTGAAGAAATTGTCCTGATGGCTCGGGATCACATACCGCGGGTTGAGCTGGCGGACTGCGTCAGGATAGCGCTGTTGGCTGCCTTTGACCGCAACCCCGACAATGGCGATATCCACATCCTTCACCGCCGGAATCTGGCCGGGTGCGCCTCCGGATTCGATATAGATCCGGTGCCCCTCGATCTCAATGAGATAGGCAAGTGGCTCGCCCATCACCCAATCCCTGACACCCGCCGGGGGCGCTTCCATTTCATGATCCACCACCCCCGGAAAAGGAAGGCATCCGAAAATCCTGTCATGCTCGGAAGCAAGGACCCGGACTTTTGCGTTTCCTATCCGGTGGACCGTTCCCACTTTCGATGGCAGGAGATCCCGGCGGAAAACTCCCGATGCCTCCGCGAGATGGCCAGCGGTCTGAGATCCGATTATTTTCCCTCCGAACATCCGCTGCATCACCGGAACATCGAAGTGATGGTCGAAGTGCGCATGGGTAACGAGAAATCCATCGACCTTCTTCGCAAGCCCGGCGTGGTGCGCCGCCTTCCGGATCTCTGGATACGACGGTTCGACCCGGGAGTTCAGGACAATCGCGCGCATCGGCATCCGGGTGAAATACGGGTCGATGACGATCGTGGTATCGTGGGATCGCACGATGTAGCCGTTGGTCCCGAGATAGGTGATCTGGACTTCGTGACCGGAGGGGCGGGTCATTTTCCCTGCCGGTTTCCCAATCAGAAGATACCCGTAGTCATCCAGACGACTTGAGCACGAGGACAGGAAAAGCCCTGTCACGGCAAAGAGGACAAGGTGGGTGATGGAGCGGAGGGTCATGGCTTGCAGACAAATCAAAAATCGATCCGGTATAGCACCATGCGGTCGTGGCGACCACGGATTTCCATGGGATCCAGCGCAACCGCCTCGGGTTTCGGGGCACAGGCTTCCCAGGTTGAATCCGAAATGAGGACAGGACAGCACACTTCCTTGGTCAGCCCCTCGATCCTTGCCGCCGTGTTCACCGTATCACCGATCGCGGTGTATTCCTGGCGCATGGGCGAGCCGATCGTGCCGACCACCGCCAGCCCGGTATTAACCCCGACACCGATGCGGATTCCCTCGAAGCCCTTTTCCACGAGCCGTAGGTTGAGCGTTTCCAGACCCTGAATCATCGCCACGGCAGCCGAGACCGCGTGATTGGCGTGGCCGGGCTTGTCACCGGTGGCTCCGAACAAGGCCATGATCCCATCGCCGATGAGCTGGGTCACCATCCCTTCATTCGCCTCGATGATCCCGGTCATCGTTTCATGGTAGAGATTGAGCAAGGCCACCGCCTCCTTGGGTTTCATGCTCTCGCAGCGGGTGGTGAAACCCCGGATGTCTGCGAAAAGCACCGATAGCCGCCGCTCCACCCCGCACAGCTCCTCCTTCGCCTCCAGCAGCTCTTTTGCGATTTTCACCCCGACATGGCGGCCGAAGGTATTTGTGACGTGCTCCTTTTCCCGCAGCCCCCCGACCATCGCATTGAACTCATCGGCGAGGATCCCGAATTCGTCGGCCCTGAGATTGTCCACGCGGACATTGAGTTCACCGGCACCGACCCGCTGTGCCGCAGCCCGCAGCATGGAAACGGGTCGCGCCACCAACCTCGCCATCAGCGCACTGCTCAGCAGCGCACAGAAAATCCCCACCGCCGCCACACTGATCGCGAAACCGAGGTTGTTCGCTTCCGGTGCGGGGGAGAGAAAAAGCAGCAGCAGTAACAAAATCGGACAAATGCTCGCCGCCACCGTCCACAAGCCGCCCCGCCCCGCAATCGAGAGCCGGAACGCCCCCTTCGTCCGCGCCGGGCTGCTTTTTTCGTAGAAATGACGGAACAGCAATGCCTGGCATGCCCAGTCGATGGAAAAATAACCGATCGTCAGGGCGATGAACATCGCGACTCCGACAGACACGGGAAGGTGGAAATACACATGCGGATTGATCGGCTCCCCGCTGCCTTGCAGCATCGCGAGAAGCACCGGAATGCACAGCAGCCAGCCCGCCGCCGCGATGATCGCGGCGGTTAGCGGCAGGTTCACGACCTTTCGCTGGAGCGCCTGTTTTTCAGCCTCATCCACCCCGAGACATCGAAGTTGGAAGACCTTGTATCCCCAGACGAGGACGAGCACGGGGTAGGCAACCGAGTTGTAGAGGGTGATCCCTTTTCCAAACGCCGCATTCTGCCCATCCGAAAGCAAGGGTGTCAGATGCGTCAGGTTATACCGGATATTAAAGATACTGCCGATCGCCTGCGCCACGAACATGAGCACAAACACCGCAAGCAGCGGCAAAAGCGGAGGCGCTGCGGAACAATGGCGAGAGTCCCGTTCCATATATCACATTTTCAGGAACCCGCGTCCGTGTCGAACCCGTTTGTTCCGTCAAATCCAAAGCCCGTGAGACTCCGTCTTGAAATCCCGTTACCCGCAGTCAGCGAGATCTTGTCCCGCCAATCCTGAGAGCTGTGTCACAAACGAGAACGCCGACTCGGCGATTTCCGTGCCCTTCTTTGCCAGATGCTCCCGGAAAAACGCGAGGTGATCCGCATGCTCGTGAAAGTGATGCGGCGTCAGCACACAGGAAAAAACCGGCACCTCCGTATCGAGTTGCACACGCATCAAGCCATCGATCACCGATGACGCCACAAACTCATGTCGGTAGACCCCGCCATCCACAATCAACCCGAACGCGATGATTCCATCGTATCCACCCGTCTTGGCCAGCTTCAGCGCCATCAACGGGATCTCCAGGCTCCCCGGCACGCTGAAGTGCTCGATATCCCTCTCCGCATCGAGCCCGTATTCCGCCAGACGTGTTACACAGGAGCTTTTCGCCACATCGAGAAGATCCCGATGCCACGAGGCGGAAATGGTGGCGATTTTCATATGTAGTTAAGTCTTTAAATCTCTTGCCGAACAGAGCCTTCTGTCCTCCCCACTTGATACTGTATAGGAACTTTCCGTCGAGCGGGGAATTCCCGCGCCGTGAGGTCACGCATTCCCACGCCGCACCCGTGCATTTTGCAAAGACTCGCCTGACTGACTGCAATGCATCTGCGCGATTTGCCGCATGGAAGCCTTGTATTACCGGCAATGCCGGTTGGTGCGGATCGTGCGATGTGTTTCAACGAACCAACCCCATCGAGCTCATGTCCCTGATTTTCAAAACGATCCAAACCGAAGGCATTGCGGAACTCTCCTACCTCGTCGGCGATGACTCATCTGGCACCGCCGCTGTCATCGACCCCACACCCGATGTGGAGAAATACTTGGAGCTTGCCCGCAAAAAGAACCTCTCCATCACCCATATTTTCGAGACCCACATCCATGCAGATCTCGTCAGCGGAGCACGCGAACTTGCCGACCGCCTCGGCACGGCGGACATTTTCCTGAGCGGCGAGGAGGCCACGGATTACGGCTTCGATTGCGTAAAAACATCGGAAGGCGACCGTTTCACCTTCGGTGACACCCGCCTCACCGTGCGCCACACACCCGGCCACACCCCGGAGCACGTGAGCTACGAGCTGGCCTCGGAAGACGAGCCGGACATGCCGTGGGGAGTGCTCACCGGCGATTCATTATTTGTCGGCTCCGCTGGGCGCCCGGATCTGCTCGGCGAGGACGAGACCGAAGAGCTCACCGAAAAGCTTTTCCACACCCTTCGGGACTACTACCTGGAGTTGCCGGATGGCACGATTATCTTCCCGGCACACGGCCACGGCTCGCCCTGCGGCGCGGACATCGGAGACAGGCTGACCAGCACGATCGGCTATGAGCGAGAGACCAATGCATTCCTCCAATACGACAAGTTGGAAGATTTTAAAGAATTCGTCCTCAGCGGTACACCTCCCGTGCCGACCTACTACCCGCGGATGAAAGAGGTCAACCAGGAGGGTCCGGAAGTGCTCGGTGCCTTGCCCAACGTCATGGCACTGACCCCGGAGGACTTTTCAAAAGCGCTGGAGGAGGACGTCCAGCTCATCGACACCCGTGACATGCTCGCCTTCGGCGGCGGCCACATCGACGGTGCGATGAACATCGGATCCTCGCCCATGATGTCGATCTGGGCCGGCTGGCTGCTCGATCCCGACAAGCCGATCCTGCTGGTCCTCGAAAGCGACGGCGAGCTGGAGACTGTGGTGAAACGTTTTCTCCGCACCGGCTACACGGAGTTCGCGGGCTACCTCGCAGGCGGGATCTCTTCCTGGATCGAGGCCGGCAAGGAACTCAGCCACGCCGGGGAAACCGATGTCCATGCGCTCCGGAAAATCGTGAAGGACAAGGCCAGCAAGGCACAGATCATCGATGTGCGTTCACCCTCCGAGTGGGACGACGGCCACATTCCAGGCGCTCAACATTTCTTCCTCCCGGAGCTACGCGAAAAATCCGGAGATCTGGATAAATCCCTGCCGGTCTTGACCTATTGCGCCAGCGGCTACCGCGCCAGCATCGCCGCGAGCATTCTACTTCAGGAAGGCTTCGAGGACGTCAACAACGTGCCGGGTAGCTGGAAGGCATGGAAGGCGGCGGGATTCGAAATCGAGGAGGAGGACTCATGAAAACCGCCGCGGCTCTGCTTTTCCTCGGCTCCCTCCAGGCGGCGTCTGCGGCGGAGCGGGTCGCCCTCGCCTCCGAATATGATGGCGCGGCATGGTCGCCTTATCTCGTCGGCGCGGCCATCGGTGTGTTGTCTTGGCTGACGTTTTACTTCGCCGACAAGTCCATCGGTGCCTCTTCCTTCTATGCCGCACTCGCCGGCTTCATTGGCAAAGCCATCTCGCCTGCTCACATCGCCAAGCTCCATTATTTCCGGAAGAACCCGCCCAAGATCGGCTGGGGATTCGTGTTCGTGATCGCCACGGTCATCGGCGGTTTCCTAGCGGCATCGACGGGTGGTGAAATACGCAACGAATGGTTGCATCCCATGTGGACCGACCATTTCGGAGAAAACAGCATGGGCCAGCGGCTGTTAACAGCCATTCTCGGCGGCGCGCTGATGGCCTTCGGCGCAAGATTGGCCGGGGGCTGCACCAGCGGCCACGGCATCAGCGGCACGCTTCAACTCAACCTCGGCTCCTGGCTCACCGCCGGCGGCATGTTCATCGGTGGCATCATCGTGGCCAAACTTTTTTTCCTGATCGCATGAGCAAATCGGATACAAAAAAACGCGGCGCGGACGGCCTGCTGGGCGGGATCGTTTTTGGCCTCGCCTTCGGTTTCCTCCTCCAGAAAGGCGGGGTGGGAAAATACAATGTCCTCATCGGTCAGCTGCTGCTCGAAGACTATACCGTGATCAAAATCATGATGTCTGCCGTCGCCGTCGGCTCCGTGGGAGTCTTTTTCATGCACCGCATGGGACTTGTGAAACTGCACATCAAGGACACGATCATCGGAGCCCAATCCATCGGCGGGCTACTCTTCGGTGCGGGCTTTGCGCTCGCCGCCTATTGCCCCGGCACCGGCGCGGCGGCCATCGGCCAAGGCAGCTGGGACGCCCTGCTCGTCGCCCTCGGGCTCATCCTCGGATCCTACCTCTACGCGCTGCTTTCCGGGCGCATGGAAAAGACCGTGAAAACCTGGGGAGACAAGGGCGAGCAGACCTTGTTCGGGGCGCTGAATCAACCCGCCCTACCCGTCGCAGTCATCACCGCGGCTGCGATCTGCGGCGTCCTTTTCCTGATCGAGACCTATCTTCCCTAGAAGACAGCGCCTTTGCGTTGAAAAATTCCGCGCGGCATGCAGCATCGCGCCGTGATCGATGCCGCCTATCCTCTCGCCCGTAAGTTCCTGTTCTCCATGGATGCGGAGAAAGCCCACCATACCAGCATGGCGGGGCTGCGTTTCGCCGAAAAAACCGGGTTGCTCAAAGCCCTATGCCCGCCCCTCCCGGACACCGCGCCGGTGGAGCTGATGGGCCTGAAATTCCCCAATCGCATCGGCCTCGCCGCCGGGCTCGACAAGGAAGGCAACACCATCGACGCGCTCGGGCGGCTCGGCTTCGGCTTCATCGAAATCGGCACCATCACCCCGCGCCCACAGGCGGGGAATCCCAAGCCGCGCTTGTTCCGCCTGATCCCACACGAGGCGATCATCAACCGCATGGGCTTCAACAATCCCGGCATCGACGCGGGAGTGGCAAACGTGCGCGCCCACAGATCCTTTATCGGCCCCATCGGTTTCAACATCGGTAAAAACAAGGACACGCCCAACGAAAACGCGGCGGACGACTACCTCGCCTGCCTCGAAAAAGCCTACCCGGTGGCGGATTACATCGCGGTGAACCTCTCCTCTCCCAACACCCCCGGCCTGCGCGACCTGCAGGCGGCGGATGCCACCGCAAAGCTTCTCGCCCAGCTAAAATCCTCGCAGGAAAAACTCGCCGCCCAACACGGGAAGCACGTCCCAATCCTCTTCAAAGTCGCCCCGGATCTGACCGATGAGCAAGTGGCGGATCTTTCCAAAGCCTTCCTCGACGGAGGACTCGACGGCCTGATCGCGACCAACACCACCCTCGACCGCGAGTTGGTGAAAGACCACCCGTGGGCCAACGAAGCGGGCGGCCTCTCCGGCAAACCGGTGCGCGAAAAATCCACCCACGTTCTCGCCGGCTTCGCCTCTGCCTTTTCTGGAAAGATCCCAATCATCGGAGTCGGCGGTATCTCCTCAAAAGCGGATGCCGAAGCGAAATTCAAAGCCGGCGCAGACCTCGTCCAAATCTACACCGCCTTTATTTACCAAGGCCCCGCCTTGGTGCGGGAGTTGATTTCCTGAGCCATTCACAGGAGTAAAGAGCACGCAGAGCCGACCTTGAAAATCTTCCTTTGCGACTCCTCTGCTCACTCCAAGCCCAGCGCTTGGCGGATAAGCGGGTCTTTCAGAGCTTCCGAGAGTAGCGGATGGCGCAGCAGGGTGCTAAAACGGCCCTCCTCGGCAAGGTGGGTCAGCTCGGGATCATCGACGATGATCGCGCGCGGATAGGGCTGGCCGGTTTCCGGATTGACGACCGGCTGGAGTGGTTTTTCCCCGCTGGCAGCGATCATTTTCGCTAGCTGGAGGCGGGGCTCTGTGGTGAGCGGATCCAGCCAGTCCATCAGGTTTTCCGGGATCGCGACGGAGAGGGAATTCTTCAGGCGTCCGGCGAGACTGTTGCCATCGGGAGCAACGGTGCCAAGCTCCGCAGAATTCCGGATCTCTGCCACGGCGCTGGCGTGATGAAGGATGGTCGCGGCAGTCAGGCAGAGAAGGGCGGCAGGAATGAGAGTCAGGGCGAGCTTGCCCACCAAGCTGCGCGAGCCGTGTTCGTCGTCCTCCTCAGGTGGCTTTGCGGGGGTACGTATGAGGCGGATAATTTTTCTCAGAACAAGGAACGAAGCGATGAACGACACGAGCGGCAGCCCGGTGGCGATGAGCTCGGAAGGCTTTCCCGTCCACTCAATGGCGAGCGACGGCGCCTGCTGCCAGACGCGGAAACCGACCCATGCGCTGAGGGTCAGGCAGGCCGCATTGACGATGGTGCGCAGAATGCCCCGCAGGAACATGTAGCCCGCACAGATCCCGAAAATGATCAGAGCGGCGGTGCCCAGGGAAATTTCCGGAAGGGTGTCCAATGGGGTAAGTGCTGAAACGCTGAAAACTGAAAAGATGAAATTTCCTACAACGGGCGGGTGGCGCGCTGGCGGAGGAAGTGGTCGGTGAGGACGAGGGTGGCCATGGCCTCGACGATGGGCACCGCACGCGGGAGCACGCAGGCATCGTGACGACCCTTGCCCATGAGAGTGGTCGGCTCGCCCTTGTCGGTGACGGTTTCCTGCTCGGAAATGATCGTGGCGGTGGGCTTGAAGGCGACCCGGAAAATGATGTTCTCGCCGTTGGAAATACCGCCCTGCACTCCGCCGGAATGGTTCGTGGTGGTGCGGATTTTCCCATCGCGCATTTCGAAAGGGTCATTGTGTTCCTTGCCGGTGAGAAGCGTGCCGGAAAAGCCGGAGCCGATCTCGAAGCCCTTGGTCGCCGGGATCGAGAGCATCGCTCTGGCGAGTTCCGCCTCAAGCTTGTCGAAAATCGGTTCACCGAGGCCGGGAGGGCAGTTGCGGATCACGCATTCGATCACCCCGCCGACGGAATTGCCCTCGGAGCGGATCTTCTTGATGTGGGAAATCATTTCCTCCGCCATCGCCGGATCGCCGGTGCGCACAATGTTCGACTCGATGGTCTCCGATGTGACCGTGGCGGGATCGACGGTGGCTTCGAGGTGCTGAATGGTTTTCACCCATGCGAGGACTTCGATGCCGGGGCTGATCGCCGCGAGCACCTGCTTGCCGACCGCCGCCGCAGCGACACGACCGATGGTCTCGCGAGCCGATGCCCTGCCGCCGCCGGAAGGAGCGCGGATGCCGTATTTCGCGTCATAGGTGTAGTCCGCATGTGAGGGGCGATATTTCACGGCCATCTCATCATACGCGCCGGGACGCTGATCGGTGTTTTTCACCGCGATGGAAATGGGAGTACCAAGCGTCAGGCCATCGTGGATGCCGGAAAGGACTTCCGCGGTATCCGCCTCCTTGCGCGGGGTGACGATATCGGATTGACCCGGGCGGCGGCGATCCAGCTCGTACTGGATGTTTTCCAAAGAAACCGGAATGGAGGGCGGGCAACCATCGATGATGACGCCGACCCCACCGCCGTGGGATTCGCCGTAGGTGTGAATGCGGAAAATGTGGCCGAAAGTGGATGACATGTGCGGGGAGGCTAAGCTCTAAATCTTAAATTCTAAATTCTAATTTCCAGGCTATTCCATGTGCTTTGCGAACTTCTGGGGAAACGAGAACAGCAGGGTGGCACGCGGCGAGGGTGGGCGGATTTCCAAGCAAGTGAGCGAGCCTTTGCCGATATGAATGCTGCCGCCGTTAGCGCCGAGGGCGTGCTGGACGAGATGCGAAAAATCCGGCTCGTGCCCGACGATCATTACTCGCCCGGTATCTGAGTAGGCGCTGAGCTCGGAAAGCGCAGTCTGCGGGGACATCCCACAAGCGAGCCACCCCTCGATGAGAGGATCGGGAATACCCGCGGCGCGGCAGAATTCCGCCGCCGTCTGCTTGGCACGCAACACCGGGCTGCTCAGCACCAGATCCGGCAGGAAGTCCGCCGAGCCCAACACGCGAGCGGCGTTGCGGGATTGCTGCATGCCTTTCTCCTCAAGCGCACGCGCAAAGTCCCCGCCCCCTGAAGAGGCGAAGTCTTCGGCTTTGCCGTGGCGTAATAGGAGCAATTCCATTGCGTTATTGGTTATTTGTTAGGAGTTATTTGGGAAGAGGTCGAACCGTGGCCGTATTACTTCTCACAAATAACTTCTAACTGGCCTCCGGCCTACATCGTCATCCCGCCATCGACCGCGATGACCTGGCCGGTGATGTAACGTGCGGCCGGGCTGGCAAGGAACAGCACCGCTTGAGCGATATCATCCGTAGTGCCGAAGCTGGCGAGAGGGATTTTTCCGATGATGGCCTCCTTGACGTTTTCCGGCAGCTCATCGGTCATGTCCGTGGTGATGAAACCCGGGGCAATCGCATTGCAGGTGACCGCGCGGCCAGCGAGTTCACGGGCGACGGCTTTGGTGTAACCGATAAGACCCGCCTTGCTCGCAGAGTAGTTCGCCTGGCCGGCGTTTCCGATGAGGCCGATGACCGAAGCGATGTTGATGATGCGAGAGTTCTCACCCTTCATCAGCGGACGCATGAAGGCTTTGACGGTGTTGAAGGCGCCCTTGAGGTTGGTATCGAGCACGGTGTCCCAATCTTCCTCTTTCATGCGCATGAGCAGGCCATCGCGGGTGACGCCGGCGTTATTGACGAGAATGTTCACGGCACCCATCTCGTCGCCGATCTTTTTGGCCAACGCCTGGACGGCATCGTGATCCGCTACATCCACGGCATATGCGGTGCAGCTGCCGGGATGGCTCTTGTTGATTTCCTCCGCCGCTCCACCACAGCTCGATTCGCTGCGGCTGATGAGGACGACCTTTGCGCCCTGCGAGGCGAAGGCACGGGCGATTTCTTGGCCGATGCCTCTTCCGGCTCCGGTGACTGCGACGACTTTGTCTGTGAATGGCATATTGATGTTCTAGGCGTTGGTGGTTTTCCCGAGCAGCTTTTCAAATTCAGCGAGCGCGGTCGAGTAATTCCCTGCGAGATCGGTTTTTGGTAGGAGCAAAGAGTTCGGGGCGGATTTGCAAAACGCTTTTTCAAGAGCCGCCAGATCGTTTCCGCCAGCCGCAGCAGCGATGAGGGCGGCGCCGAGGGCGGCAGAATTTGCCACCTCAAGTCGCTCGACGGGCGTTTGGAAAACATCCGCCACAAGCTGGGCGATGCCGTCGTTCTGCGCCGCGCCGCCGGTGAGCCGGATGCCCTCCGGGGCGACTCCCATCCATGCGGAATGCAGTCGCATATTGAGGAACTGCCCCTCCAGCAATGAGCGGATGCGCCGCGCCGGGGTGGCTTCTTCGGCAAAATCCGTAACTGGTGAGGCAAAATCGTAACGCGGCGTGATCTCTGGGCCGTAGAACGGAAGGGTCAGGTGTTTCCCGGCCGAGCCGAGCGTATCCCGCAACGCCTCTTTTTCGAAAGCATCCCAACCAACCCCGAGCTCATCGCGCAACGCTTCGCGGGCGAGCGAGCCGTTGCGGAAACAAATCAGCGACATGAAACCGCCGGCGGGATTGCCGAACACATGACCGAAGCCTTGCGGATCGGTTTTCGGCTCCGGCATCGCGGCGAAAAATGTATCGCTGGTGCCCAGCGAGATGACGATCTGGCCGGGAGCGGTCGCCCCCATACCGACGAGAGAGGCGGGGTTGTCTCCGGTGAAAGGACACACCCGGCAACTACTGGAGAAGCCGTATTTTTCTACAAAATAGGACGAAACAGTTCCCTGCGGAGAAAGGCAGGAGGAGAGCGCTGGGAGCTTTTTTGCCAACTCCGGAGCGGTGGCATCAAGGAGCTTCGCGTCCCAATCCAGCGCGGCGAGATTCATCAAGTTCATCCCGGCACCGTCGCCGTAATCGATGGGCATGGATTGCCCGGCGAGCACCGAGGCGATGAAAGAACTGACCAAGTGGATCTCCGAGCTAGCGGCGTAGCCTTCCGGGTCGTTTTTGGAAAAACGCCGGATTTGTGGACCGGTGAAACGTTCGATGCCAACCGACCCGGAGCGGGCGCAAAGCTCACCTGAGCCGCCCAACGCAGCGGAGATTTCCGCACATTCCTGTCCCGTGGAGGTATCCATCCAGATCGGCGAGGTCCTTCGTGAAAGGCTTTTCGAAAAGGCAGAGGCCAGATTTTCGGCGGATCCGAGACCTGACAGCACCTCCCTGAAGCTGCGATTGAGATAGACCGAGCCGTGCTGCTGCCCGGAGCCGGCGATGGCGCTCACTTTGCCGAGATCGGTTTCTCCGGAAAGCCTTTCTAAAAGCAGATCCAGCGCATCCAGCCACATCACCGGATCGGCATGGACTTCACCGTTCTCCCCACCCGGGATGAACCCACTCGGCGAGCCGTATTGAGGCAGATCTTCGCCGAAATTCACCGAAGCTTCCGCAACGGTTTTTCCCCCGGCAGGATCGATGACCAGCGCACTGAGGGATTGGGTGGACGAATCAAGGCCGAGGAACATGAGACGCCGAGTCTCCCGACGCCATGCCGCCTTTCAAGCACGAAAAAGGGCGGCTGCCGAAGCAACCGCCCTTGGAATGTTTCTAGAGAAACAGGATCAGATTAGAAGCTGACTGCGACGGATGCACCGGCGAAGAACTCGTTCTCTTGACCGGTGTAAACAGCGGAGCTTGGGCTCGAAACACCTGCGTTGGTGCCACCTTCGCTGAGAGTCCAGACATGGGCTCCGTAAACGGTGACGGTAGCGTTGTCGGTCAGAGCGTAGTCGAGACCCACCTTAGCGGTTGCGTGTGCGAAGTCACCTTCTTCCACGAGGTAGCCGAAATCGGTTCCGATGTTGAGGGTCAGAGCCTGATTGAGTTCGATTCCCTTGTTGAGCGAGAGCTGCGAGTAGCCATCGTTGTCAGTTTCGATATCCCAGAAGTAAGCAAGGGATGCGTCGAGTCCGAAGAATTCGCGCGAAACGGAGACGTAAGCCTCTTGTGCGTCGTCGATCTGGTTGCGCACGTTGTTCGTGTTACCTTGTGGGAAGACGTAGTAGATGTATCCGACTGCAACCGTGGCGAAGCCGAGATCACGGGAGACTTCTCCGTAGATGTCGAGTTCGTCGGTGTTAAGCTCGTTGCCTGTACGTGTGTTTGGAGCGTTGGCCTTCCATGAACCATACCAAGCACCTGCGCTGAGGTCGTAGCCAGCAACGCTGGTTCCAAGGTCGACGCCAACGTCAACGAGATCGTCGCCGAGCTCGATGCCGCGGAAGATGTATTTGGTGTGGTAGCCGGCGTGAAGAGCGCCGTCAAATCCGTTGTCTGCAGCCGGTGCTGGCTGTGTGTAGGTTGGTGCTGGACCAGCCATGACGTTGCCAGCCGCGAAAGCGGAAGCTGCTGCCAAGGCACTGATTGTTTTGCAGTAGTTTTGCATAGTGTTGTTGTTGTTTCGGTTGCTGTGTTGCGTCCTATGCTTCCACCCGAAGGCTTGGCGAAGGTTTTCAGGGCTAACTGCCACAAACCAAATTGTGACCGGGTAGTCCCGCATGGCGGGAATACTTAACAAACCCGAAGGATTTGTCCAATCTAAATTTGGCGTGCAGCGTATGCCCACGCGCCGGGGTATTTATGCTTGGGCGCTTATCGATGCAAGCCCAATTTAGGCAGTGCCTGAGTGAGCGAATAGACCGCCATCTAACACCCGTGCGTCCAAAATGAACCTAGCCAGCACAACCGCCGAAGCGCGGATGAAACACAGTTGAAATCCGTTTCTTTGAGCGGGATCAGGGGGCCCTGAAGGCATCTATTAAAGTGCTTGTTCGATTTTTACTGCCATAACGACGAATCGAGCGCGGAAACCTCCTATAACACTAGGAACAGGGGAGATCCGAAAGACTCTGCGGCAGGAGTTCGGGGAGGGGCCACAGTATTTGGCACGGGGTTTGCTTTTGCCGAGATTGCCTATCTGCGAACAACCGTCGCCAGCTGCGGCAACAACAATCCGACAACCTCGATCCATATGACCAGACGACATCCAATGACAATGCGGGCCCTCGCCCTCGCGGCGGCAGCCTGCTTCGCAATACCCCTCATGCCTACGACCAGCTACGGCCAGGACGAAGAGGCACCGGCCCCAACCGAAGAGGTGGTGACTACTCCAGCAGCCGTAGAAGAGGTTACTGATGTGGAAGCCGCAGCCGAAGAAGCTCCTGCGGCTGACGGTTACGCGGATTTCATGGCCGGCCCCGATGCCGCCATGTTCACCGTAAACAACCTCTGGATCCTCATCTCCGCCGCTCTGGTCTTCATCATGCACCTCGGCTTCTCCACGGTTGAGTCCGGCCTTTGCCAGAAGAAGAATACGGTAAACATCCTGTTCAAAAACGTATTTATCGTCTGCATCGGCGCCCTCGGCTACATGGCCTACGGTTTCAATGCGATGTATCCCGGTGACTTCAACGGGTTCTTTGCAGCCGGCAGCGCCCTCACCAACGGCTTCACCGGTGACGGCATCACGGAAAACATGACCGGCGCATATGCCGACTACACCTACTGGTCTGATTTCATCTTCCAGGCGATGTTCGCCGCGACTGCCGCCACCATCGTCTCCGGTGCGGTCGCTGAACGCGTGAAACTCGGATCCTTCATGATCTACGCCACGCTTCTCGTGACCTTCCTCTACCCGATCACCGGTTCATGGGAATGGGGCGGCGGCTGGCTCAATTCCTTCGGCGGCGAAGCTGCTGAAACCACCGGCCAGTTCATCGACTTCGCTGGTTCATCCCTCGTTCACGCCTTCGGTGGCTTCGCCGCCCTCGCAGCGGTCATCGTTCTCGGCCCACGCCGTGGTAAATACACTAAGGATGGTGTGAAGCCAATCCTTCCCCACAGCCTTCCGCTCGCAGCAATCGGTGTATTCCTCCTGTTCCTCGGCTGGTTCGGCTTCAACGGTGGCTCCGTCCTCAGTGCCGATCCACAAAGCGTATCCCGCGTATTCGTGACCACAGCCATGGCAGGCTTCGGCGGCGGACTTGCAGCGATCTTCACTTCATGGATCGTCCTCAAGAAGCCTGACCTTTCCATGGGTCTCAACGGCATGCTTGCAGGCCTCGTCGGTATCACTGCCGGTGCCGGAGCAATCAGCCCATGGCTGGCAGTGTTGGTCGGCGCGATCGCCGGTGCACTCGTGGTCGTCTCCGTCCTCATCTTCGACAAACTGAAGATCGACGATCCTGTCGGAGCCATCTCCGTCCACGGTGTCTGCGGTATCTGGGGAACGCTCGCAGTGGGTATCTTCGGCAGCGAAGACCTCGCAGGCGAACTCATCTCCTTCAAGGCACAGCTCATCGGAACCCTCTCGATCTCGGCCTTCGCCTTCATCACCTCCTTCATCCTCTTCATCATCCTCAAAGCCACCATCGGTGTCCGGGTTGACGCACAAGAAGAAGAAGAAGGCCTCGACGTTGCTGAGCACGGTGCACCTGCTTACACCGACAGCCACGCATAATTCCTAACACAGGATTTTCACAAGACGGGCGAACCTGCAAAGGTTCGCCCGTTTTCGTTTGCCCGGGGGGCGGGTTCGGATACCAATGAAGCCATACATGAAGCGACAAACCGTCCGCCTGAGCATGGCCTTGCTGATCGTTATCGCCACGGCGGCCGCCGCCTGGCTGTGGACACAGGACTATGATTCCAATCCGGATCCAACCGCGCGCTTCTCGATCGAGGCCGCGAAAGTGGAGAAAGACCATTCATTCTACTGGCTGGAGCTTCACTTGAAGAAAAACGGGTCCGAAAAACACGATCTTCGCAAACCCGTGCGACTGATCACCGCCGGGGGCAAAATCCACGAACCAGCGGAAACCACCTTTGCAGGCAATCCCGAGCTAGGCTTTACCGACATCTGGTTGAAATTCTGGCTGGAAAACGGGGATCTGGAGAAAAACATCGAGCTTAAAATCAACGACGGCACCCTGCGGGTAAAAACCGGAGGCGAAGTCCCGGAACCTCCTGCGGGAGGGAACGTGGTTTTCAAATCATCCGATTGGAAAAAATCATGGCTTGGCTTCTGATCGACAACTCGAACACCCGCACGAAATTCGCGCTGGGAGATGAAAGCTCACTCTTGGATTGGCGGGAAGTGACGGACACCACCGGCATGGATGCGGAACGCCTCTCCGCCATTATCCAAGGGCAGTCTTTTGACGCTGTGGCCATCGCCTCGGTCGTCCCGGAGAAAGCCACGTTGCTAATGGAGTTCTTCAGCAAAATCCAGACTTGCCACCTCATCGGCCACCGCAGTCCGCTGGGCTTCGGCTTTGATCTGGATCATCCCGAACAGATTGGTAATGATCGCCTCGCCAATGTCGTCGCGCTCTCGGCACATCACGGAGCACCCGGCATTGCGGTCGATTTCGGCACAGCGGTCACTTTCAGCGTCCTCTCCGCAGCAGGAAATTTCTCCGGAGGAGCCATCGCACCGGGAATGGATGCGATGACCCGTTATCTCTCAGACCGCACCGCACAGCTCCCGAGCATCGCCCATACCGAGCCGCAAACCGCTATCGGCAAAACCACAGAGCAAGCCCTGCTCTCCGGCGCGGTGTATGGACACCGGGGAATGGTCGCGGAAATCATCCACCGGCTGCGCGATGAAATCGCCGGCGAAGCGAAAGTCATCGCCACCGGCGGAGGAGCCGCCTTCGCCGCAGCGGGGATTCCCGGCATCGATGCCATCGATCCCGATCTCACCCTCGAAGGCGTGAGGCTGATCGCCGCCCGCGTCTTCGATTGAGGCCGGCATGATCCTCGTTTATAGAAATGCGACGGGGCATTCGGTGCCGAATTGGATTGCCCGGGGCGCTCATCCGTTTCCAAATACCCATGCTGAGTTACAGCTACCCCCATTTTCTAACACCCTACGCAGACCATCCCTGAAATGAGTAAACCACCCCTAGCCATCGGCATCGACTTCGGAGGAACCAGCGTAAAAACGGGAGTGGTTCTGGGCACAGAAATCATCGATCAGGCGCCCCCCATCTCCACCCAGGCTTTCGAGAGTCCCGAAGCATTGATCAAAACCATCGTCCGTGCCGTAGAGGATCTGCGTGCACGCCACCCCGATATCGCCGCGGTCGGCGTGGGCATGCCGGGCTTCGTGGATTTCGGAAAAGGCGTCGTCATCAACCTCACCAATGTCCGCGGCTGGGTGAATATCCCGCTCCGCGACATCCTTTCCAAGGAACTCAACCTCCCCGTCGCGGCAGACAACGACGCGAACTGCATGGCATTTGCGGAGTGGAAACTGGGAGCCGGTAAAGGCTTCGAACACCTCGTCTGTGCCGCTCTTGGCACCGGAGTGGGCGGCGGCATCATCGTCAATGGCGCGATGGTGCGCGGCGGAGCATTCGGCGCCGGGGAAATCGGCCAGACATCGATCGACTACCGTGGCAGGAAAGGCCACTACGGCAATCTCGGGGCACTGGAAGACTACATCGGCAATCAGGAAATCGCCCAAGACGCCCGGGTGGCCTACGCGGCGGCTGGCATCACCCGCGATATCGAGGACTGCAGCCCGGCAGCATTGTCCGAGGCGGCTCGCAAAGGCGATCCCATCGCTCTGGCGAGGTGGGAATTTATCGGACGCGTCTTGGCGACTTCGATGATGAACGTCTGCTGGCTGCTCAACCCCCAAGCACTCGTCATCGGTGGCGGAGTCGCACGCGCCGGAGATCTTCTCTTCAATCCTTTCCGCGAACATCTGCTGCGGCAGCTTTCCGGCCCCTTCAGCGACGGCCTCGCCATCCTTCCGGCAGCCTTTGGCCATGAGGCGGGCACCATCGGCGCGGCAGCGCTCGCCCTGCACGAAGCCGGGCTCTGAGATTTCTCAGGAAACGCCAACCACCTTCATCGCGGGCGCATCGAGTGAATCCCCCGCCCGTTTCCCTACGAGCTTTCCATAAAGCGGGCTGTCGGGACTCAATAAAGTGATCTCCCGTCCCTCATGCATCACTTCTAGGCCTCCCGATGCCGGGGCGAGCAGGAAAAATGCGCTCTCCCTGCTCCCCGCAGGTTTCATCTCCACCAACGCACCGGCATCGATTTCCTCACCCGCCGCGAAATCCCGCAGCCTGACATTTTCGAATACCCGTAGCGTCCCGGCGAGCTCTTTGACATGTTTCGCCTGCCCCGTCGCCAGATAAGATTCCTCCAAACTGCGCGTGTCATACTTGCTCTCCGCCTTGGATCCCGGATCCGTCGCCGCCGCGTGCGCATCCATCGCAGCCTTGGAAAGCCGCTCCAGCCTACCCCGCAACTCCTTGCATATCGATACGATCAGTTCCTGTTTCATGAAAATAGAAAGCGAGGTTTGAGGCAAATCCCATGCTGTGCAACACATTGCCGCAAGTGGAGGCTTGACCCGGCCTTATAGGCTATGCAGTTTGTCCGCCCCGTCGGTGCCTAGGTGGCAACCCGTCGGCACAAACGAACTCACACATCGATCAGGTATGGCTGCGAAGATTTATACAAACAAGGACGCGAATCTCACCTCGCTCAAGAAAAAGACTCTCGCCGTGATCGGCTTTGGCTCACAAGGCCATGCCCACGCGTTGAACCTCAAGGACAGCGGGCTGAAGGTCATCATCGGCCTCTACAAGAAATCCAAATCCCGCGAGGTTGCTGCAAAGCTCGGCTTCGAGGTCATGGACACCGCAGATGCTGTGAAAGCGGCTGACGTCATCTTCGTCGCCACTCCCGACACCGTGATTCCTGCAGTATACGAAAAGGACATCGCGCCGCACCTCACCAAGGGCAAGACCCTCCTCTTCTCCCACGGCTTCGCCGTTCACTTCAAGACCATCGAGGTCCCTGACTTTGTGGATGTGATCCTCGTCGCACCAAAAGGCCCTGGCCACACCGTCCGTTCGCAATTCGTCGACGGAAAAGGCGTTCCCGGCCTCATCGCCGTGCATCAGGACGTTTCCGGCAAAGCCAAGAAAACCGCTCTCGCATGGGCGCGTGGCGTGGGTTGCACCCGTGCCGGTGTGTTCGAAACCAACTTCCGCGAAGAAACCGTCACCGACCTCTTCGGTGAGCAAGTCGTCCTCTGCGGCGGCGCATCCGCACTCGTCAAAGCGGGCTTCGAAGTCCTCGTTGAGGCCGGCTTCCAACCAGAGATGGCCTACTTCGAGTGCCTTCACGAGCTCAAGCTCATCGTCGACCTCATGAACGAAGCTGGCATCGCCGGCATGCGTTTCTCCATCTCCGAGACCGCCGAGTGGGGTGACGTTTCCGTCGGACCCAAGATCATCGATGCCTCCGTCAAGAAGCGCATGGTCAAGCAACTCAAGGAAATCGAGAACGGCAAATTCGCCAAGGAGTGGATCGCCGAATACGAAGGCGGCTACAAGAAATTCAACGCTCTCCGCAAGGAAGGCGCCAATCACCAGATCGAAAAGGTCGGTGAAAAACTCCGCTCCACGATGAGCTGGATCAAGCAGACCAAACTCAAGAAAGGCGCAAGCCAAGCGAGCTACGTCTCTTCCTCCAAGTAAGCTTCCGCTTTTCACAAAAAGCCCGGCCGCCTCACAGCAGCCGGGCTTTTTCGTGATCGGATTTCTCAGCGCGTCGCCGCAGGGAGCCAAGCACGCGCGCCGGTGCTGCGTCGCTCACTTTCGCGGAAGAAGCCTTTCAGGCCCTGCCTCGATTCGAGATCGCCAATGGCATCCGCTGCCTTTGCATAACGCCAACGGAAACCCGCCTCGCGCAGCCTCAGCGGCACTGCCCAACGACTTTTCAAAACAAGCTCGGTCTCCGTACCCAAGAAAGCAGCACCGACACCCAGCATCCATTTTGTCGCCGGCAAGCCCATCGGCATGCCCACGGTCTCGCGAAAATAACGCATGTATTCACGGTTCGTCGGATGATCCGGAGCGGTCACATTTACGATCCCGTCCATGAACGGATCACGCATCACGAAATCCACCGCACGCAGGAAATCCTCCATGTGGATCCAGCTCACCCGCTGATCCCCGCCACCCATAGTTCCACCTAGTGCCTTGTGGGTCAGTCCGGTCAGAACGTCGTAAACGGTTTCCGGCTCGTTCGCCAAGACCATGCCGATTCGCATCGCGATCTTGCGAGTTTCCGCAGGGATCTTGGCACCGAAGAACGCATCTTCCCAGGTCTGGGCGACCTCGTAGGAAAAACCTTTTCCCGGCTCCCCGTCCCATTCGTCCTGCGGTTTGTCCTCGGCATGGCGATACCATGTTGCCGTGCTCGCATTGATCCAGAGCTTCGGCGGAACACGGCACTCCGCGATCGCACGCCCGATCAATTCCGTGGTTTCCACTCGGCTGCGTTTGATCGCCTCGCGGTTTTCTGGCGTGTAGCGGCAGTTCACACTCTTGCCAGATAGATTGATAACAAGCTCCGCGCCCTCCATGGCATATGCCCACGGGCCGGTGGTTTTTCCGTCCCAGGCAAGGAACATCCCGTCCCCACTCCAGCCCTTTTTGTTGCGAGCGATCGCGACGACCTCTCTGCCGTTTCTCGCAAAATGACGGCAGAGATAGCGACCGAGAAAGCCATTTGCTCCTATGATAACAACTGTAGTGTTCATTCTGAAAATGGGTGGGAACTCATCCAAGAATCTTGCTCGCAAGCTGCAAGGCGAAGCCATGTTTCATCGTCGAAATCTTATCGGACATCTTCGAAGCAAAGCCGACGAACTCACCCAGCTGCTTGACCTGATTGTGAAAAGCCTCGGCTTCCGGCCCCTTGATTCCTTCCGTTTCCTCGGCACACCTGTTGAGGATCGCAAGCGCGGGCTCGATCTCACGGCGCTTCCGCTCGCGCGTGATGATCGTGAACATCTTCCATACATCTTTCTCCGCCTCGTAGAAATCGCGCCTCTCACCTTTCACCACGATCATCCGCACCAAGCCCCAGTTGACGAGCTCCTTGAGGTTCGTGTGGGCGTTTCCCCTGCTCACCTCCAGCTCGGCCATCACATCATCCGTGCACATCGGCTCGGGTGAGGTCATCAGCAGCGCATGGATCTGCGCCATCGTGCGGTTGATCCCCCATTGCGTTCCCAATGCCCCCCACTGCGCTACAAACTCATCGCGCGACCGCTTCAACCCATCACTTGCAACCTTCATAATTTTCACTATTTACCGAAACTTCGATATCGCAAGCGAAAATTTTCCCGGCGCATGATATTTGCGGGCACAAAAAAGCCGCTTTCCACGGGGGATGGAAAGCGGCTGATGATTTGAATGTTATGCGATTAGAGCGATCCCTTGAGAGCTTCGAACTTGGAACGCTTCGAATTCAATTCACGCTCAAGTTTTTCGATTTCCTGTCCGAGGGTAAGCATAGTTGCCAGCTTGTTCTGCATGGAACCTTTGCCACCTGCGCCTTTAGAAATCTTGCCGGAAACACCAGCATTCTTCAGCCAGTTGGAGATGGTCAGTTGGGAGATACCGAACTTTTCAGCTGCGGAACTCTGCCCACCACGACCATTGGAAGCATTGTAGTCTTGAACATAGCCCACGACTTTCGCTTTCTCGTCCGCTGTGTAGCGTTTACCGCGGACGATGTCTTTCTTTTTTGATGTACTCATTGCGCAGGAAACCTAATAGCCACTTACCAAGGTGCGCAAGCGAATTCATAACACTAAAAATTGCAGACCTATGAATTGAGAACCCTTACGAAATCTTTACACCCATTAAAAGAAATCATCCAGAGATCGCAACCCTCCTTCACTTTCTCGCGCTCCACCACCCCTCCGAAACCTATCATCCTGTCCACATCCACCTTTGTCTCTAGATCGGATATACCATCGCCAATCATGACCACACGTTCCGGCAGCATGGCCTTTTTCCACTCCCTGATGATTTCGTTTTTGCCGAGGTTCCGCGTTGTCGGATAGTCCTCCCCATAACCTTCATATTCACCCGACTCGTTGAAACTCAAAGGGACAGCTTCGACATGTTTAATGCCGAGATGCTTGGCCAGAGGGGCGATGAGCGGAGCGAAACCTCCTGATAAGATCACCGGCATCCATCCATCCGACCTCGCTTGCACGATGACCTCGGCAACACCCGGAAGCATGTTTTCAAGATAGATAGCAGCAACACGTTTTGCCATGGCTTGATCCGGCCTTATTATCTCCATCCTGCGACTGAAAACTTCACTCAAAGGAACTTTCCCATCCATTGCGGCATTCGTTAGTGCTTCAACTTCTGCAAATATTGCAGGATCAGAAAGCCTAGCTAATTCATCAATTCCTTCAATGGATGACAAAGTGGAATCACAATCGAGGAACAATAGCTTGCCCTTAGGGATGGAAAGAGGGGCGATCTCCATCCTGCTGCCGACCGACACCCTGTCGAACAAGTCGATCATATCTTCGTTGCCCAGCCTGATGCAGCCGTGGCTGGCCGGTTGACCGAGCAGGTCCTCACGGTTAGTGCCATGGATATAGATATAACGATCCCGGGTATTTGCATTCTCCGGATCCAGCCCCTCGAGACGCAAAATGCGGGTAAGAATGAGATCATCCTCGGTGATTTCCCCTTGCTCCCATACACCGACAGGAACCCGCGCATCGAAACGCGTATGAATCGGCATACCTTCCCCGATCTTCTCACATATCTCAAAATTCCCGGTTGGCGTGCGGAAGCTGCCCTCGGTGAAACCCATGCCTTTCTCCCCGCTCGAAATCACATAGCTGCGGACATGGCTGCCATCGATCGAGAGATCGAGCGTCTGATTATCCAGGGAAACGGTGAGTGATGCGCGGTGTGTCATGTGAAATGTTGGAATACGGCTAGAGCATTGTGCCCACCCATGCCGTGGGCAAGTTTGAAGACCGGACCCGCCGATGCAACCGGCTCCACAGGTGCATGGTGCGTATCGATGCTATGGGTTCCGGCGAGATTCGGGGGAAGCTGTGAGTCCTCCATGAAACGAAGCAGCACCGCGCTCTCCAGCAAGCCACTGGCGCCGACAGTATGTCCGAAATATGGCTTCAACAGATGCAATGTTGTTCCCGGGGATGATATTGATTTGGCAAAAATTTCCCGCTCCGCGCGTGCCTGAACCGCTGTCCCGGTGGCGTGCGGGCATACCGCACAAGGCTCGCCGTATTGTCGGATGGCGTCATCGATCAGCAGGGGTGTTCGCCCGCCATCCTTCGGCACTCCCACAGGATCCCTCCCATCCGAGTTGTTAGCGAAATGGCTGAAGACCGTTTTCCCAGATTCCACCGATGACATAGCGAGCGCCGCCGCTCCTTCACCCGGGTAAAATCCATCCGCGTCATCTCCGAAAGGATCCAGCTTGTCCCCGCTCCCGAGCAATCCCGAGGCCGCGTAACCATCTAACAGTATTGGAACCAGCGGCAGATCCACGGCCACCACGAGCACACGATCCGCGCTGCCCGCATCCAACAGCAATTTCCCCAACCCGAGCGCATCCAACCCGGCGGAACATCCACTGGCGGTGACATGGTTCGCTCCGTAAATCCCCAGCTCGATGGAAATCGCCGTCGCAGGCTCGCTGTGGATCGTATTGCTGGCAGCCATCAGCTTGAAAGGCCTGCGGCCCGGCCACTCACCCAACCAACCCGCGGCATTACCCCGGCTGGTGCCGACGACTAGCGCCGCGCTCGCCAATTCCTCCGGTGTCCAACCCGCTGCAGCCACAGCTTCCTTCGCGGCATGGAGGGCGGCCATCGAGACCGGGCTCCATTTTCGATGGGTCAGCATTTCCCTCGGTGAGATCCATGCTCCCGGACGCGCGGCATGCGAACTGGCTTGCCCCAAAATTTCCCCGAGCCTTCCAATCGCCGTTCTACCCTCGGAAATGGCACGATGGTGCGCCTCGATGCCATGCCCTAAGCCGGAGAGTGCGCCGATGCCGACGATGGAAAAACGTTTTGCGATGCACTCCGGTAACAAGCTGGCTCCACACGGCAACTGCAAAACCCATTACTCCTCACTTTCCGCCTTTGCGCATCGCCTGCAGATGCCCCATAAGCGCGGGGCTGATGAAATCCGTCCTGGAAACGATCAACGGTGGAGCGCAATACCTCGAGAAGCGCGGAGTGGAAGATGCACGCCTTAATATGGAGCACCTGCTCGCCCATCAACTCGGCTGCACACGCATGCAGCTCTACACCCAGTTCGACCGCCCGCTTGAGGAAACCGAACTCGCACCGCTGCGCGAGTTACTGAAGAAACGCGGCGAAGGCATCCCCCTCCAGCACCTGCTCGGCGATGTTCCTTTCCATGGCCGCGATTTTATCTGCGATGCACGCGGCTTGATCCCCCGCCCGGAGACCGAAGAGCTAGTGGAAATGATTCTTAAAACACTCCCTTCCGGCCAGCTCGACATCCTCGACATGGGCTGCGGATCCGGTGTGCTCGGGCTCACCCTCGCCGCCGAAAGAACCGAAAGCCGAGTCACCCTCGCGGATGTTTCCCCGGACGCCCTCGCCCTCACTCGGGAAAACGCCGCCAAACTCGGCATCGAAAACATTTCTCTAATCCACAGCGACCTCTTCGCCTCGGTTCCCGGAAAATTCGATCTGATCGTCGCCAACCTCCCCTACGTCCCCGCCGGGGAAGCCGCCACCATGGCGCGCGAACTCAGCCACGATCCCGCCCTAGCCCTCTTCTCCGGAGCTGACGGAATGGATCTTCTGCGGAATTTTATCCCGGGATCCGTGAATTTCCTCAAGCCTGGTGGAGTCGTAGCGCTCGAAATAGGCCACGATCAGGCTTCACAGGTGCGCGAGTGTTTGGAAAAGTCGGGTTTCACCGCAATAGAAGTCCGCAGGGATCTCAGCGGGATCGCCCGCTTCCCATTCGCCACCCATCTCTAACACATACCACATCACATGGATAAACTCGTCGTCCACGGCGGCTCCGTCATCAAAGGAGCCATTAACATTTCCGGCTCCAAGAACGCCTCGCTGCCCATCCTCGCCGCCGCCATTCTCACCGGCGAAGACTGCATCATCCGCCGCGTGCCGGATGTCTCGGACACGAATTACATGATCCAGATCCTCAGCGCCCTCGGTGCGGATGTGGAACGCTCCTCCGGCACCGTGCGCATTACCTGCGCGGACATTTCCGATGAAGCTCCTTATGAACTCGTCCGCCGCATGCGCGCCTCCATTTGCGTCATGGGTCCCCTGCTTGCGAGAAAAGGACGCGCCGTCGTCTCCCTTCCCGGTGGCTGCGTGATCGGAGATCGCCCCGTCGATCTGCACTTGAAAGGCATGGAAGCCCTCGGTGCTAAAATCGAATTTGAAGGCGGTAACATCATCCTCACCGCACCCGATGGACTCAAAGGCGCGGTCATGGATCTGCGCGGCGACAGCGGCCCCACGGTTCTCGGCACCGACAACGTCATGATGGCCGCCACCCTCGCTGAGGGCATCACCGTCATCGAGTCCGCCGCCGCCGAGCCGGAAGTGCTCGACCTCGCGAATTTCCTCAACTCCATGGGTGCCAAAATCACCGGAGCCGGCACACGCCGCATCGAGATCGAAGGCGTCAAAGAACTCAAGGGCGTCGAGCACACGGTCATCCCCGATCGCATCGAAGCCGGCACCTTCATGGCCGCCGCCGCTCTCGCCGGTGAAGGGGTAACCCTTAACCGCGTGAACCGCGAGCACCTCAAAGCCATCACCGCCGCCATCGTGAAATCCGGCCACAAGGTCGAGTTCAACGAAGACGGCACCTCCTGCTTCATCGAGCGCGGGGAAAAACTTATCGGAGTCGATCTAAATACCGCGCCCTACCCCGGTTACCCGACAGACATGCAGGCACAGATGACCGCCCTTCTCGCCACCACCCCTGGCATCAGCGTCATCAAGGACAGCATTTTCCCGCAGCGCTTCATGCACTGCGCGGAAATGAAACGCATGGGTGCAGACATTAAGCTGGATCACGGCACCGCCATCGTGCGCGGTGTGGAACAACTCTCCGCCGCCCCCGTCATGGCTTCCGATCTGCGCGCCTCCGCCGCTCTTGTCCTCGCCGCCCTCCGCGCCAAAGGCTCCACGGAAATCTCCCGCCTCTATCACATCGACCGCGGCTACGAGCATATCGATGAGAAACTCCTCATGCTCGGCGCAAAGGTCGAGCGCGTGCGGGTGTAAGGTCATTATCCACGTGGCTGCGTCCGTCCCGGCGCAGGCCGTGTGCACCCCGTCTCGGGGTGTGATTTCTTCAAAGATCCGGAGGCTGCGAGACGCAGCGACCACGGCCTGCCCCGGGACGGAGGCAGCTACATTGAAATACCTACCTCAACCTCGGATTCAGCGCGATGAGCGCGAGATCCGCCATCAGGTTTGCGGCGACGATCAGGAAGCCGTAGAACAGCACGAGTCCCTGGATCAGAAAAAACTCGCGGTCGGTGGCGGCATTGACGAAATGCTGGCCCATGCCGGGAATCTGGAAAATCGTTTCGATCACGAACGAACCGGAAATCATCGCGGCGAAGGCGGGACCGATAAAAGCGACAGCCGGGATCAGCCCGCCTTTGAGCGCGTGGCGGATGATGATTTTGCGGCCTGGCACACCCTTTGCCCGAGCGGTGCGGATGTAGTCCTGGCTGAGCACATCGAGCATGCCCCCGCGCGAAAGCCGGGCGAGATACGCGGCGTTGATCAAGCCGAGGGTGATGGCGGGAAGTATCCAATCCGTCGGCGAAGACCACCCGGCGACATTCAGGGATTGCAGTTTCAATCCCGCGCCAACGGCGAGCAACGGCCCAATGACAAAACTTGGCAGGCAGATGCCGATCATGGCGAAGGCAAGGCAGGCGAAATCCGTGGGCGAATTTTTTTTCACCGCAGCGATAACTCCGGCGGGAATGCCGATCATCAGGGCGATGCCCATCGAGGCCAGACCGAGGACAAGCGAGACGGGGAAGGAATCGGAAATCACATCGTAAACCGACACCCCGTCCTTCTTGATCAGCGGCCCCATGTCTTGCCGGAAAATGAGATTTCGCAGATACAATCCGTATTGAACCGGCATCGGTTTATCGAGGCCGGTGGAGGCTTCGAGCTGCTTGAGAATATGCTCCGGCACCGCCTTTTCATCCGTGTAGGGACTGCCGGGCATCATGCGCACCAAGAAAAACGTCAAGGTGACGAGCACGAAAAGCGTGAGCAGGCCTTGGAGGAAACGTGAGGTGAGGAGCTTCAGCATGACGGGTCTAACGGATGGTTTCCTGAGGGACGAGCTTCACCCGGATGAATGGATGGTTGTCGAGAAGCAGCGGCTCCCAACCTTTCACGGAGGGATCAACGAGGTAGTTTTTGCCACGCCAAGCAATTGGGATAACCGGCGAGTCTTCGAGGAAAATGGTTTCCGCCTCGAACAACAGACGCCCGCGGTCCGCGGCATCGGTAGCTTGGAAGGATTCCGAAAGTTTGTCTGCGAAAGGCCTGCTGTCCCATCCGGTGTTGTTGTTGCCGTTGCCCGGCGTCCACATTTCCAAGAATGTCAGCGGATCGATGTAGTCGCCAATCCAGCCACCGGCAGCGATATCATATTCTAGGTTATGAGTCGCGACAAGATACGCGGTCCATTCCTTGTTTTCAATTTCGACCTCCACGCCGAGGTGCTCGCGCCACATCGCCTGCACTGCGGTGGCCAAAGTGGCGGCGGTCTCGCGGGAGGCGATGAGAAGTTTCAACCGGGGGAAACCCTTGCCACCCGGGAAGCCGGCCTCAGCCAAAAGTTTTTGCGCCGCCTTCGGATCGAATTTCACGAGATCGGGCGGTGTGTATTCCGCCGTGGGTGGGGTGAAGCCGTGCGCGGGTTCGTAGCCGCGATAAACGTTTCTGCACAATGACTCCCTGTCCACTGCCATGCTCAGCGCACGTCGCACCCGCACGTCATCGAGGGGCTTGCGGGTGGTATTGAAACGGTAGAGATCCGTGCCGTAGTAAGGCTCCTGCCGGACAGCAGCGGGGTTCTCCTTTTTCATCAGGTCTACGACTTCCGGCGCTGCGGAGTAGGTGATGTGCAGCTGCCCGTCGCGGAACATGCGCGCCTCGGTGAAGGTGTTCGAGATCGGCAGGAAACGGATGCCGTTGAGCGTGACGTTTTCCGCATCCCAATAATATGGATTGCGCTCCACCTCGATGTGGTCGTTGCGCCGGAAGGACTTGATGCGGAAGGGGCCGTTAGAAACGAGGCGCTCTGGCTTCGACCATGCGTTGCCGCGCAATCCGATCTCCCCGTATTTTAGGACGGCATGCTTGGGCACCGGGTACCACGTGAAATGCTTGAGCAATTCGCGGAAAAACGGGGTTGGTCCGCGCAGAGTGATCTTGAAGGTCAGTGGATCGATCAGCTCGAAGCCAACATCGGAGAAATCCTCCGTCTCGCCCTTGTTGAAAGCCTCCGCGCCTTTCATGAAATAGAGCATCTCGGCGTAAGTCGCACCCAGCGCCGGAGTGAGGATACGCTCGTAGGAGAACGCGAAATCTTCCGCCGTGAGCGGATGACCATCCGACCATTTGAGATTTGGCCTGAGATTCACCGTCCACACCGTGGAAGTCTCGTCCGGCACCACATCAATCGCAGCTCCGCCGGGTGTGGCCAGATCCTGGGTCTGGTCAAACTGGATCAGCCCCTCGAATACCGCGCGGTTGATATTACTCTCCAAAACTCCCGAAACGACCTGGGGGTCGAAGCTCTTCGGGTCGGCGGAATTGCCGAAAAGAAGGATTCCGTCACGGGTCGCCTTTTCCACCTGAGTTTCCTTCTGGCAGGAGAGCAAACAGAGGCTGGCGGCGGCGATGGGAATGAGACGGAGCATCTTCGCGGCGAAGATGTCAGGTTTCCCCCGGCATTGCAAACGCCGGAAACCTGCTTTCAACGTTTCACGGGATGACAGTGATGAGGATGAAATATCTGTCCGCTCCGTTGGGGAGCTCCACCGAAAGGCTGGTGGTATTTCCCGTTGTCCCAGCCGGGAAACTCTCCTCAATCGCATCCCAATCATCGAAGTCTTCTGATGGCTGACGATAAATGCTGAAGTAGTCGTTCCGGTGGTTGATGGGGAGATACATCAGCATTTCCTGCGGACTGTGGGTGCCCGCGTGCCGCGCAGATAAGGGCTGATGTCATAGCCTTCGAAGGCATGGGGCGCGGCGGGCGAAATGGAAAAACGAAGTCCGGCGCTCGCAAGCGAACGTCGGACTTGAAATAGATAGATTCTCCTAACGGTCTGGAGTCCGAGAAGGATTCTTGTTATCGACGGCGACGAATCAGAAGACCAGCCATACCTAGACCGAGCAGAGCGAATGTGCTTGGCTCCGGAATCGCATTAGTCGTGTAAAGTGAAGTCACCTCCCCTTGGGTCAAATTCCCGGAGAATAATTTCACTTCATCGAGAGTGCCATCGAAAGCGCCACCAGCAGCAGCACCTAGATCACGACCGATATAAATATTCCCGGCTTGGATATCCAAAGCGCCCAAAGCACCTCCAGCCCCGCTCCCGTTTTCCGCAGTCAGCACCCCATTGATAAAGACCTGAATCCCAGCACCGCCTGCACCGATCGCTGTGCCATCATACTGCGCCACAACATGGTACCAAGTGTTGGTAATCAAAGTTCCATAAAAGAAATTGCCACCTTGATAACGAATCCCGAGTCCAGTGCCCTCAGCCGTCACGATGAATCGCTGTCTATCGCCCGTGCTTGAGCCCAACTCGAAAATCCGATCATTCGCAGTGAGCGCATCCGCGTTGAACCAGGCAGAAATAGCGAAAGCAGGATTTCCGATAAAAGCCGGATCCGTTCCCGCAGCGATACCGCTATTATTCGCAGCACCCGTATCGTAAGCCGAGCCGCCATTAAATGTGACATTGGGACCAGCCACATTCAAATCCGGTGAGCCTCCTGCGCCTACGGTTCCGTTATTGCTGCCAACACTGTCGGCGACAGTCGCCCCCGCTGCAGGAGTTGTCGTCTCGGAAAAGCTCCAACTATGCGCTAAAGTAGCTGCATTTGTTGAAAGGATGAATCCAAAATTGATGGCTGAAATCGCGGATAGTATTTTCATGATTTCTTAGGTTTGTGAGTGATGCCCAAGATCCAACCTTGGCAAAGAACGCAGTAGGGTAGATAATTTACCACTGGAATCAAGGGGATAAGCAAAAATTGGAATCTAGGTGCTACCTCACAAAAGAGGACACCATGGCGCCAGCCATGGAAATGAGCAAAAAGAGCATCGATGTATACACCGAAAAGCTTCGCCAGCGCAACTCCCAGATGACAGGACGAAGGGCGCGGGGGGGGCTCTCAAAAAGCTTTGGCCGACAATGGATCATTGCCATACGGAAAGCGGATGCGCGATATGATCTCGCTCAGATCGGTTCAGTTCAAACGGATACATACGAGCACCAAGAAAGCACTTCAGGAGATGAGTCCGGCGACGATCGACCGCTGGCTGCCCCCCACAAAATCGACAGCTCGAAAGAACGCCTCCCGCCCAAGAGCGAGAATGCGATCAAAGCCCTAGTCGAGATCCGTGCGGAGAGCTGAGAAATGATGCACCACCGTATGACCTCCTGATGATCAGTCAGAAGGCTTACAAATTCCTGCCGATTGCGGGGATCCATGGCCATACCTGAATATGACCGTGTCGCACGAAGCGTTAACGTATATTTACGGGAAACTTCTAGAACATGAGCTTCAGCCCGATGATCGCATTAAAGCCGGGCTCGTTCTGGCCGGAGCCGTGGTAGCGGTAGTCATCGTCGAGCAGATTTTCCAAGGCGCCGGTGAGCTGGAAGTTTTCGGTGGGCTGGTAGCCGACGCGCAGGGAAACCGTGACATAGGCGGGTGTGCCGCCGGTAGGGATGCGCTGAGTGTCTCCCCGATCCGCACTACTCAGGCGGTCGGCTTGTGCCGCGGCGAGAACCCGTCCCTCGACCCAGAACGGGTGGTTGGGGGCGTCCCAACGCAGGGCAATCGAGCCGCTGAGCGGGAGCAAGCGCGAAAAATACTCGTCGTATTCCGGTCCGCCGAGGAAAGCGGGGCTCTGGGTGCGGCCTTCCTGCCAAGCGGCGAAACCAGAGAGCGTCCAATCCGGAGCGAGCTTCCAATAACCCTCCAGCTCGATGCCATAGATGTATCCATCGCTGCCGTTGGTCGTGACGCTGGTGCCGGAACCGGAGGTGACAGGAACCGAAGTGATCACATCCGATACATCCGTGTAGTAGATCGCCGCGCTGAGGCCGTGGGTTTGCGAATCTTTGCGGACGCCTAACTCGTAGGTGACAAATTCTTCGGGCTCCACCTCCAGCGAACCCACAGAAGTCGTCCCGGAGCGGGAGGTGAGGTTGCCGGAAAGGTCGTTGAGATTCGGCGCGCGGAACGCTTGGGAAATCCCGGCATAGGCGAGCCATTTGTCGTCGATCCGATAGGTGGCGCGGACCGAGGCGGAGAGATCGTCCCATGATTCATCGGCGGATATGTCACTGCGGGTTGTGGAATCGTATAATCTACCGAGGCTAGCACGGGCGTAGGTGTAACGCAGACCGGCGGTGAGCTCGATGCTTTCCCCGATGGGGCGGATGTATTGGGCGTAGGCTCCGAAAAGGTCGTAATCCGAATCATCGGCGATAGGGCGGCTGGCGGGATCGGCAATAAATCCGGCTCCGCGGTCGCGGCTGGAGTTTGAATCGACCGAGTCCCGGTAGTAATCGAGCCCATAGACCAGTGAGCCTTCGGCAAGCGGAGATTCGAACTCCAGATCCAGCCCAAGGGTATCCACATCGTAGGCCTGATAGCGGCGGTCGCTTGCCGAACGGATCTGGAACTCAGATTCCGAAGAGCTCTGGTAAGACAAAGTCGCCGTCACCCTGCGCAGAACGGCATCCGCCGTATCGTCCTCGTGGGAGAAGCGCAGGTATGTGAGTGAGCGCTCTTGATCGATGTCGCGGGCGGCAAAGGTGCCGGGAGCGGCGATGTGGTTGCCATGCGTCCAGCCGGGGTTGGCCGCCGTCGAGTGCCAGCGGGAGATATCGTCTTGATCGAAATTCTGGTGGACGAATGTGAGCGTAGACTGAGGAGTCAGCGCGAAGTCGAGCCTGCCGTCGATGGATTGTTCCTGATAGCCGGTGCCGCTCATCAGGCCGATGGCGGAGTCTTCGATATCGCCGAATTCCTTGGCGGAAATCCCGAGATGCAGACCGAACTTCCCACCTATGCCGGTTTGGGTTTCGATGCGCCCGATATGGCTTCCACGGCCGTTACTACGAAATTCGTAGTAGGCGGAGCCGTGCTGGAATGACTGGCCCTCCTCCTCGTTGCGAAAGTCCGCGTATTTCGTGAACGCGTTCAGCGTGCCGCCCGCCGCATCAGAACCGTATAGGACCGAGCCCTGAGATCGGATCAATTCGAAGCGGTCGAGCGAGAGCGGATCGAGCGTGTTCCAATACTGCACCGGGCCGCCACGAAAGGTAGAGTTGTTGAAGCGTATACCATCAACCAAAAGAAGATTCTGCCTACCGGTGAAGCCACGGATGTAAGGTGAACCATGGCCGTAAGCGGTTTTCTGGACGAGTATGCCCGGGGTGTAGGCAAGGGCGTCTGGGAGGGTGCGTGTGGTATTGTTCCTGAGGTCCTCCGCAGAAAACGAAGCGACCGAATAAGGAATACTACCGGCAGGCGTCGCTGTCCGGGAGGCGGTGACGACGAGTGGATCGAGAAAATCCTGCCCCAGCAACGGCCCCACGGAAGCCGCAGCCAGGAGAAATGCGTATTTCATCCGGAGTGCGGCGCAGGCAGAAGACCTAGTTCTTGTATTTCAGGAACGGCTTGTATTTTCCGTCCAAGGGTTTGCCGAGGCCGAAGAGGGACTCGTATTCCGTGGCAAGGACATTGGCTTCACGCAGGAGGGAGTAGCCGTTGGAATTCTTGTTTTCATCTCCGGTGCCCCATACGCCCATGGCGAATTTGACCTCTTCGTTGTCGAGGTAGATCTGGAGTGAGTTCACGGCGGCCTTGTTGGCGAGGATTTCCGAGGCACCTGCATCGGCGGTCATAGCAACCGCATATGGAGTGAGCGCCTCGAGTCCACGATCAAGTTTTTGGAGCGCCAGGCCTTTGCAATAGCCGATCTGGGCACGTTGATATCCGGGAAGGGCTTCGGCATCGCGTTCGGCGGCAATGGTGAGGACACGCTCCCAAGATTCCGTGCGCACGGCATCCCACATGATGTAGAGGTCGAGCTGGCGGAGTTGGTATTCGTTGACCAGAGGCTTCTTGGAGAAGTTCTTCAGTGCAGCGGCAAGACCTTCGAGGTCGCCGAGCTTACGCATGCACTCGAGCTCATGATAGGCAGAGAGCGTGTGGTAGTTCCCTTTAAGAGCTGCAATGGGCTTGGACATCTCCGTGAAAGCCTTGAATTTTTCCAGCGCCTCTTGGTATTTTCCGGATTCGTAGAGATCCACCGCCTCGCTGTATTCCACAGGTCTGAGCATGAAAATCGTGGCAAATTCCGAGATTTTCGAATCGTTGAAATCGGTGGAAACCGCCGTGACTTTGTAGCGAACCTCCGTCTCCGTGGCTCCGATAATGTAGCCGCGGAATTTACCGCCGTCGGGCTCCGTGAAGTAGGTCTCCAGCTGGAAACCCTGTGCATGAACTGATGCTGCGAGAACGGGAACGAGGAGGGCGAAAAGGAAATTTTTCATAGTGATGTTGGGTTATCTTTTAGGAACGTGGCGGGACGAATCACTTCTTGGCTTTCTTCTCTTCCTCAAGTTGCTTGAAGGATTTCACATTCGGATCCGCCTCATATTGTTGGGTGAGACGCTCCACTTTCTCCCATAGTTTGAGATCATCAGGAGACATCTTATCCTTGAATCGACCGGTGAGATCCAAGTAACGGTAGCCACCGAGGTAGGCACCTTGGCGATCGGCCGGCACCTTCGGATCGTCCGAGTTGCGGTTGCGTTTGTAGGAGAGAGTCATCCATGCCTCGATAGCGGGAGCGGAGACGGCGATGTTGCCCATGTGAGCGGACCAGACCTTCAAATACATGACGATCGCATCGTCGGTCTTGCCGCGTTTATCGAAGGTTTGGGCGAGCATGAGACCGACTTCCGGTGAGTATTTGCTGAATCCAAGGGATTTGCCCTCTTCGCGGTCGAGGTATTGATTGGCGCGCTCGGCGGCTTTGTCGTAATCGCCTTTCTTCATGAGAATCTGGATGATGCGATACAGGGCGTCTTCGCGCTGTGGCTTTTCTTCGGAGTCCTGAAGGATGCGTTCGAAATCTTTGAGTGCCTTGTCGAGATCCTCATCGCTGGATGAATCGCCATAGACATCCGCACGACCGAGGAGGGCGGCGAACATGTAGGACTTGTCAGGGCGGGAGAGCGCCTCGTCATAGTAGGCGAGAGCTTCGCGAGGAGCTGAAGTGTTCTTCCGGAGATAGTCTCCGAGCTTCACGAGGATGTAGTTAGAAAGGTCCGCGAGAGCGAAATCGGTTTTGAGCTGTTGGAACAGCACCTGGATGCCCGCTTCGGCATTGCGTTTCGCTTTCTCATCCTCCGCGCTCTTGGCGGCATCTTCGAAGACCCCGATGATTGCGATGCGGAGTAGGGCGCGAGCGGCCTTGTCCTGGCTGCTAATTTCCGGGAAGTCGTAGTAGTGAGCCTTCAGTTCCTCCGGAGTGTGCTCTTTCAGATAGACTTCGGTATAGGAGTTGATCGCCTCTTCCAATCCGTAGGCTTCAGGCTGTTTGGCCATGTAGGAAATCACCTTCTGGAGGCGCTCCAGCGCTTCTTTGCCACGATTGACGGCGTAGAAAGCAGGAACTTGGGCCACGGCAACCTGTGCCTGATATGGAGAACCTTCGGAGTATTCCTTCCAGTATTTATCGGCATAGGGAACGGCATCCTTGGCGCGCGGGCCGGGCTGATCGCCGTCTTGGACGGACATAAGCGCGACGAGGTAGTAGAGCGCCTCGCCGGCGACACCGTCGTTGCCACGAGCTTCGGCGACTTCGAGGGCTTTCACGTAGGCAGCTTCCGCCTCTTCGAGCAGGTTTTCCGCCTGATTGACGTTGCCCTTCAGGTTATAGGCTTGGTCGGTGACAGGAGAGTCGACGAACTCGGTGGTGAGGCGGTCGAGGATGGTATTGGCAGGTTCGTATTCCTCCTCGGCGTAGTGGACGTTGGCGCGGTCATAGAGCGCGAGCGGGATGTAGGTATCCGCACCTTCCTTGAAGTTGGTGAGGAAAGCGTCGAGCAAGCGACCGGCCTTGGCCCAGTATTGGAGGCGAGTGAGGTTGGATGCCTGGAAGTAGGCGGCGGGAGCCTTGTAGTTACTCTCCTTGTAGGTCTTAACGTGATCTTCAAGCAGCGGAGCGGCCTTATCGTATTGCCCGGTGTAATAGTAGGAGCCGCCGAGGACAAAGAGGGCGAGGTCGTGGTCCGGGGTTCCCTCTTTGACGATCTTGTTGTCAATTAGGTCGGATGCGATAGTGATGCAGTCTTCGTATTCACCGTCGAAGAACAGGGAGGAAAGCATGAGTTTGCGCACATCCGGAGCGTGCTTGGACTCGGGGAAATCCTGGAGGAACCTGGAACCGTATTTCTGAACGGTCATCATGTCGCCGAGCATCGAGGCAGTGCGCACGAGGTGGAAAAGGTTTTCCTCACGTTTCTCTGCCCGTGGGTAGTAATCCTCGAGCTGGAGATAGGCGGCGTTCGAAGCGCGGACGTTACCGTTTTTCTCACGCAGGTAAGCGGTGGCGGCGAGCTTGATCATCTCCATCGACTTGTCTCCGCGTTTTTCCGCGTCAAGTTCCTTGAGGTCTGCCTCCAACGAGGCCTTGTCGAGCTTGAACGAGCCGTCCGGGATGCGGGTGAGGGCGCCCATCGCATTGATGCGCTCACGGACTTCATCGATGGAAACTTCCGTGGAGGGCACAAGCTGATAGAGACTGAACGCGGTCTGGGACATGTCTGCGGCGATCGCATCGCCTGCAAGTTTCATGAATAGCTTGGAGTAGTGCTGCATGGAGAAAGGCGGTGCGATGATCGCTCCGCGGTTCTTGGCGAGGAAGTCCTCAAGGACTTGGCCTTTCTTCTCCTTGATGACGAGAGAGACCAATGTCTGGAAGCCGGAGATGATTGCTGTATCGGCGGTTGGGAAGGTGTTGCGGTTATTGATCGCGATCTCGAGGTGTTCCGTGCCCTCGGGGATTTTGCCGAGTTTGTAATGGGCGATGGCCATGTTCACGTGAAAGGTGCCACGCGGGTAGTCATCGCGATCTTTGTCGCGCTCCTTGATGAATTTCTTCCATTGGTCGATGGCGAGCTGGTATTTCTTCGCGCTATAAGCGGCATCGCCCCACTTGAGCAGGGACATCTTATTAAAAAGGTTGCCGCCTTCAGTGCCTTTGTTCGGGTAATCCTTGTAGCAGGATTCGAAGGATTTCATCGCGTCCTCGTATTTCTTGAGCATCATCTCGCAGGCACCTTTGCGGTAGAGGATGACCCCGAATTGCGGGCCGTAGGTGGTGTTTGCCGCCTGTGGACTGGAGCCGAAACGCTTGACCGCATCGGCGTTCATCTTGAGGGCTTCTTCCCAATTGCCCGCGTTCATCGCGGCGAGGGCTTTGTCCACCAATGTGCCCAGGTCCTCACCTTGCGCCGAAAGCGGTGAACAAGAGAGGGCGAGCGCGAGAAGAATAAGGAGTTTTTTCATGCGTAAGAGGGTTCGAATTTTCGAGAAAGCGGGGTTTTGTGGCGGTATTTTTGAAAATAAAAGCCGCCGGGTGCGTCCTGCAAGTTGGAACGTCCGACGGCGAGATGTTTTTAGGGAGAAATCAAAGAAAACACCTCACTCGATGAGATCGGTGAACGTGACCGAGGTAATATCTGCACCCGCAAGTGAGTTGAGCACATCGATGACACGCTGTTGGGTCGCGCCGGGATCGACATAGACTTGGACAAGCGGCTGGCTGCCGGCACTGGAGGCAGCGGCGGCATAGAGCTCAAGCTGGCTGTCGAGCAACGGCACCTCGCGGACGCTGGCTTCGGAATCTAGCTGCTGCTGACCCGCACCCGTGCCGGTGTAAATGATGCCACTGCCATCCACGCGGATGAACATTGGCTCAATCTTGGGCTGCTCGGAAGACGGGGTGTTTGCCGGGAGCGCCATCGCCAAATCCGTTTCACGCGGGGTGATGGTGGAAGTGACGAGGAAGTAGATGAGGAGTAGGAAGCAGACGTCGATGAGTGACGAGATGTCGAGATCCGGATCTGGTTCCGGCTCGGCGGCGGATTTTTTGTGGCGTGCCATGGAGAGTAGGTGGGTTTGCTATTATTTCAGCCCCTTGTGCGTCGGGTAAACGGCGAAGATGACCTGATCCACACCAGCGGCTGCTGCGGAACGGATGGCTGCACGAGAATACTTGAACACCGCATCTTGGTCTCCACGAAGGTGGAGCTTCGGCACGATACCTTGGTTGTCGATTTCCAGTTTCTGTGCTTTGACCACTTCGAAAATCGCGGTTTCGTCCGGCAGAACCACGAAATTTTCATCCGTGTAGGTTCCGTCTTCACGCACGTTGATAACAATGCGGCCGCGACCATCTTCCTGAGCCTTCGAGTTTTTCGCGACCGGAGGCAAGACCTCGGGGTCGGTTTTCACGATGATGGCGGTGGCGTTGACGATGAAGAAGATGAGGAGGAGGAAGACCATGTCGATCATGGGCGACATATCGACCTTGGCGTCATCATCATCCGCAGAGCTGGATTTTCTGAGTTTCTTGGATGCCATTGGGGTTCTTCGGGTTTAATGGGAGTAGGGACGGCTGCTTTGGAACGGGGACGGGTTCGCCCCCTTTCCACGGCTGCCGTTTTATCCCGCTTCTCAGACTGCGATGCCTTCTGGGATCTTCGCGTAAAGGGTGTCTGCGTTGACCGTGGCGATAGCTGCGTTGAGCATTTCCTCAGCAACGTGCGAAGACTCGGCGACGAGTGCGTTGTATTTGTTCTTCAGGATGAAGTAGACGAGAATACAAGGAATCGCATTGAAGAGACCCCAGAGGGTGGTCAAAAGTGCGACGGAGATGTCACCGGCGAGCTGGGATGGATCGGCCGCACCAGCGGTTTTCAGGGTGGCGAAGGCGTTGACCATACCGATAACCGTTCCGGTCAGACCGAGCATCGGGGATGCTTGAGCGATGAGGGAGATGTAGTTGATCCACTGCATGTTCTTGCGGGCTTCGTTGTTGGTGAAGTCCGCGATGGCATCTTCCACTTGATCACGGCCGAGGGTCTCAGGCTGGGTGGCGTCGATGTTAGGGAACGAGTAGGCGACCATGCGGCCGAGGTAGGAAGGATGGGAGGCGGCGAGCTCGATGGCGGAGCGCACGCGGCACTCGGTCATGTGCTCCATGAGGGCTGCCTGGAGATCGGAAGGGCAGAACTTCGCCTTGGTCAGGTTCATGAAGTTGTAAACCGCGAGCGCAATGAACGCCACGATGGCAACGCCGATGAAAATCATGGTCGGACCACCGTCGAGCACCCATTGATCCAGCAGAGTTGCTTTCTTCTCCTGGGCGAAAAGCTGAGGGGAGGCCATGAGGGAAGCGATGATGACGGCGGACGCGGTGAAGCGCGGACGGGTTGCGAGTTTTTGGGTCATGAAATTAGTGGAGTTGCACTTGGTAGTGCGTAGAAGTCTGAAAGATAACACGTTCCGAGCAAGAAAGATTTTAGAAAAATCTGAAAGAAAGTTCCTTACCATGACGAGCTTAGGGATCGTAGGCGGAAATGAAAAAGCCCGCTTCCGGACGGACCAGAAACGGGCGAATGAAAGGAAAATTCCGGACGTCTATCAGACAGTGCCGAAGATGGTTTTTCCGGAGGACTTGAGATCGGCGCAAGCGGTCTTCATGCGGTCGCAGAGGCCTTGCTCGCCTTTCTTGAGGTAAGAACGAGGATCGTAGGCCTTTTTGTTACCGACTTCGCCGTCGATCTTGAGCACGCCTTCGATGTTTTCGCACATGTGCGTGACGATAGGGCGGGTGAAAGCGTATTGGGTGTCAGTGTCGATGTTCATCTTGATGACACCGTAATCGAGGGTTTCCTGGAGGTCCTCGCTGGAGGTGCCGGAGCCACCGTGGAAGACGAGATCCATTTCTGCGTCCTTGCCGTGCTTGTCCATGACTGCCTTCTGGCCGTCTTTGAGGATGGATGGCTTGAGCTTCACCGAGCCTGGCTTGTAAGCGCCGTGCACGTTTCCGAAAGTCGCGGCAAAGATGAAGCGGCCGATTGGCTGAAGGGCTTCATAAACTTGCACCATGTCCTCGGGGGTGGTGTAGAGCTTGTCGATCGGGAGACCTGAGGTGTCGTGGCCGTCCTCTTCACCACCGACGCATCCTGCTTCTACTTCGAGGATGATGCCGAGCTCGGCGCATTCCTTGAGGAGCTCCTTGGAGATCTTGAGGTTTTCATCGAGATCGACGACCGAGCCATCGAACATGTGGGACTGGAAAAGCGGGCCTTTGCCAGCAGCGATGCGCTCGCGTGAGGCTTGGAGAAGGGGCTTGAGGAAGCCTTCGACTTTCTCTGGATGGCAGTGATCGGTGTGAAGACCGATGAGCACATCGTATTTCTCCGCAAGGAGGTGGCAGGCTTCTGCGAGGACGATGGCACCGAAGGCCGCGTCCTTCACGCCGGTGCCAGAAGCGAACTCGCCGCCGCCGGTGGAAACTTGGATGATGCCATCCGATTTGCACTCAGCAAAGGCTTTGAGAGCACCGTTGATGGTGGTGAGGGAGGTGACATTGATGGCCGGGTAGGCATAGCCGCCTTTCTGGGCGGCATCGATCATTGCGGCGTATTGTTCTGGGGTAGCGATAGGCATGACATCTCCTGACTATCCCAGAAACCCAGCACGAGCAAGGGCTAACGCGGCACTCCCCATGAGGTATTTACATGCAGAAAATTATCATCCCAGATACAAGGGATGATAGCCGCAGCGGGCCCACCCCCACGGTATTCCTTGCAAAGCCGGGCACTCTCCGATACATCCTTGCCCCTCGCACCGGAATGGTCCCGTGGTCCAATGGATAGGACGATGGTCTCCGAAGCCGTAGGTGGTGGTTCGATTCCACCCGGGACCACTTGGGCGTGTGAAGGTTTTGAGGGAAGGCATATTAGAAGCCGAGGTGTGGGAGGGAGGCAATTACGGCGCGCTGCCTTTAGGCGGCGTGTGGGGATTGACTCGCCGCCTGAAAGCAGCGCTCCGATTTACTTAAAGACGTACCGCTTGTTTTTTACCGAGACGTCCGGGGGGACTTTGTTTTTCTCGAAGAGGTCATAACCGGTTTTGAGGTTTTCCCAGAACGGGAGGCTTGCATCATCGGCTGCCTGCTGCATGCGCTCTTCGGTCATGCGGAAAGGGAAGATGTGGACGCGGAAGTAGCCTTGGCCGCGATCGTGAGCGGCATCGCAGATTGTGTAGATTTCCTCGATCTTCGCATCGGTCATGGCGAGGCAGCCGATGGAGACGGAAGAGCCGTGGATCATGATGAAGGAACCGGTGCGACCATGGGCTTTGTCATAATCGTTGGGGTAGCCGATATTGAAGGCGAGGTGATAGCGGCTGGTGGGGAGCATGGCGGCGGGCGGGACGTAATAAAATCCCTCCGGGACCTGGCCATCGCCCTCGGCCAGCTTGGGGCCGAGCTCGCCGCTGGCGGCAACGATGGGGTAACTACGGAAAAGCCCGTACTTCCCGGTTTTCTGATCCTTTACAAAAAGCTCGAGGATGCGCTCCTCCTTGAAGGCGCGGATGAAGACCGGGGAGCCGAGGGCGAGGTCTTTTTCCTCCAAGGCTTCCGTCAGGTCCTTGCCGATGCGGGCTTTCACTTCCTTTTCACGTGCTTGGCCTTTCGCCTTGTCCCCACAGGAGGGGAGCAGGGCGAGGGCGAGGAGCAGAGAGAAGGGTTTCATCGGGGTGGCTGGAGATTGCCTACCATTTTTCGCTGATCCAGCTAGTCGGATAAGCGCCGTCAGGAGAGATCGCCTGATCGCCGAGGCCGGAGCCTTTCGACATGATCACGATGGTGTGATCGGCGGCTCCTGCAGAGCTAGTGATGCGGAAGCCCTTGGCTTGGTTTTCTTTGATCCAATCGTTTGGCCACGGGCCGGGAACGCTGTAGGTTTGCTCTTGGATGTTGGTGCCTTGGGTCATGACAAAAAGCCAGCCATCAGCATCGTCATTGGGGACATCGTCTCCGGAGACGGAGGTGATGCGGTAGCCCTCGTCCCAGCGATCCTTGATCCATTGCTGACGCTCGGCGGTGAAGGGGGTCGGGAGGGTGTAACGTTGCAGTCCCCATCCGGTCTCGGTGGCCATGACGGTGATCCAGTTTTCCTTCCACCCGGCGATGTGCTTGATGCGGAAACCTTCCTGCATTTTCGAAGCGATCTGTGACTGATCCAGCTCGTAGCCGAGCACGAACTGAACACCTTTGATGCCGGTGCTCATGACGACGTTCCAGCCGCCGGCATCACCGGCGACCGAGGAGATCTGGAAGCCATCCTTCCAACCTTTTTCGATTGCGGCGGCCGGGTATTCACCGACGCCGAGCTGGCGCTGATCGACGAATGGGGTGTCCTTCGACATCGTGACGCGCCACGAATCCGAGAAGCCGGAGACGTTGGTGATGCGGTAGGACCCGCCTTCGTTAATCGGGCCATTTTTGGGAGCGGGTTTGGAGTTTCCTTCCGGGACTTTGATGATCGGGCCATCGCGGCCGGGTTTTTTCGCGGAGCGGGCTTCTTCCACCAGCATGGCGAGGTTGTCTCCGGAAAAGGAGGCGGCCATCTTGCGTGCGGCGGCGGGATCGATGGCTCCGGAGGTGGAGCAGATCGTGAGGAGGCTTTCGCTGCGTTTCGCGGAGGCTTCGAGCAGGCGGCGGACATCGGTGGCGGTGAGTTCCGGGAAATCCTTGCGGATGCCTGCGGCGACACCGGCGACGAGTGGTGAGGCCATCGAGGTGCCGGACATTTTCGCCTCAAGACGGGAAAGGATCGGCGAGACGATGTTTTCACCGAGGGCGGCGATCTGGACGGAGCGAGTGCCGAAGTTGGTGAAGGCGGAGGGTTTTCCGTTTTCATCGAGGGAGGCGACGGTCATCACGTTCGGGAAGAAACGCGAGAGGTATGGGGGGGAAGGTAGCAGGGTGTCGTTGTCTGCGGTTTCGTTGCCGGCCGCGATGACGATGAGAACATCGGGGTTTTCGTAGAAGGCGATGGCGAAGGCGGCGGCATCCGCGATGGTGAGTTCGAGCACGAGGTTCTGGAGCAGGATGCCCTCATCACCTTGGTAGTTCTGCTTCACCGAGGAAGGGTTTTTGCCGAAATTTGTGTAGATGTATTCGAGCTCGCTGGCCATGCCCTCGAAGTAAGGGCGTGGGCGTGACCAGCTCATGTTTGCGACGCCGGCACCGCAAGCCCGGAGGTAATCGGAGGCGCGCTGGCCTTTTTTCACTGCCTCGGCACGGAAGCGGGTGATGACTTCGGAGACGAATTTTGCATAGTCAGGTGAGTTCTCGGCGAGCTTCACAAGTCCTGCGGTGTCTGTGAAAACGCGGCCGGTTGGCGGGGTGACTTGGCCGAGCGCGGAGCCGTGGATGAGCGCTTTGCCATCGCTGTATTTCGCGATGATCCCGGCAACGTGGGTGCCGTGCGAGGCGGAGTAGAGCATTTCCGCATAGACGTAATCGTTCAGGTCGAGATTCGCCGCGGCGAGGGTGCCGAAGCCGATCTGCTTAACTAACGGGTTCTCGTAGCGGTTCTGAAGTTTTTCCGCCAATTTTTCATCGCCTTGGGCCGCCGCGAGGTAGTCGACGAGGAGCTGACTGAGGAAATTTTTGGTCGCCTCGGTATCGTCAATGCAGAGCTGCGGGGCGATGAGGGGTTCGTCGTTGAGGAAGTTCCAGCCGTAGATGTCGTCGATGAAGCCGTTGCCGTCGTCATCCTCGCCGTTCTTGCCTTTCAGCTCCGCCTCGTTGACGAAGTAAGAACTTTTCAGCTTGGGGTGGAATGGATCGACCCAGTTGTCGTTGATGAGGGCGAGGTGTTTGGTTTTCACCTCGACCGGTGCCCGGCCGTATTCGTGGCAGAAAGCATAGGCGCGGAGGATGAGGGATAGCGGGGCGTAAGCCTCGCCTTTGAGATCGAGAAAATCGCGGGCAATCTTGCCGGAGTTGTCCTTGAGGCCAGCATCGGCTCCCGCCCAGAGAAGGCGGCGGACGGATTCGAAATCACCTGCGGCGGCAGCGAGCATGAGCGGTGTCTGGCCGTCTTTGCCACGGATATCGGGCTCCGCTTCGGCGAGCGCGAGGACGATGCGCGGGGCGTCACCTTCGGTGGCGGCTTTAAGAAGGGCGTCCTCGGCCTCACCCGCATGGGAGTTGGAGAGAAAGAGTGGAAGACAGAGGAGGAGAGGGTTGAATCGTTTCATTTTCATGCGTTCGCCCTAACAGGCAGATTGCTGATATAGAAAAAACGCAAGGCCTGCAAGCAGCGGGGATGGGATTTACGCAAGTTTTACAGGCGTTCGGAGTGCAGCTCAGTTTTCCATGCCTAGCAGTTCGCAGATCTGGCCACGCATCTGCGCGGCGACCCGGAACTCGTATTGACCGAAATCCGGGGCACTTGGATCGATACTGACGAGCGTGTCCTGTTCGAGCCAATGGAGCTCGGAGGCCTTGTAGGCGGGCAGGATGGCTAGGATGGCAATGATGGCGATGGCGTAGCTGGGGAGCAGCGCCATGGTGGTGGCGGCTAGGGAAATACGGTGCTGTGATTTTCCAATGATGCCGTGCAGAGCGTTTCCGAAAATCACCGCAATCCAGAACACCAAGGGAGCGGCGAGGGCGATGAGGACCTTCATTTCCAACCCGAATTTCATGACCCCGGGGTAAGCGGCGATCGCGAGAACCGTGACTCCAAGCAGCGCAGGGACGGCGGTGACTCCGGGAATACCCGGGATGCCAAGCGCTCGGATTCTGCGCAACAATCGCCAACGGATAATGGCCGCAGGAGCGAGGGAGACCCAGAGAAGGATCGCGACAAGATGCACGCCGGGGAAAAGGAACAGGAAATGGGAGATCGCCCACTCGCGCCCGCCGAGGATGGTGAATCGGTTCAGGAGAAGGATGGCGGCTATCGGGAATAGGACGCCGAAGAGGATCGTCATGATCCAATCCGCGGGGCGCAGTAGCTGAGTCAGGCGGGCGGCGGTTTTCTCAACGAAGCCGGGAAGACGTAACGGAAGAGGAAAACGGGTAGGGCAAAAATCAGCAGTGAGAGAGCGACGGCAGTCAGCCCCAAGCGCATGCCGAAGGCGTGGTCGGCGTATCGCTGAGGTGAAAGGTCGGCCAACGTGATTGGCGGAGGTGTTTCCGACTGCCGCATGATCATGGGAAGCGTAAGCCCGGATAGCAGGGCCGCTCGCTCGGTCACCCACTCAAATTCATCCGAGGAACGTATTCTGCGCCGGTCTGCCATTTCCCGGAAAAGGCGGTTCTCTTCGCCAAACTTACCGGCCAATTCGACCATACCCAGCCTGTCAGCGGCATAGTGGAAATACTCGGATGTTCCGGCAGCAACGACCATGTTGACTAGTTCGTTGATGAGATTCGAATCCCGGTTTCCGACCAGCCTACTAATGAGCTTGTGGCGCATGTCCACGAGCTTCAGAAACCCTTCCTTATCCCCCGCCCTGGACAGCTCCTGTGCGCGGGCGGAAAGGGTGTCGGAAACTTTCCGTATCGAAATCACCCCGCTGGTTTGTGAATAAAAGAACAGAGCCGCATGGGTCCGCTGCATGATGGATTGCGCTTCGGGAAAACACCGCATACGAGCTTCGATCATGGTGTTTCCGTAGGTTCGGAAAACCGGAAGCTGCGAGGCTTTCTCGATCAACTTTAACGACCGGGCGTAGGTTGCCGGGTCGTTGATCTTGTAGTCCCGCTCGTGTGGCGGTGGTGAAAGTCTCACGCCATTAACGATGCGGGGTTTCGGAGCCGGCCCTGTTCGCTGCTCCAGCTTGATCGCGTCGTAGTCCATCCGTCCGGCGGCGAGGTAGAGGAAAAACGAGTTTTCCGGATCGATGCGCGCGGCGGTTTCCAGAAAGCCCGGAGGCATTTTACTGAAGTGATTGGAATAATGGATTGCATACTCCGCGAAGTAGGCGGGGTTTTCCGGATCGCTGAAATACAGGTCTTCCGCGTTCTCTAGGCCTCCGAGTTTTGGATCGCCGAGAAGCAGCTTTTGCTGAAGGTTCAGCCCTTCCGGAAGGATCGCGTCAGGCGGATCGAAAAAGGAAACATCGTGGAATTCCGCGGCAAAACGGATTTCGTCTCGCTGCCAAAGGACCGCTGTGATGAGGGCACCGAACGCGATGACATAGAGCGTGGCGCTCCATGGAAACGGCCGCTTTTTCGCATCCACCTTATCCCAGCGCGCGATGGTTTCCGCTGCTGCGGGGTGATCCGGATTAGCGTTTTCCGAAAGGACGGCAATGGCGGAGAGGCGTTGCTCGGCATTTCCCGTGAGGGGGCGCACGGTTGCCGCGACGAGTGCATCGAAAGCGCTACTATCTGACGGCGAGTTTTCCGATCGGCTCACGCAAAGGGATCAGCGCGTGATGCCGCGTTGGGAGTTCTCGATGAAATGAATGAGATGCTCGACGTTCGCGTTAGACGCGGCGGAGGTGGCCTTGAGGGAGCTCAGTCCGTTGGCGAGGCTCTGGTCTTTTTTCAGGAACAGGCGCTTGTAGGCGGATTTGAGATCGCGGATATCGGTTTCGGAAAAACCGCGGCGCTGGAGGCCGACGAGATTGAGCCCGCGGGTGGAGGCAGGATTGCCATCGACGATCATGAAAGGCGGCACGTCCTGGACGACTTTGGCGCAACCACCGATGATCGAATGTTTCCCGATGCGGACAAACTGGTGCACAGCAGCGATGCCAGAGACGATGGCGTTATCTTCGATGGTGACGTGGCCGGCGATGCCGGTGGAGTTCGAGAGGATGACTCGGTCGCCGATCTGGCAGTCGTGGGCGATGTGGGAGTAGCAGAGGAAAAGATTGTGCGATCCGATGCGTGTGGGCAGCTCCTCGAAAGTGCCGCGGTGCACGGTGGTATTTTCCCGGAAGACATTGTGATCGCCGACTTCGAGGGCGGTGGGCTCTCCGATATATTTGAGATCCTGGGTTTTCCCGCCGATGGCCGCGAAGGGAAAGAATTCGTTGTTTTTCCCAAAGGTGGAGGTGCCTTCGAGGACCACGTGGGAGTGCAGCACACAGTCGTCACCGAGGGCCACGCCCGGCCCGATGATGCAGTATGGGCCGACGCGGACGTTCTTTCCGAGTTCGGCCTTTGGGGAAATGATGGCGGTGGAATGAATCACTGCGCTGATTCCAAACGGATGCTCGCGCTGTGACGAGTCATTTCTGTCACAGGAAGAAAGGTGATCTTAATGCCCACTTGGAAGAAGCGAGGTCAGTGCAGGTGCCTCGGCGGGCTGCTTCTGCACCATCTCTCCACCTTCTTGAGCCACGCGTGGAGTGGGCATGTAGCCCTCGGCGATTTCCCTGAGGCTGCTGCGCTGAGCGAGGCTGAGAAGCGTGAGGGAAAGGATGCCGCAGGCCATTGCGCCGGAAACTCCGAACATCCACCAGCGGTGCCCACCGCGATATGGCTCAGAAATTCCAGCTTCCAGACCTGCATCCCGCTGTGGTGCGGGTGGTGCGGGGAGGCGGGTTGAACGCTCTTGGCGCTCGACGGGCTGCTCTATCATTTGGCGAAACGGAGAAGCCACAGGCAGCGCCCAGCCAGCGTAGTCATCCTCGCTGGAGGCAAGGACCATGTCCTCGGGTTTCACATAAACCCGATCATAAGTGCCTCTGGCGATGACCCCGAGCACGGCGGCTTCATCGATGAAACATCCGCTACCGCAATATTCGCGAGAGCGCTTTTTCTCATGGTTTTCTGAGGGCAGCGGGGCGAGTGGCAAAATTTCCATAAGCAGACTGAATGATTTGCGCCCTATATTGGTTTAAAATCCAGTTTGGTCAATTTTTAATTTATCTTAACTAATTATCTCTACCTGCTCTCCGTGGGGTTGCATTTCTGTTATGGCTCATGCAGCTTGTTTCTGAAGATGCCCGAAACGCCAGATTCCAAAGATAACCTAAGCATCCGTTGCCCGAGCTGCCGCCAACGTTTTTCCGTTGATCCTACGCTGCGTGACAGGATGGTGGAATGTGGTGGCTGCGATGCGCGTTTCCGGATCAACGATGAAGTCATCATTCGCACCAAGAAATTCTATCCGGGCGAGCGCATTGCGGCGGGTCTCAGCCGCTTCCAGCGAGTCCCGATGTCCGCCGCAGCTCCCGAGGGCCTGCAGCCGGCGCGTTACGTGGATGTCAGTCCGGCGGCAGTCGGACCAGTCTCAGCACAGCGTGTGTTGGCAGGAATTCTGGGTGTCGGCCTGATGCTCGTCACCGCGCTTTACCTTATTTTCTCCGTCGGGCAGCAGGGCTCGCTTTCGGCTATGTCTGTCGGCAGCAAGCTGGTGATAGCCTGCTTTGTCGCCGTGCTCGGCCTCGGGCTGCTGATGTATGCAAACCCACGCACTAAGAAAAAAGCCGGATTTTTCGGCATCCTGATGGCCGCTGGGCTGATTTCGATTCCTTTCTTTTTCAAGGGCCAGCCGCTCTCCGGCAACGACCCGGGCAAGCCGGTTGTCGAATTCAATGAGCCGGCATTTCCTGTAGAAGAGTTCAGTCCGGAAGCGGATCTGCGCAAACGCTTCACCACCAAACCCCTGGAGGACGAGCAGGAGCGCTTGGCGAAACTCTCCACCGATCAGCAAGCCTTCGGCATCTACCTGACCAACCTCATCCCGCGCAACATCTACACAGTGCGCGACTACCTGATACGCGACACCGAAGCCGGCCCGTCCTCACACCCCTTCCCGCGCGACGACGGCGATTACCTCATGATCCTTACCGAGGTGGACAAGGATTTCGAAGAGGTCGCGCTCATCGCTGGCAAGCTGGGCGAAACGACCGAAACCTATCCCGAAATCGGCGTGATCGTAGTCAGGGTGAACAACGACCAGTTCGAGGCAGGATCCGCCGAGAAGCTCAACAACCCGAACGATCCGGCCTTCTACGCGCTCAACCAATACGAACTCGACAACATCGACTTGGACCGGGTTGAGCGTGCGGTCGACCGCCTTGCGAACGTGGAGCCCAAGATTTTCCGCTCAGACATTTCACAAAAACTGGTGCGCATCATGACCCAGCCGGGTGTGAATTTCCATGACGTGCTGGCAAAAGCCCTGATGAAATGGGCAGAGGAACCCGGCCCGGCAGGCGAGGCCGCACTAGAGGTCATTCGCAAGCGGGTGGCGACAGGCGACCCAGTGCCCGAAAGCCTCGTGGAGCTTGTCGCGAAAGAAGAAATCGGAGAAGCCATCCCCTTGGTCAACGAGCTCTGGCTCAAATCCCCCGGCCTCTGGGAATCCCATTTTGCGAAGTTCGGCCCACCCATCGAACCTCTTATCCTAGCTCAGATAAATGCCGAATCCGCCCCCTTGCAGCGCTCCGCCATCAAGCTACTCGGTAGGGTCGGCTCCGCCGAAAGCCTCCCGGCGTTGCGCAAGTTCATCAATTCCGACAATGCCGAGGTGCGTGTTCTTACTGAGCGCTCAATCGAGGCTATCAACGCCCGCTGAGAGCGGCGCCCAGAAGCTCCGGGAGGTGATCGACCAAGCGTATTTTGGCGCTCCAGTTCACGGTGCCTTCGATTTTTGACGGATCAATCGCGTAGCGGAAATCGTGCCCCGGGCGGTCGCCGACAAAACGGATCAGGCCGGCGTATCCAGCCTCGGTGCCGGAAGGCGAGATTTCCTCCAGCAAGCCGCAGATTCTTCCCACCAGATCCACATTCATCCATTCATCCCGCGCGCCGATGTCGTAGGTTTCGCCAATCCGCCCCCTTTCCGCCACAGCGATGAGAGCGGCGACGTGGTCGGAAACATGGATCCAATCCCTCACCTGTCGGCCGTCTCCGTAAACCGGAATGGGCTCACCGGCTAGGGCGTTGGAAATGACTTTTGGGATGAGTTTTTCAGGATGCTGCCCGGAGCCGTAATTATTCCCGCAATGCGTGACGAGCACCGGCAGGCCGTAGGTCTCATGCCACGCCCGCACTAGGTGATCCGATCCCGCCTTGCTCGCCGAATACGGGGAGCGCGGTTCGTAGGGGCTGGTTTCGTTAAAAACCACCCCCTCCCCGGCGCTACCATAGACCTCATCCGTTGAGACATGAATGAAACGGAAATCCCCGTCCATTTCCCTCGCCGCCTCCAGCAGCACACCTGTCCCGAGCAGATTGGTTTTCAGGAAATCCATCGGCCCGGTGATCGAGCGATCCACATGGCTCTCCGCCGCGAGGTGAAAGATCCAACGAGGCTGAAATTCACCCATCGCCCCCGTCATCGCCGTCGCATCTGCCACATCCGATTGGAGAAAAGTGTGCCCGCCCATCGCATCGAACTCCGCGACCCGTTCCGGGTTTGCCGCATAGGTCAGCTTGTCCACGTTGAGCACCCGGTACCCCTTGCCGAGCAGCGTGCGGACCAGATGAGCGCCGATGAAACCGCAGCCGCCGGTGACCATCACCTGCATGCCGTTTTTGGAGCGTCCTATCAGATTATCCATGTTCCTGTCCGAAGATTGCGTTGCTGCTGAGCCCGCACCAAGCCCCATTTTCCATTGGCTTTCCCATGCAATACCGATTCAACCTTGCACCCCGGCACGCAAAACGCTTCCTTGAGCCCGAACACTTTTCAAAAAAAATTTCACCTCCCACCATGTCAGAATATGCACGCGGCCTAGAAGGGGTCACCGCCAACGAATCCGCCCTCAGTAACGTCATCGGAGACATCGGCGAGCTTAGCTACGTCGGTTACCACATCGATGACCTGGTGGAAAATTGCTGCTACGAAGAGGTCATTTTCCTCCTCCACCACAACCGCCTGCCTAACGCCGCGGAGCTCGCCGCTTTCGAAAAAGGCCTGCGCGCCGACCGCAACCTGCCTGCTCCGGTCATTGATTTCCTCAAAACCGCCCCCAAGGATGCCTCGCCCATGGACGTGCTCCGCACCGCGGTCTCCATGCTCGGCCTCTACGACAAACGTGCCTGCATCGGCGAGCCGGATATCGAGGCAAACGCCGCCATCGCGCTCTCCCTCTGCTCCCAGTCCTCGACCATCGTGGCCGCCTTCCACCGCTTCCGCAACGGCCTTGAACTTCCGCCGATCCGCGAAGACCTCACCGAGGCCCAGCACTTTCTCTACCTCATCAACGGCGAAGTGCCCACCGATATGGCGGCGCACATCCTCGATGTCGCACTGATTCTCCACGCGGATCACGGCATGAACGCCTCCACCTTCTCCGCTCGCGTCACCGTCGCCACCCTTTCCGACATGTATTCCGCGATCACCGCGGCCATCGGCACCCTCAAAGGCCCCCTCCACGGCGGCGCCAACGAGGGCGTCATCCACATGCTTCAGGAGATCGGCGAACTCGAAAACGTCGATGAATGGGTCGAAGGCAAGCTCGCCCGCAAGGAGAAAATCATGGGCATCGGCCACAGGGTTTACAAGGTGCTCGATCCGCGCGCCCCACACCTTCGCCGCCTCGCCATCCGCCTCACCGAGGAACTCGGCGAGCCAAAATGGATCAAGATGTCGGAGCGCATCGCCGAGATCATGCGCGAGCGCAAGAAACTCGAGGCCAACGTCGATTTCTACTCTGCCACAGTCTATTACTCGCTCGGCATCCCGACCGACCTTTTCACCCCGATCTTCGCGATCTCCCGCACCTCTGGCTGGACGGCACACGTCTTGGAACAGCTCCGCGACAACCGCCTCTACCGTCCGCTCACGCTCTACACGGGCCCGAAGACACTCAGCCCGGTTCCTCCGATCGAATCACGCTAGGCCACCCGCCGTCCTGTGAAAAAACCCATCATTTCACTCCTCGCCTGCACCTTCGCGCTCTGCTCCTGCATGCCGAAGAAGGCGATCATCGTCGAGGAAATCCCCATCGGCCCCACGGAAGCCACGGAAGAAGCGCTGGCCACCGCCCCCACCCCGCCATCGGCACCGGCACCCAAGTCGGCACCAGCTCCCCTGCCCGATGCCGCCGGAGATGAAGGATTCCGCCTCCCGGACATGCTCGCCATGCCGGATGAAGATCAGCTCAAAAGCACACCCGGAGCAGGCTCCGGAAATGGCGACGGCACCGTCATCGCCCAACCTCCGAAGGAGTGAACAGGCCCACACCGCCTTCGCCCTTAGCTTGATCGCTACAAACCGCTTCGCTGGCTCCGGGGGGAGTCGCTGTGCTCGACCCCGGCTATTTGCTGTGATCCCTGCCGGGACCTTTGGTTGCCGGTTCGTTAACGGAAAAACGCCAGCCCCGGAATGTCCGGAACTGGCGTTGGAAGGAAGTAAATCCAGTCAGCCGCTTAGAGCAGCATGAGGGCGGGATTCTCGATGAGCTTCTTGACCTCGGCGAGGAAGGTTGCGGCGACGGCACCATCGACCACGCGGTGATCGGCGGAGAGGCCGATGTTCATGCGCAGGCCGGGGACGACTTGGCCGTCCTTGACGACAGGTTTCTGGATTGCACCACCGACCGAAAGGATGGCGGCTTGCGGCGGGTTGACGATGGCGTCGAAGGAATCGATACCCCATGCGCCGAGGTTCGAGACGGTGATCGTGCCGCCGTCGAATTCGTTGGGCTTGAGTTTCTTGTCCTTGGCGCGCACGGCGAAGTCTTTCACCGCACGGGAGATGGCAAGCAGGGATTTGCTTTCCGCTTCCTTGATGACCGGAGTGACGAGGCCGTCTTCCACCGCGATGGCGACGGACAGGCCTACGTGCTTGAATTGCACGATGTGATCGCCAGCAAACGATGCGTTGATCGCGGGGACAGTTTCAGCAGCGTTGATCGTGGCTTTGAGGATGAAGTCGTTGACCGAATACTTGTTGCCGTGGGTCTTTTCGGACTGCTCGTTGACCTGCTTGCGCAACGCCATGAGCGGGCCTGCATCCACTTCGACGTGGAGGTAGAAATGCGGGATCGTCTGCTTCGAGGTGAGCAGGCGCGAGGCGATGATCTTGCGCATGGAGGAGAGCTCGATGCGCTCGTCGCCTTCCTTCGCCACCGGTTGGATCGCGGCCGCGGCAGGTGCTGGTGCGGATGCCGGTGCCCCGATGGACTTGGATTTCGCAGCAGCGGCCAGGCCAGCTGCGGCGGACGCTTGGGAAGAAGTTTTGGCTCCACCGGAGGATGCCTTCTCGACATCTGCGGCGACGATGCGGCCTGCAGGGCCGGTGCCGGAAAGTCCGGAAATATCCACACCGAGTTCACCAGCAACCTTGCGGGCGAGCGGTGAGGCTTTCACGCGGCTACCGTCCGAAGACGCTGCTGGGGCGGGTGCTGGAGCTGAGGATTTGCTTTCTGCGGCAGGAGCGGCTGCGGCTGGCGAGGGGCTGCTTTCTGCGGCTTGGGCAGGAGCGGCGGATTCGCCGGAACCATCACCGTCAAGCACGGCAAGAACTCCACCGATCTCAGCTTTATCGCCTTCTTGGACACGGATCTCGGTAATCGTGCCTTCATCGAAAGCCTCCATCTCCATGGTCGCCTTGTCGGTCTCGACCTCTGCAAGGATGTCGCCGATCTCAACGGTGTCGCCGACTTGTTTGTGCCATTTGATGAGGGTGCCCTCGGTCATGGTGTCCGAGAGTTTGGGCATTTCGATGTTTACTGACATGATACTTTTGGGAAAAGGGATACTACGGGGAGAGGATGAGAGCTGGGACAGGGATTTCCAGCCCTTTTTGCAATATGAGGAAACAAAGCAGCGCGGGAGGGGTCATCCTCACCGCGCTGATCTGAAAAGGAGTCACTTTACCGGAGATTACTCGGCGAGACGTTTCATGGTTGGAGCCAAGCCGATGTGCGGAGCACCAGTAGATCCTTGGGCAGAAACCATGGTGAGGTATTCCTTGGAGGTTGTGCCGCAGCATTCTTTCTTAGGGCAGTAGTAGCGCACGCAGTCTGGGCAAGGAACGCGGACTTTCTTGGTGACCGTCTTGTAACGTGGGACCTGTTTTTCAACGGTTTCGGTCATGCCACCCTTGGAGCCATAGCCACTTTTCGAGTCGGAATAGACTTGTTCGTAAACGGTGTCGTATCCGTCCACAACTTGCCGGGTCTCGGTTCGGTCACCGGCCTTATCCCAATGGAGGCCGAACATTGAGCAGCATGAAGAGAATCCCAGGGAAAGGGCTACGAGAGTGAAGAGGCTAAAGATTTTTTTCATCGGGTGGTGTTTTTCGGGGTTTTTCAGAAGAGGCAGCAGCATGAGGAAGAAACTAGCGCGGTAGCGGCGAGGAAGATCCAAAGAGCTGTACGTGTCAACATACCGTCAGAATATGATGACCCGTGCGCTTGGCAATAAAATTTATGCTAATAGAAGGCTCGCCGTCACCGATCCGGACTGGACTTGCTGTGAGTGCATATACATTTTCCGGAAGATGACGGATGAGGAATGGATGGCAAAGGCTCTGGCCGAGGCTCGGAAAGGAATCGGCAAAACCGCGCCCAACCCCCCGGTAGGGGCGGTGATGGTGAAAGACGGGGAGCTGCTCGGGGCTGGATGGCATCACGGTGCGGGGCTGCCTCATGCCGAGGTGGAGGCAATTTCCGCAGCGATCGCGAAACATGGCGAAGGCTGCCTGAAGGGTGCCACTGCCTATGTGACCCTCGAGCCCTGCTCCACTACAGGCCGCACCCCGGCCTGCACTGACGGCCTGATCGCTGCTGGGATTTCACGCGTGGTCTATGCCTGCCAGGATCCCAATCCCCTGCACGCCGGGGCGGCGGATGATGTTTTGGAAAAGGCGGGCATCGAAGTGCAGGCGGGTGTGCTAGAAGACTCCTGCGGGGAAATCCTCCGGCCATTTTCCAAAGTCCAGCGCACCGGCCTGCCGTGGGTGATCTGGAAATGTGCGATGTCGCTGGATGGAAAAATCACCCGCCCGGAAGGCGAAGGACAATGGCTGAGCGGTGAGGAATCCCGCGCGGATGTCCAGCGGCTGCGAGCGGATGTGGACGCCATCATGACCAGCGGCGAAACGGTGCGGGCTGACAAACCGGCCCTCACCATCCGCGTTCCGGAGTTGCTTGAGGGACGCAATCAACCATGGCGCGTGGTCATCACCGACAAGAAAGAAACGATGCCGGTGGAGGCCGCGCTTTTTTCCGATGGTTGGCGGGCAAGGACCCTTGTGCGCAGCGGCGTGGATCTCGATATGGTGCTGCGCAATCTCGTCCGCGAGCAGGGCGTGCTCTCCGTCATGATCGAGGCGGGCGGGAATTTCTCCGCCGCCATGATCGCCGCCGGCTTCGTGGACGAGGCCGTGATCTATCAGGCACCGATGCTTTGCGGAGCAACCGTCCCGGCCCTGCAAGGAAAAGGATTCGCACAATCCGTCCGGCTGGCGGGAATGACTTATGAGCGTATCGGCAACGACACGAAGATCCGCGGACTACTGGTGAAATGAACTTTTTCGAAATCCAAAACGCCAACGTCTGGCGCGGCGATGTCCTGGCACTGCGTGATCTCAACCTCTCCCTGCGGGTCGATGAAAGCGTTGCCATCCTCGGTGCAAACGGGGCGGGAAAAAGCAGCCTGCTCAAGCTCATGACCGGCGAAATCCGGGCAGAGGCGAGACCCGGAACCTCCTGCCAAGTATTCGGCGAGGAGCAATGGTGCCTTGAGGAGCTGCGCCACCGGGTCGGTCTAGTCATGCCCGAAGAAGTCTCGAGATTCCTGCCCGATGAGGTCGCCGCAGACGTGGTGCTCTCCGCCTTCCGGGGGGCTTACGGACGCACCGGGGACATGCGTTTCAAAGCCTCAGAAAAGGAACATACCGCCAAGGCCATGGCGGAGCTCGGCATCACGGAGTTGGCAAGCAGGCCTTTCGGGCAACTTTCCTCCGGGGAGAAACGGCGTTTCCTGATCGCCCGCGCCCTGGTCCACCGACCGGAAGTCTTGGTGCTCGACGAGCCATCGACCGCCCTCGATTTCGCCGCCCGTCTCGCGATGCTTGAGAGGCTGCGCGCCGTTGCGCAAAACGCCGGCACTCTGGTCCTCGTCACCCACGATCCCGGCGAGATCCTCCCGGAAATCCAGCGCGTCATCCTCCTTCAGAACGGCCGGGTCGTCGCCGATGGAGCGAAGAAAGACATCCTGAAATCCGACACGCTCAGCGACATCTACGGCATGGATCTCAAGCTCCGCTGGCTGGAAGGCTGGCCGGTTGTCAGGCCGGTGAAGTAGGCGTTTCAGCCCTTTCTCTTCGGCACCGGATCATAGCCATGAGTGCCCCACGGGTGGCAGCGCAGCAGCCTGCGGAGAGTCAGCCATGTTCCTTTTAACGCTCCGTGAACCTTGATCGCCTCGATCCCGTAGTGACTACAAGACGGATCGTGACGGCATACCCCGTGCCCGCCGCTGGCCAGCCGCAGCCATGGGGAGATGGCGAGTTGGTAGAAACGGATGAATTTGGTGAGGAGCCAGGACACGCTGTAGCTTAAATTTCAAATTTCAAATTTCAACGTTCAAACGCACCTCACGTGGCGGCGGAACGGGCGACATACTCCATGTTCCACGAAATCATATTTTTGTTCCACGATACTACTAAAGGGTTCCACGAATTTTCATTTGTTCCACGGACCATTTCCGAGGTATCGGCGTCGGCTCCCCGAAATTAGCTCCGTGACGCAAGATCTGGCGCTCAGCGGAAGAGCAACACCGGCACGTGGCAGGTGCGAATGAGTGCGGTGGTGGTGCTACCGAGGATGAACTCGCGGATGCGCGAGTGGCCGTAGGCGCCCATGACGAGGAGGTCGATTCCGGCGTCTTTCACTTTTGCGGAGATGACTTCATCGGGATCGCCGGAGAGGAGCTCGGCGGTGACGGCGAAACCGGCTCCTTTGAGAGCGGTGGTGGAGGCGTCGAGTGAGCGCTCGAGGTCAGTGCCAGTTTTGCCGATGGCAACGATGTGGCATTCCGCGCCTTTCAGGAGGGGCTGGGTGGCGACGTAGTCGATGGCCTTGAGCGCGCTGTTGCCGCCATCGAAAGCGATGAGGAAACGCTTGATCGGCTTGAACTCGCGGGCGGCGACGAGCACCGGGATTTTCGCGGAGCGGACGACACGTTCCAGATTCGAACCGAGGTGGCCTTTCGCAAAATCGGCATGCTCGCCCCTTTTGCCGAGAACGACGAGTGCTGCGTCATTTTCAAACTCCACCACAGTATCCACCAATGCGCCATGGCGCTGGGTGGTAGTGACTTCCGCTTCAATCAGCTTGGCGGCGTCTTCGAGGATTGCTTTTCCACGCAGGCGGGCGACGCGGGCATGGGATTCATCGAGACGGGTGAGCTCCTCCAGAAGTTCGTCGTTGGCGTGAAAGCCGAGGTTGCCACTGAAGTCGTGCGTGGACACGTCCTCGCGCTCAATGACATGCAGGACCTGCACGGATGCGGCGAGCTGATTGGCGGCCCATGAGGCATGTTGGTAAATGCTCGGCGCGTAGAGCGAGCCGTCGGTGCAGGCGAGGATGGTGGACATGGGGATGAAATTTTAAATTCTAAGCTCTAAATTCGAAACGAAGATCAATGTTCGAGCATGCGCTCGAGGGCGCCGGGTTTGTCGTGAGTGCCGAGCCTGCCGACGATGGTAGCACTTGCTTCGTTCATACCAAGGATTTCCACCTCGGCTCCTTCGCGGCGGTATTTCAGGACGACCTTGTCGAGAGAGCCGACGGAGGTGAGATCCCAGAAATGGGCGTGTGAGACATCGATGACCACCTTGGAGAGGACTTCCTTGAAATTGAAGGCGGCGGCGAAGCTATCGGCGGAGGCGAAGAAGATCTGGCCGCGCACGGTGTAAGTTCTGGTTTCCCCGGAAAGCTCGCTGGTGATGCCGAAGACCTGAGAGACCTTATGGGCGAAGAAGATACCGCTGAGCAGGACGCCCACTCCCACGCCGATGGCGAGGTTGTGCGTGCCGACAACCGTGCCGACGGTGGCAAGCATGACGATGCTGGTCATCTTCGGGTGGAGCTTGAGGTTTTTGAAGGTCGCCCAGTTGAACGTGCCGATCGAGACCATGATCATGACGGCCACGAGGGCAGCCATCGGGATGTTCCCGACCTGGGTGTTCATGGCGAGCAGGAGGACGAGGAGGACGAGACCCGAGGTGAGGGTGGAGAGCCTGCCGCGGCCGCCGGATTTCACGTTGATGACAGATTGGCCGATCATCGCGCAGCCGGCGATGCCGCCAAAGAGGCTGGAGGCGATGTTGGCGATGCCTTGGCCGCGAGCTTCCTTGTTTTTATCCGAAGGTGTGTCGGTGAACTCATCAAGAATCTGCGCGGTCATAAGGGACTCGAGCAGGCCAACAACGGAGAAACTGAGGGAGACCGGCAGGATGATCCAGAGGGTCTCAAGGGTGAGGGGAAGGAGTTTCCAATTCTCGAAATCGAGATACGGCAGCCCGGTGGGGAGGATGCCGAGGTCTTTCACACGGCGGACATCCATCTGGAAGTAGTTCGCGATGATAGAGATGACGACAATGGCGATCAGAGGGGAGGGGATGGCTTTGGTGATCAGCGGGAAAAGATAGATGATCGCGAGGCCGCCGGCGACGAGGGGGAAGGTGACCCACGCACCCATATTTCCCGCGAGGATGAGCTCCTGCGCCTGGGTGATCATGTAGAGGATGGCCAGGGCGTTGACGAATCCTGTCATGACGGAGGCGGAAACGAAGCGCATGACGTTCGCCACATTCAGCATACCGAGGACGATCTGGATGATGCCGGTGAGCATGGAGGCAGCGAGGAGGTAGGCGAGGCCGTGGTCTTTCACCAGATCCCCGACGAGCAGGGCGATGGCACCCGTGGATGCAGAGATCATGGCCGCGCGACCACCTACGAAGGCGATGGTGACGGCGATGACGACCGAGGCGAAAAGGCAGACCTGTGGATCCACTTTGGCGATGACGGAAAAGGCGATGGATTCTGGGATCAATGCAAGAGCGACCACCAGACCTGCGAGCAGATCGGCGCGTACATTGGGGAACCACGAGGAAGTAAGTCGGGATGGCATAATGCTGGGACTGTGGCTGCCGAGCGGACATCGCCCAGACAGAAGGCGCGCAGACTCCGGGCATCGCCGCCAAAGGGCAAGCGGTTTTTCCCCGGACTCCCCGCAGCTGTGCCTTTCAGTTCCCGCTTGAATGTCCGCGCTAGCGGCCCTAAGCCCTTCCGCGTATGGACGCCCGCCACCCCTATGAGCAGATCCCGCTCTTCACCGCTGGAATACTACTGGCCCTGTGGCTGATCGCCTCCCACTCCCTGATGATCGCAAAACCGGCCTTGGTGCAGGGTTGGCTGAAAAAGTTTCCGCGTAACCCTCTTGCCGGGCAGATCATCCTCGGCATCGCGCTCGCGTGGTTCTGGCTGCTCATCGCCCCGGACAGCATGGGGAAACTGAGCGCCCTCCAGATGGATCTCGGCGATTTCAACAACATCAAGCCCCTCTTGCGCCTGCTCGTGCCCGCCACCCTGTTTGCCGTGGTGTTTAGCGTCAGGGATTTCCTAGCTGTCCGCGCACTCGGAGTGCTCGGCCTGATGATCGCTGCGCCGCTCTTGGAAGCCGCTTTCTTGAAAGACCCGCAAAGCCGCCTGCTGATCCCCATCTTTGCTTACGCCCTGCTCACGAAATCCATGTTCTGGGTGGGCATGCCTTACCTATTCCGCGATGCGGTGACATGGGCGACCGCCACCAAAGGGCGCTGGATGCTGCTCTCCTTTGGCGGGCTCGCCTACGGTGTGGTGACGCTGGTTTGCGCCCTAGCCTTCTGGCGCGGCTACTGAAGATCAGTAAACCGGAGCTCCACCGGAATAATCGTCGGAGTATTCGCTCGAGCTACCGCCGTTGTAGGTTTCGTCAGCTTTTTTCTCCATCTCAGCGCCCAGCACACGCATGTCGCGGGCGAGGCCGATGGTGGTGTTGCAGGAGGAGAGAATAGCCACCGACGCAAGGCCGAGAACAATCGGTTTGAGGGAAAGTTTCATGTGCGGGAATTTTGGGGTGCAACATGCCATTGTCAACTTTGCTTTAGCTCACGCCGCAGCTCGAGAATGCCGTCGCGTATGGCGAAAGCATCCGAGCGGAGGTGCTCTAGGGCGGCCTTGTGATCCGCGTCATCGGCCTTGGCGATGAGCTCGCCGCTGGCTCCAATGGATTCATTGATCCATCCGAGGCAGCGCTTGAGTATCGCGAGGATGAAACCTGCCTCTGGCTGAAAATCGTCGCTGCGGTCGTGCAGCACGGCAGCGAGTTTCGCGCTGACTTGCATGAGGCTGGAGACAAGCCGCTGGGCTGAGTCGTCCTCTCCGCCCCCACAATTCACGATGTCCATCGAACGCATCGCAACCTCCTGCGCCCGTTGCTGGAGGGGGTGACTGCCATGGAGGAGGAGCTCTTCCTCTTCTTCTACAAAATCCTCCGCTTCGCCGTCGGCATTCTGCCAGTCGTCGCCAGTGTCATCGTCGTCATCCTCATCGTCGTCGTACCCGTAGGGGTCGATGCCGTCCTCGCGGTCTGCCATCGCGCCCAGCAGGCCGTCCCAACCCATGACAAAAGCCTCTTTCCTCTCGCTGTCCTCATCCTCCATGTATTTTTCGAGGACTTCTTGGTAGGCCTCGGAAAGCCGGTCGGATTCTTTGAGGCGCTCCTCCCATTCGTATTCGTTGAGCTCGGCTGCGCGCCCGTCCACCCGTTTGCGCTTCGGCTGATTCTCCGGCTCGATCCGACGAATCACCTGAGTGAGAAAGTCGCGCATCGCGCTGAGGTTGGCGAGCTTTTGCGCCTCCTCCTGATCCTCGTCCATCTCCCAAACACGCTCGGAAACGTTCAGTTCATATCCCGCCGCCTCGATGAGGACGCGCCCGTTGATTTCGCTGAACCACTCGATGTAGAGCGTATTGCGCCATTTGAAAGGGATGTCCCTGCCCTGCCGCTCACACTCATCCATTTCCTCCTCGCTGAGCTCCGGCACCCGCGCCTTACGGGAGGCGGTGATGTCCCCGACAATCCCGGTTTGTTCCGTATCAAGTTCCACCTTCTCAGCGGATTGTCGCGGTGCGGGATTTTCAAATTCCAGCACCGTTCCTGCCAGATCGCGCCAGCAATCACCGTTCAGAGAAAGGATCAGCGGCTCATCGCGGTCGATTAGCCAGATCTTGCCCGTGGTGGTACCCTCGACGGTATTGTCGATCATTCCGTGCTCCACCACTTCATCCAAACGCCATGCCATGCTGAACATGATCCTCCTCGCCCCCCCCGGTCGTCAAGCAGGCTGTTTCCCCGCCTAATAATTCCGCCGTCCCGGCATGGCCTTGTATTCAGCAGCCAACTCAAGCGCCAGATCGCGCCCGAGTTGCGTCTCCGGCACCGAACGCTCACCCGACGGCAGCGAAAACTGACGGAAAAACTCCCGGTCGTCGAAGCCGATTTCCGCCGCATCCTCGATACTGAAACCGTAGTAGATCTTGTCGATGCGCGCCCAATGGATCGCACCCAGGCACATCGGACACGGCTGCCCGGTCGTGTAAATCTCACATCCGGCTAGGGAAAAATCCGATCGTTTCCCACAGGCATCACGAATTGCCACCACTTCGCCATGCGCCGTTGGGTCGCTGGTCGCAAGCACTCGGTTCCAGCCTTGGCCGATGATTTCCCCGTCCTTCACCACCACTGCACCGAAAGGGCCACCCTCGCCCCCGCGCATCCCATTCCTCGCCAACTCGACTGCACGCGCCATGTATTCGGTTTTCATCTACAATGAGATAGCAGGCCGTGCGCTAGGTCAGCAAGCGCCGAGGTGCAGTAATTCACATTTCCTGACATCCAGGGAAGCTTGCCTTTGTGGGAAATTCAGGAAACCTTTGCCTATCCCAAACCCACCACACATCTCTATCCAGAACCCGTATCGCGCCATCCTGCGGCGGGACATTCCGGAACCACTCATCGCGCTGCTGTGCTTCGTGCTCGGCATCTGGATGTGGGATCACTACTTCGGAGAAAACCAAGGATACGCTCCCGGCACCGAGGAAATCGCACTGATCAAGATCGACCGCGACCTACAACTCGCCGAAGGGATGAAGGAAGATCCCGAGCTTTTGCGCTGGCTGGCACATGCTCAGCCGCTCGATTCCGCAGTCGAGAACGCGATAGACTCGCTGCGTATCCTAGAGGAGTCGCAAGCTCTCAGCCCCACCGGATACCACGCCTATGCCGCGCTGCTCGCGACACGTGACGGGGTTCCGCCCGCACTATATTTGCAGCGTTTGCCTTTCCCCACGGGCGATTCCGTTTCCGAAACTTGGTGGAACATCAAGTTCTCCACCTCGGATTTCACCTTTCCGGAAAACGGAACCACCGCCTCCCTCCGCACCCGTGCGGTCTTCGTGGGCGCCAGCATCTGGATCATCGCGATCGTCGGTCTCGCTTTCCTGCCCGTGGCGCTGCGCTGCCTTGCCGGGGCCTTCAGGAACAAAACCCAAGGCTACGCATCGGCATGGAGCCCCTCGCTGGGCCTTGCTGTTTTCCTCCTAGCCATCCTTGCATGGATCGGTTTTAGCCTCGCGGTCGAGCTGGGTATCACCACCTTTCCAGGACTCCACCCCGTCGTCGCCATCGTGCTGGACACCACTGCGCGCATCCTGCCGACCCTGATCGCCCTCGGTCTGCTTTTCCGGAAACTGCGTCACATCCCGCGCACTATGGGACTCAACGGCCATATCCATCCGCCCGTCCTGATCGGACTTTTCGCCCTACTCACCATCCTCGATCAAGGGCTCCGCTGGGCGCTCGGGCGTTTCACCACCATCGATCCCACCGGCGGCCTCTCGCACGTCGATGCCGGGCTTTTCGGGCTCGCATTCCTCATCGTTTCCGCCTGCATCTTCGCTCCCATCGCCGAGGAAATCCTCTACCGCGGTGTCCTCCATCGCTCGCTCGCCAACCGCATGGGAGTCCTCTCCGCCGCCATTATTTCCTCGGCCGTCTTTGCATCGCTGCATTTCTACGACGTCTATGGCCTCGCCAGCGTCGCCACCTTCGGCTTCGTCTGCGCACTGCTATACCAATCGACGGGTTCCATGATCGATATCATCGCCCTGCACATGCTTTATAATACTTCCATCACCTTGCCGGAATGGACCATCTACCATGCCCCTCTCTGACAATGTGCCCCGATATACCAACGCTTGCCTTGGCTCCAGCATCCTGCCTATGAATCCAAGCGGAGAAATCCGAGAACCCTCCCCAATGAGCGACCCCAGCCAAACAGCCGCCTTCGAGGCTCCTGAAATCGAAGAGATCGCCCGCCTCTTTCCCAACTACGACATCATCCGCCTGATCGCTTGCGGTGGCATGGGCGCAGTCTATGAGGCCACCCAGCGGTCACTGGATCGGCAGGTCGCCATCAAGGTTCTGCCACGCGAGTTTTCCGCAGACCAAGCCTTCCGCGAAGGCTTCGAATCCGAGGCCAAAGCCATGGCCAAAATGAATCATCCCAACCTCATCGGAGTCTATGATTTCGGCGAGGCGGACGGCATGCTTTTCATCGTGATGGAATATGTGGCAGGAAATTCGCTCTTCGCAGCTTCCCACGGGGTCCAGGTAGACCCAGCGGTCGCCATTTCCATCATCGAGGCCATCTGCCACGGTCTTTCCGATGCCCATGATCACGGCATCCTCCACCGCGACATCAAGCCGGGAAACATCCTGCTGGATCAAGCAACCAACCCAAAGATCGGCGACTTCGGCTTGGCGCGCGCGCTTGAGCGAGAAATCGAAGATGGCGAGCAAATCTTCGGCACGCCCGGCTACACCGCCCCCGAGGTGCTGGAACCTCCCTACACCATCGACCAACGCGCCGACATCTTCTCGGTAGGAGTCATGCTTCACGAGCTACTCACCGGCCTGCTGCCAGATGCCGATCGCCGCCCCGCCTCACAGATCTGCGGCTGCAGTTTCCGCCTCGATGCGGTCATCCGCAAGGCCACCCACAAGGATCCCAACCAACGCTACGCCTCCTGCAAGGAATTGGCCGAAGCACTGGCAAAAATCACCGCACTCAAGGTAAACGGCGGTCTTGTTTCTGGTGCCTCGACGGCATCTTCGGCCCTACGTGCTCCGGGCAAATATGTGCCGCCGAAGCCTGTCAAAAGTTCTTCCGGCCTCGGCTTTCTGGTTTTCATTCTCGTCGTCGCTGCGGCCGTCGCCTACTTCGCGATGAACAGGGATAGCATCATCCAACAACCCATCGATCCCGCCGAAAGTCCCGCCGAGACCACTGCAACTCCGACGCCGACTCCAGTTCCAGATCCCGCCCCCACAAAAACTGCCGATTCCTCGACCTCTGCAAACGGATTCGATTCACAGGAACTCATCGATCGGCTCCGGCGGGATATCAATCGGGACATCGAAGCGGTGCGCACCTCTAACGAGAAAGAGCGCCTCGAAGATAACACAAAATACAAGGAACGCCTGATGGCCTTGGTGGAATCCATGGACGACGAGGAGCGCGATGCCGCCACCGATTTCATCACAGGATACATCGAGGAAGTTAACGGAGATTCCAAGGGCATCCCTAAAAGATTGCCCGCTGAGCTGAAGGACATTCCCGGCAGCGAAGCCGTGCATACCAAATTCATTGGCATGCAGCGCAAGAGCCACCTGGCGATCCAGCGCAAGATACGCGAGTGCAAAAGCTACTACCTCTTGGAGCTGGAACACGAAATCGCGAAACACGTGGAATCCGCCTCCGCTGAGGAGCTAGCCGTCTTGCAGGATGAACTGGATCGCGTAAAAAACGACGAAGGCTATTTTCAAGACAGCGTGTTGGACTGAGCGCCACCCCGCTTCATTTCCCGAACTCCGCAGGCAACCGCATCGGTTTCCCTTGCGGCATTTGCACGAGTGCCAGTGCCTGCTTGGCGGTCGCTAGAAGCTCGCCGTCCTCCTCGCGGATCACCTCGAACTCGCACCAGAACCTCGCACTGCTGACCTTACCGAGCTTGCCCCGGATCTCCAGCCAGTCCCCAAGTTTGCCCGGCCTGCGGTAGTCGACTTCCGTCCGCGTCAGTACCGGAAAAACATGGGTTTCGGACATTTCCTTGAGATTCATCCCGAGTTTCGCAGCCAGCCTAGTGCGGCAGGTCTCGATCATGCGCAGGTAAGCAAGGTTGTGCACCACCCCACCGCAGTCGGTATCGAAAAACATCACCTCTTCCCTTGTCACGATCGCATTTGCCTCATCAGCCATGCGCGGAGTTTCACAGAAAGCCGGGCTCGCCTGCAATGTTCTCTTGTCCGGCAGCGTAGAAATGAGACGTTGGAATAGTCCGATGAATAAAATCCACTCTAACATCGCAGGCGGTATCCTCTCCGTTTTCCTCATCCTGCAAGCCCCGGCGGCTTCCTTTGTCGCACCGGAGGAAGGTGGATGCAGCCTGCGCATCGATCGCATCCCTCTCGATACCGATACCATGTCAGATCTTTCCGATGGCCTGGCAACGATCTCTCAAGCCCCGGTTGACGGCCTCCCGGCACGCCATCGTCGCTCTTCCGCCCAAGCCCTTGCACTGGCGCTAGCACTCGATCCTGCCAACGACACGGCACGCAACGCACTCTCCGCTTTCACCCATGATAAGCCACTGGCTATGCCCACTCCAGAAAAGCTCATCCAGGCAAAGGCACTCGCCTGGCAGCTCCATGGCTGGCTCTCCACACCGGAGGCGGGAGAAGATGGCCGCCAGCTCGCAGGCCTGATTGGAGACAGCTTACGTTTTCTCGATCCGGAGCACCCCTCAGCTGTTGCCCTTAAAAACTCACCGGAGACCGGAAACTGGAGCGGATGGGTCGCCGACCTCGATTCCTTCAAGTCCACCCGCAACAACGACACCCCGGAGAAGCCGGCCAAATCCGACTTCGACCCCTTCGATGGCATGGAGGAAAACACGCCGAAAAAAGAGGACGAAAAACCCGCTTCTGGCGGAGCGCAGATCCAGCTCACCGAGGCTGCGATCAAGACCTACTTGTATGAGAAAGCCGAAGGCTCCGAGAAATACTCGATGCAACCGGTCAACGTCTCGATGAAGGCGCGTAAGACCAACGAGGGGGAAGAGGGCTTTTTCGTGGAAATCGAAGCCAACGAAGAACATGACAAAATCCGCGATCTCGTCGCCAAGCCCATTTACGAGGCGCTCAAGGCATCTCTAGAAAACAAGCCAGCCCCCGGCAGAATCCGTCTGACGGCCGGAAACAAATCTTACCGCTACCGCAGCAATACCGACAACCTCACCGGCCCCGGATTTGTCCTCGCCAGCGCCGCCATGTCGGGAAACGCCCCGGTGGGCACGGTCATCGCTCGGTTGAGTGATGACGGGAAATTGCAGGCCCCGATCGAATTCTGGAACATCCTGCGGAGCATGACCGAAGGCAAAGAAACCGGCCGCCTCATCATCCCCGCCTCTGCCGAAAAATACATGACCGGCCTGCTGACCATGGAGCAGAAAAGCTTTTTCCTCAGATACGAAGTCCTCCTCGCCTCCTCGCCCGCCGAAATGATCGCTCTGAGTTCCTCGAAACCTTCCGAAAAGCATGCCGCAGCCTTCGCGAAATTCGCTGAGATCCGCCAAAAATCCGAGGGCATCAGCACCGGAGTTTACGTCGCCAACCGTTTCGTGCTGCAGCGCTTGGAAGAGCTCTCGGCGGAAGCTCCCTACCACCTCTCCGCGAAACTCCTCGCCATGCAGGGAGCCGGCAAGCGCCCTCGCGCGCTCACCCGGGAAATCCTCGCGGCGGAATTGCTCCGGGTCATCGAACCGGTCTACCCATTCACCCAATACAACATGCCGGACGTCAAGAAGGAGACCCGCTCCCGGATGGACGACATTTCCAAAGAGTGCCGCGACGCCATCGATAATCTCGAACGAATCACTGACATCCGCGACCGCGATCTCCTCGAGGCTGGAAGAAACATGACCACGGCCCTTCGCGCACTCTCCCGTGAGCTCGGCAAAAGCGGGGACTACTGGAATAGAAGCAATGACATCGAGAAGGCTAAGAAGGAGCTAGTTTCCCTCAACACCGCGCTGCGCACCGGACTTTCCAAAATCTCCGGAGTGCCTCTGCCGGAGCACAGGAATCCCTGATCCTCAGCTTGCTTCCGGCGGTTTGCGCTTCTTTGGAATCCGCTTGGGTGTCGCCCAGTGATCGACGGATGAGTTCACAAGGAAATCGTCACCCAGTGCCTCACGCCCCAGCAGGAGCCGGTGCAGCATGCGTTTCCTGCAGACCAGGGAAACCACGATCTGCTTCTCCACCTCGCCGAGCTTGAGGGTTGTCTCCACGAAAATCCGATCCGTGGGATGTCCCGTGGACGAGCGCACCCGGCGGCGCGCTTTGATATCCTTTTCCAAGGTGATGACCTCCTTCTCCTTGCGGTCGAGCCGCACCGTAAACCTCACACGATTGCCGGGCAGTTCGGTAATTTCAGCGCAATCAATCGCGCTGCTCTTCGCCCCGGTATCCGCCTTCGCACGCATGCGGAAAGACCATTCCGGGAACTCGACCCACTCGCGCCAACCGATGATCATACTCATGCGTCCGACTCCGGGGGTTTTGGAAGTTTCTTCATCTTCCGCGGTTTTCGCTCGGATGGGATGAGGCTCTTCATGTGCTCGGATTTCCCGTAGCACAGCAAGGTATCATCCGCCTCAAGGATGCGGGAGCCCTTGGGGTTGGAAATGACTGAGCCTTTTCTTTTCAAAGTCAGCACCACCACATCCTGCTCACGCAGCCCAGTCGCCTCGATCGTCTGACCTTCATAAGAACTACCCTCGGGGATGTGGATGTCTGCCACGGAATAGCCGCGCGATACCGTGAGCCGCTGGCGGATGTCGATTTCCGGGAATTTCACCTGATCCTCGATGAAATCGATGACCTCGCCGGCGATGTCGAGCCCGGTGGCTCCCTCGATGCCCTCGAAGCCCGGTGAGGAATTCACCTCCATGATCTGCGGGCCATCCTTGCCTTCGAGCATGTCCACCCCGCAGACGCGCAGCCCCATGATCTGCGCAGCACGGACGGCGGCATCCTCGTAGGCCGGGTCGAGAGTAATGGCTTCGGCTTTGCCGCCCCGATGGACGTTCGAGCGGAATTCTTGCCCCTGTGCTACCCGACGAATGGCAGCGACCACACGGTCGCCAATGACGAAGGCGCGCACGTCCTTGCCTTTGCTCTCCGCCACGAATTTCTGCAATAGCACCTGCTGCTTGCTGCTCTGCAATGTCTCGACGATGGCTTTCGCGATCTCGATCTTGTCCGCCAAGATGACCCCGACTCCCTGAGTGCCTTCCAGCAGCTTGATGATCACTGGCGCTCCGCCGACGCGTTCGAGCGCGCTCTCCACATCGCGTTTGTCATCGACGTAGGCCGTCGTCGGGATGCCGACGTCATGGCGGGAAAGGATCTGCAGCGAGCGCAGCTTGTCGCGCGAATTGCTGATGCCTGCCGCCGTGTTCGGCGTGTAGACATCCATCTGCTCAAACTGTCGGACGACTGCAGTGCCATAACGCGTGATCGAGGTCCCGATGCGCGGCAGGATCGCATCGGTATCCTTCAGCGGCTTGCCGTAGTAATAGAGATCCGGATCGCCCTGATCGAGACCGATCGCGAGACGCAGGGTGTTGAGCACCTCGATCTTGTGCCCCCGTTTTTCCGCAGCCTCGATGAGACGGCGTGTGGAGTAGCATTTCGGGGAACAGGAAAGGATGGATAATTTCATGGGATGAAGGCCAAGCTCGGGATGTTGCCGAGCAGCAACCATTGTTAGTCCAGTGGCGACGTAGCGTCAAAACAAACTCCGCTAGGCGGTTTCCCGTGCCCCGACACCCCATGGTTGATTCCGTGAAAGAGGATCTGTCTTATGACGACTCATGTCGGGTAAGCTGCTCCGCAAGCTAGCTCCTCATTTCGCCGCGTTCCCATTCCCACCTTGCGACCTCGCTGCGTCACTGCTTGTATGTTCTCATGAAAAAGTATTTCGCCCTGCTCATCATCCCCCTCCTCACCCAATGCGGTGGCGGCTTCGGCGGCACCAGCGTTTCCGGCTCCCCAGCTGTGCTGAATGTCTCCGGTTGGGATCCCAAGGAAGTCCAGACCCGCGGGGATCGTTACTCCCAGCACGATGTCTCTGCCATGCGCAAAAACGGCGCTCAAGCACTCATCGCCCGCTCCGCCAAAGGCCCGCTGCTCGATGACAAATTCGGCGATTTCATCAAATCCGCCGACAACGCGGGCATGATGATCGGTGCCTACCACTTCGTCACCATGGATCAGGATCCCGCCGTCCAGGCAGACAACTTCGTCAACCGCGTCAAAGCCGTGGGAAGGGCCAAAGGCCTGTCCGGGAAACGCCTTCTGCTGGTCGGCGATTTCGATACCAACTCCACTCCCGACCGCCTCGTGAAATTCATCAACCGCGTCCACCAACGTACCGGGATCTATCCAGTCACCTACCTGGAAAACAGCGACGGCCTGCGCTCGCGCTTGCGTAACGCCACCCCGGAGCAAAAAAGCGTCATCCGCCGCTCCCCGTATTGGCTCGCCCTCTACGGCCCGGGCGGCACCGAGCGCACGATGTCTCGTGCCGGCGCCCTCACCCCCGACAGCCTCACCGAGCTCTACGGCATCTGGGGCGGCTGGACCATGTGGCAATACGGGGGTGTTGTCTGGGAAAACGGCAGCTCCCGCGCCAAGCATTACGACGCCTCGTCGTGGCGCAGCCCCCGCTTCTTCGGCAGTATGGCCCACCCCATGGAGCGCAACGTCTTCAAAGGCAGCAACAGCGACCTGCGCAACTTCTGGAACCGCCACAGCATCACCCTCTGAGTGCACAAAAAAAGCCGGCGCTCCTAACGAAGCGCCGGCCTTTACCGGGGAAAAACTAACCTACCGTCTAGCGACGGCGGCGAAGCAATGCAAGTGCTCCGATCGCTCCGAGGAGGGCGGTGGATGGTTCGGGGACAACAGTAGCTACGTTTTGCAACAAGACATTATCCAATTCAAAAGCTGACCCACCGTTTGCTTCGGTGTAGAACTTTAGAGCGGTGACACTTTGAGCATCAATGATGTCCACACCTGCACCAAAGAGGCTACCGTTGATCCAAATGTCTGCCGACCCGGCAGCGAGGTCATTTGTCCCGAAGTAATCGGTCAAGGCTGTTGCCGAACCGTTGAATACAATGTTGAAGTCGTAATTCGTGTTTGCAGTCAGAGCCGTACCGACATTTGTCCATGTTTGGGTACTACTGTTGCCTGTCCGAGCCTGCAACTGACCATTGTTAATCTGCCAACCTCCCAACAACTGACTGCCAGTAAAGCCGCTGTTGTTCGTTAAGGAAGCTCCATCACCTAAGAACGCATAGAAACTCCCGGTATTTGAATTGGTCCTCAGCGAAAAGCTCAAAGTTCCAACGTCGAAAGCAGTGAAACCACCCGTCTTCAAGTTTGTTTGGCTCGTGGTTGAGGCAGCCATGAGAGCAGATGCCCCAGACCCAAATGAGCTGGGATTTTGCGCCTCCAAAATGTTATTTCCCGTTGGAGTACCTGTCCCTATGCGACCATCCAATGTTGAATTGGCAGTGCCGACAAGCGAAGCCGCATCCTTGAGAGTTCCGAAGTTCTCATTGAATATGGTAGCAGCCTGACTTGAACCCGCCCCAAGAACAGTGATGGCCGAGACGGCCAATAGTGTTGATTTTATTTTCATTATTTTGTTTGTTAGAAACCGCGGATCGGGACGCCAACAAGCGCCCAAACCGGCCAATTTTAAGAAAAAGCAGGAAAGATACCAACAAAAAGGGAGGTGATCCCGCCGTTTGACCTACGGAACTCATTGGCACCCAGCAAAAAAACCTGATAACACAAGCATTTCTTGAGCCCCCTTCCAACGAAAAGCAGCAACAATTTCTCCCTTTTTGCAATCTTTGCAGCCTCCTAAAAATGAACATTTTACGAAAAAATCTTCTCGTCCTCGCCTCAGCCGGATCCGGGAAAACTTTCTGCCTCAGCGACCGAGTAATCGGACTCATGGCGAAGGGGGTGCAACATGAAGAGATTGTGGCACTTACGTTTACCCGCAAGGCCGCCGGGGAGTTCGCGGACGCAATCCTTGAGAAGCTGGCGGATGCGGCGGATGATAATAACGTCGCAGAGGAATTAGAAAAGAAGTTCGCGATGTCGGGAGTCGATTTCGGATCGCTCCTGGAGGGCACGGTGCGCAGCCTACCGAAGCTCACCCTCACGACCATGGATGCGTTCTTCGCCAAGGTCGTCCGGGGTTTCCAATACGAACTGGGCGTGACCGGCGGCAAATTCGAACTGCTCGAAGGGGAGGTGGCCGAGACCCTGCGCGATGGCCTGATGGAAAGCCTGCTCGACGGTGGGGTGGACGCAGCGGCAGAGGAGGAGTTCGTGAACGTTTTCCGCCGCGCCACCGCCGGCAAGGAAGGTGTCGGGGTGCTCTCGGATCTGCGGAAATTCATCGATGGCTGGCACCGGTGTTATGTTTCACCCGCGTCCGTGGAGTGGGGTCCCGCCTCTCTTGCCGCAGTGGAGATCGACGATTGGGAAAAACAGAAGACCGCCCTGATCGATCTGGTGAAACGCGATTGGCCGAACGTGGCGCAGACTGACAAGCGCCAGGATAAGGCTTTCCAAGCAATGATGGATGCGCTGCAAGCCCACACGGTCGCCAGCGGATCCTTGGAAAACGCCTCGAGCCTGCTCAAAAATGTGATGGAAGCCTCCGCCGAAGGCAGCGGCACGCTGGATGTTTCTTTCTATAAAGCCTTCACGATCACCGGCGCGGCGGCGCAAGGCTTGCGCGATCTCATCGAGCTCGCCGCCCGTTGCGAGCTGGCGGCAGCACTTGCCCGGACACGTGGGATCCGCGGCGTCATCGCTCCCTACGATGCCATGGTCGGCAGCGAGTTGCGCGGCCGCGGTATGCTCGGCTTCGACGATGTAAAACGCCTGATGGGTGCCTGGATGCAGGGCGAGGATGCCCGGCTGCGGCGCGAGGCCGTCGATTTCCGCCTCGATGCCCGCTACGGCCATTGGCTGCTCGATGAATTCCAAGACACCAGCCGCGACGAGTGGAACGCCCTGCTCCCGCTTATCGACGAAGGCGTGACCGATGACGAATCCACGGTTTTCGTAGTAGGTGACCGCAAGCAGGCGATCTATGCCTGGCGCGGCGGCGAGGTCGGGCTCTTCGATGAGTTGATGGAAAATTATGGCGGAGGCCTTGAAACCGCGACTATGGCAGAATCCTGGCGCTCCTGCCCGGAAGTGCTCGATGCGGTGAACCGCGTCTGCGGCGACCTGCAAACCATGGCCGCCCTCTTCGGAGACGCAGCAGCGGCGGAGTGGAAATGGGAGGATCACGTTTCGGCGAAACCACTGAAATCTCCGGGAAAAGCCGGGCACTCTCGCATCGAGGTGCTCGACAAGGACAGCAAGACAGAACGCGTGGTCGAGCTGCTGCGCGAACACGGCATCGGCAAAAAGGCTCTGACCTGCGGGGTGCTCGTTTCCACCAACAAACAGGTCACGGAATGGGCGGATGTGCTGCGCTCGGAGGGCTTCCAGGTCGTCGAGGAAGGCGCGAGGGAACCCGGCAAGGATCACCCGGTGGGTGTGATGATCTGGCAGCTCCTGCGCTGGCTCGCGAACCCAGCGGATGAGTTTGCGAAACAGGTGGTGATGATGTCGCCCCTGAAGCCGGAACTCCAAAAACATTTCGGCACCGCCTGGCAGGCAGCTTGGGAGGGCTTGGGCAGTTTGGTATCCGAAAAAGGCTTCGGCGGCATGGTCGCGGAAATGGTCTCTCCATTACTTGCCGATGGGACGGGCTATGGCAGGAACCGTGCCTCGGATCTTATCGCCGCACTCAGGGAACTCGATAAAAAAGGCGTGGTCTCCGCTCGCGAGGCGGCGGATTGGGTCGGCAGGATGAAAGTTTCCCAAAGCCCGGGTGTCGCAGCGGTGCAGGTGATGACCGTGCACAAATCGAAAGGCCTCGGCTTCGATGTCGTCATCCTCCCGGACATCCCGACCACGAAAATCCCGGATTTCTCCCACCTCCACATGCTCGAAGGCGAGGGCTGGATCACCGCCGCTCCGACCTCATGGGCGCGCGCCATGATCCCTGAGCTCCGGGAGGCGGAGCAGCGTTGGGGCGACCGCCAGATCTACGAATCCTTCTGCAAGCTCTACGTCGCCATGACCCGCGCCAAACGCGGGCTCTACATGCTCCTCGATCAACCGGCCAAGAAACACGATTTCACCAAACCCAGCCTCACCAACTGGATCATGGCCTCGCTAGGCCTCGATACGGGCGAGGAAGCCGCCTGCGAATTCGGTGATCCTGCATGGGCAGCTTCCGTCGGAGCACCCGAAAAGGCCCCGAAAAAGGCCACCGCCATCCTAGGCCAGCCCGTGAAGAAACGCCCGCGCAGCACCCCCAGCGGCAGCAAGGCGAAACCTACCGCCGCCTCTTTTGTCTCCGACGGCGGTCGTCGGTTCGGAACCGCCGTGCACGCCGCCTTCGAAAACATCGGCTGGATCGATGAAGACACGCTGCCCCATCCCCCAGGTAGCGTCGCCACCACGATTTCAGAAATCCTCGCCGTCCCGCAAGTGATCGAACTTTTCTCGAAAAATGGCCGCGACATCACCCTCCTACGCGAGCAACGCATCGAGGCAGTACTCGACGGAAAATGGATGAGCGGCGTCATCGACCGCCTCCACCTCCATCGCGATCCCGAAGGCAAGGCCACCAAGATTGAGATCATCGATTTCAAAACCGACCGCATCGAAAACGCCAGCGACCTCCGCGAACGCTACGCCTCCCAGATGGATTCCTACCGCAGCGTCATGGCCGCCATCCACCCCCAGGCAGAGATTTCCTGCATCCTAGTCTCCACCGCACTCGGTGAGGCAGTGGAAGTGTGAGCCAGTCGGCAATGCCACGGAGCGCTGCCTTTAGGCGGCGAGTCGCCCCTCACTCCTCGCGTTTCTCAGCTCCAGCTCGTTCTTGAACGTAAAGAGTGCGGCGGAGATCGCAAACATGCCGAATGAGATCAGCAAGAAGGTCTCAATCCATAAAGGAGTCGGATCATCCAATCCAATGTCATACATCATCCAAAGTATCACGCCTCCACCGAGGAGATTCAGTATAGCCAGCGGAAGCCTGACATAACCGGAAGCATGAAGGATTTTCCAAAGAGGAACCGCCAATAGGATGAGGATTCCGTTTTGAATCAGAGATAAAAAGGCCGAGACATCAATGAAATCATCCATGTCCGGCGATTCGAATAGATCGATGTAGATGTCCGGCGAAAAAATCTCCGGCCACGCAACCATCATCACCCTCGCGCGAGAAGTCGTTTCCTCATACTCATAGTACGGCAGAAAATTCCAGGTAACGAACACAATCAGCGCCAAACCCGCCAAACCCAGCGCCACCCGATTCCTCTTCGTGATCGGCAGCCACTCCCTCAGCGCGCTCACTTCATCATGAAGTTCAGCAGCTTCCCAAGCCGATCGCGCATCTGGTGCCTCGGCACGATCGCATCGATCAAGCCGTGCTCGAGCATGAACTCTGCGGTCTGGAAACCGGGAGGGAGGTTCTGGTGGGTCGTTTCCTTCACCACGCGCGGACCAGCAAAGCCGATCATGCACTTCGGCTCGGCGAGGTTGATATCGCCGATGGTTGCGAAGGATGCGGTGACGCCGCCAGTGGTCGGGTGGGTCAGGACGGATATATAAGGAAGCTTCGCCTCGCCGAGACGCGCCAGCGCCCCGCAGGTTTTCGCCATCTGCATCAGCGAGAGCATGCCCTCCTGCATGCGTGCTCCCGAAGAGGCGGAAACGATGATCACACCACGCTTCTCAGCGATGGCGGTCTCGATTGCGCGGGTGAGCTTTTCACCCACCACCGAGCCCATGGAGCCCGCGAAAAACTTGAAATCCATCACCGCAATCATCGCCGGCTTGCCGTGGATGGAAAGTCGTCCGGTGATCGCCGCATCGTTCATGCCGGTGCGCTTGCGCAGGCCGTCGATCTTATCCTCGTACCCGTTGAAGGAGAGAGGGTTGGCAGAAAACAATCCGGCTTCGGTTTCCTCGAAGGTGCCGGGATCGGCGATGAGGGTCACCCGATCGAGCGAATCCATCAGAAAATGGTGGCCGCAGGGCGGGCAGACCTGGTGATTCTGCTTCAACTCCAGGGTGTGGATCATCGCGCCGCACTCCGGACATTTCGACCACAAGCCTTCCGGCATGTCTTCGCGCTTCTGCTGGTTGCTTCTGAGGAGTGGTTTGCTGAAAATTCCCATGAGATTGAAGGTGAGGATGAAACCGGCGTTTTTGCGAACCGATTTCCGCGATCCTAGGCACTCTGGCAGCCTCAGACAACACTGATTTCAGCCTCTCCCACGGGGTTGACCCCACGCACCGGCGTTGCTAGCGTCCGCGCCCGCCATGAGCACCGCCCCGAATTACAAAGATACGCTGACCCTGCCTCAGACGAGTTTCCCCATGCGTGGAGATCTCGTAAAAAACGAGCCTCAGCGCCTCGATATTTGGGAGAAAGCCGGTCTCTACAAGAAAATCACCGCCGCTCGCAAGGCTTCCGGCGCTCCCGATTACATCCTTCACGACGGCCCACCTTTCGCCAACGGCGACGTGCACATGGGCACCGCGCTCAACAAGTTGCTGAAAGATATGGTCGTGAAATCCAAGACCATGGCCGGCTTCCACGCGCCTTTCGTCCCCGGCTGGGACTGCCACGGCCTGCCGATTGAGTTCAAAGTCGTCAAACAAGCAGCCGGTCTCGAACCCGCCGAAATCCGCCGCCGCTGCACCGAGTTTGCCAAAGGTTTCATCGACATCCAGCGCGCTTCCTTCAAGCGCCTCGGCGTCTTCGGTGACTGGGAAAACCCTTACCTCACCATGGATCCCGCCTACGAGGCGAACATCCTGCGGGTCTTCGCAAAGCTGGTGGAAACCGGCTCAATCTACCAATCCAAGAAGCCGGTGCAATGGTCCTACGGCGCACAAACCGCGCTCGCGGAAGCGGAAGTCGAATACGCCGACAAGGTTTCCCCATCGATCTTCGTGAAATTCCCGCTCGTCGCCGGTGAGTTCGCAGGGAAAGCCTCGATGGCGATCTGGACCACCACCCCGTGGACCCTTCCGGCCAACCTCGGCATCGCCGTCCATCCGGAATTCACCTATATCGTCGGGAAATTCTCCAAGGGTGAAAGCGAAGAAGTTTTCATCATCGTCCGCGAACTGATCGAGGCCTTTGCAGAAAAAACCGGATACGTGCTCAAGCAGACGCTATCCGAAATCAAAGGCAAACAACTCGAAGGTGCCGAAGCGAAACATCCTTTCCTCGACCGCACTTCGAAAGTCATCCTCGCGAATTTCGTCACCACGGAAACCGGAACCGGAGCGGTCCACATCGCCCCGGGCCACGGCGCGGACGACTATGTTGCCGGCCAGCAGAACGGTCTCGCCGTACTCTCCCCGGTCGATGACGAAGGGAATTTCACCGCGGAAGTCGGCGTTGCCGAACTCGTCGGAAAACACGTTTTTAAATCTAACGGCCGCATCATCGAGATCCTTACGGAGAGCGGCCACCTGCTCGGCCAAGAGGAATACAAGCATTCCTACCCGCATTGTTGGCGCTCGAAAACCCCGATCATCTTCCGTGCGGTCGAGCAGTTCTTCATCTCGCTCGACACCCTTCGCGGCCAGGCGCTCGAAGAAATCGACAAGGCCAAGTGGATGCCCGCATGGGGACGCAACCGCATCTATGGAACCGTCGAGTCTCGCCCCGACTGGTGCATCTCCCGCCAGCGCACCTGGGGCGTGCCGCTTCCCGTTTTCTTCGATGCGGACAACAACGCGATCCTCACCCCGGATCTGGCGCTGAAAGTCGCTGACCTCGTCGAAAAGGAAGGCACCAATGTTTGGTTCGAAAGCACCGACGACGAACTCGCCGCCAAGCTCGGCCTCCCCGCCGGCCTGAAAAAAGGCAAGGACACGCTCGATGTATGGATCGATTCCGGCTGCTCCCACGCCGCCGTCATGGATGCCCACCCGGAGCTCCACTGCCCCGCCGACCTCTACCTCGAGGCCACCGACCAGCACCGAGGTTGGTTCCAAAGCTCGCTCATGCTTTCCACCGCCTACCGCGGCCACGCCCCCTATAAAACGGTGATGACCCACGGCTTCGTGGTCGATAAGGACACCGGTAAAAAGACTTCCAAGTCCGACGACAAGAAGAAGGGCAAACCCACCGACGCCGCCCACTTCTACAACCAATACGGTGCCGACATCGTCCGTCTCTGGGTCTCCAGCGTCGATTGGCAGAATGAAGTTCCTTTCGGAGAAGACCTCTTCAAACAAGTCGCCGAGCCCTACCGCCGCCTCCGCAACACCCTCCGCATCCTCCTGGGCAACCTCGACGGCTACGATCCAAAATCAACAATCCACAATCCTCAATCCACAATCCTCGACCAGTGGATCCTCGAACGCCTCCACGTGGTCACCAAAGAGTGCCTCGCCGCCTATGAGTCCTTCGAGTTCCGCAAGGTCTTCAATGCGATCAATCAGTTCTGCACCACCGATCTTTCCGCCGTTTACATCGATGCGATGAAAGACCGGATGTATTGCGACGCACCGGATTCCCCGCGCCGCCTCGCCTCACAGGCCGCGATGTACGAGGTCTTTAGTACGATCACGAAACTGCTCGCCCCGGTCCTCGCTTTCACCGCAGACGAGGCATGGGAGCATGCGCCCTTCACCGAAGGCAGCATCCACGAACAGGATTTCCCGCAAGCCAATCCGGAAAACGCCCCCGGCCAAGTCAGCAAGGACGTGGAGCGCTTGTTCCAGATCAAAGCCGCGATGCAAACCGCCATCGAAGCGAAGATCCAAGCCAAGGAATTCACGCGCAACAACGAGGCGGCCATCACCCTCACCGTGCCCGCTTCCGATTCGCACCTTTTGGAGAAACTCAATGATCGCGACTTCGCCACCGAGTTCTTCATCATCGCAGAACTCACCGCCACCGAAGGCGCCGAACTCACCGCTACCGCCGCGAAGACTGAACTCGAGCTCTGCCCTCGCTGCCGCAAGCACGAACCAGTGCTCGCTTCCGGCCTGTGCGGTCGGTGCGAAGCCGTTGTCAGTTAAAAGTTATTCGTTAGAAGGCAAGACTCACTAGCCAAGCCCAATAACTCCTAACAAATAACGTCTAACGAAATTCCCATGACTCTCCCGAAACTGCTGCTGTTCCTCAGCCTACCGCTTTACATCCTCGATCAGGTGACGAAGGCGTGGACGGTGAAGCATTTCTCCGAACCGGCTCCGGGATACTTCGGCAGCAGCGATCCGGCGTGGGAAGTCATCCCCGGTTTCTTCCACTGGATCCGCGTGCACAATCAGGGAGTCGCCTTCGGCCTCGGCAACGGCACCGATTGGGCGCCCGTCGTGTTCCTCATCGTTCCCATCATCGCCATGGTGATGATCCGCGTTTTCTGGAAAAAGGGAGTGTTCGATCAGCCCACCTCCAAGGTCGCCATCGCCCTGCTCCTTTGCGGCATCATCGGCAATTTGACCGACCGATTGGTGCAGGGCTTCCTGCTCGAACACATCAAAGACGGCAGTTTCTGGGAACGGCTTTCGCATGGCTACGTCGTCGACTTCATCGCCATCAAGCTGCCCTTCTACGAGAAGATTGCCCCGCAAAGCCTCGGCTGGTGGCCGACCTTCAACGTGGCGGATTCCTGCATCTGCATCGCGGCGGTGCTGCTTTTCATCGGCGGCATGCTCGATGAAAAGATGAAGGCCAAGGAGAAGAAATCAATCCCGGCCTAGCTTCAGCTCCGAATCATCGACGAAGCCCTCGAACACCAGTTTTCCTCCCGAGCCAACGGAGACTGTCAGCCCCCCGGTCAGTGCCTGATCCATGGTTTTCACACCCGCCTTCTCCCACAGCCTACGCTGCCTTCCACGGAAACCATCCATCTCGATGCCTGCGCGACGTGGGATCACGATGGCCTGCGGTGACACGTTGTGGACGAAATTCTGGGTCAGGCTGATGTCACTCTCGTGCAGGCCGGCGACAATCACATCCGCCTTGAGATCCACGCCGGATTCCAGCATCGCCACCTCGCTGAGCCTGCCAGCATCGCCTAACCAAAGGATTTTCCATCCCGCCCAGTTCAACATGAAAACCATCGCCCGGTCATCTGCCAGCGATCCGACCAGCTCTTCGTGCGGAGACAACAGGATCTCCGCATAGGCTCCGTTTCCGAGATCCAGCCGATCCCCTTTCTTCGGCCGCGAGATCCTCATTCCATGGTCGGCCTCCTCCCACTCCCGCGCAACGGAACCGGGAGCGGGTATCATGCCGCTGGCCACCTGCCGCATCCCAAACATTTCCGAAAGCAGACCCGGTGGCACAACATGCCCGGAATCAGCATGGGTGAGAATCGCAGAGTCCGGCCTGATGCCCAAACGCATCAAGGAGGTGCCGATCTCACCCTCCAGCGAGAAAGCTCCTCCCGTATCGATCAATACGGCATTTCCCGTAGATGGAGCAAAGCAGGCGGCGGACGCCCCGTAATCGAGGTCGTAGATGATCAACCTATCGGCTCGCGGCAATGCCGCAGGTAAAGACGAACCCGGAAGCGCGGCGAAAAACAGGGAAGTTTCCGCACATGCCATTGCCGCGTGGGAATTGATTCGGTTGATGGCACACGAGCCATTTTCCCAGAACGTATTGATCAGCGCCGAAACCAAGGCAAGCGCCAGCAGTGCATACACGATCGGAACCAGCACCACGGTCGCCACGACGGAGATCGGAGCCACCAACCCGAAGTGATATGCCGCCAACGGAGCCGAGCCGACGGAGGCTGCTGCGGATACGGAAAGCGCTTCCGCCGTTTTCCTGCGCACGGACAACCACAGTCGCTGTGCGGTGCCCATCTCGCTGGCGGGGAGAAATTCTTCCTCCTTCGCAAGCCACGAGAAGCACCAGCGCATCGCGTGCGTCCCGAGCCCAATGGCGGCCACCACCCCGTAGGAAAGCTGCACACCCGGCAGGCGAATCATACGCGGATCCCAGATTAGTGAGACCAGCAGCACCGCGCCGAGGGCATTGAGCAAATCCGTCCTCCGGCGTAACGTAAACGCCCCGAGAAACACCGTGCCCATCCACGCCGCACGCATTGCCGCCGGACCGTTGCCCGTCAGCCACGCGTATCCGAACATCGCCACGATGATCATCGGAATCGCACTTCGCCTCGGCATTCCCGTCCATTTCAGGACAAACCAGATCATCGATCCAAGCATCATCACATGCATACCACTGACCGTAAAAACGTGCAGCGTCCCACTCTCGCGGAAGCCCCGCACCAACCCCAGCGAATCTTCCGATCGTTCCCCGAGCACCACGGCGCGGATCACTTTGGCCGCCCGACCGTTCTCATCTAACCCGGCCACAATGGCTTCATAAAACCCGCTTTTCACCTCCGCTGCCGCCGTCGAATAGGGGCCGATCCATCTTTCGCCTATCATTTCATCCGCACGAAAAACGGCTACCACTCCCTTTAGACGGAGCATCTTGGCGCGATCCGGGCTGCCGGGGTTCCTTCCCATTTCTAACTTCCCGAAAACCCCCGGACCTTTCAGTTCGGTGCCGGCGGGCGGGGGTTCCCCCACCCCCATCCAGCTCACTTTCTTGCCATCCATCCCACTGCCACGAAGTCGGGCGACCGCACTCCACCTGCCGTCGGAGCCCGCTGCATCCTCGATCAATCTGCCCTCCACCTCTCGCAATCCCATGACCGCGAAACGTGCTTCGTCATCCGCCTGCCGCTTATCCCTCCAGCGGGCACCGAGCACCACCACCAAGCCCAGCAATGCCACGCAGATCCGGAAGCGGAAACCCTTATCCGCCAGCCATCCGAGCGCCCATGCAAATAACAGGATGGCGGGTAACAACAGTTGCGGCGCTACCGAATATGCCGCCAGAAGCACCACCAGTCCGCCCGCCAGAACGAACAGCGGCCGTTTCACCCAAAACCGCCCTAGCGCCGCCCTCATCCGGGTCAGGCCATGCCCCACTCGTGGAGTTTCGTGCGTGCGTTCGCGGAGTGACGGGTGTCGGGAAACTGCTCCATCACCTGCTCGAGAATCATCACCGCAGCCGCACGATCCGCCACATCTTCGTCATAGATCTCGGCAAGCCGGAACATGAGGAAAGCAGCATCGTTTTCCTGCCACTCCTGTCCTTCGATGGCTTCGCGCAGGGTCACCACAGCTGCTGCCGGATCCTCCATATTGATCCGCTGGATCTTGGCAATCTCCACATAAGGCATGCGGTTGAGAGGGTCGGCCTCGGCTCCTTCGCGGAACGAAGCGATCGCCCCTTCCCATTCTCCCTGTGCCATCAAAACCCGCGCTTGGTGAAATGGATCCACCTCAATCGCCTCGCCACTGTCATAAACTGCATGCGTGAGTTTCTGAGCAAACATCGGCAGCAACCAGGTCACCACAACGATCCCCACCAAACCTGCGGAGACGAAAGTGAGAAGGATACCCGTGAAGGTTCTCTCTCCCTCCAAGCTGCGTTTTTCAACGTTCAGCCCAGCCATTTTGTCTTCGGGATCACCTCTCTCAAGCTGCTCGCTGATCTCTTCGTCGATCTCGATGAGACGTTCCCCTGATTGGTGAAACTTAAACCAGCTTCCCGCCAGAAGTAATACCAAGACCGCTATACCAATACATTTCGCCATGAGCCTTAAATCTGAACATATGGATGCGACAGGGAAGGAAAAATTCACTCCGGAATATGATCCGCGCAATATTCATTGCCGTCTTCCGCCATCCGGAATTCCAGTTCAGGATCGGATAATTCGGTTTTTTTGCAGGTCGCACAGCAGTGAAACGCCGACTCCGAGCTCGGTTTGGCTTTATCGAAGTTGCGTTTTCGCTTGATCGACGAAACCACCCTCGCCTGACCGCGCAGCCCGGGAATCCCCGCCCACAGCAGGTAATTACCATAACCCAGAATGACAAAACCGATGAATAGCGGGGATTGAAAGACCGAAACAACTAACAGAACCGCCTGAAACAGCGCGAGCCATCTCACCTGCACCGGGATGATCAAAAAGAGCATCAACTCGACCCTCGGGAACAAGGTGGCGAAAGCGAAAAATGCAGAACCATAAAAAATCAGGCCGGTCGCAGGGATCGCATAGGGAGTGATCAACGAATATAGGTAATTCGCGAGAAGCAATCCGGCGAAACCCACATAACAAAACAACGAAGTCCGGAACGTTCCCCATGCTTCCTCAAGCCCATCGCTGACCATAAAGGCGATGATGACCGTGAAATAGATTACCAGCAGCGAGAACCCGCCGAGCCCCATCGATCCGCTGGCGGAAAATAGGAAAGTCACCACCCTCCAGACCTCACCGGATAGAATTTTCGAGCGATCGAAATCCAACATGTATCCGATCTGCGGATTCACGATCTGCAGGAGGTAGACCACCACTTGGAAAATCGCGCAATACCTCAGCAAGCCGGGGAATGCCATCCATCCGAGCTTCCTCTCCCATTTGTCCAGAAATTCCATTGGCTGGAGCCTCACCCAGCCCCACCCGATTGACAAGCCCCTCCCGCTTCGACACCCTTCCTTCCGTGTCAGAAAACGTCCTTCATTCCCCGCTCGAAGCTGTGCATCTCGCCCTCGGCGCGCGCCTCATCCCCTTCGGCGGCTGGGCCATGCCGGTCCAATACACCTCGATCCTCAGCGAACACGCCGCCGTGCGCAACAGCGCCGGGGTTTTCGATATTTCCCACATGGGCCAGGTCTTCGTAACCGGCGAAAACCACCTCGCCTGGCTCGATCGTCTACTGACCAATAACCTCTCCAAGCTTTCCCCCGGGCAGGGTCAATACACCCTCATGCTCAATGAGAACGGCGGGGTGATCGACGACCTCATCGCCTACCGCATTTCCGAAACCGAGACCCTCCTAGTCGTCAATGCCTCGATGATCCCCGAAGACGTCGCGTGGATGGAAAAAAACCTCGATCCCGGCGTCAGCCTCCGCAACGAATCCGATGAATGGGCCGGCCTCGCCATTCAGGGCCCCGATGCGGCCGCCATTTTCTCCAAACTCTACCCGAACGAAACCCTCCCGCCCCGTAACGGCATCCTGAAAACCGCCGGCGGCGAAATCGTCTGCCGCACCGGATACACCGGCGAGGACGGCTACGAATTCTTCTGCCCCGCCGCCCTCGGCCCCATCACATTCGAATCCTTCATCGCCGCCGGAGCCATCCCTTGCGGCCTCGGTGCCCGCGATACGCTTCGCCTTGAGATGTGCTACCCGCTCAACGGCAACGACTTGTCCCCAGAACGCTCGCCCATCGAGGCCGGTTTAGGTTTCTTCTGCGATTCGGAGAAACCGGAATTCATCGGCCGGGACATCCTCGTTTCCCAGAAAGCCAACGGCCCGGAGCACAAACTCACCGCCATCCAACTCACCGAGAAAGGCCCGCCGCCGCGTCCCCACTACACGGTCCTCAGCGAAAGTGGGGAAACGCTCGGCGAACTCTCCAGCGGTGTGCTTTCCCCAACCCTCGGCCACGGCATCGCCATGGCCTACCTGCCCACCGTCTACTCAAAACCCGGCACCCCGCTCCTCATCGATGTGCGCGGCCGCCAATTCAAGGCGGTCACCGTCAAAAAGCCCTTCCTAAAGAAACCGAAATAGCCCACAAAAGTTCCACATGAGCGCTTCCGAAATCCCTTCCGACCTTCTTTTCCAAAACTCCCACGAATGGGTGCGCATCGATGGCGATACCGCCACCGTCGGCATTTCCGACCACGCCCAGGCCGAGCTCACCGATGTGGTCTTCGTCGAGCTCCCACCTGTCGGCAAAACCGTCGATGCCGGTGATCCCACCGCCGTCGTGGAGTCCGTGAAAGCCGCTTCCGACATTTACACCCCACTCTCCGGTGAAATCATCGAGGTGAACCCTGCCGTCGAAGGCGACCCGTCCCTCGTCAACACCGCCCCCTACGGCGATGGCTGGATCTTCAAAATCAAGCTCAGCAAACCAGATCAGGTCGCAAGTCTCCTCTCACCGGAAGCTTACAGCGAGCTGATCTCCTGAATCGGGAGCGCAGATTAGGCGCCCCCTGCGCTGAGTTTCGTCCCGATCCGCCCCAGTTCCGCCAGCGCTTCCTCGGCAAGCGGATGCGCCTTGCCACGCCACACCCCGTGGATTTCGAGTTTAGAAAACCCGGGCAGCTTCATGACTGAAATGGTCGGAGGAAGGCTGACTCCGCGGATTTCCAGCCCAAGGCCGCAGCCGAATCCCTTTTCCACATAGGAAGTGATGAGATCGATGCCGCTGACCTCGATTTCAGGAGCCCACTCTAGGCCGTGACTGGCCAGCCCTTTCACAAACAGCCGCGCCAATGGCTCTTGTTCCGGTAAGCGGATCAGAGGCATTTTACCTGCGATCGCCTTGATCCCTTTCCTCGGCACTTTCATCCCCGGCGGCAAAAGCAGGACGAGCGCGAGTTTTGCCAACAAACGCGATTGATAGTTTGTCGGCGGCTTCCCTTCGAACTCGACCACCGCGAGATCGACCTCCTCATTGTCCAATAAGCCGAAGCTCCGTTCTTTCGAAGCCTCGAACAAAGAAAGCTCAAGATCCGGAACTTTCATCCGCATGTCCGCGATGATCTGTGGAAGATGCTCACGGATCGCCAGAGTCGGCGCGGAAAGCCGGAGACGTTTGCTCGCTTTTCCCGAAATGGAATCCACCACCATCGGGAGTTTACCGAAAAACGGAGCCAGGAATCCGAAAAGCTCTTCCCCGGCGGGAGTGAGGCGGAACGGCCTGCGCTGGAAAAGCCGCATCCCGAGCTCGGTTTCCAAGCTTGAGATCTGGCCACTCACCGCCGGTTGCTGGATACCATAGGACATCGAGCGAGTCGCCGCCGTGATCCCTCCAGCTCTCGCCACATGATAGAACAACTCAAGGTGGTGAAGATTTGGCATCTCATTCATACGTATGATCATCGATTTTCTCGATGATTCATCAATATTTTTCGACTAACTCCATGTTCCAAAAATCCGGTAACGTGTTCGCATGTTGATTTTCCTCATCGTTGTGGCGGCGCTGATGGTGCTGATCGAAAAACTATGGCCGGGGCAGGAGCTCCCGACCGTGCGCGGTTGGTGGTTACGTATCTTGCTCGTCAATTTGGTGCAGCTGGGGCTCGTGATTCTTGCGGGATACACCTGGGACCGCTGGATGAACGCGATCTCCCTGTTCAGCATCAGCGATTCGATTGGCGACATTCCCGCCGCGGCGCTGGTCTATTTTGTATCCACCTTCGTCTATTATTTCTGGCACCGGGTTCGCCACGAATCGCGTTTCTTCTGGAGGCTGTGCCATCAGATCCATCACTCGCCACGGCGTATCGAGCTACTGGCAAGTTTCTACAAACATCCGGTGGAAATTTTCATAAATTCCCTGATCAGCGCGGTGCTGGTCTATGGGATCTTCGGGTGCTCGCTCACCTCGGCGGCGATCTACACCGGTATCACTGCGGTTGCGGAATATTTCTACCACTGGAACATACGCACACCGCGTTGGCTCGGCTGGATCATCCAGCGCCCGGAGGCACACCGAGTTCACCACCAGTTCGGCCACCATTCGCAGAACTACGCGGATCTTCCGCTTTGGGATTGGATTTTCGGGACTTTGAAGAATCCAAAAAAATCTCCGGAACGCTGTGGATTCGATCCAGAGAAGGAACAACGTGTCGTGGAAATGCTGATCTTCCGCGATGTCCACAAACAACCCGCGCTCCAATCTCCGACATGCTTCGGCTGCAAAAAGCGCTGGGCTTGCGCTGCGAGCCAAGTGCCGTCCTGCTCGAAAACCCCGCACTCCCTTGCATCATGAAATGGAGAAATCGTGCAGCTATTGTTCTGCTCATCATCGGCCTTTCGCAGATGGCTGGCTACATTTTGAAACTCCCTGCCCTACGGGGTATCGGGCTGGCGAGTGGGGTGGCTCCCTTCACCAAGGTTTTCTCGGAAACGGATGGCTACGAGGCCTTCGCCGCGACTTTTACGATCCAGGCAACGGATGGTGAAGGCAACATCTGGTCGCGGGAACTGGATGCCGAATGGTATTCGCAGCTCCGCGGTCCCTACAACCGCCGCAATGTTTATGGAGCAGCGCTGGCCTTTGCCCCAAGGCTTCCCGAGGAGTTGCGGGAGGAAATCCTCCGCGAAGCGCTGAAGCCCGGCTCGAAGCTGCGCGAGGAACTCGGCCTGACTGATGACTTGACGGACTTGAAGGTGATCATCACGCCCAGGGACGGGGAAGCCGATGGCCAATGGACTTTCCCCACAACCCCATTATGAAAACGAAAGCAGCATGGCACTTCACGTGTTTCAGAATTCTCTTCGGAGCGTATCTGGCATTCCACTTCGCGGCTTTGGCTCCCTATGCGCAGGAGCTTTTCGGGGCAGAGGGGATCATGAAGAACCCGGCACTGAACCCCACACACGGCCTGTTTCCCAATCCCCTTTCACTCGATCTCCCCGGCTGGGCGGTGACCGGTTCCCTCCTCGGGTTATGTTTGTGCAGCATCCTTTTTCTAACAGGGGTCTGGAGGCAAGGAGTGGCAGTGTTCCTTTGGTTCGGATGGACCGCGCTATTTCATCGCAACAACCTGATCGCCAACCCATCGATACCCTACGTGGGGCTCTTGCTTGTGTTGTCCGCACTGGTGCCTTCGGGTGAACCGCTGAGCCTCGGAAAGCCCAGATGCGCGTGGGAAATGCCGGTGTGGATTCCACGTTGCGCATGGATCCTGTTGGCGGTCGGCTATGCGTTCAGTGGTATCACCAAACTCGTGTCCCCCAGCTGGATCGATGGCTCGGCGATCGGATACCTGATGGAGAATCCACTTTCCCGGCCGGGCGTGATCCGTGACCTGATGCTGCAGCTACCGAACGGTTTTATTCAGGCACTGACTTGGGGCACGTTGTTCATCGAGCTCGCATTCCTGCCGCTGGCGATATGGAAAAAATCTCGTCCCTTTGTGTGGCTCGCGATGGTCTGCTTGCATTTGGGTATCATGCTCGCCGTCGATTTCGCCGATCTAAGCATGGGCATGCTCATGATCCATTTTTTCACCTTCGACCCGAAATGGCTGGGGGCTGTGAAGCGCAGCTTTGCAAGATGCTGCCTCATCATCCAGCGGAAGCAGGCAGCGGCATCACCCTGTCTTTCAGTGGAATGAAAAAACGATCGCGTGCGCCCGGCTTGATCCGGTTCATTCCCGTGAATTGTGAGAAGGCCGGCAGCACCAGATGATGCGGATGCAAGAGGTAAAACGCCGGCACCCGCACCGTGCGCCGCGGCGAATCCACCACCTTCGCGCCCGGATGCAAATGCCCTGCGATTCCCGGCACATCCTCGGGCAACTCTTCCGGATCATGGGTGATACGCAGCCCCTCCACATCCAGCGAAGGCACGATCTCCAAGGGTAAATCATGCTCAAACAGCAATGCCATCCGGTCGTGGTTTCCCTCGGTCAAGGTGATGGGAATCGAGAGCCCCGCAGCCCATTCACGGAACGCTTCCAAAACATTCGGCCGCATCCCGGCCTTCGCATGGACCAGATCGCCGGCAATCACCAGATGTCTCGCATCCGTTTGCCCGACCAAGTCGGAAAGTGCCGCAAGATCCGCAAACGTATCGCCCTCCGGCACCGGGATCCCGCGAGTCCGGAACGTCGCGGATTTCCCCAGATGTATATCCGAAACTACCAGAGTCCTAGTAGCATCCAGAAACACCGCGCGCCCTGCCAACAGGGTCACCATGGTATTTCCCAATTCAAGCTTCATGATCCGCTCACAGCCTGGAGCCGCGCCAACATCTTTTCAAGTTGCGAGGCCGCATCACCCGCAGGGAGGTAGGCGGAAAGCCGATCCGCCCATAGGGGAAACGCCATCGGGGTCAGCTGTTCGGTCTCCACCAGATCCATCGGTCTCGCAGCGAGCCCCAGCAAAGTCTCCCGCAGGCGTGCAAGCTCCAGCTGACCCTCAAGAATCTCCCTGCGTGCCTGTTCCAAGAGCAGATTCCCCGGGTCATAACGCGAAAAGACCTCGAACAACAACCGCGCCGAAACCTGCAGATCCCGCGTCGGCCGCCGTTTCCCAGGAAGATCCGGTACCAGCAAACCCGCCACCCGCGCCACCACACGGAACTGTCTGCGCGACATCTCCGCGGTGTTCATGCACTCCAGTAAATCTTCCTCCAGATCTTCCGGCGAAAGTGCCTGTCTCAGGATCCCCTCATCCAGCGAAAGCCCATGCCTCGCCGTGAGCGAAAATCCATAATCATTCTGCGTCACATGAATCGACTCCCCGCTGCGCTGGGAGAGCCGGTAACCCACCAGCGCTGCCAGCCCCTCATGCACCAACCGCCCCGCGAACGGATAGATGAAAAGGTGATCGCCCTCCCGTGAATTCGTGAACTCGACGAGAAGCTGATCCGCCGTGGGAATGCGCGACCATTTTTTCTGTATCGCCAAGATAGGCGCGACCGCTGCCATTTCCGCATTATCCGATGGCTCTTTGAGCTGCCTTGCCACCGACCGGGAAAGCTCTGATGAAAGCGGCAGCCTTCCCCCCGACCAACTCGGGATGTCACCGCCGGTTTTCTTCGTGGCCAGCTTCACCGTCGCCGTGAGCTTGTGGAATCGAATCAACTCCAGACGCCGGCCCGCGAAGACAAATTGTTTCCCCGGCTTCAGCCTGGAAATGAAAGATTCCTCCACACTCCCGAGCATTTTGCCGCCGGAGAACTTGATCGTGATCGCCGCGTCCGAGGCGATCGTCCCGATATTCAAGCGGTGAAGCTGCGCCGTGCGCTTGTCCGGGACGCTCAGTTTTCCCTTCGCCAACATCGCTTTCCGATAATGCGGATACTGCTCCAGCGCGCCGCCGTTGGTGATAAACGTCAGGCACCACTGCCATTCCTTTTCCGTCAGGTTATGATAGGAATGTGTCGAAAAAATTTCCTTTTTCAGGCTCTCTGGCGTCGCCGGCCGTCTCAGCACCAAGGTCACCAGATGCTGCACCAACACATCCAGAGGCTTGTTCAACATACGCCGCGATTCGATCTCGCGCCGCTCCCACGCGTCGCGCGCCGCAGAGAATTCCACGAGCTCCAGCGCATTTGTTGGCACACAGAAAATCCTCGAAACCTGCCCCGGCGAATGACCCGCACGTCCTGCTCTCTGAGTCAGTCGGGCGATGCCCTTGGGCGAGCCCACCTGGATCACCTGATCCACCGGCGAAAAATCCACCCCCAGATCAAGCGACGAAGTGCACACCACACATCGCAGGCTACCCTCCCGCAACCCGGTCTCCACCGAGCTCCGCTCTTCCCGATGCAACGATCCGTGATGCAGCGCGATCTCATTTTCCTGAAAAACCTTCTGCTCCGATAAGCGCTGGAACCACGTCTCCGCCTGATTGCGTGTGTTCGTGAAGAGCAATGTCGTGCAAGCCTTTTCCACCTGTTTCACCACCCGCCCCACCAGCTTCGTGCCCAGATGACCCGCCCACGGAAACGACTCGATCTCCGACGGAATGAAGGTCTCGATGGAAATTTTTTTCTCCAGATCCGCCGCCAGGATTTCGAAATCTTTCGGCCGTGACTTCCGGTGCGGATACAGCGGCCTGGCCGCCTCCCCGAGATTGCCCAGGGTCGCCGACAGTGCCCACACCTTTAGCTTCTTTTTCGGTGCCCATTGTCTCAGCCGCGCTAGGCAAAGCTCCGTCTGTATCCCGCGCTTCGTCCCTAACAACTCGTGCCACTCATCCACGATGACACATTTCAGGTGCTGCAGCTTCTGCTTGGTATCCTCATGGGTCAGCATCAGCGAGAGCGACTCCGGCGTAGTCACGAGGGTGTGCGGAAACTTTTCCCTCAGCTTCGCCTTCCGGTAGGCGGAAGTATCCCCGGTCCGCGCATCGATCGGCCAGTCAAAGCCAAGATCCTTGGTGGGTTCACGCAGCGCCCGCAGGGTATCCTGAGACAAGGCGCGCAGGGGCGTGATCCAGAGCACCTCACACGGCAGATTCGGCAGCACTTGGCCCTCCTTGATGCCGTGCCTGAAAAGCGCATCACTCAAAGGCCCCAGCCAGACCGCCAGGGTTTTGCCAAAGCCCGTCGGTGCATGAAGCAAGCCCGATTTCCCATCCTCGTAGGCCTCCCAGGTTTCTTCCTGAAAGCCGAACGCCCGCCATTTCTTTGAGTTCAGCCAGCTGTTGAGGAGGGGATGAAGCATAGTCCTTGAGCGCAGACGCTAAGCCATTCCGGCCGCGACGCAACCCACCCCCTGCTGCAGGGGGAAGAACTGGCCTCATCCTGTGATCCGATTTCGGATCAGTAAACGTCGCGCAGGTAGCGCTTGTCCTTCTTGAGCTGCGCGATGTAGGCGGCGGCATCCTCGTCGGAAAGTTTGCCGTGTTCCTTGGCAATGGTGAGGAGGGCGGCATCGACATCCTTGGCCATGCGCGAGGCATCACCGCAGACATAGAAGGCGGCACCGTCTTGGAACCATTTCCAGATCTCCGCACCTTCCTTCACCATGAGGTTCTGGACGTAAACTTTCTCCTTTTGATCACGCGACCATGCGAGATCCATGCGGTCGAGTGTGCCATCGGCCACGAAGCCTTCGAGCTCATCCTTGTAGAGGAAATCGGTGGCCGAATGAGGGTTGCCGAAGAACAACCAGTTCGCGCCTTTGGATTCGGTGGCTTTGCGCTCTTCGAGGAAGGCGCGGAACGGTGCGATACCGGTGCCGGGGCCGACCATGATGACGGGAACGTTGCCATCCGCAGGCAGACGGAATGCCGGGTTATGGTGCAGGTAGACACCGGGCTTGGTGTCATCCTTGAGCCGATCCGAAAGATAGCTGGAGCAAACGCCTGCGCGTTTTCTGCCGTGGGTGTCGTAGCGGACAATGCCGACGCAGAGATGAACTTCGCCGGGGTGCGCTTTCGGGCTGGAGGCGATTGAATAGAGGCGCGGCTGAAGCTTTTTCAGAACCGAGACAAAATCCTCGCCATCGGTGAAATCCGCCGGGTGGTTCAGCACCAGATCGATGAGATCGCGACCCCAGCAGAAATCGTCCCACTGCTTGCGGTCATCCGCTTCGACGAGCGAGCGGAGGTAAGGCGAGCCGCTGCGCTTCTGCCATTTCTCGATGAGGGATTTGTTGATGTTGCCGATGTCGTAGTGGCGGATCAGCGCCTCGCGGAGGCTGACTTCCTCACCCGTGGAGGTGGGGACCTCGCCTGCCCTGAACGGGAGTCCGGCGATGATTTCATCCACTACATCCTCAGGATTTTCCGGATAGAGACCGAGCGCATCTCCGACCTCGTAAGTGAGGTCCGAGCCTTCGAGCGAAATCTCGACGTGGTGGGTCTCTTTGGCACCCGGGCCGTTGAGGTTGTAATTTTTAAGGACGGAGGATGGGAAAGGATTCTTCTTGGAATATCCTGTGTCCTCAAAGTCTTCGTCATCCGAAGCGCCGTTCGCTTCTACCGCTCCTGCCGCTGGGGCGAGGGTGGCGATAATCGCCTTCGACCATTCCGCGTAAGGTTCATCAGGATCGACATCCACATCGACGCGCGGATGGATCTGTGTTGCGCCAAGCTCCGCGAGGCGGGTGTCGAACTCGGTGCCGCATTGGCAGAAATCCGGGTAGGAGCTGTCGCCGAGAGAAAGCACCGAATAGCTAACGCCTTCGAGGCTAGGTGCGGCATCGGACATCAGCCAAGTGTGCAACTCCAATGCGGTGTCCGGCGGTTCGCCGTCGCCGTAAGTGGAAGTGATGATGAGGAGATTCTGTTCCTTGGGAAGGCGCTCCTTGTCGTAGGTCGCCATGTCATTGAGACTCGGCTCGAAATTTCCCTTTTTCAGTGTCTTGACCAATTTCTTCGCCAGACCTTCGGCGGTGCCGGTCTGCGAGGCGAATAGTACGGTGACAGGAACGGAAGGCCCTGCTGGTGCCCCGCTGGGAGCGGAGGAAAGCATCGTTCCAAGGAAATCGCTGAGCCATTGGCGTTGCTCTGGCGAAAACGGGGCGTTGTCGGGAATCTTTATCGGGGAGGCCATTTCTCTGTAGTGACGTTCGGTGACGGCCTCGGAACGTGTCCTCCGCCGGAATAGGTTTCAAGCGCGGATCGTACCAATCTTCCGCACCCTTTCTGAGTTGCGCTCATCCTCACGAGTATTTCAACTCACGGGACGGGTCTAATTCGAAATCGAGGATAAAACTGTTGCCCGTGTTGGGTTCTATGAAGTCTCGGACAAACTTTAGGTGGTTCGGATCGCTCTCGGCCATCCGGAGTTTTTCGCGGGATTCCACCTCAAAGGAATAGAAAAACTGCCATTGGGAGGCCGGGTCGAGGTTCCTGCCGGAACGCACGGATAGGACTTCGGGTATCTTGAGAAGCCATGTCCTGCTCGCTCTGACCATTTCCTCCAGCTTGCCCTTCTCGAGGGACTCGTTGAGCTGGAGGTAGATGACGTGATTGACCATGGGCGTAAGAAACAAGGATCAGCTCTTCCAATTGAGTGCGCCCTTCTTGAGCGCATAAACATAAGCGATCGCTAGGATACCGGCGAATCCCGCCATGCTGGCGAGAGCCGTAGGCCCTTGGGCGACAAGATCGCGGAATTGAACCGCCCATGGATACATGAAGACCACCTCAATGTCGAAAATGACGAAGAGCATCGCGACGAGATAGAATTTCACCGAAAAGCGCGGGGAACCCTCACCGATCGGGAGCATGCCGCACTCATAGGCGCTGTCTTTGATCGAGTTGCGGCGCGCGGAACGGCCGAACACCACGCTGAGAATGAGTGTGGTCACTGCAAAGCCGAGCGCTATGAGCACTTGGAAGAGGACTGGAAGATAATTTTCTGGCATGATTCAGAGGAAATTTTGAAAAACTCGCTGCCACTGATTAGGGCCTGACACGGGGCTTGGGTAGAAAAAAAACCCGCATCCTGTTCGGATGCGGGTTTTGTCAGGAAATGTAATAAGCTGCCAACCGATGAGGGTCGGCAAGGTCCTTAGCCTTCCGCGGCCTCAGCCTCTTGGGCTGCTGCGTAAGCGCTGGATGCTTCGTGAACCCGGGCTGTGCCCTTGTATTCTTTACCAAGCTTCTCAACAAGACCCCTGTTGACGAGGTTCTGGAGTTTTTCATAAGAACGCAAACGAAGCATTTCTTCGCCACCGCTGACGGCATTGCGTTGTTTCAGGTTTTCAAAGACTCGCTCGAAGAGATCGTTGAATCCGAACACCTTCTTTTCAGTAAGGACGTTGCAGAGTTCATCGGTCACGTGGTCTGGAAGGCGCCGGGAGAACCGGGTTCTTTTAGTGGTTGTTGCCATAGCGCGGCGAGTGTAACGCACAAAGCCTAAAAAAGCGACCCAAATCTGGGGCTTTCGATTAAAAATTACCAATTTTGTTATGCAAGCGTTTATTTTCAGTTTCTGAAACAAATCGTCGGATCGGGTTCGCTCCTGCCGCCGCGAATCCATTTTTTGTTTCCAAAATGGCTCCCATGGAAAGCGTTTCACCATCCCATTCCACCCACGCCGCCGGCCCGGGAACCACGAATGAGCCGGTGTTCAATACGATCTTGCCGCGCGATTTCCTGATGCCCCGGCAATGGAAATGACCGGTGACGAGGATTTCCGCATCGGGGAAGTAGGTTTCGCAAAATGTCGCGCCCAATCCGCCATAGCCGATCCATGTCTTGAGCATGTTCCACGGGCGGAGCGGCGGGAATGCGGCATCGACGATTCTTGAAAAAAGACTCCTACCCTCGGGCGCGTGGAGCGTGGGCATGCGCTTGGCAATCGCACGTGCAAGCTCGTGGCGGGCTGCGGGATCGGTATCCGCTGCCGGGAATTGCTCCCACAGACCATCCACGATCACCCGACCGGCGAGCATCTCGCGCTTCCATGGGGCACCGTCGCGCAGCAGGGCATCACCGTGGCTGACCACCACCTTGCCGCCCGCCAACTCGATGAACCCGAGCCCATCCCAGCCGGGATCATGGTTACCCGGCAGAAAAACCGTATCGATGCCGGCAGTGTCGAGCAGCTCCCGCAAGCGATCCAGCATTTCCCCGGATTTCTCCCGCCAAGATTCCGAAAGTTCCTCCCAGGTATCGCCGTTGAAAACGACCGTGCCCGCGCCCTCGAAGAGCGGCATCAGCGCCTCCACCCCGTCAATGCGTGAAGCCTTGTGCCCCAGATGGAGATCTGAAAAAATCCTGACCGGCAGGCGCATCATGCCTCCGCCCCGCGTTGCCTCACTGCCTCGAACAAGCAGACGCCCGTCGCCACGGAGACATTCAGGCATTCCACCTTCCCAGCCATCGGCAGTTTCGCGAGGAAATCGCAGTTTTCCTCGGTGAGGCGGCGCATGCCTTTTTCCTCCGCCCCCAGCACGACCGCCAAAGGCCCGCGCAGATCCAGTTGGTAGAGCGATTTCTCCGCCCGGTCGGAAGTCCCCACAAACCACAAGCCCGCCTCTTTCAGGTGCTGCATGGTCCTCGCGAGATTCGTTACCTGCACAAACGGCACAAAATCCGCCGCGCCGACGGAAATGCGCCGCACCGTCTCGGTGATGCCCACCGCCTTGTCCTTCGGTGCAACTACCGCGTGAACCCCAGCCCCATCCGCTGTGCGCAGGATCGCTCCGAGATTGTGCGGATCCTGCACGCAATCGAGAATCAGCACGAAGGGCACCTCGCCGCGCTCCTTGAGATCCGCGATGATACGCTCCAGATCGTGCTCATCCAGCGAAGGTGTGGCCGGTACGTTTTCATCCACAGGCTTCACATGGCGATTCTCGCGTGCCTGCCGGGTCTTGTCTCCGTGGCTCCTTCCGCCCGTCGTCTTTCGCTTCATTTGAGCGAGAGGAAACGTTTTCCCGGAAAAGTTCAACCGCGAAGAAATCCCACAGCATCTAGAGTTGATCCGCCACCGCTTCCATGAAGCCCGCTTCCGGCGTCTTGGTATGCTCCTTATAGATGCGACGGGATCTCGCAAAATCCGGACGGAACACCACGTTCACGAGCCTCTCCACCTCCGCCTTGTCGGAGAAAGCGATGTTAAGCTCGCTGTTGATGCGCATGCTCAGGGTGTCGAGATTTGCCGAGCCGACCGTCGCCCAGTCATCGCATACCATCACCTTCATGTGCGCCATTTTCGGGTAACGGTAAACTTTTGCACCCGCACCGATGAGCACCCGAGCGGTTGCGAGATTGCCCGAATCCATAATCGCGGAGTCACCCTCCGCCGCCATCACCACCCGCACATCAACCCCGCGCTTGGCCGCCGCAGCAACGGCGGCAACGATCTCATCGCTGGCGAAATAGGGGTTTTCGATGAAGATGCGCCGCTTGGCACCACGGATTGCCAAGATGCTGGCATCAAAAATTTCATGCACCGCATCGCCGGATTCGGTGCGCAGGATACGGATCGGCACGCTGTTTCCTTTCGCGCCCGGGGCTTTGCTTTTGCCCACCTTCGTAAACAAGCCGAAGTCTCCCATCGGCCCCGCGAGCCTCCATTTTCTCAGGGAAACATCCGCCAAAGCCCCGACCGCCGGACCCTCGACACGCACCATGAGGTCGTGCCATTCGTTGTAATACTCGCGCCCGATATTCATCCCGCCGAGCAGTGCGGTGCGTCCGTCGATCACCACGAGCTTGGTATGATCCGCCACCGCCCAGGGATTGAGGTTTCGCCGGACTTCGATCTCCGAGCCCTCTTCGAGGTATTTTTTCATATCAGCCGGTGGCGCGAAACCCGGAGGCGGACTTGTGACCGGCGAGGACAGCCATGCCGTTGCCGATCCCATATCATCGTAGAGCACCTGGATATCGATCTCATGCGAACGCGCCTTGAGCTTGTCGGCGTAGCGCACCGCAATGTCGTCGTTGTCGAAAATGTAGAACTGCGCCCGGATCGATTTCTGAGCCCCCGCAATCTGCCGGTCCAACTCACCGAAAAAGCCGTTGCCATCCACCAACCATTTGAGTGTCCCTTCATGCGCCTGCGGAAATCCCTTGGCGTCCAACATGCGCTCGAACGCTGGCGTGCCCGGCGCATCCGGCAATGCCGGCTCAGACAAAAGCTCCGCAGGCAGATTCCCGGTCACCACAACGCTCGGTCGGTGCCACATCACGGCCAGCCCCTGCCGCGTGGCAGTGATCGGTTGTTTCACCGTAGCGATCACAAGCGCCCGCCACGTCATTTCTGCGAGCGCTTTGCCCGCGAGCATCGGATCCAGCGTCACCGTTTTTGGCGGCGAATTCTGCGCCGAAGGACTGATCATACTCCCGCACGATGACAGGAAAACGACGGCAGCGGCGGCACACACCGCACCGACATGCCGGGTGAAAATTTCCTTCGGGGATACGAGCATCCAATTGATTTACCACGATGTGGCTCATCCGCAACAGCGGATGATTTTGAAAAAGCCACGTCATGTGCCATGTTAGGTGGGGACGGAAAATCCCTCCTCCTTTCTGCCATCATGAAATCATCCCAGCAAAAATCCCTGTTTCTTGTCGGCGTCGGCCTCCTTGTCCCGATGCTTGCCGCCCGCCTCACCCGCAAAGCCGCCATCAAATCCTACGAATTCATCACCCATGAGGAGGCGCCGCAGAATCCGGGAAATCCCGCGATCTCATGGAAGGAAGCTCTCGTCTGGGCCGCAGTCACCGGCCTCATCGGAGGGCTTACCCGCGTCACCACCCTTCGTCTCCTTTCCGATACGGTCATTCCTGCCGCAGGCGATGATTTGGAGGACGAAATTGAGGATATCGAATTGGTCTGAGAATTGGAAATCAGCTTATACCGGTTTCTTGCGGAACTTTCCGCTGAGATTTTTCATATCCTCGAGGATCAGGTAAATCCCCGGCACTAGGAACAGGGTGATGATTGTCGCGAAGAGGATGCCGAACGCGAGCGAGACCGCCATCGGGACGAGGAATTTCGCCTGCACATCCGTCTCCAAGATCATCGGCATGATTCCTACAAACGTAGTAAGTGAAGTCAGCAGGATCGCACGGAAGCGCCTTCCGCCCGCTGCGATGGCTGCGTCACGTAGGGTGGGGGATTCATCGCGGTGGCGGTTCACATAATCCACCATCACCAGCGAATCGTTCACCACCACACCCGCCAGCGCCACCAGCCCGCACATCGACATGATGCTGAGATCCATGCCCATCAAGGCGTGCCCCCAGATCGCGCCGACCAAGCCAAAGGGGATCACCGACATGATGATCAGCGGCTGCAGATAGGAGCGCAGCGGGATCGCGATGAGCACATACATGCCCACCAATGAGGCGAGGAAACCGATGCCGATCTCCCGCACCGAATCCGCCTGATCCTTCTGCTCGCCCTCGAAGGAATAGCGCACGCCGGGAAAGCGCTGCGGGATCTGCTCAAGATATTCTTCCGTGAAGGCGGCGACCACTTCGTTGGCGTTGATCCCGGTCTCGACATCCGCCTGCACCTTGATCGAGCGCTGCCGATCCGTCCGCTCGATGACCGCCGGCCCGCGCCCCGGCTCAAGACTCACGATCTGAAGCAGCGGCACCTCGTCGCCCTGGGGAGTGCGGATTTTCATCGTCTCCAGGCTCTCCAGCGTCCGCCTCGCCTGCTCGGGAAAGCGCACCATCACTTTTACTTCATCGCGCCCGCGCTGGAGGCGTTGCACCTCGTTTCCATAAAACGCATCGCGCACCTGTGAGGCCACATCCTGCAGCCGGAAACCCATCGCCCTGCCCGCTGCGGTGAGTTCGCCGAAGCGCAGCTCGTCCTTGCCCGCGCGGTTAGAATCGGAGATGTCGATCACCCCGGCGTAATGATCGCCCAAGCCGTTTTTCGCAAATGCGGTGGCCTCTTCCAGCCGCCCGAGATCCGGTCCCGTGAGTGTTACGTCGATGGCGTTGCCGGAGTTCGCCGTCTCTGCCTGGATGCTCAGTTCCACCACTCCCGGCATAGTCCCAACCATGCGCCGCCATTCCGTCACCAGCTCCTCGGAAGTGATCGTGCGCTCATCCGCCGGTGCCAACTCGATCGTGACCTCGCCGAGATGCGTCTGTTGCGGCGGGCCGCCCCTCGGCACACCCGTGATGAACGGCTGCGTTCCCGAACTGGCCAGCATGTGCCTGATGATCGGCTCACCACTACGTGTCTCGTACTTCTCGGAAAGCTCTCTCGCTGCAGCCTCCATGCGCTCCACCACCTTCTGGGTCTCTGCGAAAGGCACACCCTGCGCCAACTCGACCTTCGCACTCAAGATATCCCCTTCCACATCCGGAAAAAACCGGAACTGGATGAACCCCGTGCCGACTACCGCCAGGGTGAGGATCAGCACGGAAGCGAAGACCGCCACCGTGATGTAACGCCACTTCAGCGCGCTCGCCAGCGCCGGCTGATAGACCTTTTCCACGAACTTTTCCAAGCCGTCGGCAATCTTCCGCTGCAGAGCGAAAAGTCCGTCGAGCAAGCGCTTGAGAAAAAAGCGCGAGCGTTGTTTTTCCGAGCGGTCACGTGGCGAGAGCAGCGCTAGGTGGGCAGGCAGCACGAACTTTGATTGCAGCAGGGAGAACGCCAAGGTAGGGATCACCACCAGAGGGATGTTCGGCCAAATTTTTCCGCTCACCCCGCTCAGGCCGAGCATCGGCGTGAAGGCGACCATGGTCGTCAACACCCCGAACACCACGATCGTACCCACCTCGCTCGTGCCCTTCCATGCCGCCGCGCTCGGATGCTCGCCCTGCTGGATGCGGTGATAGACATTTTCCCCGGTTACGATCGCATCATCCACCACGATGCCGAGCACCAGAATAAAGGCGAACAGAGAGATCATGTTAATGGAAATCCCGAAGTAAGGCATCATCCAGATTCCGCCAGCGAATGACACTGGGATGCCCACCGCCACCAGCAGCGCCAGTGACGGGCGCAGGAAAAGCGTGAGCACGCCCAGCACCAGAATCAGGCCGGTGATGGCGTTGCGCTTCAGCAGATCCAGCCGTCCTAACAGATACACCGATTGGTCGTTCCAGATCGAGAGCTCCACTCCTTCGGGAAGTGTCTGGCGCGAATCCTCCACGTATCTTCTCACCATCTCGGACAAGGCCAGGGTGTCCTCATTGCCTACTCGGAAGACATTAATCACCACCGCGTTTTTCCCGTCGAAACGGCTGCTGATATCCACATCTTCGAAGCCATCGATTAGCTGCGCCACATCGCCTAACAGCACCACGCTGCCATCCGGATTTGTCTTCACCGGCACCCCCGCCATCTCGCTCGCTTCGTAGCGCTTGCCGAGCGCACGCAGGATCACCTCGCCGCGCTCCGTGCGCACCGATCCGCCCGGCAGATCCAAGGTCGTGCCCCGCACCGCTTGGGCGATATCCGAGAGTTTGAGCCCAAGCTCGCGCAACTTTTCCTCGGATACCTCGATGGAAATTTCATACGACCTCGTCCCCGCGATCTCCACTTGGCTGATCTTGGGTTTGCCTCCGAAAATGCGCCCGAAAAACGTGCCCAAACCCTCAGCCGGCGGAGCCTCGTAGGTCAGCAGATCATCGCGCACCTGCTCGGCCAATTTCCGCATCGTCGCCTCATCCGTATCCGCGGTCAGGGTCACGCTCATCACCGGAGCTTTGATAAGGATTTCCTCCAGCACCGGGGTCTCCGCCTCTTCGGGGAAATTCTCGATGGCATCGACGCGCGATTTCACATCGCTCATCACATCGCGCACATCGTAGCCGGTCTCCACCTCCACCAGCACCGCGCCGACATTCTGCGAGGCGGTGCCGCGTATCCTCTTGATCCCCTGCAAGTCCGCGATGGCTTCCTCCACCGGAACCACCACCCCGCGCTCGCTCTCTTCAGGAGTCGCATTCGGGTAAGGGATGCTCACCGCAATGGCATCGATCGAGATCTCCGGAAAAATCTCTTTCTTCAGTTTGAACCACGTCGTGAAGCCCGCGAGCAACACCACGAGCATCATGAAATTTCCCGCCACATGGTTGCGGGTGAACCATTTTACTGCGTTCATTCCTCCTCCTCCGCAGTTTCCCCGGCCACTTCCATGCCGATCACCGGAGCGGAAAGCCGGGTCAGCACGATCTTGTCACCGGCTTCAAGCCCGCCGTGAACCACTGCGGTTTTCTCGGTCATGCGCACCAGTTCGACGTCACGGAAATCGATCTTACCATCCTCGCCCATCACGATCACGCGTCCGCCTTCCAGCAGCGCCCGGCGTGGGATCTCCGCGACGTCCTCGAGCATTTTTCCTTCCAGCTCCGCATCCAAAAAAAGCCCCACCGGAGGCAGCGGAAACTCCGTCCTGTCCTCCGCGAGGACTTTCACCACCACGCTTGCCGAAAGTGTTTTCCGATCGATCTCCGGATCCACCCGCACCGGCTCCGCCTTCCATTCGTAGCTCTGGGTGCCGATTTTACCTTTGAGGATCACTTCGCCGCGCACCACGCCGTTTTCAGCCCGCGCTACAAAACCGAAGTCCTCCAGGCTCAGCGGCAGCCTGACCTCTAAGTCGTCGCTGGAATAAAGCTCCGCCACCATCATCCCGGCATTGACCACCGAGCCGACCTCCACATTCGCGGTGCGCACCCCCGCATCGAAGGGAGCGAGGATTTCCGTGCGTTCCACATCGCGCCGCGCTTTGAGCGCATCCTGTTGTGCCGATTGCGCCCTCGCCCTGGCCGCTGCGAGATACGGCTCACGTAGTACCAGAGCATTCAGCGGCTTGCCATTGCCCAGCTTCGACCAATCCAACTGTGCCTGCTCGACCTTTGCCAGCTCCTGCTCGAGCGCCAGCTCCGCCTCCGCCTGCCGCACCTCTGCGGCGGCCAACGCGGAGCGATAATCCGCCGGATCAATTTGCACCAGCCGTTCGCCCTTTTTCACCTTCCCGCCGCGCCTCAGGGAATCGGAAATTTCCATCACCCGCCCGCCGACCTCTGCCGCAAGCATGGTCTCGCGCACGCTCTCCACCACTCCCTGGGTGTCAATTTTCACCGGGTGATTTTCCTTGGAAACCACCATCACCTCCACCGCCGGGACGATGCGCTCCTTCATTTCCTCTTTTGCCACACGCCGGTTAATGATGAGCAAAAACAGCCCGAGCACCGTGATCCCGATGATACCGAGGATCACCAGAAACGACACCACCGCCCTGACCTCAACCTTCCGCTCCGTTTCGTATTTTGCGTCGCTCATGGGGTATTTATCTGGCTTTGAAATCCCCGCCGAGGGCGAGATGAAGATCGACTCGGTTTTCCAAACGCAAACGTCGGATGGCCGCATACTGACTCGCGGAATCGATCTGGCGCTGGGTTGCATCGATAAGGGTCAGCACCTCACCCGTGCCGGCAGCGAATTCCTCGCCTGCGCGATCTGCGGCATCTTTGGCGAGCTGTGAGGCTTTTTTCCCGGCCGACTCGCGCTGGGCTAGGAAAATCTCCGCCACCAAGGCCTGCTCCACCTCGCCGAAGGCATCGAGCACGGTTTTCTGAAGCTGTGCGGTCTTCTCGCGATCCGTCGCTTGCGCGCTTTCGATCCCACCGCTGATTTCACCGCCTTGGAAAATCGGTTGGGTCAGGCTGCCGCCGATCGACCACACACCGAAGTCGCTGTTGAGCACATTGCTCAGGCTATCGGTCGTCGTCCCGGCAGATCCGGTGAGGCTCAGGCTGGGGAAACGCGCCAGCTTGCTCTGTCTCACCTTCCTGCCCGCCGAGGCAAGATTCCGCTCCGCCGCGAGGATGTCCGGTCTCCGCTGCAACAGTTCGGATGGAAGACCGGACGGGGTCGATCCCGGGAAATCCGGCAAACGTGCTACCGTTGCCAGGTTACCCGATGGATATTTCCCTAACAAAATCTCCAACTGCCGCAGCACTCGCTCCCGTTCCTGCTTCCTCTCCGCGAGCGCGCCCCGCCGGCTCGCTAGCTCGGATTCCGTGAGCCGCACCTGAGCCGGAGATCCCCCGTCATCCAAGAGCGCACGCTCGAACCGCTGCCTCACTGCATCCGCCAGCACTTTACTAGCTGTCACTGCCTGCTCCGCGAGAGCTACCTGCTCATTCGCCTCGCCCAGCGCCAGCCATGCCTTTGCGACCTGCCCGGCCAAGGAAACGCGTGCCGCCTCATACTCGTATTGTCGCGCCTCGGCATCGGCGATCGCCGCTTCCTGTCCGGCTTTGGCACGTCCCCAGACATCGATCTCCCACGCGGCATTCAGATTCACCCCGAACTGTTGGGAAATATTCGAAGGCACCCCGCCACCTCCTCCGCCGAAGGGAAAACCGATAAAATTTTGCTTTGCGCGCTGCCCGTCGCCGCCCAGTCCAAGGCTCGGCAAACGCCCCGCGCCCGCGATCTTCGCCTCCGCCCCGGCCTTTTCCACACGCGCCGCCGCCGACCGCATATCGGGATTGTTCGCGAGTGCCTCGTCCACCAATCCGCGCAGCTCTGCTCCTCCGATCTTGCCCACCCATTTGCGGTCGATCCCGGCCTTTGCCTCCTTGCTGGCCGCCCAGCTTCCCGGCGCACCGGCATCACCCATACGGCTCTCCGGAGAAAGCGCCGCACATCCCGCCAGCAGCACCGTAAGAGCCGCGACAGAAACCGACGTTTTTCCCACCTTCATTGACACGGATGCTGCACTCGCTTGCGCCGGGGAAAAAGTCAAATCACGGAGCCCATTTTCATGGGTAAACTTTTCATGACTCCTCGCGCCATCTTGCTCCTTTACTACCCCCCGCCACATCCTGTTCACTTTGCGGCGATGCCGACTGCCCGTTTCACCGCCACGTTCCGGATCTTGCCGATGCTTCCGCTTACCCTCATGGCGCAGGACGACGGAGTCCTCGCCCCGATCGAGCCGATTCCCGTGCCCGTCGATCTGATCCAGCCCGTCCCTGCTCCAGATATCCCGCTCGGCGGCATTCAGGACACCCCGATCATTCCGGATAGCCTCAAAATCGACAACCGTGGCGGTACCATTTCAGGCAACCTTGAGGACGGCATCACACTCGGCGGCCCCATCAAGGTTACCGGCGACAACGGCCTGGAGATTTTTTCCGATCGCGCACGCATCGACCTCAAGGAAAAGGCCGTAATTTTCAGCGGAAACGTCTCGATCTATCAGGGCAACAACCTGCAGCGCGGCGACAGCGCCATCTATTACTATGAGAGCAAGGTGATTGATGCCTCCACGCTCAGGATCTCGCTCGATCCAATCCTGCTCGAAGCAGGCAAGTTCACCGCCCAATCCGATGGAGGTAAAACCGTCTTCATCGGGGAAGACGCCGGGGTCACCACCCACGATGTGGAAAACCCTAACTTCTGGGTGCGCTCCGACCGCACGACTGTCTATCCCGGTGATAAGGTCACCTTCCGCAATCTCAAGGTCTACGCCGGAGAGACCCCCATCTTCTGGCTCCCTTATCTCAGCCAACCGCTCGATGCCGAACTCGGTTATCATTTCGTCCCCGGAGCACGCTCGCATTGGGGGCCTTACCTCCTCAACACTTACGGCATCATGCTCGGTGGTGAGCGCAACCCGATCACCGGCGACAACGAAAATGCATGGCTGCTCTCACGCTGGCGTTTCGACATCCGCACCAGCCGTGGCGCGGCCGTCGGTCTCGATCTGGTGGATACACGCGAGGAAAACGATGGCGAAATCACCGGTCTCAGCCTCTATTACCTCTACGATGCCGACCCCGGCGAAAGCCGCACTGGACTCCCCCGCTACAACACCGATCCCAACCGCTTCAAGGTTCAGCTCAAGAACCGCGTGGAATTTGACATCGAAAACGACGCGCAATGGAGGCTCGATACGAACCTGACCCTGCTTTCAGATCAATACTATCTCCAAGACTTTGAGCCTAGCGTCTACCGCACCAATCCCAGCCCCGACAATACCATCGGACTCTACCGCAACGATGGTGAATCGCTATTCTCCGTCTTCGGACGCTTCCGGGTAAACGATTTCTACCGCACCGACACCCAAAGCCCGGAGATCGCCTTCGACCAAGTGCGTAGGCCGCTCTTTGGGTCACCTCTCCTTCACGAGGGCCAGACTTCATTCTCTGTCCGGGGTGTGGAAGCCGCAGATCTGACCCGCCGCAATATCCTCAACCCCCTCCTCACACTCCCGCCGAACGACCCATCCGTGCCCGGGTTGCTCGCCCAACTCAATGGCTATGAGCGCACCCTCGTCCAGCGCATCAATGCCCTGCGTGCCATCAATCCTAACGATCCGCGCATCCCCTCCCTACGTGCCCAACTCCTCGATACCGGCTACAACCGCTTCCACACCAACCAGAATTTCTCCCTCCCGCTTACCTACGGCGATTGGTTCACACTCACCCCGCGCTTTGGTGCCGCCTATACCCACTACTCTTCGGTCCAAGGCCCGGAGGTCAGCGATGCCCGCTTCATCTTCCACGGCGGAGCCGAGGCTGCCCTGAAGTTTTCCAAACGCTACGGAGCCCAAGACCACGACCTCGGGCTCGATGGCCTGATGCACGTCATCCAACCCTACGCAAACTGGTCAGTCGTCTCAGCAGATGAACTCAACCCGAACTACCCACTCATCGACCGCCTCACCTTCACCACCCGCCCTCGGTCGCTCGATGCCACCCGCTACACCGCCATCGACGAGTTTGAGAGCTGGAACATCCTTCGCTTCGGCGTGCGCAACCAGCTCATCACCCGCCGCGACGGCCAATCCCACGATTGGCTCTTCGTCGATACCTACATCGACAAATACTTCAACGACCCGGAAGGCAACCGTGAATGGTCGAACCTCTACAACGACATCACCTGGCAGCCACTCCCCTGGCTCGGCCTCGACCTCGAAACACAGCTTCCGATCATCGACAGCGGATCGGGTTTCTCGGAAATGAACACTCGTGTCCGCCTCCAGCCCTACCGCGACATGGAGATCGCCTTCGGCTACCGCCACCTCAATAACCATCCCGTCCTGCTCGATTCCGATCTCTTCGAGCTCACCACCTACTTGCGCCTCTCGGAAAACTGGGGCATCGGCACCAACCACACTTTCGAGATGGACGACGGCACCCTCGAACTCCAGCAATACACCCTGCACCGCGATTTAGGGAACTTTATCGCTGGAGTCGGCATCAGCCACCGCGACAACCGTTACGAAGACGAATACGGCATCATTTTCAGCCTCACTCTAAAAAATTTCCCATCCGCCTCCTTGCCATTCACGCTTGAATCGGAATAGTCCGCCCGTCATGGCCATCTCCTCACAAGAACTTCTCGACGCTCTCAATTTCCGCTACGCCACCAAGGCATTCGATCCGACCCGGAAAATTTCCTCCCAAGACTGGGCCGCGCTCAAGTCATCCCTCGCACTCACCCCGTCATCCTTCGGCCTCCAGCCGTGGAAATTTCTGATCATCGATACCCCCGAGATCCGCGAGAAGCTGAAAGCCGCCTCATGGGGGCAAGGCCAGGTCACAGACGCCTCGCAGCTCGTCGTTTTCACCGTCCGCACCGATCTCACCCAGGAAGACATCGACTCATGGATCGCCCGCATGTCCGAGGTGCAGGGCACACCCATCGATGATCTCGCGGGGCTTTCCGGCGTGATCTCCTCCTTTGCCGGCGGCATGGATGCCGCCGCGAAACAGGCATGGAACACCCGTCAGGTCTATATCGCCCTCGGCCAGCTCATGACCTCCGCCGCCTTCATGGGCATCGATTCCTGCCCGCTCGAAGGCATATCTCCTACCGATTACGATGAGATCCTCGGCCTCAAAGACTCCGGCTACGCCACCGCCGTTGCGTGTGCGCTCGGCTACCGCTCCGCCGATGACAAATACGCCGGTGCCACCAAAGCCCGTTTCCCCCAGGAAGACGTCATCGCTCACATCTGAGCGATCACTTCTCCCATACCCCCACCCACCGATCCACGCTCTTCCCCTCCGCATCCGGGAGATCGCGTGAAGATGCATGCCTCACATTGGCGAGCATTTGCGCGCCCCGCGTCCGCATGCTCGCGCAGAATAGCTCGTGCTCCAGATCGAAGTATGAGGTGCATACCAGCTTGCCCCCGTCTTTGAGCGCCGCCAGCGCCTCGGTAAGAATCCCCTCCCACACCATCGGCTCATGCCAGTAATTCTGGTGTCGGATAAAGACCAGATCGAACTCTCTCAGCCCCTCCATCCGCCCGATCATCGCCGCATTGCCCTCCCGGAAATCCATTTCCCCACCCGGCAACTCCCACCGCCGTTTCGCCTCCGCAATCGCCTCCCCCCGTAAATCCATACCCAGATAAAACTCCACCTCCGCCGGCGCCAACGCACTCGCCAGCACCCCGGTCTCATCTGCCCGCCCACAGGCAAGATTCAGCACCGCCACCCGCTCAGTAAACCGAACCCCCGCCAGCCCAAACACCTCCCCCAGCAACACCCCGAGCCGACGGATGTCCCCGTCAATGCCTGCGTAGGAAAATGGAAGCCGCTGGATCATGCGCGGCAGACTCTCCACGCCATCGGCTCTGAATGGAACTTGAAAATCCGCCCGAATCCATTCAGCTCGGATCCCCAATGCTGACGCCAAAGACTTGAACTTGCTGGATTCGGCTTTTGGAACGGACGAAAGTCCGCGTTCCTTTTCCAGCGATCAAAAATCCCCAAACGCGCTGCGCAGATCACTCGCCGCATTCTTGGAGGCGGTGGTCTTTTCAGGGACGAAGGCGAAGTCGTCTTTCGCCTCGATATCGACATCCGGGTTGGCGATGAGAGGGCGGGTGGTTTTGTCGATGCTTTCGAGATCCGGCAGGGTGGTGCCCTCCGGGGCGGCTTTGAGATCCTCGAACTTGCGGGCGGTGGACATGACCCGGGTTTCGTAGGAGCCGATGGCGCGGTTGTAATGATCGACCGCACTGTTGAGGGAGTTGCCGAGTTTGGAAAAGTGGTCGGCGAGTTTTCCGAGGCGCTCGTGCATGGTGCGTCCGAGGGCGGAGATTTCCTTGGCATTGAGGGCAAGGGCTTCCTGCCTCCAGCCGTAAGCGACGGCTTTGAGGAGGGCGATGAGCGTGGTCGGCGTGGCGAGGATGACGCCGTGGTCGACCCCGCGCTCGATCAGGCCGGGATCGGAATGGAGGGCGGCGGAGAAGAAGGATTCGCTGGGCAGGAACAGCACGGTGAACTCCGGGGTATCTTCGAACTGATCCGTGTATTTCTTCGAGGAAAGCTGCTGGATATGGGTGCGCACCTGCGCGGCGTGTTGGGTGAGGAAACGCTCACGCTCCGCATCGTCGGCGGCTTCGAGGGCATTGAGGTAGGCATCCATCGGTGTCTTGGAATCGACGACGATGGTTTTACCACCGGGGAGTTTCACGACCAGATCGGGACGCAGGCGTTTGCCTTCGTCCGTGGTGGTGTGGGTCTGGAGGGTGAAGTCGCAATGCTCCTGCATGCCAGCAAGCTCGACAACGCGGCGCAGCTGCATTTCACCCCATTGGCCGCGGCCGGTCGGTTGGCGCAGGGCTTTGACCAAGGAGGCGGTCTCCTTTTGGAGGCCGAGCTGGCCTTCGCCTAGTGCGCGGACTTGCTCTTTGAGTTCCGAATAAGCGCCCTCGCGGATTTTCTCGATCTCGCCGATGCGCAGCTCGAATTTCCCGAGCGAGTCGGCGACCGGTTTCACCAAGGTTTCGATCGCGGTCTTGCGTTTCTCGATCTCACCTTTGGCTTCCTCCGTCTGGGAGGCGAGGCTGGATTTTGCGAGATGCAGAAATTGCTCCGAGGCACCTTTGAGCGCATCTGCGGAGAGGGCTTTGAAAGTATCGGAAAGCTTCAGTTCGGCGCGCTCCAGCAAGGCCTGCTTTTCCTTGGCGGCGAGTCGTTCCGCTTCGAGACGGCTGTTCGTTTCCGAGAGCTGATTGCGGAAATTCTGGGCGGCTGATTCATTGCGCTCGCTCTCTGCTTCGGCGTTGGCGAGTCGGGCTTCGGCCTCGGTGGTACGACGCTCCTCGGATTTGATGCGCTCGTTGAGGGCGGATTTTGTGGCTCTTGCGGCAAGCCACGTGAACAGCCAGCCGAAGAACAGGGCGACGGCGGCGGTGATGATGAAAGGGAGGTAGAGTTGGAGTTCTGGAGGCATGGCGGGATTTCTGCTTGCGGCAGCGGGGTTGCTGGCGTTGATCTTAGTTGTGCGGCAGGACTTTGCTTCCCCAAAGTAGCTGCGGCAAACTAAACCAGACAACTAACCTTTTTTAACATCATGTCACACACACTACCCGACCTCGGCTATTCCTTCGACGCGCTCGAACCCCATATCGATGCACTGACGATGGAAATTCACCACGACAGGCATCACCAAGCCTACATCACGAACCTCAACAACGCGATTGAGGGCAAAGCAGATCTGGAAGCGAAATCTGCTCTGGAGCTTATTTCCGATCTCTCCGCCGTGCCGGAAGGCATCCGCGGTGCGGTGCGCAACAACGGTGGCGGCCACGTAAACCATAGCTTCTTTTGGAAAGTCATCGCTCCCGGCGGCGCATCCGCTCCATCCGGCGACCTCGCAGCAGCGATCGATGCCGCCTTCGGTTCCTTCGACGCATTCAAGGAAGCTTTCGCCAAAGCAGGCGCAACACGTTTCGGCTCCGGCTGGGCATGGCTCTGCAAGAAGTCCGACGGAACCGTCGACGTCTGCTCGACCGCAAACCAAGACAACCCGCTGATGGGCTCTGACTTCGGCGGCTGCGGCAGCACCCCGATCCTCGGCCTCGATGTCTGGGAGCACGCTTACTACCTCAACTACCAGAACAAGCGCCCGGCCTACATCGACGCCTTCTGGAACGTCGTCAACTGGGACGCCGTCGCCGCGAATTTCGCAGCTGCTTGATCACCCCTAAACACAAGAAAGCCGCCGGAGCGATCCGGCGGCTTTTTTATGAATTGATGACGGGGTTTTCAAACCCCAGTCGATAGCGTTGAGTTGCCTCAGTGCATGTGCTTGCGCTTGAAGCGGAGAGCGGCGGACTGCTTGGCGATGATGCCTTGCAGGTATGCCACTTCCTCGGCGTCCATGCTGTGCTCGACGGAGGAGAGCTTCTCCTCGGCGCGATGAATCGCTTCCTCGGTGGCCTTTTCGTCGATCTCAGCTTCGCCAAGTGCCATGTCCGTGAGGACGACAGCCTTGTCTTTGCCGATTTCGGCGAAGCCCGAACCGATCGCAAGCGTATTGACCTGGCCTTCGCGCAGGTAGCGCAATTCACCCGGCTGAAGGGCGGTCACCAAGCCGGCGTGGCTCGGCAAGATGCCCATCTCGCCATCTGCGCCTGGCAGATAGACGTTATCAACGGTGTCGGAGAAGATTTTCTTCTCTGGAGTGACGATTTCGAGGTGGAGAGCCATAAAGTTTTCAGGTTCAAGTTTTCAGTTTTCAGGTTCAGCTTCGGGGTCTCCCCTGAAAACTGAACACTTTAAACTAGCAAACTGTATTAGTCGCGCTCGACGGTGTCGATGCCGGCCTTCATGTAGAAGTTACCTTCTGGCACGTCGTCCATCTTGCCATCGAGAATCTGTGCGAAGCCCTTGACGGTGTCTTCGATGGAAACCAGTGCACCAGGAACGCTGGTGAAAATTTCTGCCACGAAGAACGGCTGGGTGAGGAAACGCTGCAATTTACGAGCACGGAACACGCTGAGCTTATCCTCATCGGAAAGCTCGTCCATGCCGAGAATGGCGATGATGTCCTGAAGGTCTTTGTAACGCTGAAGCACGAGCTGAACGCCACGGGCAACACGGTAGTGCTCTTCGCCAACAACTTCCGGAGCAAGTGCCTTGGAGGTGGAAGCAAGTGGGTCAACCGCCGGGAAGAGAGCCTGCTCCGCGAGGGAACGCTCAAGAACCACGGTCGCGTCAAGGTGAGCGAAGGTGTTTGCTGGAGCCGGGTCGGTAAGGTCGTCCGCAGGGACGTAAACCGCTTGAATCGAAGTGATCGAGCCCTTGTTGGTGGAGGTGATCCGCTCCTGGAGGGAGGCCATTTCTTCGGAAAGAGTCGGCTGGTAACCCACAGCGGAAGGAGTCCGGCCAAGAAGCGCGGAGACCTCGGAACCTGCTTGCGAGAAACGGAAGATGTTGTCGACGAAAAGAAGCACGTCCTGGCCTTCTTCATCACGGAAGTATTCCGCCATGGTGAGAGCGGAAAGTGCGACGCGGAGACGTGCGCCCGGAGGCTCGTTCATCTGGCCGTAGCAAAGGGCGACCTTGGAGCCTTCAGCAGCGAGGACAGGGTTGCCTGCACCGTCGAGTTTAACGTGGCCGTTTTCGTCCTTTTCGCAGGCGATAACGCCGGACTCGATCATTTCCCAGTAAAGGTCGTTACCTTCACGTGTGCGCTCACCCACACCGGCGAACACGGAGAAACCACCGTGTGCAAGGGCGATGTTGTTGATGAGCTCCATGATAACCACGGTCTTACCCACACCGGCACCACCGAAGAGGCCGCCTTTACCACCTTTGACGAGCGGGCAGATAAGGTCGATGACCTTGATACCGGTCGGAAGGATTTCCTCACTCGCCGATTGGTCGGTGAGCTTCGGAGCTGGGCGATGGATCGGGGAACGATGATTTGCGTCTTCGAGAGGCTTGTTTTCATCCACCAGGTCACCGGTGACGTTGAAGATACGTCCGAGAACTTGTTTGCCGACTGGCACCGCGATTGGCTTGCCGGTATCGGAAAGGGTCATGCCGCGCTTGAGGCCGTCCGAAGTGGACATGGCGACCGCACGCACCCAGCCGTCGCCAAGGTGTTGCTGAACTTCGAGAACCAGCTTGGTGTCAACGCCGTTGAGGACGTATTGGATCTCAAGTGCGTTGAAGATTTCCGGCAGCTTGCTGGCTTTGGAGAAATCGGCGTCGATGACGGCGCCAATGATTTGGACGATAGTTCCTTGGTTGCTCATGGTGGAAGAAGTGGAGAGAGTTTGCTGGTTGTCAGTTTGAATTTTTACAGGTGGGAAGATCGGAGACTGCTAGTGCCGCTTTTCGTATTTCCTGAATACTGAAAACCGAACACTGGCAAACCGGTGGATCATTCCATGGCTTTCATCGCGGTGGTGATCTCGAGGAGCTCGGCGGTGATCGCTGCCTGGCGCACCTTGTTGTATTGGAGAGTGAGTTCCTTGTTGAATTTCTTGGCGTTATCGGTGGCGGCTTTCATCGCGACCATACGGGCGGAGTGCTCGGTGGCGCGGGATTCAAGCAGTGCCTGATAAACCTGGAAATTGACGTAAAGCGGCAGGATCGAAGCGAGGACTTCCGTGGCGGAAGGCTCGAAGAGCGAATCCGTGCTGTGGCCTTCGATGGCTCCGGTATCCTCGGTTTGCTCCGGCGGCTGCACAGGCAGAAGCTGGATGACCTCGGGAACTTGCGAGAGCGTGTTCACGAAACGTGTGAAGACGATGGAAACCTTGTCGCATTTGCCGTCGACGAATTGTTTGGTGAGAAAAGCGGCGATGGCACGTGCGTCGGCAAAAGGAACCGGATCGTGCACCGAATAGTCGGCGAGGATTTCCTTCTTCGTTTTCTCCAGCATCACCCGGAGCTTGCGTCCGACGGTGACATACTTCGCATCATCCGAAGTCTCGGCGCGGAGCTTTTTGGCGACGTTCGTGTTGAGCGGTCCGCAAAGGCCTTTATCGGTGGAAACGACGAGCACCAGCTCGCGGTTGCCCTCACGCACTTCAAGCAGCGGATGGGAAACCTCTTCGTCCGAAAAGTTCGCGGCGATGTCGCTGAGGACGGCATTGAGCTGGGACGAATAATCGCGCCCGGCCATTGCTTGGTCCTGTGCTTTCTTCATCTTCGCGGCCGCGACCAGCTGCATCGCCCGGGTGATCTGGGCGGTGTTTTTGACCGATTTGATTCGGCGGCGGATGTCTCGGAGGTTGGCCATTCTATCTTACTGCGTAAAAGTTAGTGGATATTTGTTAGACGTTATTGGGTTGGGTCAGAAATGGGACTTCTAACCAATAACCTCTAACGTATAACGGAAATTTATTTCCAGCTCTTCTTGAAATCGTCGAGCGCTTGCTTGACGGCATCAACCATGGCGGCGTTCTTCTTGAGATCCGGCTTTTCGTTGCGGATCTTGTCGAGGAGCTCGCCCTTGCGGGTGTTGAAGAATTCGCCCATCGCGTCTTTGCAACGGAGGATGTCTTTTACCGCAACGTCGTCGAAGAAGCCGTTCTGCATCGCGAAGAGGAAGATCGACTCCAGCTCCATGGCGAGCGGAGAGTATTGGTTTTGCTTGAAGAGCTCGACGATGCGCGCACCGCGCTCGAGTTTCTTCTTGGTGGAGGCATCGAGGTCGGAGCCGAACTGGGCGAAGGCTTGGAGCTCGCGGTATTGAGCGAGGTCGAGCTTCGTGGTTCCTGCGACCGATTTGATCGTCTTGGTCTGCGCTGCGGATCCCACACGGGACACGGAGAGACCGACGGAAATCGCGGGACGGATACCTTGGTAGAAGAGGTCGGTTTCCAGGTAGATCTGGCCGTCGGTGATCGAGATCACGTTGGTCGGGATGTAGGCGGAAACGTCGCCGGCTTGCGTTTCGATGATCGGAAGCGCGGTGAGGGAGCCGCCACCTGCTTGCTCGGAGAGACGTGCGGAACGCTCGAGGAGGCGGGAGTGGAGGTAGAAAACGTCACCGGGGTAAGCCTCACGACCGGAAGGGCGGCGAAGGATCAGGGAGACCTGACGGTAAGCAACGGCGTGCTTGGAAAGGTCATCGAATACGATGAGGCAGTCTTGGCCCTTGTCCATGAGGTACTCGGCGATCGAGCAACCTGCGTATGGGGCGAGGTATTGCATCGCTGCGGCGTCCGAAGCGGATGCGGAGACGATAGTGGTGTATTCCATTGCGCCGGCTTCTTCGAGGGTCTTCTGGATACGGGCAACGTTGGAGAGCTTCTGGCCGACAGCAACGTAGATGCAGTACATCGGCTTGTAGTCCTTGAGCTTACCTTGCTCAGCGGCTTTGTTCTGCTGGGCTTGGGAAATGATGGTGTCAACGGCGATGGTGGACTTGCCGGTGGCACGGTCACCAATGATCAGCTCACGCTGGCCGCGGCCGATCGGCACCATGGCGTCGATGGCCATGATTCCTGTCTGAACCGGAACCGAAACGGATTTGCGCTTAATGATGCCCGGAGCGATTTTCTCCATCGGGTAATGTGCGGAAGCGGCGATTTCACCTTTGCCGTCGATAGGATTTCCGAGCGCGTCGACAACGCGGCCGAGAAGTGCTTCGCCGACTGGGACGGAGAGGAGCTTGCCAGTGGTGCGGCAGGCAGCGCCTTCTTTCACGGAAGTGTAATCACCGAGAAGGACGACGCCGACTTCGCTTTCCTCAAGGTTGAGTGCCATGCCGGTCACTCCGCCGTCGAAATCGATCATCTCGTTGAGCATGACGTCGGAAAGGCCTTCGACGATGGCGACACCGTCACCGACCTTGCGGACCGTACCGGTATTGGTTTTTTCAACGCTCGAGCTGATGCCGGCGATTTGTGCTTCGATGTCCTGGAGGATGCTGCTCATTTCAGTGTGCTGGTTGGAAGGGGTTCAGTTTCGGGCTGAGAATCGGTTTTCTTAGAATGCTTTCGAGAGGCGGTCGAGGCGACCTTGGACGGAGCCGTCGAGGACGTCGTCTCCGACGCGGATACGGAGGCCGCCGAGAAGGACGGGGTTGACCTTGTATTGGATATTCAGGTTCGAGCCGTGCTCGGCGGTGAGGCCGGACTCGACGCGCTGCTTGGAGCCGGCATCGAGTTCCGTGGCGCTCTCGACAAGCACTTCGCGGCGCGCCATTTCGAGGCGGGCCAGACGCTGGAGTGCGGCGAGGATGGCACGGTAATCGCGCGGCTGGGAGGCGATGAGTTTCGAGACGAGGTCGCGGAGCTTGTTGTCATCAAGCTGTCCGTTCACCTGGCAGAAGCCGAACAAACGGCGGGCGGTGGCGGCGGCGACTTTGGAAATTTTCATCGTTGGGGATAGTGGATGGGTGCGGGATGGGCGGGCGGATTATCGACTGCCGATCAGTTGCCGACCTTGGAGAGTGCCTCTTCGTTGATGCGCGCTTGGTCGTCGGAGGTGAGAACCTTTCCGGTGACTTGTGCGGTCGTGGCGGAGACGAGACGGCCGAACTCGCGCTTGAGTTCTGCGGAGATGCGCTCGCGGTCTGCGTTTGCAGCTGCCTCTGCCTTGGCGAGGATCTGCTGGGCTTGGGCGATGGCCTCTTGGGACTTCTGCTCGGTGAACGAGGCGGCGCCTTCCTTGGCTTCGGCGATGAGGCGCTGGGCGTCTTCGTTTGCTTTGGCGATGGCGGCAGCGGTGGTGGCTTCGGATTCGGCGAGTTGGTTCTCGATGCGCTTGAGCTTCTCCTCACCGGCGACGATGCGGGTGCGGCGTTGCTCGAGGATTTCTTGGATCGGGCCGAAAGCGAATTTCTTCAGGACGAAGATGACCAGGAAGAAATTGACGACCTGTGCGACGAAAAACGCTCCGTGGAGCCCGAAGGTCTTGGAAAGCGTTTCAAAGGCACCCGGCTGTTCTGCTGCGGCGGCGAGGAAGGTCATCATGGCTGGAAAGTCGTTTGGAAAGAGGTCTGGAAAAGGGGGTTGCCACGCGCGCCCTGAGGCGCACGTAGCTCAATGCTTAGAACGGCACTGCGAATGCGGTGAGGATGAAGATACCCTCGATAAGTGCCGCAAGAATGATGGAGATCACGAGGATCGGGGTAGCTGCACCTGGGTTACGGCCAGTTGCTTCAGCTGCCTTGGAGCCAAGGAGACCGATACCGATGCCACCTGCGAGGGCGGCGAGTGCTACTGCGAATGCTTTAGTTGCCATATTGCTGTTTAGTTGTGTGTTGTGTTGTTCTGCACCCCCCACAGTCTCTGCCATGGTCCGGGTGCGGAAATTTTTTATCAGTGATGCTCGTCGTGTTCGTCGCCGTGGTCACAAATGAGCTTGAGGAAGATCGCGCAGAGCAGGGTGAAGACCAGTGCCTGGACGAAGCCAACGAGGAGTTCCATGAAGTAGAATGGGAGAGCCGGAAGGAACGAAAGCTTTTCCGGAACGAGAGCCATGAGCTTCTCGAGGGTTTGCTCACCGCCGTAGATGTTTCCGAAGAGACGGAAGGAAAGAGCGACCGGGCGGATGGCGATGGAGATGACTTCCAGAACACCGACGAAGAGGAAAAGGGGAAGCAGAGCCCAGAAGAGGAAACCTTTGACGCCTTTAGGAGCGAAGATGTGGGCGAGGAAGTTTTTGAAGCCGTTCTCGGTGATCGCCCAGTAGAACCAGAGCAGGGCGAAGGTGAACGCCATGGCGGCGGTCATGTTGATGTCGGCGTTGCCGCCACGGAGCCACGGAAGGAAGCCGACATGGACACCTTCTGCATTCTCGAGATTCCATCCGACCGTGCCGACTCCCGGGATGAGACCGAGGTAGTTGCTGGTGAGGATGAAGAAGAAGATCGAACCGAAGAACCAGAAAGTGCGCTTGGTGAGATGCGCGCCCATGAGGTTTTCAAGGAAGCTATAGAGGGACTCGACGGCCCACTCGGCGAAATTCTGGAGGCCGACAGGAACCAGGGACATTTTCCCGGTTGCCATACGGCAAAAGATGACGATGAGTCCCACCGCAACCCAGATCATGATCATCGAGTTGGAGACTGGAAGCCAGTGATGGAGCTTCTGCGCATCGAGTGGGAGCGCATGATGCCCTCCTTCCGCACCGAATACAGATGCGAGGCAAAGGAGCCAGATAGTGAGGGTTGTGCCGAGAAAACGCGTCATGGGTGGGATCAGTGGAGGATCGGGGCACGGGTGATACCGATCCCCCCTATACACCGCAAGAGCTATTTTCTCATGAAATTCACAAAGTTGGTTTTTTCTGGTTAATTCTTTGATTTTATTGGGTTTGCCGCGGAAAAAAAATTTGCGGTTTTTTGCTCCGAACGCCCGATTGAGAAACTTCAACGGGTTGAAATTACATTTTCTGCCACTCCTCCATGGGACGACGCTTGCGCAAATTTGGTTAGAGGTGATGTCTAACAACACCCTCGGAAGCAGTGCGTGGAGCGAGCGCACAAGCGGGAAAATGCCCCCAAGTCAAGCAACTGCGTGGAAAAAATCGTTTCGGGAACATTTGGTTTTATCTTGCAAAGGTGTGCCCCGACTCGCACAAAAGCCCCTGCCATGAACAAAGCAGAACTTGTAGAAGCCATCCAGAAAGCCCTCGGAGCAGACGCCACCAAGCGTGCTGCTGAAGAAGCCCTCGACGCAGTCCTTTCCTCCATCTCCAAAGGTGTGAAGAAGGATAAGAAAGTCCAAATCATCGGATTCGGAACTTTCGAAGTGAAGAAGCGTGCCGCTCGCATGGGCCGTAACCCTAAGACCGGAGAAGCTCTCAAAATCGCCGCATCCAAGTCGGTCGGTTTCAAAGCATCCTCCGTCCTCAAAGGCAGCCTCTGATGGAGAAACGGGAAACTTCCCGTTAAACTAACTTCATAAACCTAAAAACCCCGGCCGTAACTGGCCGGGGTTTTTTGTTTGATGGTGAAATGATTAGCCGGATCAGAACCAGCCTTTACGACCAACGACATACGTCGCGACGAATTCGTCATCCGTTTTGGTGAGGTAAAGGATACCCTCGATGATACCGATGATACCTCCTATACAGATAAAGCTGAGGAGCAACTGGATGACTCCTTCCTTGGTGTAACCCAGGTAAAATTTGTGGACGCCGAACCCACCGAGCAAAATGGCAAGAAGCCCTGCGATGAGTTTCTTGTCTTTCTGTTCCTTGGTATATGCAGGAGCGGCGGGGGATGGGGTGGGAGTTTCTTCTGACATGGTGGTTGTGGATTAACGGATTTAGCGTTAGCAAGCAAGCAACAAGCCAACATGAAACCACGCATCACCTTAGCTGAAACGACGCTCGACGACGGCAGCCCTCTCGAACTCCAGGAGCACGACGGACGGAAATATCTGCTCGTGCAGGGACAGCAGATCTGCGGTCCGGCGACACGCGCCTCGGAGGAGGAACTCGCAAAACTGGCGGCGGCACCCTTCCGCCCGGCGCGCCAACCGCGCATTTGGATGATCGGCTTGGGCCTTGGCAACATGCTTGCGGCTATCATCAAAGAGCTGCCTCAGAAACGCGCGGTCTATACCGTCGCGGAAAATCGCAGCTTTCTGGTCGACTGGAACCGCGAACACTTTCCCGAAACTCCTCTCGAAGATCCGCGGGTGGTGATCGAAACGGATCCCAGCGCGACCGCCCTGAACAAGCAATCCGGCTGCCTGCACGCGATTATGATCCATCTGGATTCCGCCCCGCTCGGTTCGAAGGGACGACTGCTGATCAACGACAAGCGCTGGATGGCAGCAACCTTCGAGGCACTTCAACCCGGTGGCCTCCTAGCGATCGCCTCGACCCGGAAAATGCCGACCCTGACACGCAATCTTGAGCGTGAAGGTTATGAAGTCGTCGAGCATCTCGTGCCCGCCTCACCGATGGCGAGAAAGCCACGGCTGTTGCCGATCTGGCTCGCCCGCAAGTCCCGAGGTGTCGCTTGAGCAGCGGCATTTGCTGTGCTTTCCTTTGCATTCACCTGTTATGACCCGCCTCCATCATCTCATCCCGGCCATCATCGCCACTGCTGCGCAAGCCGGGGAACTCACCCTTGAGGAAAAGCCATTCCACGTCATCCAGGAGTTTTCCGCCACGGCACTGCCCGTAAAGAGCACGCCGATACGGTTGGATCCCGATGCATGGAGCAACTTCAAAATCACCGACATCGCCGAGCATGCCGCCTCGGTGAAAAAAGGCGATCCGCTCATCGTTTTCGAAACCGAAGACATTGATGAAAAGATCAAGGGAATGAACCGCTCCGTGGAGGAGAAAGCCCTCGAGCTAGCACAGGCAGAACTCGCCCTAGCGACCCAAGAGAAGACCCTCATAGAAAAACTCGACCGTCTGGAGCGCAGCGCGGATAACGCTGCAGAGGAGCTTGCGTATTTTATCGGCACCCGGCGCAAGGCGCTCGAGGAAACCGCCGCACAATCCCTCAAGCGGCAGGAACAAATCCTCGCCTCGGTAAAGGAGGAGCTGAAGCAGCTTCTGCAGATGTACGAAGCGGATGACATCACCGAGGACACCGAAGAAATCATCCTCAAAAATCAGCGCGACCAGGTGGCATACCAGGAATTCGCGCTGCGCATGGAGATCCTTAACCAGAAGCGCGCCATGGAAGTGACCCTGCCTCGCGAAGAGATCTCCCTAACGGAAAGGCGCGACGACAGTTCCCTACAACTCGCGGATGCGAAGGAAGAACTTCCACGTTCTCTTGCCCTCAAAAAACTCCAGGTCGACGGATTGAAAACCGCGCTCTCGGAGCTGCGTGAATCCCTCGCAGAGATCAAAAAAGATCGCACGCTTTTCGAATTCAAAGCTCCTTCCGATGGCATTTTCTACCACGGGGCCATCGAGGACGGAAAATGGACCACCGGAGACCTGATCAAAACCCTGGATCAGGGCGGACTCGCACCTATCGGAAAAACCTTCGCCACCTTCATCCCCGCCGGCTCGGAGATGGCAGTGATTGCTTTTCTGAAACAGGAAACCGCCGCTGCCCTCACCGCGGGCACGGAAGGCGTCGCCACGCTGAAAGGCCGCGAGGATCTCGTCATCCCCGTGAAGCTCAGCGGGCTTTCCGGCTCGCCGGGCACCGACGGCAGCTATGCCGCGACCTTCACCGCCAGCTGGCCGAAGGAGGCAACCCCCACCGCTGGCCAAGCACTCGACGTGCGCGCCGTTTCATATTCCTCCGGGAAAGCCCTCACGGTGCCCACCAAGGCGCTCAAATTCGGCCCACAAGGCTGGACGATCGAAGTGAAGCTCGCCGATGGAAAAACCCAAGCACGCGCCGTGAAACGCGGCAAGGACAGCGGCGACAACACGGAAATCACCGCCGGCCTCGAGGCCGGGCAGGTGGTGATCGTGCCGTAAGGGTTATTCCCTACCGCATCAGGTTCCAAGCCGTCACCAGAGCTTTAAGGCCGGCCATCTCGATGGATGGATCCACCCCCGTGCCCCAGACCAGACGACCGTCCTCGTGCTGCAGCTGCACGTAGGCTGCTGCGCTCGCATCGGAGCCGCTCTGCACCGCGTGGGAGCGATAATCGGTGAGTTTGAAATCTTTCATGCCCACCGTTTCCAGCGCGTGGACGAAGGAATTGATCGGGCCATTTCCATCACCCTCGATCTGATGCAAGTTGCCTTTGATAGAAACCACCGCCTTACAATGCACTTGCCCGCCGCCAGCCTTGTGCACCAGGTCGTATTCCCCCACGCCAAGTGGCTCAGAGACGTTGACGAAATGATCGAAAAACGCATCGCGAATCTCATCGACGGTCAGTTCGCGGCCCTGCTTGTCGGCAAGATCGTAGATGTATTTCCCGACAATCGGATGCATCGATTTTGGCAGATCGAAGCCATGCTCGCGATCCAGCACGTAAGCGACGCCGCCCTTTCCTGACTGGGAGTTGATGCGGATGATCGCCTCATAAGAACGGCCGATATCCTGCGGGTCGATGGTCAGGTAAGGCACGCCCCAGCCGATGCCGGGCTCGTCCTTGGTCTCCTTCGCACGTCTATCTAGGCCCTTCTTGATCGCGTCTTGGTGCGAGCCGGAAAACGCCGTAAAAACCAACTCTCCACCGTAAGGCTGACGCTCGGGAACGACGAGGCGGGTGAATTTTTCATACTTCAGGCGGATGTCGGTGAGGTCGGAGAAGTCCAGTCCGGTCGCGATGCCGTGGCTGTTCATGTTCAACGCAACGGTGACGATATCGAGGTTGCCCGTGCGTTCGCCGTTTCCGAAAAGGGTGCCTTCCACCCGATCCGCCCCAGCCATCAGGCCTAGCTCGGTCGCGGCGACACCGGTGCCGCGGTCGTTGTGGGTGTGCAGGGAGACGATGACGGAATCGCGGCGATCGAGATTGCGGCTCATCCACTCGATCATGTCGGCATGCACGTTCGGGGTCGCCCACTGGACGGTGTCCGGCAGGTTGATGATCATTTTTTTCTCGGGCGTAGGCTCCCAGATACCGATCACGGCATTGCAAACCTCCAGCGAGTAATCCAGCTCGGTATCGGAGAAGGATTCGGGGGAATATTGCAGCACCACCTCGGTCTGCGGGATGGTCGGCACAAGTTCCTTGACCAGCTTCGCACCGTCGATGGCGATCTGCTTGATCGACTCGCGGGTGGCATCGCCGAAGGTCACCCGGCGCTGCAGCGGGGAGGTAGAGTTGTAGATGTGCACGATGGCGCGCCTCGCCCCGGCAATCGCCTCGAAGCTGCGACGGATGAGTTGCTCACGTGTCTGCACTAGGATCTGGATCGTGACATCTTCCGGGATGCGGTTTTCCTCGATCAGGCGGCGGCAGAAATTGAATTCCGTATCCGCGGCGGAGGGGAAACCGATTTCGATTTCCTTGAAGCCGATGCGCACCAGCAGATCGAAGAATTCCAGCTTCTCCTCGATCGACATCGGCTGCGGCAGGGCTTGGTTGCCGTCACGTAGATCCACCGAGCACCAGATAGGGGCATGGGTGATCTCCTTGTCCGGCCACGTGCGGTCGGGCAAAGGGGTCGCCGGAAATGGGCGGTATTTCGTGAGGGAATTCGGTTTCATGGTGATGGAGCGGACAACCGCTGCGGGGCGCGAGACTATCTCACCTTCCAGCGGAGAGGCAAGAGTGGCATCCGGGAAGATCGCAGCACGATCGGGCACTGGGTTTCACTAAAATATCCGGGTCACGTCGGTGCCCTTGCGGATTCATCCTAGCGGCACTAAAACCATCCAGCGATGCCAGCCGATTACCACACCCACACCCCCCTCTGCAAACACGCCACCGGCACTCCGGAGGAATACGTGGAAGCCGCAGTCGCGGCGGGACTCACCGAATATGGCATCTCGGATCACGCCCCGTGCCGACCCGAGCCTTTCGATGACTGGCGCATGCTCTGGAGCGAACTTCCTGAGTATTTCGAATGGATCGAGCGCGCAAAAACTGCCGCCGCAGACCGCCTCAAGATCCGCGCCGGCATGGAGTGCGATTGGATTAAAGGCTGCGAAACTTTCATCGAAGAGCTGGCCACCCAATACGACTGGGATTACCTCATCGGCTCCGTGCACTACCTCGGCGACTGGGATTTCGACAACCCGAAATGGCTCGGAAAATGGGCGCAAACCGATGTCGACGCCGTCTGGACCGAGTATTGGAAAACCTACACAAAAATGGCGGAGAGCGGCCTTTTCGACTTCCTTGGACACCCGGATCTGGTGAAAAAGTTTTCCTACGCCCCCGCCGGAGATCTCGACCGCTTCTACGATCCGGTCATCGAGGCGATCGCCGCCAACGGCTCCGCCATCGAGCTCAACACCGCCGGCTGGCACAAGCCCTGCGCCGAAGCCTACCCCGCGCCTCGTTTCCTAGAACTCGCCGCCTCCGCCGGGATCGGGTTGGTCATTTCCTCCGACGCCCACGCCCCCAACGAAGTCGCCCGCGATTTTCCGAAAGCACGCGCCCTAGCCCTAGCCGCCGGCTACCGCGAAACCCAGCTCTTCGAGAAGCGAAAGCGCAGTTCGGAAGCTCTTAAAACCGCGAATGAACGCGAATAAACGCGAACCCATTGCAATTCTTCATTGGCGTCCATCTGCGTCCATTCGCGGTTGAATCTTTCTCCTCTTAGGATTGGAATAGGGCATGAAAGCCTACCACGATCTCCTCACCGATGTCCTCGAAAACGGGGAGAAGCGCGGCGACCGCACTGGAACCGGAACGCTCTCGGTCTTTGGCAGGCAGGCACGCTACGACTTGCGCGAGGGCTTCCCCTGCCTGACCACCAAAAAACTCCACCTCCGCTCCATCATCCACGAGCTGCTGTGGTTCCTCAAAGGCGAGACCAACATCGCCTACCTCAAGAACAACGGCGTCACCATCTGGGACGAATGGGCGGACGAAAACGGCGAGCTCGGCCCGGTCTATGGAAAGCAATGGCGGAGCTGGGAAAACGGTGAGGGCGCGATCATCGATCAGATCGCCCTGCTCATCGATGGGCTCAAAGGAAACCCCCACTCACGCCGGCACATCGTCTCCGCATGGAATGTTGGCGACGTCCCGGATATGGCGCTCCCGCCCTGCCACCTGCTGTTCCAGTTCTACGTGCACGAACCTGTCGGCGACGGTAAACCCGGCCTCTCCTGCCAGCTCTATCAGCGCAGCGCAGACCTCTTCCTCGGGGTGCCGTTCAACATCGCCTCCTACGCCCTACTCACCCACCTCGTCGCCCAGGTCTGCGGCTACGAAGCGCGCGATTTTGTCCACACCTTCGGTGATCTCCACCTCTACAGCAATCATCTGGAACAGGCGCGCCTCCAGCTTAGCCGCGAGCCGCGCCCGCTACCCACCATCCGTATCAATCCGGATGTGAAAGCCATCGATGCCTTCACTTTCGAAGACATTTCTCTGGAAAATTACGATCCCCATCCGACGATTAAGGCACCTATTGCCATTTAACATCATGCCTCACCTAACAGCCATCGTCGCCATGGATCCGAACCGCGTTATTGGAAGGGACGGAAAACTGCCATGGCACCTTCCCGAAGACCTAGCGTTTTTCAAACGCACCACCCTTGGCCACCCCATCCTCATGGGACGCAAGACTTTCGAATCTATCGGCAAACCCCTGCCGAAGCGCAAGAACATCGTGCTCACCCGCGATAAAACGTGGTCGCACGAAGGGGTCGAGGTCATCCACAGCCCGGATGCGATTGCGGAAATGGAAGGCCAGATTTTTGTCATCGGCGGCGCCGAAATCTACACCGCGCTCTCCCCGATGATCGACGAATGGCTCGTTAGCCACGTGCACCACTCTTACGACGGCGACACCTACCTCGCACCTTTCGAAATCGATTTCCCCGATGGGGAAGAGCTGGAAGGCCATGAAAACTTCACCGTAAAGCGCTACCTCCGCGGCAATCCCTACGAGCCTGTGGAAAAATAGGTCACGCCAAACTTGACGGAATCCCTTTCCCATGGTTCAAAACACCTCGACCTGCTTGATTTCACGGAACGGTGGCTGAGTGGTCTAAAGTACTCCCTTGCTAAGGGAACGTAGGGGTGACTCTACCGAGGGTTCGAATCCCTCCCGTTCCGCCATTCAAAAGCCCGCATTCAAAGCGGGCTTTTTTGTTCTATCATCGCGGAAGAACCCTACCGGCAAGGGAGGGATGAGAACCCCTGCAAAGCACGGGTTTGACTGCCATGTGAGCGCTAGCGAACAAAACATCCCTCCGCGAAGCGCTCTCCGCAGAGACGGAGCACCGCGCAGTCAATCCCTCCCGTTCCGCCATTCAAAAGCCCGCATTCAAAGCGGGCTTTTTTGTTCTATCATCGCGGAAGAACCCTACCGGCAAGGGAGGGATGAGAACCCCTGCGAAGCGCCGGGTTTGACTGCCAAGCGAGCATTGGCGAGCAAACCATCCTTCCGCAAAGCGCACCCCCCAGAGACGGAGCACCGCGCAGTCAATCCCTTCCGCTCCGCCAGCCACACGCGGCGGCACATTTTACGTTCACCGACGTTTTGGAAGAACCTCCGCCAGTTCGGTGAGATTCTCGACCACGTGATCCGGTCTGGAAACGTTGGGATAGAGGGTTGTTCCGGGACGATGGATGAAAGCCGTGCGGATCCCGACATGTTTCGCACCTGCCAGATCCCAGGCATGAGCCGCGACCATCAGGGCATCCTCGGCTTCGATGCCGAGATCGCTCAACACCATCCGATAGGTGTCCGGATGTGGCTTATACTTCTTGATAGTATCAATGCTGTAGTGCTTCTCAAAAAAATCGCTCAATCCGGCGTTACGCATCTGGGTTTCCACTCCTTCCGATGACGAGTTGGTCAGGCTGACGATCCGGTAACCTTTTTCCGTCAAAGTTTTGAGCGCCACGACCACATCCGGATGTGGCGGAAGGGTACGCAGCGGTGTGACAATGGCCTCCTTCGCCGTCTCTTGCGTGAGCTCGATGCCTTGCTTTTCGGCCACCATCATCAGCGCGGCCGTGCCGATTTTACCAAAATCGTGATAGTTCCCGCTCAACGTCTCCACCAGCGAGTAATGCAGCATGGTGGAGAACCATAGGGGCAGAAGTTCCTCGTGCCTGTTGAGTGCCTTTCCTACCGCGATCTTCAGCGGGGCGAGATCCAACAGGGTCTCGTTGACATCGAAAATGATTACTTTGGGATGGATCATGGCTTGTTCGGGATTCGGGTCTTGAGCAGCCCACGAATGAATCTAGCCCTGATGTTAGATATTGCATGAAGTTTCGGGCGTCATGCCTATCCCGAACGCCGTCGCCTTCATCCACTTTGATAAAGCTCTCCTGTGCCACGCGCGGGGCGACGGATGATTTCCGTCTCGAAATCCACGGCTTGTTGTTTTCTAATGTTGTGAATTGGCCTGCCCCGTACCAGCCGAGATGAAATCCAAGAAGACAACACTCATCGAGCAGGCCGATCTGCTCCGAGACGAAGCGCTGGAAAACCGCCTGCTCACCTCACGCTACCAGCAGCTCGACCGGGCGCTTGAGAAATACGAAGAGGTGGCACGGCTAGATCCCGACGACCCGGAGATCGAGTGGCGCTGCGTTGCCACGAAGTTCCTTTCCGCAGGGAAATCGGAAACACTTCTCACCGCTGCCAAGGATGCCGCACGCGCCCTGCTCGATAAGGTGTGCGAGATCACCACCCCCACGGCACTCCATTCCAAGGCCATCTGCCTTCAGATCCTCGGCGATTTCGAGGGTGCGGCCGACTCCTATTCCGAGCTCTCCGCACAACCGGTTTCTGATCCGAAACGCCTTGCTCAGAAACGTTTCCTCGCCCGCAGCCTGCTAGAGGCATCCGGGGAACCGCGTGATCGGCTCGACTCCGCTTTTCCTCCGCTGCGTCTCGTCGTCTTCTCCGGGCATCTCCCGCCACGCGCCGACATGAATTGCCTGCGGCTCATCGAAAAGGAGCTCAAGGATCTGGGGGCAACTGTCGGCGTGGCGAGTGCCGCGGCGGGGGCGGATCTCCTTTTTCTGGATGCCTTCCACCGCCAGATCGGCACCTCGCACATTATCCTGCCGTGGTCGCGCGATACCTTCCGCGACACCAGCATCCGCCCCTTCGAGGCAGACGGGCAACCGCCTGTCTGGGGCCCCTTGTTCGATAGCGCCCTAACATCTTCCAAAAGCGTGCGCGAGATCGGGGAAATGGCCGGAACCGAATCCCGCATCGGCTGGCAGTATCTCATGGAAGTCAGTGCCGGGATCGCAGTGAAGATCGCTAGGGAGTCCTTTCTCGACATCGTTCCACTCGCACTCTGGAATGGAAAAGAAGGCGGCCCCGGCGGAACTTCCGCATTCTGTGAGTTCTGGCAAAACGAGCTCAAGATCAAGCCGAGGATCATTTCCTACGACGCATCCGAGGAGAAAACGGCAACCACAGCCAGCACTCCCCGAAGCTCTCACCGGGCGCAGGAACCGATCCTTCAGCAGTCGGTGAAGAGCATGTTGTTCACCGATGTTGTCGGCTTCAGCCGTCTGCCGGAGCGCGCCGTTCCCGCCTTCATCGAAAAATTCTTGCAGAAGATTTCCGAGGTGATTGGCGCCAGCGCGCACGCACCGCAGAGCGTCAACACCTGGGGCGATGCCCTCTACGCGGTGTTCGATTTCGTCCAAGACGCCGGGCTCTTCGCACTGGAGCTGAACGAAGCCGTCGAGCGCCATGCGGAGGAATGGGAAGCCGCCGGCCTTGGCAGACTTCAGATCCGCACCGGGCTCCACTCGGGCCCCGTTTTCCTGCACCATGATCCCATCGTCCGCCGCCTCGGCTACAGCGGCGCCCACGTGAACCGCGCCGCCCGCATCGAACCCGTTGCCTTGGAGGGCCACATCTTCGCCAGCGAGGAGTTCGCCGCGCTGGCGTCCATCACACCCGCCTGCGGTTTCACCTGCGACTACGAAGGTCCGCACGAGCTCGCGAAGAAATATCCCGGCGAGCACCACCTCTACAGCCTCCGCCGGGATCGCTCCGCCGATCTCCTGCCACTAGCCGAGGCCATCCACGAGCAATACTGCCGCAAGGAACGCGCTAGGGGAGAAACCCCAGACACGAATCCGTCCATGGTGCCTTGGGCCGCATTGCCGCAAAGCCTCCAGACCGCAAACCTCGCCCAAGCCGAGGATATCCCGCACAAGCTCAGGAAGCTCGGCTACGAGATCGTCGATGCCGGGGGCCTTCCGCCCTCTCAGGTCACGCTCGATACGGACACCATCGAGAAGCTGGCAGAGGGGGAGCACGATCGCTGGATGGCAGAGAAAGAACGTGGCGGATGGAAATACGCCCCCTTTCCCGACAAACCGAATTTGCTCCACAACCTGCTGATCCCCTACGACCAACTCCCCGAGGAAGAAAAGCAAAAGGATCGCGATGTCCTCTTCAACATACCGGTCCTTTTGGAGACCGTCGGCTACCGGATCGCACCGATTGAGCACAGCCCCATTTGACCGGAGCGCAGAGATGATGTTGTCTTATTCATCTTGATCCTCGATTACATCCTTCGCGCTCTGGCCGTCTTCGTGGCGGTCGGAACTTTCCTGCCGCTGATCCGCTGCGACCATTGGTTCATTCGCGGATGGGATTTCCCCAAAATTCAGCTCTTCGCTCTGGGTGCGGTGGTGCTGATTGCCCTCTCCATCACCTTATCGAACGGCGCGGACTTCTGGAGCCTCCTGATCCTCGCCGCGCTGACCCTCGCCATGCTCTCGCTTGGCCTTCGTATGGGGCGCTACACCCTTTTTTATAAAAACGAAGTTCTGCCGGGCAGCGCAGAGACCGGTATCCGCATCATTGTCTCAAACGTCCTGATGACCAACCGCGACAGCGAAAAACTGCTCGCGCTGGTCCGCCAATACCAACCCGACCTCTTCGTCACCCTTGAGGTCGATAGCTGGTGGGACGAGCGCATCTCAACACTCGACGACCTTTTCCCGTATGGCGTGAACGTCCCGTTCGAGAACACCTACGGCATGATCCTGCGCTCGCGCATCCCGCTCATCGATCCACAGGTGGACTTCATCGTGCGCAAGGATATCCCCTCGATCCATGCCGATCTGAAACTGGCCGATGGCTCATTGGTCCATCTCCACGCCGTACATCCCAAGCCACCTTTCCCGGACGAAGACACCTCCTCGACCGACCGCGATGCCGAACTTCTCGTCGTTGGCAAACGCGTGGAAAAACACGGCGGCCCGACCATCGTGCTCGGCGATCTAAACGACGTCGCGTGGTCCCGTACCACCCGACTGTTCCAGAAAATCAGCGGCCTGCTCGATCCACGCGTGGGGCGGGGGTTTTTCAGCACCTTCCATGCAGGGCATTGGTTCATGCGCTGGCCTCTGGATCATGTCTTCATCTCGGATCACTTCCGGCTCCGGTGCCTCGAACGCCTGCCGAACGTCGGTTCGGATCATTTCCCCATGTATGTCGACTTCTCCTTCGAGCCGAACGGCAAGCACCAGCAGGAAGCGCCAGATGACGATTCAGGCGACCGCGCCGAGGCCGAGGAAAAGATCGACGACGCTGAGGAAAAGAACGGTCATTCGATTTCCTGAGCCCGGGCATCCTCCGCCTGCGCCTTCCAGCGAGGCTTGGTCTTATTCCCTTCAGGAGCCGGCCAACCCTCACGCTGATCGCCGCGCACCCCGTCCTCGGCTTCCGTCTGATCGTGGAAAAGATGAACCTGCGTTTCGTAAGGCATGTCGATCTTCGCATCATCCAGCGCCTTTTTCATCGCCATGATGACCTTGGAGTGGGTGTGTGATACATTCGTCCGGCGGCTATCCGTCCACCAGCGGGCACGCACCGTCACCCAGCTAGCCGCGAGATCCCATGGCAGAGCCTCGGGGGCAGGCTCGCCCGCAACCCCCTCTACGGAGGCGAGAGTCTTCACAATCACCTCACAAGCGGTGTCCACATCATCGCCATAGCCGATGCCGATGTCGTATTCACTGCGGCGTTTCTCATGAGCTGTCCGGACCAGCACCGAGTTTGTGTAGATATCGCTGTTTGGAACAACGATGCGCTGCCCGTCATAAGTTTTGATAATGGTCGCACGCGTCTCGATGCGCTCCACCGTGCCCTCATGGCCTTCCACTGAAATCTGGTCACCCACCTCGAAGGGCTGGCGCAGAAGAATGAGCAAGCCCGCCAACCAGTTCTGCAGGATGTCCTTGAAAGCGAATCCGATGGCTACGGAGCTGACGCCCAACCCAGCGATGAGATCACCCGGACTCAGCGAAGGCAGCACGGTGGTAATGGCAAGCATCACCCCGATGAGTATCAGCATCCATTTCACAAAACCTCCGAGGACCTCCCCCAAATTGTCGCGGCCTCGCTTATCCAACTGCTTGAATATGAGGCCTCGCACCAGCCGAGCCGCGATCCAAAAGGCGATAATCAAAATCACCGCCACCACGATGTTCGGAAGCAATTTCATCGCTCCATCCAACCAGTTATCCACTCGCTCAATCGCTGCGCCCGGATTTACATCGATTTCTTGTGGAATGTCTTTGGGTGATTCTGTCTCTGCCGCCATCTTGCAGTTTATGCTTCGATCGACGATTTCTCAACATGGAATCCCCTGTTACAGGTCGAGTTCACCGATCAGGAGCTCCCTGATTTTTGAAAAACTAACACGTAGGATTCCTTTAATTTCCGGAGCCAACTACTAAATAAGCCGTAGTTTTTGAATTGACCCTACCATATCTACGGGTAGGCTACGGTGCATTGTTTCACGCTTTTATCCATGCGATGCGTCCAATGCGGTTCCCTCAAAGACAAAGTGCTCGACTCCCGTTCCTCCAAGGACGGGACCACGATCCGTCGTCGCCGCGAGTGCCTGAAATGCACCTATCGCTACACGACCTACGAGCAGATCGAGCGCACCGAGCTACGGGTGGTGAAGCGCGACGGCACTCGCGAATCGCTCAACCGGGAAAAGCTCACCGGCGGTCTCATCAAGGCCTGCGAGAAACGCCCGGTCTCCATGGAGCGGCTCGACCGTGCCGTGGAGGAAATCCTCACCGACCTCCACAAGGATCACCTCAGCGAAGTGCCGTCCGCCTCGATCGGTGCGAAGGTCATGGACAAGCTCCATCAGATCGATCCGGTCGCTTACGTCCGTTATGTTTCGGTTTACCGCCAGTTCGAGAACGTCAACGAGTTCATTGCGGAGATCCAATCCCTTTCCCGCCGCGCCGCGCGCGATACCTTCCAACGCAGGCTCTTCAAGGAGTGAAGGCTCCTAATTTACCGTGATTTCATTCATCGGCAACCGCCCCGCTATCCAAATCGGCACTCACCAAGTGCTCGATTACGATACCGCGTGGCTCAAAGAAGCCATCCTCCGTGCCGCCCGTGCGGCGGATATCGGGGATTTCCCCCTCGTCGAAGAAGTGAAAAACGGGGTGGAGCTCTACCTCGAACACAAATGCGCGCTTCGGCTACTCAACCTTGAGGATCTCTTCGAGCGCATCCGGAAAATGCTCATCGAGATCGGCTGCCAACACATTGCCGAGAAACTCGAGCCGCTCGCTCCGACGGTGACCATTTCCCTGACCCGCGCTGCCAATGCCGCCGGCAATGGCTTCGAACTCGCGTTTTTCGAAACCCTGCGCGCCGAACTCAGCGAGCTGCACCGCGCCGGCGCGGAAAGCATCCATTTCACCGGTCTGCGCGAAAGCGCCCTGATCCTCAGCGGACGGGAAAAATGGGACAAGCACAGCGACCGCATGCTCTCCGAGATCAAGGAATTCATCCAAGCCTGCGACCGTGATGCACGGGTCGACTCACGATCCCTGCGCCTGAGCGTGGAGGCATAAGAGGTTACGAAAACCTCGCATCGAAGAACTCCAAGAGCTCTTTGCGCGTCTCGAAGCCGTGCCTTGCCTTGCGCGCCGCATCCGGCTCCGCGTTCCAACGGGCTTCGTGGCTCCCTGTATCAATGATGCGTGACGGGATCCCGAGATGCTGCGCGTCTTCAACGGTCTCGCCCGTCCCGCCAGCACCCCGCTGCGGCTGTCCATCCCAGGCGAAGAGGAACGCATCCGCCCACTCCAGCAGGATCCGGGAGACGACCTGATAGGCCTCCGGAGCCGGCTTGCCGCCGGGGGCGACATATTTTGCCAGTGCAACACTCATCAGATGGGTGGCGTGCAGCCATTCATCCGCATCTTCGAAATCCTCCGAAAAGCGCTCCTCATCGAAAGGCAAAATCACGATCGCCGGGATGCGGAGCTCTACACAGCAGCGCAGGAAAATCAGATCCGCTCCGGCAGCGGCGCTGCAAAACGCGATGATCTTGCCGCCCAACCGCTCCCTCATTTCCTCCAACCCGCTGCGTATCGCCAAGCGCAGTGCATCCTTGTCTATAACATGCCGGTGGCCGGCGAATCCGAGAAGCTTTGGCTGGAGTTTTGGATCAATCATTTTCGAAATGTTCGAGTTTTACGATTTCTTCGGCATGTTCCGCCCCTTTCTCGCACAGGAAATCCATCAGCTCCAGGTTATCGAGGGTAAAGCCGGCCTTGGTGACCTCCTCGGAATCCAGGACTTCCTGGTCGCTGAACAACTTGTCGTAACGCGCATAGAGGTAGTCCGCCTTACCCGATGTGCCCGGAGTCCCACCGATGAGTGCCCCCACTTCTCCATCGATCGGCAGCCCGTAGCGGCATTCGCCATGCACCCGGCAGAGTAGATCCTGGTATTGCTGGAACGAGCCGATCAGGGCGGTCGGCAGGTTTTTCGCCTGCGCCAGCACATCGAGCACGTGCTTCGCCCGCCCGCCTTTCACCCCGCCGGTGCCGATCGATACCACCGACATCCGGTCGGTGCCCGACTCCCAGCCGAGCTTGTATTCTGGCAGCGTCGCCATGATTTTCATCAGGTAGGCCGGGTTGTTGAATGGCGTGATGCCGCCGTCCTCGAAGGCAAAAGTCTGCTCCTCGCCCTTGTCGCCCTTCACCATCATGATCTCCGGCGGGAAAAACGTCGGCGCCGCGGTGCTCGCGCGCACCAATTGCCACAGCGGGATCTGCAGGTTGTTCCCCGGCGATGCAACGTCGTTGTATTTCGCAAACGGATTGTTGGAAAGCGGCCATGGCGAGCCGGTGCTCGCATTTCGCGTCACCACCAGCAGCAGGGTTTTGAGCTTATCGGTGCCAAGCGTGGCCGCCGTCCCGTCGTCCTCGACGAAAAATTCTTTCAGGAAGTTCGTCAGCCCTTCCGCAACGAACTTGTGGCTGGTGAAGCGATGCTTGAATCCCGATTTGCGGAACATCGCGATGGCGTTCTTGCGGTAGAGTCCTTCGATTTCTTCCACGCCCAACCCCCAAGAAAGGAACGCCGCGATGATCGCCCCGGTGCTGGTCCCGCCGATGTAGTGGAAGTGATCCGCCAACACCAGATCGGGGTTGCCCGTCTTGGCCCGCAGCAAGGTCTCGATACGCTTCGCATACTGGAGCGCCAGTAGACCGCGTATCCCCCCGCCATCAAAGGACAGCAGCCGGGCGCGGCTTTCGGGTGCATCGGTGATACGTTTCATCGCGCTGATCTTCTCCGCGATCGCTCATTTCTCAAGCAGATAGGGCACTCCTTGGGCCCCTTGAAAACCCATCAACGGCGCTTCAAAAAGGCGACATTTTCCGAATGATCGCAAGGAATCGCGAAACAGAAGAAACTGCAACAAGCGGAAAGTCCCAACGCCACCCAGCGATCCCCGCTGCGGTCGAGCTCGCGAGCGAACTCAAAATACTCGTGGTGCTGCGGGGTGATGAAAAGAAAACCGGGCAGAGTGTATAGCGCTACCGCCATCATGGCAGGCACACACAGCGCCAACATGAACACCGCGTTGCGGCGGTTGAACCGGGCGGTGAGAACCCTTTTCGGGCCTTCGATCCAGCGCAAGGCATGGGAAATCCGGAACTTATGGACGCTTTTGATTCGGGTGTTTGCACTCATGGGACGCATGAGATTTACACGCGATCGCGTAAGTGTGCAACTTTTTTTAAAAATCAAGACTTATGACTATTCCCGAAGTCTTAATTCTTAAAAGCTAATCTTCGATGGCGATCTGTGAAGGATCCCAATCGATCTCCGGAAATTCCATGTTCAACGACTTGAGGGTATCGACCATGATGCGGGCGACCACCAGATTACGGTACCATTTTCGATCTGCAGGAACGACATACCACGGGGCGTATTTGGTGGAGGTCTTGGAGATGAGGTCCTCGTAGGTGTCGCGGAATTCATCCCATAAGGCGCGATCCTTGAGGTCGTCCGGATTGAACTTCCAATGCTTGTCCGGGTTTTCTAGGCGCGATTCGAGGCGTTGCTTCTGCTCCTCCTTGGAGATATGCAGGTAGATTTTTACGATCGTCGTACCTTCCTCGGCGAGCATGCGCTCGAACTCAACGATGTGCCGGTAGCGCTGCTTCCAGACCTTTTCAGGGAAAATCTTTTTCACTTTCACCGCGAGGATGTCCTCGTAGTGGCTGCGGTTGAAGATCACCAACTCGCCGTTGCGCGGCACTTTCTCGTGAACCCTCCAAAGGAAATCGCGCGCCAGTTCCTCTTCGTTGGGTTTCTTGAAAGCACGGACGTGAATGCCTTGTGGATCGATGCGCGAGAAGACGTGTTTCACACAGCCGTCCTTACCGCCGGTGTCCATCGCTTGGATCACCACCAGCACCCGGTGCTTGTTCTGCGCATACAGGAGCTTCTGGAGATGCTGGAGCTCATCGCGGAGGATTTCAAAAGCCTCGAAGCTCTCGTCTTTCCCGCCATCCTCGAATAACTCCCGTTCATCGGTGTCGATTTTTCCAAGATCCAGTTTGCTCTCGGGTTTCACCAGATATCGTTCCAAAGCTCCTCTTGCAGGCATAGCCGTTTATCGCGAAGAGTGACTGCTGTGACAAGCCTCATCCCGCAAAAGTCCTCCATACCGCGAAACTCGGGCGCTTGCGGGCTATGCCTTCGGGGGTGCCGAAAATCCTTTCTTTAACAATCCTGTCACATATTCGGCATTGTAAAAAACCTTGCCGGAAGTTGTCATCAGGTATGGTGCGCGCGCGGCAAAGGGAAACAACAATCGCAGCCGATCCGGCGACTCTCGTCACGGCGCTGCACATCGGAGCCAGCTCCGTCTCCATGATCATCGCGGAGCGCGGCGAGGAGGGCGATCTCACGCCCATCGATTTCCTCGAACAACCCGCACCCCTCGCCCAGGATGTCTTCGGCAGCTCTGTGGTCTCGAATAGCACCACGGAGCGCATCGTCTCCATCATCCGTGGCTACCAGCAGACACTTTCCGAGCTGGGACTCGATCCCCATGGCTTCCAGCGTGCGGTCGCCACCAACGTCCTCCACGAGGCGAACAACCATGAGGCCGTCCTCAACCGCATCCGCATCGCCTGCGGCCTGCCGGTCTCTATGATCGACGACGGGGAAATGACGCGCCTCATCTACCTCAAGACGCGCCGCCGCATCCAGCACCTCCCAGCCATGAGCCAACGTACGGCACTCGTCGTACACGTCGGCCCCGGAAATACCCGCGCCCTGCTTTTCCAAGAAGGCCTGATCACGCGCTACACCAGCTACCGCATGGGGACCCACCGCACGCGCGAGGCCGTGGAGGCATCGCTCGCCACCGGCCCGGCTCTGCGGCGCGTCATCCGCGAGCACACCCTCGGGAACCTCGCCCAACTCAAGTTCGATTTCTCAGACGTCTCCATCGATGGCCTCGTGCTCATCGGTTACGAGATCCAGTCGGTCGCAAGCTTTGTCACTAAAAACAACGAAGCCGCCTCGCTAAAGCGTTTCCGCGATTTCACTGCAGAGACCGCATCACTCTCCGATCTCGAGGCAGTCAAGCGCTTCCAACTCGATTACCAGACCGCCGAGGCACTGGTTCCCTCCTTGGAAATCAACCTCGCGATTGCCGAAACCCTCGGCCTCAAGGAAGTCCACATCCCTGTCAGCGAGTACGAGCAGGGACTTCTCCACGACCTCCTAGCCTCCCGCCGCCTGACGGGCACCTTCGCTAAAGAAGTCCTCCGCTCCGCCCACATTCTTGCGGAAAAATACCAGTCCGATGCCCATCATGGGGCGCATGTCGGCAGACTCTGCGAACATTTCCTCACCAATCTCCAAGATCTCCACCACCTCACCGAGCACGATGCGCTGCTGCTTCAGGTCGCGGCCATCCTCCACGAGGTCGGCACCTACGTCAGCCCGCGCGCCCATCACAAGCACTCGGAATACATCATCCTGAACTCGGAAATCTTCGGACTCGATCGCCTCGATGTCACCGTCGTCGCCCTCGTTTCCCGCTATCACCGCCACTCGGGACCGCAGCTCGACCACCCCTCTTACGCCGCGCTCAGCACCGAAGACCGCATCCGTGTCTGTAAGCTATCCGCCCTCCTACGCGTCGCCGACGCGCTCGAAAGGACACACGCCCAGCGAGTCTCTAAAATCGACATCACCCGTACCGCCAGCAAGCTCTTGATCCGCCTTCCCGGCCTCGAAGACGCCGCCATCGAACGCCTCGCCATGGACTCCAAGGCCGATGTCTTCGAGCAGGTCTTCGGCCTCGCCGTCATCATCGAGGAGGACAACTGAAGCCCCAGAACTCCTATTCTTCCACTGATCACTGCTCACTCGGCACTTTCCACTTCTTCTCATGCCCGAATATCACAACCGCGAACTCTCCTGGCTCGAATTCAACCAGCGCGTCCTCGACCAGGCGCTCAAAGCCGACATGCCTCTGCTTGAGCGCGTGAAATTCCTCGCGATCTCCGCATCGAACCTCGACGAGTTTTTCCAAGTCCGTGTCGGCTCGCTCATGCTCATGCGCCGCAGCGGTCGGAAAACGCGGGACAATTCTGGCTACACACCCACCCGCAACCTCGCCGCCATACGCGAGCGCGTGCTAAAAATGGGCGAAGACCAATACGCGCTGCTCAACGGCACCCTGATCCCCGCGCTCGCGAAAAAAGGCATCGTCATGATGTCACCCGATCAGCTCACCGATATCCAGCGCACCCAGACCGGGATGACCTTCGACGACAACATCTCGCCGCTGCTCACCCCACTCGCCGTCGATCCCGACTCGCAGCCGCCCATCGTCCCCGCGCTCCACCTCGTCCTTGCCTGCCGTCTTTTCGATCCTGCGGACAAGACCTCGCGCCACGTCCTCATCCCCATCCACGAAAACCTGCCGCGCCGCATCGCCGTGCAGACGGATGATGAAACCCAGACCTTCATCCTCATCGAAGACCTCGTAGCCATGCACGCGGATCGGCTTTTCCCCGGCGAGAAAATTTCCTCCACCGCCGTTTTCCGCGTCACCCGCAACGGCGACATCGCCGTCGAGGAGGATGACGCCACCGACCTCGCCGACGAAATGGAAGACGTGCTCACCGCCCGCCGTTTCGCCGATACCGTACGTCTCGAAATGCAAGCCAATGCACCTCGCGACCTCGCGCGCATGATACGCAACGTCACCGGCTCCACCGCCCAAGAAATCTACACCTTTCCCGGCCCGCTCGGCCTCTCCTCCTTCATGGAGCTCGCTTTCCTGCCCGATTTCGACCACCTGCGCGATGAGGACTGGCCCGCCCAAAACTCGCCCGCCATCGCCCCCGGTGCCTCCATGTTTGAGACCATCGCCGCGAACGATGTCCTCCTTTTCCACCCCTACGAATCCTTCGATCCGGTCATCCGCCTCATCGAGGAAGCCGCCGTCGATCCCGATGTCATCGCCATCAAGCAGATCCTCTACCGCACCGCCCGCCAGTCGCGCATCATCGACGCCCTGATCAAGGCAGCGGAAAACGGCAAACACGTCACCGCCCTCGTCGAGCTCAAAGCCCGCTTCGACGAAGCCCGCAACCTCACCCGCGCCGACGAACTCCAACGCTCCGGCGCCCAGATCGTTTACGGCGTCAAAAACCTCAAAACCCATGCAAAAATCTGCCTGATCCTCCGCCGCGAGGCCGGCCGCATCCGCCGCTACGTTCACCTCGGCACGGGAAATTACAACGAGACCACCTCCAGACTCTACACCGATCTCTCCTACCTCACTTGCAAATCGGAGTACGGAAACGACGCTTCCCTCCTCTTCAACGCGGTCACCGGTCGTTCGAAACTCCTGCGCTTCCAGCGCCTCATCCCCGCGCCTTCCGCTATGAAGCCGCGCCTGCTCGATCTCATTGCCGATGAAACCGAACGCGCCAAGCAAGGCCTGCCCGCCCGGATTATCGGCAAAACCAACTCCCTCCAGGATCCCGACATCATCGCCGCCCTCTACACCGCCTCGGAAGCCGGCGTGGAGATCCAGCTCAACGTCCGTGGCATCTGCTGCCTCATCCCCGGGAAAAAATTCTCGAAAAACATCGAAGTCGTCTCCGTCATCGACCGCTTCCTCGAGCACGCCCGCCTGTTCTACTTCCACCAAGGCGGCGACGCCCAGGTCTTCATGGCCTCCGCCGATTGGATGACCCGGAACCTCGAGAAACGCGTCGAGCTTATGGTTCCGATCGAGGAAAAAACCATCAAGCGCCGCCTCATCCGCATGCTCGAAACCTATTTCAAGGACAACCAAAACGCCTACCAGATCCTCCCCGATGGCACCTCAAAACCCATCACCGCCAAGAAGGGAGAAAAGCCCTTCCGCGCCCAAGAATATTTCTATCAGCAGTCCAAGAAAGCTGCAAAAGCCCGCGAACACGAACGCTCCATGACCTTCGAGCCCCACGTCCCGCAGGAGTGAGCCGAAAGGAACCGCGATATAAAAAAAATCGCGACTGCAACTGCAACGGAAGCCGGGGATGATTCTCCGTGCAGGTCGCGATTTCTAAATCGCGGTTCCTTTCCCCGTTCTGAGCCATCTTCCCCGCAAATAGAAGTCGCACCTTCCCGCTTCCCCCGTTTCACTCCCCCCGACCATGGATGCAGGAAAACTCATATGCGCCATCGCTTCCGGAGCGAGGCCGAAGACTTTGGCGGCAGGGATCGTCCCCGTGTGGGTCGGCGGCGTATTGGCTTGGAAACTCACGGGAAGTTTTGATCTCTGGCTGTGGATCTGCACCCTGCTCGGCGCACTCTGCATCCAGATCGCCACGAATTTCTTCAACGACGCGATGGACGGAAAAAAGGGCGCGGACGGCGAGAAACGCACCGGTCCCCGCCGCCTCACCGGCACCGGGGATGTCTCATTCGGGCAGGTGATGACCCTCGGCGCGGTGTTCCTAACAGGAGCCGCGATCTTCGGGTTCTTCCTGTGGGCCGCGCGCGGTTGGCCGATGATCGCCATCGGCCTTCCCTCCCTATTCCTCGCCTACGGCTACACCGGTGGGCCGTTTCCTCTCGCCTACCGAGGCATGGGCGAGCTTTTCGTGATCCTGTTCTTCGGCTTCATCGCGGTGATGGGAACCGTCTTCGTCCAGACCGGGCAATGGCTTCCCGAGGCTGCGCTACTCGGCGGACAGGTCGGCCTGCTCTCCGCCGTGCTCATTTCCGTAAACAATTTCCGCGACCGCGAAGAGGATGCGAAGGTCGGCAAAAACACCCTCGCGGTGCGGCTCGGTCCCAAAGTCGCCGCCGCGATTATCTGGTTGGAAATCAAGGTCGCCGCCCTGCTCGGCATCGCATGGCTGGCGATGGGTTATCCGCTTTTCGGCCTCGCCAGCCTGCCAGTTTTCGTGCTCGGCATGCGCATTATCTGGGGCGTCCTGACTCTACCCGCCGATGCTCGGATGAACCGCCTGCTCGCACTCGGTGCCCTGGAGCTCATCCTATTCGCCGGCGTGTTCCATGCGGTCGCAGCGTTCTTCTAAGTCGCTAAGGACTCACCACGATTTCATGACGGAGAAAGAGCCTGTTGTGACCCGTGGTGCTCACCGAGAAAACGTGGTCACCTCCCGAACCCGTGTCAGAAATCTTGTGCCAAATGGAAAGATCGTCTGACCAGCAGACGACATAGGTTACATCGGATTTTTCAGCCGGTTGGGAGAAACTTACTCTGAAGGCATTTCCCGATATGACTGGCTGCGGGAGTTCGGAAGAATGCGTGAAAATCATCGGGTTGAGTCCGAAGGCATATTCCACGCCATTGGGAATGCCATCGACATCGTAATCGTCCGTTGCACCTCCGATGACGAGGGGATACTGGTTCGCAACCCAGGCGGCATAACCGGTGACATCTTGAACGGTCACTACTTTCAGCGCACCATCGCCGAACCAGCGGTTTCCGACATTTGGCCGGACACGCATATAATACGCGCTTCCCGCGACGAGCGGCGCACCGGCGGTGGCGGAGTTCAGGGTGAAGGAGGAAGTGGATCCAGTTAGCGTGGTGACCGTGGCGTCTGAGACTTCGGAGGCATTCGTCACACTCACATCATCGATGAAAAAGCCATAATTCGGGGTGATACCGGATGTGATGGAGCCGTCGATTCTCATGATGAATCGGACTTTCACAATCTGTCCGGCATAGGCCGAAAGACTCACCGAACGGGAAAGCCAATTCGCATCCCAAAGAGAGCTGCTCAGGCCAACACCCGATCGGCGGAAAACGCTCGTCCATGTCGCGCCGGAATCGGTGGAAATTTCCGCGTCCAGCGTGGTGGTGGTGGTGGCGAAGCGCCCCCGGTCGAACCATTTCAACTCGCTGGTCGCGCTGGCAATGATGTCCCGTGTAATGACGAAGCTCTGGTTATTGAAATCGGGAGTCACGAGCTGGAAAGCCTTGCTTCCGCTGCGTTTCAAATCGCTCTGGCGGAGTGCGTAGCTGCCGGTGGTAAATTGCTCGATCTGAGGCGCGGGCGAGTCCTCGGCACCTTCGACCCACGTCCCGGGTGTGGCGCTAGACACGCGCAATTCATAGGCATCGGCGCGCGAAATGGGACTGAAAGTGTAGGCCCCGCCCGTCTTCGGTGGCGTGTCTGACCCGGCGATGGTCACGGATTCACCCAAACGGTCGGGGTCGAACAGGTTCACGGGGTAGGTATAGCTCGTTACACCGCCCGCATTGGAGATCCCAGAGACCGTCACGCTACAAACTACGTCTGTAGTAATCGAGGCCGGCAGCCCACTGGGAGCCCAGACAATCGTGTTGTCGCCGTAGCCATTGTCCGCCCTCGAAATCACGTTGGTGGCAACCGACACGCCACCCACGGTCATCGAGACGGTGGCGGAAGCGAAACTCGCACCGGGGTAGGAAAGTGACCATCGGGCTGGCATGAGCGGAAAGGGGGAGTAGCCTCGATTTGGCCAAGGAATGAACGCGGCTGGTGGAGCCGTCCCGGCATTTCCAATCACCCAAATGGCGTTGGCCGATGAGTAACCCGACTCGCCGGGGATGTCCCCAGTGCCCATCGATACGGCACGAGAATAAAGCAGCCAGCGCCTATGGCCGACGATTTCATTCCCTAAGCCCGGATCGACTATGTAGCCATCCACCGAGGATGCGCCGTAGCCTCCGAGAAAGAGATTGGATTTCCCAGCCGCCTCAGCGCCATCGGCGGTGTAGCACTGCCAGGTGGCTGGAGGGTCATGTGAGAGAGTAGCGTTTCGAGACATCATCAGCGCCGCCTGCTGCGCTTTCGCGTTTTTCACCGGATCGAAGGAAACGCCAGCCGGGACAGCCACAAGCGCCCGGTAGAAATTGATACGCCGCAAGATATCGTCCTTGAAAGCCGCACTTGTCGTCCCGGGGAGGCAATTGGCGACGCTACCGTTCCAGCCTATCTTCGCCTTGTCGTTGGCCGAGGCGGTATAGATGCAGTTGTAAAAAGAAAGCACGTCAGCCCGGCTCGTCGTGTCCACCGTAAAGCCGGATACCGCTTCCGGGCTGCCTGTGCCCGGAGTCCATGCATGCAGGGCGGTTGTGGAAAGGCAGAGAAATGCAGCGACCCGGACGAGCCGACGGAGATTATGGGAGTGGCTCTTTAGCCTCACAGCCATGGAGTTAGAAAATCGCAAAGGCTGGATCATTTCCGAATCCTACAAATAAATATTAATATTTCCAGATATTTTATCGAAAGTGAATTTCAAGGAAGCCGCCTCTTCATCGGGAAGTTCGCCCGCTTTGATTTTACTCACTGGATCCCGCGCCGTACCGGCAGAATACCGGAGACAAATGAGATCTTGGCAACGTAGATTGGCAAGCTACCCTTGAATTTCCGACCTCTATCCCGCAGCCCCCGGAAAACTAACAGAATTCCTGCGCCGCCACCCAGCAGCCTATGACGCACCCCCTACGCCAGAAGTCTCACCTGCTGAAGGAATTCTTTGGCTTCTTCCTGTCTGGCGCGGGCGTTGCGATCTATGCGTTCACTCACGCCACCGCATTGCGCCTGCCGGCCGTGCGCCAGACATTCTACAGGCAGATTCTGTTCACCGGTATTCAGGCGCTTCTGCCGGTGGCGGTGGCGGGCCTAGTGGTGGGCTCCGGTCTGCTTTCCCAAATGTGCCTGCTCTTGGGCAGTGGTGCCGACCTGAACGTAAAAATGATGCAACTCGTCGTCTTTCGCGAGTTCGCGCCCTTGCTGACCAGCTTCATCGTTCTAGGTCGCAGTGGATCGGCAATCGCCACCGAACTGGCCTCGATGAAAGTCCAGGGAGAAATCCGTTTGCTCTACCTGCTTGGCATCAACCCGGGCGAGTACCTGCTGGTCCCGCGTATCCTCGCATGCTGCGTGGCCGTGCCGATGCTGACCTTCGTTTTCCAATTGGTGGCGGTGCTGGCGGGTCCTGTGATTGCCTCACTCATCGTCGATCTTCCGCTGCAGCCTTTCTACGCCGCTTTGGGCAATCAGATCTCGCTCGGCGACATCGTCCTATCGCTGACGAAAACCTTCACCCTCGGCCTGATCATCGCCAGCGTCGCATGCTCCATCGGGATCTACGTGCCTATGAAACGAACCTGGATCCCCCAAGCCGCCGAGCTTTCCGTGCTCCGATCCTTCATCCTCGTGCTTTTGGCTGACCTGGCATTCGCCGCCATTTCCCTCCTCGGATCATGATTCAAAACCCCTCCGCTCCGTTGCTAAAAATCGACCAACTCGAGGGTTCACGATTCAAGCCCCTCGACCTCGAAATTACCCCGGGCTCGGGCGTGATCGTTCACTCGAACGACCAGCAGGCGCTCGACGAATTCATCGACCTCGTCCATGGCCTTTCCCCGCGGGTCGGGGGGCAGGTCCTGCTCTTCGACTCCGATCCAGTCGAGTTAACCAATGCCGCGCGCATCAAACTCTGCCGGGAGCTCGCTTACGCCTGTTCCAACTCCAGCGCCGGCCTCATCTCAAACCTCAAAGTTTGGGAAAACATCGTCCTACCACTGCAGGCCTGCGGGCTCGCCACCACACCGGCCGAGCTCGACCAGCTCGAGGAACTCATGCTCGAGGCCTTCGCCGTCGCCGGATTTGACGAGTCATGGGTTCGCGCAAATCTTCACGAATCACCCGACCGGCTCACCGAGTTTCAAAAAATCATTTGCGGCCTCGTGCGCTGCCACCTCACCGGTTTTCGCCTGTTGCTCGGCGACTGCCTGTTTAGAGGAGACGACAGTACCCGCGTTGCCGAAGCCGATGCCATGCTCAACTGGCTCGGAGAACGCCACCCGGACTCCGGCTTGTTGCTCGTCCATCATGGCCGGGCTCCCGTCGATGTTTTAGGCTTGTCCGCATGGAAACCGATTGAGAAAGTATCACTGGAGGCTCGTTAATGGCGCATTTTCTTAAAAATACCGACCCCCGATTCCACCTGATTGAATTGCGTACCAAAGCGATCATTGCATTGCTGCTCATGATACTCCTTTCCCTCGTGGGTTTCGTCGTCTGGAAGCAGGAATGGTTCCGCAAAAAAACCAGCTATTACCTGCTTACCAACACCAGCGAAGGCTTCAACAAAGGGATGTCGGTCCGAAACAGTGGCTTCCGCATCGGCACGGTCGACGAAATCGAGTTGCTGGGCTCCGGCAAAGTCCGCATCGATATCTCGGTCTTCACGGAATACTCAAAATACCTCAGGGAACTATCGAAGGCAAAAGTCCGCGGAGAGAACCTCATCGGCGACCGCTTCATCGATATCCAACTCCCCGCAGATGCCGAAATCTCACCCCAACTCAGCCCGGGCTCGCGTATCACCTTCGTGAGAAGCAAGTCCATCGAAGCCTTCGTCGATGAACTCGAAGCCAAGTTCAGCCCGATCATCAACAACCTCGGGGCACTCTCGGAATCGTTGCCAGAAACTGCAAAAAAAATAGACGTCACCATCAATGAAGCCAACGGCTTGATCACCGACCTGCGCAGCGAGGAGGGCGACCTGATGTCCGGCTTGAGCAACTTCAACCTAGCGATCGATGAAATCAGGAAACTCACCATCACGCTCCGCTCCGACGACGGCTCTTTGATGTCGGGGATTGCCAACTTGGACGACACCGCCAACACCCTAAAAGAAAAAATCGGCCCACTGACTGACGAAATGACCGCCAGTGCGGAATCCATCAGGCTCGCCGCCGAAGAAGCCAAAACGCTCATCACCAATGCCAACTCCGTAGTCACCGAGCTAGGTGACGTGGTCCAGGAATCCAGCCCCGAAATTCCCGGCTTGGTCCACGATGGAGCCCAAGCCGCCGGCAAGGCAGACGAAGTGATCGACTCGGTCCGCAACATGTGGCCGATCCGCCGCGGAAAGAAGGATCTGGGCGAGGATCTCCTGAAAACCGGAAGCGACGACTGAACTGTGATCACCTTGCCCTCCACCGCAGCCGCTACCGCTGCCTCCGTCCTCATCCTCGTCAGCTGCGGCCCGACTGAGATCCCGCCTTATGCCGTCGTCGAGGCCCAGCAATTTTCCCGCGATGGTCGCGACGCCTTCCGCGAGGGCAAGGTGGACGAGGCCTACCAAGCCTACGCCAAAGCGCTAGAACTCCAGCGCTCCATCGACGACTCCGCCGGCATCGTGCGCACCCTCGTCAACCTCGCCGCCATCAGCAATGCCGCCGGACGCAGCTCCGATGCCTCGGTCTTTCTCGATGCCATCGATCGCTACATCGGCACCGTCGAGGCTTCGACCGGCATCGATCCCCGCGACAAGCCGCTGAATGAAGCGCTTGCCGAGGCCTCCTGGATGCGCGCCTACCTCCACGCCGATGCCGGACGAATCAGCGCGGCATGGGCCGAGATCCAGCGCGGCAAATCACGTGCTGGCGGCTCTTCTCGCGAGATCGCCGGACGCTTTGCAAACCTCGAGGCGCGGCTCTTTCTCGACTCCGGAGATCCCGCCAGCGCTCTCACCACCTCCCGCCGCGCCCTGCGCCTGAATCGCCGCAACGACGACGATACCGAGACAGCCGACTCATGGCGCTACATCGGCCGCTCCCTGTCACAAACCGGCGACCCTTCGGGCGCCTATGATGCTTTCGCCAAGGCCCTCGAGCTCGACACCAAACTCGCCCGCACTTCCAAAGTCACCGACGATCTCCTCGGCATGGCCGCCGCCGCCCGTGATGCCGGCCGTCCTGATCAGGCACTCGCCTGCGCCGAACGCGCCCGCACCGCCGCCCGCGCCGCCGGCGATTCAAATGCCGAAGCACGTGCCAACAAGCTCAAGTCGTCCTTGTAGGACACGGCTAACACCCCTGCTCGCCCACCCCGCGGCGTCGATGGATCACTCGGTGAAATGGTTGTTTTAGGGGTGGAAAAATAACAAATATCCGCATGGATATCACTCTGTCCGAAAAGCAGAATAACTGTAAAAAGTGATTATTCTTTGACACCCCATCCCTCCTTTCCTAGGTTCCCAGCCCTTTCCAGCAAGGCCACATAATACCCAAGATGGCCAGTCAGATCTAATCTGACTTCAGGATGCTTCCGCCTCATGCGGTGCCAACCATCCACCCCTAAGACATGATGAATACCCAAAAAGCCTGCTCAATTTTAACAGCCCTCGGTCTCTCCAGCCTCTCCCAAGCCGCCAACGTTAGTTTCGACAATGGTGGAGCCGACAGTTTATGGAGCACCCCTGAAAACTGGTCTAACGACCTAGTGCCTACTGCTGACGATGACATCACGAACTTTGGTGCCAACGTCGAGATAAACGATACTCAGGCAGCAAAATCCTACGACCAGCGCAACAATAAGCTCACCATTTCCAGCGGTGGCTTTCTGACTTTAACGAACAGAATGGGTCTTACCCGAGGGGGTGCCCCCAATAACAACCACGAACTCGAAATTACAGGAACTGGCAAGTTCAGTGGCTCAAATATCAATTTCGATGTGGGCGGTTCGAACGATACCGTCGCCAGAATTTCCGTTTCCGGAACGACCTCCAGCCTGAACTTGTCAGGCAGCATTAGCCAAAATAACGCTGACGGAACGCTGGTATTCACGCAGTCTGGCGGCACCACCACCATCAACGAGAATTTCAACGTGGGCACGAGAGGGTCAGCGACTAATAAAGACTATCAAGTGAGTATCTCCGGAACCACGAACCTCAACTACGGCACCGCGAATTTCGGAACCAACGCATCGGCGAATGCCAATACGCTGGTAAGCTTGTTTGACAGCTCCTACGAAGTTTCCGGGACAACTACGAATCTCGGTGTGGACGGCCTAACCAACTTCACCTTCGATTCATCAGGCATCGGCACATGGGATGCAGGCGATCTCGGAATCGATGCCGGTCATCAGTTTGTCGTCGATCTCACTGATGCCGATCAGTCGGATTCTAGCGCAACTTTCAAAATCTTTGGTTTCACCACCCAGTCAGGTTTCGATGCGTCAAAATTCACCTTCATAGGAAACGATTCGGCGACAGCGTTCCTCACCTCCGATGGGATCCATGTGGCACTTGTTCCTGAGCCTTCCACCTTTCTTCTCAGTGGCCTAACATCCCTCGCACTTCTTCTGCGTCGTCGCCGCTAATTTCAGATCGCCGCAATCGTTGAGATTCGGCTGCACTATTTCAAGATTTGTCAGGGACTCGCGAGGGCTCCTGGCATCTTTTAGGTTCGGGGATTTGTCACTATCCCTAGCGTCTTCGCGTGAAGAAAACTCGATTTCCCCGGATCTCGTTTTTCGATGGCGGGATGACGCGGGGGCAGCTTGAATACCTCATCATATGATTTGGAAATTCAGGGTGGCGTATAGGACGGTGATCGGTGAATCGATCTGGCTGGAAATGGCCTTGGAATCCGAGAGCGGATCGATGCGCCACGTGATGCCGATGCGCTGGGCGGATGACGGCCATTGGGAGGCCGAAGTGGAGGCCGAGGTGCGCGGCACCGCATGCCTCGAATACGGGTATTCCCTCCGCCGCGACGAGGCGAAGCTCAAGGAATGGGGCGGTCTGCGTAGCTTGGAAATCAACGAAACGACCGGAAACAAAATCGTTTTCTTGGACGACTGGAGATCCGCGGGTGCCATCGACCGGGTCTATGAGGCGAAAGTTTTCGGAGCCATTTCGGAAAAGGATGACATCGAAGCCGGCGAGCTCACGGGCAGTGGCAACCACGAGATCCGCCTTCACATGTCGCGTATTCCCGAGGGGCTCGTGCCGTGCATCATCGGCGGGATGGATGTGTTAGGTGATTGGGATTACCAGCGCGCCGTGCCGCTTGCGAAGCTGGAAAGGAATTTCTGGAGCATTCGCCTCGACCTCCCGGCCGATTGGCGCATCGAATACAAATACGGCCTCTATGATCCCGCACAGGGGAGGATGGTGAAAGTCGAGAACGGTGGCAACCGGGTCATGGATTTCCGCCACGGTGCGGCGTTCACCCGCATCACCGACGAGCAATACCACCGCAGCAAAGATCTGATGTTCCATGGGGCGGGAATGGCCATCCCGGTGTTTTCCCTACGCAGCGAAGAGGGCTGTGGGGTGGGGGAGTTCGCCGATCTCAAGCCGATGGCCGATTGGGCGGCGGCGACCGGACTCAAGATGCTCCAGATCCTGCCGATCAACGACACCACCTCCACGCACACCTGGACAGACAGCTATCCCTACTCGGCGATCAGCGTCTATGCGCTCCATCCGATTTATCTGCGGCTCGATGCGCTGAGCCATCCGCTGCCGGATGCCGAGGACTTCGCCAAAGCCCGCAAGAAGCTCAACACTCTCAAGCAGGTGGATTACGAGGCGGTGATGGAGTTAAAATGGAAACTCACACGCACCGTCTTCGATGCAAACCACGAGGCGATCATGGCGGAGCCCGCTTTCAGGGATTTCCTCAAAGCGAACTGGGACTGGGTAATCGACTACGCCTTCTTTTCCGTGAAACGCGATGAATACGGCACCGCCGATTTCTCGAAGTGGGGCGAAGAAACCCCATACGACCGCAACACCGCTGCCCTGGAGATCAATCAGGATGTGATGTATTACACCTGGCTCCAATACGAACTGGATCTGCAGATGACCGATGCCGTGGAATACATGCATTCGGTGGGCGTGGCGCTGAAAGGCGACCTACCCATCGGCATCGATCGCGAGTCCGTGGATGCATGGGTCACGCCACATCTATTCAAAATGGATGCCCAGACCGGAGCGCCGCCGGATGCCTTCGCGAAAAAAGGCCAAGTCTGGGGCTTTCCGACCTATGACTGGGATGAAATGGCAAAAGACGGCTACGCATGGTGGCGTTCGCGTTTCGAAAAACTCAGCCGCTACTTCGATGCCTACCGCATCGACCACATCCTCGGTTTCTTCCGCATCTGGCAGGTGCCGTTCGAGCACATCGAGGGGCTGCTTGGCACCTTCGATCCCGCGCTTCCGGTCAAGATCGAGGAGTTCGCCGAGCGCGGCATCGAGTTCGACTACGACCGCTTCTGCAAGCCCTTCATCCGTGACGAGATACTCAAGGAGACCTTCAAGAATTTCGCCGACGGCGTCCGCCAGGACTTCATGATCGACTGGGGGCTGGGCTGCTACGGATTGAAAGAACGTTTCGCGACCCAGAGAGGCATCGAAGAGTTTTTCTCCAAGCTCAAACCGGGCGATTGGGCAAACAAGGAATGGATCAAAGAAGCGTTGATGGATCTTGTCGGCGAGGTGCTATTTTTCGAGGCCGAGGGCTCTGAGAGAAAGGAATTCCACCCGCGCATGTCGATGATGGATACAACGTCATTCAAGGATCTGGATGACGACACGCAGCAGAAGCTGGAGGATCTCTACAACGACTATTTCTTTAACCGGCAGGAGAAATTCTGGGAGGCGAAGGCACTGGAGAAACTCCCCGCCATGCGCTCCGCGAGCGACATGCTCCTCTGCGGCGAGGATCTCGGTATGGTGCCCGCCTGCGTGCCCGGCGTGATGGCGGACATGGGCATGCTCTCGCTGGAAATCCAGCGCTGGCCGAAGTCTGGCAGCAGCGAATTCTTCCATCCGAATCATGCACCCTACATGAGTGTGGTCTCGACTGGCACCCACGACATGGAAACCCTGCGGAGCTGGTGGCGCGATGATGAGCAGGTGCGTTCGCGCTTCGCATGGGAAATGTTCGGGGTCGCCTTTCCCGAGAAGGAACTCAGCGGGGAAATGGCCGCGCGCATCCTAGCCCAGCACCTCCACTCGCCGGCCATGTGGGCGGTGTTCCCGTTCCAGGATCTGCTGGCGATCGACGAGCGTCTCCGCGACAAGGATATCGAAGGCGAACGCATCAATGTTCCCGCGATCATGCCTTACTACTGGAGATGGCGTATGAAGTTAACGATCAGCGAACTTTCCGCCGCCTCAAAATTCAACTCCACCCTGTCCGGTCTCATCTCCCAAGCGGGGAGGTGAGGCGGATCAAAGCAGCTCGAGGAACTGCGGGAGAATCTTGAGGAAAAGCGAGTTTTTTCCGCCACGTGCGAGCTGCTCTGCCACGAGATCTTCCGGAGCTTCCGGATCCGCCGGTGAAAGCGAACTGACGTGGTAGTCGCCGGATTGGATCTCGCGCAGGAGGTGCGCGGAGCCCTTTTCGCGGCTGACACGGACGACCGTTTCGCCTGCGGAAATTTCCACCAAGCAGATCGGCGCGGAGTCTTCCGAGGACTGGATGTCCGCCAGAACCTTGTTGCCGTTCCGGGTCTCGAAAAGCAATTTCCCGGTGACTTTCCAACCTGCCTGCACGGCGAGCCACGAGAGGATCTGAAGAGCGGTGTTTCTGTCCGAGGTATGGTGGGTGATCTTCACCTTCTCGATTCTACCGATAATGGTCTGTGCCACGTTGTCATCAAACAGACCCGCGATGCCTGCACGGAACTGCCAGGAGCGTGTCCATGCAAGATCCTGCACCATGAATGATGAATTACCGTCCACCGCATCGAGGATGCGAGAGAAGGAGGCTTTGGGATTCTGCCAATTCGAGCTGTCCACGATCAGGCGATCCATCACGCTGGCGAGGCGCTCGGTGAAGATTTCCGAAAGCTCACCCTGCCACCAGAAAACGAGCGGGAGGTCGGAGTTCAGGTGAGAGAAGACTGTGTTGCGGAAACGCCCGGTCACCCGGCCGGTGAGGTGGAAAGCGATCTGCTCGCAGCATACCGATTTCTTGCCGTGGGAAAGGTGGCAGTGGGCCGTAATCCATGCGCGGATGGCCGGCTCCGCCTTGCTGTTGATCTCTACGAGAATCGCACGGCAGGCGTTTTCCCGAGTGAGGTTGTTGATGATGCGGGAGTTCTCCAGCAGACCACCTTCCTTTTCCGTGAAGACCACTAGGTTCATCAGCGAGGCATTGGTGCTCGCCTCGTCCTGCTCCCAAAGTTTTTTCAGTTCCCCATCGATCTGGGAAACCTCCACCTCAATGCCTAGCTCTACGTATTTGTCCATGGCTTCGTATTGGTTCAAAGTCTGCGCCATGCGAAACCGTCCTTCTTGATCATTTCATCGGCCTCCCGCGGCCCCCATGAGCCGGCGACGTATTCTGCCATCGGCGGCTTGTTGTCGGACTCGTGCCAGGCGCGCTCAATGTGGTCGATGAAACGCCATGCCTCCTCCACTTCGTCGCGGCGAGCAAACAATGTAGCATCGCCGGCCATGGCATCGAGGATCAGGCGCTCGTAGGCCTCCGGGCTGCCTTTTCCAAAACTCGTGGAGTAGTGAAAATCCATCTTCACCGGCTCAAGGCGTAGGCTGGTGCCAGGGATTTTCGAGACCATGCGGAGGGAAATGCCTTCATCCGGCTGGATGCGGATGACCAGCACGTTGCCGCCGGGGACCCCGCCGGGAAGTGCGCTGAAGAGCACGGATGGCGCGTCTTTGAAATGCACGGAAATCTCGGTCGATTTTTTCGGGAGCTGCTTGCCCATGCGGATGTAGAAGGGGACTCCGCTCCAGCGCCAGGTATCGATCATCAGGCGCACAGCCACGTAGGCTTCGGTCTCGGAAGTCGGGGAAACCCGGTCTTCCTCGCGATATCCGGGAACCGGCTTACCATCTACGTGACCCGCCGTATATTGGGCGCGGACGACGTTTTCCGCGACCTTCTCCGGGGTGTCCCATTGGCGCAGGGAGCGGATGACTTTCACCTTTTCATCCCGCACGCCGTCGGCGGAAAGATCCGTCGGCGGCTCCATCGCCACGAGGCTGAGGAGCTGTAGGAGATGGTTCTGCACCATGTCGCGCAGGGCACCGGATTTCTCGTAATATCCGCCGCGACCACCCTCCATGCCGAGGTTTTCCGAACAGGTGATCTGGATGTGGCTGATGTGGCTGCTGTTCCACAGCGGTTCGAAAATCGCGTTGGCGAAGCGCAGCACCATCAGGTTCTGCGCGGTTTCCTTGCCGAGGTAGTGGTCGATCCGGTAGGTGTCCTTTTCCTCAAAAGTCTCGTTGACCACCTGGTTGAGGTGTTTCGCGGTCTTCAGGTCGGTGCCGAAAGGTTTCTCCACGATCACGCGCGCCCAGCAACCGTCTTTTGCCTGATTGAGGCCGGCTTTCTTGAGGTGCAGCAAGATGTCGTCGAAAAACTCCGGGGCGGAGGCGATGTAGAACAGGCGATTTCCAGCCCCACCGCGTCCGGCATCGATTTCGTCGAGCCGTTTGGCAAGAGAGGTGTAGCCATCGTCATCGGTGAACTCGGATTGGTGGTAGGTCACGCTCTGGATGAAATTTCCCCAGATCTCCTCATCCTGTCCGCTGCGAGAGACCTTCTTGTTCAAGACCTCCAGCCCGGCGCGGAATTCCTCGTCGGATTTCTCGCGGCGTGCGAAGCCAATGATGTTCACCCCAGTGGGCAATTCGCCATCAACCGCGAGGTTGTAGAGGGCGGGAATCAGCTTGCGGTGTGTAAGGTCACCCGTCGCTCCGAAGATGACAACGGTGCAGGGCTCGGGGCGGTTTCTTGAGACAAAGTCTTCGCGGAATGGATTGGTCATGGCGCTGCGAACATTTCACAGCAAACCCCGCCATGCTGGAAGGCAAAACAGGCGGGGTCTATGGAATGACGCTCATGGCTGGCATGTGCAAAGCAGTTCCGGAAAGGCTCATGCCCGCAACAAAGCCAACTGCTCCCACCAAAGCAGGGGTAGCGGAGACATTTGAAATAGCGGCGGAACAAAATCCCGTTACCGTGCTCCCATGTCAGCAGACAAAACACCCACCCACAGCACCGGGCTCGGATGCATCATGTGGATCTTTGGCTTCATCGGGATCCACCGCTTCTATTACGGCAAACCCATCTCCGGTATCATCTGGCTGCTCACCGGCGGCCTCCTCCTGATCGGCTGGATCGTCGACCTCTTCCTCATCCCCTCCATGGAAAAGCAAGCGGCCGGCAAATATGCCAGCGGCACCTACGACTACTCCATCGCCTGGCTGCTCCAACTCTTCCTCGGCCTCTTTGGCATCCACCGCTTCTACCTCGGAAAAATCCCCTCCGGAATCATCTGGCTCCTCACCGGCGGGCTGTTCGGCCTCGGCTGGCTCTACGACTTCTGCACGCTGAACGAGCAGGTGGACGAGAGGAACCGCGATTTAGAAATCGCGACTGCAATGGGAAAGTGATTTTCCGGGAGAAACGGGGCGATTGATAGTTGGCCGTGCAGGTCGCGATTTCTAAATCGCGGTTCCCTTCCTATTTGTGCCAAGGCACGTAGAGGAGATATTCCCCTTCTTGCAGCTTTGCTTTTGCGGGGTTGTGGAGAATGTATCTGCGGATTTTCCAGAAGTGCTCCTCGCTCCGAACCAAGGTGTCCCAGTAACGCTTATGCCAGAGACTGCCGGATTCGTTGCGTGCTTCATTGATGGCGCGGGCGGAGTAGCGCTTCCAGGACTGTATATTTTTCTCCATTGAGAAGCCGGGCATCAACTGCACGAGGAGGTGGACGTGATTCGGCATGATGACGAAGCTGTCCACTTGGTATCTCTCTCCATGAAAATGGAGAAGAATTTCCGCGACGATGGTCGCGTATTTTGGATCGCGGAACAGACAGTCGCCCATTCCTTGATCCATCCATTCTTCGAGACGGGTGGAGAAAAGTTCGTGATACTCGGAATCTGTCTCGCTGTCCCAAGGTTTTGGGTGGCAGGCAGCCCATTCATCGCGCTCCTGTTGCCATTTCTCCATCAGTCCAGCTGGGACGGAATCCGCCAGGCGCCAAGTGATGAAGACCCATGAGGAGTCTTGCTGCCAGTGGGGGAGGTGGTTCTCGTGTTTCCGAAGCGGGACTTCGGGGTTGTAGAACATGGCTCGAGATGGGTTTGCCGGGGTTATCGAGAGAGGAACCGTGATTCGGAAATCACGGCTGCTTTGGGAGATACTTTCACTGGGATAACCGCGATATCTAAATCGCGGCTCCTTTCACCAAGGAAGCGGAAACGCCCGGTTGAAGGCGAAGACTTTGTCGCGGATCGCGTGGAGTTTTTCCTCGTTGGTGTGATCCGCGAGGGCTTCGGCGATGAAGTCGGCGACTTTTTCGACGTCTGCTTCTTTCATTCCGCGTGTGGTCACCGCGGGAGTTCCGATGCGGATGCCGGATGGCTTCATCGGGCTGCCGGTGTCGAAGGGAATGCCGTTCTTGTTGACGGTGATGCCGGCTTCGTCGAGGGCGAGGGAGGCTTCGGAGCCGTTGAGGCCTTTCGGGCGGAGATCGACCAGCATGACGTGGTTGTCCGTGCCGCCAGAGCAGACGCGGAAGCCGTGATGGGTGAGGCGAGCGGCGATGGCCTGGGCGTTTTTCACGACCTGCTCTTGGTATTCCTTGAAGCCGGGCTTGAGCGCTTCGCCGAAGCAGGCAGCTTTTGCAGCGATGACGTGCATGAGCGGGCCACCCTGGATGCCGGGGAAGACCTGAGAGTCGATTTTCTTCGCGAACTCCGCTTTGCACAGGATGATGCCGCCGCGCGGGCCGCGCAGGGATTTATGGGTGGTGGAGGTGACGAAATCCGCGTGCGGGACAGGGGACGGATGCACTCCAGCGGCAACGAGGCCGGCGATGTGTGCCATGTCCACGAAGAGGTAGGCACCGATCTCACGGGCGAGTTTGCCCATGCGTTCGAAGTCGATGATGCGGGAGTATGCGGATGCGCCGACGGTGATGAGGGCGGGCTTGAGCTCCCGGGCGGTTTTTTCCAACTCCGCGTAATCGATGCGTTCGTCTTCAGGGGAAACGCCGTAGTGGGTGACGTCGTAGAAACGGCCGGAGAAGTTCGCCTTGTGGCCGTGGGTAAGGTGACCGCCGTGGGCGAGGTCCATGGTGAAGATCTTGTCGCCCGGCTTGAGCACGGAGAAATAGACGGCGGTGTTTGCCTGGGAGCCGGAGTGCGGTTGGACGTTGGCGTGGTCGGCTCCGAAGATTTCCTTGGCGCGCTCGATGGCGAGGGTTTCAACGACATCGACGTATTCGCAGCCGCCGTACCAGCGTTTCCCGGGGTAGCCCTCGGCGTATTTGTTAGTGAGCAGGGATCCCTGGGCCTCCATGACGGCAGGGGAGGCGAAGTTTTCCGAAGCGATCAGCTCGATGTGGTTCCGCTGGCGGTGCTCCTCGCCAACGATGGCCTCGTAAAGTTCCGGATCGGAAACGGCGATGGCACTGCCGGAGGATTTGCAAACACGGCGCTCGTGGCGGCCACCTTCGAATTCAGTGGTGATGAAAGCAGTGACCATTTCCTTGGCAGTCGCGATGTCGGTGGCCTTGCCGGAAAGGCAGAGCACGTTCGAATCGTTGTGCTGGCGTGTGGTGACGGTCTCCTCGACGTCGCGGACATTCGCGGCGCGGACGTGGACGAAGCGGTTTGCAGCGATGCACATGCCCACCCCAGAGGTGCAAGCAAGAATGCCGAAATCGAAGGTGCCGTCCGCGACATTGCGGGAAACGGCGTTGGCGAAATCCGGGTAATCCACGGAATCCGGGGTGTTCGTGCCGAAATCTTCGACTTCATACCCTGCCTCGCGCAGATGAGCGACGACAGCGTTTTTCATTTCAAATGCGCCATGATCGGCGCCGACAGCGATACGGATTGGGGAATTGCTCATTGCTACGGGGACGTGCCGGGATTGAACGATGGCATGCGCGCCTTGGAAACCGGAAACTTCGGGAAAATTCCGGATTCCGAGTTCCTGTCATAAAATTCCATTTGCACGTGTTTGAGATTGTGCTTCCGGCTAGCCGCCATTCGCGCTTAGAACATTTCTCACAAACCCCAATAAATACCAAACCCCATGGCCTCACTCACCCTGATCTCATTCGTGCTCTTCACCGCATTTGCGGCGGGCATCACCTGGTTCGTCACCCGTAAGGACGAAAAAAGCACATCCGACGGGTTCTTCCTCGGCGGCCGTTCACTAACTTTCCCGATCATCGCGGGATCGCTGCTGCTCACGAACCTTTCGACCGAGCAGATGGTCGGGCTGAACGGAGCCGCCTTCAAAGACGGACTCTGCGTCATGGCCTGGGAGGTCGTAGCGGTCATCGCCCTCGTGCTGATGGCGATGTTCTTCCTGCCGCGTTTCCTAAAGACCGGTATCACCACTGTCCCGCAGTTCTTGGAAAACCGCTTCGACAAGAAGACCCAGACACTTGCCAACTTCATTTTCCTCCTCGCCTACGCCTTCCTCCTCATTCCGATCATTCTCTACAGCGGCGCTGTGGGTCTCTCGCAGATGCTGGATTTAAAAACCCTCACCGGCATCACCGAGCCTGTCAATTTCATGGGCAATGTGGTCCAGCCTGACACCGTGATCCTTTGGATGACCGTTTTCCTCATCGGCATCATGGGCTCGCTCTACTCCCGTTTCGGAAACCTCAAAACCCTCGCCCTGCTTGATACGATCAACGGCGTCGGCCTGCTTATCGGCGGATTCATGATCTGCTGGTTCGCCCTCAACCGCGTGAGCGACGGCGGCGGTATCGTGGAAGGCTGGAGCATCCTCAAGGAAGCTAATCCACAACGCCTGAACTCCATCGGAGACGCGAGCACCAGCGTTCCTTTCAGCACGCTCTTCACAGGCGTCGCCCTGCTCAACCTCTTCTACTGGTGCACAAACCAGCAGATCATTCAGCGTACCTTTGGCGCCAGCAGCCTCGCAGAAGGTCAGAAGGGCGTGCTCCTCACCGGTGCCCTGAAACTCCTCGGCCCGATCTACCTGGTCATCCCCGGCATCATCGCCTTCCACCTTTTCGCCAAAGACGGCATCTCCAATGACGCGGCCTACGGCACGCTCGTCCGCGAAGTTCTCCCACCACACCTCACCGGATTCTTCGCCGCGGTCATGGTCGGAGCCATCCTCAGCTCCTTCAACGCCGCTCTAAACAGCACTTCGGCGCTCTTCAGTATCGGCCTCTACCACCACATCATCAATCCGAAGGGTTCGGAGCAGCAGATGGTTAAAGCCGCGAAAATCTTCGTCGTCACCATCGCCATTGCAGCCATGTTCGTCGCGCCACTGCTCGCCGGTCAGGAAAGCATCTTCGCCTACCTTCAGGATATGAACGGGATCTACTTCATTCCGATCTTCGCAGTCGTCGTCGTCGGCATGCTTCACAAGCGCGTCCCTGCCGATGCCGCCTTCTGGGCCTTGATCATCGGCATCGTCATGATCGCCGTGAAATACTTCATTCCTGGCGTTGGTCCCGCTGTGGAAAGCGTCTTCGTCTACAACTTCCACTTCCTTGGCTTCGTCTTCGCCTTCCTGATCATCATGATGGTCGTCTGGGCACAGGTCGCTCCTCGTGCCAAAGCGTGGACTCTGGAGACCAGCACACCGATCGACATGACCCCATGGAAAAACGCCAAGTGGGCCAGCTTGATCCTGATCGTCGCAGTGATCTCCATCTACGCCTTCTTCGCGCAAAAATAATCCGCCCCTCACGTTTCGATGCTTTCACCCAATCCGTCCATTCAATCCCTGGCGAAAACCGCCGGGGAGAAATTCCGCGAGCGCTTCGGCAAAGAGGCGACCATCATCGCCGCCGCGCCAGGGCGGGTGAACCTCATCGGCGAGCACATCGATTACTGCGATGGCTTTGTCCTGCCCTTCGCCATCGCACGCACGGTGATCATCGCCGCCGCGCCGAACGGCTCCGACGAAGTCCGCGCTGCGACGGATTTCACCGACGAAACCGCCGCCTTCTCCGTCCTGCCACCGCAAGCGAAAGCCTCGCCGAAGTGGTCGAACTACCTGCGGGGTGTCATCCACGGCTTCCATCTGCGTGAAATGCAGGTGCCCGGCTTCGATGCATTCATCATCTCCAGCCTTCCCGGCGGTGCCGGCCTGTCCTCATCCGCCGCGCTTGAGTGCGCCGTCGCCACCCTCATCGAAGGGCTCACTGGCACGGAAATCGGCACCAAAGAGAAAGCCTTGCTCGCCCAGAAAGCGGAGCACGATTTCGCCAACGTGCCCTGCGGCATCATGGATCAATACGCCTCCGCCTTCGGAAAAGACGGGCAGCTGGTGCTGATCGATTGCCGTTCCGGTGAACCGGAAATGGTGCCTTTCGATCGCGACGACCTCACCATCCTCATCTCGAACACCAAAGTCTCCCACGAGCTTTCCGACGGAGGCTACGCCGCCCGCAGAAAAAACACTGAGGACGGCCTCGCCGCGGTTGGTAAAGCCAGCTGGCGCGATGTTTCCATGGCTGATGTCGATGCCGCGAAAGGCAAGATGGATGAAACCACTTTCCGCCGCTCACGCCATGTTGTAGGCGAGATCGCCCGCACCATCGGTGCCGTGGAAGCGCTCAGAAAAACCGATTTCAGCGAAGTCGGTCGCCTGATGTATGAAAGCCACAATTCGCTGCGCGACGATTTCGAGGTCTCCTGCCCGGAGCTCGATCAACTGGTGAAAACAGCTTCCGAGATTGGCCGCGAGGGCGGGGTCATCGGCGCAAGAATGACCGGCGGCGGCTTCGGCGGCTCCACCGTCACCCTCTGCGAAGCAGATAAAGCCGCAGATATCGCCGCAGCCCTGGTAAAATCCTACGAAGCAGAATTCGGCTTCGCCCCGGAGATTTTCGCCAGCAGGCCGTCGGATGGCGCGAGGCTGATTTAACCCGCTGATTCCTTCAGATTCCCAAAAGCCCTTCGCGTTTGCGTCGGGCTTTTTTTGTGTCTCGATATCCGGTGTTTGTTGATGACTGGAAAGCTTCCAAGAATTTCGGTGTTAATTTGTTTATAGAAACGTGTCTCCGGTTTCGTATAAGTCATATCATCGCATGAAAATTCCCCATCTCTTCTCACTCGTCGTCCTGCTGGGCACCTCTCTCGCGCTGGGCGCACCTGCCGATACGGAGCGCCCCAACGTCATCCTGATCTATGCGGACGACCTCGGCATCGGCTTGCTGGGATGTTATGGGCAAAAAGTCATCGAGACCCCGCACATCGACAAGCTGGCGGCAGAAGGCATGCGTTTCACCAATCACTACGGCGGTGTCTATTGCGCCCCGGCGAGGTGGAGCCTCCTCACCGGCATGCACGACGGTCGCAAGGGTGGCTGGGCGCAGACGGGTTCCGGATTACCCATACAACGGGATGCCGGAAAAATCACCGAAGAGGAATTCCAGAAGAAGTTCGACGCGATCAAGGAGAAGGCGCATCCAATACCGGACAATGAGATTTTCCTGGCACAGGTGGCGAAGGAGGGCGGCTACGAGACGGCACAATTCGGCAAACTGGACCGCGGCTTCCTGACATGGAAGGAACAGGTCGATCGCTTCGGCTGGGATTTCCACGAAGGCTTCTACGATCACTCACGCGCACACGGATTTTACCCTCCGTATCTGTGGAGAAACGGGGAGAAATTCGAGCTGCCCGGCAATACCGATCCCCATTGCGGGAAAATGAGCGAAAAGGGCGACGAACCGGTCGGAGCCGGAGGCGAGACCTACTCGCAGAATGTCTTTATCGAAGGCATCCTCTCCTACATCCGCTCACACAAGGATCAGCGATTTTTCCTCTACCACCCGACCCAGCTTCCCCATGGCCCGGTCGCGATACCTGAGCTGCATCCCGACTACGCGGATCGCGAAGGATGGTCGCTGGCGGAAAAAAAATACGCCTCGATGGTGCGCATGCTCGATGACCATGTCGGCCTGATCATGGCGGAGCTCAAGGAACTTGGCTTGGACGAGAAGACCGCCGTATTTTTCACCTCAGACAACGGCCACGAGCTCTATTACGGGCCAAAGGGCTCTTACGGCTCACAAAAGAAAGCCAACGGCGGTAAAGCCAACCTAGACGACAAAAAATGGCGCACCTCGGAAGACGGCGACATCTTCGACGGCGCTGGCGGCCGTGCTGGACTGAAGCGCGCGGGCTACCAAGGCGGCATGCAGGCACCCCTCATCGGGAGATGGCCGGGACACTTCAAGGCTGGCACTACCAGTGACCGCCTCACCACTAACTATGATTTCATGGGCACGCTGGCGGATCTTGCCGGAGTGAAATTGCCGAAGGGCAAAGACAGCATTTCCTATCTGCCCACCCTGCTCGGCGAAGACCAAGCCGAGAAACACGAATACGTGGTGGTGAACAATGAGTTCAACAAAATGGGTAGTTCCGCACTCATCGCCCGCGACGGATTCAAGCTGATTGAAATCAACCGCAAGAAGGACGACTACCAGCTCTACGACATCAAGTCCGACAACGAAGAGCGCCACAACATCGCCTCGAAATATCCGGAACGCGTTAGCGAATTGAAAGCAATCCTGCTGGAGCAACTCGATTCCGATCGCCCGGATCTTTAATCCTACATTTTCCCAAAACCCAATCTAACTCCTGATGAAATTATTATCCCCGTGCGCAATAGCGTGCCTACTGGGGCTGGCTCCTGCGCTGGCTGATGAGACGAAGCAAAACGACCGCCTCTTGTGGTATTCCGCACCCGCCTCGGATTGGGAAACGCAGGCCTTGCCGCTCGGCAACGGCCGCTTGGGATGCATGGTTTTCGGAGGGGTCAACGAGGAGCGCATCCAGTTCAACGAAGACAGCCTATGGCTGGGCGATGAAAAAGACACCGGCGCCTACCAAGCTTTCGGCGATCTTTTCATCCGCTTCGGCAATGCTGAAGACAACAAGCCAACACAGTATCGTCGCGAACTCGATGTCGCGAATTCCTTCCACCGCGTAAAATACGAGCAGGGCGGAACCACATTCACCCGGGAGGCTTTCGCCAGCCGCCCGGCGGAGGCATTGGTGTTCCGTTTCACCGCAGACAAACCGGGTGCCTATAGCGGCAATATCAAGCTCACAGACATGCACGGCGCGAAAATCCGCAGTGAGGGGGACACCCTTACCTCGACCGGATCGCTCCAAGGCAAGACACTCAAAATCGGGAAAAACGTAACCAAGTTCAATCACTACCTCGACTACGAGGCACAGGTGAAAGTGCTTCACGAAGGTGGAGAGCTCACCACTCAAAAGGGAGAGATTACGTTCAAGAACTGCGACAGCATCACGGTGTTGCTGGTGGCAGATACAAACTACGATAATCGCCGTAGTAAAAACTGGAAAGGAGAACATCCTAGCGAAAGATTGAAGGCTCAGCTGACTGCGGCCGCGGGGAAGGATTTCGCCAAACTCAAGGAAGAGCACATGGCGGATTACCACTCCCTTTACGGAAACCTTTCGCTGGATCTGGGCACGACCCCGGACGAAATCCTCAAGCTGCCAACCGATGAGCGCCTGACCTCCTACCGCGGCCAGAAAGTGGTGATCGCGAAAAAGGGAAATATGGGGAAGAAGGCCAGCAATCCCAAAGGAGGGAAGCCCGACCCCGATCTTGAAGAACTGCTTTTTCAACACGCTCGTTACCTGATGATCAGCTGCTCGCGTCCAGGTGCGATGCCCGCCAACCTCCAAGGGCTATGGAACGAAAGTAACAGCCCGCCGTGGCGCAGCGATTATCATTCCGATGTAAACATCCAGATGAACTATTGGTTCGTGGATGCGGCGAACCTTTCCGAGTGCTTCCTACCACTGGCAGAATGGGTGAACTCCATCCGCGATGTCCGCAAAGAGGCGACCCAAAAAGAATTCGGCGCTCGCGGCTGGCTGACGCGCGCGGAGAACGGGATTTTCGGTGGCTCGACCTACAAGTGGTCGAAAGGTGATTCCTCATGGATCGCGCAGAATCTCTGGGACCATTATGCGTTCTCACTGGATGAAGAATACCTTCGGACCCGGGCATATCCCGTGATGAAGGAGCTGTGCGAGTTCTGGGAGGACAACCTCAAGGAGTTGCCCGACGGCACGCTTGTTTCACCAAAAGGTTGGTCACCCGAGCATGGCCCGGTCGAGGACGGCGTTTCCTTTGATCAGCAACTGGTCTGGGATCTCTTCACCAATTTCATCCAAGCTTCCGAGATCCTCGGAGAAGATGAAGCGTTCCGCGAAAAGGTCGTCAGCATGAAGTCGAAACTGCTCGGCCCACAGATCGGGAAATGGGGACAACTCCAGGAATGGATGGTGGATCGCGATGATCCGAAAGACGATCACCGCCACGTTTCCCAACTCGTCGGCCTGCATCCCGGGCGACAGATTTCGCCCCTCACCACCCCGGAGCTCGCGGAGGCGGCGAAGGTAACTCTGAACGGCCGCGGCGATGGCGGCACCGGCTGGAGTAAAGCTTGGAAGATCAGTTTCTGGGCCCGCCTGCACGATGGCGATCACTCCTACAAGCTTCTGCGCGAGCAGGTTTTCGCGAACATTTATGACAACCTTTTCGACACTCATCCACCTTTCCAGATCGATGGAAACTTCGGTTACGCGGCGGGGATCTGCGAAATGTTGGTGCAATCTCACATGGGTTTCATCCAATTCCTCCCGGCGCTCCCAAGCACCTGGCCGGATGGTGAGATCAAGGGCATCCGCGCACGCGGCGGGTTCGAAATCGATCTCCGCTGGAAAGGCGGACAGCTAGATGGTGCGGAAATCCTTTCCAACAAAGGAAGCGAATGCCGCATCCACTCAGCAGCACCGATGACGGTCACATCCGGCGGCGTAGCCGTGGAAACCGCAGACGCCGGCGACGGCACGTTCTCCTTCCCTACCGAAGCCGGCAAGACCTACGACGTATCCCGTAAATAAAACTTCCCCGATTCAGGGATTATTCCTCTTCGCGAGATTCTTGACCACCTGGTCAGGGATGTTCGCCGAGTTCGCGTTGATCCACAGCACGGCGTTCTCCTGATCGCGTTTGATCCAAGCACTCAGCGCCCGATCATACATCTTGCTCTGGTCGCTTTTGCCGGTCATGCGCGAGATCTGGGAAACGGCGATCTGCGGATCCTTGTCGAACGACGTCCAAATGAATTGCTGTACTGTGCGGTCGTTGACTGATTCCGGATACTTATCCATCAGCGCGACGGCTGCAGCGGGATTTTCACGCGCTTGGACGGAAACTAGTGCAATCAGCCCGCGGGATTTCGCCGCTTCATTGTCTGCTGGAAGTTTTTCGAAAGCCGCGATGGTCGCGTTCATATCGACCTTCGCTAGCTCGGCGAAGACTTCATCGACGCTGCGGCTCGAGCGCTCACCGAGATTGTCCGCAAGCCATGCGGCGGTGCCGGCAGGATCGCTTTTTGCCATAGACTCGGCGAGACGTGAAATCGCGCCGTCTTTAAGAGATTCATCCGAAAGAGAAGCGACCCAGTCCTTAGCCGTATCCGATCCCATGGACAGCAGGTGGGGAATAATCGCATTGAGTGCCTCGCCGCGCTCGCCGCTATAGGGCAGCTCGGCAAGGAGTTCCGTAGCGCGGGGCAGGTTCGTTTCGGCAAGCCCCCGGATGATGCCAGTCATGTAGGGGTTGGCACCGTCTCCGTCGTAGTTGGTTTTGGCCCAGGCGATCGCCGCTTCAGGGTCGCGGCTGGCCCATGCACCGAGCACCGTACCCGTTGCCATACCGCCGCGTGTGTTTTCCATGGTGTAGGCCAGCGCCGCGGTGGGATCCACGTTCGCCCATGCCGTCAGTAACATCGCGTATTCACCGCGACGTGAGTCCGCAACGCCGAGATTGCGGAACGATTCGACAGCTGCCTCGAAATCCCCGGGCGCAAGAGAATCGATCCACTTGAGCATCGCACGGCTGCGGTCGAGGGCGTTTTCCCCACGCACGATCTGCTCCATGTCCAAGAGGCGTTGCTCGAGAGTGGCACTGCTGCGATCGGCTCCGGTGCGTATCGGGCGGCCTGCAGCATCGCGCCTGCCATCGGCGTCTCCAGATGCCGAACGGGATTCAGAAGCCAGCCGGGCGCGGTCAAGCAGCGCCTCGGTTTCTCGATCACCACTACCGCTTCCGGTGTTCGTGACTTTTCCAATAACAAATCCGCCAAGGCCTACGGCGAGGCAAGCGGCGGTGACGCTGGTGGCATTCCATTTCATGGTGTTCTACAGGGTAGTTGGGTTAAAAGCGCCTGCAACGTCAGTTTTTGCCTGCCACCTTGCATCTTGCAGGATGGGTGCGAAAGTTAGCGTATGAAATCCGCGCTCCCGTTGATTACGCTAATGGCTGTTGTTTCCTGTCAAACCGAAGCAAAAGTCCCGGCAAATGCCGAAGCCGATAAAGTCATCCGCCCAGCAGATGAGGCCAAGGAGAAGGATTTCGATCCCCAATCCTTGGTTGGAATGCCTTTGGAGAAAGCCCAGAAAGCCTGCGATGACAGGGGACGGCGCCATCGGGTAAGCAAGCTCGACGGAAAACCGCAAATGGGGACTCGGGATTACCGGCCGGAGCGGGTGAACTTCGAGGTGAATGATGGCATCGTCACCGCCGTGACCATGGGCTAGTCCTGCCGGAGCTTAGGGATCGAAGCGAGCAGACGCTTGGTGTAGTCGTCCTCCGGGTGGTTGAAAACCTCATCCGCGGTGCCAACCTCGACGATTTTCCCTTTGTACATCACCGCGATCCTGTCCGCGATGTAGTGGACCACGCCGAGATCGTGGGAGATGAAAATCATGGTCAGCCCGAGATCGCGCTGGAGGTCTTTGAGGAGATTGAGGATCTGCGATTGGATCGAGACATCGAGCGCGGAAACCGGTTCGTCCGCAATGATCAGCTTTGGCTCCGGGGCGAGGGCGCGGGCGATGGCAATGCGCTGGCGCTGGCCTCCAGAGAACTCGTGCGGGTAGCGCTTCATCTGGGTGGCATCGAGTCCGACGGTGGCCATGAGATCGGCGACTTTCCGCTCTAGCTCCGCACCTTTCATGTCTCCATGACGCTGGCGTATGGCCTCGGCGATGGTCGAAAAAACCGTCATGCGTGGATTGAGCGAGGCGTAGGGATCCTGGAAAACCATCTGGAAATCGAGTCGCCGCTTTCTTACTTCCCTCGCGCTGAGGGCAGAAACGTTTTCACCGTTGAGGATGACCGCCCCGGAAGTCGGCGGGATAAGCTGCATGAGGGTGCGCGACAGGGTCGATTTCCCGCAGCCCGATTCGCCGACGAGGCCGAGGATTTCGCCCTTCTGGATCTCTAGGCTCACGCCGTCGACGGCTTTCACGGTCTCGGTGTGCGAGGTGAGCATGCCCCCCGCTTTTTTCACGAAATGCTTCTGCAACTCACGGATCTCCAAATAGGCCACGGCGTGATTGAAGCACCGCAGGGGAGGCATCGCAACACGCAAGCGAAGGAAGGCTTCCCGCAGAACTTGAGAAATGCTTTATTGTTAGAGTAAACCCATGGAGACCGTCGTCAGATTTCACAAGATCGAGGATGCCTATCTTTTCCGGAGCTATCTGGAGTCAGAAGATATCTCGGCTTATGTTTTCGATGAATATTTACCGCAAAACTGCTGGATTTACACGCAGCTCATCGGCGGTGTCCGGGTGGTGGTTGCGCCGGAAGATCTGGAAACCGCATACGATCTTTTCCAGCAATACGAGGTCAGAGTCATCGCCCCGCCGGAGGTGGTGGGAATGGTAAAGCTCTGGCCGCTCGCCTTGCTTGTGACCTTCGTCGTCGGCGTGCCGCTCATGCTTTTCGGCAGAGAGCCGGTAAATCCTGAGACGAGAAAACCGTGACAATCCCTGTTGCTGTGCGAGATATTTCCGGCGTGAACATGAGCAAGAACGAAACGGTGGCCTTGGTGCTGCGCGTGCTCATGGGCGCGTGGTTCGTTTATGCGGGCGGCCTGAAAATTTTCGCCAGCGGTTTGGATCGCTTTGCAGCGGATCTGGCGAATTACCGGATGATGAGTGATGAAATGGCGCTGGTCGCCGGATATTTCGTGCCGTGGCTCGAGGTCGTGGCGGGCATCTGTTTCATGCTTGGTATCCTGAGGAGAGGCGCCTGGCTGGCAATGCTCGGTCTAGTCGTCGCATTCACCCTCTCGGTCGGATCCGCGTGGTGGCGGGGGCTCGATATCAGCTGCGGCTGCCTCGGCGGGGCCGAAAAAATTTCTTATTGGGGCAAGGCTGCGGAATTTTCCCTGTACTTCGCCGCCCTTGCCTACATCGCATGGGTGGATTGGAGGCAGGCTCCCGTTTCCGAAAACCCCGGGAAGCTGGCCACTGAATGATGGTTTCCTTTGCGGATTCCGAGATTTTGGGGAAAGATTCGGCATGCGTTTTAGCGAAAAACTTCAGACACGAATCAAATCCAGCGGATCGCGTCTCTGCGTCGGTCTCGATCCCCGACCGGGTGAACACGGAGCGAGTTATGCAAAAGATTTTCTCCTCCGCGTGGTCGAGGAAACTTCTGTTTGGGCAGCGGCATTTAAGCCGAACATGGCCTACTTCGAGGCGATGGGCATCGAGGGCATCCGCATCCTCGAGGAAATCCTCGCCTCCATCCCCGAGGACATTCCCGTCATACTCGATGCGAAACGCAGCGACATCGGCGAGACACAGAAATACTACGCGCAAGGCTACTTCAATGGTTGGAACGTTGATGCTGTCACGCTCAACCCTTTCCTCGGCTACGATTCCATTGAGCCGTTCCTCGATTACGAAGGCAAAGCCGTTTACCTGCTCGCCGTCACGTCAAATGCGGGCTCGGCCGATTTCCAACAGCAGGTGCTGGCGGATGGCCGCAAGGTTTTCGAGCTCGTCACCGCCCTGGGCGAACGCGCAAAATCCGAAGGCCGCGCCACCGATGTCGGTTATGTCGTCGGCCTGACCAATGCCGAAGACGTACTTCCCAAAATGCCCGACGCCCCCCTGCTCATCCCCGGACTAGGCGCCCAAGGTGGGGATCTTTCCGCCCTCGCTGCCGCGAAACGCATGGCGCCAGACGTCATCAATGTCTCCCGAGGCATCCTCTACGCGCAGGATGACATGGGCTTCCGCGCACGTGCCGAGCATTGGGCGGAGAAAATCTCTGCAGGCTACGGAACCCTTTGAATACATCGCCATGAGCGAAAACCCAGGAAACCAATACTCCGGCCTCGCCCCGCAAAAGGGTTGGCCCGGTAGAAACGCGAAATTCCTGCGACACCACATCGTCCCAGGCATGTTCCGGAAAATGGCCGGAGCCATGCTTGAACCGGTGCTCGCCCCTCCGGTGGACGGAAAAGTCCGCATCACATGGATCGGACACGCCTCGTTTTTCCTCCAGTTTGCCGGCAACTCGGTGGTGGTCGATCCGAACTGGGCGAAATGGCATGGCCCGGTGAAACGCCAGCGCCATCCCGGGCTGCGCCTCGAGGGCGTGCCGGAAGTCGATCTCGTGCTAGTCTCACACGCGCATTTCGACCACCTCCACAAGCCCAGCCTGAAAATCCTCCAATCCAGCGATGGCATCGTCGTCCCGAGAGGCAGCGCCTCGCTCGTGCGGAAACTCGGGTTCTCCGCCGTCCACGAGGTGAAGATCTGGGATGAACTGGAAATCAAGGGCATGCACATCATCCATACCCCCTGCCATCATTGGGGCGCACGCTACGTTCACGATACCCACCGCGATTACGGCGGTTATCTCGTGAAAGCGGATGGCAAAAGTGTCTTCCACTGCGGCGACAGCACCTACTTCGACGGCTTCACCGAGATTGGGAAACGCCATGACATCGACATCGCTCTGATGCCGATCGGCGCCTACGAGTCCCCCAGCGGCCGCGATGTGCACATGAATCCGGAGCAAGCCGTTCGCGCGTTCACCGATCTCGGCGCAAAAGTGCTTATCCCCATGCACTACGGCACCTTCCCGCTCGGAAACGAAGCTCTACAGGAGCCCGTCGAACGCCTCCTCACCGAAGCCGACCGCCTTGGCATCAGCGAGAAAATCCTGATCCCGGAAGAGGGCGTAGGAATCGAGTGGTGAGGGAGCCTTGGTTCAACCTCCGGAGGGAAAACCGCAAGATAACGGAGCGCGGCCTTTAGGCAGCGTCTGAAAGTCTGAAACGCCGCCTAAAGGCAGCGCTCCTTTTTTCACGCATGGTATTCCTGAATGCTCTGCACCGTGAGCTCGTTTTCCTTGAGAGAACGGATGGCTTTTACGGTGGCTTCGGCCGCGGCCATGTTGGTCGCGTAGGAGATTTTCTGCGCGATCGCGGTCGAGCGGATCAAGATCTCATCAGCGCGTGACTCATGGGTCGCGGGGGTGTTGATGAGGAAATGGATCTCGTTGTTCTTCATCATGTCGATGATGTTCGGGCGCGCTTGCTCGAGGACTTTGTAAACGCGGTCCGCAGGGATGCCTGCCTCGGCGAGTTTTTCGAGGGTGCCTCCGGTGGAAACGATCTTGAAACCAAGTTCGTGAAGATCTTGGGCGACTTTCACCGCGCGCTCCTTATCCATATCTGCGATGGAAAGGAAGACAGTGCCTTCTTTCGGGAGCGGATTGAAGGCTGCCATTTGCGATTTCGCATAAGCCATGCCCCAGTCCTTATCGATGCCCATGACTTCGCCGGTGGATTTCATTTCCGGGCCGAGCACGATGTCGATGCCAGGGAAGCGATTCCATGGGAAGACGGCTTCTTTGACAGAGAAATGCGTTGGATGGATCGTTTCCGTGTAGCCCATGTCTGCGAGTTTTTCACCGACCATGATTTTCGCAGCGAGCTTGGCGAGAGAAACCCCGGTGGCTTTCGAGACGAACGGCACGGTGCGGGAGGCGCGTGGATTGACCTCGATGACATAGAGTTCCTCGTCCTTCACAGCGAACTGGATGTTCATCAGGCCGCGCACTTCGAGCTCGCGGGCGAGGTCTTTAGCCGCCTTGTCGATCTTCGCTTTGATCGCATCGGAGATGGAGATGGACGGGATGCAGCAAGCGGAGTCTCCGGAGTGGATACCGGCTTGCTCGATGTGCTGCATGATCGCTCCAACCACGGAAGTCTCGCCATCACTGATGCAGTCGACGTCGATTTCTGTGGCGTTATCGAGGAAGCGGTCGACGAGAACGGGACGCTCGGGCGAGGCGGTAACAGCCTCGCGCATGTAGGTGGAAAGCTCTGCGTCAGAGTAAACGATCATCATCGCGCGACCACCGAGCACGAAGGACGGGCGGACGAGCACCGGGTAGCCGATGCGGTTGGCGACCTCGATGGCTTCCGCTTCGTTGGTCGCGGTGCCGGCTTCGGCTTGCTTGAGGCCGAGCTTGTCGAGCAGGGCGGAGAAAAATTTCCTGTCCTCGGCGAGTTCGATGTTTTTCGGCGAGGTGCCGATGATCGGCACGCCGTGGCGCTCAAGATCTGCAGCGAGGTTAAGCGGAGTCTGGCCGCCAAACTGGACGATGACCCCGTGCGGTTGTTCCTGATCGCAGATGTTGAGAACGTCCTCAAGGGTGAGTGGCTCGAAGAAGAGTTTGTCCGAGGTGTCGTAGTCGGTGGAGACGGTCTCGGGGTTGGAGTTCACCATGATGGTCTCGTAGCCGAGCTCTTTCAGGGCGAAGGCGGCGTGGACACAGCAGTAGTCAAACTCGATGCCCTGGCCGATGCGGTTGGGGCCACCACCGAGGATGATGATCTTCTTTTTGTCCGACTGGCGGGCTTCGTTTTCATCGCCGTAGGTGGAGTAGAAATACGGAGTGAACGCTTCGAACTCGGCGGCGCAGGTGTCGACCAAGCGATAGGTCGGGATGATACCCTTGGCTTTGCGCTCGGCACGGATCGTGTCCTCAGTAGGAACATCGACCACAGCTCCTTCAGGCTCGGCACGAGGTGGCGCTCCGGCGGGTTGATCTTTTTCGCCGTGGATTGAGGCATCGTGGATTGCAGGAGCAGAGGCGCGAGCTTTGGCGATCTGGCGGTCGGAGAAACCGAGCTTTTTCGCGGTGCGGAGATCGAGGGTGGCGAGGTTCTTTCCTTCCTCGGCGATCTGCTCAAGGTGGCGCAGGAACCATGGGTCGATGTTCGTCGCATCGAAAATTTCCTCAAGTGTCCAACCGTGCACAAAGGCGGTCTGGAGCCAGAAGATGCGTTCGCAATTGGGGATCTGGAGCTTGCGCAGGATCTCGTCCTTGCTCGGCGATTGTGGATCGCCCTTGTCGAAACCAAAGCCCCAGCGACCTGTTTCTAGGGAGCGCAGGCACTTCTGCATGGATTCCTTGAACGTGCGGCCGATGGACATGGCCTCACCGACGGACTTCATGGAAGTGGTAAGTACGGAGTTTGCCGTAGGGAATTTCTCGAAAGTGAAACGAGGGATTTTGGTGACTACGTAGTCGATGGTCGGCTCGAAGGAAGCCGGGGTGACTTGGGTGATGTCGTTCGGCAGCTCATCGAGCGTGTAGCCGACGGCTAGCTTCGCGGCGATCTTGGCGATCGGGAAGCCGGTGGCTTTTGAGGCCAGCGCGGAGGAACGAGAGACTCGCGGGTTCATCTCGATGACAATCATACGCCCGGATTTTGGATCGGTGGCGAACTGGATGTTCGAGCCCCCGGTTTCAACGCCAATCTCGCGGATCACCGCAAAGGACGCGTCGCGCATGATCTGATACTCACGGTCGGTGAGTGTCTGGATCGGGGCGACGGTGATGGAGTCGCCGGTATGCACGCCCATTGGATCGAGGTTTTCGATCGAACAGATGACCACGCAGTTGTCGGCACGGTCGCGCATGACTTCCATTTCGAACTCCTTCCAACCGAGCAGCGACTCATCGATGAGGACTTCGGAAACCGGCGAGAGATCGAGACCGCGGTGAACGATTTCTTCATACTCTTCCTTGTTGTAGGCGATGCCGCCACCTTGGCCGCCGAGAGTGAATGCGGGACGAACGATGAGCGGGAAGGTGCCGATTTCTGCAGCGACTTCGCGGGCTTCTTCCTGAGTGCGAGCAATACCGGAGCGCGGCATATCGAGGCCGATCTTTTCCATCGCCTCTTTGAAAAGATGGCGATCCTCGCCCTTGTCGATCGCCTCAGCATTGGCGCCGATCATTTTCACCCCGTGCTTCTCGAGGGTGCCCGATTTGAAGAGATCCATCGAGGTGTTGAGCGCTGTCTGGCCGCCGAGAGTGGGCAAAAGGGCGTCAGGTTTCTCGCGGATGATGATTTTTTCAACGACTTCCGGAGTGATCGGCTCGATGTAGGTGCGATGCGCGAACTCCGGATCGGTCATGATCGTGGCGGGGTTCGAGTTCACCAGAATGACCTCATAGCCTTCTTCTTTTAGGGCCTTGCAGGCTTGGACGCCAGAGTAGTCGAATTCGCAGCCTTGGCCGATAACGATTGGGCCGGAGCCGATGACGAGAATTTTGCGGATCGAGGTATCTTTTGGCATGTGCGCGTGCGAGTTGCTTAAACTTTCAGGGGTGTGACAGGAGATGGCGACTTTGTAAAGAAAAGCGCTGTTGTTGTGTCGAGAAACAAGCCGGGAACCGTCTTAGGCTTCGTCGGCGAGCTTGTGATTGTATTGAATCGACTTGCGGAGGGCTCCCATCACGTCCACGAGACCCCGGTATTTTTCACAGGATTTCATACATGTGGGATCCGTTGCAGCATTCCGGCTGACATATCGGCCAATTTCCGAATAGAGCTGGCGCATTTGGGCGGTGTGTGTGGCCAATTCTCCACGCAGCGTAGACATTTCCTGATTGGCATCGCCGATGTGCTGGAAAGCCTCTGCGGCTTTGATCCGACGTTCCTTTTTACGGGCGATGATTTCGGTATCGATTTCGTCGATGGTGGCGTCTCCTTCGGAGATCTTTGCGGCGATGTCGTGGCGCTCTTTTTTCAGGGCGGAAAATTCAGCTTTCAGATCCGCAAGCCGGTTCTGGATTTTTTCGAACTCCAGAGGGGTATGGTCCCCTTCTTTAGTGAGGACCTCTTGCTTGGTTTTAACCCCGTCATAGGTGCGGCGGATCTCTCTTGCCCTTGCCACCACGAGATCCCTCTGGCGGGCGAATTCCTCCATTTTCCTCAGGACGTTCTTGCGTTTTTCGATGAGGTCCATGAAAGGCTCGTTCGAAATCTCCAGCAGACTGGCGCGCTCTTCATGGGCTTTGGCAAGCTCCTCACGGCAATGAACTAGCTTTTCCTCAAGAAGCTCATGCTGCTTCACCAGCTTGCGGAGGTTCCAGTATTCGACTGAAACGCCCTCGATGTGCTCGGCATTTTTCCAAATGGCTTGGCCAAGATGAGATTCCGCCTCCTTGAGCAAATGGGTTTCCGAAGCCGCAGCAGACAGGCGCGCATTCTTCCGGCTGTAGCCGAAAATCTGCGCGACGCGGGAAACGAGATATCTAGACGGGGTCATGCCGGGTTTCTACTTGGACAAAAGCGATTTTAGGTGATCGATGACACCCATGTCTTCCAAGGTGGTCACATTTCCCGAAATTGTGCCAGTAGTAACCAGTTCTTTCAGCAATCGTCTGATGATTTTACCGGAACGTGTTTTCGGCAAAGCGGGAGTGAAATGAATGTCATCTGGCTTGGCGATTGCGCCGATCACCTTGCCGACGTGGTTGCGGAGCTCTGTTTCCAGGTCGGCGTTAGATTCGTATCCCGATTTCAGGGTGACGAATGCAGCGACGGCCTGTCCTTTTAGGTCATGCGGGCGTCCAACGACAGCCGCCTCGGCAACCGCCGGGTGAGCGACCAGAGCAGACTCGATCTCGGCGGTGCCGAGACGGTGGCCGGAGACGTTGAGCACGTCATCGAGACGTCCGATGATCCAGAAATTGCCTTTCTTGTCGCGCCGCGCGCCATCGCCCGCCGTGTAGATGCCGGGATAATCGGCGAAGTAGGTCTTCTTGAAACGCGCTTTGTCGCCGTAAATCGCGCGGGTCATCGAAGGCCATGGCTTGCGAATCACGAGACGGCCATCGACGTTCGGTGGGCATTCATTGCCTTCGTCATCGAGAATAGCGGCATCGATACCGAAGAACGGCCGAGTGGCAGTGCCGGGTATGCACTGGGTTGCACCAGGGAGCGGCGAGATAAGGATCGCTCCGGTTTCTGTCTGCCACCAAGTATCGACGATAGGGCATTTTCCTCCACCGATCTTGTGGTAATACCAGTGCCAAGCTTCCGGGTTGATCGGTTCACCGACCGAGCCGAGAAGACGGAGCGATGAAAGGTCGTATTTTTCCGGAAACTCGTCGCCCGCCTTGATGAAAGCGCGGATCGCGGTGGGAGCGGTGTAGAAAATGGTGACACGATGTTCCTCGATCATTTTCCAGAAACGCCCAAAATCCGGTTGGTTGGGAGCGCCTTCGTACATCACCTGGGTGACGCCGTTCGCGAGCGGGCCGTAAACAATGTAGGAGTGCCCAGTGATCCAGCCGACATCGGCGGTGCACCAATAGACATCCTCGTCACGCATATCGAAGATGTATTTGCACGTCGCATAGGTGCCGGTGAGGTAGCCGCCGGAGGTGTGCAGGATACCCTTCGGTTTCCCGGTGGAGCCGGAAGTGTAGAGGATGAAAAGTGGATGTTCGGAATCGAAACCTTTCGGCTCGTGTTTCGCGGAAGCAGGTTCCATTTCCTCGTGCCACCAATGATCGCGGCCCTTCTTCATGGCGACCTCATTGCCGGTGCGGTTCACGACGAAAATGTTCGTGACCTTGGAGTATTTCTTCAGCGCTTCGTCGACCGCAGGTTTGAGGGGAACGACCTTGCCGCGTCTCCATCCGCCATCCGCAGTGACGATCGCCGTCGCCCCGGAATCCTCAAGTCGATCCAAGATCGCTTCGGAAGCAAAGCCTCCGAAAACCACATTGTGCACCGCACCGATACGCGCGCAGGCGAGCATCGCCACGGCGGCCTCGGGGATCATTGGCATGTAGATGAGCACCCGGTCTTTGGATTTCACCCCGCGTGACAACAGGACATTGGCGAACTTGCAAACCTCGCGATGGAGCTGAGCGAAGGTGATCGTGCGTTTGTCGCCGGGCTCCCCTTCCCAGATGATCGCAGCTTTGTTCGCACGCGATCCCGTGGCATGACGATCCACACAGTTTTCGGCGACATTGATTTTGCCACCGACAAACCACTTTGCATCGGGAGCCTTCCAATCCAGCACTTTGGTAAACGGCTTTTGCCATGTGAGTTCCTTGGCTTCTGAAGCCCAGAATTTCTCGGGCTTTTCGATCGAGTGCTTGTAGAGCTTCTCGTAAGCGGCCATCGATGGGATACGCGCTTTTTTCGAGAATTCCTTCGAAGGCTTATGCACCGCAGTCAGTTCGGCGGTATGTTCTTTCGGGATTTTATTGGGTTTTTTTGCACTCATGGCGGTCTCTGCCTAGAAACTAGATAACCATTCCTTGCTCGGCAATGGTAGAAAGCGAGGTGAAATACAAACTTCCCCACCTAGCGGATCGGTTCACTTGCCTAGAAGCATCGCGACTTCCTTCGCGTTTAAGATCGCCCAGCGGCCGGGCTCAAGATCTCCGAGCCAGAGCTTTCCGATGCGCACACGGAGGAGCTTGGTGACCTGATAGCCGAGTGACTCGAACATCACACGGATTTGGCGTTTTGCACCGTGATCGAGCACGACCTTGATACGGCGGGCAGAAATACGTTCGATGACCTTTGCCTTTAGCTTTCCCTCTTCGGTGTAAACCCCGGCAAGAAATTGGTCGAGGTGGCTGTTCTCGAAAGCTTGGTTGGAGGTGACGAGATATTCCTTTTCCACCGATTTGGATGGATGCATCAGCTGCTGGGAAAGATCGCCATCGTTGGTGAGGATGAGCATGCCCTCGGAATCCGCATCCAGACGCCCAACGTGATGGAGCGTTTGCAGAGTGGCGGGAAGTAGATCGTAGATCGTTTCGCGGCCGAACTCATCGCTGCGCGTGCAGACATAGCCACGGGGTTTGTGGAAAATCACAACAACCTCCGCTTTCGGGAAAACCCGTTTGCCGTCCACGCGGACATGGTCGGAATCGCTTACGCGGGTTGCGAGCTTGATGCACGGCTCGCCGTTCACTTCGACACGGCCATCCTCGATGAGCTCTTCACAGCCACGACGTGATCCGACCCCGCACGAAGCGAGGTATTTGTTCAGGCGCACTCCCTCTTGCATGATAAAACGTTAATTGCCCCGCAGAACGAGCCGCAGGGATCTATTGGGAGTTAGGAAAAGGGCCGACGGATCAAGCGTCGTGCTTGGTCTTCGGAAGGCCGATTGGGGATGCGCCCTTTTTCCATTCGCCGCGTTCCTTGAGGAGTTTCACGCGCTCGAAGCGTTTGAGGACGGAGCGTTTGCCGCCGACGGTGGCGTTCGATTTGAGAGAGTTATGCTTGGACATCTTGGAGCGGGGTTAGACGGTTGGGGCGCGGAAACTAGTGTCAAATTTCGGCGGTGGCAATGCGAAAGTGGGGCAAATTTTTTGAAAAGATGCTTTGGCTTTGTCAGGCGGTTCCGGAGACCGCCGCTCTGGCGTGGCTGCGGCGATGGAGTTTGACGTCTAAGGCAATTTTTCCGGCGATGAGGAGGATCAGCAACGAAACCGGGCTGCCGAGCGCCAAGATGAGAAATGCACCTAGAAGAATTGCCACATGGAGGATGAAGATGCGCCCGTATGGCGACATCATCAGCTGCGGCGGTGAGGTGCGGCGGTATTCGCCCTTCCCGAGGTAGTTGAAGAAGAACGAGAATAGATGGCTAGCGACGATGGCGACCACGAACCATTTCCCCCCGGAGACAAAGACTTGGGAAAGCATTTTGCCCATTCCGCTGAACGGGCCGCCGGAGATTATCCTCCCCCCGGATCCGCCCAACAGGGTGAAAACGAAGATCCCGTGTACGAAACAAAACATACCGTAATGCACAGTGATGAAGGGAATGAGAAAGAGCTTCACCCCATGGTGCAAGCCGTTGGATGCCGCAGGGCTCCGGAGATGGGCGGGCATGTCCGGGGATTCCCTTAGGAACGCATCGCTCGCTCCTATGAGATTCGGGTCCGGGCTGCAGGTGAGGATTTTTAGGACATTCACCGCGCCGATCACCACATTCTCCAACCAATACAGCGAAACGATCTCAAATACGCTCCAATCCCACAACAAGACGCCAATGGCGGGCAGCAGGTTCGCCGTGCCGAGGAAGATCAGGGAGGCGTTTGCAGGGAGCGGATGACGGTTTTCCACGCCGCATTGAAGGCAGGGAGGATGACTGCGAGCAACCCATCTTTCCGGCCGATCAAAGGCCTCAACTACTATGAATATAGTAGTAAGGCCTATTCAGGTGAGACCGGAGCGGACTTCTCCCTTTTCTCCAGCCAAATGGTGAGAATCGCCACATCCGCCGGGGTGATGCCGGGAATCCTGCCGGCTTGCCCGATAGTGCGGGGACTGATCTCCGAGAAACGAACCTGCGCTTCCTTTTTCAGTGCCGGAACGCTGGAAAAGTCGAGCCCCTCAGGAATTCTCCGCCCTTCCTGCCGCGACATGCGATCGATCTGCTGCTGCTGTCTGCCAAGGTGGCCGGCGTATTTGAAATCCGTTTCGATGAGTGGCCAGAGATCTTCGGAAAATTCCGCGATCATTTCCTGTGGGAGGTCTTTCCAGTTGCTATCCGAGCGACGCAGCCATTGATCGAGCTTTACTCCGGAATGGTTGGTTTTTTTCACCCAAGCATCCGCCCGCTCCAGCTCCGAAGCCTTTTGCACCACACGATCGAGACGCTCTCCAGAGGTCAGGCCATATTCCGCTCCTTTGCGGGTTAGACGGAGATCAGCATTGTCCTGGCGCAGCAAGAGACGGTATTCCGCCCGACTTGTGAACATGCGGTAGGGTTCGGTGCAGCCACGCGTGACGAGATCGTCGATCATCACGCCGAGATACGCTTCGTCGCGACCAAGCACAAAAGGTTCTCTACCCAGCACTTTGAGCGCGGCATTTGTCCCAGCGATGAGCCCCTGCCCTGCGGCTTCTTCGTATCCGGAGGTTCCGTTGATCTGGCCGGCGAAATACAGACCCTCGACGCGTTTGGTTTCCAGTGTGGGATGGAGTTGGGTCGGCGGGCAGTAATCATACTCCACCGCATAGCCGGGACGCAGAATCTCGCATTTTTCTAATCCGGGGATGGTTCGGAGGAAATTCATCTGAACCTCGTAGGGCAGAGAGGTGGAAACCCCGTTGACGTAATACTCGAGGGTATGGCGTCCCTCGGGCTCCAAGAAAACCTGATGCCGGGGTTTCTCAGAAAAACGCACCACCTTGTCCTCGATGGACGGGCAGTAGCGTGGGCCCACACCTTCGATAACGCCGCAATACATCGGAGATTGGTCGAGATTGTTGGCGATAATTTCGTGGGTGGCAGGGTTGGTGTAGGTCACCCAGCACGGCATTTGTTCCACGTGGAACTTCGGATCGCCCCACGGGTTGAGGGTGAAGATGTCGTTTTCGCCCTTTTCGATCCGATCCGCCATGAAGCTGAACTTAGGAATAGGCTCATCCCCCGCCTGGATTTCGCATTTGGAAAAGTCCAATGAACGACCATTCAAGCGGCATGGGGTGCCGGTCTTGAAGCGTTCGACCTGAAACCCTAGATGCTTGAGCGAATCCGAAACCGTAGAGATCGCATCCCCCATCCTGCCTCCCTTTTCATTTTTCAGCCCGACATGCATGAGTCCACGCATGAAAGTTCCCGCACTGAGGATCACGGATTTCCCCGCGATCTCCATGCCCAGCGAAGTCAAGATACCCGTGATCCTGTCCTCCCCATCCACCGTGAGCTCGGCGACGTTTCCTTGGTGAAGGTCGATGCCTTCCGCCTTTTCCAGCTCCATCTTCATCCGGAACTGGTAGGCTTTCTTGTCGCACTGGGCGCGCGGCGCACGGACCGAGGGCCCCTTGGATGCGTTGAGCATCCGCCATTGGATACCCGTCGCATCCGTATTGATTCCCATCGCACCACCTAGGGCATCGATTTCTCGAACCATATGACCCTTGGCCAATCCTCCGATGGCCGGATTGCAGGACATCTGTCCTACCGTATCCAGATTCTGGGTAAGCACTGCTACCTGGGCACCCAATCTGGCAGCAGCCAAGGCAGCCTCGACACCGGCATGACCGGCGCCAATCACAATTACATCATACTCTTTCGGATAGCGGAACATAGGCGGGGCGCGACACTATCACGCCTTGGCTGTCGCGCAATCTCCGACTGAGCGTCCGGAAAAGTTCCACGTGGAACATCAAGGCCGATCCAAGATGCCCGTTGAGGCCCTTGGAAGCAGCTCCTCGAGGGAAAAGGTCAACGAGCCCTCGCGGTTCGCCAGAATGATGGTTTTAACCCCGAACTCCGCGAGAACCTGCCTGCATGCACCGCAGGGAGACACGGGCTCTTTGGTATCGGCGACCACGACCACCTTCTCGAACTTACGGATGCCCTGGGCAACTGCCGCGCCGATCGCCACGCGCTCCGCACAGTTTGTGAGTCCGTAGGAGATATTTTCGACGTTGCAGCCAGGAAATACCAGCCCGTCCGCAGTTAGCAGAGCAGCGCCGACCTGGAACTCCGAGTAGGGAGCATAAGCCTGCTCGCGGGCTTTCCAGGCAATATCGATCAGTTCATTATCCGTAGGCATGCCCAAGCCTATCAGGCGCGGGATACTTGCGCCAGCACGGCTTTCTGGGCATGCAGGCGGTTCTCGGCCTGTTGGAAAATACTACCGGCATGCTTTTCAAGCAGCTCCTCGCTGATCTCCTTGCCGCGATAGGCTGGCAGACAATGGAGCACGATGTTACCCGGATTGGCACCTGCCAGCAGCTCGGAAGTGAGTTGAAAGCCGGCGAACTCCGCTTCCTTTTCCTTCTGCCCCTCCTGCCCCATGGACAGCCAGACATCGGTATTGATCACGTCAGCACCTTGCACGGCCTCCTTCGGATCTTCGCAAACGGTCACGAACCCGGAACCAAGCTGCGCCATGAAGTCCGCCGGAGGTTGGCAGGATTTAGGGGAAGCGACCACCAACTCGAAGCCGAGCCTTTCCGCAGCCCACATCCAGGAGCGGGTCATGTTGGAGAATCCATCACCCACGAAAGCGAACTTCTTGCCCTCCCAACCACCGATCTTCTCACGCACGGTCAGAAGATCCGCGAGGATCTGGCAGGGATGCTCATCATCCGTGAGGGCATTAATCACCGGGAGATTGGAAAATTCCGCGAAATCGACGACGTCCTGCTGAGCAAAAGTCCGGATGATTACCCCATGAACCATCCTGCCCAACACGCGAGCAGTGTCCTTGATTGGCTCACCCCTACCGAGTTGGATATCATTGCTGGAGAGAAACATCGGCGACCCCCCGAGCTCACGAATGCCGACTTCGAACGAAACCCTCGTCCGGGTCGACGATTTCGTGAAAATCATCGCCCATGTCTGTCCGGCCAGCGGCTGGGAGGCGTGATTCCCTCGGGCGGCTTTGAGCTGCACAGCTTCGTCAATGAGCGCAGTGATTTCCGCAGCGGACAGTTCTTCGATGGAGAGTAGATTTTTCATAAGGTGGATTTCAGAATTGGGACAAGACATCCCTGACGATGGAAAGTGCCTCGTCGATTTCGGCGTCAGTGACGTTCAGAGGCGGAAGTAGGCGCAAGGTATCCGGACCGGCAGGGACGGTGAGCAATCCCTTATCCATCAGGGCTTTGACAACCTTGAGGGCAGGCGTTTCACCTTCAGATACCTCGATCAGATCGGGGTTCAGGCCGATGCCCAGCAGAAGCCCGAGTCCCCGCACCTCAGTGATGACAGGAAGGTTCCAAGAAGAGATTTCAGCACGGATGCGCTGCTCCTGTGCGGTGGCATTCGAAGCAAGATCCTTTTCGCGGATTTCCCGAAGGGTCTCCAGCGCAGCGGCGCACACGAGTGGATTCCCGCCATAGGTCGAGCCATGCGAACCTGCGCCCATGAGCGAGGAAAGCTTACCGCCCTGATCGTCGATGACTCGGTCACTCAGCCAGAAGGCACCGATAGGAACTCCCCCACCCATGCCTTTTGCCCAGGAAATCCCGTCCGGTTCGATATCCGGCGCAATAACCCGCCACGCCATCGCATCTCCGCAGCGGCCGAATCCGGCCTGAACCTCATCGAACATCAGGAGCAGATCGTGCTTTTTCCTGAGCGCATCGAGGGCTTCGAGAAATTCTTTGGACGCGACATTCACCCCACCCTCGCCTTGCACCGGCTCTACGAGGAAACCGACAGTCTCATCGTTCACTGCGTTTTCGAGCGCGGCGACGTCATTGTAAGGAAGGTAGCGGAAGCCGGGCAGCAACGGATCGAAACCCTGTTGAATCTTCGCTTGGCCAGTGGCGGCCATAGCTCCGAGCGTGCGCCCGTGGAAGGATTTTTGGAAAGTAAGAACTTCAAATCGCGGTTTCCCGTTCGCCTGTGGCTTGTGGTGACCGTAGCGGCGCGCTGACTTAAGCAGGCCGTCGTTCGCCTCCGCTCCGGAGTTAGAAAAGAAGATTTTCCCTGGCAACTTGACGTGCTCGAGATTCATCTCTTCCGCCAGAACTCCTTGATTATCAGTGAAATACAGATTTGAGACATGCGTCAGTTTGCCCGCTTGCTCGCGGATGGCATCGACCACCCGGGGATGGCAGTGACCCAACGAACACACCGCGATGCCCATGCAAAAATCGAGATACTCGCGTCCTTCATCGTCGCGCACACGCGCACCCTTCCCTTCGGTGAGTGTGAGAGGAAAGCGGCCGTAGGTCGCAAGGACGTGATCTTGGAAGCGTTCAGTATTCATGTGGCGTTCCGGCTTTCCACCGGAAAAGGGCGGAGACTAGCGACCCGATGGGAAATAGCAAACCACTTTCGGCAGGCGGAAATGTCACCCCAAACCACGTGTTTCCACCGACAAGGTTGCAAGCGGTGGGCATTTAGGATGAGACTGATCGCGAAAGGATGACCCAACTCTTACTCGAACCCGCCCGGCGCTCCGGATGCGATGATCTCCCGGCGGTCAGCGAAGTGCTTACCGAAGCTTCGCAACGCCAACGCTCCCCCATCGACGACCTCCTTGATGCGGCTATTGTCGATGAAGAAGGCTATCTCCGCGAGCTAGCTCACGATCTCGATCTTCCATGGCTTGCCGAGATTCCGATGGAGGAGAACACGGTTCCCCTACGCGAAGCCTGCGGGCCACGTGTCGCTCTCAAGCACCGGCTCCTGCCAGTTGCCATCGAGGGTGAAGGAGACGAGCGCAAACTTCTTCTCGCGACCTTCGATCCTTTCAATCTTGTCGCCCACCAAGCCGCCGCTCAGGAACTCACCATTCCATTCGAGTGGTGCATGGCCTCACGCAAGCGCATCCACGAAGCGCTGCGCAGGCTCTACGGTGTCGGTGCAGACACCTTCGAGCAGATCCTCGATGGCCGCGATCTGGATTTCGACCAACTCTCCGATTCCGAGGACGAGGCGAACATCATCGACGCGGACGAGGACGAAGAGGCGAGTGTCGTGAAATTCGTGAACCAGATCATCCGCGAAGCGCTCGACCAGCGCGCGACCGATATCCACGTCGAGCCTCTCGCAAACAACCTGCGCATCCGCTACCGCATCGACGGGCGCCTGCTGGAGATTGCGGTTCCGGAGAATATCAAAGCCCTGCAGAGTTCGGTGATCGCCCGCCTCAAGATCATGTCGCGCCTCGACATCGCGGAGCGCCGCGTGCCCCAGGACGGCCGGATCAACCTCCAATTCGAAGGAGCGACCATCGACGTCCGCGTTGCTACGGTGCCTACCGTAGAAGGCGAAAGCATCTCTCTGCGTCTGCTCAACCAGGAAAAATTCAACCTCGCGAAGCTGGCGATGGAGCCTTTCGTCAGGAAAAAGATCGAGTCCCTCCTGCATCTTCCCAACGGCATCATCCTGATCACGGGGCCGACGGGTTCCGGTAAGTCCACCAGCCTTTATTCTTTCCTCAGCGAAGTGAACCGGCCGGATCAACGCATCGTCACCGTTGAGGATCCCGTGGAGAACAAGCTGCCCGGCGTGATGCAGATAGCGGTGAAATCCGAGATCGGCCTGACCTTCGCCACCGCCCTCCGCTCCATCCTGCGTGCCGATCCGAACGTCGTGATGATCGGGGAGATCCGGGATCTCGAGACGGCAGAAATCGCCATCCGCGCCTCACTTACTGGACATCTAGTATTTAGCACTCTCCACACCAACGATGCGATGGGAGGTATCTCCCGCCTTATCGATATGGGGGTCGAGCCATTCCTCGTTTCCGCTGCCGTCCGTGCCTTCCTCGCCCAGCGCCTGGTCCGCCGCCTCTGCCCGCATTGCAAGGTGCCGCGTGAAATCTCCACTCAGGACATCATCGACTTGGAAATCCCGCGCGACATCGAAGGCCAGATCTATGCGCCAAAGGGCTGCGACCGCTGCCGCATGACTGGCTTCTCGGGCCGTCTCGCGATCTATGAGGTCGTCATCCTGACCCAGAAGATGCAGGATCTTGTCGCCCATTCACGCCCGCTCGCGGAATTGAAAGCCCAAGCGAACCGGGACGGCTACATCCCCATGCGCACCTATGGTTGGCACAAAGTCATGCAGGGCGATACGACCATCGAAGAAGTGATTTCCGTCACCTCATCGGATATCGGTGGAGCCGAGTGATCCCCTGTCGGTTGCACGTAACCTTTCACCGCCATGCCACTTTTCACTTACAAAGCGCTTTCAACCAACGGCACCGTCGCGACGGGTGAAATCGAGGCATCGGATCGTCCGGAAGCGATGCGGGTGCTGGACAGGCGTGGCTTGCAACCGGTGAACCTGAAGGAAAGCTCACGGGCCGCCCCGGTGAAGTCCGCGAAGAAGAAGGAGGCAACTGTCCCGAAGCGGAGAGAAAAGTCTGCGATATCCGGTGATGAAATCCCCGACGGTCCGCTGAAGTTGAAACGGGCGGAGGTCATCCTTTTCACCGAGGAGCTATCCGACATGCTCGGAGCCGGGCTGCAACTCGAGCCGGCCTTGAAGTCGATGGAGAACCGGCAGGAGCTCGGCAGCCTGAAAGCCGTTTCTCAACGCATCCGCGATATTGTGCGGGACGGGGTGAACTTTTCAGTCGCTCTGAAAAAAGTAAGCCCCAGCTTCGGGCCGTTGTATTGCTCTCTGGCGGCGGCCGGTGAGGCATCGGGTGCATTGGACACGATCCTGAAACGCCAGGCACATTACCTCAAAACTCTCGCCGAGCTTCAGAGCCGATTGATCCTCGCGATGATCTATCCGGCCTTCCTGATTCTGGTCGGTCTCGGAGTGGGCGTCGTTTTCATCACCACCTTGATTCCCCAGCTCACGGAACTGATCAAGAACACGCCGGGCGGGAAAATCCCCTTTGCGATCCAGATGATGATGAACTTCGCGGATTTCGTGAAGGCGTGGTGGATTGTGATCACCCTCGTGGTGGTCGGCGCAGGACTGTTTTTCAAGGCATGGACCGACAACGAGGATAACAAGCCGAAGTGGGATGAGATGAAGCTCAACATGCCGCTCATCGGTGCGGTGATCTCATCCCGCTTCTACGTGCAGTTCCTCGAAACCATGGCGAACCTCGTCGGAAACGGGCTGCCGCTGCTGCGGGCATTGGAGCTTTCGCGCGATGCCACGCAAAATCTCTCACTGCGGGGCAACCTCAACAATGTGATCGACCAGGTGGGCGATGGACGGGCGTTTTCCAAGGCGATGATACGTAGTGACAGCTTCCCGCCATTGCTCATCGACATGATCGCGGTGGGCGAGCAAACGGGAAAAATCGACCAATCGCTGAGGCGTGCGGCGGAACGTTTCGACAAGGAACTCGACAAGGATCTTCAGCGCATCATGGCGCTGATCATGCCTGCGGTGCTCATCATGATGGCGGTGCTGATCGGTTCCTTCGCCTACCTCATGATCACGGCGATCTTCCAGACGATCTCGAACCTCGGCCAGTAATCCGATGTCTGAACCCTCGGAAAAGAACGCTTTCATGGCGGATCATGTGGAGCTGTTGCTGCACAGCCACCACGAGCTGACGGGGAAACACCTCATTGCAGCGGGCGAAAAATTGGAGCTGGCACAAACCGCGTATGAAGCGCCATTTGTCCTGCTCTCACACGGCACGGAAGATGATCCGATCCTGAACTACGGCAACCTTGCTGCTCAGCGACTCTTTGCGATGCCATGGGAGAAACTCACTGGCACGCCATCGCGCTTCACCGCGGAACTACCGAATCGTGAGGAACGGCAACGGCTGTTGAAACGGGTCACCGAAAACGGATACATCGACGACTACTCCGGCATCCGAATCGCGGCAGATGGGCGGCGATTCCTCATCCGCAACGCGACGGTGTGGAACGTCACCGACACATCAGGCCGGAAGATTGGGCAGGCAGCGGCGTTTTCCGAATGGGACGAGCTGCACGGCGCCTGAAACATCTTGCCCGTTTTGCACCAAAAGTCGCACAGCTCCTGCCGGGGCCCGGACACGAAAAAAGGAGGCATTTCTGCCTCCTTTTTGTGATGGGTAATGGATCGCAGGATCAGGCAAGCGCGGGCTTGGCGATCTGTGAGAGCTGGCGCATGAGAGCGCGGGTCTCGTCCTGCCAGTTCTGAAGCGCCTCGCGGGAGAGCTGAACGCGGTCTGCAACCGCTTTTTCGAGCTCGTGGTAGTTTGCGGCGAGTTTGTCGGAAACTTGGGTGAGCATCTCAGCGGTGCGCTGGCAGTAGCCGGGCGATGCCTGAATCTCCATGATGCGATCCTCGGCTTTGCGGCGGGCTTCACCCATTTCCGCGAGGAGGATTTTGCTGTCCGGCACGCGGCGCAGACCCTCGACGAGGCCGAGCTTGGAGAGTGTCCAGATGGTCCATTTGGAAGGATCCCACTGCCATGGCTTCACGCCATTGCGGTAGTCGTGCTGGAACTCGTGGTGATAGTTGTGGTAGCCCTCGCCGAAGGTGAGGACAGCCATGACCGCGCTGTCACGAGCGGAGTGCTTGGTGGAGTAGGGCTGGCTGCCGACGGTGTGGCAGAGCGAGTTGATGAAGAAGGTGCAATGCTGGGCGATCACGATGCGTGTGACACCAGCGATAAGGAAACCACCGAGGGCGCCCTGCATAGGATCGAGGCCCATCAGCGAGTTGTAGCCGTAACCGAGGGCGGTCGGAACCATGAGACCGACGACAAGGCCGATCCAATGGGTGTATTTGTGCTGCCACATGACCAGCTTGTCTTTGCGCAGGTCGGCGACGTTGTCCATCGGCGGCGCGGGATCGAGCTTGAAGAGAAGCCAGCCGATGTGCGCCCAGAAGAAGCCTTTGGAAATGTCATACGGGTCGTCGTCGTGATCGACGTGCTTGTGGTGACGGCGATGGTCAGCCGACCAGTTGAGGCAGGAGTTTTCAAACGCGCAGGCACCGAAGATAAGGGTGAAGAATTTCACCGGAGTCTTCGCCTTGAAGGAAAGGTGGGAGAACAACCTGTGGTAACCAACGGTGATGCTCATCATCGTCGCGCAGAGGTAGAAGAAGAACATCGCGAATTGAAACAGGTCCAAGCCGTAATGGTAGAGGTAGATGGGCGCGCCGATGAGTGCAATCAGGGCGGTGCCGATGAGGAAGCTGGAGGTCGTCCAGTTGACGCGTTCGAAGGGGATGCGTAGCATGGGTAGTGGATTGGTGGAGCGCCATGTGCCCTCGAAAATCCGAAGGCTATCAGGTGACGCGACGCGCTCTATACCTCAATATAATGCCCTTTGCAAGGAGCGATTCTTCGCAAAATGTATGCAAAAAATGCTATGTCCTACTTCGGAGTCATTGAAAGTTAGTGGGTTATAAAGCTGGCTCGACTCGTCTAAAGCGGAGGAGACCATGGAGTTGTTGAGGGGTTTTCCGGCCATGCTTTACATCATTGCCTCCCTGCGCCCAGTCTCGCGCCATGGAATGTTTCGATTGGACAGGATGGAAGGCCGAGCTGCCCGCGACACTGATGTTCGTGGTGCGCGATGGACAGATCCTGCTCATCGAGAAAAAACGCGGCCACGGCGCTGGCAAGGTCAATGGGCCGGGCGGAAAGATCGATCCCGGTGAGTCGCCGCTGGATTGTGCAGTGCGCGAAACGGAAGAGGAGCTGCTCATCACCGTCAAAAACCCGCACAAAGTCGCCGAGCTGTGGTTTCACATGTCGGACTATCCCGGGATACTCTGCCACGTTTACTTCGCGGAAGATTTCGATGGCACGCCCCAGGAAACCGATGAAGCCGTGCCGCTGTGGGTTCCGCTCGGGGAAATCCCCTATGACAGGATGTGGGAAGACGACCGCCATTGGCTGCCGCTTGTGCTCGATGGCCAGACCCTGCTGGGGAAATTCACCTTCGAGGGCGAGATCATGGTTTCGAAAGAGATTGTGGCGGCGACCTTCGCCTAATTGACTTTCCCCCTTTGACAATTCCGCCGACGCGTCACACGCTCCCCGCGAACCTCTCTAAATAAAATATGGCTTACGATCTCATTGTTATTGGTGGCGGCCCTGCCGGTTATGTAGCCGCCATCCGCGCGGCCCAACACGGAAAAAAAGTCGCGTGCGTCGAAGCGGACCGCGCCGGCGGAACCTGCCTGAACTGGGGCTGCATCCCGACCAAGGCGCTCCTCAAAAACGCCGAGCTTTACCAGACCCTGCTTCACAAATCTTCCGAGATGGGACTGAAGATCGAAGGTCTTTCCTATGACTGGGGCACCGTCGTCGGTCGCTCACGCAAGGTCTCGGATCGCCTCGCTGGCGGCATTGAGTTCCTTTTCAAGAAAAACGGAGTCGACTACATCAAGGGCTACGGTTCGATCGAATCCGAAGGCAAAGTCGGCGTCACCGCTGCTGACGGATCGAAACAAGTCCTCGAAGGCGCGAACATCATCATCGCCACCGGCTGCGTTTCCCGCCCGCTTCCTCCGCTTCCTTTCAACGGCAAATCCGTCATCGGCTCCAAGGAAGCCATGGTGCTCGCCGAGCAGCCGAAGGAAATGATCATCATCGGTGCAGGTGCAATCGGTGTGGAGTTCGCTTACATCTACAATGCTTTCGGAACTAAGGTGACCCTCGTCGAAATGCTTCCGAACGTGCTTCCCGTAGAAGACACGGAGGTCGGCGAAGCCCTTGAGAAATCCCTCACCAAACAAGGCATCCGCTGTCTCGTGAACACCAAGGTCACCGCCACCAAGGACAACGGCAACAGCGTTGAGATCACCGTCGAAGGGCCGAAGGAAAACGGCACGATCACCGCCGATGTCTGCCTTGTCGCGATCGGTATCCAACCGGTGCTTCCCGGCGGACACCAGCCGGAGCTCGGCGAGCGCGGCTACATCACCGTCGGCGACCGCTACGAGACCAACCTTCCCGGCGTCTATGCGATCGGCGACATCAATGGCCCGCCATGGCTTGCCCACGTTGCTTCCTTCGAGGCGTTCCAATGCGTGGACGGCCTCTTCGTGGAAGGCTTCACCCCTCGCAAGGTGAACAATTTCCCCGGCTGCACCTACTGCCACCCGCAGGTCGCTTCGGTCGGAAAAACCGAGCGCGCCCTCAAGGAAGAAGGCGTCGATTACGTGGTCGGAAAAATTCCATTCGTCGCCATCGGCAAAGCCGTCGCGGCCTCCGAGACCGATGGCTTTGCGAAACTGCTCTACGGCAAGAAGCACGGCGAACTCCTCGGTGCACACATCATCGGCGACAACGCCACGGAGCTCATCGCCGAGATGGGACTCGCCCTTGATCAGGAGCTCACGATCGATGAGATCCACGCCACCATCCACGCCCACCCGACCATGTCGGAGGTGATCCACGAGGCCACCCTCGCGGCGGAAGGTCACGCGATCCACTTCTAACCGGGCGCGGCTAAAGTGCCGCTTCCACTTCGCGGATTCGTTCCGCAAGCCAGTCACCGCGTTCCCATGGGACGCGGTGTCCTGCGTTTGGGGCTACGGCAATTTGGAAATTCGGCGCGAGCCCGGATGCTTCTTCGGCGATGGCGCGGAATTTCGTATCGTTTTCCCCCGCTACCCAGAGGACAGGGATTTCTAAATTGGAAAGCCTGTCCCAGAGAGGAGCCTGATTTCCGACCGACCAATCGACGAAGCTGCGGGCAATTTCGCGGCGGCGCTGGATGAGCTTTTTGTCCTCCCGCTCATCGCGGATGGCTCCGGTGAGGATGGCTTGCTCGCTCCATTTTTTCAGGAAATCATCCCAGCCCAAGGTCAATGCTTGGGTAGCCCACAGGGTATCCGAACTGCGCCTGGCCGAGGCTTCAGCAGGATCGCGGATGCCGGGATTCGCGGAAATGATGATCGCCGCGTCCCACGGCCCGCCATCGAGCAGGGCATGCAGGGCTAGCCGCCCGCCCATGGAATAACCGACGAGAATGCGCTTCTGGCCGCGCGAGACTTCCCCTGCGGCATCCGCATTGAGGCGTTTTGCGAATTCCGGCATCGGCACGCTTTCGCATTGCAGGAAACGCCAGAGGTCCACGGCGCGGGTAGCGATGCCGCCCTCCGCGATTTTTGCGGCCAGACCGCGCCAATCCGAGGCCGCTCCGACGGCTCCGTGCAAGCACCAGCATTCGGTCGGAGCCACGGACTTTTCCGAGGCCTTGGACAACGCACCCGAGGCCTGGCGCCATTCGTCGGTCTGTTTCGATGTCTGGATCACTCGGCCGGAAGCGGTTTCTCGGCTGTGCGCAGCTCCTCGATTTTACTCACGTAATTCTCGATCGCCACGCGGTAAGGATCTTCGGGCCCCGCATTCGAGAGGACGACGGCGGCGAAAACCCCGAACAGGACCGCGCCAACAAATGGCAGCCAATAGAGGATGGCGAGCACCCAGCCGATGGTATCGAGCTTCTTATGATCCTGGTAGCCTTCAGGGCACGCGATCAAGCGGTAGCAAAGCCACCAGTTCAAAAACGGAACGATAAGCCCGAGAAACCATGCCCGGGACATCCCGAGGTTCCGGAATCTCTGGAGCACCACCATGAAAACGATGATAAAAGGCAGCACATAAAAGCCTAGTGTGGCCATACGCAGGATCTCCTCATCGAGTTTTTCTTTAAGAAAAGTCGCGGCATATCCGACCCCGATAATCCACAGGATGGGAAAGATATAGCAGAGGAAAATGAAGGTACTGCGGGATGCTCCACCCCATTTTCCCTGGAGTTTCATACGTTCCGTTTTGCTCTCTTCCGGGTCAAATTCCGTGAAGCTGCTGCCCTCGACTTCTTTCTTCTCCGCTTCCTTGTTTTTGGTGAAAACCGCTTCCAGATCACCGGATGGCATCCATTCCTTCATCCCTTCCTTCCAGACCATATCGAGCCGTGGATTGAGTTCGCCGCGCTCAGCTTCGAATTTAAGATCGTCGAGGGAGACAGGCCCGAATTGTTTGCCTTCGTGAGTGACATACCACTCCTTTACCATCTCCGGTTCCTCCATGCGTATTGATTATCAAACAAGCCTTGCAATGTCAATTGGGATGGAGCTTGTGAAAACGGCGCGAGGCTTTTTATATAAGTGCCTGACTAGGAACGCCGTATGCTTTAAAAACCGATGGAGATGATAGACAAGCTAGGACGAGGACTGCGCGATCTGCGCATCTCAGTGACAGATCGGTGCAACTTCCGTTGCCGCTATTGCATGCCTGCAGAGATTTTCGGGCCCGGCTACGCCTTCCTGCCGAAGGATGAGCTGCTAAATTTTGAGGAGATTGTGAGGCTCGTAAGCGTGTTCGTGCCCCTCGGTGTCGGGAAAGTGCGAATCACCGGTGGCGAGCCCCTGCTACGGCGAGGGATCGCGGATCTGGTGGCGATGATCGCCGCAGTCGATGGGGTGCAGGATCTGGCTATGACCACCAACGGGGTGCTGCTCGCCCATCACGCCGAAGAACTCGCACTTGCCGGGATGAGCCGCGTGACCGTTTCGCTCGATGCTCTGGATCCGGAAATTTTCGGAAGGATGAACGGCACCGGTGCGAAGGTGGAGCGTGTCCTCTCGGGTATCATGGTGGCGAAAAATTTCGGCCTGCCGGTGAAGATCAACGCCGTCATCCAGCGCGGAGTCAACGAAGGGCAGATCCTGCCTCTCGCTCGCTGGGCTCTCGAAGTCGGCGTGGATCTCCGTTTCATCGAATACATGGATGTCGGCGAAACGAATGGCTGGAACATGGCCGAGGTCGTGACCGGTGGGGAAATTCTCGAGATCCTAGCGAGCGAGTTTGAACTTACACCCCGCGATGCGGCCTACCGGGGCGAGGTCGCGGTGAACTGGCGCCATCAGGGGTCGGAAAACGAAATCGGCCTGATCCGTTCCGTGAGCGCGCCGTTTTGCGCGGACTGCCAGCGGCTGAGGCTCTCGGCGGACGGCAAGATTTTCACCTGTCTCTTCGCAGAAAACGGGCATGACCTCAAAGGCGCCCTACGTGGCGGGATGGATGATACGGGTCTCAACTACGCGATCCGTAGTATCTGGACAGCCCGCAAAGATCGCTACTCGGAACTGCGCGGCAAAGTGGGCATGAAAAAAGCCGAGATGAGTTATCTGGGCGGATAACTAGACAGCGCGCCATGCCGTAGAGGCAGGCGCGCTGAATACAAACATGTGAGGTGATCCGATTCAGTGGGCGGCATGCTGGATTTCATCGCCCACTTTTTCCACATCGCGGCCGAAGCCGTGTGCGGTGGCGCAGGAGACGGAAGATCCCGCAACCACGAAGATCGCTGCTGCGGCAGCGAAGGTCAATGCACGGGCGCTGAGTTGCTTTGTGAGGAGCTTGGTTGTTCTGGAGATGAGGATCGTATTCATAACAATCCATCCATTGCAGTTGGGAGGCCAGAAACTCTTTACCTCCCGCAACCCACTGATTTCCAAGCATCTACAAGGATGCGCACGATCACAGCAACGCACCGGAACGCCTTATATCGTGCAGGAAGCAACCCGTGGCGGTGTGTTTTGCAAGGTCTAGAAATCCAGATAGATTTCCGTGCGGCGATTTGCGCGGCGGCCATCCGGATTGTCCTCGCCGGACTCCGTGAGATTCGGCCGCCGTGGCTGGCTCGCTCCCTTCGCAATCGTGACAATCTGCTCCGGCGCAACTCCCGCGGCTGCCAGGTAATCACGGACCGTATCTGCACGATTGGCGGATAGATTGTCGTTATAGTCATCACTGCCAAGAGCGTCGGTGTGGCCGCTGAGGGTGATTTTTTTCGCCGAATCGCTGCGCAACATCGCGGCCACGATCTCAAGCTGACGACGAGTGCGTAGGTTTATCGAGTCTTCATCGAAATCAAAGTAGAGCGCCAAGGTTTCACCGCCTGCGGGGTTTTCGACCAAGGGGGAATAATAGACGTCGCCCCCGGCAAAACGTTTCGCATAGTCCGCGATCAGGTCGTCCAGATTGATTTCGGAAACGATCCAATTCTCCGAGCCCTCCGACTGCCGGAGGTTCATGGCGAACTGTGCCGGCTGGCTGCCGTCCTTGGTTTCGACATTTGCGAGGAATCCGGCGACCCCCTCACGGCGGAACATCGCGCGGATCGGTTTTGTCGGGCGCATGCGATATTCACCTTCCTCGAAAAGGATGCAGAGCGCGGCGATTTTCGCTTCGGTAACCGCTTCCTGATCCACGTGATTGCGCGCGGATTCGAAATCCTGGCTCAGCACGGACTGCAGGAAATCATCGGCGACACCGAGCGGATCCTCGGCAACGGCTTGGGCAGAGCCCTCACCCGGAGCTTGGGGCAGCAACATTTTTTCGATGCTCCACTTGCCCTGATCCTTCCGGAGATCAAAGACGATCTTGTCCTGTCCCTCCTCACGGCCTTCGAGCTCAATGACCCAACGGGAGCGGCGGTTCATTTCCAGTTCACCGATTTCACGGACACCACCGGGTCGGCGGAGGCGCAGAGAACCACTTTTTGCGAGGGCATCGAGTTTCGACAGGGTTTCAGTATCGAGCGCGTCCTTGCCGATGAGTTTGGAAACACCCGCGAGGTCGCCCTTTTCAAGAGCTTCGCCGATTCGCTCGAGAAGCTCGCCGGGATCTGCGGAGGCAATGCCGGAACCGAGACTCTCCATGATTTCATCCGGCGTCTGCGGTGGCATGGGCTTGTCGATGCTCTTGATCGGCTTGGGCTCGGCTTTCTCCTGCGAGACCGGATCTTTTTTGGCCACAGGTGGCTTACTGGAGCCCGGACGGATGATCAGTAGCGCAAGCGCGGCTACAGCGAGCACGGCGGCGAGGCCGAGGAAAAAATAGGGAACTTTGTTGGATTGCATGAGAATGAAAATTTCGCGTGGTTTATTGCTGCGGAGCCGGCAGGTTGACCAGCAATGGTTTGCCTTGGCGGATGACGTGCAGGCTCGTTGACTGGACGGCGGCGGAGGCGGCGAGATGAAGGTAGAATTCGGTGCTGCTGGTGATCGGTGAGTTGTTTAGCGCTCTGATCAGATCGCCTTCTTCAAGCGTGCCTTCGCCCAGCCTGCCGGGCAATACGGAAGTCACCACGACCCCGCGGAAACCCTGGAGGTGTTCGCTGGAGGAGAGATCGCGGACCTCCACGCCCACGCTTTTCAAGATCTCGGCATTGTCTCGTGCTTCCTGATTGGTGGGGCTGAAAATGATTTCCGGAGGCTTGGTGGCTTCGGTGATCTTGGCGCTAAGCTCAAGGGTTTCTCCAGCACGCCACACCGTCAACTTGACCTCCTTGCCGATTTTTGTCCGTTGGACCATGGCGATGAGCTGGGCAATATCGCGGATCGCCTCACCATCGTAGGCGATCATGATATCGTTTTGCTGCAAGCCCGCCTTGTCTGCTGGCGCTTCGGGAGTCACGCCAGTGACCGCCGTGCCGGTTTCCCCGGTATAGTTCAGCTCGGCACGGATCGACGAGTTGAGATCGCGCATCTGGACGCCGAGATAACCACGGATCGGCCGGCCGCGCGCGATGATTTGCTCAAGCGCTTCCTTTACATCGTTTGAAGGAATCGAAAAGCCGACTCCGAGAAACCCCGGCTTGTCTTTGTCCACTGTGGAAATGGCCGCATTAATCCCAATGATTTCACCGGTGAGATTGACCAACGGGCCGCCGGAATTCCCGGGATTGATTGCCGCATCAGTCTGGAAAAGGTTCCGTTGATTATCGGAAATTGAGCGCTCCTTCGCGGAGATGATGCCTTGAGTAACAGTTTCACCTAGGCCGAAGGGGTTTCCCACGGCGAACACGAGCTGACCGACCTCAACTTGCGACGAATCCCCGAGTTTGAGCGGGATGAAAGGCTCCTTGCGCTCGATTTTGATGACCGCGATATCCAGTAGAGAGTCTTCTCCAATCAGCTCCGCATCATAGGTTTTCCCGCTGTGCAGGGTGACACGTATTTGGTTGTTCTGGCCGGCAATGACGTGGTGGTTGGTGATGATATGGCCTTCCTTGCTCACGATCACGCCTGAGCCCTGTCCCTGGGAGGCATAGCTCTTGGTGCGGGACTCCCCCCACACATTCATCATGCGCTCCGTGCGGATGCCTGAGGTATCGATGCTGACCACGGATGGCACCACCGCTTTGGTGAGCCGCGCATATTCCTCGTTCAGGCGGGAAATCATCTCCACATCGCTGAGATTGAGCGCGGGGCTGGCAGATGGCGTGAAGGACTCGCTGCGCGCCAAGTCATTTTTCCTAAGGAAATCTGGCAACAACGAACCTAGGTCGCCACCCGCCCGCCACGTCCTCAGGGCGGTCACCGAGAGGAAGAAAATGAGGAAGACGAGTAGCAGCGCGAGGAAGCGTTTGAAAGCGGGTAGCATGGGGTGGGTGAAACTGCTTGAAAGATGGCAGTTCCGGCCGATTTTCCAAGTGCCAATGGCTCGTGAGGAAACGCAGCGAATCGTGCTTTCTTTATGAGTATGTTATTTTTTGACCTCATAAGATCTTCATCATAATCGTGTGCATAAGTCGAAAAATGGCCTGTTCCTCAGTGCCACTCTGGGCGTTCCACAGGAATGATAAGTTGGGCTTTTCTCTCGTTAGCTGTTCGACAAGTCCACTTGCTTAAGGATCCCGAAATGGATGTTTGCGACTTATCCCAAGTTTTTGGGTCTTTATTCACAGCTTGTTGGCAGCAAGGATTGCGGGGTGGAAAGGGCGATTATCACAGGAGGAACCGGGGGCTTGGGCAGCGCGATGGCGGATTGTCTGAAGACTGGTGCTTGGGAGGTTGTGCAGCTTGGGCGCAAGGATCTGGATTTGAGCGACCATAGCGCGCTTGCGGCATTTTTTTCCTCTGAAAAATGCGATCTGCTGGTGTGCGCCGCCGGAATGATACGCGATCAGCCATTAAGCCGGATGGAAGAGGATGCCTGGGACGAAGTGTTCCTAGTGAATTTTACCGCAGCGCGCGATTGTGCACGGGCTGCGATCTCCCAAATGGTGGAAAGGGGCAGAGGACACATCATTTTCATTTCCAGCTACGCCGCCGTGCATCCGGCCATCGGTCAAGCAGCCTATGCCACGGCAAAAGCAGCTTTGCACGGGCTCACCAAAGGACTGGCGGAGGAGCATGGCCGCAACGGAATACGGGTGAATGCGGTGTTGCCGGGTTTCCTTGAAACGCCGATGACTGCCGCGGTCTCAGAAAAGCGGCGCGAAATTGTCCGAAATCTCCATTTTCTCGGAGAGCTCAATACTCCGGAATCTGCCGCAGAGTTCATACGTTTCCTACATGAACGCATGCCCCACACCTCGGGTCAGGTCTTCTCGCTAGATAGCCGTCCGTGAAATTTCGGGAAAATTGGTGATATTCTTGACACGAGGCCGCCGTCGGTGCTTTCTTTCCCGCCCGCAGCTAGCGGTAAAGCACTCGTAGCTCAGCTGGATAGAGCGCCTGACTACGAATCAGGAGGCCAGGGGTTCGAATCCCTTCGAGTGTACCACTTTCAAGCCCTGCAATTCTAAGGATTGCAGGGCTTTTTTGTGGCCCGAAGAATCCTCAATCCAACACTTCGATCGTAATCTGTCCGCTGAACTTCAGGTTGTGATTCCCGGCATTAGTGCTCTCGAAAAACTCCCTGAGGCTTGCGTTGAGTTCCCGAAGATCGCGCAAGCGTGTTTCGGAATGGGCTTTTTTACCGCCAGAACGCTCCATATCGCTGTGATTTTCGCGGGTGTGGTAATCGATTTTGCTCTTCACCATGGAGCCAAGCACTTGGCCGGCTTCCTGCGGGGTAAACGTGCCGTCGATCAACTGGAAATGTCGAGTCTCATTCATGTGATGAGTTTCACGAATTAAATGTCGTATTGTCGATCTTTTACGACGGGTATCCGTTGATCGGACAGAGCCATGCCGGTCGGCATTTCGGGCTGCGCCAATTCAGGCAGATTTTTCCGCTCGCTGTTCGTTGATCCACGTGAAGAGCATGACCCAGAGCGAAAGCGCGAGCGCGAACAACGGGATCTGTAGTAGCGAAGGCAGGCAGTAGATGATCGTAACGAGGGGAATCCATACGCCCCATGTGGCGAAGAGGACGGGGATGATGGCATTCCGATAATAGGCGACCGTGAAAAACTGCGGTATCACCTTGAGCCTGTAGCCGGAGTTTTTCCAATCATAGAGGCATGCCCCGCTGGGTGCGGCGAAGAGCGGATTGTAGAGAAATTGATCCACCAGCACCTTCGCCAGCACGACTTGGAACGTCACCTCCGCTCCAAACCAATGCTCTTGGTAACGGTAGAAAAGATCCACGATCATTCCTGAAATGCCCCAGAAAGGGATGGTGAAAAGCAGGTTTTCGAAGTTCCGGCGGAAGATCCTGCCTTTTTGAAAAACGATGATGCGCATGATCTCCGGGATTAATGCACCAGCGATAATCGAAGCGACGAGGGTGTAGCCGTAGCCGAATTCTCCCTTGAGATCCGCGAGCTGATTGAGCCAGCGCGTGGTCGGGGGGTAGAAATAATAGCTCAGCAGCAGTGCGAGCATGATGCCCTGCACGATCAATCCGGGAATTAGGTTGGCCTTGGCGGCGCGCATTCCCACCACCCATGGGGCTTGCCTTTTCTTAACTGCTGCACCGGAGTTCACGGCGCGGAATGTGGTGAGGGTCTGGCAATCGGGCAACGCCAATTTACCTTCAATGGGCGATGTTATGTCCTCTGATATCTAATTGTTAGAAGATAAGAATCTTTGTTCCTTGCTTTATGCAATAAGTCAGGCTAAATACGGAAATAAGCATGAAAACTTTGCAGGCCATTCCCGCTGAAGCCGTCAGCATTCCCCCGGAAATGCACCAGCGTATCGCAACAATTGCAGACACGCGGCATTGCAGTTTCGAAGAAGCGTTAAAGGATGTTATCACGACTGGATTCCAAGTGATCAACAATACGTTTGAGGAATTTCTCACTTCCGCAACCGGCTCCCAGCTCTCTCCCAAGCAACGAGATGTCCTCGTTGGACTTCGCAGAGGCTTGGCTGTCAAAGAGTTAGCCAGTGAGCTCAAAGTCTCCGAAGTGACGGTGAGGACCCATATTATACGCATCAGGCAGCGGCTCGGATGTTCGGATCTGCTACGCCTGCGCATTCCCGGTGAGTGATCGGCGGTATGCCGTGTTTGCTAGTTAATGCTTCATAATACCTTGTGCGTGGCACTTGCCGAGCTATGAACGCATCTGCATGTCACCACTTCTTTTCCTGACTCTCATTCTCGTCCTCGGGGTTGCCGCCCAATGGATCGCTTGGAAATTCAAGACTCCCTCGATTCTGCTGCTTTTGGCTTTCGGTTTCGGGCTGGGACAATTCTCCGGGGTCCGCATCGATGATTTCCTAGCTCCTGGCAACGGCCACGGCAGCCCCCTGCTCTCCGCTGTCGGCCTGTTTGTGGCGATCATCCTTTTCGAAGGCGGCCTCACGCTGAAGTTTTCCGAGCTCAAAGTCTCCGGATTGCCCATCCTCCGGCTGTGCACGGTGGCGGTGGCTCTTTCCGCCGGTCTTACCACCGCCTTCATGGTGATCGCGCTAGGTTACGATATCCGGCTCGCCGCGCTTATTGGCTCGATCCTCACCGTGACCGGCCCGACCGTGATTGCGCCGTTGCTCCGCCACGTAAATCCGACCCGGAAAATGGCTTCCATCGTGAAATGGGAGGGCATTGTCGTCGATCCCATCGGTGCGATCCTTGCGGTGCTAGTTTTCAAAATCGCGATGGCTTCGGATTTGGCCACGGCTCAGGCGGACAGCTTAAAGGCGATCGGTTTGATGATCGGCGTGGGTGTCATAGGTGCACTGGTGCTAGCCAAGATCGTCGAGCAGCTCCTGAAGCGTCACTGGGTGCCCGATTACCTCCAACCGGTTTTCCTGCTCGCCGTCGTGGCGCTGGCATTCACTGCCTCGAACATGTTGGAGAAAGAAGCGGGACTGCTGACCGTGACCGTGCTCGGCATCGCCTTGGCGAACCAGCGGTCGGTTTCCGTCCGGCACATCTTGGAGTTTAAAGAGAACCTCCGCATCCTGATCATCTCCATCCTCTTCATCGTCCTCTCTGGCCGCATCTCGGCGGAAGATCTCGGCGGTGCATTGGGCAAGGGCGGCTACCTGATCGCCTTCCTCGTCCTCATCGGCAGGCCGGTATCGGTTTTCCTTTCCTTGGTCTTTTCGAAAGCAACAACGACCAAGGAGCGGGTCTTTCTCGCCTTCCTGGCACCGCGCGGGATCGTCGCCGCGGCGGTGACATCGATCTTCGCGCTGGAGTTTGAAGAAGCAGCAGCCAAGGGCAAGTTCGGCACCGAGCTCTCACCGATCATCGCCGCCCAATCCCGCGAGCTTGTGGCGCTGGTGTTTCTCGTCATCGTGGGCACCGTCCTGATCTACGGGCTTTCCGCCTCGCCGTTGGCAAGACGCCTAGGACTCGCTGCAAAGGAAGTCACGGGCGTCCTCTTCGCCGGTGCCGACAAATGGGCGCGTATGGCGGCATCGATGCTCAAGGAAGACGGCTACCGCGTGTTACTTCTGGATACGAACTACTCGAATGTCGCTGCCGCAAAAATGCTGGGTCTCGAAGCTCAGCGCGCAAACATTCTTTCGGAATTCGCCGAAGAGGAGCTCGATCTAAATGGTATTGGGACGCTTGTCGCAGGCACGCCCAACGATGAGGTGAACTCCATCGCCGCGCAGCGATTCATCCATCAGTTCGGCCGCAAGGGCGTCTGGCAGCTCACCCCCGAAGAGCGAGAAGGACATCACCGCAGGTCCATTGCCGATGAAATACGCAGCCAGTACCTCTTCACCGGTCATTCCGACCACAAGGCTATTGCCAGCATGGTCGCAATGGGCGGGCAGATGAAGAAATCCCAGATGACCGAGAAATTCGATTTCGCGAAATTCAAGGAAACCTATCCGAACTCGATCGTCATGTTCCTATCAGACTCCAAGGGTCTGCGCCCCGCGGGGACAACACTGGAGGACGTGCCCGACGGAACCAACGTGTATGCGCTGATCCCCAAGGAAGAGCTCCCGGCGGTGAAACCGGAAGGCAGCAACGGCACCCACGGCAACGCCTAGAAGTCGAAGAGCAGGCCTTGAGCGCCCTTGGACTCACTCCGGGCAGCACCTTCGCCACCTGCCAAGCAACGGATCCCGATGCTGATCCAGTCTTCGGTCTCGGGTTTGTCAGCTAATAAGGATTGCGCCACTCCTGCCTCGAAGAAATTCCAAGCGGCGGAGAGTTCTTTGCGCGAGTTGTCCGGCAAAGCGCCGGCGAGAGCATCGAGAAATTTCTCCCCGACCTCACGGCGGGAAAAAGCGAGGGAAGGTGCCATGCATGAATCCGGCAGCACCAGAATTCTGCCTGCGAGGCGCAGGAATGATGCATTCTCCATGCCTATGCTGGCGGCCGCGGTGGTGAGAGACTCCACGTAGCCGGAAAGGATTTCCCGGATCACATCGCGGCTGTCCTTGCCCTTCTTCTTTGCCTGTTCAAGCGCTTTGACCCTGTGATCGCAGAGCGGTTCCAAGATGCGCATCATCACCAGATCCATCAGCCCTTCACGGCTGCCGAAGTGATAATTGACCGCGGCGACGTTCGCCTTCACCGCGCCCGTGATGTCTCGGACGGAAACGAGATCGAACCCCTTTTCCGTCACCAATGCCTCTGCGGCATCCAGCAATTTTCTTTTGGCACCAGTTTCGGGCACTTTCAAAACACGCACACCCACACCCAAGCGCCCACGCAGTGATTGTCAATCTCCGTCACCTACGCGATCGCGGAGTTGCAAAAAGTTTGTAACCTGCTAATTATTAAGGTGTGTAAGGGATAATGCACACAATGCCCCCCAAAGGGCCCAAGGGCGCTGGAATTATGGACTCCGGCGCCCTTGGTTTGTACGGATTTCACATTTTCCCTAACAAAAGTCAAAAAACCCGCGATCACGTTATGGCGAAACCCCTGAAACTAGGTAGGGTCTCAAGCGTGTAAGGGATAAAGCACACATGCCCCCCAAAGGGCCCAAGGGCGCCGGAATTATGGACTCCGGCGCCCTTGGTTTGTACTGACCTTGCGTTTTCCCGCCTTGCGCTCGCACCGAGGCATTCTAGTTTTCAGGCATGCTTCATAAAATCCTCATTCCGGCCATGGTTCTTTCTGCATCGGCCTTCGCTGCAGACATCACCAAGATCCCTTTCGAAACCGCCGCCGGCGAGAAGACCTCGCTCGATGCATATGCGGGCAACGCGGTGATGATCGTCAACGTCGCCTCCAAATGCGGCCTGACCAAGCAATACAAGGCGCTCCAGGAGCTCTACGAAGCCAAGAAGGATCAAGGATTGGTGATCCTCGCCTTCCCCTGCAACGACTTCAACGGCCAGGAACCGGGGTCGATCGAACAGATCCAGAAATTCTGCAAAACAAAATATGATGTGACCTTCCCGATCATGGCGAAGATCCATGTGAAAGGCGAAGAGCAGCACCCACTCTATGAGGCATTAACCGGGCCGGAGGGGCCGTTCCCGGGCGATACGAAATGGAACTTCGGCAAGATCCTCATCGGGCGTGACGGCAAGCCAGTGGCGAGGATCGAGCCAAGAACCACCCCGGACAGCAAGGAAATGGCCGAAGCCCTCGAAAAAGCTCTCGCGAAATGACCTCCATGAAATCGCTGAAAAAAGCCACGCTGGTGCTCATCCTCACCGCCGTTTCCGTGACGATGTCTTCTTGTGTGGCATTTGCCATCGGCGCGGCAACTCGCATCGATACGCCGAATCCGGTCAGCAAGGAGCAGTGACCTGCGTTACAACGCCTTGATCGCGTCCATGATCCGGTTGGTGAGGGCTTCGTAGCCTTCTTTCCCGGAGTAGGATTTCAGCTCTTTTTCCGAAAGGACGATCGGCGGGCCGATTTTCACGGTGATGCGCGCGAACCGGATTTTTCCGGAGCCACGGGGAAGCGCCTTGTCCGCGCCGAAGATGCGCACGGGTTGGATCGGCACACCCGCCTTCGCGGCGATGAGGCCGACACCCGATGCGGCCTCGCCGATCTCGCCGTTGAGCGTGCGCTGACCTTCGGGGAAAACGAGCACGCGCTCGCCGGCCTTGAGATTGCGGATCACGGCTTTCATCGAGCTCATGTCCGGCCTTTCCTGATCCACGGGAATCGCATTCCACTGCGGATAGAGCCATTTCCCGATGCCTTTGAAGAGGGTTTTACGGGCGAAGAAAACCATCTCGTCCTTGTAGAGATTTCCAATCAGCGGAGGATCGAGAAAGCTCTGGTGGTTTGAGGCCACAAGCACGGGGCCGGCTTTGATCAGGTTTTCATCGCCGATGATACGCAGGCCGAAAATGGTTTTATAGGCGGCGCCAAAAGACAGCCATCCGAGCCAGTAGATCCAGCGCATCATTTTTTTCCCGGTTTGTTCCTCGGGGAAAATGAAAGACGGTTTTTCGGGGATCGGGAAACCTTGCTCGCGGAGGATCTCGATGGCGGCTTCCGTGACCCCTTCGATGGAGTGCTTCGAGGTATCGAGCACCGCGGCGCCGTCGGCGACTTTCAGTGGGGCGGTCTTGCGCGAGCTGTCTGCCGCATCACGACTCTCCACGGAATCCACCTCCCCATCATCGGAGCGGCGGGTGTTGCGCACCGAGGGGTCCGCATCGATGTAGATCTTGTAGGGAGTTTCCGGGAAAACGATCGAGCCGATGTCGCGTCCCTCCATGACCACGTGGGTCGATTTCAGGTAATCGCGCTGCATCGCCACCAGTTTGTCGCGCACTTGTGGGATGGCGGAGACGCGTGAGACGTTGGCATTGATCTCGGGAGAACGGAGGTGCTCGGTCGGGTCGACGCCATCGATGGTGATGGTGGAGAAAGTGCCGTCGTGGCCGCAGACGATATCCATTTTCCCGAGAGCATCGATGACTGCTGCGGGATCGGTGGTGTCAGTGCCGTTTTCGAGGAGCTTCCAGGTCACGGCGCGATACATGGCGCCGGAGTTGACCATGATGATGCCGAGCCGTTCGGCGAGCGAACGTGCAAGGGTGCTCTTTCCCGAGGCGGCCGGTCCGTCGATGGCGATGGCTTGGTAGGTCATTTGGTAATCGTCGGAAGGATGAAGTCTTCGGCCTTGGTGCGCTCGTGACGCACGGCATCGAGGTGATGCGCGAAGCCGGGGTAGGAAGTGTTGATGCAGTCGGTGCCGTTGATGACAGTCTCGCCTTTTGCGAAAAGTCCGGCAATCGCAAATGCCATGGCGATGCGGTGATCGCCGTGGGACTCGATGGTGGCGCCTTTGAGCTTTTTTCCACCGTGGATGACCATGCCGTCCTCGTATTCCTCCACGTCGGCTCCCATTTTCCGCAGGTTCTCTACGGTGGTGGTGATGCGGTCGGTTTCCTTCACGCGCAGCTCGCGGGCATTGCGGATATGCGTGTCACCCTCGGCGAGGGCGGCGGCAACGGCGATGACCGGAATCTCGTCGATGAGGTTGGGAATTTCCTCTTCGAGTAGCACGGTGCCTTTCAGCTCCGCGCCGTGGATGGTGATGTTGCCGATGGGTTCGCCAGCGGAGTTGTGCAGGATTTCGGAAATGCCAGCGCCCATCCGTCCGAGCACGGCGAGGATGGCGGTGCGGGAGGGGTTGAGCCCCACATCTTTAAGGAGCAGGCGTGAGCCGGGGAGAGCCGCAGCGGCGACCAGCCAGAAAGCGGCGGAGGAAATATCGCCGGGGACTGTGAGGTCGCAAGATTCTGGCATTTGGCCGCCGGGTATTGAAATGGTATTCCCATCCGTGCGGCAGGAGAGCTGGAAGGCGGAGCACATGCGCTCGGTGTGATCGCGCGTGATCGCCGGCTGGATGACTGTGGTGATGCCTTCGGAAAATAGCCCGGCGAGCAGCACCGCGCTTTTCACCTGGGCGGAGGCGACGGGCATCTCGTAGGTGATCGGCTTGAGCTTGCTGCCGTGGATTTTCAACGGAGCGCAGCCGGGTTTTTCCCCGAGCGTTTCGAGGTTCGCTCCCATTTCTGCGAGAGGCTTGGTGATGCGGCCCATGGGACGAGACGAAAGCGAGGCGTCGCCGAAGAGCTCGGAGGTGAAATTCTGGCCGGCGAGCAGTCCCGCCAGCAGGCGCATGCCGGTGCCGGAGTTCCCGCAATCGATGGGGGCTTCAGGCGTGGTAAGTTTCATCGAGGTGCCGTGGATGCGGAGTTTCACCGGGCCGTAGCCTTCGAGCTCCTCGATGACATCGAAGCGGGCACCGAGCGCGCGCATGGCTTTGAGCGTGTTCACGCAGTCCTCGCTGGGGAGGAAGTTCGAAATCTCGCAGGTGCCGTTGGAGAGGCCGCCGAAGATCGCGGCGCGGTGGGAGACGCTTTTGTCGCCGGGGACGCTGAACTCGGCATTGAGCGAGGAGATGGCTTTGACGCGGAGGGTGGACATGGGAGAGATAAATTTAGGGCAGGGTATCGCGGAGTTCCTTTGCCCCGCTCAGCCAGCGATGCACAAGTTCTTGGTCGGGACTCTCCAGTGATGCAAGGATTTCGCGCAATTCTGTGAGGGTTTCACGCAGTGCGGGGATCACCGCCTCGCGGTTTTCCATGAGAATCTCCGCCCACATCACGGGATTTCCCGAGGCGACGCGGGTGGTGTCTCTCAGCCCGCCACCGCCGAACTGGCCCAGCGCGGGATCTTTCAGCGAGATCTTTGCCGTCGCGGCAGCAGTGATGTGCGGCAGGTGGCTGATGCGAGCCACGAGTTCATCGTGCTCCGTTGCGCCGACCCAGAAAGTCCGGCAGCCGAGTTGTTTCCAGAAGGCCTCCAAGGCTCCGCAAAGATCATCGGAAGCGCCGGAATCATTGGTCAGCAGGCAGGCGGCTTTGTCGAAAAGTCCTGCGCGGGCTGCCGAGAGGCCGTTCTGCTCCGATCCCGCCATCGGGTGGCTGCCAATGAATGGGTTGCCGCTTTTTTCGAGAACGGACGCAAGTGAGCGGTGTGGTGTTTGTTTCACCGAGCCGACATCTGTCACCACGCAATCCGCGGGCAGCCCGGCTGCGATGGCTTTTTCCAGCAAATCCGGCATCGCGCCAACGGGAACCGCGAGGATCACTAACTCAGCACCGGACACTGCCTCGGCAAGATCGCCGGTGGCACAATCGATGCCTGACGCTTGAGCGGCTTCCACCGCCTCTGGTCTGCGGATCCATAGCCGAAGATCTGCTTTGTTGCGCAAAGCCAAGACAATCGATCCGCCAAGCACGCCGCCGCCGAGCACGCTGATCCTTTGGAAGTTCCTGTTCATAAAAAAGGCCGGATCCATGGGTATGGACCCGGCCGAAAAGGGTTTCTCAGACGTTGAGGTTACGTCTGGGACTTAAGGCACCCGGAAATATTTCTTCTCGGAGGCAGGATAGGTAGGATCTTGCACAAGTGTGCCGCTCGGGATGTCGCGCACGTCAACAAGCTTGTTGTTGTAAGGGCTGAAGACGAAACCTTCCTTGCCTGGAACCGGATTGGCGAAGGCGTAGTCGCCCTTCTTCTGTGCAGGCTTGTCGGTGGTGGTCGTTGTGTCCTTCGGCTTTTCCTTTGGTGCGTCGGTGACTTCCTTCTTTTTCTCGTCCTTTTCTTTCATCCGGTCGCGCTGTTCCTGGATCTTTTGCTGATCCTGGCTGGTCACGGTTTTATCTGGCTTATCGTTCGGGCCACGAGGTCCACGCGGGTCGTGGTCGATCGGGTAACAAGAAGCGAGCGCAAGACAACCGAGCGCCGGGAGAGAGAATGACAAATTGATTTTCATGGCGGTGTGAATGGATAGGTGGACGAAGGCGGGGGGTCGCTTTTCCTCCCTGTACTGCCACCCCAATATGGCTCCCGATTTCCAGTCGTCAAGCAGGCTCATGGATGGCGGTGATTTTCATGCACCGTTAGTAAACGCAAAAAATCCCCCGGCGGATAGACTCCACCGAGGGATTTTTATCAAATGGGCGGGTTCAGAACCTCCAGAAGAGGTCCAGCGTGAGGCGATCCTCGATGAGGCCGTCGTCTTCCGGGGTGAGCGGGATTTCGTAAGCCAGGCCGAGATCGACCCCATCGGAAATGCGTGAACGGAAACCGATGGCCGCGGTGATCAGATCCGGATTGGTGCGTGAGTTCGCAGCGCCGAAGTTCAGTAGATCAGAGCCCTCGAAGGTGGCCACACCGGGAACGGCACCGCCGGCTTGGGAATTGAAGGCCGCGCTTCCGTTGCCGGCCTCGAGCACGTGGTGCCAGTTGATTTCCACGAGCGGGATGAACAGCGGGATGATTTCATAGCTCGCGTGCGCGCTGAGAAACGAGCCCGTGCTCTGGTCGTTGTCCACCGAGATGCGAGCTCCCGCGGCTCCGGCGAGTTCTAAGTCTCCCCACATTTTCAAGCCGGATACGATGAGGTTCAACACCCCGTCGCCTTGGCCTTGGAAGACGTCGTCGTTGCCGGTCGGCATTTCATAAACCGCGGTGCCGCTGAGCACGAATTCATCGACCGGATCGTAGATGAACGCGTATTTCATACCGAGCCCGATGTTCGCAAAGCCGTTCTGATCCGACCATAACGCGGCGTTCCCGGCATCGATGTCCACGTAGCCGTCTTTTGTCGCGACGATGGAAAGCCGCTCGTTGAGCGCGATTTCGAATTGCAGCGCGTAGACCTCCACGTCACCGCCCATGCCCAGATTGCCGAGGGTGGTGTTCACCGTGCTCGGCAGGTTGTGGTGCATGTAGATTGGGTGGACATTCGTCGTGGGCAGGGCGAGGTCGAACAAGGTCGGGTTGGAAATGGGGCGACGCACTGTCGCGAAGGGTTCGTCCTGCTGGACGGAGACTCCAGCCATCGATGTGGCCGTGAGAGCTGCGGTTGTTGCCGCGAGAATGGTGGAAGTGGCCGGGATGCGGAGGTGTTTCATGTTCTGTTAGTGTTGTCGGTTGGCCTCGCGGCTCATTCGCTGCGAGGCATCAGCATCCTTGTCCAAGCCCTGGCATTCCGCTACGCAACCGCCCTCCACGACTGCGCATATTCTGCTATTTTTCGTCTCAGATCCATCCGGCTGCCAGACATTTGCCAGGCGTCGGTTCGCGATATTCCTTTCTCCTGAAAGTTAGATCCTGTAGTTTTTTGAAATGAGGAAAGCCGGAGAATTCGAAACGCGCTTCCAGAAGATCAGTGTCTGGAAATCGGATCTCGCCACCGAATTCCGCGTCGCCGGTGCCATCCATGCCTGCATGCATCGCAAGCGTTTCCTCACCGGCCTCGCCTGGGATCTCATCGCCGCCGCCGCCCTGCTCCATGGAAACGGCAAGCCGAAATCCATCCTCATGCTCGGCGTCGCGGGTGGCACCGCACTGCGCACCCTGCGCCAGCTCCTGCCCGATGCAAAACTCACCGGCGTGGATCTCGACGGCGAACTCATCGGCCTCGCCAAGGAAGAGATGTTCCTTTCCGAAACCGGAGCCCACATCGAAATCGCCGACGCCTACTCGTGGATGAAAGACAACCGCCGGAAATTCGATGTGATCATCGATGATCTCTACCTCGCCGGTGAAGAGGACGTCTTCCGCGCCGAGGAATGCGATGGCGATTGGCTCAGTCTCGTCCGCAAATCCCTCGCCCCCGGCGGTGTCCTCGCGCTCAACCTCGTCACTGGCACCGGCCACCGCGCCAAGCAAACCGCCACGCGCCAGCGCCTTGCGGCACTCTTCCCCACCGTCCGCTCACTCACCACCCCGGACAGCCTCAACGAAGTCCTCGCCGCCGGCGAAACCGTCGCCACCGGCGCGCGTCTCGCGGAGTTCACGGAACATTTCACCGACTGGCGCGACCGCATGTATTGGAAACGCATCAAAGTCCGGAAATTGAAGTAGTTTCTTCCCTTGGAGTTTGCCGTTTAGAATTTCGAATTTAGAGCTTAGGATTTTCCCACAACGTGTCCGACCTCTTCTACAGCCCTCCGGCGAAATCCAACAAACCGGAACCCTCCCAGCCGCTCGCCGCCCGCATGCGTCCGCGCACGCTCGATGAAGTCCTCGGCCAAGATCACATCCTCGGCGAGGGCAAGCTCCTCCGCCGTGCGATCGAGGCGGACCGCTTCGCTTCCCTCATTTTCTACGGCCCACCCGGCACCGGAAAAACCTCCCTCGCCGGCGTCATCGCCCGCACCACCGGATCCCGCTTCGAGTCGCTCAACGGTGTCGAATCAAACGTCGCTGAAATTCGCGAAAAAATCGCCCAGGCGAAGATGAACCAAGACCTGCGCGGCGAGACCACGATCCTTTTCATCGACGAGATCCACCGCTTCAACAAAGCCCAACAGGACGTGCTCCTGCCCCACCTCGAGCGCGGCACCGTGCGTTTCATCGGTGCCACCACTCACAATCCCTACTTCTACGTCAATTCCCCTCTCGTCTCACGCTCCCAGATCTTTCAGCTCGAAGCCGTCGCCGAGGACTCCATCAAAGATCTATTAGCAAAGGCGATCGCCGACCCGGAACGCGGCCTCGGCCACCTCCAGATCACCGCCGACCCCGAAGCCCTCGCCCACCTCGCCAAACTCTCCGACGGCGACGTCCGCAAAGCACTCACCGCCCTCGAGCTCGCCACCGTTTCCCCCGAGGAAAACATCCACATCACCCTGGAAATCGCCGAGGAATCCATACAGCGCAAAGCCGTTCACTACGGCGACGACGGCCACTACGACACCATCTCCGCCTTCATCAAATCCATCCGCGGCTCTGACCCCGACGCAGCCCTCTACTGGCTCGCGAAAATGCTACATGCCGGCGAAGACCCGCGCTTCATCTCCCGCCGCCTCGTCATCGCCGCCTCCGAAGACATCGGCCTTGCCGATTCCGGAGCCCTCCGCGTCGCCCTCGACGCCCACCACGCCCTCGAGTTCGTCGGCATGCCGGAAGGCCGTATCCCGCTCGCCCACGCAACCGTCTACCTCGCCACCTCGCCGAAATCCAACAGCGCCTACGCCGCCCTGGGAGCCGCCATGAAAGACGTCGAGTCCGGCCGCACCCTCGCTGTCCCCGACCACCTCCGCACTCCCACCTCGAAGAAACTCACGGGCAAGCCCGAGGACTCGATGAAATACCTCTACTCCCACGACTACACCGGAAACTACACCCCTCAAGCCTACCTCCCCGAAGGCCGCACCTACTACACCCCGGGCGATCAAGGCTTGGAAAAACGGATTAAGGAACGCCTCGAGCACTGGCGCTCACAGCGGGAAAAATCCTGATCTCCCACACACCTACTTGACCATTTCCTTAGGAAAGCGCATCTTGATCGCATGAAAGTCGCCAAAAAGTCGTCAGAAAATCTCCGCCGGACGATCACCCTAAACGAGTCTTCGGTGCGGCTCGTCGAAAAACTACGCGGTAAGAAAACCAAGTCCGCTTTCATCGCCGAACTCCTCGACGACGAAGCCCGTCGTCGCCAGCAGAAAGAATTCTACACCGCAGCCATAGCCGCATACACCCCGGAAGTCGCCAAGGAAACGCTCAGGCTCAACGAGGAATATCCCATCTCCGAGAAATGAGACTGCCCCTCTACTGCTCCACGGCGAAGGGCGAGGAGCCGAACCTCGTCGGTCTTCAGCATCCGGCTCTCTACTCGCTCCCCACCCAGCTTGTCTGCCCGCTCCGCCCGGATATCTCGCTTACGCCCCTTCGGGAAAAAATTCGCATTGCCGACAAAGAACACATCGTCGCCTGCGATCTCATCCGCCCCATCAACCGGAAAACCCTCCGCCCCATGGGCGAGCTCGACCCGGAAACCTCCGCACGCATCACTTCCACTTTCCAAATGATGCTCGCACAGGACGATTAAGAAATGCGCATCGACATCCTCACCCTCTTCCCGGACATCGCCCTCTCTCCTTTGAGCGATTCCATCATCCAGCGTGCGCGCGATGCGGGTCTGGTCGAAATCCGCGCCCACAACCTGCGCGATTGGTCGGTCAACAAGCACCGTCGCGTGGACGATTCTCCGTGTGGTGGCGGGCCGGGCATGGTGCTGCAGCCGGGGCCACTTGCCGCCGCGATCCGTGAGCTGAAATCCGAGAACACCCGCGTGATCCTCATGACACCCCAAGGCCCGGCGTTGAAGCAGGCACGCGTCCGCGAGCTCGCCTCGGAAACGCATCTGCTCATTGTCTGCGGACACTACGAAGGCATCGACCACCGAATCGTCGAGACCCTCATCGACGAGGAAATCTCCATCGGCGACTACGTGCTTACCAATGGAGCCATCGCCGCCGCGGTGCTCTGCGATGCGGTCATCCGCCTCATCCCCGGCGCGCTCGGCGACTCGCAGTCTGCCATCGAGGAGTCCTTCTCCGATCCGCATCTACTAGAGGCACCGTGCTACACGCGTCCTATCGATTTCGAAGGGCACAAAGTCCCCGAAATCCTGCTCTCCGGAGACCACGCGAAGATCGCCGCGTGGCGCAGGGAAAAAGCTGCCGAGCGCACGCGCAGCAACCGCCCGGATCTCTGAACATTTTCAACCCGGTAGCGCAAGGCTCGCGGCGCGTTGTTCCAGATCACGGATCGCCGCCATGAAGATCCGGTGAGCTTCCGCCGCGCTGGAGTAAGGCGAGAAATAATTTGTCAGCGCACCATCGGTGCCCTCTTTGGTGGACATCCAGTAGAGGTGATCGGACGACTGGAGCCCGCCCCAGATCCCGATGAGTTCCGCATCTCCGGTGACGTGGATCTTTTCCTCAAGCGCGAGGATCGCCGTGATGGCCTCCTTTTGCATCGCATTTCCCGACCACGCGGAGAGGTCGCGCTCCGCATCCGCCCATGATGTAACCTTCTTGCAGTCGTATTCCTTGGAGCCGCTGTAGATCGCCGCCGCTTCCGACGGCGTGACCCATTGGGAGCCCGCCTCGATGAGGATTTCCGGCACCCGTTTCCAGAATTCGTAAATCCCGTTTTCCTTTTTCTGGTGTTCGCCGATCGACTCGTAGTCCATGAAAAGATTGATCACGTCTCCCGGGGACTGGTCGATCCAATCGGTGAATTTTTCCCAGGTGAGGGGGAAGCCGCTCCACGAAGGATCGGAGAAACGGATGGCGAGGTCGTTGGAGAGGGTGTGGTTGCGCAACAGGGTTTTGATCCTCGCGGTGTCCGGCGCGTGGTAGAGGAAATTCGGCGAGTGCCGACCCTCTACGAAAGCGGGGGTGCCTTCTGCCAGGATCCCGTCGAATCCCAAGGTTTCCGCCTTGGCGGCGATGGCGTTGTTGTAGATGAGTTCGGAGTTGCGGAAGACCAATGGGCGCACGGAGAAGCATTCCTCCATGAGGTCGAGGTGCATGTCCACTTGGCGCTGGAATTCCTTTCCCGAGTAAACGAACGCCAGCGAGTGATAATACGTCTCGGCGAGCAGCTCCACACCGCCGGTGGCAACAAGCGCTTGGAAGGACTCCAGCACGTCGGGTCGGTATTTGCGGAACTGCTCGATGACGGTGCCTGAAATCGACATGGCCATGCGGAACAGACCGTGGCTTTCCTCGATTTTGCGCCGGAACATTTCGTTGGCAGGCAGGTAACATTTGTCCGCGATGCGATTGAGGATCTCGCGATTCAGCGCCTCGTCTTCATAGAGAGGCTTAGCACCGCGGGATCGTATCGGACCTGCTTGGAGCCGGTGCGGTTGGTGCACCTGGAAGTAAAGACATACGTCTGGCATGGGCGTGGGTGGGTTTTTGGAAGGTAAAAGTGTTTCTGGAAAAGTGTAGCCGGCTTTTTTTGCGGCACGCGGGTTCATCCCATAAACGGCCGGCGGCACTCATTTCTAGCACGGTGAAGGCCAATTACCGAGCGCTCCCATGTGACAAGATGAGTCATTTCGATACAAAACGATGCGCAAATCCCCGCAACATGCCTTCAGTGAGCGAGTTGCAACTTTTTGAGCTTCGGTTCCACCACATACGCGCAGTAACCGTTCCGTCCTCTGTTCTCAAAATAATACCCTTGGTGATACCGCTCCGCCGGAAAAAATGCCTCCGCCCGGGTGATTTCCGTCACGATGGGTTGGGAAAAGTTTTCCTGCGCCGCCTGCTTCGAAGCCTCCGCCAGATCCTTCTGCGCCTCGTCTCCATAGAAAATCGCCGAGCGGTATTGCGTGCCGACATCGTTGCCCTGCCGGTTGAGCTGGGTCGGATCGTGCAGATCCCAGAACCACGCCAGCACCTTTTCCAAGCCGATTTTTTCCGGATCGAAGACCACCTGCACCACTTCTGCATGGCCGCTGCTGCCTGTGCAGATGTCCTCGTAGGTCGGCGCATCCACGGTGCCACCCATGTAACCGGAGGTCGCGGAATACACGCCATCGATCTGGTTGTAGGCGGCCTCGACACACCAGAAGCAGCCTGCGCCCAAGGTGATCACTTGCGCCCCATCGGGAATCTCTGGCATCGCGGCGGGTTGTTTATCTTCGGATTGCATGGTCGGAAAATACTCACGATATGCCCCCGCGCAAACCCCTTGCGGTGATGTTTTTCCCGGCGTTTTATTGGAGATGGCCGAAACCCGTCTCGAACACGATTCCATGGGCGAACTTGCTGTCCCCGCCGAGGCCCTCTACGGAGCCTCCACCCAGCGCGCCGTAAAGAATTTTCCCATCTCCGGGGAGACTATGGACGCGGCGATCATCCGCGCCTACGGCCTGATCAAGGAAGCCGCCGCCCATGCCAATGCCTCGCTCGGCACCCTCCCGCACGGTCTCGCCGAGGCCATTGCCGCTGCTGCCCGCGAGCTTTCCGAGGGGAAATACGCCAGCCACTTCCCCGTCGATGTCTATCAGACCGGCTCCGGCACCTCCACGAACATGAACGTCAACGAGGTCATCGCAAACATCTGCCGCCAGCGCGGCTGCGAGGAAATCCACCCGAACGACCACGTCAATCTCGGCCAATCTTCCAACGACACCTTTCCCACCGCCCTCCACATCGCCGCCTGCCTCCAGCTCCGCGACACCCTCATCCCCGCCCTTGGAATCCTCCAAAAAGCCCTTGGAAAAAAGGCCATCGAATTCCACCCAGTTCTGAAGATCGGCCGCACCCACCTCATGGATGCCGTGCCGATGCGCCTCGGCCAGGAGTTCTCCGGCTACGCGAAACAGGCAGAGCGTGGCATCGACCGCTGCCACAAAGCCATCAAAGCCCTGCTCGAACTCCCCCTCGGCGGCACCGCCATCGGCACCGGGCTCAATCGTCACATAGACTTCCCGCGTGCCGCCATCGCCTTCCTCGATGAGCGCACCGGCCTCGGCTTTCACCACGCCGAAAACCCTTTCGAAGCCCAAGCCGCGCGCGACGCACTCGTCGAAGCTCACGGCCAGCTTAACGCGATCGCCGCCTCCCTTTCGAAAATCGCCAACGACATCCGCCTGCTCGGCTCCGGCCCGCGCTGCTCGATCGGCGAGATCTCCCTCCCCGCGATCCAGCCCGGCTCCTCAATCATGCCGGGCAAGGTCAATCCCGTGCTCTGCGAATCTCTCACCATGGTCGTCGCACGGGTTTTCGGAAACCAGACCACCGTCACCTTCTGCGGAGCCGGCGGCCAGTTCGAGCTCAACACCTACATGCCCCTGCTCGGCCAGACCGTGCTCCAGTCGATCCGCCTGCTCGCCAGCGCCTCCACCGCCTTCGCGGAAAAATGCGTCTCGGGCATCATTGCGAACGAAGCCCGCTGCCAAGAACTCATCGAGCAATCCCTCTCCATGGTCACCTCCCTGGTCCCCCTCATCGGCTACGACAAAGCCGCCGCCATCGCCAAGGAATCCATCAAAACCGGCAAAACCGTGCGCCACCTCTGCGAGGAAAAACTCGCTGAACTCAGCATCACCGCTGAACAGCTAAACACCGCCCTAGACCCCGCCACCATGGCTGGGGAGTGATCCCCACCTCAAAGATCCCCCGGAGCATCCAGTCTCGGCACATCATCCATCCGCCGTCCTGTATCTGGATCGATCCCGATCATGCGCCACACGTCTTTGATGATGCGCATTGCCAGCTCTTTCAGCAGCGCGTTTTCACGATGGATGCCCCGCACCCCCACGTTGATCGAAGGCACCAGCCCGCCCGGCATGCCCGGCGCTCCACTCGGAGCTTCTGCCGTGCCGACCTCTACGAAGAGTCTTTTATCCAGCTCCTTCACCGCCGCATTTTCGTCCGCGACATTGAATTTCTTCACCAACCCAAGATCCGTCACCACCTTGCGCAGTTGCACGTCCTTGCGCAGCTCGGCCTCGAGCTTCCCGGCGAGATCCTTTTGCTCCGCCATCGAGAGATCCGCACGCAACGCCAGCGGCACCCATTGCTTGTCTGGCTTGTTGGCCCGGTATTCCTTGAGGCCGTACAACGCGCCTCCACCGAGCAGAACCAGTCCCACCGCCGTCAGCACTGCCCATAACATCCACCGTTGCATGACACACGTTTATGCGGCATGTCCTCCCTAACCAAGCCGGAAATTCTCCATGGAATACCCTCCCACCCACGCCACTCGCCACATCCTGCCAAACGGCCTCACCCTGATCCTCGACCCCGACGATTCGGCTCCGGTCATTTCCGTCCAGGCATGGGTCGCCAGCGGCAGTATCCACGAGGGCGAAAAGCTCGGCTCCGGGCTCTCCCATTTCCTTGAGCACATGGTCTTCAAGGGCACCCGCGACTACACCTCCGATGGCCTAGCGCAAGCCGTCCAGGCCGGCGGCGGACACTGGAATGCTTACACCACCTTCGATCGCACCGTCTATTACATCGACGGCCCGTCCCACTCCCTGGAAACGTTCCTCAAATGCCTCACCGGCCTAGTCTTCTTCCCGCTCATTCCCGAGTCCGAGTTTGACAGCGAAAAGGACGTCATCCGCCGCGAGATCGACATGGGCCTCGACGATCCCGACAACGCCTCGATCCGCCTGCTCCTCTCCACCGCCTTTGACAAAGACGCACGCCGTCACCCGGTCATCGGCCACCGCCATCTTTTCGACGAAATCGAGCACGCCGACCTCACCGCCTACCACCGCGCCCGCTACACGCCGGACAAGACCCACCTCGTCATCTCCGGCGATTTCGATGCCGCCAAGGCCAGCTCCTTGGTCGAGGAAATGACCGCCGCCTGCCGCATCGTCACCGGCCCCGAGCCCCACCTCCAGAGCGATCCCCCGCAGATCGGCGCGCGTGAAGGCTTCGATACCTTCGACATCCCCACCAGCCGCCTCTGCCTGTCTTGGAAAACCCCCGCCATCGATCACCCGGACGCCCCAGCCTACGATCTGCTCGCCGCCATCCTCGGCCGCGGCAAGTCCTCCCGCCTCCACCGCATCCTGCGCGATCAACGCCAGCTCGCCCTCGAAATCTCCGCCTGGACATGGATCGATCCCGGCTGCGAAGGTCTCATTGCCATCTCCGCAGAGACCGCCCCGGAAAAACGCGACGAGCTCAAGGAGGCCATCCTTCGGGAAATCGCCGAGCTCTCCGCCAGCGCGCTCGATGAAGACCTCGCCAAAGCGAAACGTCAGACTGCCGCCAGCCAGTTCCGCACCCTGACCACCGCCTCCGGCCGTGCCTCCGATCTCGCCTCGAACTGGCACGAAGCCCGCGATCTCGATTTCACACGCCACTACCTCGCTGCGATCAACACCGTCACCCCGGCCGATATCCGCCGCGTTGCCCAGACACTGACCCCGCGCCTGCTCACCTACACCTCGCTCGATCCCGAGGATTTCACTCCGATCGTCGCGCGGAAAAAAGCCGCCGCCACCCGCCAGGGCATCCTCACCCGCACCCTGTCGAACGGCCTCCACATCGCCCTCCTGCCGGATCACCGCGTCCCCCTCATCCATTTCCAAGCCGCCGCCCGCGCCGGCTTGGTCTCCGAGACCGCGGAAAACAACGGCCTCAATCAGCTCTTCGCCTCCACCCTGACGAAAGGCACGCTCACCCGCTCCGCCGTAGAGATCGCCACCGCCCTAGAGTCGCTCGGTGCGAACATCTCCGCCGCCACCGGCAACAACGCCCTTATGGTCCAGGCCGCGGGCCTCTCCGCCGACATCTTGCCGATCCTCGACATCTTCGCCGATGTCATTCTCAACCCCTCTTTCCCCTCGGATGCGATCGCCCGGGAAAAAGCCTCACAGCTCGCCTCCCTCGAAGAAGCCCTCACCGATCCGCTGCACCGCTGCTTCAGCCAGCTGCGCGCCACCCATTATTCCGGAAAAGGCTACGGCCTCGACTCGCTCGGCACCGTGGAAACCCTAGAAAAGCTGGAACGCATCGACCTCGCAGCCCACCACTCCCAGCACTTCTGCGCCGCCAACCTCACCCTCGCGGTCTCCGGCGATTTCGATCCCGAAGCGATGGCGGACCTGATCGAAAGCCATTTCAAAAAACTCCCACTCGGCCACGCCTGGACGCCTCCCGCCTCTTCCGTTTCCGACGGCCAAGTCGCCACCACCACCTTGCCGAAGAAGCAGGCAGTGCTCGCCATCGGCTACCCCGGCACCCATGTCGGTGGCAAAGAGCGCCACGCGTTGGCTTTCATCAATGAGCATTCCTCGGACATGGCCGGCCCGCTCTTCGGCCGCATCCGCGAAGAACTCGGCCTCGCCTACCGGGTCGGCGCCACCCAGTTCCTCGGCTACGACCAGGGCATGTTCACCTTCTACCTCGCCACCTCCCCGGAGCAGATCGACCTCGCCCGCACCGAGCTGGAAAAAGAGATCGCCAAAATCGCCGCCGAAGGCATCCCCAAAGGCACTTTTGAGCGTGTCCGCTCCACCGTGCTCAGCGGAGCCGCCCTGCAGCAGCAATCCATCTCCTCAAACGCCCGCCACGCTGCCCTGGATCTCCTCTTCGGCCACCCCGCCGAGACCCACCGCCTGCTCCCGGAAATCTACGCCTCCCTCACCCCGGAAAACGTCCGCGAAGTCGCCAAAACCATCTTCGCCGCCAAGCCGACGGTATCAGTCATCCTCGGGGAAAAAGCCTAGTCGCCCTATTGGAACGCGGACTTTAGTCCGCAGCCCCCATACTGCGGACTAAAGTCCGCGTTCCATCTCACTTGTATCTTGGAATTTGAAAGCTGAGAGTCCCGCCCATGAACACCCTCCCGCGCCCTCCCATTTCCGAGAAGGAATACGTCCCGCCGCATTACTTCCGCCGCTTGGAGGTGGATGAAATCCGCATAGGCGACAGGCCGTTGGAAATGGATCTCGGCTGCGGGGATGGCTCGTTTCTCATCAATCTGGCGAAAGAGCATCCGGAACGGGATTTCATCGGGGTGGAGCGCTTGCTGGGGCGTTGCAAGAAGGTCGCGAAGCGCATCAAGCGCGCGGAGCTGGAGAATGCCCGCATCCTCCGGCTCGACTCGAAATACGTGGTCGAGTGGCTGCTGCCGGAGGCCTCCGTTTCACGCATCCACCTGCTCTGCCCGGATCCGTGGCCGAAGGCGAAACATCACCGCCGCCGCCTCGTGCAGATCCCCTGGCTCACCTCTGTGAAAGCCGCGTTGATCCCCGGCGGGGAGTTCCTTTTCATGACCGATCACGAAGAATATTTCGAATACGCCGTGGAGCAAATCCAAGACAGCGGCCTGTTCGAGATCCTGCCGTGGGAGGACGATTCGTTTTTCTACCCGAAGACGGATTTCCAGATCCAATGGGAGGCGGAGGGAAAATCCATGCACCGCATCCGCTGCCGCAAAGCATAGGGTCCTAGCTTCAAATCTAAGCCGCCTCCCATTGAGTCTTCCGTGAACTTGCGATGGAATGCGTCACGGTAGTTAATCGCGCAGGGAGTGCAGATATCGGCCGTACCACTACCCTTAACTTGAGGTTTGATAGGCTGATGGCGGGATACTTTTACTAGTGGAGAAGCAGACGATCGTTTTGCCGATTAGTAGAAGTGATGGGAGGAATTTAAGATACATGGCGTAGGAGCTGTGAAAATTGTGCAAGAGGAATTCGTGGAGGGTAGATTGATAAAATTTGCGCCAAGCATGGGCAGAATGGTGAGATGCGGCATTGCAATTGATGATACGATTTGCTGGCCAGTTCGGGCGGTTTTGTGCAATCTGCACAGCAATATAGGATTATGAACAATTCCGATAAGGAGACGACTTCCGATTTGGCTGAGGCTTCGGCAGCAAACGCGTTTGTGGTTGATTCTTTCAGTGATCTGGAATGGGACAATCTCGTAACATTTGTCCAAGAGGGACAGGTGCTGCCGATTGTGGGAAAGGAACTGAGCATGGTTTCAGATCCTGAGACTGGCCGAGAAATCTTGTTCGATAGCTGGCTGGCGAAGAAACTGTCTGAAAAACTGGTGACAATTCCCTATGAAGATGGCTCACCGCTTAATCACGTGGTATGCGCCGCGCTGAAGGCGGGGAACAAGCTTCCCGGGCTGGTTGCCACGATCAAGCGCCTGATTTCCGCTCATCCTTTCCAAGTTCCGGAAGCGCTGAAGTTGCTGGGAGAGATCACGGACTTTAGAATTTTCCTTACGACTGCAATCGATCCGCTGTTGGGGCAGGCGATTGGTGAGATCCGAGGCGGAAAATCTCCCGATATCTATACCTATGGTCCGAAACGTTTTGATGATCTTCCGTGCGATCCCGAGTCGCTACCCTCGCCTTCGGTTTACCACCTTTTTGGCCGGCCAGACTCACCATCGGGTGGTGCGATCTGTGAGGAGGATACGGTGGAGTGGCTCACGGCTTTGCAGTCTCCGAACCATTCGCCGGAGCGCTTGTGTTCCGCTTTGGAAAATCATCATCTACTATTGATCGGGCTAGGATTCGATGGATGGTTGGCTCGGTTTTTCATGCGTGCGGCGAAGCGACAGCCGCTGCGAGAGGATAGGGATCATCAAGAATATCTTGCAGATCCAGCGGTGCTGGCGGATGGCGAGTTGGTGCTTTTCTTGAGATCCATGAGTCGAACGACCTTCTTGGTGGAAGGGGACATGAGTCCGCTGGAATTTGTCCGGACGCTTCACAAGCGCTGGAAGGATGCGGTTGGGGAGACGGAGGTTTCGGGAAGATCCGACAATTTCCCACGAGGCAAAATGCGGCCGATGCGATTCCTCCCGCCTGAGGTGGAAATGCCAGAGGGTGCCATTTTCATTTCCTACTCACGTACGGATTTGGAGTTTGCTAAGCGACTTAAGGCGGCTTGCGACGAGAGGGGGATTGTTACGTGGTTCGATATGGACAGACTGGAGGCCGGTGATAGCTATGGAGACAAGATCCGTGCGAACATCGATCGATGCCGCTATGTGATTCCTGTCATTTCGGAATCCGCTCTCGCGCGAGACGAGGCATTTTTTTACATGGAATGGGATTGGATACTCAATAGGAAACGAAAGATGGCTCCCGGCGCGATTTTTGCCCTGCCTATCATTATTGATTCCATCCGACCGGAACACCCGAAGATTCCTGAAGGCTTTTCCAATCTCGATATCCCGATCCTGCAAGGTGGGGAGATTCCGGAGGAATTTCTGAATCGTCTGGAACTTCTAACCGGAGGTATGGCATATGCGAAAAGATGATCCTAACATGGCGGTTAGTCTCTGGCCGGGACTGGAACCTTACTCCGGCGGAGAGGCGGATCGCTTCTTCGGAAGGCGGGAAGAGATTTCGGAATTGCTCGAACGGGTATCAAGGCGTGTGGCTACGGTTCTCTTCGCCCAATCCGGCATAGGGAAAACATCATTGCTGAAGGCCGGCGCATTCCCTGCGATGAGAAGACGCGGTCTTCAGCCCATCTATGTCCGGCTCGATCATGGAATCGATTCGCAGCCTCTAACAGAACAGATCTGGGACAGGCTGAAGGCGGAAAATCTACTGGGTGAAAAGGTGCGTGAATCGCGAGAGGATTACACCCTCTGGGAATGGTGCCACGATACCGGGGAAGGGCTGCTTTCCCATAGGACAATGAATGCCGTACCGGTGCTGGTAATCGACCAGTTCGAGGAAATTTTCACCATCGGGGCTTCAAATGGTGCACGGAGGCAATATGTTGAGGCGTTTCTCGAGGAACTGGCGGATCTGGTGGAAAACCGCATGCCTCTTTCTTTTCAGAAAAAGATCGATGAGGATGAGAATATCGATCTCGACCGCTATGATATCGATTCGGACTCGTATCGAATCGTCATCGCGTTGCGCGAAGACTACTTGTCACTTTTGGACAGGGAGCGGACCAAGATGCCCATGGTGATGCAGAACCGGATGCTACTGGATCGGCTCTTCGGAGAGGCGGCCATGGAGGTAGTCACAGGACCGGATCCTGAGATTATCCCAGATGGTGTCGCGGAGATGATCGTGCGCCATGTGGCGGGCGATTCGGAAGGGCATCTGGATACCATTCAGGTGGAGCCAGCCTTGCTGAGCCTAGTATGCCGGGAACTGGATCTAGCGCGTGATGGGGGACAGATCACCACCGAGCTTCTCACCGGCCATAAGGATGAGATTCTGGAGCTGTTTTACGAACGTTGCTTTGAGGGCGTTTCCCATGAGGCGCGAGAGTTCATCGAGGAAAACATGGTGACCGAATCCGGGCACCGCCAAAGCCTTGTCGCCTACGATGTGGCGGAAACGATTGGACAGAACACACTGGACCTTCTCACTTCTCGCCGACTCCTGCGCACAGAGCAACATGGCCAGACCCCGAAGATTGAGCTCACCCACGATGTGCTAGTTCCGCTAGTGGTGAAATCACGCACTGCCTCCCGCGAGCGGGCGATGGCCCTTGAGGCAAAGCGCAAGGAAGTTGAGGCGGCGGCTAGATTGCAGCACGAAAGAACCAAACGGCACAAGATGGCCTGGGGGCTTGCTCTCGCGGTGTTTGTGGCCATGGCCGCCATCGTGTTTGCCATCCTAAGTGTTCTTTATCGTAGCGATCTCGTTGCCGCAAATTATGAGCTGGTCAAAAAAGAGAAGCAGCTGATTGAAAACGAAACGAACCTGAAGGAAAAGAATCTCCAACTGACGAGCCAAAAGGAGGAACTCACCCGCACGGCGAAAGAAAAGGAAGCCCTTAACTCCAGCCTCGAAAAGGCGTTGGCCGAGTCAACGGCAGCCCGGAGCCGCGCCGAAGCTTATCTGGCACACTTCATGGACCGCGCTTCCGCCTTGGTCGGGGACGCGACAGGTGAAACGGGTGGCATCGGTCCGAGAACAAGGATAGCCCTGTTGTCCCGAGCCCGGGAAATGTATGAGTCTCTGGCGGATATTTCCGATGCGGGAGATGAAGGGCTTTCCGAAAAGATCCAAGAACAGCTTTTCAGAATCCGGATTGGAGAGGCTTCCGCCGCGATGTCCAACTTGGAACACCGCGATGCCCTACGGATGCTGGAGAAGGCCTGTAAAGATCTGGCCGGAGCTAATACGGTCGCCGGTCGGCGACTGTCTATGCAGATTAGAGAGCTGGAAGGAGATGTTCTTTGGGATCTTGGCGGTATCTACTATTCCCGCGCCTCGACATCGAGGGATAGAAAAGAATCCGGAGTGGAGAACCTAGAGAAAAAAGGGACTGAGAATTACCGGAAATCCATAGAGGCCCATGCCGAAGCATTGGAGTTGACGGAGGAGGGTAGTTTGGACCGGGTGAGAATCCGCAACAAGTTGGCAAATTCAAAACGCCGGTTGCGTGAATGGGATGAGGCGGAGGACTTGCTGAGGAAAAGCTTGGCCGAGCTTGGGAGTTTCCGCGCGGAGACACGGGACAGCCCGGTGGATTTGCGCAAGCAGCTCGAAGCCGATACCCTTCATAAAATCGGCAACGTGCATTGGGATCGTACCACTTTTGGCATCGCCCAAGGGGTGCTGCCCAAAGCCCTGGAGGCGTATCGGCAGGCAAGCGCTCTCCGCGAAGAGCTGCTCGAAAAGTCACCTGATGACCCTGGCGCGAAATATGATCTTGCTGTTTCGTTGGCTAATACCGGCGATGTCCTCGTGAAATCGGGAGGTCCCGAAGGGCTAGCTGAAAGAAAGGGCTACCCGCTTTTCAGCAAACGGGTCGCACTTGCGAAATCACTTTATGACAATAATCCGGAAAATCCCTATTATCGGAGGTTTTATGCGGACGGTTTACGTTTCCTTGCGATGAAAAATATGGATTCCAAGGACCTCAAGAATTACGTGCTTCACGCTGAAATGGCCGTGTTCGTGGATCGCTTCCAGAATGCGCTCTATCTCAAAACCTATAGTGATGCGCTGAATCGCAATAACCGGAGGGAGGAAATGAAGGCAGTCGACTCGATGATTGAAAAATTGGACAAAATGAATGAAATCCAGCCGACTCTCGCAGAGTGATTTGATCTCACACCTATCAACAAGCTGCAGAGTCCTTCGATCTTAAAAAAGCAATTTGCTCCGCTGTCCGGATCTTACTGATGCCGGGATCGGGCTTCTCTTTGGATTTCGATCGGGGCTGCTCTGCCCGGCTCCATGGCCGAAAGCGAAACACCACCGCCGCCGCCTCGTGCAGATCCCCTGGCTCACCTCGGTGAAAGCCGCGTTGATCCCCGGCGGCGAGTTCCTTTTCATGACCGATCACGAAGAATATTTCGAATACGCCGTGGAGCAAATCCAGGACAGCGGCCTGTTCGAGATCCTGCCGTGGGAGGACGATTCGTTCTTCTACCCGAAGACGGATTTCCAGATCCAATGGGAGGCGGAGGGCAAATCCATGCACCGCATCCGCTGCCGGAAGTAGTCATTTCTTCTTCTTCGTGAAAAGCCCGCTCTGGTGTGCTTTGTGCACCGCGGCCGCAGCATTCATGACCTCAAGTTTCTCGTAAATGTGGCGCACATGGTAGGCGACCGTGGTGACGCTGATGCTGAGATCTTCCGCAATTTCCTTTTTCACCCGGCCATCGGCGAGGAGGCGGAGAATCTCCAGTTCGCGTTCGGATAGCTCGCGATTCGAGGTAGCGTCAGTCGTCGTGCTCTGGAGAGTTTGTAAAATGTAGCGTGCGATGTGCGGATCGAGCGATGCCCCCCCGGCGGCGACGGTCCGGATGCCGCCGGTGATTTCGTCGATGCTGGCGGATTTCAAGAGGTATCCGGCCACTCCTCTCTGGATCGCATCCAACACATCGCTCTCCCGCTCCGACTGGGTGAGCACGATGATCTTCGCCTCCGGGGCGGCCTCACGGAACCAATGGATGCTCTCGATACCCGAAATCCCCGGCAGGTTCAGATCGAGCAGGATCACGTCGCAGGCAGGTGTGGGACGCTTGCCTTGGAGAAAACGCAAGGCCATCTCCGCGGTGCCGAACTGCTCGATGAGCTCGATGTCCTCCACGCGCTTGAGCGCGCGAGTGATCACTTCGCGGTAGCCGGGATGATCTTCAACGAGAAGGACGTGGATGGGTGGTTTCATGAGAAGATTCCCCACAGGCGGCGGTGATAGACGAGGGTGATGCAGGTGCCGGCGCCCGCGGGAGCTTTCCCGGTGGTGATCCTTGCACCGAGCAGGCGGGCGCGGCGGGAGAGGGAGAACGGCGCGTGCTCCGTTGGGTCGGGAAATGAGGTGCCCGTGCCGTTGTCCGTCACGGAGAGCTCGATGCTTTTCTTCGAGGCCACAAGGCGCGTGACGACGTGGGTAGCTCCGGAGTGGCGGATGATATTCACCAGGCACTCGTTGTAGAAGAAAAACAGATCCATGCGGGCGCGTGGTTTCAGGCTCCTGAGCTCCGCCTCCCCCTCGAAGGAAATCTCATGTTCGATGCCATAGAGAAGCCGCCGGGAGGCGCGTTTCATGTCTTCTGCCAGGTTTTCGGAGGAACGGCCGGCCTCGAGCATGTTGGTGCAGTTGCGCACCGCATCGATGCTTCTCTCGGTGAAGACCGTGGAGCGGTCGAGCAGCTCGATGAGGTCTTCGCGGGAGTCGACGGAATCCTTCGCCAGGGTTCCCAGCAGGCGCACGGTGTGGAGGTTCGCGCCGAGCTCATCGTGCAGATCCGCCGCAAAGCGGTCGCTCATCTGTGCCTGCTCGCGTCTGCGGATGTTCCGGTGGATGAGGAACAATGCCAAGATCCCGGAGAGCAAGGCTGCCGCCACCCAGCTGAGGATGAGCAGGTGGGTTTTCTGCTTGGCGTAGCGCATCGCCAGATCCTCCGAGAGGATGGCTCTCCGCGATTCCAGCACCTCGCGGCGTGCCAGCTGCTCCAGCCATGTCCGGACTGGCAGGATGGTTCCGTTCTGGTTGCTGCCATCTGTCAGAGCGTGCAATGTGCTGGCGAGCCGCGGGTTTTTCGGAATGCTTGTGAATTCCTTGCCGAGAGCGACGTCCCTCCCACCGGCGATGAGTTCAATTTCCGCAAATCCTAGCCTTTCCCGGGAATCAGGATGATCCGCTGGCTTATCGGCCCGTGGGATCACCCGGACATAACGGCAGGTCATTTCCGGAATATCCCACATCAGGATGGGGCCGCTGCGGTTGAGGTCTTCGCGTTGGTAATCCACCAGCAGGATCGCATCGGAAAAGTCCGGCTGCAGCGCCCCCTCGATGCGCAGGTAGGGGGGGATGCCCGGGTTGCCGGAATAGGACTGTGGGACGGTATCCCCCTGATCGACCGCATGCAGATGGATTCTCGTCAGGGCGTGGGAAGCCCCGAGATCGACCTCCAGGGTCGGTAGTTTCCCCACAGGGCTTAGGTAAGCCACACTCGGCTCGCCTTGCGCAGAGTCCATCAGGTAGGGCACGAATCCATCGGTCAGATTGCGGATTTCCCACCCTCCGGAAGCTGTCGTCGTTGAGGATATGATGGGAGCCTTGTGCAGGGCCACATTGCGCATGCCGCTGAACACCAGCATCTCGGCAAGCTGGATCACGTGGTTCTTGTCAAATTTCCGCAACGGCAACCGGTCCACCTCGAGGCGGATCCATGACGCCATCTTGCCGTCTCCGGGGATGACCAATGGGGCGATCCCACCTCCGCTTCCGTCTTTGTCCCTGTGCCGGGCAATGATCCTCCCCGTCGCATCGCCCTCCACCCCCGCGCGGATCACGAACTCCCGCGGAAACGCATCCGCCTCGAACCCATATTTCGGATCCCGCCAGACCGACGGCACCAGCACCACCTGATCGATGGGATATTCCTTTTCCAGGCGGATCTCGATCCACTCCGGATGTTCCGCCTCCCGATACCACATCGAGCGGTAGCCGATGGCTCCCACCCCTCCGCGCAGGGTGAAATGTGCCAGCTTCTCCAGCTCCGCATCGATTTCACCGATCTTTCTTTCCAGTTGCGTGACGGAAAGCTTTTCCCGGAAATCCTCCTCGCTGCGGGCGTTTGCCGTGCACCCAGCCAATGCCCAGAAAAGGGCAGGCAGGCAGGGGCAATGGAAGGAAGGCATCCTCCTTATCTAGCTGGCGAGGCGGGGCGCGTCCAGCTCCCGGGAAAGCAATCGCTACCGTCTAAACAGAGGGTATTCACGGTTTTCAAATGTGCTATTTTCACTTCGGTTCTGTCTCCATATCCCTCAAAAAATCATCAATTCCCTCGAATGAAACCCTACAAAAAATCCCTTGCCCTCGCCGCCCTCGTGCTCCCACTGCTCGGCAACCACGCCATTGCCGCCACCTACACTTGGGATGGAGAAGGCGGGGCTACCAGTGGTGCGAACGGGGCATGGAACCATGCCGCAAACTGGGTCGACAATATCGTGCCGACATTGAACAACCAAGCCGATATCGTTTTCTATACGATCCCGCTTGTGCCTGTAGATCCCGCTGCCGGTAATTTTAAAAATATCCGGGATAACAGAATTGTCCGTTCGCTGACTTATAATGCTGAAGCGGACAACAATTTCTCGTTTTCCTTGAGCAATGGTGCGACCGGAGCAAATACTCTCACGTTTGACACGGACGCGGTCGGCGGTTCGGCGGCGGTTACCGTCGAAGCGGGTGCGGCGGGCAATCATACCATCGGGGGCAGGTCGTCCGGCACCAATGTTCAAGGCAACATCGTCCTTAACGATAATCTCTTGGTGACGCACAACGGTTCGGGTACGCTGACCTTCGGACGTACAATCACCGGGGCAGGCATGAGCGTAACCAAGGCGGGCACCGGGACGATGATCATTGATTATCTGGTCAACCCCCTTGAAACGGTGAATAGCGTTGCCAGCTACACCGGCGCGACCAACATTACCGGTGGCACCCTGCAAATCGGATCCGGAGGCTTGGGTGGCACTCTGTCGGCCAGCAGCGCCATCAGTATCTCCAGTGGTGCGACCCTTGCGTTCAACCGCACCGGCACCATCACCCAGGGGACAGACTTTTCCAATACAATCAGTGGCGAAGGTCTGGTCAACAAACTTGCCTCGGGCACGCTAGTCCTCAACGGCACCGGCACCTACAGCGGTGGCTTCACCTGGGGCAATGCGGCAAGCCAGAGCGCCGGGGGCATCATTTCCCTCGCCGCAAGCTCCACCGGCGGTCCCGGCAGCATAACCAGCGGCCCGCTGGGCACCGGGACCTTCACCGTGCGCAACAACAGCGCGACAACCGCCAACAATAATATTCAGAGTAGTGATGGCACGACCCGCACCATCTCCAACGCCATCGTCTTTGCCGGCAGCGGAATCAATTTCAATACCGCCGGCACCGGCAACCTGATCTTCGATGGAGATGTCGATCTCGGCGGTGGCACCCGGACGGTCAACGTCGCCAATACCGGTGGCAGCACCACGACTTTCGCCGGGGTGTTGAGCGGTAACTCAGGCGTTAACCTTACCAAAGGAGGCGACGCCACGCTCATCCTCACCGGCGCGAGCACCTACAACGGCACCACGACGATCAGCGAGGGCACGCTCCAGCTCGGCGACGGCACCAGCGGTAAAGACGGAACGATCTCGAGCAGCCTCAGCATCGTCAACGAGGGCAACCTGACCTACAACCGTTTCGGCGACAGCAGCTATGGTGGCGTGATCAGCGGCAGCGGTTCGGTGACCAAGATCGGAGAAGGCACCCAGACGCTCAGCGGCGCGAACACCTACAAGGGCAAGACCACAATCAGCGAAGGAACCCTGGCGCTCGGTGCGACAGGCTCGATCAACAATACCCCGGAAATCAACGTGGCATCGGACGCGATCTTCGATGTCTCGGCAGTGACCGGCGGATTCAACCTCACCTCCACCACCACCCTCTCCGGCAACGGCACGGTGGCCGGCAGCATGATCGTTTACGGCACCCTGTCTCCCGGCAACAGCCCGGGCAACATGGCAACGGGTTCCCAGACCTGGATGAACGGCGGCGACTACAATTGGCAGATGCTGGATGCAACCGGCCCGGCGGGCACAGGCTACGACACCTACACGATCACCGGCGCCCTTGACCTCACCAACCTCACCCTCGGCCAGTTCTCGATCAACCTCTGGAGCCTTGCGTCCATCGGGCCGGACGTGAGCGGCGAAGCGAACAACTTCAACAATTCGGTCAACGGTCTGTGGACCCTGGCCACCGCGAGCGGCGGCGTGTCGGGATTCGATGCGTCGAATTTCGCGATCTTCACCGATGCAAACAACGGAACCGCAGGCTTCGCGAACGCCTTGGGCGGCGGCGCATTCTCGATAGATGCGGACGCGAACAACCTCTACCTCAGGTTCACAGCCGTCCCGGAGCCAAGCTCCCTCGCCCTGCTCGGCCTCGGCATCGCCGGGTTGGCACTCCGCCGCCGCCGCGCATGATCTAGTTTGACACTACGATCTGGGGCTTCCAGCTCCGGACAATTCAACCACCGATCCACCCTGCGGAGCAGCGACACACGTCGCTGCCCCGCTTTTTTTATGCGCCAGGATCATCCTGGCCTTCATAACTCACTAAGCATGATTGCATAAGGGAAAATTTCGGTTTCTGGAGAACCCGACTCGGCGCTTCGCGAAAATATTTTTACTTAGGACTCTAATTTTTATTGCGGGCGGATCGCGAAAGGATTATCGCAGTCATCTGTACTGCTACACGTCCGTCACAAATCCGCAAAAAAAATCATCAACTCCCTCGAATGAAACCGTACAAGAGAAATCCCGCCCCCACCGTCAAAACCCTCCTCCTCGCCGCCGCGACTGCTTCTTCCCTCGTCCCCGCGGCCTGGGCAGATTCCTTCACCACCACGGGGGTTACCACCGCTTGGAACACCACCCGCTGGAACAACACCACGGACGCCGCGCCCTATACCTCGGCTTACACGGCCAACAATGATGTCCAGTTCACTTCTGGGAACTACTCTTTCGCAGGCGGCATGGGTGCCGCCGTCAACGTCGGGAATGTCACCGTGAGTAACGGAGTGAACGTGAACTTTTCCGCTGTCGCGGGCACTTTTGCCACCAACGGAGCTGTGCGAACGTTTACCATCGGAACCGGGGCGCTGCTTGATTTCTCGACCCAAGGCTTTTCGACTGGCGCCGGCACTGGCTTTATCAAGAATGGCAGTGGCGTGTTGGCCATCCAGGGGGGGCTTTACACGGGAGGATTCACCCTCAACACCGGCACTGTGATCGTCCGCGGCGTGAACGGGATGGGTGGTGGTGTTGGCAACGTCCTCACGATCAATGGCGGTGCCATTGGTGCGAATGCAAGCCGTACCTTCAACGACAAATACAACGGTGGCATCGTCATCGGAGGCAACTTTCAACTCGGCGTCTTGGCCTCGGCGGTTTCCATCTCCTCGGATACCGCAAACCTGACCTATAACGACAACCCCGTGTCCTTGGGTGCCGCCACTCGGACCATCACCATTGGCGCAAACGGAACTTACTCTTTTAATGGAGTTGTTTCTGGTAATTCAGGGGTAGGACTTACTGTTAATGCGCTAGGCGGTACCACTGGCAGTATCGTGCTGGGCAACGCCGGCAACACCTACAGCGGCAACACCACGGTCAGCGCCGGCACGCTCCGGGCGGGCATCAACAACGCGCTTCCCTCCGGCGCCGGCAAAGGCAACCTCGTGGTGAACACCGGCGGAACATTCGACCTTAACGCCTTCGACGTGGCGACCAACGGCTTGTCCGGCACCACTGGAACAGTCCTGAACAACGTCGCCGGCACGAAGACGCTGACCGTTGGCAATAACGACGCCACAGCGAGCTTCGCCGGTGTGATCGGCGGCGGCACTGGACTCGTCGCGCTGACGAAGACCGGCGCCGGGACCCAGACCCTCACCGGCGCGAACAGCTACCTCGGCGCGACGACGGTAAACGCTGGCGCCCTCAAGGTGGATGGCTCCACCTCCACCAGCAGCGCGGTGGCGGTCAACAATGCGGCGATCCTGCGGGGTATTGGAACGGTGGGCGGCGCGGTGACGCTGAACAATACCAGCAGCCTGACGAGCACCGGCACGCTGACGCTGGCCAACGGCTTCACCGCCGCAGGCACCACCAACAGCATCTCCGGTGGCACGATCGCCGGCAATGGAACCGTCAATTCAGGAACCACGCTGAACCTCGCTTCCGGATCCATCATCAACGGCTCGGTGGCCGTCAACGGCAGCCTCAGCGGCACGGGAACCGTCGGAGCACTCACCGGCAGCGGTTCGATCGATGCGGGCAACAGCCCGGGCATCCTGACCGCCAGCACGGTCAACTCGCAGAACCTCGCCTTCAACTTCGAGTTCACCTCAACCGGCATTCCCACCTACAGCAATGCCGGTGCAAGCGTCAACGATGTGCTCCGCCTGACCTCCGCGACTCCGTTCACCGTCAGCTTGGCCTCCACCAACCTGATCAACATCTACCTCGCTAGCGGCATCCTGAATAACGGCGACATTTTCAACGGAGGTTTCTACACGGATAACAACGCCGACTTCCTCAACAGCATCCAGAACGCCAGCTTCGCCTACTACCTCGCCAATGGGAGCGGCTCAACCTCCTACAACGGAGCCAACTACGACCTCTACACCGGCCCGCTCTCCTTCAACGTCTCCACGGTTGCACAAAGCGCGGACTTCGGTGCAGGCACTATCAACGGCTACGTCACTCAGTTCGAAGTCGTTCCGGAGCCAAGCACCCTCGCCCTTGTCGGCCTCGGCCTCGGCGCTCTGACTCTCCGCCGCCGCCGCGCCTGATCTAATCTGAAGTTCCTAAGAACCCACTCTCAATCCCCAAGTGGTGAAAACCCGCTTGGGGATTTTTTTTGGAAATCTGATCCCGTCTGCGGCCGAATGGTTACAAAGACCTGCGCAAAAACCTGGCCTTATCCGTGCCCATCAGTTTCCATCCGTGGTTCTACTCCCCGAAGCTGGACAAAGCCCCGCTCCTCAACGAGCATCCGCGCCCGATGTCAGAGTTAGCCAAAGCCTACGAGCCGCAGGAAGTGGAGAAGAAATGGTATGCCGCATGGCAGGAGGCCGGGTGCTTCAGTGCCGATGAGACTTCCGATAAGGAGGCCTATGCCATTGTGATCCCGCCGCCGAACGTCACCGGCATCCTTCACCTCGGCCACGTGCTGAACAATTCGATCCAAGACATCCTCGCCCGCCGCGCGCGGCAGAAAGGCAAAGAAGTTCTCTGGCTGCCCGGCACCGACCACGCAGGCATCGCGACTCAAGCAAAAGTCGAGCGCGAGCTGCGCGAAAGCGAAGGCAAGACCCGCCGCGATCTCGGGCGCGAGGAATTCCTCAAACGTGTTTGGGATTTCAAGGACAAGCATGGCGACATCATCATCAAGCAGTTGAAGCGCCTCGGCTGCTCCTGCGATTGGTCGCGCGAGCGCTTCACCATGGACGAGGCCTACACCAAGTGGGTCAGCCAGGTGTTCGTCGATCTTTTCAACGAAGGCCTGATCTACCGCGGCAAGCGCATGGTCAACTGGTGCCCGGTTTCCCTCACCGCACTCTCCGATGAGGAAGTCATCATGAAGACTTCGAAATCGAAGCTCTTCACCATGAAATACGAGCTCGCGGACAGCCCCGGCGAGTTCATCGAAATCTCCACCACCCGCCCGGAAACCCTGATGGGAGACGTGGCCGTGGCGGTGCATCCGAAGCATCCGAAGTATGCGAAGTGGATTGGAAAAATGGTGAAACGCCCTTTCCCGGAAGCGCTCATCCCGATCATCGGCGACGATATGGTGGATCTGGAATTCGGAACAGGTGCGCTGAAAATCACTCCCGCCCACGACAAGGTCGACTTCGAGATCGGCCTCAAGCACGGCCTCGAAATCATCGATGTGCTTCATCCAGACGGGAACATGAACACACCGGATCTTCCGGAGTTCGATGGACTGGATCGTTTCGTCGCACGCCGCAAGGCCGCCGCGAAGCTTGAGGAAATGGGTCTGCTGATCGGTGTAGAGGAATACGAAAACAACGTCGGCTACTCCGAGCGCGGCGATGTGCCGATCGAGCCGCGCATCTCCATGCAGTGGTTCCTCCGCTACCCGGAGATCGAGAAGTCCACCGACGCGGTTGCCTCCGGTGACATCACTTTCCGTCCCGCCCGCTGGGCAAAAACTTACGCCCACTGGATGGAAAACCTCCAGGACTGGTGCATCAGCCGCCAGCTCTGGTGGGGACACCAAATCCCGGTGTGGTATAAGAAAGACAAACTCGATGCGCTCAAGAACGCCGAGTCGCTCGAAACCAAAGACGCCGAAGCCGGCGACATCTATGTGGGAGTCGAACCGCCAGCAGATGGCGATTGGGAGCGTGATGAGGACGTCATGGACACCTGGTTCTCCTCATGGCTGTGGCCGTTTGCTACCATGTCTGACGTAGGCGAAAACTCGCAGACACTGAAGAAATTCTACCCGACCTCCGATCTCGTCACCGGCCCCGATATCATCTTCTTCTGGGTCGCCCGCATGATCATGGCCGGCTACCGCTTCGAGGGTGAGCTGCCGTTCAAGAACGTCTATTTCACCTCGATCATCCGCGACCTCAAGGGCCGCAAAATGAGCAAATCGCTCGGCAACTCGCCCGACCCGATCGACCTGATGGACAAGTTCGGTGCCGACGGCCTGCGCTTCGGTCTGATGCGGATCGCTCCGGTGGGTGCGGATGTCCGCTTCGACGAAAGCTCGGTCGAAGAAGGCCGGAACTTCGCCAACAAGCTCTACAATGCTTGCCGTTTCCGCCAGATGGATGGCAATGAGTTCGCCCCACTGCCAGATGTAAAGACCCTGCCGGTCTATCACATCCAGGTCATGTCGAAGCTCGACCAGCTCCAGGCGGATCTCGAAGACATCTACGGCGAATATCGTTTCGGCGAGATCGCCCAGCGCCTCTACGAATTCCTCTGGAATGATTTCTGCGACAAATGGCTCGAGGCGGTGAAAGCCGACCTGCGCGAATCCGCCACCGCCGAAGCCCGCGCCGCTGCGCTCGGCACCTTCGATGCGGTGATGAGCCGCTACCTCCAACTGCTGCATCCATACATGCCGCACGTCACCGAGGAGCTGTCCGAGCGCATGGATTATGTTTCCAAAGGCGAGTTCGTGATGAACAAAGTCATCTCGGATACCGCCTTGCTGGCAGATCTCTCTGCAGCAGAAATCGAGGCCGCCCAGAAACAAGCCGCCGCGATCTATGAGGCCGCCGGCCGCCTGCGCAACCTCAAGGCGGAATACAATCTCGGTTCGCGTAAGGATGTGCGATTCATTTTCAAAGGAGCCGCCGCATGGTTGTCCGGGGAAATCAATGTCTTGGCCCTGCTCGCAGGCGCCTCGGAGGTCCTCACCGACGATGCCTATGATGCGCCGAAAGGCACTCCCGCCGCCGTCACCCCAGTCGGCGAGGCCTACATGCCGATGGAAGGGATGATCGACGTCGAGGCGGAGCGCACACGTATTTCCAAGGAGATCGAGAAAATGCTCATCGAGGTGAAGAAAGCCGAAGGCAAACTCGGCAACGCCTCTTTCGTGGATCGTGCACCGCCGGAAGTGGTGGCGCAGGAGAAGCAACGCCTAGAAGATTGGAAAACCAAGCTCGCCCAGCTCGGCGAAATGCTCGACGCTCTGAAATAGCAAGCCATGGCAGCCCTCAATGATATCCCGGGAATCGAAAATGCCTCACTCGAGTTGTTGGATTCCGCAGGCATCCGCAATGCCGGCCACCTCGCTAGGCAGGAGCCGGAGAAGCTCTTGGAGGAGCTCATCCGCGCCAATGAAGTGCTGTCTATCGTCAAGCGCACGCCGGGCCTAGCGACCGTGGAAAAGTGGATCGCCGCCGCCGCAGATCTGGAGGGCATCGAGCTTGCCAAGCCGGAACCGGCAGTATCGCAAGCGAAAGAAGAAGAGCAGAGGCAAACAGATGAGCGCGAGCAGGAAGAGCCGGCCGCACCGGTCGCCCCTCCGGTGGATTACGAGCACAGTCCCCAGGTTGTGGAAATGCTCGATCAGGCACCGTGCGCCATCCCACTGCCGGGAAAAATCATGATGGAAAAGAAGCTGCGTGTCGGTGATGTGCCGGCGGGGCTTCTGTTAAACCGCTATTCCGGCGACCTCGATGTCCGTATCGGCAATCCGGAAATGGCGAAAAACGGGGTGCCATCGCGCAGGGGATCTACCAACACTTCGACGATCGAAGCTCCGGGCCTGGATCGCGAATTCGATTCAACCACGGTGAAGCCCTTGGAGCCGGGGAAAAAAGGCAAACGCATCGCCTCGCGCCCACAGGAAGAGCACGAGATGGATCGGGTGGCGCTCATCCGCACCCCGCTTGAAAAAACCAATCGCGGCAAGAATCCGGAATCGCGCCGCTACATCCGTGGGGTGCTCCACACCCATCCCTTCGGCCTGCGCCTCGGCGCGCTTTCCAGTATCCTGCTACTCTTCCTCCTGCCGGTGGCAGTCGTTTCTACCTTCCTGCTGCTCGCCTCGCGGGAAATGCCCGATTCGCTGCCGTGGGTGCCGCAATGGATCCTGGCCTTTCCCATCGCTTTGCCAGTCGTGGGGTTAATTTATTTCATCTGGGGCTTCCACGGGAAATGCCGGATCTGCACGCAGAAACTCTTCGTGCACAAGGCCGCGCTCAAGCACATCAAGGCGCACCACGTGCCTGGCTTTGGTTATGTTTTCCCCCTCTGCGTGCACCTGCTCTCATTCGGCTGGTTCCGCTGTTCCTCTTGCGGAACGCCCGTTCGTTTGAAAAAGTGACCTCATGGAGACGCTTTGGAAAATCGCACCGGCTGCTGTTGCCGCCGTTTTCCTCGCGGCATGCGGGGGTGGCGGAGAGGACGGCATCGACCTGAAAAACGCCATGCCACCCTCCGGCGTGGGGCCCAGAATCCGCTCACCGGATGGAGGCACCGCCGTCACCCCGGGCGGTAACCAGAACACGCCTTTCATTGGCGTCACGCCCCAGGAAGACATCGTTTTCACTGACCCAGATAACCCGGACGCAGGTATTCCCGAGCTTGAGTCACTCATGGCCGCACCGAAGAAAGGGCCATGGGAGGAGAGCGAGACGATCGCCCGCCAGACCGCCGCGCGCGAGGGCAAGCCGATCCTCGTATGGTTCACGGATTCCCAGCGCAGCCCCATGTGCAAGGCGCTCACCCAAGAGCTTTTTGGACAAGCCGATTTCGGGAAATGGGCAGACCAACATGTCGTCCGGCTGCGGGTTGATTCGAACATCGCGGCATCCAAGGATCCGAAAATGACGATGGATGAATGGGATGACATGAAGTCGAACGTGAGCGACTACGTGAAGCGCATGAAGAAACGTTACCGGGTGCTCGGCCACCCCACCTTGCTCATGCTCAACCCCAGCGGCGAGGTGCTGTGGAAGGACACCGGCTTCAAACGCGGCCAAGCGGATTTTCTATGGGGCATCATCAAGCAGAACGAGATCGCCTCCACCTCCGCCTACAATGGTTGGCGGAAAAGTCTTGAGGACAAGGGCTACCGCGAATGGAAAGGCAAAGGAGGGCGCAAGGTCTTCGCGAAACTCATTTCCTACTCGGAAGGCACCCTGGTCCTCGTCGAACCCGGCGGCGAGCGTTTTAAAACCCACGAATCCCGGCTTTCCTCTGGGGACAAAAAATGGATCGAACAACAGAAAGCCATGCGTGGCATCCAATGAAATTAGCTTTTTCTCTCATCCCTCTCCTTACCGCCATCTACCTGCCTTCGTGTCGTCACACGGTGCGGCCCGAAGATTCGATCATCATCGCCAAATCGTATGCCGATCTCCAATGGCAGCCCGAAGCGCGCCACATCCGCCATGGTCACGACTCCAAGGGCATCATGGTCAATACCCCGGACACCAGCCTGCCCAAAACGCTAGGTCGCAGGGGCTACTGGACTCCCGGGCGACCTGCGACTGGCATGCCTTACAAGTGGGGCGGCTTCGACACCCCCGAAAGTTTCCTCAAAGGCATCGCGGCAGGCAAGAAGGCCGGCGACGTAGTGACCGATGAAAAGGTAACGCTTAACGACGATGCGATCAGCCGCGAAAGTGTCGGAATCGATTGCTCCGGTTTCGTCTCACGCTGTTGGAAACTTCCCGCGCACGTCTCCACGCCGCATCTTCCGGAGCTCTGCGATCCCATCGAATGGGAGGATGTGCAGGCGGGTGATATGTTGCTCCGGCCGGGGCACGCGGTGCTCGTCCATTATAAAGACGTGGAATCGGTTCACGTTTATGAAGCCGCTTCCATCCCGACCTCCAAGGTTGTGCGGCGTCGCATCAGCTTCGCCGCGCTCAAGGATTCCGTTTATCAGCCGTATCGTTACCGTTTCATGGCCGAGCCGCTTGGTGAAATATCGGATGATCCCACGAGTTCCTTCCACCGCCACGAGGGGCGTTTTTGATTCGTTTGCAGATGCTTGAAAATCTCTCCACTGCACTCTTCCGTGAAACGCGCGGCGCTGGATTTTTCCGCATACTCGCCGGGAAAAACGCGCCGTTCTACGTCGATGTGCTTGACGCATTGGAAACGGAAACCGCGGATCGGGCCGATGGAATTTCCCGCGAGGAGACCATCCTCCTCATTGCAGATACATTGGAGCGCCATCCGGAGTTCGCGTTCGAGGACGCCGAGGAAAACGAACCCGCCTCGACTCCCCGCGAAAAAGCCCGGCTGCTTTTGGAAAAACTCCTCAAAAGCCATTGGCTTGATGAACCTCCGCGCCGCGATTGGCGCCGCACCATCCATTTTGATGCACACGGTGCCACCTTGATCACCGCCATGCGCAAAATCGCATGGCCGGATGCCGCTGTTTTCACCGACAAGCTCATCGCTGTCTGCGCCATGCTGGCCGACGAAGCCGAGCTTTCCGAGCGCCCCTGGCAGACCGTGGAAAACTGCCTTTCCAGCGTCCGCGCGGGTCTCAATGAACTCCGCGCGATGCAGAAATCCGTGCAGCGATTCACCCGCCGCCAGCTTGAGGAGGAGACACTGAAAGGAAATCTCGAAACCGTCTTCGATGATTATTCGGAGCAAATGTCCCATGCCTGCTACGCGGAACTCGTTCGCGCCCGCCTGCCCCTCCGCCTCCCCGAGGCCGTCAATCGCATTGCCAATCGGCTCATGGATGATGCGACTTGCCTTTCGGAAATGCAGACCGAAGTCCTCCGCCGCCATCCGACGATGTCTGCGGATAACGCTCGCAGCACCGTGCTCAACGCTCTCGACGAACTCATCGGCCTGGTCGAGCGCGTCCTGCCCATGGCCGATGAGATCGACCGCCGCACCGCGGATTTCACACGCCGCTCCCTCTCCCGTTTCCGCTACCTCCAGGATGTCACCGGCGAGCGCCGCACCGAGATCAAGGAGATGTTCGAGACCGTGAACCGCCGCATCGCCGGCAAGCGCATCTCTCATCACGCCTCGGAATTGCCCGATCTCCCGGACTTCCGCCTGCCTGCAGTGAAGCTTCCCGCAGGCCTCGATTCGCTCTACTCCCCGCCCACGCGCCGCGCGCCCATCGAGCAGGATGCCTTCGAGGACAGCGCCGACGAAAGCGACCGCGAGGCCGGGAAAACAGGCATGGGAAAAGCCCTGCGCGACTCCCTTACTGTCCAGCGCGCCAACACCTTCATCAAATCCCTCGCCGGATCCAAAGGCGACCGCATCGCCAGTGCCGACCTCCAAATCTCCGGAGAAAGCGGCTTCACCGATCTCATTTCTCTCCTTCTCCACGCGGAATCCGCGGAAGCCCGCTACCGCTTGGAGCCCGACCGCATCTCCGACGAAACCGAAATCCCAGCCCTCGACAGCCTCGAAGGTTGCAAGGTTGAACGTTTCTCCATTATCAAAAAGTGACCTACGCCGCCTTGACCCTCGAACCCGAAATCACCGAATCTCCCGGCCTCATCAGCTTGCCTGAAGGGGAACGCGCGCGCCTTGGCGAAGCCCTCCAAGAGCTCCTCGCCAGCGGCTCCATCACGGGTCTGGAAAACTCGAAATCCGCCCTCTATCATTGGTGTCGCCAGTATTTCGAATGGGTCAAGGAAGCCGCCGCACTCGCCGGCCTTGAGGTGCTACTCGTGCATGAGGAACGCCTCATCCAAGCCATTCCCAGCACCGGAGCACTCCGCCTCAAGCTCCCGAAGGACGCCACCCTCGTCTGGCTCGCCCTCTGGTATGCGGGCGATGTCCGCTGGCGCGATGAAGGCCAGGATCAGGCATTTCTCTCCGTCTCGGAACTCAACGGCCTCATGCAAGATCAGCTCATCCCCGATGCAGTCGGTGTTTTCCCACAGGGTCGGATGAAGGAAATCCTCCGCCAGGCAGCTCGCTTCAATCTCATCCGCTTCGAGCCCGCGGAGCCTTTCGAGGACTCGGGCATCGAAGTCCTGCCCGCCATCCGCCGCGTCGTGCCTTTCCGCGAGCTTGCCGATTGGACAGAAGCAGCCGCCGCTTTCTCAGCCGATGAAGAAACTACTACAGAAGCCGTAGAGGAGGAATCCGTATGAGTCGCGCCATCCAGCTTACCAAACTTCACGCCCTCAACTGGTATGGATACCGCGATTCCCTGCCGGTCAAAGGCAACCTCGTGCTCGCGGGTGTCACCGGCTCTGGAAAATCCATCCTGATGGATTTGCTCATGCTCGTCCTCGTTGGCCCGGAGCGCGCGCGCCACCATTTCAACCGCAGTGCCACCGGCGGCAAAAGCGATCGCACGATCAAGGGCTACTGCCTGCTCGATACGAAACGCGAGGAAAACGGTCAGCCACAATACTTCCACGACAAAGGCGTCACCACCTACATCGGCGGCGAATTCACTTGGCCGAAGGATTCCGCAGATGATGGCCAGCAGCCCCGCATCGAGACTTGGGGGCTGCGCTTCGAGTTCCGCAACACCTCGGAAAACGACGGCTTCTCCACCCCGTTCTTCTGCCCCGCCCCCCTGGAGCGCGAGGACTTCCTCTCCGTTTCCCCGGAGGACGGGAAATCCCGCACCAGCTCGCTCGCCGAATTCAAGGTGATGATCGAATCCAAGGGTGGCCGGATTTTCACTTCGTCGCGCGAATACCTGCGCGACATGGCGAACCCCTCCCATCTCAATTTCAACAAGGACGTCCTGGAGCGCTTACTGCCCAGCGCGATGTCCTTCACCAACCTCAAAAGCTTCGACGACTTCTGCCGTCAGTTCGTCCTGCCGAACGAGGCGGTGCCCGTCGATGACGTGATCTCCAGCTTCCGTGACTTCGAATCCTACGAGCGCGAACTCCGCGATCTCCGCAGCCAGCTCGACCGCCTGCTCTCCGTCCGCGGACTTGCAGCCACTTTCCGTGAGGCGAAGCGTGATCGTGATGTTTCATCTTACCTTTCTGCAGAGAATTACTACGAATACAGTAAAGAGGCAGTTCGTGTCGCCACCGACCGGTTGGATAGGATTCGCGCAGACTTCGCCGAAGACGAGGCGCGCCTCGCAGCGCTTGCCGATCTGATCCGCAACGGCGAGGAAAGCCGCAACCAGCTCAACAACCTCCTGAACGAATCCAGCGAGGGTCGGCTTTACAATGACCTCGCCGCCCGCATTCGTAAGCTTCAGGACGAAATCGACCGCCTCCGCACGATTGCCAACCGCATCGATTCCGGAATCGGCAGTCGTTTGAAATCCGCCCGCAAATGGATGGAGGAAATGGCCAAAGCCCCGGTCGAGCCAAAGGTTTTCACAAGCCCGCTGGAAGACGCGATCGCTGTGCTGGACTCCTGCGAACGTGAGGAAACTTCTTCTACACTTTCCCTGCTGGCAAACGCCGCCGACAAGCTCTGCCGCGAACTCCGCGACCGTTTCCGTAACGAATCCGATGAGCTGCAGAAGCTCCGCTCCGAAAAGTCGGAACTCGATTCCGAGATCGACTCTCTTAAACGCGGCCTTCCCCCCGTGCCCCAACCTCTGCTGAACGCGCTGCGCGACAAGTTGCCACTGGTGCCCGGCGAGGCCGCACCACGGGCTCTTCGCGAGCTTTGTGAGATTTCCAATGAAGCCTGGCGACCAGCTGCAGAAGTCGCATTCGCGGAAAAATTCGCAGTGATTATTTCCCCGGAGCATCGTGATCAGGCAGCCGAGATCCTTGGGAAACTGAGCGACAGCGATCTCGCCCTAGCCGGCCCGCAGAGCCTGATCGATTCCGAAGCATTGTTTCCGGAAACAAACGGACGCGTGCGGAATTCCCTCGCCGAAATTTTCGAATGCGAGGATCCAACCGCTCGCACTTTCATCGACCGCCAGTTCGGGCAAGTGATCCGTGTCGAGGATCCTACGAAACTCGCGGAGCATGAATCCGCCATTTGCCCGGATGGACTTATGAAACGCGGGGGTATCCTCACCCGGCCCGTGCCGTATGGCGGCATTCCTTTCATCGGAGAAAACGGTCTCAAGCGTCAGCTCGAAATCAAACGCGCGCGGCTTGAGGAAATCGAGGCGAAGCTTCGCCGCTTGGAGCCTATCGAGCGGGAGGTGCACCGCCTGCTTGAGGAACGGACCAAGGCGATCCCGGATCATACGGAAGTCGCCACGGAACTCATCCGTGTGGAGGAGCTGCCAAGGAAGCAAGATGAGCACGCGCAGCTCATGTCCCAGATCGAAGCCATCGCCACTGACCGGCTTGCCGAGCTGGAGGAAAAAATCAGCGAACTGAAGGAGCAAGCCACCGTATGGGATCGTGAGCGGTTGGCAATTTTGCGAAAAGGCGGGCCGCGCGAAATCAAGCAAGCGGAAGACGAGCTGGCTCTCAGGAGCGATGAAAACTCCCGTCGTGAGGACGATTTTTCACGCGTTAAACTCCGCATCGATATCCATCTGCACCTGGAGCGATACAATACTTGGAAACAAGAAGCCATTGAGTTCCACCCTGCCGCGGATGTCCGCGCCAAAGAATTCGCGAAGGCGGAAATCGTTGCCAAGGACCTCGCCTTGCGCACGGAGGGCGACCTCAAGGTGGCGATGCTCGATTTCAAAAAGACCTTCCACCCGAAGTTCGACGATCTCCCGGAAGACGGCAGCGACACCGCTCCCTACGAGCGTATCCTCGCCGTCATCGAGGATGCAGACATTCCGAAGTTTGAGAAGAAATCCGCGACTGAGCGCAAACGTTGGGAAGCCTTGTTCCGCACCCAGGTTCTCAGCCGCATGCAGCAGGCGATCAAGAACGTGGAGAACATCATCTCGCTCCTCAACCATCAGCTCAAGCGCCCGATCGGCCACGACCGCTACAAGATCGACAAGAAACCGAATCCCGACTTCCGCATCTATCGCGAGCTCATCGACCTCAATGCTCTGCACCACGAGGACGAACTTTTCTTCGCCAGTATGGGCGGCGAGCTGAAAGATGCGCTCCAGCTTTTCCTGAAAACCCTCGTCGAGAATGCAAACAGCCCGGAGGCTGCTCGTCTGTTAGATTATCGCCAGTATTTCGATTACGACCTGCTCGTCACCGACATCCGCGATCCCGATGGCAAGCCGGTCAGCGTCGATAAGCAGAGCGGGAAGATGTCGGGAGGTGAGAACCAGAGCCCGTATTTCGTGGCCATCCTCGCCAGCTACCTGCACGCCTACAACCGCCACGAGACTCGCAGGAAAGAGCCGTCCCTCGCGCTCGTCCCCATCGACGAAGCCTTCTCGAAACTCTCCGGCGAGCGCATCCAGAACTGCCTCCAAGCCATGGCCGAGCTCGATCTGCAAGGCATGTTCTCCATGTCCTCCGGCAACATCCCGTATGCTTTTAGCCAGTGCGATGAGCTGATCATCATCACCCGCAAAGAAGAACGACGCGGCAACCGGGTCGGCGTGCGCAACGTTCCCGTCGTCCTTTTCCGAGACTCCGCAGAAGGCCGCGAATGGATCAAGGAAACCGGGATTGAAGCGTGAGCCTTTTCGAAGTCCTCGCCGCCAGAGCCCGCTGCTTCGCAGAATTCCCATGTTGGGTAATGCGACTTTTCGTGGCAGCTTTACCCCTGTGTCCATTCAGCAGATTTTTCACCGCACCAATAGGGCGCCGGTATTCGGAGCATTTCTATTGCTGAGTGCTTTGCCAATGGTTTCTGCGGAGCCGGAACTCAGTATCGGGTCGGCAGTTGAAATTGCCTATATCAGCGAGGTCGGGAAATTCCACCAACTGCAGCTCAAGGATGGTGAGGATTGGTCGGATGTCGGGATGGCGTTGCCGGGCACGGGCAGGCGTGTCAGTGCATTTCATCCTGCCGGCGAGTACCGGGTGGTCACTCCGTCCGGGAAGTGGGTCAAGGTTTGGGCGGATGAGTTCGATGGGGGGGATCTCGATTACTCGAAATGGGAAAAGGAGGAGAACAACTACGGCGGCGGCAACAACGAGCGCCAGGCCTACCGGACGGATCCGAAATACTGCACGGTGGCCGGAGGTTTCCTCAATGTGAACGTTTTCCGCGACGAACACACGACGGTGGATGGCAAGAAACAGCCGTATTCCTCGGCGCGCATCCGGACACGTAAGCGTGCTGAGTGGCAGTATGGACGTTTTGAGATTCGCGCCAAGATGCCAAGTGGGCAGGGGATTTGGCCGGCTGTCTGGATGCTGCCGACCGATTCGAAATACGGGATGTGGGCCGCCTGCGGGGAGATTGATATCATCGAGTCGCGCGGCAGTGCGGTTCACGAGACCACAGGGGCGCTGCACTTCGGCGGGCCGTGGCCGCGCAACACCCATCTCGCGCACGCCTACGATTTCCCGGGAGAGGACACCGCGGAGGATTTCCATGTGTATGCGCTGGAGTGGAGCGCGGATGAGATCAAGTGGTTCGTGGATGGGAAACTCTGCAAAGCGCGCAGCAAGGAGGAATGGTTCTCGGAGTCGGCGAAGGACGATCCGAACGCGCCCTTTGACCAAGCCTTCCATCTGATCATCAATGTCGCGGTGGACGGGCGTTTCTTCGAAGGAACCGATCAACGTGCGGATTCGCTGCCGGCAGAAGCTTTCCCCCAGAGTCTGCAGGTGGATTACGTGCGGGTGTTCCAGTGGGCAGAATGACGGGATGGCTAGTTCTTGCGCAAAAAAAAAGCAGAGCACGATGAAGTGCACTGCCTATTGAAAAGTTCCTTTTACGGGAAGCTTAGTAGCGTCCGCCGCCGCCACGATCTTCGCGGGGCTTGGCTTCGTTCACCTTCAGGTTGCGACCGTCGAGATCCTTGCCGTTTGCACCTTTGATGGCGTCTTCCATGGCTGACTGAGAGTCCATGGTCACGAAGGCGAAGCCACGTGGACGACCGGTTTCGCGGTCTTCGGGGACGTGTGTGTCAGTCACCGTGCCATACTGGGAGAAATAGGACTCAAGTCCTTGTTTTGTCGTGCTGAACGACAGATTGCCTACGTACATTTTCATGATAATAAATGGGCTGCTACACCGAGACATCCATCTAGATAACCGATGAATGGGCAAAAGCCGAACTGAGCGCATAACCCATAATGGCCTCGTGAAGCTACAAATTTCTAAAACTTAATTTTAAGGCCGTCTATTCGTCGTGGGTAAATTTGTGTATCATTCACCTGTGGGGGTGGGACTGACTGCTCTCCGTTCCGTCCAAGCGGCGTGCGGAATCCTCCCCCGTGATAATATTGTAGGTTCTCATTCATCCCACCTAGGCGGCGGGAAAAGGGGATAGTGCGCGAATAACATTTCGGTAACCGGCAAGCTATTTGACAAATGTCCGCAAGGGAATGACACAAATGAGCGGTTTCGCGGTCGCTAAAAGGCGGGTTTCAGGTGTTTTGAAGCGGGCTTGCAAGCTTGTTGCAGGGTGGTTGGTTCTTCTGTCGCTTGGTGGTGCATGCAACCTTTCATGCATCGCAACCGCACCTTAGCAGCCCCGCTAAAGCCATCTTCGGCAATTCAGCCCAGCTGCCTCTGCTTGTATTCCCAAACACTCTGCAGATCAATCCGCCAATGGCTGTTTTTCCGGTCGGGTTGTTGTTTGAAACCCTTCACAAGCCCCGCAGCGAGTAGATGGTAAATCGTGTGCCGGTCGCAGTCGTCCAGCATCTCGCAAGCCATTTTTACCGACCCATGCTCCCCAAGCTTCGCCCTTTCCACCGTCTTCATCGGTCTGTGGGATTAGGCGTTATCAGCTTGGTGATATCTGAGACCATTTTCATCAATCCTTCATGGTAGCCTCTGTGGTGGGAAGTGCTTTGCACCTCTTTGAGTGCCTCGACAACATCTCGATCACCACCGTTTTGCCATTTTTCGAGCAAGAGCAAAATTTCCCCACTATCCGCAGCATGGTCGATCTTACGATCAACAATTACCCCTTCCAAAAAGGCTCTGATTTTATCCCTGAGTTCGTGATCGCTTTCCATCTCAAGTAGTTCTCTTTGGGTTTCTACCTGATCCAGGCAACTGCGGGAAGACTAAGTTTGCACGCCGGACCGACACGCCGTTGACAGTGATGACCGGATCGAAAAACCGCAGCGTGGCCAGCGAGACGGTTCTAGGCACAGCCGGGTAAACACTCATTTCCTACGGAGCCTTTCGGTGAGGTTATCTACCCTTTTCACCAGTGATTCCTGCCTGTCCATCATCGCCTCCATCGCCTGGACCATTGCCGCGGTCATTTCCCCGGATTTCGCCTTCACAGCATCGCGCACGGCTTGGATCTCCGCTGTGGTGTCCGCCATGCCTATATCATCAGCCAAGCCCCTGAGCGCAGCGCTGGATTGCCCTTTGTCGCTGTTACGGATGCGTGAGCGGTTCGCGCCTGCCGTGCCTTCGAGCTTTTCACGGGCGGCATCAGCTTCCGCTTCCAGCCGCTCCCTTGCAGCGCGTTCCTGCTCGGCCTTTTCTCTCCTTTTTCTATCTCGGATTTCATCTGCTTCTCGACTCATCCTCTTCGCTTCGTCCTCAAATCTTCCGCTGGTATCAACGGTTTTCACAGTCTCCTTAAAATCCGTTTTTTTGCCCCCCGCTTCTTTTTCCGCCGCAGCAGCCCTCTCCTGTTGTTCACGGGCAGCAAGCTCCAGCTTTTCGCGGTTCTCTTTGGCCGATGCAAATTCCTTCTTTGCAGTTTCGAGATCTTCCTTTGCTGTTTTCTCACTAAGAAAAGGATCAAATGGAACTTCCACCTTATCCCTCTCCGACTCCGCAAATTCCAGACCTCTACGCGCTTTTTGGGTGTCTCCAGCAGTCGTAAAATTACTTGCTCTCGATTTGTTTAAATCCTCTTCGGCAGCTTCTACGATTTTTTGAAGCCGGACGTATTCGACTTTCTTTTCAGCGAGTTCCCTTGCTGCTTTTGCCTCTTCTTCCGCAGCCTTTGCATCAGGCACTGCTGCATCAGCTGCATCAGCTGCAGCCTTTTCTTTTTGTGCCGCTTGCTCCGCCGCTGCCGCCTCGATAGCTGCCTGCCTTTTGCGCTCGTCCCTTGCTCGATCGATAGCTCCCTGCTCGACATTGATGCGCTGTTTCGCCGCTTCTTCGGAATCAATCTCTCCAGAGGCTTCGGCCTTGTCGATCTTCGCAAACTCCAGCTTGTCCTTGGATTTTAAAACCTCCTCTTCTTCCTGCCTCCGCTTCCGTGCTTCTCCTACTTGGTTGCGCAATGTGTCCAGACCCTCTTCCAAGGCGGAATTCTGCCGCCGGATCGCATTTTCGATTTCATCGCTCTTCAGCTCCCTCGCACGATCTGCAGCCTCCACCGCTGCCTTCCGTGCCGCGTCGGCAGCTTCCTCCATCGCCTTGCGCTGCACCGCCCCCGCCTTGATCACCGCCACCTCGCTGTCCTTGAAGGCATCCACCAGCGCCTTCACGCCTAACGCCAGCGCAGCCACTCCAGCCCCCACCGGGCCGCCGACGGCGAAGCCCATCGCCAGCGTCGAGACCGCAGAGCTCACCTGATCAATCCGGTCCGCCGTCGCCCGCATCGAGGCCGCCGCTTCCTTGTCGAAGTCTTCCACCTCAGCCGCCGCCTCGCGGAATTTATTGCCGATCTCACCCACCTGCCGGGCCAGATCCGCCACCGCTTGGGCCTTCTGCACCCGTGCGATGTTCTTTACATTCTCATCCAGCTCCCGGCCTTGCTCATTGGCTTCCTCGCTGCTGTCCGCGATCTCATCCAGTTCCTCACTGATCTCCGCCAGACCAGCTTCCAGTTCTTTCGAAGCCGCCGCCGCCTTCTCCATCGCCGCCGCCTGGGCCTCGATCGCTTTCGCCTCATCCTCCGCCGCCTTGCGCCGGGCATCCGCCTCAGCCTTGCCAGCCAGCATCGGATTATCCGCCGAGGCAGATTTCGCAGCCTCCCCGATTTTACGCAGCGATTCCTCCGTCGCCTTCGCTCCGGAGGTGTCCGCCGTCGTGCGGATGCTGATCGGGATGTCTTTTCCTTCGGCCATAATGGTATTTTCTGTTAGTGTTTTTTCCCTGAGATTGATTTCCCGCTTACAGCTTCTGAGCTTTCGAGCTTCTAGCTTCCCCAAGCGCCTCCTCATCCGCCTTCGCTTCCGCAAAGCCTAAGCGTTCCGCGTAATCATTCTTCGCGATCCGCACCCCGTGCTCTTTCAGCGCGACACCCGCCTCCAGGACAAACTTCTTGTCCTCCCGCACCGGCGGCTGGATCTGGATGTAGGCCAACGGCTCCACACCCTTACCAAAATACCACTCGATCACATGCAGGTCTATGGTTTGGAGGGTCTCACTGATCACCTCGCAATCGTCCGCTTCGAGAATATCCGTCTCCTTGCTCTGGAGGCTCGCGCCGGTGCCCTTGCCTCCGGAGCTCGACGACATGGAGCTGAGATCCGCCCCACGATACAGCGCGGCCATCTTGCGGTCCACGCGCTCGATGAGGGCAGGCATGGGCATCGCACTGGGGTTGCCGTTTGGCTGCACCAGCTCGATCTTGGAGTTCCCGTCATCGCCATAGATCACCGCCGCCCAATCCTGGCCGAAGGATTCCACCGCGCTCTTCATAGCTTTCCCCGCATCGCTGCCCTTCGCTGCGGATGTCCGCCCGAGCGTGCCGGGCATGGAGAATTTTTCCGAGAAGGCGAGCCAGTCCTGGATGGAGTAGCGCTTGGCAAGGTAGCCGATGAGGCAGGCGACCATGAGGCCATCCCCGGTGGTGACCATCCACTCACGCGGATCCATCTCTTCGCCATCAATGCCCACCCCGTCTTTCACGAAGCGGAGGCGGCCGGTGCGGTTCTCGAAAAACCACAGGGGAACGAACTCGAAGACGGCGCGGAGTTTCCCCGGCTCCGGCTTCCACACGATGTGGTGGGCTGCGTAGCGATAGGACACCGCCGTCATCATCTGCTTAATGAGCCGGGACATGCCGCCACGCTCGTTGCGGTCATACGCATTCTCGGCACGGGCGTTGTTCCAAAAATCTTCCAGCACCTCCGCGTGCTTGTCAGCCGCAGGGGACTTCTCCCGCTTGAGGATGTTCCAATCGCGACGCGAAACCGCCTTCTCGCGTTTCGGCTTCACGCTTTTGAGCGTATCATCCCGCTCCGCCACCACCTCCGCCAGCAACGCGAACTCACGCAGATCCCCATACTCCAACGCATCGAGTGCACGGGTCAGTGAGACCGGGGAAAGCGAGATCAGGGGATTCCAGCGCTGCTTGCGAGCCATCTTCACCGACGCGGCATCGGCCAGGGATTCCCCTTTTTTGGCGGAGCCACCCTTTCCGAATCGCGCGGCATTGGTGAGGATAATCTCATCGACGCGGGCACGTTTCGCACCGCCGCCCGATTTTGCCTTTTTCCATTTCTTTGCCCCGCCCGTGTCCGCCGTGGTAGTAATGCCTATCTTGATGGTTTTATCTTTCATCGTGTTATTTTTCTGTTGGTGATTTATTTCCCTGCGCTTGATTTCCCGCTGCCGTGGCAACCCGGTTGCCTTGTCCTATGCCTCACGTGGATCTGCATGCCGCAGGCCTAGGACTAACGTCCGACTTACGATTGGTTTCAGGATTGCCACGGGAGCGGAAAATCAGCGCTGTGCTATTTCGGTTGGAATGGTGCGCCGCCAGCCGTGGATTGACCGGCTGGCGGCGCGGGTTGAAGAAAAGAATAGCCATCAAAGATATTCCCCGGCGCTCAGGACATTTGCGATCAAGTCGGGGCGCGTGCGTCCGTTGCTAGAAGGCAGCTCCAAAGCAAGGCGGATTCGCAGCGCCACACTTTTGGGGCCATGAACGGCAGGGCATGCGGAAATGAGATGATTCAATTCCCGTGTTTTGAGAGCACTCGCTCCGAGAATGGGGATAATCATTTTCTCGATCTCCTCAGCCTTGTGCTTAGATATTTTATTCAAGTGATCCATAATCGTTGGTGCTTCACTCTGGACTAGAACGCCGTATTTCTCCTCCGCTTCATCCCGCTTCACCGCTGCTCGGTTGGCTTCGATCTTGCGGATTTCCAGATCCCTGCGGGCGGCCTCGGACCGTTTGACGATTTCTTCCGGATCCGAGGTGCCATCATCTCGCCGCGCATCTTCTAACTTGCGTTCCGCAACTACGACTTCCGACCCGAGCCGCGACACATTCGAGGCTCTAGCTTCAACTGTCTGGCGGGCGTTTAGGATATTGCTGAATTCTAATTTTGTTTTCATGTTTCGATTATTTTGTTGGTTGCAGAATTTGCTGGCTAGAGGCGCGGCGTTCCCAGCCGCGTCCATGAATCCACTGAAGCGATGCAATCGCAGCGGTTGCACTTCACCGCATCGCCCTCGTATTCCGCGCCGTCTTTCCGTTCGCTGGTCCAGTGGATGATTTCCAAGCTATCCGTTCGTTTGCAGAACGGGCATGGAATCGCGGTCAGGCCAGTCTTTGCCGAGCGTTCCCTGATCTTCATTCCTTCTTCAGTGGTGATATCTATCGGGGTTGGATCGCCGGTTGTGGGCGCAGCGGTTTTTTGGGAGGTTGCGGCAGTGTGTGGTTTTGTTTTCATATGGAATTGCTTGATGGGTTGTCCGTTTATTGGACGGAAAGGGCGTGCGCATGGCAGGCCGCTTGGTAGTTTTCAAAAAGAGTGACTACGATTCCCCTCTCGGTGGTTTCTATGAGAGCCAAGCGATCCACGGCTCCGTCAAAGCTGTCTTCAGCCCAACCCTTGCTCAAAAAATCGGCCATGAGTTTCAGGGGGCTGTCGAAACCGCATATACAAAGACGTTCATGCGGCAAAGTCGGGCGGTTACCTGTGGGTTCATCCATGGCCCGCATGCGTTCGGCATCGTCGCCGCCTCTCCATAGCGTCCAATAAGCTGCGGTTCGCGGGATCGGCTGATCAAATCCTTGATCGGGATTCGCGTCTGTTCCATTAAAGGCACGTAGATGCCTTGCATCTCTTTGCAAACAGGAGAACTCGGAAGCTGCGCCCGATAGCGAAGCATTTTTCGCCCCCCCCCTAGAATCGCCTCTCAGCGCGTCTTTGGTGATGGCGTCATTCTTGCTGAAATCTTGGTGTATTTTCATTCTGTTGTTCTAGTGGTGAGGTTGAGGGTTCGAAAAAATCACTGCCAATCGTCCACGGGCTTCTGCGCTTCCGTTTCGATGATGAGATGGGCGTGGATGAAATGCTCCCAAGCGAGCGCTTCGCTCTTGTTGCCGGCGAGCCGTCGTCCGTAGCGGATTCGCTCGGTGATCGCTTTCAGCCCCCCTTCACGCGCTAGCTTCCGCAACACCTCGTGTGGCTGATCTTTCACTCCCGACACTTCCACCGTGTGACGGCGGGTCGGCCAGGTCAGCCCCACTTTGTCGAGAATCGGCTTCAGATCCTCGGTGCGCACGATGTCGCCAAGCTGCACCTTGTGAACGCCGCGTTTGAAAAGCTGCTCAAGCTCTTCCTTCTGTGCGGACTCAAAACGGGCGCGGAAAACATTGGTCGTGCAAAGCACCATACCGCATTCAACGTGATCATAAATCTCGCGGATCACTTCGATGCAGGCGAAGAAGCTTTCCTTTCGGTAGGTATATTGGAGCTGATGAACCTCGTCGAAGATCACTAGGTGATTCGGTGCGAGAGCTTTCTTGATCCGCTCGATCATGGCCGGGGTTGCCGCCTTGGCGGAAACTCCCACCGCTTCAGCGAGCGCCTTCACCAGCCCGGCAAGCCCGGCCTTGGATGGCACGCGCACAAGGCAAGTCCGCCCGTGGTTGTTGTCGATGGCGTATTGGCGGAGCGCCCAGGTTTTGCCGATGTGGGATGCACCGTATATAAATACCGGAGTGCGGGATTCGCGGGCCAGATCACAGCCATTCCAGATCCGGCGGGCGGAGGGCGTGACGATGAACTCGGTTTCCCCCAGCTTGGCCTTGCGGATTTCCAGTTTGCGGAAAGCGAGCACTGCCAGGTGAAGTTTCTCCGGCACGTCGTATTGCTCGCCGCTGTTCGGATCGACATGCCGACCCGTGAAGATTTTATAGAGAGTATTTTCGGCGTAGCCAACCTGCTTTGCAAAGTCGCCGAACCAGATCGCACGGCTGATGCACCAGGTGAAAGCCCAGATCATCGACTCCTTGCGCTCCGAAGAGCAATGCGCCAGCGCCTGCTGGATGTGATCGGCGGAAAAGCGCCATGATGCGCGGGCGTTCATGCCTTGGCGTTCCAAGTTGCTTTCAAGGACTTCGGGTTCTTCGGTTGTGGTGGGGTTGTCGGTTGTATCAGTCATCGGTTTCGTCGGCTGTGGGGTTTAGGAATTGGGAGGCGGAAAAGGGTTGTGCCGGTGGCGTGCAAGACTCCTGCATGTCGTCTGCATCGTCCTGGTCGAGCAGGTTGGAAGGGCTCAGCGCATCCGCGCCCATCGCCGCTGCGATTTCATTGGTCTTGCGTGTCCGGACTCCCTCGCGGGCGGATTCGGCGCGGGCTTCTGCCACTTCTTCCGGTAGCACCGGCTTGCCGATTGCCAGCTTCTCGTTCACGCGCTTCATATCCGCGCGGTTTCGCATCACGCCTTCCAAATGCGGCCGCACGGCGGTATCCATGTCCGCCTTCATTTCTGAGCGCTCCTTGAGTTGGTCGAGAATCGCGGCCTGATCCATGAATCCCGCCCGCGTCATCTGGTTAAGCGTGCCGAGATACGATCCGTCTTCCTGGCAGATCACCAGCCGCTCAGGATTGAACGGATTGAGATAGGCCAGCACCTTGAGGCCGGGCTTCAAAACATGCGCACCGTCCGGCCCTTCGATCCGGCAAACGTAGGTGAAGGGTTCAGATCCGAGCAATTGGTCGCTGATGCTGATCGTCCTGTCTGATTTCACTGTCGCCGGGCGTGCCCATTGCATCGGGACCAGGAGCGGGATCATGCAATCAGGGAGCTTCGTTAATTCCTTCGCACATTGCTGTGCCACGTCGGCGGGTGAAAGCTTCCACGTTCTCACATGGCCGGGCGTTTCCGAGTTCGCGAGCAATGCCAGACGAGCGCCCTCCGGTAGCCTCACCACTTCCTCACGGGAAAGCCAGGGCGAGCGCTCATCCGGTGTGAAACGGAATTGCGGTGCCACAAATCCCAGCTTTTCCCAGCCCTCCAAGCCATGATCCGTCCGCGAGTTGATCGCATTGAACACCGCCCTTTCTATGTCTCCATATTCCTCCGCAGTAAGCAGTGGAAACCGAATCAACTCGCGGTGCCGTTCGTCAAGCCGGGCGTACAGTTTGAGCATTTGCCCCGTGTAATGATCCTGCCCGTAAGATTCCGCTGGCTTCAAATCGCGGTTACGTCCTGTCGCGCCTGGCAGCGCTGCCATCCGTCCGCGAACCAGATTGAACATGCTTTCAATCGGCGCTTTGAAGTTGGGATTCCCGCTGCTTTGTGGACGGAACAACATGCCAGCGAAAGCCGGTTGGTTGAAAAGTCCCGATCGCTCCACGCGAATGCATCCGTGAGACACGGCGGCTAGTGCATCGTCGAAATTTGAAAACCCGCCTGCTGTCGAGAGGTTCTTGTTAGAATATCCGCAGGCCGTGCCGTGCTCCATCACCAAGGTCGTGCCGTGCGAGTCGCGCCGGTATCCGTGTTTCTGAAGATAGCCGATCACGAACCAAACGAAATCCTGGCTGGTGAGCGTGCGGAATTTTTCCGCGTTCGCATCCCACCAGCGTAGCCGTGAAACATGGTCCACAAAGCAACCCGATAGATATTCCAGCGCGGCGAATCCCTGCGGACGGATTGCCCGCTGCTGGACGCCACGCGGTGCGATCTTCACATCCATGTCCTGGTCATCCATGAATACCACGGAGCCATAAGCCACGCCCACCCGAGTCTTGAGTATGCTTGGCAGGAAACCCGCCGCGCTCTTCGCGCCCTGGCGTGCCACGGACAGGGCATAGTTATCGGGACGCATGCGCCGTATTGAGTCCTCGCTCCATCCCGCCGGATAGCCGCATGGACCGGCTGGCGGCGGCACATCGTAACCGGGGATTGCAAACTTCGCATCGCCGGTGCGTTTCCACGCCTTCCACCTTTCAATAAGCATGCGGCACACCTCGCGCCCCGTGGTCGTGCGCTGGCACTGGAGGTGCAAGCTCCTCACAAATGCCTGGAACGCCTCCGGCTTCGCTGGCCCATGCTTGCCGCGCCCGTCGCAAAGTTTCCTCCAGCCGCCTGTGCGGTATTCCCTGGCGAAACGGTTCACCGTTGGCAGGGAAACTCCCAGATCTTTTGCCGCCGCCTTCTTGATTTTCTCCTTTTCCCCGTGTGCCGCCGCTTCGATCTTCAGTATCCATTCGATCCGGTCTGTGATCATCCGGCGCACACGCGGATTGCGCCGCATGAACGATTCGTAATCGTCAATCTGCTGCAATGCCTGGAGATTCGGAATGTGACGTGTCTTCATGATCACGTGATTTTGAGTCCAAGCCTCTCGCGGCGGCGCATTTCCTTCCTCACTACCACGAACAGGCGCGCTTTCTCCTCACCCATCCCGCATAGCCTTCCCAATGCATATTCCTTGGCATCGTCCTCGTCCGGATAGCGTTCGTAAAGTTCCCCTAGAGACATGCCGACTCCCTCATTCGCGGATTTTCCGATTTTTGCCGGTGCGGGCAAATGCACGCCCCGGTATTCCCTTAGGAGTTGCTCCTGTGTCTCACCGACGCTCAGTACGAGGATGATGATCTTATGGATCATTTCAGCCAGCACTGCGGCTGTCATCGTGGAAGGCTGCTTTTCCATCAGGCGTAACAATTTTTTCGATCCTGGACGGGCTTTTGACAGAGCCCGCAACCGCACTTTAACCGCCTCACTGCACTGGTAATAAATCGTCGCGCTCCTGTCGGAGATCCCCGCCACTGCCATGCAGTATTGCGCCCATCTTAGGCGCTCGCCGGGTTTGAATTGCTTGCGGACGTTCCAATAGGTGCCGCATCCATCGTAACCGAGATTCTGTTTCAGGTGCTGGAGTTCAAGGCCGAGCACGATTCGCGAAGCCAGGCGCACAGCCGATGACTTGTCTCCCATGCTCAGGCCCAACTGTTTGATAAGGGATGGTTCCATGGTCTTAAGTATTGGTGTGTTTCAGGCGGCGCGGTTTCGCGGGTGTGCCAGGATTCTCCTTTTCCTTGATTGTTTGCTCCACGGCCTCGGTCATCTTCCTAAGTTCCCCGTCGAGCACGGCCCGGAGGGAATCGCGGATGGCGTAAAGGCAGGGCGCATTCCTGTCCTCTGAGGCGAGCGGAATAAATTCGAGCATCGCTTGGAACTCAGCCCGGTTCCGCCCCCGGAAAATCTTTCTTTCGAGTTGGTCAAAGCCACGGGTGATCTCCGAAAACATTTCGATCATCACTTGGTCGAAAACGGCTTGGTCATCGTTCCTGCTTTGGGATGTGTCGCCACCCGTGAGACGGTTGATGCGTTTCACGATCCGAAGTTCCTCAAGAAGCCCCGCCTGCGTGTCGCCTGCCACCAGCCCTTGCACCACTTGTGCGAGTTCTTCCAACTCTTCGCCGGTCAACTCGTCGGCTGGGATTTCCAGTAACTTGGCTGCTTGCGGCTCCTTGCGTTTCCGCACCTTCGCCCGTTTCAACGCGACATCGAAACACTGAATCCAGCGGTCTGCGGTATCGACCGAAATATCCAATTCGGATTTGCACCATTCGCCCCAATTTCTAGAGTCCGCAACTTGCGGAGTCCACCGGTTGCGGCCATGGATAAATCCAAGCCGCTTCTTGATTGTAGCCAATTCCTTGCCAAGCAGAACTTGCGCGGAAAGGGAACGGCGGACGGAAATCTCCAGTTCGCTCAGTAGGCTCTTTGCCCGCGTCCAATCCGGCGCGGGTGGTGTGGTTGGTTGGTTCTTTTTCATAAATGGATCAGGCGGGAGTTGGGCTTTCCGGCAATTCATCAATCGCCCTCAGTATGCGCAGCGATTGGCGATGGCCGTTCAGCACAAGCGAAAGGTGGGTAGTAGTCACACCGAGGCATGGTGCGGCGGCGGCAATGGTCCATCCTTTGCCCCTTAAAATATTGCGGGCGCGTTGAATCTCCGGGGGTCTTTTAGTGATTGTGTTCTGATTCATATCGTGGTGAATTTCTGGTCTTGCGTAATCTTTCGCGTCCCGACGCTAAATATTTTGCGTAATGAAGCACCAGTAGCAAGCCAAATTTTTAGCGTGTCCGATTTTTTTACAGAGCGCCTGGCAGTGGCGATAGCCAAGTCAGGCAAATCCAAGGGTAGCCTCGCAAAGCATTGTGGAGTGGCGCTTTCTACAGTTAGTCGATGGCTGAAAGGTAGTATTCCTAAGGCTGACACTATTTTGGAAATCGCTACATTTCTTGGCGTTGACGCCAAATGGCTCTTCCCTACATCAAACGAACTGAAGGACTTGTTCGCCTCGATGGGCGTCCTTGACGCCGAATCTGCGTGGGTCGTAGCAAACGAAGCGAGTTACGAGTTAGGCATAGAGCGCCGCGCCAGGGAGCTTGCCGCAGAAAGCGAATCTGAATTCGCAGTGAGAATCAACGCTCTGGCAGAAAAGGCGAAGTCAACACTGAGTGATGCAATCGTCATTTGCGAAACAATACGCGAAGCCAAGCCGGACAGCTCAATCAATATTCTCGATCTTCCCAGTGTCGCCGAGTTGTCCCATGAATTATTTCAACTGTCGGACGAAATCGGCAGGATCAAAGCTGAGTCTCTGGCACTTCGCCACCTTGCTGAATCCTCTCCGGCGATGCTCAAGATGCTTCGCAAAAAATAAAGAGTATCCGGCGGCACATCACCGGCGCAACCTCACGGCGGCGTCCGGAGAGTTTCAAGTGGTCATGATGTCCACTTGAAAACGTGGGATCAGAGGTGCCGGGTGAGCCGGGGAATTTGCGCCCGCACCGCAAATCGCTGGATTCAACCTTTCGATGTCCCCGCCCTGGATCTAGGCCACGCGGATTACATCCCCTGTGCATTCGCCTGGCAGGAACCTTGCAAGCGCTGTGCAAACCACCCGAAAAACGGCTTCAAATGTATCATTCCCCTGCGGATTGACCCCTTAACGGCTCCAAATGTGTCGGAATTGGATTTCCTCCTGGTTGCCACCTCTAAGACCCCGCAAACCCTTTGTTTCGGGCTTTTTCGGGAAAATTTGGGCTTTTTCGGGATAAATCATTTCCTCTGCTGGTAACCGATTTGGGCGGAAAATTGGCGGAGGGGGTGGGATTCGAACCCACGGAACCTTTCGGCTCTCCAGTTTTCAAGACTGGCGCAATCGACCACTCTACCACCCCTCCGTTGGAATGATTTGCGTGGAAACGCTGAGGGATATGCGCCGGGAAGGCGGGGGTTTCAAGCCAAATCCGTAACTAGGACTTTTTCCCAGCGGTGCTTGTTGCCTTCGATGAAGGCTTGGTGGGCTGGATCCACTTGGTAGGTATCGTGGTCGGCGACGGAATCGAAGAACATGACGGTGGCGTAGTGCCATGTGTTATCGACGACGTCGCGTGACATGACGGCGGCGGGGACGGACCAGCGGCCACCGGTGCAGAGCGGGATGGTGAAGAGGGAATCGAGGCCTTTTTCAAATTCGGCGCGGGCTTCGGCGGTCTGGTGCTCTGGCTTGAGCCAGAAATAAACGTGATGTTCCATGAGGAGTGTAAAGTGATCAGTAAACAGTGATCAGTGGAAGAGATTTCCCTACCAGTCGGTGCCGAGGCCGTTTTGTTCGGCGAGTTCGAGGAGCTCGGGGCGCATGGGCCATTCGTCGCAACGTTCGCTGGTGGCGTGGCGGTTGCTGGCGCCTTTGAGGGTCATGCAGCCGGTGTTGTCGCCGATCTGGCGAATGGTTTCGATTTCCTCCGGGGTCAGGCGGACGTCTGGCATTTTGCCGAACTCGCGGATCTTGTCCTCGATGAGGCGCGCGCCTACGCCGGCTTCTTGAATGAAAGTGGGGACGACGCATTCGACCGGGCTCTGGCTGAGATTCCAGATGCAGGCGAACTCGATGAGGCTGAGGTTATATTTCTCCGCGATGGGCCGCATTTTTTCGACTTTTTCCATGCCTCTGCCGACCCAACCCTCGGGGCGGTAGGTGCGGTGGTCGCCGGGTTTGAAAATGTGGTCGGGTCCGCCGAGGTCATCGTGGAAGACTCCGCCGTAATCGACGACGCGGGTGAGGACTTTGATGCCCTTTTTCTCGCAGGCGGGGAGGAGGAGATTGGATGGCCATGGCTCGAGGGGATTGAGGATGAGCATGGTCCAGTCGATGATGTCGCCGAATTTTTCGAAGAAGTCGAGCAGATCGAGAGTGAAGCCGTTGGCGGGGCCGGGAGCCATGCCGAGCTGTTTGGTGAGGCCGGTTTCCTTGGCACGAGCCATGGCTTTCCAGACGGCCTCCGAGGTGTAGCCGTGCACATCCGGGTTGTGCAGCATGAGGAGATCGAAGTGATCGGTGCCGCAGCGCTCGAGCGAAGCCTTGGTGGCGCGTTGGACAAACTCGTCGTAGCCGTCGGAGCCGCGCAGTTCGGGGTCGGTGAAGCGTGGGTAGCCTTGGGAGCCCTTGCGTTCGCCATCGTAGAAGTCGTGGCCGATCATGCCGACGAGGCAGTAATCCTCACGTGGGATGCCTTTGAGGGCTTTGCCGAGCAGTTCGTCGGCTTTGCCGTTTCCGTAAACGTCCGAGGTGACGAAGGTGCGGATGCCAGAGTCGTAGGCGGTTTTGATGCAGCCGAGGAAGCGTTCTTCGGAGAGGGTTTCGCCGAAATGCATGAAGCGTCCGCCGCTCCAGGTGCCGTATGCCGTGTTGGTGAGATCCATGGTGAGTGTCTGTGGGGTGTCGTGAAGTTTCCGGGAAAAGTTTCGACCCGGGGCAGGCATTTCCGCAAGCAGTAATGGGAACGGTAGCAAGAGGTGCGGCGAAAACAGCAAGCGGTGGTTCACATGGATTTCAGCAGCGCGAGCTGGTTGCGGGCGCGGGTGAGGTTGTGGCCGGGGGAGTTGATCTTGAAATAGGTGTCGCCGAGGAGGTGATCGGTGAGGAAACGGATCGCGAGCTCAAGGGTTATGACTTTCACGGAATCCTGCAGGAGCGCGGTCTCGGCAGGCGTCAGGAATCCCGAGACGGCGGAGAGGTAGCCTTCAGTGAGCGCTTCTTTCATTTCGGGGTTGAGGAAAACTTTTTCAGGGTCGGATTCGCTTTCATCGGCGGAGGCAGCGGCGGAGCGGACGAGATCGCCGAAGTCATAGAGCGCGCTGCCGGGCATGACGGTATCGAGGTCAATGACGACCGGGGGCGCCGAGCCATCGGTGTGGAACAGGATGTTGGAGATCTTGGTGTCGTTGTGGGTGATGCGGACGGGCAGATTGGCGTCGGTGAGGAGGGAGGTCAGGCCTTTCTGCGAGAGGATGTAGTCGAATTCTGCGCGGGCTCCGGCGAGTCGTGAGTGGGGGTCCTTTTCTGCGGCGGCGAGAAGTTTGGAGAAATAGACGGGGGTGTTGTGGAAGTCCGGGATCGTCTCGTGGAGGCGGGCGGGCTCGAGATCGGCGAGCTTTGCCTGGAAATCGCCGAACGCGGCGGCGGCTTTGTAGGCAAGCTCCGGGGAGGTGATTTTAGTGAACGACTCGGTGCCTTCAAGGAAAGGGTAACCGCGCCAGACCGTGCCATCCGGGAGGGTGAGCCATGGCTCGCCGGAGGTCGTGGGGATCAGTTCGAGGCCGCTTGCCGCGGGGTCTTTCGAGGCGATGTGCGAGGTGACGGTGCGGATGTTTTTCATCACCTCGGCGGTGTTTTTGAAAACGGCCGGGTTGAGCGCCTGGAGGATGAAACGTCCGCCGCCGGCGCAGGTGACGAGGTGGGTGGAGTTGATCAGGCCGGTAGGGATTTCCGAGTGGGATTCCACGGTGCCGGGAAGGGCGAAGCGGGCGGCGATTTCCGGGAGGGTCATGCAGAGATTGAAATGAGAGTTGAGTGAAGCTGCGCGAAAGCCTAGCGATATGGCTGCATGAAGCGAAAACTTTTCACCCGGAGGAACATTCTGCGCCTCGGTGTGCTTGGCGGAGGTGCGGCAACGCTCGGGTATACCTTTTTCGTGGAGCCGTTTTGGCTGGAATTTGTGGAGAGCAAGCTGCCGATCTCGAATCTTCCAGGGTCGCTGAAGGGAAAAACGCTCATCCAGATCAGCGACATCCATGTGTCCGGTCGAGTTTCCGAAAAGTATCTTGCGGAGTGCTTTGAGAAAATATCGGAGCTTGAGCCGGACATCGTGGTCTATACGGGGGATTTCATCACGCTCGATGATGAGACGGAGACACAGATGGAAATTTTATTTCCGAAGCTGCCGGTGGGGAAGCTGGGGACTGCGGCGATTCTCGGGAACCACGATTACGGTGTGAATTGGGCGGAGGAGAGGTGGGCGCAGAAAATTATCTCGAAGCTGGCCGAGCGAGGGATCCCGGTGCTGCGAAATGAGGTGCTGGACATAGCGGGGCTTCAGATCGTCGGCTTGGATGATCTCTGGGCGGATCTGTTTTCACCGGAGGAAGCATTCGGGAAAATGGGTGTCGGAAGAGCGGCGATCGTGCTGAGCCACAATCCGGACACGGTCGACTGCCCGGGCTGGGGCGATTACCGGGGTTGGATCCTTTCCGGACACACGCATGGTGGGCAGTGCAAGCCGCCGTTTCTGCCCCCGCCCCTGTTGCCGGTGAAGAACAGACGCTATACTGCGGGTCACATTGAACTGGGCGACGGACGTGACCTCTATATCAACCGCGCCCTCGGATACCTGCACCAGACAAGGTTCAATGTTCGCCCGGAAGTTACGGTTTTCACTTTGACCTAACCTGCGGCCAGCTCCGCGAAAATCAGCGTTCCGCCGGCTGTCTGGAGGGTGGTGATGACGACGACATCGGCACTTTTCCCCATCCAATCCGCAGCTTGGTTGACGACGATCATTGTGCCATCGTGGAGATAGCCAACGGCTTGGTGATCTTCTTTCCCGGGGCGGACGAGGGCGACGCGCAACCTTTCGCCGACGGCCACGGCGGGGCGCAGGGCGAGATCGAGGTCGTTTAGGTTGAGGACGGAAATGCCCTGGAGGCGCGCGACTTTGGTAAGGCTTTCGTCGAGGGTGAGCAGTCTTGCTCCGTAGAATTTCGCGGTGCCGATCAGGCGGTTGGCGAGGGTCTGGCCGTCCTGTGAGGTTTTTGCGTCGTGTATCGAGATTTGGATGTCCGGCGAGTTCTGCATTTTTTCCAGATTTTCCAGTCCTCGTTGGGCGCGCTGCCGGGTGCCATTGGAGCTTTCGTTGGCTAGCGTCTGAATGTCTTCGAGCACGAACTGGGCGACGATCATGCGCCCGGAGAGGAAGCCGGACGAAAGCAGGCCGAGGATGCGCCCGTCCATGATCGTTTCCGCATCGAGAACGATTGGCTGTCCAGAGCTAGCATCCTGGCGGAAGCGGACGTAGGGAATGATGAAGGCGAAGTCGTCGCGGTTGCTTTGTAGCGCCAACGCGGTGCCGAGGAAACCGAGGCTGGCGAAGAGCGTGACGTCCAGCGCGAGCTTGAGGGATTCCACCAGCGCTGCTCCATCGACGGATTCTCGGACTTCGTCGCGGAAGGCGAGTTCAAGCAGATCCGAGATGCCTACGCGTGTGAGCAGCCATGCGCAGAACAGGCCGACGCCGAGACCGAATGCGCCGGTGGAGAAGCCGCGCAGGGTGAAGCCCTCCATCAGCCTTTCGATGCCGATGAAGATGAAGCCGATGCCCAAGCCGACGAGAAGTCCGGTGGTGACCGGCACTTCGATTTCGGTGCCCTTGGTGCTGAGGGCGATCGCCACGCCCGCTGCCTGACAGATAAGCAGGTAAACCAAGCGGGCGATATTGACGGAAGTCTTGTTCATTTCAGGTGGATGAAATGCTCGCCAGCACGGCTAGTAGCAGCAAGCGGAAACGGAACAATGTCCGGATACCGGATCGAGTGATATAACCGCTATAAAAAACAACTATGGGGATTCCACGGAATTTTTCCGGGAATTCAGATCCGCCGCGAGCGTTCGCTCACTCGTTTTCGTCGGCAGTCGCCTTGATGTCGGTCAGGGCAGCGATGAAATCGCCAAGCACTTCGGCAGGAACCATGATTGTATCGCGGTTTCCGCTGACATCTTCGGTGATTTTCACCACCATTCCCCGCGAGTTCTGCTTCAAATCGAGGAAGAAGGTTTTCCGATCCGACAAAATCTTTTCCGTATGCAACAAATCACTTTCCACTGGACTACCTTGGTTATTATTCGCACCCAGCATTGTGAAGTGTGTTTGATTGTCAAACCATTTCCCCAGCTACGAAATGCGCGACCTGCTTCCATCTAACAGACCAGCCCTCGTCCTCGCGCCGATGCAGGATGTGACGGATTTGCCGTTCATGCGGGTGCTCGCCCGGCGCAGCGCCCCGGATTGGTTTGTGACGGAATATTTCCGGGTGCATCCGGATTCGCGCCTGAATCCATATATCCTCCGATCGATTACGGAAAACCCGACAGGCATCCCCGTTTTCGCGCAGATGATCGGCAGGGACATCCCGAACCTCGTCCGCACCGCCAAAGAGCTCGCGCAGTATCCCATCGCCGGGATCGATCTGAATCTCGGCTGCCCGGCACCCGTCGTGTGCCGCAAGGATGCCGGCGGTGGGCTGTTGAGATCTCCGGAAAAGGTCGGCGAAATCCTCGCGGCATTGCGCGATGTGTTTCCCGGGCGTTTCACCGTGAAGACCCGCCTCGGCTACGATGCGCCCGAGGAGTTTCCCGCTCTGTTAGAGGTGTTCCGCAGCCATGGCATCGATGGACTTACGATCCACGGGCGCACCGTGGTAGATCGATATAAAACGGCGGTGCGTCCGGATTGGGTGAAACTCGCCGTGGATACGATGCCCTGCCCGGTGATCGCCAACGGCAACGTCGTCGATGCCGCCACTGGGCTGGCATTTCATGAAAAGACGCAAGCCGCCGGGTTGATGGTCGGGCGCGGGGCGATACGCAACCCGTGGATTTTTTCACAGATCAAAGAGGCATTCGAAGGCAAGGAGGCTATACCGCGAACCCGCCGCGACCTCCTTGCCTACATCGAGGAGCTGTCCTCGGAGTTGGCTGCTGAGCATCCTGCGTTTGATCCCCTGCTCCACGTCCAGCGCATGAAGAAGACCTTGGTTTACATCTGCGAGGGGCTGGATCCGGATTTCGAAAGTGCCATCAGGCGCATGAAAACCCCTGCTGAATTTGCCGCCCTGTGCTCGCAGCACCTCGACAACGGCGAATTGCTGGCACCTTCCCCGCCCGAGGCATCCCGCATATTTTGCGGCTTCCGGCAGCTTCTGGATTAGGGAGGTGCTGATAGATTAAGGGAATTCGTGACAAAATCGCCGCGCGAATCGCCGCGTCGCGCTGGAGTTACGGTGTATTTACTTGGTCGTGGCACTAGTTGTGCTATTTTGCTAAATAACTAATTTTCAGAGGTCTGTGAAGATGATGCATGCAGTTTCATTCAATCCCGCCAAGCGGTTCCGCTCTCCTTCCGGCTTCAGCTTGATTGAGATTCTGACGGTCATCGCGATCATGGCCATCCTGCTCGTCGCGGCGATTCCTGTGTTATCCAACACCTCTTCGAACGCGCGCCAGGCATCCCGCGAAATCATCAAAGCGCATCTCCAGCAGGCACGCGCGCAGGCGATTTCCTCGGGAAATGCCACCGCGCTCGCCATACCCGTGTTGGGCACTGGGAAAGCCTTGGGAGCCCGCGCCCTGACCCTCTTCGAGGTGGAATACGACGGCTCCAACTACGTCGCGATGACGGATCCGGATACTGGCCAGCAGGCGATGCTGCAGCGCTGGCAAGAGCTTCCCGGCAACTTCCATTTCGTGACCGCCGCGGATATCGGGGGCAGCGACACCACCATTATGGACTCCGCCTCAAGGCTGGAAACCAATTTCAAGGGAGAAAACATCAGCTGCCACATGATCGTTTTTGCACCGAACGGGCAGATCGTGCGCCCGGCAGATGAAGTTAATATCGTCATCGCTCAGGCGGTTAAGCAGGGCTCAGGCCTTCGCCTGACCGATAAAAACGGTTCGGAACCGATCTACGAACTTTTCCAAGTCAACCGCCTCACTGGCAGAACCCGCCCGATCCGCCGCTGATGAAATCCGCCTTGTATATCAATGCCGAGAAGTGCCGTCGTCTCGCACCCGGAATGACCCTGATGGAGGTGGTTATCGCCATTGCTGTGATGGCTTTCGCCGTGCCGCTGATTTTTACCGCCACCACTTCCGCGAGTGCCTCCCGTCTTGCTGCCGAGGCGGACACGCGCTCTGTCTGGCTGGCCCGCGAAGTGCAGCGTCAGATGATCCTCAAGTGGTCGGTGGATCCCATCGTTTCGGAGGTATCCATCATAGACACCGCCTTCGCATTCCCCGGCACAAGTTCGGGGGCTTCCACCAAGACCCTGATTTTCGATAACGAAGGCGGATTCATTTCCGAGGGCAGCTCGAGCGATACGGATGCTCCAAGCGTGATTCCCAAAGCGGCCTACGTGGTGACCATCAGTGCGGTGGCTTATATCCCATCGGGAGCTACCGCCTCATCCGGCCAGGACACCCTTGCCCGGGTCACGATCGACGTTGCCAGTCCCGCGAAGGCCTTGCCCGGCAAACGCGGGCAGTATCGCTACATTTTCATCACCACCCGCCAAGGACTCCTGTGAAAAAATCCTCACCAGCACGTGTCTCACGACGCCTGGCAACGGCGGGCTTTACCCTCGTCGAGTTGCTTGTCGCGATGGGCATCACCGCCATTCTCATGATCGCTCTGCTGGCTCTCGTCGGCACATCTACGGAGAGCTACACCCAGACCCAGCGCTCCCTGAATTCCATCTCCCAGGCACGTTCCTTCCTCCAATTTTTCGACAGGGAAATTTCCACCCGACTGCCGGGCACCCCGCTCATCCATAAGGTGGACACCGCCACCGCCGGTCCCGCGTCATCTGACAGGCTCGCTGTGATCCGCGCGCTGACCGATGATGAGCAAGCGACTTACGCGGCCCAGACCACCCCGGAGTTAGGGGATCTTGGCACCAGCATCTACTACGTCGACTATGCCGATGATCCGCTTTTTGCGCCCTGCTACAGCCTCTTTCGCCGTAGCATCGGGCCGGAGGATACGCAGAAGATCATCGAGAATACCGTCTCCCCCCCGTATCCGCCCTTCCCGCCTTCCACTCAAGCCAACGGCGAGCCCATCATCCCCTTCATTCTCGATTTCACGGCAAAACCCAAATACCGCGATCCGGTGAATGGTGAGCTGAAAGACTGGGTCATCACCGACTCTGAGCCCCCGGCCGTCATCGAGTTGGAGATCACCTTCGTCGATGACACCGCCGCCCAGCGTTACAAAACCCGTGACGAATGGGATCGCCTCGCCACCACCCCGCGCGACAACGAACTCCGGTTCATCCGCACCTTCAAACGTTCCATTGCCATCGCGAAATGACACCTTCCCGCAAAACCGCCCCTCGTGGCATCGCCCTGCCAATGACGATCATCGCTATTGCTGCGTTGGTCTTATTGGTCATCGGCCTGATTACCGTCCTCACCCTTGAGCGCAAAACCGCCCGCTCCTACTCGGACGCCGCCCGCGCGGATCTCGCTGTCGAATCCGGTCTCGCCGTCGCCCTCGGCAGCCTCACAGAAATCGCCAAAGTCGATACCTCTGTGGTTTTCCGCCTCGAAGATCCCACCACGCCAAGGGTTGATTCCGACGAGCGCCCGCTCGGCTACCGCGAGCAGTTTTTCAACTACGGTGCAGTTTACGAAGGGGGCAACTGGCGCGGGCTCCCGCTCTTCAGCGGCGGCATCGAGCAGTCCCTCGGAGTCGGCAAGATCGAAGCGGAGCTCCTGAATCCGTCCCTGCAAACCTACGTCGACAGCAGCGATACCGAAGAGCTCATCGAAGTCACCGAACACGACCAGAACATCCCGCGCGCCCAATGGGTGGAAGTGCCTCCCGACCCCGCCGATGAAAAGGATTACACCATGCGCTATGCCTACTGGGTGGAGGACCTCTCCGGGCGCGTCGATGGCCGCCACGTCACCTCCGAGCCGCGCGACCTCGGCATCACCACGGCGGAAATGGACACCTCCACCATCATCGATCCCTCCAAGGCCAGCGGGGCCTTCCCGGACATCATGGATGAGAAACGCGAGACCCTGCGCACCTCCGCCTCCCTCCGGCTCTACCTCGATGAAGACGAGGCGAAACGCATCGAGCCCTACATCCACTATTATGACAAAGACCTGACCTACATCCCGCAGGCGGTCATCCCCCAGGGATTCGATTACGAGGACGCCGGGCAGCCCGCGCCGGACCTCAACGAATTTGTCGCCGCCGCCAATGTCGAGGGCATCGCCGACCATATCGGAACCAACCTTCCCGACTTCGACGATCGCAAGGGCGGCTTCCCCGCCGGCGAGAACTATCTGCAGTCCTTGGCTGCATCGATCATCGACTACGCGGACGAAGACAGCGACGCGACCATCGGCCCCGGATACCGGGGGGTCGATTCCTACCCTTTCGTCAACGAGATGTTCGACCGCTATGAGTGGACCGGAGGCGGCACCAACGATGTCAAGGTGACCGTCGAGACTTATGTGGAGCTGTGGAACCCCTCCGACAAGGAGCTTCTGGGCACCGTTTTCTTCATCAACCAGAACAGGCACCAGATCCGGGTTCCTCCCGGCAGCGCCCAGAAATTTTCGGATTCCGGCACCTACATCGCAAGGTTCGTCAAAACACCGTCGGGCTCCTTCGACCATCCCGCCATCCCGCCGAACGGCTTCGCCGTCCTCTATCTGGGCAAAAAGGAATACAGCTTCCCGGCATCCAGCACCTTCCCGCCGAGCGAGCTGATTTTCACCACCACCACGGACAGCAACTACAGCCTGCGCTGGAACGGGAAAATCGTCGACTATGCGCGCGGCGGCCTGCAACGCACGGATGGCAACCTCAAATTCGGGAACAGCAACCGGAAATGGAAAGGTAACTCCTCCCCCGCACTGGATTACTCGATCGGGCAGTCGGGCGATCCCCGTTCCTCCTACTACATCAACACCTGGGTCTTCGCGAACAACTACGATGCCAACACCAGCTGGGGCGGCAGATGCATCAAGCGCTCGATCTCCAACTCCAACTACAACGAAGTGCGGCTGAATGATTGGGCGGACAGCGGCTCCAACTCCACGGGAGGCACCAAGGCGAACAGCGATGCCACCAGGCCCACTTCGCTCGCCTACCCCGCCAACCAGCCGGACATGGCTCCCGCCGTCATCTCGAATGCAGGCCGCTACAACTCGCTCGCGGAGCTCGGAAACATCTTCGATCCCGCGCAACTCTCCAACGTGAATGCCACCTTCCCGGTCGGAAACTCCAATGCGGGTGGCGGCTTTTCGCTCGCGATCGGGCGTCCGGAATTCGGTGCCTTCGATCGCGACGGAAAACGCTCTGCGCAGCTCCTCGACATCTTCTCGATCCAGCCGGAAATCTCGGACACCTCCCTGCTGGGCCGCCCGGTGAACATCAACACCGCCCCGCGCGAGGTGCTGCGCGCCCTTGTCGCCGGAGTGACCCTCGGTGCAGACCCCGCCACGCCCACCGCCAGCTCTCCGGTGAACAGCCAGGCGGGCGATATCTTTGCGGATTTCGTGCTCGCCCAGCGTGCGGTTTATCCGCTGCGCGGCCCGTCGGACTTCAACAACATCCGGAAAAACCCGGCCAAGCAAAGGGACCCCCTGGTCCCGACCGATACGCCGTTTTTCGGATCCATGGACGCCTACCCTGCCGGCTCCGCCCCACCGGCCACCTGGGATGACGCCGGCCGCGAAGAGCTTTTCCGCAAGACCCTCAACCTCGTGACCTTTTCCTCGAAGACCTACCGCATCGTGGTTGCCGGGGAGGCGATCGATTCGAACGGCAAGCTCATCGCGCGCAAGACCAGGGAATACCATTACTCCCTCGAGCCCCTGCGCGATTCCTCCACGGGCGAGATCCTCACCAACGCCAGCGGCGACCCCACTCTGGAAATCACCAAGCTCTATGAAAAATCTTATTAGCCTCATCGCGGCCTCCTCGGTCCTGCTGCTTCCCGCCTCCGCACAGGAAGGGGAAGGCTACGGGTTCCTCAACATCGCCAACCTCATCCCCGGCGATGTCCCCTGCGAAATCAGCATCGGCGGGGAAAATCTGGTCCCGGACGGCCTGCAATCCGGAACTTATACCGGCTGGTTCATGGTCAAAACCGGACCGAAAGACATGGAGGTGTCGCTCAACGAGTTCCAGGAGGGTTCCGGGACGATCCAGATCACGGAAGGCGAGGGCAAACTGATCGGCATCTACCTGGAGCCGGACAAACGGACGAATTCCGAGGGCCGCCCCTATCCGCCGCGCATCCGCATCAGGAGCTTTCCGATCTACGAAACCCGCGGCTACGGCCTGAAGTTCGTCTCCCTGTATCCGGAGCACACCCGCTTCCAGCTCGGGCCGCTCAAGATCGAGGCGAAACCCTTCGACCCCGTCGAGATTCCCAATTGGAACGGCGGCGGGTTTGAAATCAGCAGCAACGGGAAGCCCGCGGGAACCGTCACCGGCAGCTCGGAGGGCGGCGCCTTCTACCTCCTGGTCGGCACCGATGCGGGAGGTGGCAATGCCGCCGTCCTTGTCAGTGCTAACAAGCAGGAAGTGCCGGCTTACCTGAGGAAACAGAAACCCGCTCCCCAAGCACCCGCCCCGGCTCCGGAAACACCTGCTCCCCAACAACCATGAAAACCCAGCTCATCACCGCCCTTTCGGGCTTCATCCTCTCCCAATCCCTCCCTGCGGGTGGAATCAATGTCGTGCACGCAGGGCCCGGGGATGTCGTGAAATTCGAAGTCACCGCCGGTGACGCGAGCATGGATTTCACCCTCGCGGCCGGTGCCAACAGCGGATCGTTCATCCTGCCGGAGGAGGACGCCACCATCAAAGGCTTCCACGAAGGCATCCCCGATCTGGAAGTGCCCGCTTCCGAAGACCCGCGCATCGCCATCCTCCTGCCATCCGGCGAGGGCTTCGCCTGGCATCTGGTCGAAGCCAAGCCCACCGATGACAAGTGGGCGTTCCGCATCCTGAACGTTTCTTCGGAAATGGCCAACGTTGTCACCAACAAGGAGCTCATCGAGATCCCCGCCGGGAAGGAGAAGGCCGTGGAGGTCTCCGGCAAGGCCCAGATCAACCTCAAGATCCCCTCCACCGTCAACCTCACCTACGATGGCAGCGAACCCACCGGTGTCGTCGCTTTCGTCTACCGCGAAGATGACGAGTGGAAGGCGATCTTCCTGCCCGACCGCTGAGCTCCGGTCGTGTCCGAACCGTCACCATTTTTCCCAGCTCCAACAAAACCCAGATCATGTAATACCCCGATCCAAACGACCCGACCCCGATTCCCCCGAAGCCATGTACCCCAGCCAATTCCCCCAGCCGTCCGGTTACACCGGAGCCCTGCTCTCTTTCGTTCTGAAGACGGTCGCCCTCCTCATGGCGGGAACCCTCCTGTCCACCGCCCAGACCGTGCAGACCCTCTCTCCGGAAAGCAACGGCACTCCCGCAGCGGCAGGCGATCTCTCGATGCAGATCACCTATGACGTGGATGTGGTCGTGGGCTCCGGAAATGTCACGGTCACCGATCTGGGGTCCAATGACGTGGTTGCGACCTTCGACATCACCAACCCGGCCCATGCCACGGTCTCGGGAAACACCGTCACCTTCGCCACCTTCCCCGCTGTCGGGGGCTCCCAATACAACGTCGAGGCTCCGGCTGGCTTCGTTGTTGCCGCAAGCGGTGGCAGCCCCGCCCCCGGGTTCGGCTTCAACCCCGGCGACGACATCTGGCTCTTCGAGGTGGTGGCGGCCGATACCACGGGACCCGCCATCACCGCACTCTCCCCGCAGAACGGCACCGGCGCTTCGGTGGCACCCACCCTTTCCGTGACCTACGACGAGAATGTATCACCCACCTCGGGGCCATGGACGATCGAGGTCTATGATGTCACCGCGGACATGCTGCTCGCCTCCTTTTCGGAAACCGACACCGCTTCGGTGAGCACCCTCGGGTCGCAGCTCTCGATCTCCCTCGGCGCGGACCTCGCTTTCAACAACGAATACCGCGTCACCGCCAGTGCGGGCGTGGTCATGGATGCGGCGGGCAACTTCTCTGCGGAAATCGCAAGCGGCGACTGGCAGTTCACCACCGGCGGAGCGTTCTCCAGCGGACAGGTCGTCATCAGCCAGGTCTACGGCGGTGGCGGAAACTCGGGGGCGACGCTCACCAACGACTTCGTGGAACTCTACAACCTGAGCGATTCCGTGATCTCGCTCGAGGGTTGGTCGGTCCAGTATGCCTCTTCGGCCGGAGTCACATGGTCCGTGACCGAATTGTCCGGCGTCATCCAGCCGGGAGGCTACTACCTGGTGGAGCAAAAGGCCGGAACCGGCGGGACCCAGGCACTGCCGACACCGGATGCGATCGGCACCATCGCGATGGCCAGCACCAACGGGAAGGTGGCGCTCTCGAGTTCCACCACGGCTTTTGCGGGCGCCGACCCCGGCTCCGAGGCTGCTCTGAGCGATCTGGTCGGCTATGGCAGCGCCAATGCCTACGAAGGCAGCGGGGCGGCACCGTCCCTCGGCAATACCCTCGCCGCCATCCGCAAGGTCAACGGCAGCCAGGACACCAATGACAACTCCGCCGATTTCCTAGCGGGCGCCCCCGCACCGAGAAACAGCGCAACTCCGCCTTACGTCCCGGGCAACGATGGCAGCGGCGTGGCCAGCGCCTCCAACGGCACCGCCGGTGCAGGCACCCTCTTCGGATCCGCAATCCTCCCCTCAGGCACCGCAGGCCAGACGGTGCGCATTGCTCTGGAGGGTTCTTCGGAAAGCGCCGTGCTCGAAACCATCGAAATCGACGTGCCGGCGGATTTCGGAACCCTCTCGGAATCGAACATCGGCCTCTCGGGTGCAGCGGCGGGTAGCGGATCCGCCACCCTCAGCGGCCAGACCATCACGGTCTCCGGAGTGGCGGTCAGCACAAGCGACCCTCTTGTGGTCGATATTGCCGGTCTCACCACGCCGGATGCCACGGCGGAGCCAAGCGATGCCGGCAACCGCACGTTCACGGTGCGCACGGCAACGGCTGGAGGAACCCCCACGGCGGTGGCCACCGCACCCAGCGTGAGAATCGCCGTGGCAGTGGCGGACATGGCCACTCTGCGCGCGGTGGTCCTTCCCAGCCCGAAGGTCTACCTCATCGTCAACGAAGTGGTGGTCACCTACGTGGAGAGCGGCAATTTCCGCAACCAGCACTACATCCAGGACCCGACCGCAGGCATCCTCATCGATGACCAACCCGTGGCTCTGGGTGCCTCTTTCCTGAGGGGCGATGGCCTCACCAACCTTGTCGGCGGACTCACCGGCTTCGGTGGCATCCTGCAGTTCAACCCGGTCGCCGCCACGGGCAATGTTGTCAGTTCGGACAATACCGTGACGCCGATCGATGTGACCTTGGCCGAACTCACGGCCAGCCCTCTCACCTATCAGTCGCGCCTCGTGCGGGCCATGGGAGTCACTTTCCAGGACTCGACGGGAAGCTTCTCCAACAATTCCGAGCACGTCCTCGCCCAAGGATTGGACACCTTCGGCTTTAGGACCTTCTTCAATGCGGACTACTCGGGAACGGAAATCCCGGACACCGGCCTGGACATCGTCGGCATCGTCCGGACGGTCTCCAACACCAATTTCCTCTCGCCGCGCGCGCTTTCCGACATCACGGAAACCATGACCGGGGGAGATCCCGTCTATGCGGATTTCGCCGCGGATTTTGCCGGTGGGCAGGGGCCGTTGCTCGACTTCGATGGCGACGGCGTCCCCAACGGCCTCGAGTACCTCTTCGGAGTCGATGACCTAGGCTTCACCCCCACCCCGCAGATCGTGAACGGGGAGATCACCTGGCCCATCGAACCCGCCCGCACCGATGCCGGATACATCGTGGAAACTTCCGTGAACCTCGAAGACTGGGATCCTGTTCTGGAGGAGGACCTCGACCTGAGCAACCCCAACGCCGTCCGCTTCGTGGTTCCCGCCGGCGACGGCCCCTTCTTCGTGCGCATCGGCGCGGTCTTCGCCGCAGAGCCTTGAGTTGTGGTTGCCGAAAGGCGGAATGCGGTGAAATCCCGTGTTCCGCCTTTCACCTTCCCCAGAATGCCCGCGAGTTCGCCTCGATCCGCTTCAGGATCCCGGGATGCGTTTGTTTCTCGAACGCCTCCGCGATGGCCCGCAGATTCGCCGGGTGGTTCGCGCCGTCTTCCAGTGGGAATTCCACCATTGCCTCGGGAGGCATCATCTCCGGGGCATCGGTTTCGAGCAAAATCCTGTCCTCCGGGAGCTTCCGGAAAACTTCGAGCACCTTGCGTTTCCGCTCTTGCAGGAAATAGCCGGAAAAGGAAAACCACGCGCCTTGTTTGAGCAGCCGCTCCGCCACCTCAATCGATCCGCCGAAGGAATGCATCAGGAATTTCTCCGGCCATTTTGGCACCTCGTTCATCGCCGAGAAAAGCTCCTCCCATGCCTTCAGGCAGTGCACGGTCATGATGCGCTGCGTTTCCACGGCGATCCGCACCTGTTTCACAAAAACCTCACGCTGCACCTCCATCCCCGGCGCATCCACCCACCCATCCACGCCGATCTCGCCGACGGTGGCCAGCGGGTCTTCTGCGAGCATTTCCCGTAAGCGGCCTTCCCATCCTTCTTCCACCGTATCTGCGAACCACGGATGAATACCATACGCTGGAAATACAAAACCCGGATAGTCTCGGGCTAGCGCTTGCACCGCCTCCCAATCCGCCTCGCGCGTGGCGTTTACCACACACCCGGAGATGCCTTGTGCCTTCATTTCACCCACCAATTCCGCCACGGGTTTCCCGAAGCGCGCGCTCTGAAGATGGTTGTGTGAATCGAACAGCACGCCCTGAGGCTGGCAGGATCCACTCCTACATTGAAGTTTATCTTGCCCTGAACGTGTTGAAGTGAGTCTGAAGATTGGGATTTCGTGTCAATTCCAGCACTTGCGCCCGCGCCGTGTCCGGTGTATCCACCCTCCTCCTAGCCCAAAACGGGCCTCCTTTCTCATGATCAAGTGGATTCTCCAGAAAATCGTCGGCAGCAAGAACCAGCGCGAACTACGCCGTATCAAGCCGACCGTCACCCGCATCAACGAAATTGAGGAAGCGCTCCAGCGCGAGCCCGAGGAGAAACTCCGGGAGATGACCGCCAAGTGGCAGGCGCATCTCGGCCGCTACCATGAACTCGATGTCCCGGCCAAGCCCGTCGTCGAGCGTATGTCACCAGAGGATCTTACCGCCACTGCCGAAGCCCTTGAGCTGCGCCTCAAAAGCCTGCGCGATGAATTCCCTTCCCTTCCCTCCAGCATCCCCGCGACGCCGGAAGCCATCGAAGAGGCGAAGCAGGCTTTCCACGAGATCGAGCCCGCCTTCCAGCAGGCCCGTGTGAAATATCTCGAGGAGATCCTTCCCGATGCCTATGCGGTTGTGAAAAACGCGGCTCGTCGCATGTGTGGTAGCGAAATCACCGTCAGCGATCACACCATGGAGTGGCAGATGGTTCACTTCGATGTCCAGCTCGTCGGCGGCACCGCCCTGCACCGCGGCATGATCGCGGAAATGCAAACCGGTGAGGGTAAAACCCTCGTCGCCACCTTGCCCGTTTACCTCAACGCGCTTACCGGCCTGGGCGTTCACGTCATCACGGTCAACGACTACCTTGCCAAGCGCGACTCCGATTGGATGGGCTCCCTGTTCCGCTACCTCGGCCTCAGTGTTGGCTGCATCCAGAACCAGATGGCGCCATGGGATCGCCGCGAGCAATACGCCTGCGACATCACCTACGGGACCAATGCCGAATTCGGCTTCGATTACCTCCGCGACAATGGCATGGCCTCTTCGCGTGAAGACCAGGTGCAGCGTGGCCATTACTTCGCCATCATCGATGAGGTGGACTCCATCCTCATTGACGAAGCGCGCACGCCGTTGATCATCTCCGGCCCCACCGCCCAGTCGTCCCATCAGTTCGACAAATACAAGCCACTCGTCGAGCAACTTGTCAGAAAGCAGACCTCCCTCTGCAATGACCTCGCCAACGAAGCGAAGAAACTCGCGGACGCCGGCGATATCGATGGAGCCGGACGCCTGCTTTTCAAAATCAAGCTCGGCCAACCGCGCAACCGCAACCTCCTGCGTTTCATGGAAGAGCCGGAAAACCGCCGCCTGATCGAGAAGACCGAACTTTCCTTCTACCAAGACGCGCAGAAAAAGGAACTCTTCGCCCTCAAGGAAGAGCTCTACTTCACCATTGATGAAAAGGGCAACGATGCGGACCTCATGGAAATGGGCCGCGAGTTCCTCTCCCCGGGCGAGCCGGAATCCTTCACCCTCCCCGACCTCGGCACGCTTTTCGCCGACATCGATACGAACCTCGAGCTCACCCCCGAGCAGAAGATCGCCGCCAAGGAAGAATGCCAGCAGAAGATGGACACCCAGGCGGAGAAAATTCACAACATCACCCAGCTTCTCAAGGCTTACTGCGTTTATGAAAAGGACGTTCAGTATGTCGTCAAGGACGGCAAGGTCATCATCGTCGATGACAACACCGGGCGTGAAATGGCAGGCCGCCGCTGGTCGGATGGCCTCCACCAAGCCGTGGAAGCAAAGGAAGGAGTCGCCATCGAGAAGGAGACCCAGACATTCGCCACGATCACGATCCAGAACTACTTCCGCCTCTACGAGAAACTCGCGGGCATGACCGGCACCGCCGAAACGGAAGCTGCCGAGTTCCACGATATCTACCGTCTCGACGTCCTGCCGATGCCGACCAACCGTCCGAATCAGCGGGTGGATGAGAACGACCAAGTTTTCAAAACACGCCGCGAGAAATTCAACGCAGTGATCGAGAAGATCAAAGAAGCTCACGAAAAAGGCCAGCCCGTACTCTGCGGAACCGCCTCGGTCGAGGCCTCCCAGACACTCGCCCGCATGCTTCAGCGCGCGAAGATCCCGCACTCCGTGCTCAACGCGAAATTCCACGAGCAGGAAGCGGAAATCGTTTCCAACGCAGGCCAACCCGGAGCGGTCACGGTCTCCACCAACATGGCCGGCCGCGGAACCGACATCAAACTCGGCAAAGGTGTCCCGGAAGTCGGCGGCCTTTTCGTCATCGGCACCGAACGTTACGAGTCACGCCGCGTTGACCGCCAGCTGCGCGGCCGTTGCGCCCGCCAAGGTGACCCCGGTCGTTCCCAGTTCTTCATCTCCTTCGAGGATGACCTGATGCGGAACTTCGCCGCCGCCGAGCGCATGACTGCGATGATGGAACGCTTCGGCATGAAAGATGGTGAAGCCCTCGAGCACTCGTGGTTGAACCGCTCGGTTGAGACCGCCCAGAAGCGTGTCGAGCAGCGCAATTACACGTGGCGTAAGCGCGTCCTCGATTTCGATGACGTGATGAACAAGCAGCGCGAGGTGGTTTACGGTTACCGCAACGAGGTGCTCTCCACCGAGTCGCCGCGCGATTTGGTCAACGAGATCATCGAAGAAACCATCCCAGCAAAGGTCAGCGAATATCTCATCGATCGCGACTATGAAGCCCCGGACCACAAGGAGCTTCTCGGCTGGGTCAATGCAACCTTGCCGATCAGCATCACCATGGAAGAGCTGGATGTCACCAAGACACCCGAGCAGATTTCCGAATACCTAGTGTCTAAGGTCAAGGCCACCTACGAGGTCAAAGTCGGCAACCTGCCTTACGAAGTGCTCGACCAGGAGGAGCGCCGTATGGTTCTCGTTGCCATCGACAAGCAATGGCAGGCGCACCTCTACAACATGGATGCGCTCCGCGAAGGTGTCGGCCTGCGTGCACAAGGACAGAAAGACCCGCTCATCGAGTATAAAAACGAAGCCTACAACCTCTTCGTAACGCTGATGGATTCCATCAAGCAGGAGGCTCTTACCAACCTCTTCCGCTCCGCATCGAATCTCGAGGATTTCCTCAAGCAGCTCCACAGCCAGCCACAACAACTCCAGAGTGCTGAGGCTCCACTTACCGATGCAAACATGGCCTCAAGCGGCAGCGCCGATCATCTCACGCATGATGAGGCGTCCGACGAGAAGCCCACGCTCAAGCTGAACCTTCCCAAGCGTAAACCGACTTTCTCCATCGAGACAGCCGGCCGCAACGCACCATGCCCATGTGGCTCCGGGAAGAAATTCAAGCAGTGCTGCGGAAAAGAGGGTTAAGTTCTTTTCTTAGTCGTCCCCTCCGGTTTCCGGAGGAGGAAACCGCAGTCTGCACGGACGGAGCGGAGTGCAGTCAATGCTGCGGTAAAAAAGGCTGATAGGTGGAGGAGGCTCGGGTTTGGAAAATCCGCTGAGCTCCCAATCCCATCTCGCGGACACTTCGCTATCCTCTATCCGTCAGCTGGGGAACCCAGTGGCGCCTATCCTGGACCGTGGGTAGTGGACGCAGTGTGCCAGCAATGATCCCAGAGGTTTCCGTTTTCTTCAGGACGCAGGAATCCGATCCGTCACCCAACAAAAAATCCACCCGCTGTCTGGCGGGTGGATGATGGAATAGCGGGGAATTGAAAGCGAAGCACCGGGCAGCGGGTGGTAAACCCGCGCTTTATTCCCGCTTCGTGATTACTTCTTAGCCTTCTTGGCCTTGGCCTCGTCCATTCCGGCTTTCACCTTGATCTCGATGGCTTCGTAGAGTTCCGGATCGGCTTTGAGCGCGTCCTTGGCGGCATCGCGGCCTTGGGCAAGCTGGGCTCCATCGTAGGAGAACCACGAACCGCGCTTCTGGACGATTTCCATTTCCAAGGCGAGATCGAGCAGCGACCCGGTGGAAGAAATACCTTCGTCATACATGATGTCGAATTCGGCATCTGTGAAAGGTGGGGCGACCTTGTTTTTCACGACCTTGATCTTGGTGCGGCTGCCGATCACGGTGCCGTCGGATGCCTTGATCTGGCCGATGCGGCGGATGTCGATGCGGACCGAGGAGAAGAATTTCAGGGCACGGCCACCGGGAGTGGTTTCCGGGCTGCCGAACATGACTCCGATTTTTTCGCGGATCTGGTTGGTGAAAATGCAGACGGTTTTCGCCTTGGAGATGAAAGAGGTGAGTTTACGCATGGCAGCACTCATCAGGCGTGCTTGGGCGCCGACCGTAGAATCGCCGATCTCGCCGTCGAGTTCCTGTTTGGTCACGAGGGCGGCCACGGAATCGAGCACGACCACGTCGATTGCGTTCGAGCGGACTAGGGCTTCGCAGATCTGGAGGGCTTCTTCACCCGAGGATGGCTGGGATACGAGCAGATCGTCGAGGTTCACCCCGAGCTTGCGGGCGTATTGAGGATCGAGCGCGTGCTCCACGTCGATGAATGCCGCGAGTCCGCCGCGTTTCTGTGCCTGCGCGATGGCGGTGAGAGTGAGGGTAGTTTTACCGGAGGATTCCGGGCCGTAGATTTCCACGATACGGCCGCGCGGGAAGCCGCCGACACCGAGAGCTCGGTCAATCAGCAGGTTTCCAGTAGGGATTACATCGACATCGACACGGTGCTCGTCTCCCATGCGCATGATCGCCGCTTCGCCGAATTCCTTTTGGATCTGCGAGATCGCCATATCCAGGTTGCGCTTACGCGCTTCCTGAAGTTTGTCCGCCGCCGTGTTTTCCGATGCTGATTTGCTAGCCATGGCCAGAAGCTGTTCGATACAGGTGTTCAAGGCAAGCTAAAAAGATGTTCACTAGAACAAAAATGTGAATTCCGAGGATTTATGCGTACAGATGCGCATTTGATGGGTTTTCGCGCTAAGAAGGACTGCATGGGAGGGGAATCGGCTACCTTAAAACAGTGAAGGCGCGAACCCGTTACCGAGTTCGCGCCTTACAGTCACCTCGCTGGCTTAGATCAACTGAGCTTTCCCCCCGGAAGACTCAGTCACTCCAGCACTTGCAGAGGACGGCAAGAAGTTCGCAGAAATCCGCAGGTTGTAAACATTAAAGTTACCTTAAGTGATTTTTTTTTAGAGCGAGGAGAGGGTAGCTTTAAGCGCTTCGAAATCCGGGAGATCTTTCGGATGGTCCTTCACATCGGCGAAGCGCACGGTGCCTTCCTTGTCGATGACGAAGGCGGAGCGTTTCGCGACGCCGCCCATGATGAGGTTTGCCTCTGGCAGAAACTGCTCATAAGCGACGCCATAATCTTTAGCGGCGGTGTGTTCGTAATCACTGAGAAGGGGTACGGTGATGCCTTCTTTGGTCGCCCAGGCTTCCTGCGCGAACGGATTGTCGCCGGAGATGGCGAAGACCTTGGCGTCGAGCGACTCATAGGCGCTGATCCCGGAAGAAATATCGCACAGCTCGGTGGTGCAGACGCCGGTGAAGGCCATCGGCACGAAGAGGAGGACGATGTTGGATTTGCCGATCTCGTCGCTCAGTTTCACGAGCTGCGGGCCGTCGGCGGTTTTGGTGACGAGTGTGAAATCGGGTGCTTTGTCGCCTGCTTTAATGGACATGGTTTTGTAGTGGTTGGTTGTTTGGAAATGGACTCGTTTATCCTAACCCGCGAAGCCCCTTGGTCAAACCCTACCGCTTGCCGCCCTCAGGCGTTATCGAACAGCATGGCCTTCTCTTCCTCGGAAACCACACGCCACTCACCTTCCTCGAGGTCTTCGGGGAGGCTGAAGCCGCCGATGGAAATGCGTTTCAGGCCGAGGACATGGTTGCCTGCTGCGGCGAACATCCGGCGCACCTGGTGGTAACGACCTTCGTGGAGGGTGATGAGGGCTTCCTTTTCTCCGAGTGCTTCGAAGCCGGCGGGAAGCAGGGGGATCGTATCGCTTTCGAGGACGAGTTCACCTGAGCCGAAAAGCTCCCCTTCGTTTCCCTCCAGGGGACGATCCAGGGTCGCGTGATAGACTTTCAAGCAGTTGGATTTCGGGTGGATGACCTTGTGGAGGAATTTCCCGTCATCGGTCATCAACAGCATGCCTTTGGTGTCCTTGTCGAGGCGGCCGACGCAGTTCAGGCCGGGGTTTCTTTTGGAAAATCTCGGTGGCAGGAGGTCGTAAACCGTGTCGCCCGGATCCTCAGTGCTGCAGGTAAAGCCATCCGGCTTGTTCATCACGATGACCAAGGGGGCGACGGGGTCGAGCTCCTCGCCGAGCACCCGGACGTTTTCCGCACCCGGGAAATCTTTGCTGCCTAGGGCATTGCCCGCAGCATCCGTCACCACACCGCTACGTAACATGCGGTCCACCTCTTTCCTCGATCCGTAGCCGAGGTTCGCCAATAGCTTCACCAATTTCATCTCCGGGCAGGCTATCAGATAATCAGGATGTGCTAACACTAATCGTGCACGCTTGATTTTATTTGGAATTTCGATGAGGTTGCAAAGTGTGAACCGGGCCGTTTCAGTGATCCGGACGGGCCGATCTATTATGTTCGTCTCCGTCCTTGCGATGGTGGTGTCATGCGACTCCCCCGAGACGATCACGCTGCGCGAGCTTTCGCGGGTGGGGATCGAGCCGAGCGGGCGGGCCTTGGTGGAGGCGGTCACCGAAGGGGATGTGAAGAACGCAAAGCTGCTTCTCGATCTGAAGGTACACACCGGGCAGCGTGACGAAAACGGAAACACCCCACTGAGCATCGCCGTGGCAAAAGAGGATGTCGAGATGGCCTCGATGTTGATCAAAGCGGGTGCGGATCCGAATGCGGAAGGCTCGGGACATGCTTCGATACTCGGCCTCGCGTTCGGCAAAGGGCTGGATGAACTCGCCGCAGAGTTGATTTCTGCTGGAGCCGACCCGATGGGATTGTTGCCGGATGGCAGCAAGATCTTCCCGTGGGCCATCCGCAGCGGCAAGACCGCTGAAGTCCTTGCCATGCTCTCGAAGGGTGCCGACCCCCACCACCAGGATATTGCCGGAAATCCTATGCTGCATGTGGCGGTTTCCGCAGGCGAAAAGGAAATCGCCACCGCCCTGATCAGATATGGAGCCGACCCCGCATCGACGGATCCCGAGGGCAACGGCATCCTTGCCCTTGCGGTGAAAAACAGCTGGATGCGCATACTCCCTGAGCTCGCCGCCGCTGGAGCCGATCCGAACCTCCCTGCGCCAGATGGGCTGACGCTACTGGAGCAAGCCATCGTCGATGGCGACATCACATTGATCCCGCTGCTGATGCGGATCGGTGCCGACCCTGTCCGCCAGCCGACCACCGAGGGCGGCGTGACACCGCTTGAGGCCGCGATCAACACCGGCAAGCCCGAGATCCTCGCGGCGATGCTGCTGCCGGGCGAAAGGCTCGATACGCCCGAGTGGAGTCCCGCGCTTTGGGTTGCTTACGAAACGGACAACCTCTCCCTTGCGCGCCTGCTGCTGTCCCGGGGTGCTGCCGCTCACAAGCCCGGAGCTAATGGCCTGTTGCTCACCGAGGTGGCCACCCTCGCCGGCAACGTCACCTGGCTGAAGCTGCTTTTCGATTACGGGCACGCCCCCGGTCGATCCATCTACTATGCCTCACGTAACGGAGATTTCCTCACCGCCGGCTTCCTGCTCTCTTGCGGGACGGAAGCGGATTACACCGCGCTGCCGAGCTTCGATACCGCCCTCTCCGCGGCCATGCGTGGCGGGCACGATAAGGTCGCCGTACTTCTACTCCGCCACGGCGCGAAGGCCGGGCTCTGGCTTCCCGAAAAACAGAAACCCCTCCACCTCGCCATCGTTACCGGGAACGCCGCGACCGTGCGCGAGTTGCTCGCCGCCGGAGCCGATCCGAACGAAGCGGTCACCAAGCCAGTCAGCGAAGCTTTTCTCAAGCACGTGAAGTCCAAGGACATGAAATGGTATCTGGCGCGCGATCGGAACATCACCCCGCTCATGCTCGCGGCAAACACCGGCAACCTGACCATCGCACGCGCCCTCCTCGATGCGGGGGCGAGCAAAAACACCTACACCCGGGTGAACTACACCTGGCCGATAAATTTCGCCTCGCGCCGCAGCGATGTGCCGATGATGCGCCTGCTGCTGGGTCAGGATCCGCATAAGATCGAGCGCCACATCATCCTCTCACTCGGCGAGCAACGCGCCCGCATGTACGATGCAGATGGCGAGGAGATTTTCTCCAGTCGGGTCTCCTCCGGGAAAAGCGGTTTCCGCACGCGCCAGGGCGTATTTGTCATCACCGACAAGCACCGGGACCACACCTCCAATCTTTATGACGCCTCCATGCCGTTCTTCCAGCGTCTGAGTTGCAGCGATTTCGGTTTCCACTACGGAAACCTCCCGGGCTACCCCGCCTCCCATGGATGCATCCGTATGCCTTGGTCTTCCGCCAAGAAGCTCTTCTCCATGACCCGCGTCGGCGACAAGGTGACGATAAAACCCTGAGTCTGTTAGGTAACGCTGCGGTTCTGTCTGCCGATGGCCCATGCCGCCAGCCCACAGCAACCGATGCTTACACCCAGCAGGAGCCCGCCGTTGTATTTCATCGTCTCGATCGGCTTTTCGCGGAAGAAAATCGGCTTCTCCAAAGCGAGGAAAATATGCCTCGGATTCTTGTTCCGGTAATCGCTGCGGAAGGTCTCTGCCTCGCGGATGAGTAGGTCGATGCGGTCGTTGACGAAAAAGGTGTAAGTCGGTTTCGCGCCGTCTTCGTCCGGCCAGACTTTCATGGTGGACACCTCGATGGGTGTGCCTTCGTCGACCATGCGCTTGATGCGTTTCACCAGATCTCCGGCCTCCTCGGTATTCATCGCCCCGGATGCGAGCAGACGGCGCAGGCCTTCTTTGACCATTTCGAAACGCTCAAGTTGTTCCTTGGTGAGCTCGTCAGAGGCATCGCGTGCGTTTTCGATCTTCCGCTGCAGGCGGATGCGCTCCAGCTCGAAGGGGTTGCGTGTGGCTTGCCCGACGAGCATGCCCTCGAAGGCGTAGCGCAGCGGCATGACCATGGCGGGCACCGGCACGCCGCCGCGCTCGCGCTCGACCTTGGAGTTCTCGAAAAGACCGCGGTTCATTTCTTTAAATGGAACCAGCGCTCCCGCCAGCAACATCTGCGGCACGAGCAGCAAGGGCACGGCGGTTAGAGCAGCGCGTTCGGTGCTGACCAAAGAGGAGACAAGCAATGCCATGCCGGTGCCGGTCAGCGCGGTGAGGGTCATCCAGATCCAGTGATAGAGAAGCACCCCTTCGATCTCCAGGAAGTAATTGCCCACCAGAAGGTAGGTGAAACATTGCACGGCGGCGACGATGCCGAGGGCGAGGAATTTCGCCGCGACGTATGAGCCGCCGCCCGGCTGACAGTTCCTTTCCCTGCGCAGTACCGCCCTGTCGCGCAGGATTTCCGTTGCGGAGTTTGTCAGCCCCAGGAACATCGCCACGGTCACGCTTAGGAAAATGTAGGCCGGAATATGGAGCGCGGTGGAGAACTCATATTTTCCCTCGGGCGAAGATCGCAGGGTGATGGCGATGAGGGCGGCAAGCACTGGAGCCTCCAAGAAGGTGCTGTAGAGTGTGCCACGGTTTCGGATTTTCGAGAGCAGGGAGCGTTCGAAGTGCGTGGCGAAAACGAGGCACATCGCCCTTAGGCGGCGGGTCGGGGTTGGCGGCACGGGAAGCCTCGCTTTGCGTTTCTCCTCTCCCGGCTGAATCTGCGGAGTGGCATCTCGCTGCAGGGATTTTAGCAGCGATGCGCTCTCGTAACGCTCCTGCCAGAAGGTGGGCGGGAAGCGCCGTGCCGCACCCGTGTGGCCTCCATCGCCGATTGCGCTCAAGGGTGTTTCTAGTACATCGAAAACGAAATCCGCGCCCAGCGGACTCTTCGCGGCGAGGGAGGGGTGGGGGATGCCGAGCTCCTCGCAGGCCTCGCGGAAATAGCCGACCATCTGCGCCGGGGTGCCGAAATAGCCGACCTTGCCGCCGCTATCGAGCAGCAGCACCTTGTCGAACAACCGCAGCACGCTCGCACCGGGGCGGTGCAGGGAGGCGATCACGATCTTTTCCCGCGCTAGGGCACGCAAGGTTTCGGCGACATGCTCGGAGTCCTTGGAGGAGAGCCCGGAGATCGGCTCGTCGAAGAGGAACAGCTCCGCGCGGCTGCCGAGATCGACCCCGAGATTGAGTCTGCTGCGTTCGCCGCCGGAGATCGTCTTATCGCCGGGCGAGCCGACTTTGCGGTGGGCGATGCGCTGCAGGCCGAGCTCCGCCAGCATGCTGTCCACGCGCCTGTCATGCTCCGCGATGCCCAGACCGGGGCGGCGCACCATCACCCCGTGGCGCAGATGCTCGCGCACCGTGAGCTGAGGATTGAGCGCCTCTTCCTGCGGCATATGCGCGATGAAGGGAACCAGCCGTTTGCGCTGCTCGTAGAGTGAGATGCCGTTGAGGTTCACCGAGCCACGAGTTGGCTTGCGCTGGCCGGAAAGTACGGCAAGTAGCGTACTTTTACCGCTGCCGCTGGGGCCGATGATACAGAGCATTTCTCCGCGTCTCACCGAGAAGTTGATCTCATCGAGTGCTCGCGAGTCTCTTCCGAAATCATGGATCAGCCCCTCCACTTCCATGGACTCGATCTGTGTCCGCTCCTCGTCGAGGAAGCCTTCGGAAAAGCGGCAGCGTACTGCTTGGCTGCCGGAGAGACGTATCACTGAGCCATCGCGTAGGCGCGCACGCTGGCGCACCGGCAGGCCATCCACCAGCACCGGGCCGGCGGATTCACGGATCTCCAGTTTCCCCGTCGCCGTCTTGCGATCGAAGCGGATGAAAAGAACCATCCTCGGTGCGAGCTTGGAGCCTAACAGAAGGTCGCCGCTGCTCAGGGCTGCCGGATCGTTGGAAACCAGATATTCCTGCTTCTTGGCGGCGAGCCGGAACCTACGTCCTGATTGCAGTGCCTTTTTCCGAAGGTCGTTCACCGTGAGGCTGAAACCCGATGAACCACCGATGCGCTCGTGGTTCTGGCACGTCACCGAATCGCCTTTCTTGAGCAGTCCCTTGCTGCCGACATGCAGTTCCGTATCCGCCAGCACTTCGACCTCCGCATCGAGGCCGAACCTGACACGCAGCTCGCTTGCCCGTGTCGGGGTGCGCTCGGCTATCAGGCCCTCCTCGCCGGCGGCGAGATAGAGGGAGGGCATGTTGCCCATTTTGCGTACATCGAGGAAGAAACGCAGATCCTCGTAGGTCATCAGCCAGCCGGGGATGACGAGTTCCTGCCGCTCGCGCACGCGCATGAAAGAACCGGTTTCCAGAGATTTTCCGCGTACGCGCAGGGGGGCATCGCCGGTGTTGCGCAGCAGCATGAGATCACCCGCCCGGTAAATGCGGAACTCCAGCCCGCCGGATGCAGGGGGAAGCTTCACATCCGCTGCGGGTCCGCCGAAGATCAGTTTTTCGAATGGCAGATCCCTGTCTTCTGCCCCACCAGTCGCCCCCGTCATTTCCCTGAGAATGGCGGATCCCATTTCTGGCTGCCCCAGTCGCCGCATGAAAATTTCGAAACTCACCCGGCTGCGCTGCGAGCGTCCTGCCGCATCGACGAGGGTAAAAAGTTGCAAGCCGACTGAGAGCTTCGCTGTCTCGTCCAGGCTTTCGCGCAGCTCCGTCGCCAGCCCCTGCATCGGTTTGGGGTTCTTCACTGCGCGCCGCAGCCGCCGCGTCAGCCAGCCATGATCCACCTCGGGAAAGGCGCTGCGCAGCATGTCGAGGATGAGATCCGCCTCCACCGCGCTGAGCACGTCGTCGAGAGTCGCGAAAGCCGCAAAGGCATCGACCAATGCGCCGACGTTGCCTTCCGAGCGTTTGCCCATTCTTCTGAATCTCGCGGAGCCCGGCTTCCAGCTCAGGACTTCTGTTGCCCACGAACCTTTGCGCGACACTCCGGTCTCCGCCTGCGTGTCGTTTTGTTCGCCTTCGTCTTCGCCATCCATCGCTCCCCCCATTTCCGCCCATGGAGCGTCCCTTTGCAACCCGCGACTTCAGTCCTTCGTCCAGATCCGCGTATTGAGATCGAGGGTCTCGGTGATCCTCAGCACCACCATCAGGCGCATCAAGAAACCATGGAGCACCGCCGCATCATCGGCTGCGGCGTTCATGTCGGGCTCGAACCCATCGGTTCTCTGAGGAATTGCCAGATGTAGAGTCGAATCCATCAGCACGGCTCGGATGTCTTTCGACCAATCGTTGCGCAACGTCAGGAAACGTTCCTGCATGTCGGGAGTCATCAGATACATTGCGGCCTGCTGATCGGTCGCCGTTACTTTGAAGGCTTTCTCAAAATCCGGATTTTCCAGCCGTATCAGGTTTCCCGTGACTCCCTGCAGTTTCCTGCCGATCCAGCCAAAGGTCGCCTCCGCCACATCTGGCACAATTTTCACCCGGCAGGTGAAGTGTTTGTGGAAATCCGCGACCAGATAGATGCCTTTGAAGACCGTCACCCAGTGAGTGGTGGTGCGGCCTTTCGAATCCGTTCTCGTTTCTCTCCTTTGAACATGCAGTTCGCTGAAAAGCAGCTCGGTATCCTCGGTTTTTCCGCGGAAACAATCCTCCCCGGTGTAGCGGTCGATGCGTGAATTGAACAAGCCACCGGCCTCGAACGTTTCCTTCGGCACAGAGGAAGTCGGAAAATAGTCCATGCCCGGCACCGCGAGCTTCACCGCCTTCGCAAACACCTCCGCCTTATAGCGCTCGCGGTAGCCCTTCTTCGCCCCGCCGCCCATGACGGAGAAAACGATTCCCCCGATAATGCTCCCTGCAATACCTGCCACCAGTCCCATCATCGTTTCGTCACCCCCGGAGGTCATGATGGCCAATGCGATGAGCCAGGATAATCCGCCTATTGCGAATCCGATCATCATCGCCTTCTGGTGCTTGGCAATTGCCGTCAACCGCTCCGTCTCCAGCTGTTGTGTGATGGGTTTCAACTGCTCCATCACCGCCCGTGCGTCGGGTCGGAAGCTGTCGTTAGAAGCTGACATTTACCGCAACCCTTTCCGCCACCGCGATTTCAAATTCCGGCTTCCTCTTGAACCCAAACAGCCCTGCCACGAGGGATGAGGGGAACATTTCCACGGAGTTGTTGTAATCCATCACCGAGGAATTGTAGCTGCGCCGTGCTGCAGCGATCTGTGCCTCGCACTCCGCCAGCTGCTTCTGGAGCATCAGGAAATGGTCGCTCGCTTTGAGATCGGGATAAGCCTCCGCCCGCGCGATCAGGGCGCGCACGGCATGCTGCAAATTTTCCTGCGCCTGCCATCCGGCTCCCGGCTGCGCCGCCTCGGTCCGGGCACGTGTCACCGCCTCGAGCACCTCCGCCTCATGCGCCGCGTAACCCTTCACCGTCTGCACCAAGTTTGGCACCAGATCGTGGCGTTTTTTCAGCTGCACATCGATGGTGGAAAAGGCTAGCCGCACTTGGTTTCGTGCGTTCACCAGACCGTTGAAAACCATGAGCACCCACAGCCCCGGTATCAGCAGCACGCAAAGCCAGCCCCAAATATAATCCATAAACATTCCCTATCAGGCCGTTCCTGTGAAGGCCAAGGCATTCCTCATCTCGTCTCGACACGACCGGAAAAATCTTCTGATATTCCAATATGGATCAACCCCCGCCACTGACACCTGAAGAGATCGCCGCAGCACAGGCCACGAACTACTCACAAATTGGCGAGCCACAGACCGTGAAGATTTTCGGCATCCTGCATCTGGTGTTCGGCGCATTTGGCGTATTCAGCGTCGTCTCAGGGCTCATAGTGATCTTTATCGGAAACCCTTTCACCGCGTTACTTCCCCAGACCCCGGAGCTCGCCGCCCAGGCCCAGGCGCAGGCTGAAATGGAGAAGCAGATGTTGCCTATGAATGTGGTGGTCACTTGCCTGACCATTGTCGTGACTTTCCTGATCATCACGGCAGGCATCACCCTCCTGAAAAAACGCCGCAGTGCTCTCAAGTGGTCGAACCGCTATGCCATCAGCTCGATCATCTTGAAAATCATCACCGCCATCCTTACGGTTACGGTTACTTATCCCGCGATGAAAGAGTTCATGACTCCACCCTCGGCGGCTGGAAGCCATGGCGCGTTTGAGGCAGGAATGATTGGCGGCATGCTGATTGGGGTGCTTATCCCGGTCATCTATCCAATCCTCGCCCTCGTATTGTTGAACCGCCCCAACACCAAGGACTGGTTCGCCAGCCGTCCTGAATAACTCTCTTTTCGCCGGAAACGTGTTTTGAAAATTCCCCGAAACCTTCCGGCGCGCTGCGCTCTCGCGGTCATCTCCGGGCTTAGCTACGCGTTGGCATTTCCACCGCTCGGGTGGCGCTGGCTGATCCTACCGGGCATTGCTGGGCTGCTGGTTTCGCTCCACGGCCAGACCGGCACCCGCGCCCGTATGATCGGGTTCTTGCACGGTCTCGCCGTCTTCGCCGTAAGCCTGTCGTGGATCTGGAACATCTTCGGCAGCATGTCCATCGCGCTCTGGATCGTGCTGGCAGCCTTCACCGCCCTCTTTGCGGAAATGCAGGGCCGCGCCCAGAAACGAGGCCTCGTTGGCTGGAAGTTCGCGGCCTTCACCGCCCTGAACTGGGGCGCATGGGAGTTCATCCGCGCCGAGATTTTCCCGCTGAAATTCCCGTGGATGACAGCCGGGCTCGCCGTCGGCCCCAATCTGTTCTTGCCGTGGATCGGCGTGTATTGCGTTGGCCTTGTCGTCGTCTTTTCTGCTGCTGCCGTCACCACCCGCTCGTGGAAATCCGCTGCCGCCTCCCTGGCCATTCTGCTCGCCGCGGTGTTCCTTTCCCGGCCCCATGCTGCCCTGAAACCCGGAGACGCAGGCGTGGTCAGCATGGGCGGGGTTCAACTCGAAAACGTCACCATCGACGACTACCTCAAAGCCACCGCAGCGATGCCCGCCGATGTCCAATACGTCGTCTGGCCGGAATACGCGATCGCCTACGACATCCGGAAAAACGACCGCGATTGGATGCTGCTGCAGGATCTCTGCGAGGAGCGCGACATCACCCTCACCTTCGGCACCCGTCACGGCACCGAAAGCGAATACGAAGGCTGGCGCAACATTGCCCTGACCATGGATCGCAGCGGTTATCTGGGTGAACACAACAAGGTCCACACCGTGCATTTCTTCGACGACGGGGTGCCGGGGAAAATTTTCAATCCAGTCGCGACCCAACATGGCAGGGTCGGCACACCGATATGCTTCGATGCAGATTACCAAGACGTGATCCGGGCAATGACCGCTCTCGGCGCCGAATTCATCGTCATACCCACCATGGATGCGGAGTCCTGGAGCGCCCGCCAGCACGATCAGCATGCGGAGCTCGCCAGGATACGCGCTGCCGAAAACGGCCGCTGGATCTTCGTCGCCGCCACCTCAGGTGTCTCCCAAGTCATCGACCCACGCGGCCACCTCCACGCACGCCTCGGAGCGCTCGAACAAGGAACCATTCTCGGTCTGATCAAACGCGAAACCGGCCGCACCGCCTTCACTCGCGTGGGCTGGATGCTGCCCTGGGGTTTGCTGGGAATTGCCGCTGTGTGGTGGGTCTACCTCCTGTTTCCGCAGAGGAAAGCCGCCTCTTAATCGGAGCGTTTGCTTTAGCTTGCATCTTTCTAACTACTCGCCAGCTAAAGCAAGCGCTCCAATTTGCCACCCCTTTACACCCGTCCAGTTTTCGTTTCCCCTCCTAGATACCCATGAATTCTTCCGACGAAGCGCCCTTGTGGCAGGAGATCCAGCGCCTGCGCCGGGAACTTACCGACCTCAACGACCGTCATCAGGCCGAGTTTTCGCGCATCAATAGGCGCATCACGGAGCTGGAGTCGAAGCTCGGGCAGGAAGCGGTTTCATCCACCCCGCCGCCGCTGCCGAAGAAGGCGGTGATCCCTGAGCGAAAAATTGCACCGATCGAGTCGAGCGTGCAGCTGGTCCCGGAGCCGGAATCCGTAAAGCCCGAAGTCGCTGCAGCAGCACCTGCTCCAGACCGCTCTTTCGAGCTGGATTTTGGCAAGGTTTGGTTCGTCCGCATCGGCATCGTGATCCTCCTCACCGGCCTCGTGTTCCTCGGCAACTACGCCTACCAGAACTGGATACGCGAAATGCCGAACGGTGCCCGTCTCGCCGCGCTTTTTGCCTGCTCCCTCGCTCTCGTGGAAACCGGAAGACGCCTCGCGAACAAAGAAAGCCTCAGCCGTTTCGGCGAAGTGCTGCTGGCCGGAGGTATGGCGTTTTTCTATTACTGCACCTTCGCCGCACACCACGTCGAGCGACTCCGTGTCATCGACAGCCCCGCCTTCGCCGCGGTCCTGCTTTCCGCCGCCGCTATCGCTATCGCCGCGGTCTCATGGCTGCGCCAGGCGAAGGTCACCGCCGCCCTCGGATTTGTCCTCGCCTCCTACGCCACCATGCTCCAGCCGATCGGCTGGATGTCGTGCTTGTCGAACGTCCTGCTCGGCGGGCTCGGCCTGTTTTTCATGCTCCGTCCCGGTTGGTCGGGTCCCGGTTGGGCGTCGATGCTGGGTAGTTACGGCGCATTCCTCGGCTGGCAGTTGCTCGGTGCCTCCGGCGAAAATGTGCGTGCCGATGATCCCGCCACTCTTTGGTTCCTCGCTCCGGTCTGGGTCATGTTTGCCATCCCCGGCGTCGTCAATCGCTTCCGCGAAAGCCTCTCCGAGCGTGCCCGTGCTTGGTTCACCGCCGCCAATAACGCCCTCTTCTTCCTCCTCTTCTCCGGCGTCTGGCTTCATCAGAACGGCGACGATGGCTACTGGAAGGTCGCCGCCATCTTCGGCACCATCCTCATCGCGCTCGGCATCCTCGGTCGCCGCCAGAATGCCACGGCAGGTGGGGTGAATATCGGCCAAGGCCTCGCCGTCGCCACCTTCGCCATCGTCCTGAAACTCGATGGCCACCACCTCGCCCTCGTGCTCGGCTTCGAGTCCCTCGCGCTCTCTGTGGCCGCCCTGAAATACCGTGGCAAATCCGAATCCGTGTTCTCCTTCCTCTGCGGTCTCGGCGCAGCTGGGGTCATCCTCACGGATCACGAAACCATGCGCTATCTCACCGGCAAGGAAACCATGCCGATTTGGAGCATGGCCCTTACCGCATTACTAGTCGCTGCGGCTTCCGTGGTTTCCACGAAATCCTCGGATAAGAATTCTGAATTCGGGAAAATCATCCGCATTTTCGCCGGCCTGCTTTTCGCGGCCTCCGCCCTCATCGCCAGCCATCTCTGTCTGTTTCGCCTCGAAAGCCCGTCGTCGTTGCTCACTGCCATCTTCTTGTCCGGGGCGCTTTCGTTTGGCTCCCTCAAGCTCGATCCACATCGCCGCCAACCAGAAATCGCCGCCGCCTCCCTCTGGTTCCTCGGGCTCGCCGTTTTCCTCGGATTCGGCAAAATCGCCATCTGGCCGCTCGCCTTGGCTAGTGCGGTATCCCTCGCTGGAGTCTGGCTCTGGCATCGTCAGGAAAAGGTCGGAGACGATCCTCGCGATCTCGCAGCCAACCCCGGCCTGCCCGCCTACGCCTTCTCCTTCGCCGTCCCGTTTTTCCTTTGGCTGATCTCCGCCGATATGTCGGGCAATTCCGTCCTCGGCTTCAACCAGCTCGCCGCTTTCCTTCTCGTCCCGGTCGCCATAGTCCTTCGCTGCCCCCGCCTTGTGCAAACTGCTGCGCTGTATTCCCTCATCGCCCTCGCCTATCTGCTTTTCCCGCCCCGCGAAGGCGCAGCGATTACCTTCGTCTCGTCTTTCCTCGCGGTTGTCGCCGCCGTAGTCCTCCACAGTCCGTGGGGAAAACGCCTCGGCGACGCAAAACTTCACGATGCCTCCTCGATCTTCCGCATCTCTGCCTTCGTGAGCTATTGTGTCGCGTGGCACGCCTTCGCTCCCGGTGCTTGGACGGATTTCCTCGCGATCACTTCCATCGCCCTCACCGCCGTTTCCGTAGTGATGAAACGCAAGATGTTCGTCGAGTGCCTCGGCCTCATCGCCATCGCCCTGATCGGGCTCGCATTCGAAACGCTCACCACCCCGTGGGTGCGCATTGAGGAAGCCGGGACATGGCGGGGTATTTCGGTCATCGCCGCCCTGCTTGCCCTGACACTCACCTACCGCCAGCGCCCGGCACTCATCGATGATCCGGTAAAACGAAAATCCGCCATCGCCGTGCTGGCTGGGATTACCTGTTTCGTCACCGCTGTCTGGGCGACCCAGATGCTTGTCTGGCGCTTCGGCTGGAAGCCCTCCGCCGTCCTCTGGACTGTCCTCGGCTTCGCCTTCGTCAGTGCCGGACTATGGCAGCGCCTTCACATCCTGCGCGTCGGCGGCTTCATCCTACTCGTTATCTCCTTCGGCAAACTCTTCGCTGTGGATGTCTGGGATTTCACCACCTTCATGCGTGTCGTCTCCTTCATCGTCCTCGGGACCGCGCTAATCCTGCTCGGCCTTTTCTACAACAAGTTCGCGGAAGCCATCAAAGTGCTGCTGGATGACGAGCGCGGAGCAAAGGAGTAGGGAGCGGAATCACCTAGGCTTTTTCGAAAACAGCCGGCGTATCGCATCGCCTTTCCACATCCATATTCCCGACAGGATCACCACGGGAAGATAGACCAACCTGAAGAAGGGCAGGTATTCCACGGTCTCTGCCGGCGGACCATAGATGTAACCTAACAACGGAAGGGCGAAGAGGATATGGATCGCGCGGACGATCGAACGCTTGGTGGTGGGTTTCATGATTTTAGGAGGTTAAGTCGCTCCACCTCACACCCCGAGCATCAGAGAAATGTGCTCTGCCGTCAGTTCGCCCATCGAGGTGCAGTCGGTGAAATCCTTGGTGCCGTGCATGCGGTTTAGTTCCAGCGCGAGGGTCCGGACATTGGCATCGGGCGCGATCTGTTCCCGCCGCATGATGCCCAGCAATGCCCGCAGTCGGGTGGACTCCACTTTCGCGCGCCGCGTCATCTGGGCGTGCTCCTCGTTCACGTATTGATCAATGCTTTTACGGTTGAGCACCGAGAAGGCGACCTTGGTGATCGGGCGGTTGGAATTGAAGCGGAACGCGAGGTAGATGTTACCATTGCCCTCGTAGGATTGCTGGTCGAAGTCGATCGCCCGCACCCGGTACTGGACCTCCTCGAAGTCCGGCGTGATATCCACCACGTAGTTCACGCTGCGCATATCCCCGAGCAAGCGGATGAAGGAGCGCTCCGTGAATTTCGTGAACTCTTTGGCGATCCGGACTTTGTTCATCTCCGGCTTGGGCAGGTGGTCGCGCAGGAAGGCATCGCCCGGCACTCCAGCGATGTGCTCCTCGATCAGGGTGTTGCCCTTCACCATGTAATTGATCCGATCCGGCGAAAGAATGTGCTCCAGCTCAAGACCGTAGATGCGCGAGGCATCTGCCTGTTTTACATAGAAATAATCGGAGTTGTCGTTGAAGAGATTCGTCACCCGGATGCGGAATGGTTTCGAGTTTCCGAAATCCCCGAAATCGATGCGATCTACCAGCAAGTGCTCGTGTTCGACCGCGACGTCCCTGCCGATTTTCAGTTCGCTGTAGATTTTGATCAGCCGCGGCCGGAGCTCCTGAAGCACCTCCGGGGGATACATCACCGTCATCCAGAGCGTCTCGCGTCCTTTCGGATCCTCATAGGGAAAAGCCTCGGTAAAGCGCCGTAGCTCCGAATACACCCGCGGGATGTCCCGCAACCGGTCGAAATGGTAAAGGTACTGCCGAAGTGTCGGGGACACTTCATACATGATTTTTCGCGCCGGTATCATTGCCAAGAATTCTAACCCCCATTGCCCGAACGCCAATCCAATAAAGGATTCTATGGGATTTCCATCAATTCCATCTCGTCCTCTCCAAAATTCATCAATATCCTGCAACTCGACTATGGATCATTCCCCCTCCACGGAAACGGAAAGTGTCTCCCTTCACCTTGCGAAAAAATACTGGGCGTTCATCTCCTACTCCTCGAAGGATGCAAAATGGGGGAAGTGGCTGCACAGCCGACTGGAGAATTATCCCATACCGAAAGAATTCCAAGGGACGGAGCTGTTTGACGGGGCGGTTCTGGGGAAAGATCTCAAACCCTGCTTCCGGGATCGGGATGAATTGTCGGGCTCTGCGGATCTCGGCCCTGCAATCCTCAAGGCTCTCAATCAATCGCGCTACCTGATCGTTCTGTGTTCCAAAAACTCCGCCAAATCGGAATGGGTGAACAAGGAAATAGAGGACTTCAAAAGCATCGGCGGGGAGAAGAAAATTTTGGCTTTGATTCTCGATGGGGAACCCAACGCTTCCTCAAACCCGAACCTGCCGGACAATGAGGAGTGTTTTCCCCCGGCGCTACGCTATCCAGTCGAGCCGCTGGCGGGTGACATGCGCAAGGAAGGCGATGGCAAGGAGCGCGGCTTCCTGAAAGTCCTCTCCGGCATCGCGCAGTTAGATTTCGATGTGCTTTACCGGCGGCATGAACGCGCTCAGCGGAAAAAACGCCTGGTATTGGGAGGCATAGCCGCATCCATCATGCTGTCGCTCACCGGCCTCAGTATTTATGCGTTCCAACAGAGGAACTTTGCGCTTGGAGAACAGAAACGTGCAGAAGCAGCCCGAGTAAAGGCCGAAGCCAGCGAGTTACGCGAACGGGAAGCCAAGGAGCAATCGCTCGCCCTCCTCAAGACGGTTCGCTCCAGCCTCAATTTCATGAACTTCCAACTCCGCGATGTGATGGAAAAATACGTTCCAACTCATGAGCGCACCGCCGTGATCGATCAGGTCGATAGCTTGTTGAAGTCTCTCAAAGACATTCCGGGCGATAGTACGGAAAATGGTGAGCCCGATGTCGATGATCTCCGTCAACGCATGGTCAGCTTAATCAATAAGGGTGATTTGATATTGGCCTCATCCACTCACGATCCGAGTGAAGCGGTATCCATTTATAACGAAGCCTTACAGATCGCCGAAAAGCTGGTGATTTCCGACCCGGAAAATGCAGAATTTCAGCGCGATCTCTCCGTCACCCACGCGAAACTGGGTGTTTTGAGTTTACGACTTGGAGATACGGCACAGGCGCTCGCCCATGAGAGGGAATGCATGCGGCTGTGCGAAAAACTGTTGGCTCTCAATCCAAGCAGCGACCTATACCGGTCTGATCTTCCAGCTTCCCATGTGAAGCTCGGAGACCTCTTTCTACGTCTCGGAGATACGGATCAAGCCCACTCCCACTATGAGGATAGTGTGGAGTTGAGAGAAAAATTGGTGAGCGACGCACCGGAAAATGCGGAATTCCAACGTGATATGTATATCTCCTACACGAAGTTAGGTGAAGTCTGTCTGCAACTTGGAGAGACGGCCAAAACACTCATCTACTACGAAAAAGCCATAGAGATATCGAAGAAACTGTCGGAGCTCGATCCAGACAACAGGGAGACTCAACTCGACCTCTCCGTGACCCACAGCAAGCTGGGCGACCTCTGTTTGGTGCTGGGAGAAACTAGCCAAGCGCTCACGCATTTCGAACAAAACGTGAAAGTGATGGAGAGGCTTGTGGAACTCGACCCGAACAACACGGATTTTAAGCGTCACCTTTCGGTTTCCAAATCCAAACTTGGCGATCTCCTGCTGAATCTGGATAAAACCTCTGAGGCATACGGCCATTACCAAGAAAGTTTAGAACTGAGAAGAAAACTGGTAGTTCTCGATCCTGATAATGCGGTATTGCAGCGTGATCTCGCCAACTCCTACGAGAGGTTGGGCTCATTCTGTCGCCGCGTAGGAGACTCATCCGCCGCCCTCGCCAATTTCGAGGAAAGCATGAAGCTGCGGCTAAAAATGGCGAGCGTCGATCCGGACAATACGGCCCTCCTCCATACCCTATCAATTTCCCACAGCAAATTAGGGGATGTCCGTTTCGATCTTGGAGAACTCGAAGCCGCGCTCACACAATATGAAGAAGCAATGAGGATTGCGAAGAAACTGGCAGATCACGACAAGGAAAACGTGGCGTTCCAGCGCGGTCTTGCGATTTCTCATGATATGCTGGGGAATGTCCGTCTACAGTTAGGTGAGCCTACCAAAGCTCTCGCTCATTATGTAGGGAGTCAGGCACTGAAAGAAAAACTCGTGGCTCTCGATCCAGACAACGCGGAGTTCCAGCGCGATCTCTTTGTGATACGTTACAGAAATTCCAGAGTTTATATCCACGAAGACATTTCCGAATATCTAAAGGCCAAGACCGAGCTCGAAGCCGCCCTCGCGATTCTCGAAGGTATGAAGAAAAAGGGAATCCTCGCCCCCTCTGACGAGAAACATATCCCTTTCCTTAAATCTGAAATCGAGAAGGTGGCGGCGATGGAGTGAGGCCGGGGTATGGATGCACAAAAAAGGCCGACTCCTTGCGGAACCGGCCTTTTCTTGAAATTTGAGAGTCGGGGCTTAAGCCTCTTCGTCTTCGGTCACATCGCCTGCGTCCACCGTGATGGTGAGCTGTGCGCTGACTTGTGGGTTGAGTTTGATCTCAACCACGGTCTTGCCGGATTTCTTGATCGGCTTGTCGAGCTGGATCGCGTGACGGTCGATCTCGATGCCTGCTGCTTCGAGCTCCTTGTGAATGTCGATGCTGGTGACAGAACCGAATGCCTTGCCGCCTTGGCCGGTGGAAAGTGTGAAGGATGGCTTGAGTTTGCCAATCTTGGTGGCGACCTCCTGAGCTTCTACAAGTTCTTGGGCTTCGCGTTGGGCACGGGCAGTATTAAGAGCTTCGACGTGGCGAAGGTTTGCTTTGGTCGCTTCGTATGCCTTGCCTTGTGGGACAAGATAGTTGCGGGCGTAGCCGGCGCGTACTTTTACGACGTCTGCTTCGGCGCCGAGGCCTTCGATTTTTTCTTTGAGGATGACTTGTGCGTTGGCCATGGTAGGAGAGTGTTTGTTTGGAAAGGGGCGGGGGATTTAGGCCTGCGCTGCTGCGGGGTCAAGGAGAATCCTGCATTTGACTCCCGAACATGCGAAATTTTTTTTAAAAACGCCCATTATTGGCAGTCTTAGTGCATAGTGGAGCGTGTTCTATCAACAAAACCTGAAAATTACCCAGTATGAGTGAAAATAACCTTCGTTCCCTGAGTGGCAAAGCGCTGACGGCGGCCCTCGATTTCAGAAAACTCCCTAAAGTTTTGCTCCACGAGCACCTCGACGGCGGGGTGCGTCCGAGCACAGTCATCGAGCTAGCAAAGGAAAACGGCTACACCGGCTTGCCTACCGAAGATGCGGGTGAGTTGGCGGCATGGTTTCACCGAGGTGCCCAGAAGGGAAACCTGCCGGAGTATCTCGAGGGCTTCACCCATACCTGCGCGGTGATGCAGACGAAAAATCAACTGGAGCGTGTCGCCTACGAATTCCTCGAAGACATGCATGAAGACGGAGTGGTTTACGCGGAAGTCCGCTTCGCGCCGCTGCTGCATGTCGAGGGTGGGCTGACCCAAGATGAGGTCGTCAATGCCGTGCTTGCCGGTTTGCGCCGGGGCGAGAAGGATTTCGGGGTGAAATGGGGTGTCATCATCTGCGCACTGCGCCATCTCACCAGCTCCCTCGAGGCTGCCGAACTCGCGATCCGCTGGCGCGATGCCGGGGTGGTCGGATTTGACCTCGCGGGCGGCGAGTCCGGTTTCCCGCCGAAGAAACACGTCGATGCCTTCCAAGCCATCGAACGTGCGAATTTCTACATCACCATCCACGCCGGCGAGGCCTTCGGGGTGGAATCCATCTGGCAGGCACTCCAATACTGCGGCGCGCATCGGCTAGGTCACGCCACCCGCCTGCGCGATGACATCCACATCAAGGAAGACGGCTCGCTCCAACTCGGCACACTCGCGCAATACGTGCTCGACCGCCGCATCCCGTTGGAAATGTGCCTCTACTCGAACCTCCACACCGGAGCCTGTAAGAATCTGGAGGAGCATCCCTTTGGCCTGTTTTTCCGAAACGGCTTCCGCGTTTGCCTCAACACGGACGACCGCCTGATGAGCGACACCACGATGACCAAGGAAACGATCCTCGCCACCGAGCTTTTCGACCTCACCCTCGCCGATATTGAGAAGCTCAACATGAACGCGATCAAGAGCGCCTTCGCCCCATTCGACAAGCGCCTCGATCTGATCTACAACACGATCCGTCCCGGCTACGCCGCGCTCACCGCCGGGTGACGTGAGAGACATGGCTGTTTGTCGTTTCCACTTGGCAAAATCGCATGCCCTGCGAAGCATTGAGGCATGTCCACCAACGCATTTCTCAAGTCCCTCTTCGACCTCTCAGGCAAGACCGCTGTCGTCATCGGCGGCACCGGTGAGCTCTGCGGTACCATGGCCGTCGGCCTCGCACGCGCGGGGGCAACCGTCGTCCTCGGCGGTAGGATCAAAGAAAAAGCCGAGAAGCGCCTCGCGGAAATCGAAGCCCACGGCGGCAAAGGCTACTTCGTCCCGGTTGATGTCACCTCCCGCCAGTCGCTCCACGACATGCTCGAGACGGTTTTGGAAACCTCCGGTGGAGTGGACATCCTGATCAACGGCGCGGGTACCAATTCCGCCACACCTTTCTTGGAAATCTCCGAAGAAGAATACGCCCGCATCCTCGACACAAACCTCACCGCGATCTTCCGCGCCTGCCAGGTGTTCGGTCAGTATTTCGTCGATGAAATGCGCCCCGCCTCGATTATCAACCTCGGCTCCATCTCCGGCCTGAACCCGCTCTCCCGCGTCTTCACCTACTCCGCTTCCAAGGCCGCGGTGCACAACCTCACCCGCAACCTCGCCCGCGAGTGGGCGGACAAGGACATCCGCGTCAACACCCTCGTGCCCGGCTTCTTCCCCGCCGAGCAGAACCGCAGGGTGCTCGATGAATCGCGCGTGCTCGACATCCTCCGCCAGACCCCGGCGTCCCGTTTCGGCAATGCCGAGGAACTCATCGGAGCCACCCTCCTACTCGCCTCCGCCAAAGCCGGTTCCTTCATCACCGGTACGGAAATGATCGTCGACGGCGGATTCCAAGCGATGAGCTTGTAAGCCAACCCGGCGATTTCGTTTCCCCGGGCACGGTGAAATTGGAAATCGCTCTCATGGAGCCGATCGATTATGATGTCCGATCGGCAGCCCATGAAACCCACCTCCACATCGCCAGAGAAACGGCCTGCGCACATTCTCGTCGTTGATGACAACCGCACCAACCGCCTGATCCTCGGGCGCGGCTTGGCAAACCACGGCTACAAAATTTCCGAAGCAGAATCCGGTGTGGAGTCTCTGCAAATGCTGGAGACCACCCTCGCCGGAACCGAAGCCGGCGAGTCCGGCGAAACCTTCGATCTCGTCCTTCTGGATATCATGATGCCCGGGATCGACGGGCTGGAGGTTTTGGGAAATATCCGCCGCCGCCGCTCCCCATCGGAACTCCCGGTGATCATGGCCACCGCCATGGACACGCCGGACGACATCGTCGCCGCGCTGAAAGCCGGAGCCAACGACTACATCGCCAAACCAGTCAACCTGCCCATCGTCATCGCACGTGTCGAAACCCACCTCGCCCTCCGCGCCACCCATCGTGCGCTCAAGCTCTCCCAGCAATCCTTCGTGCAGGCGGCAAAGATGGAAACCATCGGTCATCTTGCGGCAGGGGTCGCCCATGAGATCAGGAACCCTCTCGCACGCATCAACATGGCGCTGCCCATTCTTGAAAGGAACGAGGCAGTCACCGCTGACGAGAAACTCGTAAATGCGGTTGAGAGGATCCGCACCTCGCTCAAGAAGGCCGACACGGTCGTGCGTGGGCTGATGAAATCCTCCCAGGAGATGCGCCTCGACCTCAAGGAGGGAGATCCTGAGTCACTTGTCACCGGCACCATCTCCATGTTGGAAAGCGAATTCCGCGCATCCGGCGTCTCGGTTACCACCGAATTTGGCGCAGACCTTCCGCCCGCGCTCATCGCCGAGACCGAACTCAGCCAGGTGCTGGTGAATATTTTCACCAATGCGATCCAGGCCATGCCGGAGGGCGGCGCGATCCACATCACCACTTCACTCAAGATCGCTGCCGACATCCCGGCCGACGAAGGCACTCGCTCCGGCAATCGCATCCGCTCCGGCGACGAAGTCTATGCCATCGAGATCAGCGACGACGGCCCGGGTCTGCCGGAAGAGCAGTTGCTCCAGGCCTTCGATGCATTTTTCACCACCAAGCCGGCCGATGTCGCCACCGGTCTGGGACTGACCATCTCCCGCAAGCTCATCGATCTCCACGGCGGCATCCTCGAACTGCACAACCGCAAAAATCCTTCCGGGCTGCGCGTGACCATCCTGCTCCGCAAAGCTGGCTTCTTCGGCACTTCCGTCTGATTCAGCCCGAGACTTCGCCCAACGAGTTTCGGAAATCACCGAGCGCTTCCTTCAGGCGTTCCGCCTCCTCCCTGAGCGCGGAAATGCGCTTGCGGGCTCCGTCCACATCTCCTGCGCGTGCGAGTTCATCGAGTTCACGCGCCTGATCATAAGCTCCGTCCGCACAGTAATTCCCCAGCATGCCTTTGAGGCTGTGGGCGGATTGGTGCAGCTTCTCAGCGTTGTTTTCCAAAATGGCGGCATCCAGATCGGCGAGCATCTTGTCCACGTCCTCTCCGTAAAATTGGATCAGCTCGCGCATCAGCTCCTCGTCCCCGGTATTTGCCCGGAAACGTTCCGCATCGAACACTTGCTCCGCGCTTAGCGTTTCTGGTGCGGCAGTCTCATCTTTCGGCTTGTATCCCGCGATCCCGGCCAGCACCCGGAACAGAGCCTCGGGACGGATTGGCTTGGAAACATAGTCGTCCATGCCTGCCTCGATGCATTGTTCGCGGTCGCCCTTCATCGCGTTCGCGGTCATCGCCACGATAGGGATCTGCCGCCCACCCCCGGCCTCCGCCTTGCGGATTTCCTGGGTGGCTTCATAGCCGTTCAGCTCCGGCATCTGCACATCCATCAGCACCACATCGAAATGCTCGCGGCTCACCGCATCGACCGCCAGCCGGCCGTTCCCGACGATGGTGACCGAGTGTCCGCGACCTTCCAGCAAGCGTTTCGCGACCACCTGATTCACCCGCCCGTCCTCGGCGACCAATATTTTCAAAGCTCGTTCCGTCGTCCCCGCATCTGCATCATCGGAATTGCGGTTCTGCAGCGTCCTCGGCCCAAGCAGATCCATGATCGCATCGAGCAGGGTGGATTGTTTGACCGGCTTGCTCAACGCCCGCTGGATTCCGAGCACTCTCAATTCCTCCGCCGGGCGCGCGCTGCCCGCTGAGCTGAGCATGATGATGCGCGGCCTTTCCTCCTCGGAAAACCCCGCGATGACCTTCTCCGCTAGCTCGAAGCCGTCCATGTCCGGCATCATCGCATCGAGCAGCATTAGCTTTAGCGGCTCCCCGGTGCTGCACGATTGGTCGATCTCCCTGAGCGCCGCCTCGCCGCCCTCGCACAGGATGGGCCGCATCTCCCAGCTCTCCAGCAGTTCCTTGAGGATAAAACGGTTGGTGTCGTTGTCGTCCACCACCAGCACCGGCAGATCCTGCAGCGATTCGAGGAGCTCCTCCGGCACTTGTTCTGCCGCCTCGCCAATCCCGAACGGGGCGGTGAAATGAAACTCGCTGCCCTCACCCTCATCGCCCTCGATCCAGATCTTTCCGCCCATGCGCTCGACGATTTTTTTCGAAATGGAAAGCCCCAGTCCCGTCCCTCCGAAGCGGCGCGTCGTCGTGCTGTCCGCCTGGGTGAAAAGTTCGAAAACCATCGCCTGCTTGTCCTTGGCAATACCAATCCCGGTGTCGCGCACGATGAAGTGTAGTATGGCCGAATCCGCCTTGCGTGATTCAATCTCCACCTCGACCACGATCTCGCCTTCGCTGGTGAACTTGATCGCATTTCCCACTAAATTCACGATCACCTGACGCAGCCGTGCGATATCGCCGATGAGGGTCGGCGGCAGATCGGGAGGAAAACGGAATGCCAGCTCCAGACCCTTCTGCTCGGCGCGAATGGAGAGCGTCTGCAGGGTGTCGCCGATGGAATCGCGCAGATCGAACGGATATTCCTCGAGATCCATCTTGCCCGCTTCGATCTTCGAGAAGTCCAGGATGTCGTTGAGAAGATCCAGCAAGGCCTCGGCCGATTGCTTGGCTAGCCGCTGGTATTCGCGCTGCTCGGGGGTGAGCTCGGTGTTCAGCAGCAGCTCCGTCATGCCCAGGATCCCGTTCATCGGCGTGCGGATTTCGTGGCTCATGTTGGCGAGGAAATCGCTCTTGGATTGGTTGGCCGACTCCGCCTTCTCCCTCGCTACCACCAGCTCGGCCCGCGTTTCCTCCAAGCTGCTGGTCATGCGGTTGAATTCATTTCCCAGATCAGAAAGCTCATCCTGCCCACCCACCTCGATGCGCGTGGCAAGATTCCCTGCACCGATTTCCTTGGCCGCCTGCGCCAGCCTGCCAATGCGGCGCGACAGAGGCAGCACGATCCAACCCATCACCGCCAAGGCGGCCACCGTGGCGATCAAGGAAATCGTGATCACCGTATTGCGCAGCTTGCGCACCGGCGCGAGCACCTGCTCCGCTCGCGATGCCTGCACCATCACCCAGCCGAGGTCTTCCACGGTGGAGCCCTCGCGCGGCAAGGCGTAGGTGTAGATCAGTTCCTCTCCGGATTTTCCATCACGCCGGGTCTCCGATGCGTCCCCGGAATTTTCCCGGGCAAGGTAGCGGCTGCCGTCTGCGAGCGGCTCCGAATCCCGGTTACCGATGCGGATCACCCGCCCTTCCCCGGTCAATAGCACCATCAGCACTGAGGTCTCATCCTGCGAAGCATGGGAGTCCACGATCCCGAACACCTCGCGGATGTTCATCACCGCCTTGAGCACCCCCAGGAAATTTCCCTCGGCGTCATCGATGCGGGGGCAGATATCCATCGAGTAGATTCCCGCGCTTTCGTCGAAATTCACATCACCCACATACAGGCCGTCCTCCTTCGCACGCTGCCACCACTCCTCGTCATTCTGTTGGAAATCGGAAGTCTTCCCGGTCTGCGCCACGTTGCCGCCATACGCATTGGTCAGGAAAACCTCGCCGAACACCGGATGTCCGGAAACTTCCGCGAGGGTATCTAGGGTCGCACGCAAATCATTCGACAGCCGGCTGCCCATCAGGGAACGGACCAGCGCCTCGGACTCTGCCGTATCGCCTTCGCGCCAGAGCCGGTCCAGCTCGGCCACCCGCGCTTCGGGATCGGGTGCGGCCGCAAACTCCGCATTCGATTCCTCCAGGGTTTTGCGCACTTCCGAACTCCGCGAATACGCCAGCCAATTCGCCGCCCGCGCCCGCAGCAGCCTGTCGATCTCATCCTGGACTGCCTCCACCTCTTCGGCCGCCGTCACCTCAAGCGCCTGCCTCAGGTTTTCCCCGGAAATACGTTCGACGTAAAATCCCACCATCCAGATCAGCACCGGCGGAACGCAGGTGGTCAGGAGCAGTTTGGTGGTGAGTTTCATCAAAAACGGGAATGATTTACCACCCGCCAGCCTGTCTCACCCGGCTGTTAGCGTCAATTTCAAAGGCCAGCCACATCCCGTACCACAACCCCTCTGCGGTGACGGAACCGTCACCGCCTTGGTCATGCTTTTCGATGGCGGATCGGTTTTTCTATTGCCGGAAGTGGCAACCGCTTCCGGACCATTATGAAAATCGACATCGTGACGGATACCTTTGCCCCGGATGTGAACGGGGTGGCCATGACCTTGGGGCGCCTCAGCGAGGGATTGCGTGAGCGCGGCCACCGGGTGCACGTGATCCGCACGGGGGACGGGAGAAGCGGCGAAACCATCGCGACCTCTGTGCCATTGCCCGGTTACAAGGAGGTCCGCGTCGGCCTGCCGGGGCGCTCCAAGCTGCGCAAGCGCTGGCTCAAGCGTCGGCCGGATGCGGTCTACGTCGCCACCGAAAGTCCGCTGGGGAAATCCGCGGTGAAGGCGGCGAAAGCCCTAGGCATCCCGGTGGCCTCCGGTTTTCACACGAATTTTCACGAATACATGGAGCGCTACAGCCTTTCCGGCCTCCAGCCGGTGGCGAAGGCCTACCTCAAGCGCTTCCACGACAAGGCCGACTGCACCCTCGCGCCCTGCCCGGAGCTGGTGGATCGGCTCAAGGCGGAAGGTTTCCGGGATGTCCACCTGCTCGGGCGCGGCGTCGACACCAAACTTTTCACCCCCACCAAACGCTGCGAAATCTTGCGCGCCTCGTGGGGTGTGCGGGCTGCCGCACCCGTTGCCATTGTCGTTGGTCGCATCGCTGCCGAGAAAAACCTCGATCTCGCCATGCGCGCCTTCGCGGCCATGCGCACCTCTGTCCCGGATCTCCGCTGCGTGATGGTGGGCGATGGCCCGATCCGTGAAAAGCTCGCCGGGAATTTCCCATGGGTGCACTTCGCCGGCGTGCAGATCGGCGAGGATCTTGCAAAGCACTACGCCTCCGCAGACATCCTGTTATTCCCCTCCGAGACCGAAACTTTCGGAAATGTCGTGCTGGAGGGCATGGCCAGCGGCCTCGTAACGGTCAGCTACGATTACGCCGCCGCCGCACGCTTCGTGGAGCACGGTGGCAATGGCCTGAAAGCCGAAAAGGGCGATGCCGATGGCTTTATCAAGCAGGCAAAAGCCGCCCTCTCTATCCGCCCCGATCACAGGATGCGGCTCGCTGCCCGCGAGCTTGCCGAGACCCAGGGATGGCAAGCCGTGGTGAAGTCCTTCGAGCAACGGCTGAAGGGAATCTCCACAACTGCCGTGCAGCCCGCCCGCCGGGTGGTGAAGCCGCGCCGAGTCGGGAATCACGAGAAAACCTCATTCCGCACAGTTTTCCTCTCCGACATCCACCTCGGCACGGCCGATAGCAAGGCCGCCGAAGTCGTCGATTTTCTCAAACACATCTGCTGCGAGAAACTCGTCCTCAACGGCGACATCATCGATGGTTGGGCTCTCAAGCGCGGCTCGAAATGGCTCCCCCGCCACAGCCGGGTGGTGCGCAAAATCCTGAAAATGAGCGAGAAGAACAAGACCGAGGTGGTTTACCTGCGGGGCAACCATGATGACATCCTCGGGCGCTTCCTGCCGCTCGCCTTCGGCAACATCCGTTTCCTCAAAGAGCACATCCACATCTCTGCGGACCAGCGCCGCTACCTCGTCGTGCATGGCGATGGTTTCGACAGCGTCTCCACGAATCACAGGTGGCTCGCCTCCCTCGGTGCCGTCGGCTACGATACGTTACTGACGGTCAACCGCCACTACAACCGCTGGCGCGCCTGGCGTGGAAAGGAATATTTCTCCCTCAGTAAACGCGTGAAGGCGAAGGTGAAGTCTGCCGTCAGCTTCATCGACAAATACGAGGAGCTCCTCCAGCAACTCGCCGTGCACAAGGGCTGCGATGGCATCATCTGCGGGCACATCCATACCCCGGAGGACAAGCAAGTGGGCGCGATCCGTTACCTGAACTCCGGCGATTGGGTCGAGAGTCTCACCGCCATCGTCGAGCACCACGATGGCCGCATGGAACTCATTAGCTACGAGGACTTTATCACCCATTGTCATGCCGAAAGCACCGGGAAGGAGAAAAATTCCGGTGTATCCACTCAGTTGTCGCAAAATAACTGTCAAGATCGCTGCGAGGCGTCTGTTTAAAGAGGCATTGCTTCAACAGAAGCTTTCATCGCGGGAGTCATCGCGATGGCAGCGCTCTGGCGGAGGAACGGATAATCCCATCGCTGCCCGATAAGGGTTGTCGTCCTTTCCTCCGCCATCTCCGCTGCGATCCGTCACGCTGTCGCGGAGAAGGATATCATCGGGGTTCGATTGCCCCGATTCCCACGCGGGTTTGGAACTTGCTCTGGAATCGGCATTTCTGCACGCTGTGCAAACATGGAAAACTCCCTGTTCCGCCATTTTCAGGTTCTCGCCGCCGGCGTGCTCATCTCGCAAGCTTCGGCCCACGCCCAAGCATGGAAAAGCATTCCAGCCAGGGACATCCCCTCGCTCAAAACCGCCGCGGAAAAGAGCGATTCCGCCGCGATGGCGGAGTATGCCTACCATTCCCTGATCTGCTTGGGGGACGTGCCCTATGATCAAAACCTCATCTTCCGCTATTTCACGCAATCCGCCGCCAATGGGAATATCGAGGGCATTGCTGGACTGGCTCATTGTTATCGTTTCTCCATCGGCACTGTGATGGATCGGAAAAAATCCCGGGAGTATGCACAAAAAGCTCACGATGCCGGGCACCCCTTCGGAACCAAAGTCCTCGCCTCCCTCGCCCTCAGCGGGGAAATGGATGGCGGCGAGCGCGATTGGGATACTTGGGTGAAGCTCACCCAGGAAGCAGCGGAAACCGGATGCACCTCCGCGCGCTACAATCTCGCACTCATCTACCACGATGGCATCGACGGCGTCCCGGACAAGGAAGAGGGCATCCGCCGCCTGCGTGAACTGCACGATGCCAGGATTTTCCCGCTGGCCACCACCTGGCTTCTCAACAACCTCGGCCGTCAGCCAGTGGCCGAACGCGATGCCGAGCTCTACCGCGAATGCTACGATCTGACCCACCACTACGCGGAGCTCGGCGAGCCGGATGCGCTCTACAAGCTCGGGCGCTGCCACCAACGCGCCGGGGATGAGCAAACGGCGCTGGCCTATTTCTTCGAATCCGCGCACCGAGGGAGCAGCCAAGCATGGGAATTACTCTGGCATTTCCGCGATACACGTGACAGTTCACGCGGCTTCCGCAGCACCCAACGAGACAGGGGAAACCTCGGCAAACGAGCTTACGAGACGGGATCCCGACTTCCCACAGTGGTCACGCAGGCGGGGGAGGAATACATGCGCCACTTCAAGCGCCCCGAGACTCAAGCGCTCATGCCCATCCTTGAAAAAGACCTCCTGCGTTCCCTCGCGACCGGAGATTGTAATGCGCATGACGTTCTTGGAATGCTCTACGAACGAGCGGATCCGAAGCTCTCTCCAGAACTCTACCGCCCGGATCTTGCCATCGCCCATTTCACCTACCACTCAAACCACGGCAGCGTTGCCCTGAGTTCCATGGCCTCCGCTCTGGCCTTTCCGCTGTATGGAAAAAAAGCCAGCGAGGAGGATCTCGCCCGCGCCATGGTTGCCGGGGAAGTTGCTGCGAAAAATGGCAGCAGTAAATGGAAAGGCCCTTGGGGGCAGAGCCTTAAGAAAAAAATCACCCCAGCGATCAGGAAACGCTACGAAATTCTCAAGGCGGACGGTTATCCCGACTCCGACAAATACCGTGAGGAAGCTAGGGCAATCCTCGTCGCCGAAGGCCACCTCCAGTGAGTTCTGGGTGCCGCCGCGCCGGGATCAGTCACCGAGCCGGACTCTCAGCTCGCTGATCCACTTTTCGTATTCTCCATCGGCCGCTTTGCGCACCGGTTCGCCGCCAACCAGATCCTCGGTGACTTTCAATGTGAGATCATGATCCTTCGCCAGTGAGGAGGTTTCCTTGGGGCCCAGCAGCTTGGAGGAGCGCAGTTTTAGCTTCAACACCTGACCGGGCTTTGCCTCCCTGAGGATTTTCCGGAACGCCCGTATGCCATCGCGCTGGGGTAGGGGCTTGCCATCCACATGAATCAGCAGATCCCCCGGCTTGATACCCGCTTTCTCCGCTGCGGAACCTTTCCTTACCTTTTCGGCAATCGGTCTGGCCGTGATTGGACCCTCGAAAAAACACTGGAGATGCCAGCCCCAGTCCACCCCGATATCGATGTCGGAGGCGCCGAGCACATTGATTTCAAAAAGCCGCATCAGCGTTAGTTCCACCCGGTGCTCCATTTCCGGATCTTGGGATTTCTCTTCCTCGAAAAGCGCGTGCACCACCTCGTCGAAACGTGTGGCCGCCACCTCGATCAGCCGATCAGTCGCCGCCTGCCTGATTGCGAAATCATCGTGGGTCATGCGGTTCAGCGTCACCGAGAGATCCAGCGGCTCCTCCGCACGCAGGCCTCCGGAAAGGCAGATCAACACGGCGGCAATATACCCTTTCATCCCCGCAAACTAGCCATCTGAGCAGATGCGGCCAAGCCAAAACAACCTCCCCCCCGCATGCCTACCGGGACTTCGACCCTGGCGAGGGGGACGGATTGTGCGGAATCCCCGTAAAGGCTGATTCGCAAACGGTGTTTGATGAAATGGGGATAAGCGCGGGGAACGGCGCGGATACCCATCTTCAAGCCCGACGCCTCCGCCGCATAACACATTGCGGAAGAACCTACCGTCCGTAGGCTATCATGGAAAACCCTTATGAAACGCTGGACTAATTTTGTACAAATCACGACCGCAGCGGCAGTTTTCTGCTTCAGCCAAGTCATCGCTGGGGCCGGCACGATCCTCTATTACGACAGCGTGAGCGGAGGAACCACAAATGCCCTCGATCGCGTCGCCTCACAGACGGATGCCAGCTTTGTCAGCTCATCCTCAGCGACCACCTCGCTCGGCAGCAATGCGGTATTTGTATCAAGCGGCACCAGCACAGCAGTGCAGGGGCTCGGGGGAGGGGGGGACAAATTGTTTCGTTTCGGCTCCAGCGCGGGTGGCAACGGCACGATGTCCGGCACGCTCAGTGTGGCTCACATGGCGAACGGGCCGTACATCGAGATGAGTTTTACCGCTGCCCAAGACCTGAGGCTCGATGAATTGAGCTTCAAACTCTACAACAACTCCAACAGCGGATCGAGCTACGGCGCGCGCGATGCCGGACTCTTCGTCAAGGTAGCGGCTGATGATTTCGTCCAGTTCGGTGAATCCTTCACTTCCCCGACCAGCAATGGCAGCCAGGGTACGGTGACCTTCAACGGCTTCATGGAAGTGGCCAAAGGCGATCTGGTGGTGCTGCGCATTGCCTTCACCGACCGGACACGCACGAACAACGACGCTCAGGCGGGCACCCGCATCGGAGCCATCAATATCTCCGCAAGCCCCGGCCCGATTTCCGAAAAATTCCGCATCATCAGCTACAACATCCACGGCGGCAAAGGCCCGGCCGGCGAGGGCACCCCGCAAGCCAACCTCACCGCATTCCGGAACAACTTCATGCAGAACGAGGATGTGATCTGCCTCCAGGAGGTCGATAACGGCGACTGCTGGACGGCGGTGCAATCCGTCTTTTCCGACTACCCCTACCGCTACCGGACGATCAACCAAGAAACCGATTACTATTTCTGGGAAACCCCGAAACAGACCTCGATCGTCATTCTCTCCAAATACCCATTCGCAAGCACCACTTACCAGCTGATCCAGATCGACCCGACCTACGACAAATGGGAGCGGCACGCACAGCACGTGACCATCAATGTCGGCGGCGAGCCGGTGAATATTTTCCATTACCACAACACCTACAATTTCAACACCAACGACTGGGAGTATGAGAAATCCGGGATGGTGAAATTCCGGGACTACGTCTATTCGCAGCTCGGCATCAGCTCGCTGAACAACGGCGGCCGCTTGGTCATGCTGGGGGATTTTAACCTCCTCGCGGCAAACGTCACCGCCATCCTTCCCACTCCGGCGATCCGCAGCAACGGCCGCGACCACATCACCAGCGTGCCGCTTTTCAACACCAGCGGAAGCTACGCCACGGTTAACGCGGATCTGTCCGACCACCCCGCGCTTTGGGCTTCACTGGACCTAGCTGGCCCGAGCCCCAACCCGCTGACATGGGCATCTGCTCCGGCGGAATCGGGACCCACCTCCATCACCATGACCGCCTCCACCGCTAATGATAACAGCGGTGTGCAATACTACTTCACTAACACCAGCATCGCCAATGGCTCGCATGACAGCGGCTGGCAGGACAGCCCGGTGTTCACCGATACCGGCCTGAGCGCGGCGACCTCCTACAGCTACACCGTAAAGGCGCGCGACAAATCCGTGAACCAGAACGTTTCCTCGCCCAGCGCCGTCACCGCCGCCGCACGGGCACCCCAAAGCGTCGCGGATTCCTATGAAATTTCCGCAGGGCAAACTCTCGACATCGCGCCAAACGGCGTGCTCGGCAACGATACGGATCTCAACAACGACACCCTCACCGCCGTGCTTGTCTCCGGCGTTTCCCATGGGTCGCTCTCTCTCAATGCCGACGGATCGTTTTCCTACACTCCCACCCCTGGCTACAGCGGCCCGGACAGCTTCACCTACAAGGCCAATGATGGCACTTTTGATTCAAATGTCTCGATGGTTACACTGACCGTGACGGAGGCTCCGGCAAACTACACTTCATGGAAATCCGGGATTTCCTGGGAGCCGGGCGATGACAGTACGCCAAGCGGCGACCCGGACACCGACGGCATCAACAACGGCATGGAATTCGTGCTCGGCGGCGATCCTCACGTCTCTGACACCTCCATCCTGCCCGTCACCACACTTGGTGCCACAAACCTCACCTTCAGCTATTCGCGCACCGAGGATTCCAAGTCTAGCACCACCCAAAAGGTGCAGTGGTCCACGAACCTTTCCTCATGGAATGACATCGTCGTCGATCCAAGCGATCCGAACGCGGTGAACATTGAAATCCCGCGAAGCAACGCGCCGGGCGGCTGTCTTTTCGTCCGCCTCCATGTCGTGCTGCCCTGATCTCAGCATTCAGAACACGGGACAAAAAAGCAGCCACCCCTCTCGGGATGGCTGCCAGCAAGAAACAACAACAGAATCTTGAGGAGATCAGAAGTAGGTGCGGAAACCTACGAGGTAGGTGAGGGAGTCAAAATCCCCGGCAGGTGCGTCCCAGGTTTGGTACTCGATGCCCGCCTGGATCTTGGCGCTGTGGCCGCAGATGTAGTAGTTCAGGCCACCGTAGATGGAGTGGTGTGAGTCGGCACGGCCATCGTTAAGCGCTAGGGTGCCGTCATCGCGGCGACCGTAGCGGCTGTTGATGCGCACGCCCTGAGATTCGTCGGATCCCTGCCACTGGTATTGGCCGACAAGCTGGAGTTTCTTGTCGATCAGCCAGTACCACGGGGTGACTTGCATGCCGTAGAAGTTGCCTTGGCGGTTCGCGTTGCCATTGTAGTCGGCACCACCGTTGTCGCCGTAGATGACATCACCGATGAGTCCCCAAGGGCCGGCATCGTATTCCGCACCGACTCCGAACGCCCACTGATAGTCCATCACGGAGTCCTCGTTGGTTGGCTCGGCGTCATTGTAGGTGAAGTCACCGCGGACAAGCAGCTCGTCGTTGACTTGGTAGCCGGTATTGAACAGGACCGAGTAGCTGTCCTGCCAACCGTTGAATTCCTCGTTATTGGCGCCATCCATGGTGGAGCTGTAGAGCGAGGCGGCGAACGAGAGGGGCCCTTTGGCGCCCTCAAGGGTCAGACCAGTCGGGCGGTAGCTGCCGTAGACCTTGTTGGAAAGGGCGGAGCGCTCGATCGTGAGGAGCTTGGTGGAGGAGGTGTGCGCCTCGGTGCCGAAGACGAATTTCTGGCGGCCGTAAACGAGGTTCAGCTCGTCGAATCCAGTCTCTCCCAGCGCCTTGCCGAGATTGAAGGAAAGGTATGCCTCATCGATGCTGTCATAGCCCCAGTCAAGGTCACCGCCGGAGGGACGGTCGTCGTTGACCACGTTAATCTGATATTTCGCGCCGAAGTACTGGAGGAACTTGGCTTTCACACCGATGCGTGAGCGGCGCACTTCGTCGAAATCCTCATCGTAGCTGCCGCCTGCCGGAAGGTCGCCTTCGATGTGTCCGTATTGATACTGAATGCGGCCTTCGACCTGAAGTTCTTGGAGGAAAGGATTGTCGCTGTTTTTGTAGAGGATGCCCGGTTTGTTTCCATACCAGTCACACCAATCGCCGGAGTTCTCGGCAGGAGCGGGAACCTCGACAGGCGTGCCGGCGACAGCCACTGCGGGGGAGCCGAGTGCGAGTGCAAGGAGGACGTTTTTCGTATTTTCGTATTTCATGTGTTTCGGTGCCGAATCTGACCGGCGGAGAATTCTCTAAAATTTCAGTGCGCCATCCGGTAACTGCTTTCATGTGACAGAAGTGTCACCGGGGTATTCCTATGGCAGATTTGTCAGAGAAAAGCCAGAGGCTAGGTGGAGAGAGTGTGGGGGTGTTCTGGAAAACCCCATTGTGACGCAACTGTCACAATTGCCCCTTTGCCGGATTCGGCGCGGAAGGGCTAAGTCTGCGCCGTGGATGGCATTCGCCGTTCCACACTCATTAATAACTAACGCAAAAATGAAAATCATTGCATCCATCGCCATCGGCACCGTAGTTGCCGCCGCCTCGTGCTTCGCGCAGGACAAACTCGTCTTCAAAGGCTCCGACACACTCGGTGCCAAAATGGTTCCCCAACTCACCGAGGCCTACACCGCCGCTGGTAATACGGTCGGCTTCGAGATCGCTGCCGAGGGATCCTCCGCTGCTTTCTCCAACCTCCTCGCTGGCACTGCCGACATCGGCATGTCCTCCCGCGATGTGAAGGATGAGGAAAAGGACGCCTTCACCGCCAAGGGCCAGGAGCTCTTGGAAATCGTGGCCGGCTACGACATGATCGCCGTGGTCGTGAACTCGGGCAACGGCGTGCGCGACCTCACCGTCAAGCAGATCGAAGGCATCTTCACCGGTGACATCACCGACTGGAGCGAAGTGGGCGGCGCCGCCGGCCCGATCTCCGTTTACACCCGCAACACCACCTCCGGCACCTACAAGTCCTTCCAAGAAATGGCCATGGACAAGCGCGACTACGGCACCTCCACCAACAAGATGGCTGGCAACGAGCAGATCGCCGACGAAGTCGCCAACAACCCGAACGGCATCGGCTACGTCGGACTGGCCTACGCCGACAAGGACGACCTCCGTTCCGTGAAAGTCGAAGGCGAAGCCGCCAAGCCGAAGAACAAAGACAGCTACCCGCTTTCCCGCACCCTCTACTACTACACCGTCGGCCAGCCCGAAGGTGAGGCGAAGAAATTCCTCGACTGGGCTACCTCCAACGAAGAAGCAGCCAAGGTTGTCGATGCAGTCGGCTTCATCCCGAACGAAAAATAAATCTGCCCGCCTAGCAGGCATTAAGGTAGGGATGTGCCGTTTCTGTAACGGGACATCCCTTGCCCACGCCCTGCCTTATCACTTCTTAAATAGTTCATGGCCACCCACTTCAAGCGCAAAGGAAAGAGACTGCTAGGCATCTGCCGTCAGGATGCGATTCGCTACTTTTTCGGAGGTAACGCGATGATCTCCATCCTTGTTTTGGGTGCCATCTGTCTCTTCCTCGCGAGGGAAGCGGCTTTGTTTTTTCCCCAGCACCAGAAGGAGTTGGAGGTCTTCCGCCTCACGGGGCAGGAGTACGCGGATTTCGTCATCAAGGAGATGGACGAATACACCGAGGTGAAGAGCTTGGCGAATCAGGCATTTTACCAAGAAATGAACGAAGCCTACGGGATCCAGCGCGGTCTCGTGGATAGCTTCGGAGCACTTTCAGGAGACCTCTTCGACGATGGGGAAGACCTGATCGAAGAGCTCGAAGATGCCCGGGATGCAGTTGATGATGCAGACGGGGAAGAAGAAACCACGCTGGCCCAGGCGGACTTGGATGTGATCCAGGCGAAGTGGGATGTTTTCCTCCAAGCAGAGCTTGTAAAAGCTGACCGCAAAGCGATCGACTCGTTCGGTCGCCTCGGCGAAAAAGAGTGGCAGGAGTTGCTCGCCGCGATGACTACTTGGGATCCCGTAGAAGACGAGCCACCCGCCCTGATCGCCACCGCGAAGGACGAAATGACAAAGGGCATGGCCGCATTCGATGCCGCCCGCATGCAGATCGGCAATGCCGGATCGGAGCTCGCACGACTGCGCGGAGAGCTGATCAAAATCACCACCGACATCAAGAACGAGGCGGTCGCCGACAAAACCTCTGCCGCCCGCAAGGAGGCGCTGGTGGCTGGCTCGGTCAATGCCGCGAGCGAAGCCGACCGCGCCCGCCTGAAGCAACAGGCAGAGGAAATCGTGATCCGCGATCATTTCCCGTATGGCGAACGTATCGCGGCGCTGGATGGCAGCCGGGAAAAGCATGCGGCCGCGGTGCAATCGATGAAGGTGGGCATGGAAGCCGGGGTCGCAGCCCTCCCGAAGGACTTTGCCTCTGCGGAAGTGAAGGATCTGGTCGGCCGCATCCAGCGCAAGACCCCCGAGCTCAACGAATACCTCGATGAAAGCCTCAAAAATGCGCAGCAATGGCGCTACGACAAACCGGTCGGTTGGCTGACCTCGGCCAGCTCGTTCTTTTTCGGCAAAGACTGGGTCACCAATAGTTCTTTCCACGATTTCTACGGCCTGCTCCCGCTGTTCACCGGATCCCTGCTGATCTCGATCATCGCCCTCATCGTGGCGATCCCGTTCTCCCTCGGCGCGGCGATCTACGTCAACCGCCTCGCCGGCCCGGCTCAGCAGAATTTCATCAAACCGGTCATCGAGCTGATCGGTGCCATCCCTTCCGTCGTGCTCGGGTTCTTCGGCATCATCGTCCTGGGCGAGGCGCTGCGTGAAGTTAGCCAGATCGCATGGTTCTCATGGGTTCCCGGTTTCCCCATGCAGGAACGCCTGAACATCCTCAACGCCGGCCTGCTCCTTGCGCTCATGGCCGTGCCGACGATTTTCACCCTCTGCGAGGACGCGATCAACAACGTCCCCTCCTCCTTCACCGAAGCCTCGCTCGCCCTCGGCGGATCGAAACTTCAGACGGTGATGAAAGTCGTGGTGCCCGCTGCGATTTCCGGAATTTTCGCCGCGATCCTGCTCGGCTTCGGGCGGGTGATTGGCGAGACCATGGTGGTGCTGCTGGTGGCGGGAAATCAGATCGCGATCCCGGACTTCAGTCTCGGGGTCGGGGTCATCACCCAGCCCGCGCACACCATGACCGGTATCATCGCCCAAGAAATGGGTGAGGTCACCGCAGGCACCATCCACTACCGCGCCCTGTTCTCCGTCGGCCTCGTGCTGTTCACCATCTCGTTGCTCATCAACATCAGCGCGCGGCGCATCATCAAACGTTTCGGCCTCGCCGCCTGATCCCCCGAACCATGAACCCCTTCAAGTCCAGCTCCAGCGCCCGGAAAACAAAAGATAGGCTCGTGGCAGGCATCCTCGCCTCGCTGACCTATCTCATCCTCGCTTGCACGCTCTTCATCTTCTTCGATATCGCGAAGAAAGGCCTGCCTGTGCTCATGCCGATGTTTTCTGACAAAGGTGGAGAAGTCATCAATACGGATTTCCTCACCCGCATGCCGGAAACCTTGGTCGATTTCACCGATGCGGATGGCGAGAAGCAGTCGATGGCGTCGTCCGATTTCATCGAATACTCCAAGGCCAATCCTGACGCGGTGGTGGAAAACAAGAAGACCAACGCCTATTCCGGTGGAGGTATCGCCGGGCCATTGGTCGGCACCGCTCTACTTGTCATCGTCTGCATGGTCGTAGCACTCATCGTCGGCGTCGCCGCGGCGGTTTACCTGAATGAGTATGCCAAGCAGGGGCGCTTCGTCGGCATGATCCGTCTCGCGATCATGAACCTCGCCGGCGTGCCCTCCATCGTCTTCGGCCTCTTCGGTTTCGCCTTCTTCTGCCTGTTTCCGGTGATCCCGGTCTTTGCCACCGGTCTCGGTGATGATCTGCCGATGATCGCGATCCCGATGTTCGGCGGTCATCTCATTTTTAAGAATCTCGGGAACTCCTTGCTGGCCGGTGGGCTGACCCTTGCCGTGATGGTGTTGCCGGTCATTATCGCCGCCTGTGAGGAATCCTTGAAAGCGATCCCGAAAGGCTTTCGCGAAGCCTCCCTCGCCCTCGGCGCGACGAAATGGCAATGCATCCGCACCGCCGTCCTGCCTTACGCCACCCCCGGTATCCTCACTGCATCCGTCCTCGGTGTCACCCGCGTCGCAGGTGAAACCGCCCCCATCATGTTCACCGCCGCCGTCGCACTGAAGGGGAAGCTCCCATGGCAAGACGCCAGTGAAAACGGCATTTCCTGGGTGCCAAATTTCCTCACCGATTCCGTGCAGGCCATGCCCTACCACATCTATACGGTCGCCGCCCGCATCCCGCGCACCGATGCCACCGCCGCCATGCAGGACGGCTCGGTTTTCGTCTTCCTCCTCATGGTGATGAGCTTCGCCTCCGTCTCCATCTACCTCCGCATTCACTTCCGCAAAAAACTCAAATGGTGAGCTCCGCACCAACCACCCCATCCCATCCTATGACCGCACTTGCACCGACCGTGGAAAGTCCCGCCAAAATTTTTTCCCCGAAGAAAAACAACCCGAACCCGATCGCCAAGGAAGACGCGATGATCGAGATCGATGACGTCTCCTTCAGCTACGATCAGGGAAAAACCAACATCCTGCGGAACATCTCGTTCAACATCCCCGCAGGAAAAGTCACCGCGCTCATCGGCCCCTCGGGTTGCGGGAAATCCACGCTCCTGCGCTGCCTCAACCGCATGAACGACCTGGTCGACACCTCGAAAGTCACCAACGGCCAGATACGCATCATGGGCCAGGACATCAACGCCTCGGATGTCGACCCCATCGAACTGCGCAAACAAGTCGGCATGGTGTTCCAAAAATACAATCCGTTCCCGAAAAGCATTTATGAAAACGTCGCCTACGGTCTGCGCATCCAAGGCATCAAAAACAAGTCGCAGCTCGACGAAGCGGTCGAGAAATCCCTGCGCCGCTCCGCTCTCTGGAGCGAGGTGAAAGACCGCCTCAACTCCAGCGCTCTCGGTCTCTCCGGCGGCCAGCAGCAGCGCCTCTGCATCGCACGCACCATCGCGGTCAATCCACGCATCGTGCTCATGGACGAACCGTGCTCCGCGCTCGATCCCATCGCCACCGCCCGCATTGAGGAGCTCATCGCCGAGCTTCAGGAGGAGTTCACCATCGTGATCGTCACCCACAACATGCAGCAGGCCACCCGGGTCTCCGACCGCACCGCGTTCTTCTACCTCGGCGAGCTCATCGAGTACGACGACACCACCACCATTTTCGGAAACCCCTCAGTCTCGCAAACGGAAGACTACGTCTCCGGGCGTTTCGGCTGAAGCCCATCGCCACCCACCTTTCCCCAATCCGTTTATCCAGACAACTCACTTCCATGAACAACTCACCGCACATCATCAAGGATTTCGACCACGCCCTCGCGGTATTGAAGGGCGACGTCCTCGCCATGGCCGCGAAAACCCGCCACAATCTTGAGCGCGCCATCCAGGCTCTGCTTGAGCGTGATAGCGAACTTGCCAATTCGGTCATCGCCGATGACGACGAGGTCGATGAACTCGAGCGCACCATCGACAAGGCCGGGATGAGCCTGCTGGTGAAATATCACCCCATGGCCACCGACCTCCGTTTCGTCGTTTCCTCCATGAAAATCTCGATGAACCTAGAGCGCATCTCGGATCACGCCACCAGCATCGCCAAGCGCGCCAAAAAGATTATGGCCACCCCAGATCTCGTCGATGTCACCCTCGTCGAGCCGGTCTACACCATGGCCGACGAGCTCCTCCGCGATGCGATCTCCTCCTTCAGCGATGGCAATAGCTCGCTCGGCGCCTCTCTCCACGCCCGCGACAAGAAACTCGATAAACTCTACAAAGCCGCCACCGCCCAGTTCGGTGCCCGCATCGATGAAACCCAAGGCCGCTCCCAAGAATATGTGCACCTGATCTTCATCGTCCGCTCTCTCGAGCGTGTCGGCGATCTCGCCTCAAATATCGGTGAAGACGCCGTATATCTAGAACGCGCCAAAGACATCCGCCACCAAAGCAGCATAGAGCGCGAAAACCCGTAGCTGCCGCGAGACGCGACAGCTACGGGTTTCCCTCGTGGCGAGATGACGTAGTCCAATGTGGAGCAAAGGGTCGGTGTGCCTCAGCTTCATATTCATACCGTCGCCCCTCGCATCGCGCCCGAATCGGCTCCAGACACGCTCTTCTCCCGGATAAGCGAGATTAGGGTTTGAGCTTTCAGGGATCTCATTCAACTATCCGGCGTCTCCTCTTCATTTCTTCCATGAACGCCCTTACCCGCGCCGCCACAGCCTACTGGCAGTCCTCCATCGGCAAGAAGCTCGTCGTCGCCGTCACCGGCCTTGCGATGGTGCTTTTCCTCGCCGGTCACCTCACCGGAAACCTCCTAATCTTCGCCGGGCGCGAGGCGTTTAATGAATACGCCGAGTTCCTCCACAACGCCGGCCACGGAGCGCTGATCTGGATCGCCCGCATTGGATTGCTCGTCGTGGTGACCCTGCATGTCTGGGCGACCATCCTGCTGGTGCGTGAAAACAAGACAGCGAGGAAACAGGATTACGAATGCCAAGCAACCATTCAGGCATCGAAGTCCTCGCGCATCATGATCTGGTCTGGGCTCACGATCCTCGCCTTCATCATCTTCCACCTGCTACATTTCACCGTCCGCATCACCTACAACGATGCCGATCTGATTGATCCGCTCGATCCCGAGCGTTTCGATGCTTACGGAATGGTGATCCGCGGCTTCGAGGCAGGCTTCCTCAATTTCTTCGTAGTCCTCTTCTACGTCATCTCAATGACTCTGCTCTGCTCGCATCTCAGCCACGGGGTTGCCTCCATTTTCCAGACCCTCGGCTGGCGCTCGAAAAAATCGCAGAGCCTGATCCGGAAATTTTCCCTGGGCTATACGATCATCATTTACGTCGGTTTCATCTCCATCCCGATCGCCATCTTCCTCGGCATCGTCAAGTAACACGCACTACCCCTTTTCGCCATGAACCTAGATAGCAAGATCCCCGCCGGCCCGCTGGAGCAAAAGTGGTCCAGCCACAAGATGAACTCCAAGCTCATCAACCCGGCGAACAAACGGAAATTCTCCGTCATCATCGTCGGTTCCGGCCTCGCGGGAGGTGCCGCCGCTGCCACGCTCGCCGAGCTCGGCTACCAAGTGAAATGCTTCTGCTACCAGGATTCTCCGCGCCGCGCCCACTCGATCGCCGCCCAAGGCGGGATCAATGCCGCGAAAAACTACCGCAACGACGGTGACTCGGTTTACCGGCTTTTCTACGATACGATCAAAGGCGGCGACTTCCGCTCCCGTGAGGCCAACGTCTATCGCCTCGCCGAAGTCTCCAATAATATCATCGACCAATGCGTCGCCCAAGGCGTGCCATTTGCCCGCGAATACGGCGGTCTGCTCGACAACCGTTCCTTCGGCGGAGCACAGGTCTCCCGCACCTTCTACGCACGCGGCCAGACCGGGCAGCAGTTGCTCATCGGCTGCTACCAAGCGCTCGAAAAAGAGATCCACAAGGGCGGGGTGAAGATGTACCCGCGCACCGAAATGCTCGACCTCGTGAAGGTCGATGGCCACGCGAAAGGCATCATCGTGCGCGACCTGAACACTGGTGAGATCTCCACCCACGCAGCGGATGCAGTCATCCTTGCGACCGGCGGATACGGCAACGTCTTTTTCCTCTCCACCAATGCGATGGGCTGCAACGTCACCGCGGCATGGCGTGCGGCAAAACGCGGCGCGCTTTTCGCCAACCCGTGCTACACCCAGATCCACCCGACCTGCATTCCGGTCTCCGGCGAATACCAGTCGAAGCTCACCCTCATGTCCGAGTCGCTCCGCAACGACGGCCGCGTCTGGGCACCGAAAACCCAAGAAACCGCCGCGAAAATCCGCGCCGGCGAACTCCACCCGAACGACGTCGCCGACGAAGATCGCGACTACTACCTTGAGCGGAAATACCCCTCTTTCGGCAACCTCGCCCCACGCGACATTTCCTCCCGTGCTGCAAAGGAAGCCTGTGACGACGGCCGCGGCGTCGCCCCCACCGGGCTCGGTGTCTATCTCGACTTCCGCGATGCGATCAAGCGCCTTGGCGAGGACAAGATCCGCGCCAGCTACGGCAACCTCTTCCAGATGTATGAGAAGATCACCGGGGAAAATCCTTACGAGCGCCCGATGATGATTTACCCCGCCGTCCATTATACCATGGGCGGTCTCTGGGTGGATTATAACCTCCAATCGAACATCCCCGGACTGCACGTCCTCGGCGAAGCAAACTTCTCCGACCACGGCGCAAATCGACTCGGTGCCTCCGCTCTCATGCAGGGACTCGCCGACGGATATTTCGTCATCCCGACCACGATCGCAAACTACCTTGCCACCCAGGCACCCGGCTCCGTCACCACCCAGCATCCCGCTTTCGCGCAGGTTGAGGGTGAAGTCCGTGAGCGCATTTCCAAAATGCTCTCCATACAAGGGAAACGCACGGTCGATTCCTTCCACCGCGATCTCGGCAAGGTCATGTGGGACAAATGCGGCATGGATCGCAGGGTCGAAGGGCTTACCACAGCACTCGAGGAAATCCCGAGAATCCGCGAGGAATTCTGGAACAACGTGCGCATCCCGGGCACCGGCGACACCCCGAACATGGAGCTCGAAAAAGCCGGCCGCGTTGCCGACTTCCTCGAGTTCGGCGAGCTCATGTGCCACGACGCCCTTAACCGCGAGGAGTCCTGCGGCGGTCACTTCCGCGGCGAGCACCAGTTCACCGAAGCGGATCCCGAAGTCCAAGCCGGCAAAACCCAAGCGGGTGAAGCCAAGCGCCACGATGAAACTTTCTCCTACGTCTCCGCCTGGGAATACCACGGCCCCGGCCAGACCCCGACCCTGCACAAGGAGCCGCTCGAATACGAAAGCGTTAAAGTCTCCATCCGCAGTTACGCGTAAGGAGGATAAAGGAACGCGGACTTCAGTCCGCAGCGCAACCACCGCGATTTTGAAAAAGGATAGCAGGAAGGTAGGAATTTTTTCGTTTCGTGTTGCGAGTTCTTTTCCTGCCATACTGCTAACCCTAGTCCTCACCTCGCAGGCAAAAGCCGATCTCACCATCGGCTCTGCGATTTCCCTGTCCGATGCGGTCACGGAAATCACCGCCGCTTACGAAAAGCGGTCGGGTAGCAAAGTCCGCACGACGTTCTCCGGAACCAACGTCATCGCACGTCAGATCGAGGCCGGCGCGCCTATCGATGTCTTCATCTCAGCAGACACCGCGACCCTTGAGGCATTGGTGAAAAGGAAACTCATATCTGAATCTACGATCCGTACGATTGCGACCAACCAGCTAGTGGTCGTGGTTCCCGTCGGCAGCGAGACCACCCTGAAATCGCCCTGCGACCTGCTGTCGCTCAAGCGCATCGCCATCGCCGATCCCGCTTCGGTCCCCGCCGGGATCTATGCAAAAAACTGGCTCACTGCGGAAAATCTCTGGCCGCAGCTACAACCAAAAACCATCGCACTCCAGAATGTCCGCGCTGCCCTCATCGCTGCGGAAACCTGGAACGCAGATGCCGCCATCGTCTATCGCAGTGATGCCGCATCTAGCGACAGGGTGAAGTCCATTTTCACCGCGCCGATGGACAAAACCGGCTCCATTGAATACCCCGCCGCTATCGTTTCAGCATCCACAAGAAAGGATGAGGCTCTCGCTTTCTTGGATTTTATCGTATCCGAGGAGGCAGGAAGGATGCTCACCCGCCACGGTTTCACCGTGCTTCAGGTAGCACCCTAACGGCGGACTTTTTTCCGCTTCACATCATTGAAGACGATGCTGCCGACGAGGATCAGGCCTCCGATGGCGGCGGCGAGGAAAAGGATGATGGCTAGGCCGGGGTAACCAAAGAGCATGAACTTTGATTCGATGTTCATCAGCATCGCCGCGCCGATAATGAGGGCAGAAAGGATGAGACCGGTCGTGATCCTGTTAGCGACCTGCTGAAAGCCGCTGAGCAGCAATTCTTCATCGATTGCATCCACCTTCACCTGCAGCTTGTTCGAGGAAAGAGAACGGAAAAAGTCGTTGAGCCGTTGCGGCGTGGTGGACACGAGTTCTTTCACATCGGTGAGCAGGTGGACGATGTTTCCGGTGGTGAGCTGATCCTTGAACCTACGATTCAGCAAGGCGCTTGAGTGGCGCCGTATGCTCGCGTCGGGATCGAATTCCGGATCAAGGGTTTTGGCGATGATGTCCAGATTCATCAGCATTTTGCCGAGCAGATACATCTCGTCGGGGATGCTCAGACCGTTCTGGGCGCAAGCGTGGGTGACTTCCAAGACCAGTCGGCCGATCTGCATATCAGAAATATTGGAGCCGTAGCGATCCTCGACGATCTGCCGAATCTCGCGGCTGCAGGCTTCCTCATCGTAATCTTCCTTCGGCGTGCCGATGCGCTTCGCCACATCCGACGCGCGCGAACTATTGCCTTCCGCCACTGCGGTGAGTAGCTGCAGTAGCTGATCCTTGAGAGTATCCGGCACCACCCCGATCATGCCGAGATCTAGCAGGGCGAGCTTGTGATCGCGGGTGAGTAGGAGGTTTCCGGGATGGGGATCGGCGTGAAAAAAGCCGTCCATGAGGACTTGCTCGAGGTAGGCCGAGAACAGGGATTCCGCCAAAGCGGCACCGTCTAGATCGGTATGGACCACGCCGGAAAGTTCGGTGATTTTGGTGCCCGGAATATACTCCATGGTAAGCACCTTGTCGGAGCAGAAGTCCATGAACGGCTTGGGGATGATAATGTCCTTCTTCGCACGAAGATTCCTTCCCAGCCGGTTGAGATTGTCCGCTTCCTCGAGATAATTCAGCTCGCGGAGTATTGAGCGGCGGAATTGTGCGACGATGCGCCCCGGCTCGTATTGGCGTCCGAATTCGGTATGGGCGTCGAGGAAGTCCGCGACCTCGGCGATCGCTTCCAGCTCCTTGAGCACGGTTTCCCTCGCATTCGGCCGTTGGATCTTCACGGCGACTTCCGTTTTGCAGTCTCGTAGCACCGCACGATGCACCTGCCCGAGCGATGCGGCAGCCAGGGGTGTTTCGTCGAAGCTTTCGAAGGCTTTGGATATCCTGACGCCAAGCTCGCTTTCCACAATCTGGTGAACCTCCTCATATGAGAAGGGTTTGACATCGTCCTGAAGACGCTCGAGGGCTGTGAGCCAGGAGGGGGGGATGAGGTCCGCCCGGGTCGAGAGGAGTTGGCCGAGCTTGATGAAGGTAGGACCAAGCCTTTCCAGATCGGACACGAAGGCTTCGGCATCTTCTGAGGCCTCGACCTTTTCCTCGATTCCGAACCTCTCCGACAGCTGATCACTGTCAATATTAGCGTTGCGGCCATGCTTGAGATAAAGGAGTGCGACATCTTTGTAGGTCGCAAGATGGCTGGGTTTGACGGAGATACTCATTTCTTTGTTAGATTGTAGGGAGTGTGGCGAGGTGCGGAACCGCGGGTTCCGGAACTTCAACGCGAGTCAGATATGGACGAGGGGACTCGTGGAGGTATCAGCCCTCAAGATAGCTGCGGAGCATCCAAGCGGTTTTCTCATGCTTCTGGAGTAGACCGACGAGGAAGTCCTCAGTGCCGAGATCATCCATGTCGCCGATTTTCGGGATGTGCTTACGCAGGCTCGTGCACACCGTCTCATGGTCGCCAAGTAATGCCTTGATTGCATCCTCTCCCGTGATCGGCGCGCCTTTCGTCTCTTTCAGCGAGGCGGATTTGATGAATTCCGCCATGGAGCCGGGTGCGGTTCCGCCGATCATACGGATGCGTTCGGCGGTCTCATCGATGGCAAGCGCCAGCTCATCATACATATCCTCAAAGTAGAGGTGCAGGGAATGGAAGCGGCCTCCGATCAGGTTCCAATGGAAATTGCGGGTTTTGATGTAGAGGACGTGTTGGTCAGAAAGAATCTCCGAAAGCATGCCTTGGATCTTCTTGCGTGATGCGGCGCTAATTCCGATCGAAACTTTAGGTGTAGATTTTTTAGTCATGTATTCATTCTTCGCAGACTTCGTTCCAGACTGCTACGAATGCGGTGGTTCGACAGTTTGTCCGTCTTTTCCAAGGAAAGCGAGATCCCTGTTTCGTGAATTGCTTCGATCGAAGGGTTGGATATTGCAACCCGCCCTAGTGTTTATGCATGATTTTCCGGCTGATTCTAGACATCGACCTAGGCTGCCAATGCCTTGAAATGGATGTATTGGCTGGTTTTGCGGATACCGATACCGAAAGGCACACAGCTAGCTAATGGCATTGTAAGTAATGAATTTTAGCAACGCATTCGGTACCCGGCGTGTGCTCATCATTGATGATGAGCCATCGCTCAGGGATTTGTTTGCCGTAGCTCTGACCAATGAGCAAACGGAGGTCGTCGCTTGTACGGACGGTTTCACGGCTCTGAGGGCTCTCGAAAATGGTGGGTTCGATGCCGTACTTCTGGATCTCAGTCTGCCGGATATCAACGGCATCCATATCCTCCGGGAAATGAGACGAAGAGGAGATCGAACCGCGGTGATCCTTTGTAGCGCACATGTCGACGAGCGCTCGTTCATGGAGGCCTTGGAACTCGATGCGGCGGCATTCATCAGCAAACCGGTCACTCTCCACTCGCTGCGCAGGATCGTCTCCGATGTGATTGCTGGGACGCTGGGTGAACTTGGTTCCGCCTCGGCTTTTGCCGAACAATTCGGGTTCTCCTGTTTCTCCGACATGTCGGGCGAAGAAGTGCCAAAAAAGAGAGAGGGATGACGGTTTTTTGCAGCGGCGATCCCGCCAACCGTCACCGATCCATGGCAAATAGCACGAATCGATGTGCATTATGCCACGATTCTTGAACTCCGGGACACGGTCGAATTTCGCAAAACCCCGGAAATTATGGATCGCAACATTTGGAGCGAGAAATGCGATTCGAATTTCATCATGAAGCCCCTTCGGCCATCCATCGACGGAAAAATCGAAGATACCGCCGCGTGATCGAGTGGCCACTCACCAATGAACACGGATCTTTTCCTGTCACCTAAACTCAACCACCAAACACCATGTTACATTATTCACTCGTATTCCTCGTCATCGCGATCATCGCCGCCATCCTCGGTTTCGGGGGCATAGCGGGAGCAGCAGCTGGCATCGCAAAAATCCTGTTCGTCGTATTTCTGGTGCTCTGGATCCTCGCCTTCTTCATGGGAAAAAAGAGCGTCTGAAAAACCTCGCCAAAGCAGCAGCACGCCGGAATTTTGGATGAGCTGGATTTTTGAAACTGAAATTCAGCTCATCGCCACCCTGCCAAGCGCTTCTCTGAGGGCGTCCGGGGATGGCGGCTTGGGTATGTGCTCATCAAAGCCGGCCTCGAGGCATTTTTTGGCGTGCTCCGCATCCGCATGCCCGGACAGGGCGATCGTATAAGGCGCTTTGTCATGGGGATAGTTTTGCGCCACCCGTCTGGCGACATCCCAACCTTTGATCGTTCCCGGAAGGCTGATGTCGCAGAACACCACGTCCGGCAGCTCCCGGTCGATTGCCGCGAAGGCCGTCCTCCCGCAGTGCACCACGGTGACCGAATGCCCATCGAGCTCTAGGAACATTTTTAGAGTGGCGGTCACCGATTCATCATCATCTACCAAAAGGACGCGGAGGCTCTCCTGCGGTGCGCTCGCCACAGGGGTGTTTTTAATTTCTTTCCGCTCTTTTTCCGGAGCGCTGCCGACGGGAATGTTGAGCGAAAATGTCGATCCTTTACCTTTTCCATCGCTAGCGACGGTGATTTCACCCCCGTGGAGGCCGATGATTTCGCTCGTGATGGCAAGGCCGAGACCGAGGCCCTCGCGGCTCAGGCGGCCGGCGCTTCTACCTTGCGAGAAGGGTTTGAAGATGCGGGCAATCTCTTCTTCGGTCATTCCCACGCCGTTGTCCGCCACCTTGATTTCCACGAAATTCCGCACGGGATCGAGTCGGCATCCGACATGAATGGCTCCGCCCGGCTTCGTGAATTTGACCGCGTTGTTGAGCAGGTTGTAGATGCACTGTGCCAGCCTCACGCTATCGGCTTTCATCCAGATGTCTTCCCCGGAGGTTTCTGTGGTTAGCGTGATTTTGTTCTCAGTGCACGCGTGCTCCATATCACTAACGCAGCCTTCCACTAAGTGATTGAGTTCCAAGCGTGTGGGGAGCAGTCGGAATTTTCCGCTCACGAGTCGTGAGATATCCAGGGTTTCGTCCACCAGTCTGCTCAGGTGTTTGAGCTGCCTGCCGAGGGAATCGAGAGCCTTTGCCCGAATCTCTTCTGTGACCCCATCGTGCACCAAGGTGTGATAGCTGTTAGAGATGGCCGAGAGGGGATTGCGCAGCTCGTGGCCGAGCGTGGCGATGAACCGATCCTTCTCCGCGGCGGCGTTCCGGAGGGTGAGCTCTGCCTCTTTCAGTTCGTCGATGTTGGTGGTGGCTCCATACCACTTGACGATCGTCCCATCGGCTTCCACCACGGGGATTGCTCTTCCGGAAAACCAGTGATAGGTCCCGTCTTTGCCCCTCATGCGGAACTCGTGGACGTAGGTTTCCCCCGTTTCCAGGGAATGGGTCCAGACTTTGTCAAGCTCTTCGAGATCATCCGGATGGATCAGTTTCGCCCAATTCAAATAGTCCGAATCATGAGGCTCGGTGCCGGCGAACTCGCCCATCTGGGGGCTGATGTAATCTAGGTTGCCATCGGAATCTGCAGTCCAAACCAGTTGGGGGAGTGCCTCTGCAAGATGGCGGAAGCTATCCGTATTTTCATACAAGAGGCCGCAATTATCCGGAGAAGGAGGGGTCATACAGATGCGGCTTGCGACAGGACGTGACGGGTTATTGCGGTTTCAACGGCCGTCTTGGACGACCGCCGCGATAGGGAGTTGCAGAGAGGATACCAGTAACACCTAGGCTCATATGTAGCGACAGGGGCGACAAGGTAAATCATCCGCAACGGCATCCCTAAAACCAGGAGTTTTGATTGCCGTCCTTAACGGCGTCAGTCCCGCCTCTCGTGGGAAACATACCGGTTGATCGCCTCCACGAGGCGGTCGCAATCCAGCATCGCTTGCTTGATCATCATGGCTTGCTTCTCGTTGAGCGGGCCGATTTTTTCCTCTTTCAGCAAATGCAGCGTCATCTGAATTCCGGTGAGGGGAGACTTCAGTTCGTGCGAGACGGAGATAGGTATGGGGTCGTTGTTTTCCGGAACCATGTCGGTTAGGTCAGGTTATATTTTTTCCTTTTGCGATAGAGTGTCGCCTTGTCAATACCCAGCTGGGCGGCGGCATCTTGTAAATTCTTGACCCTGTCGACGATGAGCCGAATGTGTTCTTCTTCGAGCTGCTCCAAGGTCACATCTGACCCCGGAACGATATGGCTGGTATTTGCCGCAGAGGAGGTCTTTCCGGACCCGGAAGGAAGATCGCTTTCCTCGATTTCCGCTCCTTTGCTGAGAATGGTCGCACGTTCGATCGAGTTCCGAAGCTCGCGAAGGTTCCCCGGCCACGAATAAGTGCGTAGGCGATCCAAAGCTTTGGCGGAAAATCCTCTGATCTCCCGGCCGATCTGGCTGGCAAAATAGGCGAGGTAGTCCTCTGCAAAACCGACGAGATCTTTCGGCCGTGCCCTCAATGGGGGCATTTCTACAGAAATCACATTGATCCGGTAAAACAGATCTTCGCGGAATTCCCCCGCCGCCACGCTGGCTTTCAGATCCCGGTTGGTCGCGGCGATGATGCGCACGTTGGCGGTGCGCGGCTTGTTTTCGCCGAGCCGTTCGTATTCGCGCTCTTGCAGGAGCCTGAGCAGCTTCGGCTGGATCTCAAGAGGTAGCTCGCCGATCTCATCTAGGAAAAGGGTGCCGCCATCCGCGGCGTGGACTTTGCCCCATTGGTCTTTCACCGCTCCGGTGAAGGCTCCCCTCATGTGGCCGAAGAGCTCGGATTCAAGGAGTTCTTTCGAAAGCGAGGGGCAGCTAACCGTGACAAATGGCTTATTAGAAAGGCTGCTGTTCTCATGGATCGTCCGGGCAATGACGCTTTTGCCGGTGCCGCTTTCCCCGAGGATGAGGATCGTGGCTTGGGAAGCTGCTGCTCGGAAAATGACCTCCAGTGTGGCTTTCATGGTGGGATCGTCCGACTCGAAACGTGTTCGCGGTCCTGACTTGTCCACTTGGGTCTTGAGTTCGGTGACCGTGGTTTTGAGGTTGGTGATTTCCCGGTTTGCGGTGAGGGCTTTCTGAGCTTTGAGCAAAATGCCCCGCACTCGATCCGGAGTGAACGGCTTTTCCAAATAGTCAAAGGCGCCTGCCTGAGTGGCTTTGATCGCGATCTCCACGGACGAGTAGGCGGTAAAGATTACCACCAACTGGTCGGGATTTTTCTCGAGGATTTCTTTGATGAACTCCAAGCCATCTTCCTCTCCTAGCCTGACATCTAGGAAAATGAGATCCCATTTCTCCTCCCTGATGCGCAGCCGCGCAGCTTTGATCGAATCTGCCGTCTCTGCGTAGTGATCCTCCTGTTCCACGGTCACTCGTGTGGCCGTGCTGATACTTGGGTCGTCGTCGATGATTAGGATGTCCATGGTGCTTTCCGTGTGGTCTAGCTGTTTTGGTGCCGGATCCGGAACCCTGCTAGCTAGGGGTTGGAGCGCGCCGCCTGCCATAAATACAGCATAATGCAACGAGCCTGCGTTGCATTATGCGATAACGTGGAGAGAATGCAAGTAGCCCATTTATAGGACCACCATCAAGGCGTGGATCAGACCGGGAATGTAGAACAAGAGGGTGAGGACGATATTGATGACCAAGGATGTCCCGATTCCGTCTTTCAGAGCGACGGCGAGTGGAGGAAGCAAGATGGCAACAATGATGAGTAGAAGTTTGTTTTCAGACATAACGTGATTTTGGGGTTCCCCATATTCATCGCTCGCTGCGTGCCAGTGCCGTTTGCTAGGGTTTTTCAAGGATTTCTCGTCTCGGACTTTGCAAGTTGCTCCGTTACAGGGCGCGCCGGGTCTCAGATTGCAACCTCCTGCCACGGAATGCCGGGTCTGGTATCGAAACGAGCTTGAGCGGTCGCGGGAGTGGCAACAGAGTCGGCCCGTGTCTCAGTTCGTGGAATTCCGCTATCTCCTCCGGAGGCAAGGCGTGGTGCTAGGTCTCATCGTGTTTCTTATCGCGATTTTATTCCTCCAGAGCATCACTAGTTACGACTTCACCCTGCGCTTCTCCGCGATCCCGGATGAAGTCGTCGCCGCCTGGCAGGCGCTCCGGTTCGGAAATCTCTCCGCTGAAGCTGGTGCGGAATTCCTCACGCTGTTCACTGCCGGCCTGCTTCATGGTGACTTCGGCCATCTTTCGGGAAACTTACTATTCTTATGGATCTTTGCCGCCATTGCCTGCGAGCTCCTCGGTGCGCGCTGGGTGATCCCGATCTTTGCTTTCACCGCCATCACCGGATCCATCTGCCATGTCGCGCTCAATCTTACCGATGACGCCCCGTGCCTCGGCGCTTCCGGTGCGGTCATGGGCTTCGAGGGGCTCTATCTAGCCATGGTCGTGCGCTGGCATCTGCCGGATCCGCATATTTGGCCGATGGCGAGCCCCGTCGCTCCAGGGCGCCTCGCCTTGATTGGCATCCTCGGCCTGATCTTCGATTTCAACGGCTACCTCAGCGGTATCGAAGGGGTCGCCTACGGAGCTCACCTCGGTGGATTCATTGGCGGGCTTTTCCTCGGTGGCTTTGTGGTGCCTATGCCGCGCGTCGCCCTTCCGCGTTAGTTATCGGTCGGCGCAGAAGATACGCGCAGTCTATCGCAAGCCGTGCGATGCGGCATTGCCATGGCTCTGCTCCACTCATCGCGTGGACGCACTTGCCATCACCATACTCGTCAGCACCTGCCTGGCCGCGATTTTCATCGTGTGCTTTGCGGCAGAGGCGCGGCGTGGGCGGCGCTCCAGCTTTGAGCGCGATTCACTTCTCCCGCTCGATGACACCCCGGCTCCGAAGCCACGCAACGTTTCTCCAAAATGACCACGACCATCACCTACGACGACAAGACCGTCCGCCGTTTCATGAACGCCTCCATCTTTTGGGGCATAGTCGGCATGCTCGTCGGCGTCCTCGCCGCCACCCAGCTCTCATGGTGGCAGATGAACGGGAAATTCCTCGAAACAATCACCTTCGGGCTCTTCAAGGGTGAAGGTCTCGCCTACATCACCTTCGGCCGCATCCGCCCGCTGCACACGAATGCGGTCATCTTCGCCTTCGTCGGGAACATGGTTTTCGCCGGGGTTTATTACTCCACCCAGCGCTTGTGCAAATGCCGCACCGCTTCGGATCTGCTTTCCAAGATCCACTTCTGGGGCTGGCAGCTCATCATCGTCGGCGCCGCCATCACCCTTCCCGCTGGCCTTACCCGCAGCAAGGAATACGCGGAGCTCATCTGGCCGCTCAACATCGCCGTCGTGGTGATCTGGATTGTCTTCGGCGCGAACTTCTTCTGGACCCTCGCGAAACGTAACGAGAAATCCCTCTACGTCTCCCTGTGGTTCTACATCGCGACGATCATCACCATCGCCCTGCTTTACGTCGTCAACCACCTCTCCATCCCGACCTCGCTCACCCACTCCTACCCGATCTTCGGCGGAGTCCAGGATGCGCTGGTCCAGTGGTGGTATGGCCATAACGCCGTCGCCTTCTTCCTGACCACCCCGATTCTCGGGATCATGTATTATTTCATCCCGAAGGCGGCCAACCGCCCGGTATATTCCTACCGCCTTTCCATCATCCACTTCTGGGCGCTGGTCTTCATCTACATTTGGGCTGGCCCCCACCACCTGCTTAACACCGCCCTGCCGAAATGGCTCCAGATGCTCGGCATGCTGTTCTCGCTCATGCTCTGGGCTCCTTCATGGGCGGGTATGCTCAACGGCCTCCTTACCCTCCGCGGCGCATGGGACAAACTCCGCACCGATCCGGTCATCAAGTTCTTCGCCGTCGCCGTCACCTTCTACGGCATGGCCACCTTCGAGGGGCCGCTGCTTTCCATCCGCGCGGTGAACTCCCTCTCCCATTACACCGACTGGACGGTCGGTCACGTTCACTCCGGTGCCCTGGGCTGGAACGGCTTCATGGCCGCCGGCATGTTCTACTGGCTGGCCCCGCGCCTTTGGAAAACCAAACTCTGGTCGACCTCCCTCGCGAACATGCACTTCTGGACGGGCCTCGTCGGCATCCTCCTATACGTCTCCTCGATGTGGGTTGCCGGCATCATGCAGGGCCTCATGCTCGCCGAGACCAACCCCGGCGGAGCTACCCTGAAATACGAGTTCGTTGAGACACTGCGCCAGATCAACATTCTCTACATCTTGCGTTCCTTCGGCGGATTTCTCTTCCTCCTCGGCTTCATCAGCTGCGCGGTGAACATCTTCATGACCGCCCGCTCGGGCAAAGCCACCGACGACACCGTCGAGGTCAACGTCCTGCCGAAGGAAACCAAAGACAACCTCCGGATCGGAGTCGCGCTCCGCCAAGATCCCGTTCTCTACGCGGTTTCCGGCATCGCTTTCATGATCCTCTGGTTCCTGCTCCCGCCACATGCGGACAAGGCCGCCTTCACCATCATGATCATCCTGTTCACGAAAGGCTTCCTCGTTTTCAGGAAGGAATCCAAGAGCTGGTCGGACTACTTCGATAGCCTCTTGGAAAACTACCTGCCCTTCACCATCCTGATCTTCTTCGCCGTTGCGATCGGCGGCGGAGTCCAGATCATCCCGTCCCTGCTCGTGAACAAAGCCACGAACATGGAAGATCGCATCCAGGTGCCCTACACCCCGCTGGAGCTTGCGGGTCGTGACATTTTCGTCGCCGAAGGCTGCTACAACTGCCACTCGCAGATGATCCGCACCCTCGTCCCGGATGTCCTCCGCTACGGCCCCACCGAGGAGCAGGGGTATAGCCGCATGGGCGAGTCGCTCTACGACCACCCGCACCAATGGGGCTCGAAACGCACCGGCCCCGATCTCGCTCGCGAAGGCGGCGCGCTCGTCGAAGGCTCGGAAGTCATGCGTTCCGGAAAGCGCGACAACCTCTGGCACTTCAACCATTTCTGGGATCCCCGCCAGACCTCTCCGGGCTCGAACATGCCTCCTTATCCCTTCCTGTTCTCCACGCAAGCGGATCTGAAATCCCTGCCCAAGCGCATCGCTGTGCAGACCATGCTCGGAGTCCCATGGCCCGCCATGACCAAGGACGCGATCGAGCAATCCGCCCGCGATCAGGCGATGGAAATCTCCGCCGCCCTCGTCAAAGCCGGTGCCTTCCTCCCCGATGAAGCGACGTTGTCCGAAGAGCAACTCATGCGCCGCCTTGCCGATACCGAAGTCGTCGCTCTCATCGCCTACATGCAGAAAATCGGCACCTACGAATCTACCTCGACCGATCCGAAGGAAAAAATTCACGACGCCGATTCCCTCCGCCGCGCCGCCAAGGGTGAGGACAAACTTCCGATCCCGGATACCACCTCCGCCCGTTAAATTCCAGCATTTACCCCCTCCCACCATGTTCCATCGAGTCATTCACGAAAACTGGGCCGCCATCGTTCCGATCATCTCCTTCGTCATCACTGCGGGGGTCTTCCTCTTCGTCTCCATCCGCGCCATCCGCCTTCCGAAAGACCGCCGCGATGCACTCTCCCGCATTCCGCTGGAGGAAAATTCCAAGCACTAAGCACGAAATCCCAAACAAATCCGCTACCCCAGCTTTGCGTCTCCTTAGCGACCTTTGCGCCTTTGCGTTGAACCTCTTCCCTCTTTGAAAATGTCAGACGAACCCGAAATCCGCCGCGCCCAATTCGCCGAAAAAGAAGGAGAAATCGTCCTGCGTGACCACGAATTCGATGGCATCCAGGAATACGATCAGAAGCTCCCGAATTGGTGGCTGGTCATCTTCATCGCCGCCCACGTCTTCTTCGTTGTCTGGTGGTTCGGTTATTACAACCTCGGCATCGCCCGCTCCGATGAGCAGAGAATCGACGCGGCCATGGCCGTCATCGCCGATGCCAAAGCCAAGGCTCTCGACGAAATGCTCGCCAAGCTCAACGACGACATGCTCGTTAATGAATGGGCTGCCGATCCTGAACACGTCGCCGCAGGACAGGAAATTTTCATGACCAACTGCATCGCGTGCCACGGCCAGGATCTCGCTGCCCGCATCGACATCGGCGGTGGCCAGTTCGTCAACCTCCCCGGCCTTTCCCTGACCGATGGCGAGTGGAAATACGGCAGCAAGCCCATGGACATCTTCAAGATTATCAACGAAGGCACCCCTGCAGACAGCCCCGGCCACAACGGTGCGAAAATGGAAGCATGGGGCCAGAAACTCCCACCCGTTCAAGTCGCCGAGCTCACCGCCTTCATCATCAGCAAGAATCAGGCGGAGTTCGCGAAGTGAAAGGAACGCGGACTTCGGTCCGCGACCTGCGGCAGTAAGGACAAGACAAGCATACCCTCAGGTGGTATGTTGCCTCCATGACTATCGCGAAGAAGATCGTTCTCGACGAGCATGGTAAACCCACAGAGGTCATCATGCCCTACGATCAGTTCGTCGAGCTCTCGGAAATTTACGGATGGGATCTCAATGAAGCCGAGCAATCCGAACTGAAAGAGGCCCTTGCTGATTCCGTCAGCGGCAATCGCAGTGCTTTTGTCTCGGCTTCTGATGTATGAGGGAAATATTCTACCATCGCAATGCTGTGCGATATCTGAAGCGGATGCCTGCCGAAAGAAAAGACCGTATCAAGGCCGATATTGCTGATGTTGCATCACTTTCTGACGTTAACGCACACCCAAACGTCAAAGCCATGGCGGGAGATTGGAGCGGTTGCCATCGTCTCCGCGTTGGCCAATACCGGGCTATTTTCCGCTTAAAGCAGCAGGACGGTAGAGAGGATTTTGAGGTTCTTCAGGTCGGCCCACGCGGCGGGATTTACTAGCCATTCGCAAGATCACGTTTCTCCCGCTCCTTGCGGATGATATCCATGATATCGCTTCCGGTCGTTCCTCCACCATCAAAGGCGAGCGCCCCCGTCTTTCATAATTAGCCCCGGGGCTTTCTTCTTGTTCCTGCAACGATTCGAGCAGTAACGCACCTCATCCCAGACCTTCACCCACCTTTTCCTCCATGTGAAAGATCTTCCACATGCCACGCAGTTCTTGGTGGGCAGGTCTGATTTTCTCACCCGCTTGGCCATGTCGTATTCTCGCTGAGAATACGACACCGCGCAAATCCCGCGCACTTTCCGAGACCTTATGCGGAGCGGGTAAGGCCTGATCCTGCCATGTTTTGCGCGTGGCATCACCCATGCAGAAAAACAAACGCCCGAATCTGGACTCGGTATCGACGATCAATCCAGACGGCTCCCACTACGTCCTCCATCCGGCGGATGTGAAAGGAAAGTTCACGTTTTTCCGCAGGATCTTCGGTCTGCTGTTAATCGCCGTTTATGTGCTGATGCCGTGGATCCCGATCAACGGGGCTCCCGCGCTGTTCTTCGATGTCGAGAATCGGCGCTTCCATATGTTCGGACTCACCCTGATGACCCAGGACCTGTGGGTCTTCTTTTTCGCCATCTCCGGGCTCGGCTTCGTGCTGTTTTTTATCACTGCCCTGCTTGGCCGCCTGTGGTGCGGATGGGCCTGCCCTTACACCGTTTTCCTCGAACACGTTTTCCGCCGCATCGAGCGCTGGATCGATGGCGACGCCACCGCCCGCCGCAAGCTCGACCGAGCACCCTCTAGCGTCCGCAAAACGATACGCCGAGCCGTGAAATACGGGCTCTATCTCGTCGCCTCCGCCGCCATCGCGCATGTGTTCATCAGCTACTTCGTCTCGCTGCCGCGCCTGTATCGATTCATGCAGGAAGGCCCGCTCCAGCACGGTGCCACATTCACCATCATCGCCGCGCTTACCGGAGCGCTCTACTTCTGCTTCGCCTGGTTCCGGGAGCAATTCTGCATCATCCTCTGCCCCTACGGCCGCATCCAGTCCGCGCTGACGGATGATGAAACCGTGGTCATCGGCTATGATTCGGTGCGCGGCGAACCGCGCGGAAAAGCCACCGATCCGAATGCTGGCGATTGCGTCGATTGCACCCGCTGCGTGCAGGTCTGCCCCACTGGCATCGACATCCGCAACGGCCTGCAGATGGAGTGCATCGGGTGTGCGGCGTGCGTCGATGCCTGCGACGACATCATGCGCAAGCTCAAGCGCCCGACAGGCCTCGTCCGTTACGACTCCACCAAAGGACTTGAAGGAAAAAAACGCCACATCCTGCGCCCGCGCATCTGGCTCTACGCCGCGATGGGATTGCTAGGCCTCATCGCTCTCGGTTTCACCGCCTTCTACAAGGTGAAGCCGATTTTTGCCGAGGTATCACGCATGCGCGGCGCACCGTTTTACGTCGATCCCACCGTCGTCCGGAATCACTACCGTCTGCGTCTTCTCAACAAGCGCAACCAGCCGGTCATCTTCAAAATCTCCCTCGAAAACGCTCCAGCCGGATTCACCCTCAGCGGTCTAGGCGATTCCCTGACACTCGGCGCTCTAGATGAAGCAAGCCGCCCCATGATCATCATCAACGATCGCGAACACTACTCCGGTCCCACCGAGTTGACGCTTAAAATCACCGCTGAGCCCGGCAATGCCACAGTCACCCAAGACATCAAGTTCCTCGGCCCCAACCCGAACCAATTGAAACAGGAATAACCACCGAACCCCAAGCCCCATGAACATGACCACCATCCGCCCCTGGCTCTACGTCACCGCCGCATTCCTGCTGCTCGCCGCCGCATGGACCAGCCTGATTTTCGTCGCCGTGAAACACACCCCGGAGGCCGTCCCGCTGGAACTTTCAACCTCCAACTCTCAACCTTCAAAGTAGGGTGGGATTCCCGCATCAGACCCCCTTCGTTGTAAGTTGAAAATTAAAAGTTGAGATTTTGGATCCCGTCCACACCACGCTTGGAGCACTTGTCGCCGGTCTTGTGACCAGCGTGCATTGCGTGGGTATGTGTGGACCCATTGCCTGCGGACTCGCCGCGATGCCCTCCTCAGAGACCGAGCGGCTCATGGCGATGACTGCCTACCACGGCTCGCGCCTCGTTTCCTATGCCACCATCGGCGCGATCTGCGGTGCCATCGGCAGGCAACCGCTGGAGTGGTTTTTCGGATCGCCCGCCGTGCTGTTGCCGTGGGTACTTGTCGCGGTTTTCCTGATTTTTGGATTCGGGCTCGAAAAGAAACTGCCGCGCCCTCCCGCGCTGATGAAATGGACGGCGAAGATGCGCTTCCGGCTCGGCAAGATGTCTCCCATACGCAGCGGCATCGCGCTCGGCACGCTCACGCCGCTGCTGCCCTGCGGCCCGCTGTATCTCCTATTTGGCGCTGCCTTGCTGACGGGATCGGCGCTGCGTGGGGCGGAGTTCGCCCTCGCCTTCGGGCTCGGCACCGTGCCGCTGCTCTGGCTCGCCCAGCAACAGCTCAAGTATTTGAAGAAACGCTTCAAGCCCACCACCCTCGTCCGCCTGCAGCGCTCGCTCGCCATCGCTGCCGCATTGCTCATCGCCTTCCGTCTTTGGGGCACCATCCCATTTCCCTCCAAGGCCGCCGAAAAGGAATCCGAACTCCCCTCCTGCTGCCATTAAAAGAACCGCGAATGGACGCGAATGAACGCCAATCCGATATTATGAATTCCATAAATCCGTATCTTCATTCGCGTCCATTCGCGTCCATTCGCGGGTGAATTTTTTCCTCCATGTCCGTCTGCGAACATTGCTCCACCCCGTTTTCCGCCGCCAGCGAGCTGGAGAAATTCTGCTGCCGTGGCTGCGAGTTCGTCTACGACCTGATCCATCACGAAGGCATGGGGCGTTTCTACGATCTCCGTAGTAATTCCTCGATACGTCCCGTGCGAAGCGTGCCCTTCGAGGCCAGGGATTTCGCATGGCTGGAGGAAATGAAAGTCGGCATAGAAGAAAAGGCCACCGCAGGGGAGGGGGTCGAAGCCGACTTTTCCCTGGAGGGCATGTCATGCGTCGGCTGCGTGTGGTTGGTGGAAAATATTTTCCAGAGGCAGCCGGGTGCCATCGAGGCCTCCGCGCATCCCGCCACAGGATTGCTGCGCCTGCGCTGGGCGGCGGGCGAGGCGGATATTTCCTCTTTCGCCGATGAGATCGCCTCCTTCGGCTACTCGCTCACGCCGCGTAAGGCGGGCATGCAGCACAGCGAGGCACGTCAGCTCATCGCCAAGCTCGGCCTGTGCGGAGCCTTCGCGCTCAATGCCATGGTGTTCACTCTGCCGCGTTATTTCGGCATGCCGGAGGACTTCGCCTTCGCCGGGATTTTCCAGCTCGTCACCTTCCTCTCCGCCACCCTCGCGATGCTCACCGGGGGCACCTATTTCATTCGGCGAGCATGGCGCGCCACCCTCGCGCGCACCCCGCACATCGACCTGCCGATCGCGCTCGGCATCGTCTTCGCTTTCCTTGGGTCCATCGCCGGATGGGCGCTCGGCATCGAGGGGCTGATGTATTTCGATTTCGTGGCGACCTTCATTTTCCTGATGCTCGGCGGCCGTTACCTCCAACTCGCGGCGGTCGAAAAAAACCGCAATCGCCTCCAGCGCCGCCGACCGGTTCCCGAAACCATGAAGTCGCCGGATCGCGCCGAGCCGCTTCCGCTTTCCGAAATCATCCCCGGCTTGCGCGTCAATATCCTCCCCGGCCAATCGGTGCCGGTCGCCTCGACCCTCGATTCGGAAGCGGCGGAGTTTTCCTTGGAATGGATCAACGGCGAGGCCGATCCGCAGGCCTTTCGCGCGGGCCGTCCCGTGCCTGCCGGAGCCATCCACCTCGGAGCAAAACCGGTCACCATTACCGCGTCGGAAACGTGGGAGCAGTCCCTGCTGGCGCGGCTGACATCGACGGATCGGGTTGCCGGACGCATCCCTGCCTTGGAAAAACTGCTGCGCAGCTACCTCATCGCGATCGTTCTGATCGGGATCGCGGGCTTCATTTTCTGGAGCTCCACCGCCGGGCTGGCTCCGGCGTTGCAGGTGATGATTTCCGTTTTTGTCGTCTCCTGCCCGTGCGCGCTCGGAGTCGCCCTACCCTTCGCCGACGAGCTGGCTGGCTCTCGCATGGAGCGCGCCGGAGTGTTCATCCGCGAGCCACTGATTTGGACGCGGTTGCGTGCGGTGAGAAAAATCATTTTCGATAAAACCGGAACACTGACGCTCGAACGCCCCGTCCTCACCAACCCGCAAGCCATCACGGATTTGAGCGAGGATGCCCGTCTCGCCCTCGCCCAACTCACCTCCGGATCACTGCATCCCGTTTCACGCAGCCTGCTGGAAGCCCTCGGAATGAAAGGCCGCAACATTCTCCGCAACGCCCCCGCCGCCGAAATCGCCGACACCCCCGGCATGGGCAGATCGGGCGGCGATTGGTCGCTGGGTCGTCCAGGATGGGCAGCGGGGAACCCCGAACCCGCCGCCCAGCACGATGCGGAACTCTGCCACAAGGGCGAGCCGGTCGCCCGTTTTCGGTTCGAGGAAACCCTCCGCCCGGATGCCGCCGCCTCGCTCGCTGCACTGAAACACCAGAACCACCGCCTCATCATCCTCTCTGGAGACAGGCAGGGAAAAGTCGCCGCCGCCGCCGCGCTTCTTGAGATCGATCCCGCCGATGCGCATTCCGCCCTCCAGCCTGCGGAAAAGGAATCCATCGTACGCGAAATCGACCGCAGCGACACGCTCTACCTCGGTGATGGCGCGAATGACTCGCTCGCCTTCAACGCTGCATGGGTCACGGGCACTCCGGTGGTCGATCGCAGCCTGCTAGAGAGCAAATCCGATTTCTACTTCCTCGGCCAAGGCCTGCGTTTCCTTCCTGAAATGCTTTTTTTATCGAAACGCAGGCAGTTCATCGTCCGCACCGCCTTCGCCTTCGCCCTCATTTATAATGCCGTCGCCATCACTTTTGCCCTCCTCGGGCATATGAATCCGTTGGTCGCAGCGATCATTATGCCCCTCAGTTCCGCCATTTCTCTGGCGATTGTTGCCCTCGGACTCCGCCAGCCATGAAAAAACGCCCTTTTCTCTTACGCATTGCATCCGTCAGTCGTTGCAATAGGCGATTAGGGCACCTATCTTCCGCCGCTAAGCGACCCGCGCATACGATGAGCAGTGATACCGAACGTTTCCAAAAATCCCTTTACGGGAAAGTTGCGGAATCTGATCTCCTCGTCACTTATCAGAGTGCTTTCCGCTGCGCCACCGGCCTGCCGCTGCGCTTCGTCGATGCCGCTGCGGACATCATCTCGACCTGCCGCCAGACCGAGAACGGCAACATTTTCTGCGAAAAGCTCAATCTCTGCGCGACCGCCTGCGCCTCCTGTGTGGAGGTGAACCAACGTCTCAGCGAGGAAGCGGCAGCGGGCGCTCCCGCCACCTGCAAATGCTTCTCCGGCATGTCTTCCACCGCCGTCCCTATCTCCTGCAATGGCACCCTCATCGGATTCCTGCGCACCGGCCAGATTTTCCATTCCGTCCCGGAGCCGGGGACCTTTGACCGCGTCGCAAAGACACTACGTCGTCAGGGTCTTTCCGAGGCCGATGTGGAAAGCTTACGCGAGGCCTATTACCAAACTCAGGTCATCGCTCCCGAACGTTATCAGAGCATGGTCACGCTCCTCGCCACCTTCGGCACTCAGCTCTCACGCCACGCGGAAAAGCTCGCCCTGATCAGTGAAAATAGCGAACCGGAAGCCGTTGCCCGGGCGCGGGATTTCATCTCGAAAAACCTCGAAGATCCTCTTCCTCTGACCCTCGTCGCCCGCCATGCCGGGCTGAGCGAGTCGCACTTCTGCCGCGTATTTAAGGAAGCCACCGGACTCACTCTCACCGATTACGTGAACCGTCGCCGCATCGAATGGGCGAAAAAGGAACTGCTCAAACCCGAAGTGCGTGTCTCGGAAATTGCATTCCAGATCGGTTACCAATCGCTCTCCCAGTTCAACCGGAGTTTCTCGCGTTTTACGGGAAATTCCCCCAGCAATTTCCGTCGGGAAGAGCTCGCAAGAGCCACCGCTATCTGATCGCCCGGCCTCAGCCGGGATGATTCCGTCTGCGCAGTGCTGTTTTATATAATTTTTCACAGCAGAAAATTATGTTGTAAGTTTGGCTCGGCTGGTGCTCTAGTGGAGTGGCGGTTCGACTGAAGCGCTCCGGGTTAATGGGTTTTCCTTGGGGTAAATCGGTCGAACCGCTCTTTTGTGCCCGCGTTTCCCGTTTGATTTTCCGAAAGCTGCGCTAGGATTCCCCCGAAATGAACGGAAACGAGCCAACCCTCGAAGCAGAAGTCGTCGAAATTGATGGCGTTGCCGTGGAGCCGAAACCGATGCGTGAGCAATCCGGCAAAGGTGCGCCATGGGCGCAATGGGGAAACTGGCAAGGTCAGGTGAAACGCTTTGACGCACGCTGGTGGCCGCTCTGGCTGGTGCTCGGTTTCATCGCGCTGGTGATCGTCGTAGCCGTCGGCATGGTAGCGGCGGTTCTGTTTATCACCTTTCGAATCATTGCTGGTCTGATCAATGCGGTGGCTTCGATTTTCCTGCCGTCTTCGGCACAGCTGCAGCGCAGGTAGCTAGAGCGCAGATTTGCCGATCATCAGCAGGCGCAGACCGTTGAGGCAGACGATGACTGTGCTGCCTTCGTGGCCGACAACCCCAATGGGCAGCGGCAGGGAAAAGCCGAGGGCTGCGATGATGAGGAAAACAATAATCCCGGCGGCAAAGATGAGGTTCTGCAGGAGGACACGTTTCGCCCGGCGCGAGTGGCTGAGCAGCAGCGGGATATTTTCCAGCCGGTCTCCCATCAGCACGACATCCGCCGTTTCCATCGCGACATCGGTGCCCGCTGCGCCCATGGCGACACTGAGGTCGGAGGCGGCGAGGGCGGGGGCGTCGTTTACGCCGTCGCCGATCATCATGACGCGGCCTTCGCGTTTCAGCTGGCGGATGACATCGAGCTTGTCGGCGGGGAGCAGGCCAGCGTGAACCTCGTCGATGCCCGCTTCCGCAGCGATGGTGTTGGCGACGAGCGATTGGTCGCCGGTGAGCATGACGACCTTCTTCACGCCCACGCTGTGGAGCTTGGTGGTGAGGTCGCGGGCTTCCGGGCGTATCGTATCCGCCATGGCGAATACGGCGGTGGCGGTGATGCTGTCGCCCTCGCGTCTCCCGAGCCAGACGCAGGTGCGGCCTTTTTCCTGAAGGCCTTTGGTGAGGGCGTGAAGGGCATCGAAACCATCCGCAGAGCTCTCACGGAACCAGCGTTCGCTGCCGATAAGGTAGCGCTTCCCGGCGATGGTCGCCTCCGCGCCTTTCCCGACAGTGGATTGGAAAGCGGTGGCCTCGGGGAGGACGAGTCCTGTGGCGGCGCTGACGATGGCGTGGGCGAGCGGGTGCTCTGATTTCGATTCCAGCGCGGCGGCGGTGGCGAGGATCTCGCGCGCGGCGGAGGGAATGTCTCCGCCGATATCCATCAGCCCCTCCGGAGTGATGATCTCGTTGAGTGATGGCTTGCCGACGGTGAGCGTGCCGGTCTTGTCCACTGCTACGATGTCTATCGTAGCTGCGCGTTCGAGGTGGGATCCGCCCTTGATGAGGATGCCGCGCCGCGCCGCTCCACCGATGGCAGAAAGCACGGTGGCGGGTGTGCTGATGACAAGCGCGCACGGAGATGCGACGACCATGATCGTCATCGCGCGGTAGAAGGCGGCGGAGAAGGTTTCGCCCCACAGCAGCCACGGCACGAGGAAGACGCCGATGGTGAAAAGGATTACACCCATCGCATACCATTGCTCCGCGGTTTCGAGGAAACGTTGGGTCGGGGATTTTTCCGCCTGTGCCTCGGCGACGAGTTTCACCATTCGAGCGAGCGCCGAATCATCGGAGCGCTTGGTGACTTTCATCTCGATGCCGCCGCTCTGGTTGATTGTGCCGGCGAAGACCGTGCTGCCAGTGCCTTTCGAGACCGGCATGGATTCGCCGGTGAGCGAAGATTCATCGACGTGGGTTTCCCCTTCGGAAAGTTCGCCGTCCACCGGGATCTGCTCTCCGGGTTTGACCACCACGGTCTCGCCGATCTCCAATTCCTCTACCGGCACGCTGAGGGTTTTGCCGTCACGTTTCACCAGCGCCTTGTCGGGGCGCAGGGTGAGCAGGGATTCGATCGCGCGGTGGGTGCGCTCCATCGCGTAGCGCTGGAGGACGTTTGAAAAACTGAAAAGGAACAACAGCAAGGCACCCTCGAAAGGTGCTCCGACAATTGCCGCGCCTAGGGCGGCGAGCACCATGAGCACATCGACATCGAGGACCTTCTCGCGCAGCGAGGCGATCGCGGACTTCACGCCCTCCTGCCCGGCGAAGACGTACGCCCCGAGGTAGAGGCCGTGGGTCCACCAGCTGGTGCCGGAAATTTTCTCCACGCTGTAGGCGACGATGAGGAAAATCAGGCCAAGCGCGCAGGAGATTTCCTCGTTGAGTTCACCGGAGCGGATGCGTTCCCCCAGCGGTTTTTCTTCGGTTTTCCCGATCACAAGAGGGCTGATTTGCGCGCCGGATTGTTCGAGCCCGGCGACGACTTCGCTTTCCGGAGCGACGGACGAATCGAAAGTCAGGCACAGGACTTTGCCGAGGTAGGTGGCGGTGGCGCGGCGCACGCCGTGGATTTTGCCCACGCGTTTCTCCAGCCGCAGGGCACCCGCTTCGCAGCCGGTGTTGGCGAGGCGGAAGCTGAGTTTCTTCAACTCCATCGACACCTCACCGGCATCCTCGGAAGCGATTTTACGCAACTCCGACTCGCTGATGCGCTGCGGATCGAACTCGATCTCCAGCCGCCCGTGCGCCGGATCCGCACTCACTCCGACGATTCCTTCCTGCTCCGCGAGTTCGTGGATCGGCTCGCCGAGGATGTCCTGATCGTCGCGTTTTTCGTTCATCTGCCGCTATCCTAGGGCAAGTGGCGGGGATTTCGAGCGGTGAAATCGACCTATGGAAACACAAGGTCCAAATCGATTGGGAATCCCGGGGAAATTGGTGTAAATCCCCTCCCATGAGGAAAACCACAAAAGTTTCTTGGCTTGCAATCGCCATCATGGGCATCGCCTTCCTGCCATCGCCGGCGTCCGCCGAACTTCCGCCCGATGTCTATGAGCGGCTGCAAGAGGATGCGCCGGAAGTGATCGGGATTTCCGTGAAAAGGGTGTTCGCCTCCCGCAAGGGAGCCCTCGATTTCAGCGGCGACCGCGACATGACAGTTTTCGCCTCCGTGGTTTCCGTGACCAGGACCGCCAGCGGTCTGAAAGCCGGTGACGAGATCGTGATCCGCTATGTCGCCAAAAATCCCGACGCGAAAATGGCCGGGCCGAGTCCGATCCCGAAGCTTGAGGAGAAAATGGAATACCCTGCCTGGCTTTCGAAATCCGCAGAAGGGCATTACGAGCCGGCGGCACGGGGTTATAGCTTCAGCGTGCTCAGGTGACTTCCGGAGGCTCCGGCGGATATCGTTCTCTCTTTTATCGGTTGATCCACGCGTCATCACACGCCAGCTTCGCGGCAGCATGTGGATTTCAAAACACGATTTCGAGGACATCCGTTACGAGACAACGGAAGACGGAGCCATCGCGAAGGTGACGATCAACCGTCCGGAGGTGCGCAACGCCTTCCGGCCGCAGACGGTCACGGAAATGCTCAAAGCCTTCGACATGGCGCACGAGGATCCTGAGGTGGGGGTGATTATTTTGACCGGCGAGGGCGATCTTGCGTTCTGCTCCGGTGGCGACCAGAAGGTGCGCGGGCATGCGGGCTACATCGGTGGCGATGGTGTGCCGCGCCTCAACGTGCTCGATCTCCAGAAAAAGATCCGTTCCCTGCCGAAGCCGGTGGTGGCGATGGTCGCGGGCTACGCGATCGGCGGCGGGCATGTGCTGCATATCGTCTGCGACCTCACCATCGCGGCGGACAACGCGCGCTTTGGTCAGACGGGCCCCAAGGTCGGCAGCTTCGATGGCGGGCTCGGATCAAGTTATTTGGCTCGCATCGTCGGGCAGAAAAAGGCGCGGGAAATTTGGTATCTCTGCCGTCAATACGATGCGCAACAGGCGCTCGACATGGGTCTCGTGAATACGGTTGTGCCGCTCGCCGAGCTCGAGACCGAGACGGTAAAATGGTGCCGGGAAATGCTCGCCCATTCGCCGCTGGCCCTGCGCTGCCTCAAGTCCGCCCTAAACGCGGATTGCGATGGTCAGATGGGCCTGCTGGATCTCGCGGGCAATGCGACCTTGCTCTACTACATGTCCGAAGAAGGCCGGGAAGGCAAAGAGGCGTTCATCGAGAAGCGCAAACCGGATTTCTCCAAGTTCCCGCGCGTGCCCTGAGAGGAACCGCGATTTAGAAATCGCGACCTGCATGGCGATTCAAGTAGGCGTGTCGAAATCCCCGCGCCTCTGACAATATCTTTAGGGGATCGAAGCAAGGTGCTGGCATGCCCTCCGGGATACATGCGATTACGTGGCGTTTTAGCAACGCGTGGAAGAGGTAACCTGGGAGCGGACGATAGGTGGGCTTAGCTTTCGCTGAGGTTGCAGTCGCGATTTAGAAATCGCGGCTCCTTTCGCTATCGCGGCGTGGATGCCCGGCGGAGGCGGTCATTGATCGCCACGCCGAGTCCCACTTCGCTAAGCGGCTCGGCGATGATTTCATCGAGACCCATCTCATCCATCTCACGCATGGCGTAGAAGAGGCGGATGGCGGCTTCTGCCTGCTTGCCGGTGCCAGGGCTGAGGGCGACGACGACCTCCCATTCATGCGAGCGAACGAATTCGCCGCCGTCTTCGCCTTTGTAACTGAGCAGGCCGTAGCGTTTGCCCGGCTCCGGGGTGAAATCCTCCGGCTTGTCGATCAGGCGGAAGGGGGTGAGCGGGGCGTAGTGGCTTTCGAGCTGGCCAGGTGACTGGAGCTTGTCGCCGGGCTTCACTTTCTCGATTTTCCCGAATTTCTGGAGCTGTTCTTTGGTGATCGGGCCGGCGCGGTGGATGTAAAAAATCGGCTTCTTGCCCTCGCGTGGTTCGATGCGGATGATCGTGCTTTCGATGCCTTCGTTGCAGGCGCCCGCATCGACGATGAGCGGGATGCGCCCACCCAGCTCTTTCATCACCGCGGAGGCGGAGGTGGGGGAAATGCGGCCAAAGCGATTCGCGCTCGGCGCAGCGATCGGGTTGCCGAGGGCTTTGTTGATCGCGCGGAAAATCGGGTGCGCGCTCTGGCGCACGCCAACCGTGGGCAGACCGCCGGTGACCAGTTCCGGGACTTCCGGGGTCTTTGGCAAAATGATCGTGAGCGGGCCCGGCCAGAATTCGTTGGCGAGCTTGTTGACCGTGTCCCGGATGTCTTCCGGCACGATCGCCACGCGTTCGAGATCGTTCAGCGTCGCGATGTGCACGATGAGCGGGTCGAAGGTCGGGCGCTCCTTGGTGGAGAAAACTTTGGCGACCGCCTCCGGGTTGAACGCGTCGGCCGCTAGGCCGTAGACGGTTTCGGTAGGTAGGGCGACGACCTCGCCGTCGAGGAGAAGGGCGACTGCGGCGTCGCGCGCTTCGGTCATGCCGTCGTCGGTGGCTTCAATGATTTTCGTTTCGAACACGGTGGGATGATTTCTGATGATGCACGGCTTTGCAAGCCGATGGGGAGAGTCTCAGCCCTTGTGCCGAGACGGTAAAGCATTCAGGCGATCCTGCGGGAGGATCGCCTGGAAAAATGCGAATCAGGCGGAGGGTTCCGCCCTTTAATACCGTTTGTTGCGGGGAACTCCCGCGTTTCGGTTTAGAACGAGAAGACTTCGCCTTCGTTGAAGAAACGCTTGATCTCGTCGTTGGCTGCCTCGACGGAGTCGGAGGCGTGGCAAACGTTTTTCATCTTGGCATCGGCGTCCTTGAAGCCGAAATCACCACGAATCGTGCCTGGAGCGGCGACCATGGAATCGGTAGGGCCAAGCAGATCGCGGACGCGGGAGATAACGTCGTCACCTTCGAGCGCGAGGGCGATGACAGGAGTTTCCTGCATGAACTCGCGGACGGATGGGAAGAACGGCTTGTCGGCGATGTGGGAGTAGTGCTCGGCGAGGATTTCGTCGCTGAGTGCCATCATTTTGATGCCGCGCACGACAAATCCTTCCTTTTGGAAGCGGGCGAGGACTTCGCCGGTGAGGTTCTTTGCGATTGCGTCGGGTTTGAAGAGGATGAGGGTCGTTTCTGTAGCCATGCGGAGGCTTTAGGCTCACCAGACGGGGGGTGCAAGCCTAATAACTGCGCACAGGCATCAGCTGATCCCGAGCCAACTGGCGGCCAGCCCGAGGGCGGCGCAGGCGGCGAGGATGGGCATGAAGGGCAGCTTGAATTTCCACATCGCGAGGAAAGCAGCGATGGCGAGGACGGCGACGAAGGCATCGAAGCTCCCGTCCTGACCCGGCCAGAGGGCGTGGATGGCGAACACGACGCCGAGATTGAGGATCACGCCGACGACGGCGGCGGTGATCGCGGTGAGGCTGGCTCCGAGGCGGGGCAGTTTGCGCAGGCCCTCCACATAGGGGGCACCGAGGAAAACAAAGAGGAAGCAGGGCAGGAAAGTCGTCCAGACGGTGATCGCGGCGCCGATCGTTCCGGCGGCGAGCGGACTGAATTTTCCGGGATTTTGCCAACCTCCGGTGAAGCCGACGAATTCGAGCACAATGATGAGGGGGCCGGGGGTGGTTTCGGCGAGGGCGAGGCCGCTCATCATCTGGGCGTGGGAGAGCCAATGGTAGTTTTCGACCGCCTGCTGGGCGACGTAGGGGAGCACCGCGTAGGCTCCGCCGAAAGTGACGAGCGCCGCCTTGCTGAAAAAAATTCCTTGAGCCACCGGGGTGCTGCCCCAGCCGAGCCAAAGTCCGAGCGCGATGACCGGCAGGAACCAGAGGATGATGCAGGTGGCGGCGATTTTGAGCGCGCGCGACCAAGTGGGTTTGGGGGTTTCGGGGAGTTTCAGGAAACCGTCTTCATCGTCATCCGCGAGGCCATGGGTTTTCCCGGCAGGGAACTGCGTTGTGGAAATTCGGTGCCCGATCCAGCCGATCAGTGCGGCGGCGGCGATGATCAGGACGAAGGAGATGTTGAAGAAAAAGATCGCGGTGAAAGAGAGGGCGGCGATGAGCCACAGGGAGGGGCTGCGCAGGGTTTTCCCGCCGATGCGGATGACGGCAGCCGCGATGACCGCGATGACCGCGGGGAGGAGGCCGTGGAAAATAGCGGCGAGCCACGGCAGGTGCCCGCCCGCCATGTAGAGCCAGCTCAGGCAGAAAAGCAGCAGCGCGGAGGGCAGGACGAAAAGCGCACCTGCGGCAACCCCGCCGCGCCAGCCGTGGAGCCGCCAGCCGAGGTAGGTGGCGAGTTGTTGCGCCTCGGGGCCGGGGAGGAGCATGCAGAAATTCAGGGCGTGGAGGAAATGGCTTTCCGAGATCCACTTGCGTTTCTCGACCATCTCCCGGTGCATGATGGAGATCTGCCCGGCGGGGCCGCCGAAGCTGATTAAGCCGAGCTTGAACCAATAACGGATGGCTTCGCGGAGAGTTGGCACGGCGGGGAAGGATGGCTTGTGCTGGCGGAGGATCTAGACAGATAGGACCCGCGATTTAGAGATTGAGGGTCCTTTCAGACGATGCCTTCGGCGGTTTCCTGCTTGAGGCGGAGCTGGCCGCAGGCGGCGTCGATGTCGTGACCTTTTTCGATGCGGAGGGTGGCGGTGACTCCGGCTTGCTTGAGGACGTCCTGGAAGGCGCGGCAGTGGGAAAGGGCGGGGCGTTTCCACTCGAGCCCCTCGACCGTGTTGTAGGGGATGAGGTTGACCTTGGCGCCGATGGAGCGGGCGTGGCGGGCGAGAATCGAGGCCTGTTCGAGAGCGTCGTTGACTCCCTGGATGAGGATGTATTCGAGGGTGAGCTTCTGCTTTTTGGTGGAGTTCCAGTGGGCGAGGGCGTCCATCAGCTCGGCTACCGGATACTTTTTGTTCACCGGCATGATCTGGGAGCGCACTTCATCGGTGGCGCCGTGGAAGGAGATCGCGAGGCGGATCTGCTGGGGATGATCGGCGAGCTTGCGGATCTGCGGAGCGAGGCCCGAGGTGGAGATGGTGAGGTGGCGCGCGCCGAGATGTAGGGTTTCCGGCCCGGTGATCAGGGCGATGGCGGCCATGAGGTTGTTGAAGTTCGCCATCGGCTCGCCCATTCCCATGAAGACCAGGGAATCGACGCGCTCTCCGGCGATCTGTTCGGCGGCGAGGACTTGGCCGGCGATTTCGGATGCATCGAGGTTGCGGGTGTAGCCGGCGAGGCCGGAGGCACAGAATTTGCAGCCATAGGCGCAACCGACCTGTGAGGACACGCAGAGGGTGCGGCGGTCGGATTTTTCGCCGTAAAGGGCGGGGTTGGCCGGGATGAGGACGGATTCGATGTAGCGGCCGTCGTGGAGCTTGAAGAGAAACTTGCGGGTGGTGTCTTCGCTGCCCTGGGTCTTGGCGTGGGTGAGGGCGGTGATGCGGAAGGAGGCGGCGAGCTTTTCCCGCAGGGCGGCGGGGAGGTTGGTCATGTCCTCAATGGAGGTGACCTTTTTTTTCCAGACCCAATCGAGGATCTGCTTGGCACGGAAGGAGGGTTCGCCTTGTTCGGCGAGCCATTCGGCGATGGCTTGTGGGGATTGGCCAGGCAGGGCGGGGAGGATGGCGGATGGGAGAGGCATTATTCGGAGAAGGTGAAATCGACGCCTTTGCGTGAATAAGCCTTGGCGATTTCCTCCTCTAACTCAGGCCATGTCTGTCCGTCCAGTAGGACTTCTAGCGCTTCGTCGCCTTTTTTGCCGGCGTTGAGGGCTTTGAGGAAATTCTTGATGCGAGCGCCGTCTTCCTCGCGGTCCATGTGGAAGAAGTAGTTGGTGATGAGCAGGCCGCAGCCGTAGTTGACCTGCGGGTTGGCGGTGAAATCGGAATAGGGCATGAGCATGAAATCGCGTAAGCTGCCGAGCTTGATTTCCTCGCCGATGGCGCGGCCTCCATCGCCCTTTTTACCGTAGGCGGTGACGTATTCGACGATCGGTTTGAAATTCGTTTTTACGTTAAACGAGCCGGAGCGGTAGGGGGTGACGGCAACGTATTCGGCGAGGCCCTCGGTGAACCAGCCGCGTGCGCCCTCCGCGTAGTAGCGGTTCGGGGTGAGTTGGTGGAGGAGCTCGTGGGGGAGGGTTTTGTTGGTCTTGTCCCGATCGAGCATGTAGCTGCTGCCGACGGGGCGGACGCCGAGGCTGGTGAGCGGCACCATGACGATGTTTTTCCCGCCGATGAACACGCCTGCACTGCCGGGAGGGCCGCCGGCTTTGAAATAGGTTTCCTCACTTTCGAACAGGAAGATCTGGTATTTGCCATCGGTCTTTTTGCCGCCGTTGACGGCAAGGGGCAGCTCGCGGGTGAATTGGTGGGTGGCCTCGAAAAGGACCGCGAAGCCTTTGACGACGGATTTTGAGAGGCGAACATCGCAGTTGTAACGGTAGTTTGCGGACTCGTAGATGAAGCTCTTTTCCTCGGCGTTCTCAATGACTGTGACGATTTCAGGATCGCCTTCGAAGCTGACGCGATCCGGCCACGGGTCGTTGAAATTGTCGATGACCGCCTCTTCGGTTTCGGTGCCCTCGGCTTCGTCATGGCCGTCCATGCCGAATTTTTCGATGAATGCCTGATCGATTTTGGAGAGCTTTTCCAGCGGGTAGGGCAGCTCGCGGCCGTCGGGGAGGAGGAGCATCGCCTTGCCGTCCTCGACGCTGGCGAGGATGGCTTTCACACTGCGACCTTGGTCATCCGTCCAGACGCGCTCGAGGTGGTGGGCGGAGGCTACTGCGAGGGAAAGCAGCAGGAAAGTGAAGATGCGGGCTTTCATGGGATCCGTGGCAAAGATGGGCGCTCCACGGTGCAAAGTCGAACCCGGAATTGTGGTGGCGCTACCAATCCCGGAGAGATGGGCGCTAAGTGGCCGAAGTGTTCTCGCGGAGCCATGCGGAAAATTTTTCCTCGGAGATTTCACCGGCGGCTAGGGCGAGATACATCGGATATTTTTCTTCTTCACCGATCACAAAACTACGTCCGTTCAGGATGAGGAACGTTTCACAGGCGATGGCGGCAGTTCGCTTGTTTCCATCGAGAAACGGATGATTTTTGGCGAGAGAGTAAGCGTATGCGGCAGCCAGCGCGCAGGTATCCGGAGGCGGCGTGCCGTAGCACCAGAGCTGCTGCGGCTTGGCAAGCGCGGACATGAGCAGGTTCTCATCGCGTAGCCCTACCATGCCACCGTGTTCTGCTAGCTGTCTTTGGTGAAAGAGGCGCACGGTGCCTGTCTCCAGCCATTCGGGTTCGTGGCTCATTGGGCGAGCTTGCGGAGCATGTTGCGGTTCTCGCGCATCACTTTTTCCGCGACTTCCATTTGCCTCGCCACTTTTTCATCGAAGGGATTGAGATGCAATCCATCGGGGGTTTCGGTGACGGTCAGAGTGTCACCTTTGGAGATGCGGAGTTTTTCGAGGAGTTCTTTGGGCAGAATGATGCCTGCGGAGTTCCCGATCGCGGTGACTTTGACGGTGGTGGCCATGCTAGGAGTATAACGAGCGTTATAACATTCGCAAGCGGGTTTATCTCGCGGAGGTTGCGTTTGCTGGCACCTGCGGGTGACTGAGGACGTGGAAACGGTTGAGCATTTCGAGTTGCATGTAGTTGGCAGCGATCTGGGCGGCGCCGCTGGAGAAGCGGCCGAGCTCTAGGGCGGCGAGTTCGGCTTGGCGGGAGTTCTCGGTGCCATTGTCATTGATCAATAAGGCGGCGAGCTTTTGCGTTTTTTCATTCGGCACGATCTCGTGGCGGGCGACGAAGACGCGTTCGATTTTCTCTGGAGCCGGGGTGATCTGGAGGGGCAGGACCGCATCGATGTGGGCGCGCGGGACGATGCTGAGGACGCGGGTGCCCGGCTCGTGGAACCAGGTGGCGCGCCAGGTGGCGACCATGGCGGCGGCTTCATCTGGAGTGAGGCCTTGTTTCCCGAGGGTGGAGATCCAGTGGCTGGCGAGCTCTTGCTCGACCTCGTCGATGGGGCGCGGAGCGGCGTCGAGTGTGACGGTGGTTGCGGTCGAGGGATCGGTATTTTCTGGAAGGATTTTCCAGACCGCCAACCCGTCGGCGACTTTAAGGGCGATGCCTTGGGTGGGTTGGTCGGTGTAGTTGTTGATGGCAAGGGTGTTTTCTCCATGCAGCGCGACATAGAGAGGAGGGACGGATTCACCGGCGCCACGGTAGAAGATGAATTTCTCGGCTTGCGGGGCGAGGGCTTCGTCCTGTTTGAAGGGGTGCTTCTCCAGATCGGATTGGAAAATCCATGCATCCGGGACGTTGCGGGCGGCGGTGTAGGGCTCGTGTGGGTCGGGATCCTTTTTCCCCGGGATCAAGGCAAGAGCTTGCGCGTCATCGGGGGCATGCAGGGTTCCGCTCCAGGTGGCTGGCATGTCGGCCAGAGCGATGGGTGAGGCGGAAAACGGAAAACTCTCGGAAATGCCGCCTTGCTTGAATGTGGCGGTGACGGCGACATGCTGCGGCTTTTCTGCATAGAAATAGATGACCGGGGTCTCCATGCGCACACGGGCTGGCCCGGCTTTGAAATTTCCCGCTCTTCCGACAAAATCCGGAAGCGCCGCGAGATCTTGTCCCGGCTGATACCATGAGACCGGGACCCCGTTGGCCCCGGAAAGCACTGTGAAAGTGCCCCATTCGTGGACTTCCAGGGCGTTGGCGAAGCTTGTGGCCGCGAGACAGGCAAGAAGGGGCAGTTTCATAACCCTCGGATCATGTCAGATGGATTCGAGAATGTCTGTAAAAGGTCCGTAAATTGCGTTGTGCCATTCCACGGCACAAAAAAAGGCTGGCCGCATCTCGCGGCCAGCCGATGAAGGTTATATTGTTGTCTATTGTTTAACGACGGCGGCGGAGAAGGGCGAGTGCACCAATTGCGCCGAGCAGGGCAGTGGAAGGCTCGGGAACGGCGGTGCCCTCGATGTTCAAGCTGCCGACGCGAGTCGCCCCTTGGAGGTTGGTGTTCGATACGAGCGTTTTGTCAGTGAAAGCCAGACGCAATTGCACAGTTTCGCCACTGGCAACTGTAAAATCGTCGGTGAAGGTGATGAGTCCCTGATTGCCGTTCGAAGTGGCGGAGTCATCAATGGCACCAAACTGTGTGAAGGCTCCAGTGTTGCCGATACGCACAAAGAGGCCGACATCACGTGCGGCATAACTTGAACCGTTCGCTGAGTTATTGAAGAGCTTGAAGGTCACCAAATCGAGGGATAGTGTCTGTGCTGCGACAAACTCCATTCCCAGCCATCTCCCGTCTGCGAGGGCGGCCTCAGCGGAACCGGTGAATGCCGAGGTGCCAAACCAGTATTGCTTGTCTGTTCCTGCACCGAGAGTAACGGTGGTTTTCGCAGTCGCTTGGGCCGCGCCAACGGTGACAGCAGAACCCACTGATGTGGTGGAAGTGGAACTGGAGACGAATGCTGCGTCGGTTTGTGACTCAATTCGGGTCAGGTGACTCGAAGTGGTCTCACTATCGTAGTAGAGAATCGTTGCAGCTTGTGAGCCTGCGGTGAGTGCGAGGACTGCGGCGATGGCCGATATCGTGGTTTTCATGGAGTTGCGGATTTTGGTTTAGTTGATTGTGATGACGTCAGACGTAATCACTTTCGCAAACCCCCGATTCAGGGGGGTCTTTACGGGGCTTTTCACTTTATTTTGAGAAAATGCATTTTTTTTTTGCTGGGGCCGATCGGGGGTGATCGGGACGAAGGCAGAAATCCGTGTTGTGGGTGCCTGAATAAGGCGATTCCGGGGCACAAAAAAGGCTGGCCGCTTGTCGCGGCCAACCGGGGGAGGTTCGGCGTAGGATTCGTTTTGCCCGCAAAACCTTTTGCAGGGCTTTGATTCAGCACGTGTTGTCCGTGAATTTTTTGGCGTGACCTAAAAAGGTTAAAAAAGATTGAGCTGCCGTAAAGATTTAGGTAAACCCGGGGTGTATTAGGGCATGAGGAGGCTCATACGTTCTCCATTTTGAGTCCAAATAACAACCCATAACTACAAAAATGAAATCACAATTCTTAACCATCGGCTTGTCGCTTGCGATCTCGGCCTCGTCCCACGCAGCCCTCCTGCTCCAGTATGACAGTGAAACAACTACCGCCAATAATAGCGGTATCGGACGACTGACCACCTACAATGTCGACTCCGCGTTTGTCAGCTCGCTACTCAGCTATATCGGCACAGACGACGTCGGAGCGAATATTCAGGGCATCGGTTCTGTGGCCGACTACGGTGGTGACCCTACCCCTGCAAATGCCACCACCATGAATGGTGGTGCTGCCACGCAAACTGCAGTGACGACGGTGGGTAGCGGCGGTGACGTTGCCTTTGAGATGAATCCTAACGGAGACCTTACTGGCACAACCGCCGATTCGCTTGCCGGTGGCAACTTCATCTTCTTCACCTTTACGGCGGTGCAAGCATTCGATATGACGCAAATTTCGGCGATTTCGGATCCGAACAACGGCACTAATAGGCATGGCGCCTACACTGCTGGGGCGTTTGTGAGTGTGAATGGGGGGACTTTCAACCAGTTTGGAAGCGACTTCTCAGTGGCCAACAACGGTGTCCGGACCAATCTCTTCACTGATACATTGTCGCTCGCTGCCGCTGATACGGTGGAAGTCCGACTCGCCTTTACGGACGAGCAGTTCTCAAGTGGGTTCCAGGCTGCGACTCGTGTCGGCAGTATTTCCTTGATTGGCGAAGCCATCCCAGAGCCATCATCTACCGCCCTTCTGGGACTTGGTGGACTTGCTCTGATCTTGCGCCGCCGCAAGTAATCATCTAAGCCTTTAAGGCATCAGAAATTTCACCGGCTGGTCTGCGTAACGCGGCCAGCCGGTTTTTTTTGTGCCTGATTTCGTCATGCGTGAGGGAGGCAATGGCCTGTGCAAAAAAAGCCGGGAAGCATCAGGGCGTCGCGACGATGCTGACCGTGATGTTCCTAGGGAGGACGGAGAGCTGTTGCTGGGTGAACTGGTCCGGGGCGACGATGAGTTCCCGCAGGCTGTGCAGCTGGACGAGGGGTAAGAGGTCGGTGGCGGGTGTATCGCGGATATCGAGCTGCTTGAGGTGAGTGCCTTCGAGATTCCACAGATCGGAAATGCCGCTGCCGCGCAGGTCGAGGGAATCGATGGGGATGACACGCAGGAGGCTTTTGACAGGGATGAGCTCCTCCTCGCGCTTGGCACCTTTGCGGTAGAGCGTGTAGAGCCTATTCCCGGCCATTCTGAGGGATTTTGCGGCAGCATCGTATTCGTAGATGCCCTGGGTCCATTTTTTGTTTGAGTGGCGCAAGATCATCTCGAGGATCGCCGCGCTCTCAGTCGGGGATTTGCGCTTGAGGGTGTCGTAGACGAACATTTTCTCGACCAGTGGCTCGCGGCTTATGGGGCCGTTGGAGGAAATCTGTTTCAAGAGGCGGCCGAGGTCCTTGGGCTCAAGCAGGCCGTCGGGGCGGATCAGGCTGGCGTAGGTAGGGATGAGTTTGCGCAGATCTTTGTCGTTGGGTGAAGCCGGTGGGTAACAGGCGGCGGCGTCGCTGAATCTCTGAGTGAGGAAAAGGATGTGAGCCTTGAGGCTGCGTAGGTTGTAGCGTTCCGGGGAGTTTTCCGAGATGCCTGAATCGAGTTCACGGAGGATGTTGTCGATAACGGCGAGGGTGACCTCTTCGTTAATGATCATGTTGTGGGCTAGGAAGAGGGTGCCTTCGTGAGTGGTTTCGCTGCGCTGACTGAGCAGGGCGTCGGAAAAGTTGCTTTCGCTGCGGTATTTTTCGAGGGCCTCCTCCGCGCGCTTGCGTGCTTGGATCGCGGCGATTTTTTGTTCTTGGGCTTCCGCTCCGGATTTTTCTGCCAATCTGAGGGCGTTTTCTGTCCGGAAGAGGGCGGCTTCGGTGCGGCTGTTGCTATCGCGGAGTTTCGGAAGAAACCACATGGCGGTGACAAAAGCGGAGGCCAGGGCGAGAAAACCGAGGAGGCAGGCGAGTTTGTGGCGGCGGTAGAAGAGGGCGATTTCCCGGGTCAGGCCGGCATTTTCGACATGGGTGCTGAAGCCGAGAAGGTGGCGGTAGATATCGGTGTGCAGGGCGGAGGCGCTTGCATAGCGGTCGGCCGGGTCTTGCGCGCAGGCTTTTTCCACAATGGCGGCGATGGCGGGGGATTCCGGGGGGTGTTTCTGCCGGGAGGTAGGGGCGCGGAGGGCGGAAAGCTCGTAGAGGATGCAACCGAGGGCGTAGATATCGGTTTGGGCGGTTTTGATGGAGCGGTGCTTGTTTTGCTCCGGAGCCATGTATCCGGGGGTGCCGCCGACGGTGTGCTCGAGTTGGTCGCCGTAGAGATCCGGATCGAGCAGGGATTCGGACATGTGTGGTTCGCTTTGGCGGCGTTCGATTTCGCCCATGCTCCAGTCGCAGACCTGCACTTCGCCGAAGGTCCCGACCTGGATATTCTCGGGTTTGAGATCGAGGTGGAGGACGTGGCGGGAGTGCGCGTATTCCATGGCTTCGCAGATGCGGAGGACCAGGGCGAGGCGCTTGGCGTGGGTGAATTTCTTGGTCGATTTGCCGCTGCGTAGGTCGGTGATGATCTTTCTGAGCGAGGAGCCGCGTTTGAGCTCCATGGTGAAAAAAGGGCGGCCTTGGTCATCGATGCCCATGTCGAAGAGCTTGATGATATTGGGATGCTCGAGACGTGAGGTGATGTGGGCCTCGCGCAGGAACGCATCGTATCTTTCGAGCGGGGTGCCCGCCTTCGGTCGGGCGAGGGCGACTTGACGCTCGGTCCGCGCATCGTAGGCACGCACGACTTCCTTCATGCCGCCGATGCCGATGATTTTTTCCTCGGAGTAGCGCACTCCGATGCGTGAGAGGGAATGATAGAGCGGGGTGATTTCGATGCCGATATCGGGATCCTCGCCGGATTCCGGAGAAGCCTCGTCGTAGAGTTGGTTGAAGTATGCCGTATCGATTTGTTTCATGGCTCCTCCCCTCCGCTGACTTCCAGATCCGCCCTGAGGGCTTTGATTTCCTTCATGAGCAGTGTTTTCACGCGGTGCTTGAGGATGTAGACGGTGTTGGTCTTGATGTTGAGCTCTTCGCTGATCGACTCGACGCTCTGCCCGTCCATGGATTTTTCGAAAACGGCGACCGCATTGCCGGAGAACATTTTTTTCACGCGCTCCATGGCAAGCTCGACGACGTAGCGTTGCCATTCTTGTTCGACCTTTTCGGTGATTTCCGGGCTGTCGGATAGGATCAGCACTTGTCCGGATTCCGCATCATCGAGGCTCGGCCCATCTGGGCGACGGCTGCGGGTGCGGATGATATTGAGGGCGGTATTGCGGATGAGCCGTGCGAACCAGGTGCGGAATTTCGCGCGATCCTCATCACGTTGATAGAATTTCAGGCCTTTCCAGAGGCGCAGGGCGACTTGTTGGCGTGCGTCGTCGAGATCGGCACCGCGGAAGCCCATGCTGCCGAGCACCATGGAGATGAAAGGATTGTAGAAGCCGAGCAATTCCTCCCATGCGACATCGCTGCGCCCGTCTCGCGCCCTCTGCAGGAGGCTGATGCGCGTGTTGAGCGCATCGGTGGGGTTTTGGGATGGATTGGGCGTTTGCATTTGCACTGGGCGGGTGCGGGGGAGTTTCGGGATTGCCTTAAAACTACCTTATTCCCAATGCTCGGCAAGCGCCCATAGGGCAGGACTGCTTCATATTGAATAGCCAAACGCCAGCAATCCGACTGGGGAGCCAAGAGGGAAAGAATGGGAAGCAAGGCTCCAACCAAAACCTTTTCTGATCGCCACGGTGTATTTGTGTCATGATGATCCGATGAAAACATGAAAATACTATTTTGCTTGTTTGCCGTATCTCCGCTGATTTCTGAAACCGCTTTGTGCCAACAAAAGCTCATTCCTTACGAAAAGGTTTTTGTCAGCGTAAATACGGAGCGGCTCATCGATCGGAAGAACAAGAGGGGTGCGAAGCTGAATGTGTCGGTGAGGATGCACAAAGGACCTGACGCAGGTGATGATCCTGTCTCCATCGGTGTGGATTGTTACGAATTCTCAAGCGCACAACGGATGATGCCCGAAGCGGATCTGGATGCGTTTTATGAAATGGGCAAGGCGGCGATTGCCGGTAAGGAAGCTCGCAAGGAGGTTGTCACGGAAACATTCCGGGATGAAATCACTACGGTTTATGAGGTGGCTGGAACCGGGAAAGACAAGGTCATCCGTGTCAGCCGGGGAGACGAATCAGCCGATTTTCCTCCGGAGGAAGCGGAGCGGGTGCGCGCGGCTATTGCGGAGGCAGTGATCGGAAAGGCGTGGTTCGAGAAGATCCTCATTGCGACGGAGCTGCCTGAAGTGACCCCCGATGCCCGCCCTCCACGTTCCCAAGGCTATTATCTGAATTCGGAAATCGGACAGGTATCGGGGCGGGGCATCAGCTACGAAGTCACCGTTTCCGCAAACTCAATGCTTGGAGATCAATCCTACCGCCTCAGCCATGGTCTGATCGTTTATGAAAACGGACAAATGACGGGAACCATGAGTGGGGATTGGATAAAATCCCTTTTGCACAAGGTCACGCTTGCCCTTGATGCTGCGAAGAACGGCAAAAACTACTCATTCAAATCCGGCGAGGATGACGGTCGAGTCTATCAGGTCACCGCGAATCCGGCGACTCAAGAAGCCGATCTCACCCTCCAGCTTGGCAATTTCTTCAAAAACCGTGAGCCGAAAGAGGCTCATTTCGGAGTCGCCCAATTGGATGAAATCCGGCGACTGATCGATGAATATGAGGTCAGGCAGAAGTGGTTTGAGGCGAATGAAGGGCTGTTCTTCACGCCGCTTGGCGAAGGGGAGTAACTATCGCCTCTCCTCAGACCATGGAAAGCACCTTCTCGACGATGCGCCGTGGATTCGGGAGCTGCTCGTTTTCGATGTACTTCGAGTAAATCGCTGGGGCGTCGATGGTGCAGACGCGTTTGATCGGGCCGTCGAGTTCGTCGAAGGCGTGTTCCTGGATGAGGTGGGAGACCATGGCGGAAACGCCGCCGAAGGGCTTGGATTCATCGACGAGACAGACGCGGTGAGTCTTCGCGACGGTGGCGAGGATGGCGTCGACATCGAGTGGGCGGATCGAGCGGAGGTCGAGGACTTCGGCGTCGATGCCGTGCTCGGATTTGAGGGTTTCTGCAGCCTCGAGGCAGTGAAGGACGGAGCGGCCGTGGGCGATGAGGGAGATGTCCTTGCCCTCGCGCTTGATGTCGGCCTTGCCGAGCGGGATGACGAAATCGCCGTCTGCGGGATCCGGGACTTCGCCGGTGTTTCCGTAGAGGATGGTATTTTCCATGACGTAGACCGGGTCGTTGTCACGGATGGCGGCTTTCATGAGGCCTTTGGCGTCAGCCGGTGTGGCAGGGGAGCAAACTTTCAAGCCGGGGAATGCGGCGAACAGGCCTTCGGGGATGTGGGAGTGGGTGGCGCCGACGTTGGTGCCGCCGTTTGCCGGGCCGCGCACGACGATGGGGCAGTGGCAGAGGCCGCCGGACATGTAGCGCACGCAGGCGGCGTTGTTCACGAGTTGGTCGAAGGCGACGGAGTGGAACGACCAGAACATCAGTTCCATGACGGGGCGGACGCCGAGCATGGAGGCACCAATGCCCATGCCGATGAAGCCGGCTTCGGAGATCGGGGTGTCGACGACGCGCTTGTCGCCCCATTTGTCCCAAAGGCCTTGGGTCACCTTGTAAGCCCCGTTGTATTGGGCAACTTCCTCACCCATGATGACGACGTTTTCGTCTCGGGCGAGTTCTTCGTCCATGGCTTCGCGGAGGGCTTCACGGTAGGATATGGTGCGCATTTGAAAAAGAGATTGGGAATTAGGAAGTTGGGGATGGGGAGCAGTCGGTGGGCTCAGGCGAAGAAGTGGTGGCCGATTTTTGAGGCCTCGGTGTTGTTATCGGTTTCCCAATAAACGTCGGTGGAGATGTCGGGGATGGTCGGTGCCGGGGATTCCTTGGCGAATTTCACGGAAGCGGCGGCTTCTGCTTGGGCGGCCTTGCCGATTTCTTCGGATTGCTCCTCGGTCAGCACACCTTCCTCGATGAGTTTGCGGCGAAAGACGTTGATCGGATCGTGGTTGTCCTTGTAGTTCTGGATTTCCTCCGGAGTGCGGTACTTCTTGTGGTTCGCATCGGCAACGGAGTGCCCGTAGTAGCGGTAGGTGTCGATCTCGAGAACGGTGGGCTTGCTCTCCTTTTTCGCACGCTCCATGGCGATCTGGGTTTTGGCGCGGACCTCGTAGATGTCGGAACCATCGACGACGTCCCATTCGATGTTGTAGGCCTCGGCGCGTTGGGCGAGGCAGCCGGTGTAGGCGGAGGAGCGCACCTGGGAGGTGCCCATGGAGTAGCCGTTGTTTTCGATGACGTAGATAACGGGGATTCCGAAAAGGGAGGCGATGTTGAGGGATTCGTGGAAGGCGCCTTGGTTGACTGCGCCGTCTCCGAGGTAGCAGAGGCAGCAACCTTCTTTGCCTTGGTACTTCAGCGCGAAGGCGAGGCCGAGGCCGAGCGGGGTTTGGCCGGCGACGATACCGTGGCCGCCCCAGAAATTCTTGTCGGGAGCGAAGAAGTGCATCGAGCCACCTTTGCCCTTGGAGCAACCGGTTTGCTTGCCGAACATTTCCGCCATGCATTCATTCATGCCCATGCCGACGGCGAGTGCGTGGCCGTGGTCACGGTAGGCGGTGATGTAATGGTCGTCCGGGCCGCCGAGCGAGATGGTGCCGACAGCGACCGACTCCTGGCCGATGTAAAGGTGAAGGAAGCCACCCATTTCACCGCCAGCATAGGATTTTGCGGCAGCCTGCTCGAAGCGGCGGATGCGCACCATCTGGGTGAAGAGTTCGATTTTCCGCTCCGGTGTGAGGGACTGGTTGATTGGCGAGGTGGCGAAATTCAGGTCTGACATGGGGGTCGTTTCGTTGTAGGGAAAATCTGTGGCTCAGTAAAGGCGTGGTGAGATGGCCGCAAGGCTTATCTGGCGGGCTGGGGCTCTGCTTGTGTCAGCCGCACTGGCAGAGCGATGCGTGCCGAGAGGAAGATGGCGGTGAAAAGGAGGTTCGCTGCGGCCATGTTGCGCAGGAATACCCATGACGGGACGGGGCTTGCGGCTGGTCCGGTCCAGAGTGACTGGACGATACCGGTGAGGTTTTTCGGATACATCGGGCTCAGAGCCCATGCCATGCCGTTGGTGATGACGTGGAAAGCGAGCGCTGCGGCAAACGAGCCTAGAAGAAGCGTGCCGAGTCCACGCTGGTTGAGAGCTTTGCCGATAAAAAAGGTCGCAGCAAAACCGAGTGCAGTGCCGATCAAGGTCGGAGCGCCCATCCACGTGGGATTTGCGGAAAGGAGAGCCGGCACTGGATAGGTGATGAGCCATGCGGCGAGGGGGATCGCCCATGCGCGCCAGCCTTTCGCGATAAATGCACCGCAGAAAAACAGGGCGGCGAGCGGCTGGAAGTTGGGAATGGTTTCCGGGAACATGCTTCCGACGACGCGGAATGCGATGAGCAACAGAAGGATCAATGCCAGCGGCAGGAGGCGGTTCATGCGAGAGAATCTATCCGGCTCCGGTGGCATGGGGCGAGGGGAAATTTTTATCACAGGGATTTTCGCGATTATGGCGGCGGTTTACTGGAAAATGTGCCGTATTTCCGACTAACCACCATATGTAGTGGTCTGTTTGCAAATAACTTGGTTTTGCGGCGACTGAGTGCTTGCCAATGAAGGGTGAAAACGGAAACTCAGCAGCAACACGCTCGTGTAATTACCCTATGAAGTTCAAGATTTCCAAAGACGTATTCCTGGAAGGTTTGCAGAAAGTGCAACACGTGGTGAGTTCCCGGACCACCCTACCGATCCTTTCCAACGTCCTACTCGTGGCAAAAGATGGCCGCCTAATTTTCACCACTACAGACCTGGATGTCGGGATCACTGGATCGGTGGAAGCCAGCATCGAGAAGGAAGGTGCCACCACCCTGCCAGCCAAGCGCCTAGTTAGCATCGTTAAGGAGCTTCCGGCCAGTGAGGTCGAGGTCACGGTCGATGCGAAGAACTACGCGACGATCAAAAGCGGCCCGTCGACCTTCAAGATCATCGGGCTCGCAGATTCCGAGTTCCCGCCGCTGCCGGACTTCGAAGGAGCCAAGAGCTTCAAGATTCCGCAAGCGGATCTGAAAAATGGCCTGAAGAAAACCTCCTTCGCCATTTCCACAGATGAAACGCGTTACGTGCTGAACGGCATTTTCGCTTCTTTCCGCGAAGGCAAGCTCGCCCTCGTCGCGACCGATGGCCGCCGTCTTGCGATGGCCGATACGGATCTTGAGTTCCCCGCTTCACACGAAACGGATGTGATCATCCCTTCCAAGGCGGTGAGCGAGATTCAGCGTTTGCTCGGAGATTCCGGCGATGTGGAAGTGAAGCTCAGCGACAGCCAGATTTCCTTCACCGTCGGTGATACGTTCCTCGCCAGCAAGCTGATCGAAGGCAACTACCCGAACTACCGCCAGGTGATCCCGGGCGACAGCAATGAGCGCGTGGTCATTTCCCGCGAACATCTGCTCGAGACCGTGCGTCGTGTCTCCCTGCTTTCCTCGGACAAATCGAATTCCGTGAAGCTGATTTTCACCGAGAACCAAATCGAAGTCACCGCGAACTCGCCGGATGTCGGTGAGGCGCAGGAAACGCTCGAAGTCAGCTACTCCGGACCGGACATGCAGATCGCGTTCAACCCGGAGTTCCTCCAGGCGCCGCTCCGCGCGCTCGATACGGATAATGTTTATCTCGACCTCATCGACGAGATGAGCCCGGGTGTGCTTCGCATCGACGGATCGTTCCTCTACGTGCTCATGCCGATGCGCGTCACCAACTGATCGTAGGTTATGGGCAGGCATTTCGAGTGCAGGAGAAGGGCGAAGGAATCGCGTTGGGCATCCATGTCCAAGATTTTCCCGAAGCTGGCGAAATCCATCACCATGGCCGCGAAAAACGGCGGGCCGGATCCTGATTCGAATGCTCCCCTGCGGGTAGCAATCCAGAATGCCAAGGCGGCGAACCTCTCGAAGGAAAACATCGAGAACGCGATCAAGCGCGCCGAGGGCAAGGATGCTTCCGAGATCACCGAAGTCAGCTATGAGGCGAAAGGGCCGCACGGCTCGCTCCTCTTTATCGAATGCGCCACGGACAACACCAATCGTTCCGTGGGCAACCTCAAGGCGATCCTTGGGAAAAACGGTGGCGAAATCGCTCCTTCAGGTTCGCTCAACTTCATGTTTGACCGCAAATCGGTCGTCGAGTTTCCCGTGCCCGAGGGCAAGGATCTCGAGGAATTGGAATTTGAGCTGATCGATGCGGGGCTTGAGGAAATGTCCGTCGATGACGGCATCGTCACCCTGATCGGGGATTACACCTCATTTGCCAGCCTCACATCGGCTGTCGAAGAGATGGGTATTGAGGCCACCAAATCCGGTCTCCAGCGTCTTCCCACCCAGCCCATCGAGCTCACCGAAGAGCAGATGGTGGATGTCGAGAACCTGCTCGACAAGATCGAGGACGATGACGACGTCCAATCGGTCTATACCAACCTCGGGTAAAAAACCTACCCACGAGAACACCTGCCGACCGGATACCTCCGGGGCATGGAGTGGGTCTAGTGAACATGAAAAAGCCGCTGCACGTCATGACGTGAGCGGCTTTTGAAAGATTCAGGTGAATCCGAGGATTACTTTTTCTCCTGCACCTTGGAGCGGAAGAAGCCGCCACCCGATGGGAGGCCGACGGTAGTCACCGTCAGTTTATCAGCGGTTTCGGTTCTCACGAACTTCGGATCGGTTTTGCTAACGGTCGTCCATGTCTTCATGTCCGTGCTGAACTCAACATCGTAGGTGAGTGCTGGATCTGGGTTTTGAAGTTTGGTGATCTCAAACTTGAGGCCGTTTTGCGTCGTGGTCTGGCCGTCCCGAGTGTAGGCGGACGTGCTTGGAGCAACCGTCTGGAGCTTCGCGGAATTCGGGGTGCTTGCAGCATTGGCTGGATCCGAACCGAAGGCCCACTCGGAGAAATTGGAGAAGCCGTCTCCGTCGAAGTCGTAATCAGCTGACTGCTGCAGGGTCGTGGCAGTCACCGGCAGCTTGGAGGCAATGGCGGTTCTGAAACGGTTCACAAGCCTGACAGGAAGCCTGAACCTGCGGGTGGATCGGTCGGAGATCACCGTGGAGGTAGGGCGGTTAAGGACGAACTCGATATCAATGACACCCGTTTGGCCGACTCCAAGGAAGTTTGGCGGAATGATGTAAGACTGGACGAGCGGGTTCGGGAGGAAAATCCGAGTGGTGGTCGGTCCCACGAAGTTCGGGAAGATCGGGAAAGTCGGGTTGACGATCGTATTGTCAGGAGCATCGAGGAACTGCCCGAGTCCATCATACTGGATAGGGTCGGAATAAGGATCTTCAGGATCGGTCAGCGGCTTGATGGAAATGTAGAGCGAATCAGCTGCTGGGGCGATGTATGAGACCGTGTTGCCTTCCCATTCAAGAGTGTTGAGCTCAAGTGGATCGAGAATGGCAAAGCCGTCTTGGAAGGTGACGTTCTTGAAGCGGAAGCCTTGTTTGACGTTGTTGACCTTGCGGAAACCGTCGAGTGCAGGGAAGAGGTTCAGCTGAAGAACCACAGGAGGATAGACGCCGTTAAAGAATGGATTGATCAGGCGAGCGAAATTGAAGTTGTAGGTGCCGGGCACGACTTCGTTGTCGAATCTCGTTCTTTCCGCCGCCGTGTAGCCCCTGTTCAGATTCAACAAGGTGATGTCATATTTTTGGATGAACGCTGTCTGCAGGTTGTAGAAGATGCTCGCACTAGTATCCACGAAGCCGGAGAGCGGCCTTGGAAGCAATGAGGGAGGGGCGGAGACCAATAACGCCTTAGTGCCATCAAATGGCTGGAGGATCGCAGCCGCAGAGATGCTCGAGATACTGAAATAAGTTCCAGGGTCCTGCACGCCGTCGCCATTCAAGTCGCCAGCAGTGACCAGGCCGGTTGCACCCAAGGAGCAACCCGGGGACGGTGGATAATAGAGGGGTGCGCCGTTGCCGCAAGCACCGCCCACATAAACTGCATTCCCGTCGCGCACGCTGAGGGCGAAGGCTCCACCTTCGAAGTTGGTGACTTCAACGCCACCCGGGCTCACCTGCCGGTAATTGGCGAAGGAGGTGGAAGTGAAGTCGAAGGACGTTGCGGTCTGAGCGTTTGAAAGACCGGAGGCGACTGCGCAAGCTGCGACCGAAAGCGAAAGGGTTTTTGTGATATTCACGCGGCCAACCTCGCTTGGGCGAATGCCTCTGACAAGTGAAATTTTGGACATTGCATGGCTTTTCTGCCATACAATGTAAGTTCATTCCGGTTTTTTTTGAAAAATCCGGAATGAGGTTTTTTGGAGTGACTTACGGGATCAGGCGACTTGGAAAGCCGCCGCTTGTTCTGGGGTCAACTCGACGTGTTGCCACGGCAGGCCGTAGGCGTTGAGGTCGGCCATGAAATTGTCAGGATCGTGTTGCTCGATGTTCCAGACTCCGGCTTTGTCCCATCCGCCGGAGAGCATCTGTTTCGCGCCGATCATGGCAGGGACTCCGGTGGTGTAAGAAATCGCCTGCGAGCCAACTTCCTCGAAGCATTTTTCGTGGTCGCAGATGTTGTAGATGTAGATCGCCTTCGGCTGACCGTCTTTCACGCCGGTGATCACGTTGCCGATGCAGGTTTTGCCCTTGGTGGTCTCGCCAAGGTCGCCGGGATTCGGCAGGACGGCTTTGAGGAACTGCAACGGGACGATTTTCTGGCCTTGGTATTCGACCTCGTCGATGCGGGTCATGCCGACGTTCTGGAGGACTTCTAGGTGCTTGAGGTAATTTGGGGAGAACGACATCCAGAACTGGGCGCGTTTGATCGTGGGGATGTGTTTCACGAGCGATTCGAGCTCCTCGTGGTACATGCGGTAGATCTCGAAGCTGCCGACTCCCTGCGGGCAGGTGAAGCCTTGGTGCATGGACATCGGGGCGGTCTCGACGAATTTCCCGTCCTCCCAATGGCGGCACTCGGCGGTGACCTCGCGGATGTTGATCTCCGGGTTGAAATTGGTGGCGAAGGCACGGCCGTGGTCGCCGCCGTTTACGTCGATGATGTCGAGGGTGTGGATTTCATCGAAGTGGTGTTTGAGCGCCCATTTGGTGAAGACATTGGTCACACCGGGGTCGAAGCCGGAGCCGAGCAGGGCGGAGAGGCCGGCCTTTTCGAATTTTTCCTGATACGCCCACTGCCAGGAGTATTCGAACTTCGCGACATCGAGGGGCTCGTAGTTGGCGGTATCCATGTAGTGGATGCCGGCGAGCAGGCAGGCGTCCATCAGGTTGAGATCTTGGTAAGGGAGGGCGACGTTGATGAGCAGGGTCGCGCCGGTCTTTTTGATCAGGGCGGCGGTTTCTTCCGCATTGTCGGCATCGACCTTGGCGGTGGCGATCGTGACGCCGGTGCGGCTTTTCACCGAGGCGGCGATGTCATCGCATTTTGAAAGGGTGCGGGAGGCGAGGGTGATTTCTCCGAAGGTTTCGGGGAGCATGGCGCATTTGTGGGCGACGACGCTGCCGACTCCGCCGGCTCCGATGATGAGGACTTTGTTCATGATATGGAAAGTGGGGTTGCTGCAGGGAACGGAGACCCGGGGCTATGCCCATGTCCAGTTGAAAACGGTAACGATGTCCGGATGAAGCGAGTGATGGACGGGGCAGCCGCGCGCGGCGCTTTCGAGCAGCTTGCGCTCTGGGTGGCTCGCGGGAACGGGCATCTTGATATCGACCTCGAGCTTGGAAATGCGGCGCGGCGAGTCTTCGGACATGTGCTTGCGCACCTCGATGGCCATGCCTTCGAGGGGGATTTCCTTCCGCTCGGCAAGGATGCCCATGACGGTGGCCATGCAGGCGCCAAGGGCGGTGGCCACGAGATCGGTGGGTGAAAAGGCCTCGCCCTTGCCGTTGTTATCGACCGGAGCGTCGGTGGTGATGACGTTGCCGGAAGGGGCGTGGGTGGCGGTGCAGCGCAGGCCACCCTGATAGTTGAGGTTGATTCGGACCATGGTGTGGGGAGTTCTGCCCATGCTTCATGATTTTTCAGGATGTTCAATGGGCAAACCCATCGTCGCATCGATCCTTTTCCATCAACTGGGTGGAAGTGCGCCTGACAAGGTCGCCTTGGAGGCAGATCTCGCTGACGGGGCGCTCGGAATTTTCAATTCGCTTCATCAGTAGTTCGGCGGCGGCTTCTCCGATGGCTTCTGCCGGCTGGCGGATGACGGTGATGCCCGGCTCCACAAAGCCGGCCCATACAGGATCGTCGAAACAGACAAAGCCGATGTCAGAGGGGATTTTCAGGCCGCACTCGCGAATCGCTTTATACGCGCCGGTGGCGAGCAGTCCGCTGCTGCAGACGACGCCGTCGATGTCCGGATCGTCGGCGAGGAGTTGTTTCATTAGGCGGTTTCCCTCTTCCTCGAAAGCGGGCGATTGGTGGATGCCCGCCATCCTGTTTTCCTGACCTGCAAAGGCTGCCTTGAATCCGTCGATGCGTTCCGCCGCCGTGTAGCTTTTCGCTCCGAAGATTCCTGCGATCTTTTTGCAGCCGCCTTCCAGCAGGGTGGTGGTGAGGCGCAGCGAGGCATCCGCGTTGTCGATGACGACCGAATCCAGCAGTGCTTTCGGAAATTTCCGGTCAAACAACACCACCGGTGGCAGGGTGCTGCCATCGAAGGATTTCGCGCTCGCGCGGGTTGGTGAAAGCAGGATCCCCGCGACCTGCTCCTCACCTAACAGCTTTAAATAATGGGCTTCCTTCTGCGGGTCTTCGTCAGTGTTGCAGATCAGGACATTGTAACCTTGTTTGGAAACGATGCGCTCCACCGCCCGTGAGATTTCACTGAAAAACGGGTTGCAGATGTCCGAGAGCACCAAGCCGATCACGCGGGATTTCTGTGCCCTGAGATTCTGCGCAACCCGGTTGGGCCGGTAGCCCAACTCTTTGACCGCCGCTTCGACTTCCTGGCGTGCCTTGTCGCTGATGTAACCCTTGCCCGCCAATACCCGCGACACGGTGGCGATCGAGCAACCGGCTTTTTGTGCGACGTCTTTGATGGAAGCTGCCATGGATGGTATCGTTTACAGAAAAAAACCGATTTCCAACCTGAAAAGTGGGTTTCGGCGGAGATTTTGCAGCGACCCGAAGTGCGTGAATCTTCAATGAAAATTGGATGATACCTCACCATTTTTGAAAAACTTCGGAAAATGCGATTGACGCTCCGATATGTAAACGTTTACACATTATCACAGTGAGGCGCACGTCCACGATAACCCAAACCGCAAACCCACAAAAATTCATGTTAGCGATGAACGCATCAGATGTCCGCCTTGGCGCGACCATTTCCACCAAGGAAGAAGCCATCCGTGCCGTCGGCAAGCTGCTTGTCAAAAGCGGTTCGATCGAGCCGGAATACATCGAGAGCATGCTCGCCCGGGAGAAAGCGGCGACGACCTTTCTCGGCAACGGCCTGGCGATCCCGCACGGTCGCCCGCAGGACTCGGGACGCATCAAGGATACGCGGGTGGCGGTTCTGCAAATCCCGGGAGGGGTTTCATGGAAAGACGGCAAGACCGCCCATCTGGTTTTCGGGATCGCCGCGAAGAGCGATGAGCACATCGGCCTGCTCAGGCAGCTGACCGGCATCGTGGGTGACGCGGAGCTTGCCGCTCGTTTGGCGAACACCACCGATCCACAGGATATCATCGATGCGGTATCCCAGGGGCAAACCGAAGAAGCGGCCGATGTGGACGCGGACTTCGCCGGCAGCGAGCGCGAGATCGTTTTCACCAACCCACGCGGTTTTCACCTCCGCCCGGCAGGAAAATTCGCCCGTGCGGTGAAAGCCTATTCCGGAAAAGTCACCTTGGTCGTGAAGCGCCGCGAAGTCGAAGCGGACAGTCCGTCGCGTATTCTGGCCTTAGGTATTGCCGCCGGTGATACGATCCGTGTGCGTGTCAGCGGTGATGAGGAAACCGACACCCTTTCCTCGCTCTCCGCCCTCCTAGAAGAGATCAACAACGAGCCGCTCGAAGAGGAGACGGACGCAGCAGCCACGACCACCGCGTGGAATCCGGAGGAGGATTCCACGTCCACGCTCAAAGGAATCATGGCCGCCCCGGGGCTCGCGCTCGCGCCGACATGGAAATGGGAGCCGACCGATCTCAGCACCCGCAAGCGCAACATTGGCGACACCGATTCGGAAATCGCCTCGTTGCGCCGCTCCATCACCACCGCCCGCAAGCAGCTGATGGCTCTCACCGAAGGCGACATCAATCCGGTGCAGCGCGGGCTTTTCGAAGCCCACGCATCACTCGTCGAAGATGACGAAATCCACGGTGAGGCGGAGGCACTCATCCATGCCGGTGATGACGCGCTGACCGCTTGGAACGCCATCATCGATTCGCGCGCTGCAAAAATCGAACAACTCGACGACCAAAATCTCGCCCAACGTGCTGCTGATATCCGCGATGTCGGGCTGCGGGTTCAGAAAATCCTGTTAGGTGTCGAACTCGATCCGATGGCTTCGGTTTCCGAGCCGGTCATTCTCATCGCCGACGATCTAGAGCCTTCCGAAGCCGCCCAGCTCAAGGTCGAAAAAATCAAAGGCATCTGTCTGAAAAAGGGCAGTCCCAACGCCCATGCAGCCATCGTTTCCCGCTCCCTCGGCATCCCGATGATCGTCGCCGTGGGATCGAAAATCGATTCGCTCAAGATGGGTGAAACCGTGATCCTCGATGCTTCCGGCGGACAGTTGATCCTGCATCCCAGCGAGGCGGATCTGGAATCGGCCGCCGCCGCGATCGAGGAAGTCAGCGCCCTGCGCGACCAGGATTGGGAGCAACGTTTCGAACCGGCCATCCTCAAGGACGGCCACCGCGTGGAAGTCGTCGCGAACATCGGCCAGACCTCCGAATCGCATGCCGTGATCGAATCTGGTGCGGAGGGCGTCGGCCTGTTGCGCACGGAATTCCTGTTCCTCGATCGTGAACACGCCCCGGACGAAGAGGAGCAATACCAGGCGCTGAAAGAAATGATCCTCGCCCTCAAAGGCCTGCCGATGATCGTGCGCACGCTCGACATCGGTGGTGACAAGCCGGTCTCCTACCTCGGCCTCAGCGAGCAGGATCTTTCCTTCCTCGGGCTGCGTGGCTTCCGCCTGAGCATGGCTCGTCCCGATCTCGCGATGACCCAGTTGCGTGCGATCTTCCGCGCTGCCGAGCACGGCCCGATTCGCCTGATGTTCCCGATGATCGCCACGCCCAACGATTTCCTCAGGGCACGGGAAATGACCGAGAAAGTCCGTCGCGAAGTCGGCGGGAAAAAGGTCGAGCTCGGCGTGATGATTGAGGTGCCGTCCGCCGTCACCATGGCATCCGAGCTTGCGGAACTTGCCGACTTTTTCTCGATCGGAACCAACGACCTCACGCAATACGCCCTCGCGGTGGATCGCACCCATCCGCTTCTCGCACGCCGTGCGGACAGCCTGCATCCGGTGGTTCTGCGCATGATCCGGGAAACCGTTAGAGCCGCCCATGAAAAAGGCAAATGGGTCGGTGTTTGCGGAGGTCTCGCCGCCGATCCGCTCGGTGCACTCATCCTCACCGGCCTCGGTGTTGACGAGCTCAGCATGCCGCCCGCCCTGGTTCCTCAGATCAAAGCATTACTTCGCCGCGAAGAAATCAGCCAACTCGGCGAACTCGCCACCAAGGCGCTCGGACAGCGCGATGCCCGTGCCGTCCGCGCCCTCCGCCCCACTCACTGAATTTCAAATTTTACGTCAATGAATACTCATACTGACATCGTCACCGTCACCCTGAATCCTGCGATCGACCAAACGGTTTTCTTGGATCGTCTAACCGTCGGAAGCGTGAACCGCGTCGATCACTTCCACCGCCAGACCGGCGGAAAAGGCATCAACGTATCCTCGATGCTGGGAAGCTATGGCATTCCCACGACAGCCACCGGATTTCTCGGAAAAGAGAACCCACGACTCTTCACCGACCTCTTCAAAAGCAAGATGATCTATGATGAGTTCGTCTGGATCGATGGGGAAACCCGCACCGGAATCAAGATTGTCGACGCCGCTTCCCACGAGACCACCGATATCAACTTTCCCGGCCTTGAACCTTCCCTAAACGATCTCCAACGCTTCGAAAAGCGGTTGCAAAATCTTGTACAGAAAGACCGCTGGTTTGTGATCGCAGGCAGCCTGCCAGCCGGGATCACGCCGGATTACTTCGAGGAAATCCTCGCCCTTCTCAAAAAAGGCGGGGCGAAAATCGCGTGTGATACCAGCGGCGAAGCCTTGAACGTGGCGATTCACAGCGGTGTCGATCTGGTGAAACCGAACGAGCACGAGCTTGCCGAATATCTCGGCCATGAGCTTCCTGATTTCGCCTCGAGGGCGGAGGCCGCCGTGCAGCTTCAGCGCGAAAAAGTCCCGCACGTGATCCTCTCCCTCGGCAGCGAAGGGGCATTGTTCGTGACTCCGGAAAAATCGTTGATGGCCTCCGCGCCACCTGTGAAAGTCGTTAGCACCGTCGGTGCGGGGGACTCGCTTCTCGCGGGTTACCTCGGTGCCCTGACCCTTAGCAAGAGCCCGACGGATCGCGCCAAGCTCGCCACCGTATTTGCGTGGTGCGCGCTGGAAGACGTGCGCCGAGAACTGCCTTCCTCCGATGAAATTTTCAAGCGCCTCGACAAGATCAAGGTGCAGCCGCTTTCCAAAATGAATTCCTAAAACCCATGAAAACCCTGAACGCAACTTTCTCTTCCGCCACGGAAGAACCGCTCACACGGCTTGCCGCTTCTGCCCTCGAAGCCGAGTCCAAACTCCGTGGAATCGAACTCATCCTTTCGAAGGACGACTCCGTAGCCGATGGCATGGCGCGCATGACATCCGGTGAAACGATCATCGATACCGATCTTCCGCATCTGATTCGCGAAACCGGGAAACTTCTCGAACCTATCGCTTCACGCCTCCGTGCGACACCTTCCGCCGTCCCCGCCGTGAAGGAAGTGGCTCCGGCGGCGAGCAAGTTTCTCATCGGTGTGACTTCCTGCCCGACCGGGATCGCCCACACGTTCATGGCCGCAGAGGCTCTGCTCAAAGGCGCGGCGGCGATGGGTTACACGATGAAAGTCGAAACCCGTGGCTCGGTCGGCGCGAAAAACGAACTCACAGCCGAGGACATCGAGCGCGCGGATGCGGTGCTTGTTGCTGCCGATGCGAATGTCGAAACGGCTAGATTTGCCGGAAAACGGCTTTTGGAAACCGGCACCAAGGCCGCGATCAACGACGCCCAAGGACTGATCCGAGATGCTCTAACAAAAGCCCCGTCTGAAGCGGGGCAGGTGAAAAAAGTCGAAAAGGGCGAGCCAAAGGGCCCCTACAAACACCTCATGACAGGTGTCTCCCACATGCTTCCGCTGGTGGTGGCGGGTGGTCTGATGATCGCACTCGCCTTCGCCGTGGGCGGCATTTACGCAGGCGATGCCAAGGGCACGCTGGGATGGGCGCTGATGCAGATCGGTGGCGCTTCCGCCTTCGCATTGTTCATCCCGATCTTTGCCGGGTTCATCGCATTCTCCATCGCCGACCGTCCGGGACTCACTCCGGGGCTGATTGGCGGGATGCTTGCCTCGAGTCTCGGCGCGGGATTCCTCGGTGGGATCGCGGCGGGCTTCCTTGCCGGGTATTTCACACGCTGGCTCAATGGAGTCCTCAAGCTGCCCGACAGCCTGGCCGGTTTGAAACCCGTGCTGCTGCTGCCGCTCATCTCATCCTTGGTGATCGGTCTCACCATGATCTACATCGTCGGCCCCCCGGTGAAAATCATCATGGACAGCGTTTCGGCATGGCTCAACGGCATGCAGGGAAGCAGCGCGCTTATCCTCGGCCTTCTGCTCGGCGGCATGATGGCCTTCGACATGGGCGGCCCGATCAACAAGGCGGCCTACACCTTCGGGGTCGGCCTCGTGGCAACGCAAATTTACGGTCCGATGGCCGCAGTGATGGCTGCCGGGATGGTGCCTCCTCTGGGAGTCGCCCTAGCCGCAACGCTGTTCAAAAACCGCTTCAGCAAGGACGAGCAAGAAGCCACCAAGGCGACTGCAGTACTGGGCATTTCCTTCATCACCGAGGGAGCGATCCCCTACGCGGCGGCCGATCCGTTCCGCGTAATCCCTTCCACCATGGCGGGTGCCGCCGTCGCCGGTGCGATCTCGATGGTGTTCGGCTGCAAGCTGCTGGTGCCACACGGCGGGATCTTCGTGCTCGCCATCCCGAACGCGATCAACCACGCGCTCGCCTATCTCATTGCCATCATTGCCGGGACTTTGGTCACGACCGCCATGCTTTTCCTCCTCAAGAAACCTTTGGCGCAAACCGCCGTTTCCTAGCCAAAACCAAAAAAAACAAACCCATGAAATCCATATTGTATCCCGCGCTGTTCGCGGCAATTCCCTTCCAAGCACATGCCGGCTCTTGGCTCGACGGCGATCGCCTCACCGGCGACTGGCAAGGTGCTCGCACCGCCCAGGAGGACGCCGGTTACAAGACCTTCGCCTACTACAGCGGCATCTACGCCTCCAATGTCCACGGCGGCAACAGCTCGGACTCCTCCTATTCGGGCGACCTCTTCATCGGCATGGAGTTCGATCTGGAAAAGATCGCCGGTTGGGATAATACGACGTTCGTAGTATCAGGAATCAACCGCCACGGAGAAAGCATCGACGGCGCGGTCGGCGGGCAATACAGCGTGATGCAGAACGTCGGCGGCCAGAATGCATTTCTCTACAACGTCACGCTGGAGAAGACGTTTCTCGACGACACCTTGTCGGTGAAACTCGGGCGCATGACCGCCACCGACGACTTCGTCGGCTCGCCCTACTACAGCTACTCGGTGAACAACGCGGTCAACGGCCAGATCCGCGCGGCGCTATTCGATGGGGTGATGACCACCTATCCCTTCGCGGTGTGGGGAGGCCGGGTGAAATACCAGCCTAGCGAGGACTTCTACCTGATGGCCGGAGCCTTCCAGGTCTCGGCAGACATGTTCGATCGGGATGCCCAAGGGGTTGACCTGAAAATCGACGACAACGACGGCATCTCCATTTTCACGCAGATGGGCTGGAATCCGGAGCTCGATGAGCGGCCTGCACATTTCTTCGTCGGTGCGAATACGGTGTTTTTCGACATGCTCGAGTTCAACAGCAACGGCACGAGGGAAAACTTCGTTAGGTTGTATGGCCATGGCGACTACCAAGTATTCGCTGAATCACCCGGCACCGAAGAGGGCTTGGTGCTTTTCGGAACCCTAGCCTACACGCCTTTCGAGGATGCTGCGATCCTGCCGTTCCAGACCACCTTCGGTGCGCACTACACCGGGCTGTTCCCCTGCCGTGACAAGGACAAGACCGTGTTCTTCGCCACCTACGGCGCGTTCAGCGGCGACTTCGGAGACGAAGAGATCGCAGCGAATCGTGCGAGGCCGGATTATGAAATGGTGCTCGAACTCGGCCATCGCTTTCAACTGACCCCATCCGCCTACATCCAGCCGGACATCCAATACATCGTGCATCCGGGAGGCACGGGTGACATCGACAACGCGTTGGTCCTCGGCTGCCAGTTCGGCGCCACTTTCTAGGAGGCGCTCATCCAACGCCGGCTTCCGGAGGTTTTTTTCCGGGTGCCGGTTTATTCCGTGTCGCCGTTGGGGTCTTCCCGCGAGAGCACGATACGGAATCCATAGTAGGAACCGTGAAAGGTGCTCGGAACCGGGTTGCGCCATCCGATGAGCAGGTTTTCCTCAAGGTAGGAATTCCAGCCGCCCCCGCGAACCACGCCCAGCGGGCTGTCGGTTGAAGATGAAATGTCCTCGGCGACCCATTCTTGGACGTTGCCGCTGATGTCGAACAGGCCGTATTTGTTTGGCTCGAAGGAGCCGACCGGAGCGGTGCGAGGGAAGCCGTCTTCGTATCCTAGGATGACACGTTCTGCTTCGGTGCCGGCGAGGCTTGCCGCGGAGGCGTCCGCGTAGTTGGCGAAGCCTTCTGGAGGCGGCCAGCCGGTGCCCCACGGATACAATGAAGGCTTGTTAGCATCGCGCTGGCCGGGGCCATCACCGATTTCGAAATCCAGACCGGCCATGCGGCTCCACTCCACGTCGGTCGGCAGTCGGTAGGTGTGGGAGAGCGAGATGCGCTCGGCTTCGCGCTCGCGCTGGGTCAGCCATTTGCAGAAAGCGGCGGCCTCATCGCGTGAGACGTAGATGACCGGATGGTTCGGTCCTTGGGTGAAATCCGGACGGCGCGGGTGCTTGCCTTTGGTTTCTTGGACGTAGAGTTCGTAGTCCTTGACGCGGGTTTCCCAGGCAGAGGCCATAAGGTCTGTGCCGATGGGCTCAAATTTCATGCCGATGCCGTTTTGCCAAGATTTTCCGAAGACTACGCCTTGGTTTTCCTGAAGCACAACGGTCAGGGGGAGGTTCTGGCCGGAGTCGACCTGAGCCTTGAGAGTGTAAGGTTTATACCCCTCCAGGATGAGCAGGAGTTCGATGTGCCCGGGCTTGACCTTGGGGATCAACAACGGAGGGGAAGCGGTGGAGCCGACCGCTTGGCCGTTCACATAGACCTCGGCACCCGGGGGCTCGCTGGTGAGTTGGATCGCGCCATAGGCATACTCGCGGACGATGACGCGGAATGGCCTGAGTTTTTCGCGGCGCGCCTTATCCGACATCTTGGAGTGGTCGAAGGATTCGTCGATCTGGGCGACGATCTCGTTGTCCTGAATCAAAAATCCGCCACGTATCCCGCCGACCCGTAACCAATCCGTGAAGGCGATGATGTCCGGCCGTGAGGCGAGGATGATTTCGGCGGGTTTGCCTTTCTCGGAAATGGTGATGCTCTCCGAAGCCTTGGGGTTGCGTTTGGAGGATCTGAGGAAATCACGCCAGATGCGTTTGTTGACGTAGCCCGAGCTGATGTGTTCCTCATTGAGGGGCAGGTAGGTGGTGCCGAGGTGATCCTCCCATTTTTCTCCGACGACTGGCGGGGTGAAATTCTGCAGCTCCCGGAAGATGAGCATGGGTTCGGTGACGGCCTCTTCGGTGACGGTGGCTTCGATGCGAACCTGCCGGTAGCCGCTTTTCCTTACGAGGTAGTTCAGCTCGGTGCCGACCGGTGCGGTGAAAATGCGGGTGGTGGTGGTGCCGACCAGCTCGCCGTCTTCATCGAAGACTTCCGCTCCCTCCGGAGAGGTGCCGATGCGGTATTGTCCCTCCGTGATGACGTTTTTGGGCGGCACAGGTTTGTTCCATGGGAGCAATTTGCTGTCCTTGAGCCCTTCCCAAGATGCCCATCCTGCAAATCCGAGCAGGATTAGCGTGGTGGTTAGAATCGAATATCCACGGCGTGGGCGACGCTTGCCGCGGCGCAGGCAGCGCAGGGCGTCGGCGAGTTTGTCGGCGGTGTCGATCGTGCGCTTGCTGATGCGCGGCTCGCAGATCTCGCAGATGATGCGGTTCAGTTCGAGCCAGCGTTTCCGCTCCAGGCCGCCGGGCAGCTCATCGGGGAGTTCCGGGAAATCGAGCCGGTCTTTTCCGGTGGCGATTTCATAAAGCACTTTCCCGAGCGAATAGACATCCGCCTGCGCCGATCCGGGGCCCTCAGGGGGGACGAAGCCCTCGGTGCCGACGAAGGTGCGCTGGCCACGTGCGGCGACCAGTCCGATGTCGGCGAGCTTGGCCTTGCCGTTGACGAAAATGACATTGGAGGGTTTTACATCGCGGTGGGCGAGGCCGCAGCCGTGGAGGTGGGCGAGCGCCTCCGAGAGCGAAAGGCCGACCTCGATGCATAGATCGGTATCCAGCCTCACGCCGACGGTGCCATCCGCGCGCAGGGTGCGCGCTTCATACTCCACCGGATTGATCTCTTGGCCGGTGTGGACATCGTCCCCCAACTCCATGACGTAGTAGTAAAATGAAGTGCCATCCGGGCTGCGACCGACGTGGAGAATGTTCACCAGCCCCGGATGATCGCGAGAAATCGGCTCGAACTTGAGGATGCCCTCGAACTCGCGTTCGAACGTTCTCTCATCGCTGAAATCCTCACGGAACACCACCTTGACCGCACGCATCGCCCCGGTAACGGCACGTGCCATCCAGACTTCGCCGTAGGCGCCGCCGCCGATTTTCCGGAGGACGTCGTGGTCCGGGATGGTCGGGTGGTTGCGCTTGGGGGTGGGCATTTTGGGAGACTCTAAATTCTAAACTTTAAACCTCAAGGAAGAGAAGAGGGGCGAGCAAACACCCGTGAGGATCAGGAAACCGAATTTTTGATGTTTAAAGTTTAGAGTTTCAGTCGGTCTCTTCTTCGAGCTTGGCGAGTTCCTTTTTCAGGACGGCACCGACCCGGTGTTTTGCCAGATAAACCTGAGCCATGCTCACGCCCAGCTTCTTCTGGACCTCCCCGGCATCCATCTGGCGGACAACGTAGTAGTCGAAAATCTGGTATTGCTTCGGCGCGACCTGGGCCTTCACGCGGGCCAGCGCGGCATCGGCGATGCCCTTTTTCCATTCGGTGTCCCAGATGCGCGAGAGGACGTCGCCGTTGGGATCCTCGATGCGGTCGATGACGGCGGTCTTGCGGTCATCGTCCCATTCCCCGCCCACCATGGCGGTGTCCTTTTTACGTTTGCGGAACTGATCGTTGATGCGCCAGCGCGTCATGTTCATCAGCCAGGTCTTGAAGGATCCTTGCTCAGGATCGTAGAGCTTCTTTTTGCTCTGCTTGGCGATGGAAAGGATCGTTTCCTGCACGCAATCGAAAGCCTCCTCGGAGCGCAGCCCGGCCTTGATGGCCACGGCGTAGATCAGCCGCCAGTAGGTCTGGTAGAATTCATCCCAAGTCTTCTGATCTTCCCAGTTGTCGAGACGGGCGATCAGGCTTTTACGCGTCGCTGCGTAAGCCTTGGTGAGCACGGCGTCCTCTTTATCGGGTTTTTCCTCTTTTTCGTCGGACATCAGAGCTTATCTAGCACTGCTTTGGGGCAACTGGAACGCGGAAAAGTAAAATCCGGAAATTACAGGCTGCCCGGTTCGCGGTTGCGATAGCTAGGGCCAGCCGTTTCGCGCATGGTTTTTTCCCAGAAATAGCGCCGGAAGATAACTTTCACGGCGGCGGTGAGCGGCACGGCGAGCAGGGCTCCGACAAATCCGCCGAGGACGAGCGACCAGAAGAGCATCGAGAAAATCACGGTCAACGGATGGAGTCCTACGGAGTCGCCCACGATCTTCGGCGCAGTGAACAGGGAGTTGATTTGTTGAACGCCGGCGAAGATGAGCACCACGAAGCCGACATACGGCCATGGCTCCAGATCGAAGGGCGCGCGCACCGTTTCAGCATGGAGATAGGCGATGATGCAGGCGGGGATGAGGCAGAGAATATTGCCGATATAGGGGATGACGCCAAGGATGGCCATGAAGACACCGATCAGGATGGCGTATGGCAGATCGAAGAAGAACAGGGCGATGCCGACGAGAATGCCATCAATGATGCCGACCAAGACCTGTCCGCGGAAGAAGGAGATGAGGTAGCCATTGATTTCCTGGAGGGTCCCGACGAGTTCCGTCTTGAAGCGCGAAGCGCGGAGAGGGACGTATTCGTGCCAGTGATTGCGTATCGAGACGGAGTCCTTGAGGAAAAAGAACAGGTAGACCGGCACCATGATCATGCCGAGCACGAGACCGAGAAAGCCCAAGAGCTTCGAGGAGCCGATGGAAAGCCATTTTTTCCCAGCCCCGACGATCTGATCCTGATTCTCCAGGAGCATCCTCCAGCCACGGGTGCGCCAGAGGAAATCCAACGAATCCGGGGTGCGCGAGCCGTTGGCATAGCGGATCGGCTCGCCGCCGTCGGTGGTTTCCGTCAGGATCCAGCCGATCGGGCCGTCCTTGTATTTCTGCCGGAGGTTGTGAAGTGAGCGGGCGAGCGCAGGAGCGAGATCCGGCGCGTCTTCCGGAGTAAGCAGGGTCTTTTCCACAGCAATTTCGTTTTCCGCCGACTCATCCGTCGCAGTCTCACCGTCGGGCTCTGCAGGTTCGGCAACTTCGCCGGGCTCAGATTGTGACGTTGCTACGGGGGCTGAGAAAATTTCTCGGAAAAACGAGCGGCCGCCTTGGATGGCCGGGATCACAGCGGCGACAAGTAGGGTAATGGCGACGAGTGTGGCGAGGAAAACCGAGATCACCGACCAGAGCCGGCTCAGCCCGCGTTTTTCAAGGATACGCACGACAGGATCGAGCAGGTAGGCGATGATGCCCGCGACGATGAGCGGCACCAGCACCGGTTGGAGAAAGCCGAAGAGTTTGCCGATCAAGTAGACGAGTCCGACGAGCAAGGCGCCCAAGGTCAGCATGGCGAGGCCGGTGACGGCGCTCCATAGGGTTTTCTGCTGGAACCGGGTGGGATACTTCATCTGCTCATGGGTTTTATGGGTCGGCCGGGATTTTCACAATCTTTCTTATGCGCGAAAAGGTGGGCGGGTGAGAGGAGTCGCTCTCGGCCCTATTCCACCCTCACGGTTGCGATATCAGTTAGAGCGGATCAGGTGTTTTAACATTGACACGATCTAACTATTTTAATTAGAAGACGTGAATATCCCAAAAACCATGAAATTAAATCCGACGACACCCATTTGTGCTCTCCTGCTGGCTCCTCACCTGCTTCATGCCGCCCCTCCCAGTGGTGGCAGCATTTTGAGCCAAGAGGAAATCGACCGATCTAACAGATTGGTTAACGAGTTCCGCTCCAATCCGATCGCCCGGGATGTTGATGTAAATCAGTTTGGAAACGAAGCTAACTTTATATCCGAATTTAAATTGGCATTCGATTCTGAGCATCTAGCCGATAATGGGCTAGAATTTGAGGGTAGAATCAGATTTAGTGAACCCATCGATGAGGAACCTAGGGGTCTCTTCGACAAGCCGTCCGAGCTCGACGATATCGCTTCTGAAATATTCCTCTCGGGGGATTTTGGGACCATTACCATGGGCGGAGAAGCCGGTTTCGGAGTCAGTGGCAACGTCAATGAAGAGGTTGGCCGATCAAAAGAAGAATCCACTTACGGTTCCCTAGGTGTCGGCGGCAACTATACCTTTGGTATCGGAGACAAAGGCTACGGCTCTGTGGGTGCGTCGGTAACCGGGCTTTTCTTCGACGACAAGATCTCCACTCAACAGGACGACGATAAGAATATCCTGAACTTCGGTCTGAACTATCGTGGCAGATACTACTTCACGCCCGATCTCAGCTTGTCCACCAAAGCCTACCTCAACTACGGAGGCATCGGCAGCTTTGGCAGGGGCACACTGCGCCAGGGTGTCCTTAACGACTATCTCACCGACATTCGCACGGAGAACTATCTCAACTATTCCCTCACCGATGATGTCAAAGCGAGAACCGGTATCCTGACCTCCTACTTCAATGAAAGCGGCAACCGGGATTATGATTCGTCCAGTATCACCCTCGCCCAGGAGTTCTCATTCAACTCTGGAAATCCTCTGGCTCATCCGTATGTTTTCGGAAGTTACGGCTGCAGCGACTACCGCAATCCGTTTACGAATCTCGATTCTGAATTGCTCACCCTGAGGGGCGGGCTACGCGGCGACCTCGGCTGCGGCGTCGGATACGACATCTCTGGAGGCATTCAGAAAATTCGCTACGAAGATCGTTTTCTAAGAGATGCCACCGAACCGAGTTTCCAAGCTACCCTATTCGGCTCTCCCATCGAAAATCTCTCGATTTTCGTCGGAGCGGAACATGGCATTCATGAGGTGTTCCCCAACTTCGGAGGCATGTGGATGGTCAATCCCGTCGGCACCACCTTGTTCGCCCGCTCATTCTACAAAATCGATTCGAGCAACGGGGTCGGAGCGACTCTCCAACAGACCTTCCTTGATGGCGAGAACACCCGGGGACGGAGCGGCCCGGAATGGGAGCGCACGTCATTTCAGGTCCACTACGACTATAAATTCACCCCACAAATCACCGTCACACCCAGCGTCGGAGTCTTGAAGGTCGACAACGGAGCGGATTCCGAAACTGACATGTTTGCTTCCGTAAACGTCTCTTACCGTTTCTGAGCGGACAAGGAGAGTTCCTGAGTTGCGTTAGATTCAGAAATTAAAAAACGGCCGTAGTCCCATGGGATTACGGCCGTTTTTGTTGGTGAGTTTGGGATGGAGTGCCGGGGCTGAACCGGCATCGCAAGTGCGGCTTCCTTACATCAGCTGTGCACCTGCTTCGGCCAGTTCCGAGCGCTCGCCGCGGTTGAGGGCGACGTGGGCGCTGAATGGCTGATCCTTGAGGCGGTTGCGTGTGTAAACTAGGCCGTTGCTGCGGCTGTCCACGTAGGGGTTGTCGATCTGTGCCGGGTCTCCGACGAGGACGAGCTTCGAATCGCGCGACATCCGGGTGACGATGGTTTTCGCCTCCTGCGGGGTGAGCTGCTGGGCTTCGTCGAGGATGAAGAAACGGTTAGGGATCGAGCGGCCGCGGATGTAGCAGAGTGCTTCGATTTCCAAGATGCCCTGCTCCATCAGCGCTTCGTAAGGTTTCTTGGCGTTCAGTGCGGCTCCGGGTTTCGGCTGCTTGCGCTTGGGACCGAGCGGAAGGCTGGGGCGCATGAGCAGATCGAGCGCATCGTGGATGGGCTGCAGCCATGGGCGCATCTTTTCATCGAGCGATCCGGGCAGGAAGCCGAGCTGATCGCCCATGGAAACGACCGGGCGGCTGACCGTGATGCCGTTGTATTTGCGGTTGAACATTTCGTGCAGGCCGGCGGCAACGGCGACCAAGGTCTTGCCGGTGCCGGCGTGGCCGTAGCAGGTGACTAGGGAAATATCCGGATTGAGCAGAGCGTCGATCAGACAGCGCTGGCCGAGGTTGAGCGGCTTGAGCGTTTGGCCGTCCGGGATTTTCAGCACCTCGGGGATATTGAGGCGCACGAACATGCCGTTTGCCTGAAGGCGGGCCGGGATCGTCTGTTTTTCTCCGCAGGAGAGTAACACGTATTCGTTGACCGAAAGGCCTGCGCGGCGATCCGGCTCGAGGCCGATCTCCCCCCTGCTGGCGAAGCCGTGGAGTTCCGTGGGATCCACCTCGATACGGCGGACATCGTAGTTCGAGACCTCGCGGGCATCGACCTTGTCGTTGAGGTAGTCCTGGCACTCGATGCTGACGGCGCGCGCCTTGAGCTGGAGGTTGATGTCCTTTGTCACGAGGGCAACCTGGCCGTCCGTGTTGTATTGCTGGAGCAGGAAGCAGGCAGCGAGGATGCGGTGATCGACACGCTCGCGGTCGGGGAAAATCCGGTAGAATTGCTTGAGCCGGTCGGAGTTATCCGGGCAGGCGGATGGATCGTAGATGACCAGCCGTATGGTGCCGCCGCCTTCAGTGGAGACGCCGCTGGTAGGAACCCCTTCGGAGGCGAAGATTTCGGTCAGGCGGCGGTGGACGCGGCGTGCGTTGGCACCGCGCTCGGATTGCTCGCTCTTGAATTTGTCGAGCTCGGCGAGGACATCGACGAGAATGCAGATGTGGTTTTCCTTGAACCGCTCGAGGCAGGCGGGATCATGGAGCAGGACATTGGTATCTAGCACATAGTTTTTCCCTAGCATCGATGGGGCCTTGAGCCCGAATTCTTCGATGGCTTTGGAGGTGGCAGATCGGCGGCTTTTTCTTGGAGCTGCGGCGACGGGTGACTCTTCAAATAGTGCGGGTTGCATGGACGGGGTGTTTGGGTTCATGGGTTCGGGTTACGCTGACGGATGGGGCAGGAAAATTGGCGGGAAAAAGGGCCGCGAAGGTAGCAGCGCCGTGGGGGCGGCGGGTGGGATCGCAATGGATCCGCGTCGGGCCATCAAAAGGCGGCCAAATGACAACGCTTTTAATCAAGGTATATGAACTATCTATTTTTATTTCGGAAACACAACCGTTAAATGAAAGACGCCCGCTTTTTATGGAAGCGGGCGTCGTGAGGGTTGCAATTTTGCGAGGGGTGTTGGGTTCAGCCTTCGTTGACGGAGCGTTCGGCTTCGAGCCAGTCGCTATCGTTGTCACCGGGCAAGCCCTGCTCCATACGGCGGCGGTAGTTCAGGTAAGCGGCCTTGGCGATGGCTTCGAGAGAAGGCGCGGGCTTTTTGACGGCGGCTTTCTTCGCAGCAGTCTTCTTGGTTGCGACCTTTTTGACCGGTTTGGCAGCTTCCTTGGGAGCGGCTTTCTTCGCCTCTTTCTTAGGTGCTGGAGCAGCTTTCTTGATCGGTGCCTTTTTAACGGCAGCTTTTTTCGCAGCAACTTTTTTGGCGGCGACCTTATTAATTGTTTTCTTAGCAGGCATGATGATTGGTGTCTGTGGGGATATAGCACAAAGAGTGCCGGGCTCGCCATAGACATGTTTTTCCGGCATTGCCAGCACGATTCCTTGGTTTATCCTTCCAGACATGGAGCAGGAGTTTCGCTGGAGCGATAGCCGAGATGCAGATACCTACCGCTTGCCGGGGCAGGAGCATCTCGGGCGCTGGGCTGCGGCTGCGATGCTCGTATCCATATTGCTGCATGTGGTGGTGTTCTTTGCACTGGATCATGTGAAGATCGCATTAGGCATCCAGCAGCCGGCGGATTACTCCACCCAGCCGGTGAATATCCGTCAGGTGGAGGTGAAATCTTTCGATCGCCAGCAGGAAGCACCTGAGGAAAAAATGATCACCCCGCCGGATGATTCCGCCGCGCTCCTGGAGGAGGTGGATTTGCTCGACATGCTTCCGGAGGATGTGGAGATCGACATGGCCCCGAGCATCCTCGATCCGGAATACGCGCTGACGATGACCAATCCTCTGGCCGAAGGTTCGCTAGATGCAGAGGAAGAAATGATCTCGACGGGTTTCGATATAGATGAGGGCCTGTCGGAGCTCGGGAGGATGGAGGAACAACTTGAGCCAGCGGCTATAGGCCAGATCACCGTGGATCCGGGCGCGGTGCAGGTGGATGATGGGGAGCTTTCGAGTTTCACCGAAGATCTTCTGAAGCGCGGCAACGACGGCCTGGTCTCCGAAGGCAAACTCGATGGCGTGGAATCGCTCGACCAACTGCTCGATCTCCCTCCCAACCTGCTGCTTTCCAAAAAGACCCTGCTGCCCAGCGACCTGCTCTTCGAGTTCAACCGCGCGGAGCTGCGTGAGAGCGCGAAAATCGGCCTGATGAAACTGGCGCTGCTCATCGATAGGAACCCGAATCTCTACTGCTGGATCGAAGGCCACACGGATCTCATCGGCTCGGATGAGGCGAACATCCTCCTCTCGAAACGCCGTGCCGAGGCGGTGAAAAACTATCTGGTGGGATCGATGCGGATGAATCCGGAGCGCATCATCACGCGGGGCTTTGGTGAAAGCGATCCGCTGGTGGCTTCGGGGGATGCAGACAGGCAGGCGCCGAACCGCCGGGTGGAGATCCGCATGCGCAAGACTCCGCCGACGGATGAGCCGATCAAGGTCACGCCGAAGGCAAAACCCGCACCCGAGCCGGAACCGGAACCCATGCCGGATCCGCCAAAAGCCATTCTTGTGCGTCCGAATATCGATCGCGAGCCAGATGCTCCGAAAGCGATGATTATCGAAGAAGAAGAACCTGCCCCACCCAAAGCGCAGCCGGTAGATGAAACCCCGGTTCCCCGCGCCCTGCCAGTAGAGCCGTGAAGAAAGCCGATCAGACATCACTTACCGGGTTATCGTATCCCGATCTCGAAACCGTGCTCTCCGCCGATGGTGTGAGCACACATCATGCGAAGCAGCTTTTCCGCACGGTTCACCGGGAAATGGCGATCGATCCCGCTGAGGCGGAGCTCCTGCCACCGCTGGCGAAATGGGTCGCGGCAAAGGTCGGCCCGGGAAAAAAGTATTTCATCGAGCTTCCGGAACAGGCGGACGAGATCCACAGCAGCGACGGGCTGACTCGGAAGTATCTCCTCCGCCTCGCCGACGGGCAGGTCATCGAGACCGTGTTGATGGAATACAAAGGTCGTTTCACCGCGTGCCTCAGCTCGCAGGCGGGATGTGCGATGGGTTGTGTTTTCTGTGCGACCGGGCAGATGGGTTTTTCCCGACACCTCACCGCCGGGGAAATCGTCGCCCAGGTGCTGCACGTGCGCCGGGTGCTTGCAGAGACGCATCCGCACCGCCGTCTCCGCAACATCGTGCTGATGGGCATGGGCGAACCGCTGCACAATTACGATGCGGTCATGCAGGCGATGGACATCGTCTCGGATCGGCGGGGATCATGCATTGGGCCGTCATACATCGCCATCAGCACGGTCGGTTACGTGCCGCACATTCTGCGCATGGCCGAGGAAAAACGCCCGTATCGTCTCGCCGTCAGCCTTCACGGCTCCACCGAGGAGGAGCGCTCCGCCCTAGTTCCCGCCAGCAAGAAGTGGAATCTGGAAATGCTGATTTCCGCCTGCCGCAGCTATGCAGATATGACGGGAAACCGCATTTTCTTCGAGTGGACCTTGATCGCGGGAAAAAACGATTCGGTCGAAACCGCGAAGCGCCTCGCCGCTCTGCTGGAAGGTATCGGCAGCCACGTGAACCTCATCCCGCTCAATCCGACAGAAGGCTACAAAGGCGAAGGCAGTGCCTCCGGAAGTGAATTTCAAGACACCCTCCGCGCCGCAGGCATCCCCTGCACCTTCCGCCAGCGGCGAGGCATCGATGTCGCCGCTGGCTGCGGGATGTTGAAGGCGGATCGGATGAAGCGCCAGCCCACCTGATCAGAAAGGCTTGTAGATGCCGAGGTAGGCGGCGGCGACAGCTGCGAGAACGCAGAGCGTGAGCACGATCCAAGACGGCATGACCTTTTTCTTGGAAAGGACCGGTGCGACTCCGATGAACAGCCAGAGTCCGAATTTCACCATCCACCAGGATTGATCCATCGGGGGTTTCTTGAGCATGGCGAAGCCGATGAGGAGGATGAAAACGAGGGAAACGCCGTGGAGGATGGAGGCGGATTTCTGTTTCGAGCCACCGAGCAGGGTCGCGCCGAGGGAGGAGAACAGGGCGAAGACACCGGCGAGGTGGAGGACTTTGAGGAGAAGGGGATCCATGATTCGCGGAGCATCGGCAGTGGTTTTGGGCTTTTCAAGAGAAACCGGGAAAGTTGCAGTCTCTTCGAAACGTAGGAGTGTGTGAGGATGAAAAGGAAACTCGCCATTGCCGGAGCCGTGCTGTCCGGATTGTATCTGCTGACCGCGGGGCCGATCCCCGATCCCATCCCTTTCATCGACGAGGGATTTGCGTTGGCGGTCTTTCTGAAATGCATGGGTTCGCTCGGCTACAATCTGCAGAATTGGACGAATCTTTTCGGGAAAAGCGGCAAGCGGGATGATACAAAAAAGCGCAAGGCCGATCCGAAGGACGTCACCATCGATGTCTGACCGCGCCGCCCACGAATATTTCCAATGATGAAAAAAGAGATCGATCTCGATAAAAAGAAGGGCCGGAAAACCAGTCGGCCGTGGGGTTTGGTGGTCATCGGATTGCTGCTCATCGGTGCGCTGGTGGCGATGCCTTTCATCGCTGGTGAACCGGACGGCGAGAAGATGCCCGACATCGTACGTTTCCTCGGCCGCTTCCATCCGGTCGTGCTGCATCTGCCGATCGGGATCTTTTCTTTGGTCCTGCTACAGGAGATGTGGGGTCTGGTTTCACGGAAATATCCGGGCGCGGGCTTGCTGGCGGTGTTCGCCGGGGCGGCGAGTGCGGTGGTGGCGGTGCTGTGCGGGTTTCTGCTCTATCAAGGCGGTGGCTTCGAGGGCGAATTGGTGGAGGATCACCTATGGGGCGGAATCGCTTTTGCCTGTGTGGCGGTGGCAGCTTTCATCGCGAAGTGGTGGGCGAATTCGAGGGGTTCCACGCAGTTGCCGTATGCCATGTTGCTCATCGCCAGTGTGGTGGTGATGGGGTACGCCAGCCACGATGGAGCGTCGATCACCCATGGACCCACTTATCTCACGAAATATGCACCGAATCCAGTGCGCAAGGTGATGGGGCTGGAGTTGAACGTGAAAGCAGAACCGAAAAAAGCCCAGCCGTTGTCTGAGCAGGTGGTGTATGCGCAGATCATTCAGCCGATTTTCGACAGGCGTTGCGTGGAGTGCCACGGAGCAGACAAAGTGAAGGGCAAGCTGCGTATGGATAGCTTTGAGCTGGTCATGAAAGGCGGCAAAGAAGGCTCGGGCATCGATCCGGGCGAGGCGCTCGACAGCAATATCATATTCCGAGCCGAGCTTCCGGCGGACGACGAGGAGCACATGCCACCTGAGGGAAAAAATGACATCAAGGATCACGAGCTACTGATCGTGAAATGGTGGATCGACCAAGGAGCGGATCCCGAGGCGACTGTGGCTGATCTCAAGCCCACCGGGGAAATCCTTGCTGCGATCGGGAACCTCGAGGGTGGCATCCCGCTAAATACGACAAAAGTTTCTCCCGCGAAAATCGATGAGGTCTCAGAGCTGCTGAGCGAAGTGATGGTATTGGCGGAGAAGTTCCCCGGCGCATTGAGCTACGATGCGAAGACCGGCGGGCAGATCGCTTTCGACGGGGTGAAGCTGAGAAACAACCTCGACGACAAGAATTTCGCGGAGCTTGAGCCGGTGCTGGGTGAGATCGTCACGATGGATCTCTCCGCAACTGCAGTGACCGATCAGTCGATGGCTCTGCTGGTCAAGGCGGAGAAGTTGCGGGTGCTACGCCTTTCGGAAACCGCTATCACCGATGCAACGATGGATATCGTGGCAAAACTCGAAAACCTCGAGTCCGTGAACCTCTATGGGACTGCGGTGACCGCCGAAGGGTTAGGGAAGCTCGCGGCGCTACCGAATCTGAAAGCGCTTTATCTCTGGGGAACGGAAGTTTCCGGAGAAGAACTGGCGAAGCTCAGGGAAGAACTGCAGGGCGTTGAGATCCTCGATGGGGTATAAGGGGCACCCAACTCTTTCTTCGCGTGCCTCTGCGACCTCTGCGGCTCTGGGTTGAAAAGAAGACCCCAACGGCTCGTTCTAAATCACTTCTCAAGCTCCAGCATCTTCCCCGCATTCTCGATTTCCAAAGTCGTCCATGGCTGCTGCGGAGCTGCGTCCGCAAAACGCAGCACGGGGGGACGTATGCCATCGGCGCCGGAGTCGTGAAGTGCATTGATCACGGCCTGCGGATCAAGGCGATTGAGAGGCATCGAGGCGTAGCCACCACCGATGTCGATGCCGTCGCTGCTGCGTGCCTCGAAGTGAAGGTGGGCGGGGTAGTGGCCGTTTGCAGTGCCGGTGGTGCCGATGGTTTCCCCACGTGCGACGAGGGCGCCGAGGCGAGTTTTGATGTCGAGAAGGTGGGCATACATCGTGTGGATGGGTTTTCCTTCGGGATCGCGATGGGCGAGCACGACGATGTTTCCCCAGCCGGGTGAAGGCTCGCCGGAGAACACAACCAAACCGTCGCCCGCCGCGAAAATTGGGTCGCCGAGGTCACTGTTCATTCCGCCGATGCCGTTGAGGTCGTCGCCGGTGTGGTGGCCGCCGCGCTTGTCGTTCATTTCCCAAAATTTCTGGGCGTTGTAAACCAGCCCGCCGTTTTCCGAACCCATTGGCGTATCCATTTCCGTGACGGTCGGGATTTGGTTTGCCTGCCAAGCGGAGAGGAAATGGAAACGCATGTCGGGTTCGCCGTCCTCTGGCATAGAGAAAGGTTCGTCGGCCTCCTGGAAGCCGACGATTTTCACCTCGGCGACGTCTGTCGTGGAGCTGCGCCAGATCACGTAGCCGATGATCCCGGCGGCGAGGACGAGGGTAATCAGGAGGCGGGCGCTTTTCATCGGGAAGGTAGTTTAAAAAGAAATGCCTGCGGCGGCGAGTGCGGCGTGGATCTTGAAATCGATGGCGGCTCCAGCGGCTTCTTTTTCCGCAAGGAAGCTGCGGAGCTCTGCAAGCGGGACATGATGCACGGTGATGTCCTCCGCACCAACTCCGCCGCCTTCGGCCTCGCGGCTGAGTCCGGTGGCGTGAAAGAGATTGGTGAACTCTGAGGTCATGCCCGCAGAGGTGGGTGAGGAGACGACGAGGCGGATGTTTTCGGCACGATAACCGGTTTCCTCAAACAACTCACGGCCAGCGGTGGCGGCGAGAGATTCCCCGGCGAACTCCGGTTCGTCGCCGACCAATCCTGCGGGGATCTCCACCACACGTTTCCCGACCGGGATGCGGAATTGCTCGATGAGCACGACTTCCTCCGCATCCGTGACGGCGAGGATGCCGACGCATTGGTCAGAATGCGGGCGGCGCACGAAATCCCAATGCCCGATGCGGTAGAGGCCGAGCCATTTTGACTCGAAAAGTGTGGTTTCGTCGGACATCGGGCATGAGACTAAGTGGTGCTTCGTGGACTGCAACCGAAAGAATGGTTGGCTCGACGGGGTAATGGAGGATAGTTGGTTTAGCACCGCAGCGGCCGGCGGCAAAGATTCCATGGAAAGGCACGATTTCGATATTCCCGTCACATTCAGGCACCGGGTGGTTTTCACCCGAGGTGCCTTCGATCGGGTGAACCCGGCACTTGGCGAAATCCTTGCGGAGGGCGGCGGCAGGAAGGCGCTGGTTTTATTAGAAAAATCCGTGGCCGACGCGTGGGAGGGACTGGTGGAGGATATTGCAGGATATTTCGGCGGGCTCGATCTCACCTTCGCTGGCGTTCGTGTTTTCGAGGGCGGTGAGGCCTGCAAGGCGGATGATTCGCTGGTCAAAGCGGTGTGGGAGGAAATCGACAGGAGCCACATTGATCGCCATTCCTATGTGCTGGTCATCGGCGGCGGGGCGTTCTTGGACGCGGTTGGTTTCGCGGCCTCCACCGCACACCGTGGGGTGAGGCTGGTGCGTTTCCCGACCACCACACTCTCGCAGGATGACAGCGGGGTGGGTGTGAAGAGCGCAATCAATGCGTTCGGGAAAAAGAACTGGGTCGGCTCCTTCGGCGTGCCGTTTGCAGTGATCAATGACTTCCGTTTCCTCGAAACCCAGGATCCGGAATCCAGCCGTGCCGGCCTGATCGAGGCGGTCAAAGTCGCGCTGGTGAAAGACCGGGAGTTTTTCGAATGGATTGAGAAAAATGCCGTGGCTCTCGCGAAGATGGAGCGAGCGCCTTTCGAGGAATGCGTGAAGCGCTCGGCGCTGCTGCATGCGCGGCACATCGCGCTGGGTGGCGATGCCTTCGAAGCTGGCTCCAGCAGGCCGCTCGACTTCGGCCACTGGGCGGCGCACAAGCTCGAGGCACTCACGGATTACGGACTTTCCCATGCCGAGGCAGTTGCTGTCGGTGTGGCTTTGGATACGGTTTACTCCCGGAAAAAAGGTCTGTTAGGTGAGGCGGAAGTTGTGCGGATTCTCGCGGTTCTCGAAACCTTGGGAATGGCGACCCACCATCCTGCTCTTGAGGCTCGGGACGAAAACGGAACACGCCTTGTCCTCGCCGGACTGGATGAATTTCGCGAGCACCTCGGCGGACGACTCACCGTGCTGATGCTGGCTGGCATCGGCAAAGGGATCGATATTCATGAGTTCGATACGGATTTGCTGGAAGATAGCATCGTGGTGCTCAGCAAGGCTTGTGAAGCGCCGGTGGGATAAGTCCGGGATCATCCGGAAAAGCGCAGGGTGACAAGAGGTGCCATCGGGTGTATCCCAAGAGCATGGATATACTCACATGGATCGTATTGGGACTGATTGCCGGCATTCTTGGAAAATTTCTCCTTCCGGGAAAAGATCCGGGCGGCTGGATCATGACGATTCTGCTCGGGATCGGCGGTGCGTTTTTCGGCGGCTGGGTCGGCAAGTTTTTCGGGATGGGTGTAGTCGGTGGACTGAACCTTGCCTCGATCGTCACGGCAACGGTCGGCGCGATTCTTTTGCTGATCATCTATCGGGTGATCAAAAGCTAATCTAGCGGCTCCATTACGGTCATGGCCTCCCATGGAGCGTGGCGGGGTTTAAAAAATGCCTGCCAATACCATGCGGAGATTTCCGTCCATTGCTTGTCGCCGCTAGCGTCGGTGATGCGTTCGCGGATCTGCCAGGTTTTGCCGTTTCGCGTGGCGGTGTAGGTGAGCCAACGGGAGCCGTCGCTTAGGGTGACGCGGGTTTTCCCACCAATGTCAAAGCCCTCGGCGCGGAGGCAATGGGAGGCAGGATGTAGCATGCGGGTGGCACGGGTGACCGTGCGCACAATGAGCTTGAAACTAGATCCCTCGTAGATCGCGACGCTGCCGGGAAAATCGCCGTAGAATTTTTCTTCGGCAGGGTTGAGTGCGATGGGAGTGAGGGGTTGGCCCTCGTAGTGGCTGAGGGGTTGCTGCGAGGGATGGATGGTGGAAATTTCGGTAAGAGAAAGCAAGGGGCTTACTGTGGCTGCTAGGGCGGTTACGGTGAGGAAGATCTGAAATTTTTGTGAAGCGTTGGAGCGGGGTGCGATTTTGATTTTCCCGGCGAGAACGCGGGCAAGACGTATCAGGATGAGGAATGCAATTGCCGCGGTGACCAAGCCGATGACCGGGTGGAGGATGTGCGGCATGGTGATGAGGCCGGATTCAGGGAAAAAGAGCAGGGTGGCGCGCAGACTGTTTGCGGCGAGGGAAAGCGCGAGGGCTGCGGCTGCAAGAAGGGGCAGTTTTTTCCAGGGGAGGTGAAATAGTGTGGCGAGCAGTGCGGTGAACAGGCCGGAAGTCCACAGCAGGTTCAGGCCGCTGCATGCGGGATCGACGCCGACAATGTTGCCGGCATGGAGGAGTTGAACACCTTGGCGTGAGACCTCAAGCCCGATCATGTTAAGGAGGATTTCCGCGCTGACCGAGGTGATGAGCCGCAGGGGATAGCCGAAGAAAAAATCGAGCGATGCCTGCCATGGGAGGGCGAGAAGGATGAGGCAGGCGATGCCAGGCTTTCGGGCGACGCCGGTGAGGAATGTGGCGGCGATGATGAAAAGAACGGCACGTAGGAGGGCTGGGAGGAATGGACAGCCGATGGTGTAGAGGATGAGGAATGCGATCCCGGTGATGCGACCCGGGCGGGAAGGAGAGATGGTTTTTCTGTCACGCAGAGCGAAGTACGCCGCAAGTAGTAGCGGGATGAGTCCGAGTATTTCTCCGCCACCGTCCTGCAGCCGGGCGGCATACCAGTGGAGCACCGGGATGGCGGCCAGCAGCAGGGCGATGACGGGGGCGAAACTAAACATGGCGTTTAACGGATGCGGAGGAGTGAAGTCGCGATGACGACGAGTGCGACAAGGAGAAGCGTGTCCGGCTCTGGGACGCTGCCGCCTGCACCGCTTGAGACACCGGATGGGAGCGGTAGGGCTTGAGTCACGGCGAGCGATGGGGTGTCGGATTCGCGCGGTTTTTCATCGATGGCGACGAAGGAGGTGTAGGGAGTGAGTAGCTCGTATTTTAGGCCGATCTCTGTGACTTTCTCGATGATCGCGGGCTGGTTGGTGAGTTGTGCGTAATCAGCAAGGGCGCGGACTTTTTTCCTAGCCCAGAGAGGTCGGAGTGCGGGATTGGAGAGGTTTTCTGCGGCTTTGGAGACTTGGAAGGTTTTTGTGTAGGTCTTGCCTTGGCCGGTGATGCCGGAGAGTTCGATAGTGCCGGTGGCTTCGCCTTTCCACTTTCCGATCAAGGTCAGCGGACGGTTGGCGAAGAGGTCGGGGAGACGCTGCGGTTGGAGGTCCGAGCTTTCGAAGCCATCGCTTTTCATGATGATCCCGGTGAGAACGGGGCTGGAGATCGCGGTGCGGAAACGGGTCACCGCATCCGCTGTTTCAGTGGAGTTGGTGACGACGAAGCTGTCGTTTCCGGCGATGTGTGCGAGGCCTTCGATGAGGTGGCGATTGACGCTGGATCCGACTCCGAGGGGAAAGACGTTGGTGCCTTTCGCTCCGTTGCGGATGAGTTCAAAGGCTTCCGGTTCGGCGCTGATGAAGCCATCGGTGATGACGATGAGGGAGCGGGAAATGTCTTTTTCCGAAGGCAGGGCGAGGGCGGTAAGCATGCCTTCAAGGAGCTGGGTGCCGCCGCTGCCACGATGGTTGGAGAGCAGGTCGATGGCTTTTTCGAGGTTCTTCTCGTTTGCGGCGAGGGGTTCGGGCGAGAGCACGGTGTTGTCACCGGCGAAGAGGACGACGTTGAATGTGTCGGTGGGGCGGAGAGTGGCGATGAGGTCGCGGAAGAGTTTCTTGGCGAGGTTGATCGGGAAGCCGTGCATGGAGCCGGAGACATCGATGAGGAAGACGTAGTCGCGAGTCGGGATATCGGTCTCGGAGATTTCTGCGGGTGGCTCGACTTGGAGGACGAAGAAGTTTTCATCGTCGCCTTCGTGGAGAAGCAGTCCGGAGGCGATTTTTTTATCGGCGAGTTTATAGCGCACGATGAAATCGCGGTCGGGTGCGGTGGGAGCGAGTTTCAGGAGGGCGCGTTTCCTGTCGACGAAATCGATATCCGTGGAATGGGTGGGGTAGGCGAGGGACTGGAGATCGAGCGGAGTGGCGATGGTGAGATCGACCGAGAACTGCGCGACGGTTTTCTTGCCTTCTCCGAGGTGTGGGTTTGCGGTGAAGGCTTCGGATTTTGCCTCTCCGGAAAAACGCGGACCGATGGCGGTGGGCAGCACGAACTCGTAGGTGCCGTCCGCGGGGCGGATGAGTTCGGTATAGCGCAGGGTGAGCGAGACGACATCGCCGGGCATGATGCGAGCGACTTCCATCTGGAACAGGTTCGGGCGCTGCTGGCTGAGCAGGCTGGCGGATTTGTCCTCCTTTTTGGCTTTCTCGAACTCCCTGCGTGCTTGTTCCTTCTCGCGGATTTTCGCGGTGAGGACGCGGTCGCCGATGGTCATCGTCATGCCATTTACTGCGGCTCCAGTAGATGCAGGGAAGAGGTAGGTCGCGTCGATGGGCGTCTCGCCGTCGTTCGTGTAGGTCTGGGTGAGGGTGACTTGGGCGATAGTGCCGGCGATAGAAATTTCGGCATGTGAGTCCTTGAGAGGGAAGGTATCCGCGCGGTGATCGCCGTGGATCTCGAAGTAGGGCGAGGCGGGTTCTTCGTTGCTGGCGTACAGGGATGCCGTCGCGAAGGCGAAGGCCAGGCAGGTGGTATGGAGCGTTTTCATCACGCCCCGAAGCTGGAGGGCGTGTGTGAAGTTATGATGCCTGCTGTGTGAAAAATCGGGGAAGACTGGGCCTTGAGTATGATGAGGGGGCGGCCGTTCCGAGGGAGGCTTGTCGCCTCATCCAGCCCAGTTCTGCCAGAGTACGAAGGTGCCTGTGACGATGACCATGGCAGCGAAGCCTTGGCGCAGGCGGGCGACGGGAAGTCGCTTGGCGAAACGGGAGCCCACAAGGACTCCAACCGCTGCGATGGCCGCGAACACGATCGCCAAAGTCCAGCGCGGCGGGGCTTCGCCATAATGGCTGAAGAAGCCGGATGCGGAGTTGAGGGAGATCACGGCCAGCGAGGTGCCGGTCGCGATGCGCAGCGGTAGTCTGGCGAATTTCACTAACGCGGGCATGAGCAGGAACCCGCCACCGACCCCGATGAATCCGGTGAGCACACCCACTCCTAGCCCCGCGATCAGGCACCTCCAGGGGCGGCAGACATCACCTTGCGTTTCCTCTCGCCGCGATCCCAGCAGCATGTTCGCCGCGACCATCAGCATGAGCAGGGCGAAGATGATCATCAGCACCCGGCCGGAGACGAGCGATGTGAGCATTGCCCCGCCAGCCGCTCCAGCCATCCCGGTGATGGCGAAAAGGAGCACAGCTTTGAGGTGGATTTCACCCGCGCGGAACCGCCCGACCGCGCCCACCATGGCTGCGATGCCAACGATGAAAAGGCTGAGCCCGACGGCTTCCTGTGGAGCCAGACCGGCAAGATACACCAGCACCGGAAGGGTGATGATACTGCCGCCCGCCCCAGTCAGGCCGAGTGACAAGCCGATCAGCGCAGCTCCAAACAGGGCGAGGGCATTCATGACCGGATGCTTGTAGGTATTTCGCCGAATGGCCCGTTCACATAGATGACCTCATGGCCTTGGCCCGCGAGGTAGGATGTGGCGAAGGCGGCGCGCAGCCCGCTCCCGCAGTGGACATAAAGTGGCTTTTCGTCCGGTAACTCGTTGGGGCGTGCAGCGAGGCGGGTGTAGGGGATATTTATCGCGCCCTCGACATGCCCTTGGTCAAACTCGTCGGCTCCACGGACATCAAGGACGGTGGCATCCGGGTCGGAGGCCAATGCATCTGCGAGCGCCTCGGTGGTAATGGATTTTTGGCTCACCATAGAGCCATCATCGGCAAGCGCCTCATCGGCAGGGATCCATGCCTCCACTTTGTCGATGCCAATGCGAACGAGTTGGCGGACGGCTTCATCGACTTCTTCTGGGTCATTCACAAGCAGGACGACGGTCGTGTCTTCAGTGAGATACGACCCTGCGACAAGCGGCAGTTTCCCTCCAGACAATGGCGAGAAAAGCGAGCCGGAGAGATGGCGATTCATGAAGCTCTCGCGGCTTTTGCGAAGATCCAAGAAGCTATGTTTCCCTTTGTCTAGCAGCCCTGCGATCGCGACCGCGTCAATCCTGCTCGGCCGGGGCAGCTCGCCATTCGGGAGTAGCGGCGGGCCCGCCTTGTTGTCGCGTTTCATCCTCGCGAAGTAGAGTGGCGGTGCGGGTTGCCCGGATAGGATGTCATTCACGAACGCCTCTTCATTGCCTGCGAGGGCCTCTCGGAAAGCTCCATTGAATTGCCTCTCGTAGCCCATGACGCTGATAGGTACCGCGCCGAGTGCTTTGCCGCAGGCACTCCCGGCACCATGGGCCGGCAGGATCTGGATGTGATCGGGAAGTCCGGAGGTGGCCCGCAGGCTCGCATAGAGTTGGCGCGCGCTCGGCTCCATCGCGCCCGCCTGACCGGCGGCGCTTTCCAGCAGATCGGGTCGGCCCACATCGCCGACGAAAATGAAATCGCCGCTCAGCAATGCGATCGGCTCGGTTGCCCCGCCTCCGATGTCGGTGACAAGGAAACTGATGTGCTCCGGTGTGTGCCCGGCGGAAAGCATCGCCTTAAACTCGATCTTGCCGACACGGAAGGTGTCCCCATCGCGGAGAAAGCGGACGTTCGGTTTGTCTTTTGCCCAATCGAATTGCCACTCCGGCCCGCCCTCTTCTGAGAGGTAGGCGATAGCTCCGTGCCGCTCCATCAGCTCGCGGGCGCCGCTCAGATAATCCGCATGGATGTGGGTGTCTGCGACAGCAGTGATTTTGAAATCGTTGTCGGCGGCGATTTTTAAATAGCGGTCCACATCACGCTCGGGATCGACGATAACGGCCTCACCGGTGCGTTGGCAGCCGATGAAGTAGGCGTTTTGGGCAAGCGAGCTGTCGGTGATTTGTCTTAGGAACATGGGATTATGATGGGTTGGGGGTCGAGTTCGGCGGGGGCAATGGTAACTGTGGTGGTATCCATGGTAGTCGCGGATTCGTGCTTGTTTTCCTTTGGTGAAAGATTACTTTATCGCTACTTAACGATATAGCAAATTTCTTTCCAAGATGCCGAACAAGAACAAGACCGAGCCGAAAAAGCAGCTTTCCCCGCTGGCATTGGATTTGATTGCCAGCCGCTTCCGAGCGCTTTCCGAGCCCATGCGCCTACGTCTCCTGGATCTTCTGATGCAGGTCGACCAAACCATCGGACAGCTTGTCGAATCCACCGGCTCCAGCCAGGCGAACATTTCCAAGCATCTATCGGTGCTGCGTGAAGCAGGGATGATCGCCATGCGCAAAGATGGCCTCACTACGGTTTGTCAGATCGCCGATCCTATCGTCGGCGAGCTCTGTGAGATGATGTGCTCGCGCCTGCGAGATGAAATGGAAGGCAAAGCGCAGGCATTCGGAGCAGGCACCTAAGCCGTGCGCTCTCAGGTGCCGGGGTGGGCGATGAGGTAGTGCTCGATGGCGGTGAGGGCACTGGAGGCGTGGCGGTTCCAGTGGAGGGAATAGCTTTGCGCCCAATCGAAACAAGCTTCCTCGAGGTGACCTTTCGACCAGTTGTCGAGGCCCTCGGCGAGGTCGCAGTAGATGCCGGCGAGGTCTTCGGCGAGACTGGCGGTGAGGGGCTCTTCGCCTTCAAAATCGTGGGGATCGTAGACGATGCGGTAGCTGTCGAAAGGGAAGCCTTGGAAGCGTTCGCGGGCACGGGTGTGTTGTTCTGTTGAGAGGTTTGCTCCATCGAACTCGAAGCTGTGCGGGTGATGGCGGACGGCGGTGATGTGGAAGAGGAGGCGGAGCAGTAGGGATCGGACGATCGGGAAATCCCGTTCGGTGACCGGCTCGGGCCGGGAGGCGAAGGTGCGGAACTCAAGGGCAGCGACTTGGAATTCTGAGACGGAGGGGGTTCTCATGGTGTTTCGGTCGGGTTTTAATCCGCGCCTACTTTGATGCGGGCGGGGACTTCGTTGATCGAGATCCCGGCTTTGCCGAGGGCGTCCCAGATTTCGAGCAGGCGTTCGAGGGGGAGGCGGCGGTCGGCTTCGAGTTCGAGTTTACGGCCGGGGTTTTGTTTCTGGAAGGCGGCGAGGTAGGCACCGAGCAGACCCTCGGGCACGACAATGGCATCGAGGGTGATGTTGCCGTTGGCATCGACGGCGATGGCAGAGCGGGTGTCGGTGACGGTGTCGGAGGAGATTTCCCGGACCGTGGGGAGCTCGATCTGGAGGACTTCGCGTGGCTTCTTGAAAGTGGTTGAGACGATAAAAAAGACGAGCAGGATGAACAGGATATCGATCATCGGGACGATGGGCACCTGGGCCCTGCTGCGCTGGACGCGGTGGAATTCCATGATCAGTGGGAGCCGGGGTTGTGGCGTGCGCAGGCGGAGACGAAATCGGTCATGACCGCCTCCATGCGGGCGGTGAGACGCTCGATGCGGCGGGTGAAATAGCTGTGGGCAACGACGCAGGGAACGGCGATGGCGAGGCCGAAGATTGTGGTGTTGAGTGCCTCGGCGATGCCGCGGGCGATGGCGAGGTGGTCGGTGGTTTCTCCGAGTCCTTGGAAGATCGTGACCAAGCCGGAGGCGGTGCCGAGCAGGCCGAGGAGGGGGGCGACGGTGATGACGACATCGAGCACGCCGATGCCCGAGTGCATGCGGACGATTTCTTCGCGGGCGGTGGCCTCGACGACGCGGGTGATTTCCTCAGGGGATTTGCCGCCGTGTTTTATGGCGACGCTGCCAAGGCGGGCGAGGGTGCTGGAGCCTTTCTCGATTTCGCGGACGGTGGCCTCCGATTCGGTGGTGGCGATGGTGTCCATTTTCGCCGCGAGGCGGTCGGGGACGATGCGTGAGCGGGCAAGGGAGAGCGCCTTGAAGCAGATCGCGGTGATGCCTGCGATGGAGCAGAGGATGAGCGGATAGACGAAGGGGCCGCCTTTTTTGAGGAACTCGAGGGAGGCCTCGGTGGCGGAGAGGGCAAGGATGTCCATGGGCGTGTTGTTAGAAGTAGAAATTGAAAATGAGTTCCAGAGAGTCGCCGCCCATTTCCTTTTTTACGGCATCGGGCATGGCGGGGATTTCGGCGTTGCGTATGGAGTTCAGGGTGAAGCCTTTCTGCACCTCGCCGGTCTGGCTGTCACCGACGAACTGCACGGTCTTCACGTTGCCGTCCTGCTCCACGAAGAAACGCACGGTGAGGTAGCCCGGGGTGATGTAGTCTCGGTGGCGCACGCAATTCCGCTGCCACTCGAGCTCCACCGCGCGGCTGATCTGCGACTGGTAGCGGCCCATGGGAGTGTCGGAAACATCTAGGGCACTGCGGCCGGTGCGGGAAATGTTGCCGCTGATCGCGGTCTTTTTCTGGTTTCCGGCGAAGGCGGGATCGTCGATGGGGGCGGGAGCAGGTTTGGGTTTCGGCTTGGTGGAATCCTTGGATTTATCCTCGGCGACGGCGTCCTTTTTGCCCTCGGTGGGTTTCATTTCCTCACGTGGCTTGATGTCTTCCCTGACTTCCGCTTCGGAGACGGGTGTGTCGATGGGGTTGGGGCCATCGAGGAGTTTTTCGCGGACAGCGGTCTGGGCTTTCTCGTCTTCTCCGGGGTCTTTGGTGTCGAGGCCTTTGGTCATTTCCGCAGGCGCCTCGTCGGGGGATGGCGGAGCTGGCTCGGAGGCCTCGGCTTTCGGGAGAGGTTTGGTGTCCTGCTTGGGTTTGATGCGGCCGTCCTGGTATTCGCTGACCGTGGTTTCGGGCTGTTCGTCGGGTCGGGCCTCGCGGCCGGCTTGGGACGGCATTTCCTCATCTGAGGTGGGGGCGCGGTCGCTGGTGGCCTTGGTATTACGCTCGCCGATGTAGCGGCGGCTGGCGGAGGGATCCGAGACTTCCTGATCGGGGGAGGTGCGCACGACTTCCGGCTTGGCTGCCTCGGCGGGAGTGGGTGGCTCGAGTTCGTGCATGGTCGGATAAATGATGACCGTCTGCTCGGGCGGGGTGGCTACGGGGGGGGCGAGCTTGCGGGCGATTTCGGACTTGATCGCCTCGATACTGATCCATGCGAGAAAGACGGCGTTGAGCAGTACAGAGATGCAGATGGCGACCGCCCAGAGGCGTGCGTCATCACCATTCGATCTGTGAACTGCGGTGGCCACGGCGATATAGTGAGCTAATTCAGGCGCGGTGCAATGCTTCGATTGGCGGGTCGTCCTGCCTGTCGAGGTAACGGCAGGTGGCTCCGGCGATGACTCCGGAGGCGAATCCGAAGACGTGCCCGAAGACATCGATACCGGATCCGGGAGCCGCTCCGCCGAGCCAGCCGAGGAGGACGATGCCAGCGAGGAGCGGGGCGACGGTGGGGATCCAAGCGCGGCGGGAGGTTTCACGGAAATTTTCCACAAGGCCGATGCCGGAAAGGATGCCTAGTGCGCCGAAAACTGCGGTGGATGCGCCGAGAGAGGAAAAGTGCTCCGGCCATGTGACGAGTGAGGTGAGAGCGTTGCCGGCGGTGCCGGCGAGGAGAATGAGCGCCCAGCCACGCCACGGGCCGATGGACTTCGAAACGAGCATGCCGAAGACCGCCCCGGTGGCGAGATTCCCGATGATGTGGGGGGCGTCGCCGTGGAGGAAGAGGGCGGTGAAGGGGCGCCACCATTGGCCTTGTCCGATGAGGGCGATGCTGGAGGAGGCGAAGCGCGAGGTGATGTCGGGGTTTTCCTGCTGCTTGGTGAAAACGAAGATGAGCACGGTGGCCCAGACGAGCAGGTGGAGGATGCCGGCGGGGTGGCGGCCCCAGTTGGAGGGGAGGAGTTTCGGGTTGAGCGGGATGTGGGATTCCTCGGTGTATTGGGCGATCTCGGAGGTGATTTTAGGCGCGGCTTCTGGCTCGGCCTGGAGGTCGTATTCGCCGGGAATTTCACCGTGCTCGACGCGGATGGCCGCGCCCATGGCAAGAGCGACAAGGGCGTGGTCGTAGGCGTCGTCCAAGGAGGAGTATTTGCCGATATCGACCCAGTCTTCTGCGTCTTCTGGATCTGTGGATGGTTCTCGCATGGAAACGTGTTGAGACAGTCGACGGGCGTGAGGTTTCGTCAAACACCGTGTTCGGCGAGATAATCCAAGGCAGCAGCGGCGCAGTGCATGGCGAGAGAGAAATGGCCGAGGTCGTCGACGACTTCGAGGCTGGAGGCGGGCATGCGGGAGGTGAGCTCGCGGACGAGGGCAGCGGGGATGTTTTTGTCGTCGCCGCCATGCCAGTAACGGATGGGATGGGTGATTTTTTCCGGGCAGATGCCGGGGTCGGCGAGGTAGATTTCGGCATCGGTCATGACGCCTTGTCCGCCGGAGGGGCCGGTGACGCCTTCGGTGAAACTTTTCGCAAGGACAGGCCAGATCTCGGGATCGGACAGCATGATTTTCCGATCCTCATCGGCGAGGGTGCGGATGAGGAGGGACATGGGGAAGGTGCCGGGCGTGCATTTGGAGGCGAGGGAGGCGATGCGGAAGCCGCCGGTGAAGAATGGGGCGGGGGCTTTGCGGAGGGGGATGAGGGAGCGGTAAAGCGGGTGCAGGCCTTGGGGGCCTAGGGCGGTGAGCGGGAGGGGCACCATGCCCGCGAGGACGGTTGAGGCGGTGAGTCTTTCGGGGATCTCGGCGGCGCAGGCAAGGACGTAGGGGCCGCCGCCGGAGACGCCGATTTGGCCGAATTTTTCGATGCCGAGATGATCGGCGAAGCGGGCCATGAGTGCGGGCCAGTCGCTGAGTTTCCGGCCGGGGATGAAGGTGGATTTTCCCATGCCGGGGCGGTCCATCGAGATCAGGCGGATGCCGCGATTGACGGCGAGATGGTGGGCGAGGCGCGCCTGGAGACGGGAGGACGGCCAGCCGTGGTAGTAGAAAACGGGAATGCCAGAAGGATCGCCATATTCATTCCACGCGAGGAATTTCCCGGATGCATGTTCCCAGAAAACGGGATCATCAGCGGGCGGGAGGTTTTTCAGGAAATGGAGAGAAGAGGAACCACGGATGGACGCTGATGAACACGGATCGGATTCCTTAGAGGGTGGGGTTTTCATCCTAGGTGTTGTTTAGGATGACTCGCTTCCATTCCAGTTTGCTGCGTTTGAAATTCAGAATGAGGCCGACCGGGCAGTTTGTGATTTTAAGGTAATTCAGCATTTGTCCGACTTCGTGATCGGTGATCCGCTCAATGGTTTTGGTGTCCACGATTACTGAGTCGGAAACGATCAAGTCCGGGATGTATTCGCCGACCTTGAAGGATTTGTAGAGGACATCGTGGCGGGGTTGCTGGGCAAACGGTATTTGGCGAAGCGCGAATTTGACGCAGAGGGCGTTTTCGTAGGGTTTCTCCAGCAACCCGTGCCCCATAACATTCAAAACCTCAAAAGCGCAGTTGAGGATTTCCCGGGTTTCATCCTCAAGATCCATAACAAGCCTTACTCAGAGAATCCGATCCGTGTCTATCCGCGTCCATCCGTGGTTCAATGATCATGTCCGGCGTGGTCGCCGAGGAGGTCGCGGCCGAAGTCGTTTGCGCGGTCGCGCCAGGTGGCGTGGATGTGGTTTCCTTTGTTCTGGAAGTTTGCGACCTCGACGAGGAAGTCGGTGCCTTGGATGCGGTAGTAGTAGGGCTCGCCGCGCTTGAGGCTGCCGGCCCATCCGAAGCGCAGGTTGGCGAGGTCGGCGGAAATTTTTTCGAGGTCTTGATCGGCGAGCTCTTTGCGGTGACGGTTGGCGAACTCGGCGATGAGCTCCATGAGGGCTGATTGCTGGGCTTCGCTCATCTCGGTGGCGGGGACGCCGACGGGTTCGAGTTGGTCGAATTTGCGGGAACTGCCGGTGAGGATTTCGCGCGGTGGTTTTGCGGTGAAAATGACGTCTTTTTCGCCTTCCGCGAGGGTGGCAGCGAGGGCGCGGGCGAGGTCTTCCTCGGCGGCGAGGGGGCGGTTGCCTTTCATCGCGTGGTCGATTTTTATCTCGGCGGGATTGGCGGCGAAGAAGGATGGCGTGACGGAGGCCGGCTTGCCATCGGCGAGAGTGTAGTTCAGGGAGATGTGGTGGCCTTCGAAGCGCCAACCCCATGTGCCGGTGGCGGAGGGTTCGCCGAAAATGGTGGTGAAATAGGCTTTCGGGTTGCGGAGTTCCGGGCGTTTTTCGATCTCTGCGAGGAAGGCTTCGAGGGCGATGATCGCATCGACTTTGGCGAGTCCCGGATCACTGAGGGCGGTTTTGAGCAGGTCGTGGACGAGGGCGGATTGTTCCTCGGAGAGCGCTTCGAGCGGGATGCCGTTGCGTTTGGTGGGCACGAAATTCCAGTTTTCCCGCTCATCGGAAGCGAAGGGGAAGGAGGCTTGTTTGCGCTGCGATTCGTCGAGGGATGTGAGAAGTGCGTTGGCGGCGGTGGCCATCTCGGTGCCGACTTTTTCGGGGTTTGCCGAGAGGGGTAGGGAGATGCCGAGGAGCAGGAGGAGGGAGAAGATTTTCATCGGATTTTTTTGCCACATGACGAGCCAAGGTATCGGGAAGAAAGGGCGGCTGGAAGCGAGAAGAATCGTTCCGGTTTTTTTGCTGCGGGTGGTGTGGGGAAACCATGCTTAGCTTGCCGCGGTGAAGGAGGTATTGCAGGAAGTATTCGGTTTCGCGCATCTCAAAGCGGGGCAGAAAGAGGTCGTCTCTATCCTGATGGACGGCCGGGCGGCGCTTGCGGTTTTTCCGACCGGCGGCGGCAAGTCGTTGTGTTATCAGTTGCCTGCGCTGCTGCTTGAAGGGACCGCATTGGTGGTTTCCCCGTTGCTGGCGCTGATGAAAGATCAGGTGGACGGGCTTGTGGCGAAGGGTGTGGCGGCCGCGCGGCTGGACTCCACGCTCACGGCGGATGAATATCGCGATACCGTCTCCGCACTGTGCGGGGGCAGGCTGAAGCTGCTCTATGTTTCCCCTGAAAAGCTCGGCAACGGTGAGTTCCTGAAAATGCTCAAAGGAGTGGATCTCTCACTGATCGCGGTGGACGAGGCGCATTGCATTTCCGAATGGGGGCACAATTTCAGGCCGGATTACCTAAAGCTCGGGAAAATCTGCAAGCGGCTGAAGGTGAAGCGGATTCTGGCACTCACCGCGACGGCGACGCCGAAAGTGGAGGCGGATATACGCAAGCAATTCCGCATCGCGAAGGCGGATGCGGTGAAGCTGAGTTTCCACCGCGAGAACCTGGATCTGCGGGTGACTCCGTGCACGCCGGGCGAGCGGAAGGATATGCTTCTGGAGCGTATCGCGGGGCATGGGAAGCCTGCGGTGGTGTATGTCACACGGCAGGAAACCGCAGAGGAAGTGGCGACGTTTCTGGCGAAGAAAAAGGTCTCCGCGCGTGCCTATCATGCGGGGTTGAGAAGCGAACTGCGGCGTGGGATCCAAGAGGATTTCATGGGCGGCGAGGTGGATGTGGTGGTGGCGACGATCGCCTTCGGGATGGGGGTGGACAAGGCGGACATCCGCACGGTGATCCATTACAACATGCCGAAAAGCCTCGAAGGCTACACCCAGGAGATCGGGCGTGCGGGACGCGATGATGCGCCTGCTGTGTGCGAGTGGCTGGCCTGTGCGGAAGACAGGACGGTGCTGGAGAATTTTATATTTTCGGACACGCCGGGAGATGTCGCGCTGCGCAATCTGTTGGAGCGGGTGCTGCGGCTCGGTAAGGAGTTTGATATCTCGTTGTATGAGCTTTCGACGACCTGCGACATACGCCAAACGGTGGTATCGACGGTATTCGCCTATCTTGAAATGGAGGGAATCTTGGAGCCGAAGGGGAGCTTCTTCGATGTTTACCGGATCAAGCTGATGCAGCCACTGGAGCGCGTGATGGCGGGACGTCCGGCGAAGGAGAGAAAGTGGCTCGAAGGAATTTTCGCGGAGCTCGATGCGGAGTGGAAATGGCTTTCGGTTGGCATAATCGCGACTGCGGAAAAGCTCGGCCTACCCAAAGAAAGCCTCCGGCAGTTCATCGCGGATCTGGAATCTGCGGGGGATGTGGTGTTAAAAAAATCGAACTGGCGACAGGCCTATCGGGTGAAAAAAGAGCCGGGTGATATCGGTGAGCTATCGCGGCGGATGGCGGAGGGTTTTCGTGAACGCGAGGTCTCGGGCATCGCTCGGCTGGAGCAGGTGCTGAAACTTTCCTCGGGGCGCGGCTGCATCACGGCGGCGATACTCAAGCACTTCGGAGAGAAACTGCCGGAGCCCTGCGGGCACTGCGACCGCTGCCGAGGGATTGCGGCGGTGAAGCTGAAAGTCCCGAAGCCGCGCAAGGTTTCCAATGCAGAGCTGGAGGTTGTTAGGAACCTGCGTGATGAAAACTATGCGGCGCTTGGCAAGTCGCGGCAGCTCGCGCGTTTTCTCTGCGGCATGTCGAGCCCCGCCACGATGCGGGCGCGGCTCTATCGACACGATGCCTACGGCTTGCTGGCGGATTTGCCGTTCCGTGAGGTAGAGGTGCTGGCGGAGAGCCTTTTCTGAGGGGGTACAAAAAAAATCCCAAGCATTCACACTTACGAAGTGAATGCATGGGATGAAGAAGGATCGTAAGATAGCGGGCTCGAAGCCCACGCTCTACATTACTTCGAAAGCTCGCGGGCGACGATCATCAGGGTCTCGCGGACACCAGGGGCGAAGCCGCCTTCGGTCTGGATCGCCAGAATGGAGCGGCCTTCGCGGATGAACTCGATCGGCGAGGAGCCGGAGTAGAGTTTGACCGGGCCGTCACCGAATCCGAGGTTGGCGATGACCTTTTTGAGGGCATCCACGGTGGCGGCGTCTTCGTTGTTCACGACGGCGATCTCGCGAATGCCGGGAAGGGATCCTGCGCGTTGGAGAATCTCGTCGCGGGTCATTTCGCGCGTCACTCCGAAGATGGCACGAAGCTCGAGCTGCTTGATGGTCGAGGATTCCGATGGCTCGCTGCTGGAGTCGTAGGAAGGCTTCGGAGCAGGCTCTGGAGCTGCAGCTTTTGGTTGTTCAAAGGCAGCGGGTTGAGGAGTTGGCGGCGCGGGCGCAGGTGCAGGAGCTGAAGCGACCGGGCTTGGAGCGACCTCGGCTTGTGGCCAGCCACCGAAGGGACTTTGTTCCGAGGGTGCGGGTGCCGGTGCGGTTGCTTCCGTAGCTGCGAAGAAAGGAGATGGGGTTTGCTGCTGTGGGGCGGCTTCTTGTTTCGGTGCCTCGAAGGGATTGCTCTGGCGAGCTTCCGGAGGAGCTTCGAATCCGAATTCCTTGGGCTCGGAAATTTGGAAAGGGCTTTCGTTGGGCTTGCGTGGCTCAGGGAGACGCACGGCCTTCTGTTGCTCTGCCGCTGGTTCGTCTTCCCTTACGATGGCGAATGGGGAATTTGCCTTGGCTGCGGGTGCCGATGGCGCCGAGGGTGCTGGCGCTGCAGAAAAGGGGCTTGGGACATGAGTCGGGCGTGATGCTTCAGCCGAAGGGCTGTCAGCGGCGACCGCAAATGGGGATGGCGGTGGGGGCGCGCCGGGGGAGGATTGATTTGCAAACGTTTCAAAGATTCCGCGTGTCTTGCTCATAATTTAGGGGGTGGTTCGGCCTGAATGGCTCACGCGACATTTAAAGTAAAGAAAAGCGTAATGTCGAGTAATAAACAGGTAGTTTTTATAATTTTCTTAAAATTTTTCAGAAATACACGTGATAACGGGTATAAAATATAACTCTTATTTCACATTTCCGGCCAAAAGTCGCTTCAGTCGGTTTTTTACACTAACTTTTCCAACCGCAGAGAGGCGGTCGGTGAAAAGGATACCATTAAGGTGATCGATCTCGTGCTGGAGGGCGCGGGATAGCAGTCCATCGGTCTCGATGACGAGAGTGCTGCCGTCTGGTTGATGGAGCGTGGCTTTTACATCCATGGGGCGGCGCACTTCGAAGCGGATATTATGAATGCTCAGGCAGCCCTCCATCTCGATGTCTTTCTCTTCGCCGTATTCGAGGGTGGGATTGATGAAGGCCAAGGGCATGATGTCTGCTAGTTCTTTGTCTTCTCCATTTACTTTGAGGTAAGAGACGCATTCGGGATCGTGCGAGACATCGATGACGGCCAGTTGCAGATCGATGCCGACCTGAGGCGCGGCGAGGCCGACACCACTGGCGTCCTCCATGGTTTCTAGCATGTTGGCGATGAGTTCATCGAGTTCTGGACCGGTTTGGGTGACCGGGCGGCACTTTTGGCGGAGGACGGGATCGCCGTATTGGACGATGGGAAGAAGCATGTGGTGACTTTGGACAAGTGAGGCGTGGCGGCCAATACCGAATTTTGGTAAATCGGGTATGATAAGCCTTCTTGCGCGGTCGGAAAGGCGAGTTAGCTTGCGGGCGTGAATGGGAAATGGACGATCATCTTCAAGGCGGCGGCGGTTCTGGCGTTGGTATGGGCGGTTGTCTTCGCGGTGCGCTCGTTTGCCGCCGGGAAAAAAGTGACGGCGGAGCGGCTGGATCGGGAGGTCAGGGAGCTGGCGCTGGAGGATTGGTCGGAGAATGCAGGAAGCGGAGCCGAGGCAAAGGAGCGCGAGAAGGAGATCCGGCGCGTCGCGGATATGGTGAATCAGCTGGATTTTGCGGAGCGGGAAAAGAATCGGGACAGCCGCACCGGAGAGGATTTTTACGGTAGGCTCAGTCCGCGCGAGAAGGAGCTGTTTGTGGATCTAACAATTGTGGAGACGATGGGGCGTTTCATGGAGGCGCTGGATCAGATGCCTGAGGAGCAGCGGAAAAGTTTTGTGGAGCGTGGGCTAGCGGAGATTAACAACGGGCGCACCGCGGAGGAGATGGAGCGGGCCAGCGAAATGGATGGGGAGCTGTTGTCGAAGATCAGCTCGGAAGGGATGAAGGCATATTTTGAGAAAGCCAGTGCGGATACGAAGCTCGATCTGGCGCCGCTGATGGAGGCGATGAATGAGCTGATGCAGGGTCTCCGGGGCAATGAATTTGGCAGGCGATGAAAAGGGCAATCCGATACAGAGAAGGTTTCACGCTGATCGAGCTGATGATCGTGATAGCGATCATTGCGGTATTGGTGGGGCTCTCTGTGCCGATCACCCGATCCATGGTCGCGAAGAGCCGGGAAAGCTCCTGTCTCGGGAACCTGCGCCAGATCGGCATGGCGACACAGCTCTACATGGACGACAACTCCGGCGTCCTTCCGAACCTGGAGATCGGACGCGCCGATAAATCCTCGGATGTGCCCGTCATGGAGACCGTGCTGAATCAATACATCGAGAGCGAGGAGATGTTCCATTGTCCGGCGGATTTCGAGGAATTCGGAAAGTCCGGATGCAGCTACAACTGGAACCATACGCAGAGCGGAAGATTGCTGAGCCAGATGTCGTTTTTTGGAGAGGACAAGCCGGAGCGCATCCCGCTGGTGAGCGATAAGGAAGCATGGCATCCGAAGGGGACGAATTTCCTCTACGCGGATTACAGTAGTTCCAATAAAGTCCGTTTTGTGACGGGAGAAGAATAACGCCATGCTGGAAGCCACAGGACTGCATAAAAAATTCGGGGGAAAGCTGGCGCTGGAGGATGTGTCGTTCCGTTTGGAAAAGGGCGAGATCTACGGCTTGCTCGGCCACAATGGGGCGGGGAAAAGCACCTCGCTCGGGATCATCCTCGGCATGGTCGCACCGGATCGGGGAGAGGTGACGATCGACGGGGTCTCGGTGCAGAAGCATCGCGGCAAGGCCTTGGCCAAGGTCGGCGCGATCTTCGAGGCGCCTGCGTTTTACGACTACATGAGTGGCTGGGAAAATCTCAAAATCCTGATGGGTTATTCGGGCGGGTTCGATGCGAAGGCGGCCGAGGAGGTGGTCGCGCGGGTGGGGCTGGAGAATCGCATCGGCTCGAAGGTGCGGACCTACAGCCACGGGATGAGGCAACGGCTGGCGTTGGCGCAATCGTTGTTGCCGGAGCCGGAGCTGTTGCTGCTGGATGAGCCGACCGACGGGCTCGACCCGGAGGGGATCAAGTGGTTCCGCGAATTCATCCTCGGGCTGCGGAAGGAAAAGGGCATGACTGTGCTGTTCAATTCCCACCTGCTCGCCGAGGTGGAACTCATGTGCGACCGGGTGGCGATTTTGCGCCAGGGGAAACGTGTCTTTGAGGGGTCGGTGAAAGATTTCAGAGACGAGGTGCCGATGTATGAAGTGGAACTGGAGAGCTGGGAGGCTGCGCAGGTCTGCATCCAAGCGGCGGGTGGGGAAATATTGGGGGAGGGGAAAATTTCGCTGCCCGCCGGGATGGATCCGGCGCTGGCGGTGGAGGGCTTGGTGAGGGCGGGAGTCAAAGTGCGGAACTTCGCGAAGGTGCGGCGTTCGCTGGAGGATGTTTACATGGAAATTCTCGATGGAAAGGGCAGCCCGAACTGACATGATATTTTTCCAACAACTCAAGGGCGAGCTGAAGAAGCTCTTTGCAAGGCCGCGCACTTGGATGGGTTATGGGGCTTTCCTGGCGATGGAGGCGGTAATCCTTGGGGTTTACAAAATGGAGAAGAGCCAGCGGCACATGCGCGGGCTGGTGGAGCGCAACGGTCTGGAGTTCAGCACCTACTACAGTTCCCTTACCATCACCTTCACGATCATGCTGCTGAGCATGTTTTTGCTGGGCTCGATTTATTTCGCGCTGGTGGCGGGGGATATCGTGGCGAAGGAGAACGAGGACGGGAATCTGCGCATGGTCTTCGCGAGGCCGATCAGCCGGCTGCGCCTGTTGCTTGTGAAATACACGGCGGTGTGCCTTTACACGTTTAGCTTCGTGTTTTTCGTGGGCGTCAGCGGCTATGCGATGGCGGTGGCGGCGGTGGGATGGGAAGGCGGGTTGTTTGTGATGGAGCCGAAGATGAAAGTCTTCGCCGCCTATCCGGAGTGGTCGGAAGGGGCGGCCAGGCTGGCGCTTTCGGCCGGCGGGATTGGCATTAGCATGATCACGCTGTCGTCCATCGCATTCATGTTCTCCTGCTTCCGGATCAAGCCGGCGGCGGCGACGATCATCACCCTGACGGTCCTGTTCGTGGACATGATCCTGCAGGGTTTCCCATTCTTCAAACCCTACGAGAGTTATTTCGTGACATGGCGGATGAGTGCGTGGGTGTTCTTCATGGAGCAGAATCTCTCATGGCCGAAGCTGGTGGAGAGTTATGCCTTTCTGCTTGGTCTGAACGTGTCGCTGTTTACGATCGGGTGGATGGCATTCCAATCGCGGGATTTCAAAACGTAGGCATTTACCATGGAGAATTATTACGGAGCACTGATCGGAGGGATCCTCATCGGGCTTGGCAGTCTGCTGGCGATGATGGGATCGGGAAAAGTGCCGGGGATTTCGGGCGTGGCCGGCAGGCTCTTGAGGCGGAACCCGGGTGATACGTTGTGGCGGGTGATGTTCATGGCTGCACTCATCGCTGGAGCGGGGCTGGCACTTGCGATGGGGCTTGGATGGCAGGGATACTCGTTGCCGCAGGGCAGGTCGCTGGTGATTTACGGCATCGCCGGGTTGCTGGTTGGGTTCGGGACGCGGATGGGCGGCGGTTGCACCTCGGGTCACGGGGTTTGTGGTATGGGCTCGGGGGCGAAGGACGGCATGCTCTACACCGTGATTTTTATGCTCACGGCAATCATCACGGTGTTTCTCTGGAATCTCATCGCAGGAGGTGTGGCGTGATTGCGAAATGGATCATGATTCTTCTCGGTGGCTTGCTCTTCGGTGCCGGTCTGGTGATTTCCGGTATGACCGATCCCTCACGCGTGGTCGGTTTCCTCGATATCTTCGGAAAATGGGATCCCGCGCTGGCTTTTGTGATGGGAGGCGCGGTGGTCACCTTTGCCATTGGGCTCACAGTTCTGCGTGGATCCGGTGCGACGAAAAGCTACTTCAAGCTACCAGATCTGAGCGCCGATCCTGTGAACCGGCGCATGGTCGTCGGCTCGGCGATTTTTGGAATCGGCTGGGGACTCGGCGGATTCTGCCCGGGGCCGGGCATTGCGAATCTGGCGGCGTTGCGCCCCGAGTCGCTGATTTTTGTGCCCCTGATGCTGGTCGGGATGGCCGTGGCGCAGCGGGTGTTCGGGCTGGATAAGTGAGGGCGGGAAATTACATGCCTCCCATCCAGAATCCGAGTGCGGTGAGCATCGCACCAATGGCGACATAGAGCGCGATTAGGACACCGGCGTGTGAGATCTTTTCAAATCCGAGCAATCCCCAGCACCATCGGAAATGCATGAATGCGGCGGCACAGGCGTAGCTGACTGCCATCGCCCTTGCTGCATCACCAGTGACCTTAACATCTGCTACGCCTTCCGAGGAAATCCACAGCGCTTCGCGATCCATCCATGCCTTGAGGGCGAAATAACCTATGACGAGGGGAACAATGACCCCGTAACCGAGCAGGTGCCATTTTCCGCCGTTAGCCGGCGCGGATATGCTCTCGGCATCATCCAGGATATCCTCGCCGTGGTCGTCGAAGTCGAACCCCATCGGAGGCGCTTACTTGCCCCAGGCTTCCATCAGCGTAGTCGCCATGGTGCTCGGAGTTTCCGCGACGGCGATGCCGCACTCGGCGAGGATCTTTTTCTTCGCTTCGGCGGTGTCATCTTCGCCGCCGACGATGGCTCCTGCGTGGCCCATGCGGCGTCCCGGAGGCGCGGTCGCACCGGCGATGAATCCGGCGATCGGCTTCTTGCAGTTGTCCTTCGCCCAACGTGCGGCTTCGGCCTCGGCGTTGCCGCCGATTTCGCCGATCATGATGATCGCTTCGGTTTCTGGATCCTCGTTGAACATTTTCAGGACGTCGAGGTGGTTGGTGCCGTTGATTGGGTCACCGCCGATGCCGACGCAGGTGCTTTGGCCATAGCCCATTTGCGTGAGCTGGAAAACGGCTTCGTAGGTGAGTGTGCCGGAGCGGGAAACCACGCCGACGTTGCCGCGTTTGTGGATGTATCCCGGGGCGATGCCGATGCGGCAGCCGCCGTGGGACTTCTCACCGTGGCCGGGAGTGACGATGCCGGGGCAGTTCGGGCCGACGAGGCGGGACTTGGAGCCTTTGAGAGCTTCTTTAACCTTCATCATGTCCATGACCGGGATGCCCTCGGTGATGCAGACGATGAGTTCCACACCGGCGTCCATCGCCTCGAGGATGGCGTCTGCGGCGAACGGAGGCGGGACGAAGATCGCGGAAGCGCTCGCGCCGGTTTCGTTCACTGCTTGGGAGACGGTGTCGAAGATCGGCACGGTATTGGAAAATTTCTGTCCGCCTTTGCCGGGGGTCACGCCCGCAACAAGCTTGGTGCCGTAGTCGAGCGAGAGCTGTGCGTGCCTGCCGCCGAAGCTGCCGGTGATGCCTTGCACGAGGATCTTGGTGTTTTCGTCAATGAGGATGGCCATGGGAAAAGTTTGCTAGTGTTCAGTTTGAAGGTTTCAGGGCGGTTCAGCCAACTGCTTTGACGATCTTTTGGGCTCCGTCCGCCATGTCGTCGGCAGCGACGATGTCGATGCCGGAGGCGGCGAGGGTGGCTTTGCCAGCTTCGACGTTGTTGCCTTCGAGGCGGACGACGAGAGGGATCGGGAGGCCGGTTTCCTTGGCTGCTGCGACCACGCCTTCGGCGATGACGTTGCAGTCCATGATGCCGCCGAAGATGTTGATCAGGATGCCTTTTACGTTCGGGTCACCGAGAATGATCTTGAACGCTGCGGTGACCTGCTCTTTGGAAGCGCCGCCGCCGACGTCGAGGAAGTTGGCAGGTTCACCACCGTAGTGCTTGATGATGTCCATGGTGGCCATCGCGAGGCCTGCACCGTTGACGAGGCAGGCGATGTTTCCGTCGAGGCCGATGTAGTTGAGGTCGTATTCGGAAGCCGCGACTTCGCGGGGATCTTCTTCTTCCTTGTCGCGCATGGCGACGATGTCCGGGTGGCGGTAGAGGGCGTTGTCGTCGAAACCAAATTTCGCATCGAGAGCGAGCACACGGCCATCGGGAGTGGTGACCAGCGGGTTGATCTCGAGCATCGAGCAATCGCACTCGATGAAGAGCTTGTAGAGATTTTTGAGGAGCTTGCCGAACTGCTTGGCGATGTCGCCGGAGAGGCCGAGCTCTGCGGAGATCTTGCGGATCTCGTAGCCTTGGAGGCCGAGCAGTGGGTGCACCACTTGGCGGAAAATTTTCTCAGGGGTGTCGTGAGCGACATCCTCGATGCTCATGCCGCCTTCGGTGGAGGCGACGATGACCGGGGCGCAGGTGTCGCGATCCATGAGGATGGCGAGGTAATATTCGTGGGTGATGTCCACGGCCTCGGCGATCATCACCTTGCGGACGAGACGGCCGGCATCGCCGGTCTGGACGGTGACGAGGGTCTCGTTGAGCATTTTCCCTGCATACTCGGCTGCCTGTTCAGGGCTCTCGATGAGGTGAACTCCGCCTTGGAAGCCGTTTTTGAAATGACCTTTGCCGCGGCCACCTGCATGAACCTGTGCCTTGATGACCAGCTTCGCGCCCTCGAATTCCTTCGCGGCGGCGGCTGCCTCTTCCGGAGTGCCGGCGACTTTGCCCTTCGGGCTGGGGACTTGGAAACGGTCGAAAAGCTCCTTGGCTTGGTATTCGTGAATGTTCATGGGAGTCGCGTGGGAAAACCAAGCGGGTTTTATCCTTCTCCTTGGCTCTGGGTCAACCCATCCCTTGTGTTTTCTCAGATTCCGGCAGCTCTTTCGCTAATGAGAGACATGAGGGTTTCGAATTCCCGGCTGGGAGCGGCCTTTTCCCGCACGAGCAGCAGATCCAGGTGGATGGCTGGCGAAGAAAGCTTCACGGGGACGCAACCGGCATGGGGAAGCTTTGCGGCATGGCCGGGCATGAGGGCGACTCCGCCGCTGGTCGCTACCTCCGCGAGCATCATGGGCAGGGAATCCGATTCCGCCGTGATCCGTGGCTCAAAGCCCGCCTTCTGGCATTCCCCCATAAGGAATTCGCGGCGCTTCGGGAAAAGGGCGTTGGAGAGGGAGATCCAGTCGTCGCCTGCCAGTTCGGCGAGCTTCAGGGATTTTCTGCCTGCGAGGCGATGTCCCTCCGGTAGGACGGCTACGAAACGGTGCCTTGAGAGCCGCTTTACGGAAAATTTCGCCATATCCGCATCTTCGAGGTTGGCGAGGATGCAAGCATCCAGCTCATGGGCGGCGAGCCGGTCGAGCTGGGCGCGCGGGGAGAGATCGAACAGGCTGACCTTGGATCCCTGATGCCTTTGCTGGAATTCCCTCACCACCGGGGCAATCAGGTCGTCCAGAAAGGGCGAAAGGAAGCCCAGCCGCAAGGTCCGCCGCGCCCCGCCGAATTTTTCCTGTGCCTGCTGCATGGCTGATTCCGAATCGCAAAGGAGCTGCTTGGCTTTCAGGAGGAAAAATTTCCCTGCCTCGGTCAGGTGGATGCGTTGCTTGATGCGGTCGAAGAGCAGCAGTCCCATTTCCTCCTCCAGTAGCTTGATTTGTCGGCTCAGGGCGGGTTGGGAGACGTGCACCCGCTCCGCCGCCTTGGACATGCTCAGCTCCTCCGCTGCTGCCACGAAATACCGGAGCTGATGAAATTCCATGGGCGGATCATCATTCCTGCAATTTCTCCGGACAAGTGGATAACTCGCGCGGGCGGGTGGCAGGATGACCATTTGCATCCTCCGAAATCGAATCCATGTTGGCTCCTTATGAAAATTTCCATCCCACAGGTGAAGACGGTGTTAGGTCTTGCGGTGAGCTGTTCCCTGCTCTCCGTAGGGGTGTTGGAGGCAAAACCCGATAAGGGCAAAGGCGGTCCTCCGGGTCATTCCGAGAAAGGCAAAGATAAAGACAAGGGCAACAAAGGCGCGAAAGACCACGATAAGGCCGAGAAGGAGTATCGGAAGGACATGGAGAAAGCTCAAAAAGATGCGGAGAAGCGTCACAAGGAGGCACACAAGGATGCGGAGAAGCATGACAAGGAGGTCGCGAAATGGATGGAGAAACGCTTCCGCGACAACGATCGAGATGGCGTGATCCGATACTTTTCCGAATACAAGGATCGGGAGCACGGCCTTCCGCCCGGCTTGGAGAAAAATCTACGCCGCGGCAAACCCATGCCACCCGGTTGGAGGGACAAGCTCAGCCGCGGTTACATCATTGAGGATGACTACCTGGACTATTACTACCCGCTGTCCTACGACATGTTTCCCGGACTGGAGGTCGTTCCCGATACCCGGCTATACCGCTACGGCGACCGGATTGTGCGCGTTTACGAGCCAAGACGGGAAGTGATCGATTTCTTCATCGTTCCGACCCTTAGGTTTGACTGAGCTATTCGGACAGAGCGATTTGAAAACGGCGGAGGGCTGAGCCTTTCGCCGTTTTCCTTTCATCGTCGCAAGATCTTGAATGCGGGAATTCGTTCGTTCCAGATTGCGAACTGCTTCAATCCGCGATAGTTCGGAACACCATGACATCCGGATCCATTTTTCAGAACGCAAAAGCGGAAGCGTTTCGGGTCGCCGGCATATCGCTGCTGGTGGCGGGTCTGGTTTCTTCTGGCTTCGCTCAGGATGTCATGCCAGCCATGGAGACGGCGGAGATCGAGGCGCGCATCAAAGTGCTTTCGGACTCGCCGGAAGCCGATGAAGACAGCGCCGGTGCCTTGGTGGATTTCCGCGATGCTTTGAGATTCCGCAAATCCGCGAAAACGGCGACGGAGAAGACCGCGGAATTCGAGAAGAAGGCGAAGTCAGCGGCGGGGGAGTTGGAGAAAATTTCCTCCCGCGACATCGATGTCCCGGAGGTGGAGGTCACGGAAGGCATTTCCTTAGAAGAAGCCATCAGCCGCGCGGAGATGGCGGAGGCGGCACTCAAGGAGGCGCAGGCGGAGGCCGAGAGCCACAGCGAGGAGGGTAAAGACCGCGCCGCGAGGCTGGCGGCGCTGCCGGGGCTGATTGTGGAGGCGGAGACCGGCCTCGCAGCACTGAAAATCCCCGAGGCTCCGCTCGCCACGGATTCCGCCATCAAATCCGCCGCCTACCAGCGGGCGCTGGCGCAGAGGGAGCTTCTGAAAAAGCAGATCCTGATGCTCCGCGCGGAGCTGAAATATCTGGAGGCGACTCCCACCTTGTTCACGGCGGAGTCCGGTTTTCTCGCAAGGAAGGTCGCGGCGCTGGCGAAAAATGCGGAAGTTTTGCGCAAGCAGGTGGAGCGCATGCGCTTGGAATCCGCCAGCGACGAGGTGACCCGCGCGAAGGCTGATGTGAAGCGTTTCGCCGATGGAAGTGCAGAAAAGGAGGTTGCACAGGAAGTTCTGGAGCTGGCCGAAAGGCACGGCGGGGAGTTCGGTTTCGGGAAAAAACGCAAAGAGGCGAATGCGGCGCAGGTGCTTCTGGAATCGAAGCTCAACCGCATTTCCAATCAATTCTCCGGGGCCAAGCGGCGGGTGAAGCTGCTGGAACAGGTGAAGCTGGAGATCGATCCCGATACGGGCAGGTTGTTGCGTTCCCAGCGACAGATGCTCCCTGCGGAGGCCGTGTTGCGCGCCCAGCTCAAGGAGGTGGTGGAGAGATCCGCGCGGACACAGATCGATCTTTTGATTTTGGAAAATCGGTATGAGGAGCTCCTTACGAAGCGTGCGCCGGATGCGTCGCAGAATCCCGAGCTCAGCGCGTTATGGAATGCGCGTCTGAGCGGGCTTGAGCGTTTGATCGGGGATCACACCGATTACATCAGGGTGCTTCGCACGACCACCACGACCCTGCGCTCACTTGCGGAAGTCTCGGCCGAGTTTGCCCTCTTCGTGGATGAGCGTCTGCTCTGGATACCCAGCACCGCGAGGATAGGCTCGGACGAGCCGCTGGTGGAATGGAACGCGATCACTCGGCTGATAAAAAGCGATCCATTGACCCGGATCTATGGGGACGCCCGTGAGCATTTCCTGAAATGGATCGCGGTGGGCATTTTCCTGGCTTACCTGCTTTTCCGAAGGCGCACTTTCCGGAAAAGGCTGAAGGATGCCGGGCTCATCGCGGCGAAGAAAAAATGTACGAGCTTCCTGCCTACGTTCAAGGCGCTGATCTACTCCCTGCTTCTTGCCGCGCCGATCCCGCTGGTATTCTGGCTGCTTCATTCCGCCCTCTCAGGAGGGCAGGAAGGGGTTGCCCTCGGGCTGCGGAGTATCGCGGGTTTTCTCGGATTCGTGATTTTCATCCGCGTCCTGTGCCAATCCGAAGGGCTGCTGACAGATCATTTTCGCATGTCGCAGCGCAGGGTGATGATCCTCAGGAAAGCGTTGAACTGGTTTATTCCGGTGATGCCTCTTTTCCTTTTCCTCGCCATCTGCCTTCCGGTCGATCCCATCACCAGCGCAGACGGCCGGCTGTCTTTCATCGCCGTGGTGGTAATACTGCTCGTGTTTTTCGAGCAAATCCTGCGGCCTGGCAAAAGGCTTGTGCACTGGCAGGGCAAGTCCTCGCGGGGGTTTGCCATCGCGTGGTATCTGCTGGCGATATTGGTGACACTCGGGCTGATCATCGGCGCGATTATCGGTTACTACGCCTCGGTGCAGGAAATCCGCATCCAGTCGATCATGTCCTTGGGCATCGTGCTGATCACCCTCTTCGTGGCATCACTGCTTTACCGTTGGATTCTCATTTCACGCCGCCGTTTCGCCGTCGATCAGGCGTTGAAACGCCGGGCGGCTGCCCTCGCCGAGCGTGAGACCAAGGAAGCGGAGCCGGGCGAGAAACCCCAGAACGTGGAGTCCCTCGAAGAGGTGAAGGCAAATGCCGTGAAAGTGGTGGATGTCGAGGAACAGATAACCCGCCTCGTTCGTGCGGCGGCCATCGCCTTCATCGTGTTCGGCCTGACTGGGATCTGGCGCTCCACGGTTCCGGCGCTTTCCGCACTCGATAGAATTTCGCTCTGGGAAGTGGTGGACGATTCCACCGAGGCGGAAAGCGAATCGGCTCTCAAGAACCCGATTTCCGCAGTGACCGGTGGAGGCTCTTCTTCGGAGAAAAGCGACGCTGCGGCGGATCGTCAGGAAGACGGATCGGAAGCGAATGATCAGAATGCGGATGGGAAATTCATCTCGCTCCAGGATCTCCTCGTCTCAATCATCATACTTCTTCTCACGATCGTGGCGGCGAGGAACATGCCGGGACTCCTTGAACTGGCGGTTTTCCGCCATCTGGATCTGAAGCCGGGAAGCAGCTTCGCTTTCACCACCTCGATCCGTTATCTCCTAGTGGTCGTCGGCGTCGTCATCGCTTTCGGTATGATTGGGATTACCTGGGGAAAGGTGCAGTGGATCGCCGCGGCCATCACACTCGGGATCGGTTTCGGACTTCAGGAAATCTTCGCGAATTTCGTGGCCGGCCTGATCATACTTTTCGAAAGGCCTATCCGGCTGGGGGATGTTGTTACGATAGCCGGCGTAGATGGCAAGGTGACTCAGATCCGCATCCGTGCGACCACGATACGCCAGTTCAACAGCCGCGAGCTGATTGTCCCGAACAAGGAGTTCATCACCGGGCAGCTCATCAACTGGACGCTCAGCGACAGCGTCCTGCGTTTTGAAATACCGATAGGCATCGCCTACGGATCGGATACCGAACTTGCGAGTAAACTGCTGCTTCAAGTCGCCAACGAAAACGAGCGGATCCTCGACGACCCGGAACCCATGGTCACTTTTGATGCCTTCGGGGACAGTGCACTCACCTTCACCCTCAAAGCGCATGTCGGGCGGATCGAAGACCTCGTCCACGCGAAGAACGAGCTCCATTTCGGGGTGGACAGGGAGTTCAGAAAAGCCGGTATCGAGATCTCCTACCCGCAGCAGGACATCCACATCAGGACACTGCCGGAGAAAGCATTCGAAAAACCCGAAGCGGAAGAAAGCGGCGGCGAAAAGCAGAATTCATAACTTCAGGGTATAATCTTCGTAAGTAGGTGGTATTATGCGGAGCTGTCGGTCCGTGTCATTCTCATCTCGTTATGAAAACGAACACCTCGCAATTCACCGTCCGCAAATCAGAAGACCGGGGCCATGCGAACCACGGCTGGCTGGACAGCTATCACAGCTTCAGTTTCGCCAACTACTACGATCCCGAGCACATGGGCTTCCGCAGCCTGCGTGTCATCAATCAGGACAAGGTCGCGCCGGGAGCCGGTTTCCCGACTCATCCTCACCGCGATATGGAGATCTTCAGCTACGTCCTCTCCGGTGCGATTGCGCATAAGGACAGCATGGGCAATGGCAGCGAGTTGCAGCCCGGCCAGATCCAGCTCATGAGTGCGGGCACTGGCGTGACCCATTCCGAGTTTAACCCCTCGAAAACCGACCCGCTACATTTACTCCAGATCTGGATCCAGCCGCGATCCCAGGGACTCACGCCCTCCTACACCGAATGGCATCCGACCGCTGAAACGCAAAACCCCGCCAAGGTTCTGGTGATCTCTCCGGATGGCCGTGAAGGCTCCGCCACGATCCACCAAGACGCGGATGTCTTCCGCCTCCGTCTGAAAGCCGGGGAAATCATTTCCCACGATCTGCGTGAAGGCCGCGGCCTGTGGCTCCAGCTCATCAGCGGATCGCTGAAAACGGCAGACCTAGTCATTGAGGCTGGCGATGCGATCAGCTCCGAGCTGGCTGGTGAAATCGAATTCGCCGCTACCTCTGACGCGGAAGCCCTGCTCTTCGATCTCGCATAAATCGGACTGGCGGACATGGGTTCGCCGCTCATTTTCCCAGACTCGTGGCAGATCCGCGTCAGCCACTCCAAGCACTCTCCAAACCAAACTAATGAAACACGCACCACAAATTGCCGGAGGCCTCCTTGGCCTGCTCTTCCTCGTCTTCGGGCTGAATTTCTTCCTGAACTTCATCCCTATGCCCGCCGGTCCACCGGAAGGCTCGCCGCCCGCCCTGTTCATGGCCGCGCTTTATCCCACCGGATACCTCGCCTTCGTGAAAGTGCTGGAAATCAGCGGCGGCATCCTCGTCGCGATCCCGAAAACCCGGAACATCGGGCTGCTCGTGCTCGGCCCCGTCATCGTGAACATCCTCGCCTTCCACATCTTCCTCACGGGCGGTGCGGGCCTCGCTGATCCGGTCGTCATCCTGATCTCCGCGCTCGCCGCTTTCCTGCTGTGGAGCGGCAGGAAATCCTTCGTGGGATTGCTGAACTGAAAGCTCGCTGCTGCCTGTGCAGCAATGCCATCGGGCGGCGGGGAAATTCAGCGTTCACACGCCGCCGTTCGCGGACAAGGATTTCCCCATGTCCGATCCTGTCTCCGCCGACAAAGCCCATTGCTGGCATCCATTCACCCCGCAGGGTGAGTGGTGTGCTCCGGAGCACGAACCGCTCATGATCGTCCGCGCCGAGGGCGTTTGGCTATGGGATGCGGATGGGAACAAATACCTCGACGGCAATTCCTCGATCTGGACGAACATCCACGGCCATTGCCGCCCGGAGATCGCCGAGGCTATCGCGAAACAAGCAGCCACCCTCGATCATTCCTCCTACCTCGGGCTCGGTCATCCGCTTGCCTCGGAACTGGCGGAGAAACTCGTTTCCTATTTCCCCGAGAAAACCCTGGAGCGCGTCTTTTTCTCCGACAACGGCTCCACCGCGGTCGAGGCCGCTCTCAAGATGTCGTTGCAGTCACGCATGCAGTCGGGAGAGGGGAACCGGACACGCTTTCTCGCTTTCGACAACGCCTACCACGGCGACACCCTCGGCGCGGCGTCGCTCGGCGGGGTGAACCGGTTTTTCTCACGCTTCAGCAGCCTCGGTTTCGAAACGACCTTCCTCTCCTCAGTCTCGGATCTCGATGGCATCGATCCGGAAACCGTCACCGCCCTCGTCATCGAGCCGCTGATCCAAGGCGTGAACGAAATGCGCCCCTGGCCGACGGGCATGCTGCGCGTGTTGCGTGAGTGGACCTCGAGAAACGGCATCCACCTCATCCTCGATGAGGTCATGACCGGCTTCGGTCGCACCGGCACGATGTTCGCCTGCCAAGGGGAGGATGTGATCCCGGATTTCCTCTGCCTCGCCAAAGGCATCACCGGCGGCACCGTCCCGCTTGCCGCCACCCTCACGACTGGTGCGATTTACGAAACATTCCTCGGTGGTCGGGAAAATGCCTTCTACTACGGTCATAGTTATACCGCAAACCCCATCGGTTGCGCCGCCGCCCTGGCTTCGCTCACGCTTTTCGAAACCGAACGCGTCTTCGAACTTCTGCCAGAGAAAATCGACTGTTTTGCCAAAGAGCTGGCAAAGCTCGAGTCCGATCATCCGCAGGTCATGGAGATCCGCCGATGCGGGCTGGTGGCCGGGATTCAGCTCGAAGCGGGTCTCGGCGAGAGAACCGTGCGGGCGGCGCGATCTCATGGTTTGATCACCCGCAACATCCTCGACACTGTTGTTCTCATGCCGCCCCTCTCCATCACCGTGGAGGAAATAAGCTTCGCTGCTAGGGCGCTTGGCGAGGCGTTGGCTTCACTGACAGTGAAATGAAAAATGGTCGTGGGGCGCTGCCTTCAGGCGGCGTGTCATCAGCCCACACGCCAGCTAAAGCAAGCGCTCCAACGAACCCTCAACAAGGATTTCAATCCGGTTCGTCCGTGCGGTCAAACTCACCGGAGCAACAGGAACCGCGGGCTTGGAAACAATCGACGCACCAGCCTTTGCCCTCGATGACGATTGCCGACTCGCGTCCACAGTTGTCGCAGACAGGAGGCGGGGTGTCGGTGGCTTTGTCGGATTGCGGCATTATTTCAGATTAACGCGCAGCTTGATCAGCCCGAGGAGCACGGAAAGTCCGCAGGCAAATCCGCCGACCGCAGCCCCGATGAAAAGCCCCCAGATCATCCCCACGGAAAATGCATAGCGGGCCACGCTGACATCCTCCTTCACGCCAAAGAGCCCTGAAACGAAGTCAGGCGAAATCAAGGCCACGGCCATCGCAAACAAGCCTCCGAGTAGGGCGGAGACAAGCGCTCCGCCAAGAACGACACCGAAAAGCTGAATTGCGGTTTTGACCATAGGAATCAGAGATTCTTATCCGTCACCGCGCCTTCGCTGGCGGAGGTGACGAGCTTGGCGTATTTCGCGAGGACTCCGTATTTATAGCGCGGTTCCGGCTGTATCCATTTGGCTTTGCGGGAGGCGATTTCTTCGTCGGAGAGGTTGACGTTGATTTTGTTTTCAACCGCGTTGATCTCGATTTCGTCGCCGTCTTCGAGGATGCCGATGGTGCCGCCTTCAAAAGCTTCCGGAGTGATGTGGCCGACGACGAAGCCGTGGCTACCGCCGGAGAAGCGTCCGTCGGTGATGAGGGCGACATCTTTGCCGAGGCCGAGTCCCATGATGGCGGCGGTGGGTCCGAGCATTTCGCGCATTCCCGGGCCGCCTTTCGGGCCTTCCATGCGGATGACGATAACGTCGCCTTTGTTGATTTCCCTGGCGAGGATGGCCTTCATGGCGCAGTCCTCGGAGTTGAAAACGCGGGCATTGCCTTTGAATGCCTGGCCTTCCTTGCCGGAAATTTTCGCGACCGAGCCGCCTTCCGCGAGGTTTCCGTAGAGGATGCGCAGGTGGCTGTCTTTCTTGAGCGGATTGTCGAGCGGGCGGATGATCTGCTGGCCTTCCGGGTAGGGTTTGGCGAATTTCTCGATGTTTTCTGCGAGGGTGCGGCCGGTCACGGTCATGCAATCGCCGTGCAGGAGGCCTGCATCGAGTAGCATTTTCATGAGCGGCAGGGTGCCGCCGATGGCGACAAGCTCGGCCATGGCGTATTTGCCGGATGGACGGAGGTCGGCGAGAACCGGAACATTTTTTCCGATGCGCTCGAAGTCGTCCAACGTGATTTCCACGCCGGCGGAGTGCGCCATGGCGGGGAGGTGGAGGGTGGCGTTGGTGGAACCGCCGAGGGCGATGAGCACGGTGATCGCGTTTTCGAATGCCTTCTTCGTCATGATGTCGCGCGGCTTGATGCCGAGCTTGATGAGGTTGAGCACAGCCGCGCCCGCATCGAAGCAATCGCGCATCTTGTCATCGGAGATGGCAGCTTGCGAGGAGCTGTTCGGGAGCGACATGCCGAGTGCTTCGATGGCACTGGCCATGGTGTTCGCCGTATACATGCCGCCGCATGATCCGGGGCCGGGGATCGCGCAGGATTCGACGTGCTCCAGCTCTTCGTCGGAGTATTCACCATTCGCGTGTTTGCCGACGGCTTCGAAAACGGAAACGATATCGAGATCCTTTTTCTCACCTTTGATCTTGCCGCAGCCGGGAAGGATCGTGCCGCCGTAGACGAAGACGGCGGGGCGGTTCATGCGGCCCATGGTCATGAGGCAGCCGGGCATGTTCTTGTCGCAGCCGCCGATGGCGACGAAGCCGTCCATGCCTTCGCAGCCGACGACCGTCTCGATGGAATCTGCGATGACTTCGCGGGAAACGAGAGAGTATTTCATCCCCTCGGTGCCCATGGAGATGCCGTCGGAGATGGTGATGGTGTTGAAAATGATGGCCTTGCCACCTGCTGCATCCGCGCCCTTCTGGGACTCGATGGCGAGCTTGTCGATGTGGACGTTGCAAGGGGTGACCTGGCTCCAGGTGGATGCGATGCCGATCTGCGGTTTGGCGAAATCGTCTTTTTTAAATCCGACGGCATAGAGCATGGCGCGGCTGGGCGCACGGTCGGGGCCATCAAGCATCAAACTGGAAAACGGGCGTTCTTGGTCGTTCATCGGGCGGGGATGATTGGGGATTGCGCTGGGTTTGGCAACCCGGTTCGTTGTCCTTTGCGGGGGGTGGATTATCCGGCGACGCTGGCGGGATTGCTGAAGGATACCAATCGTCTTCTGCGTAATATTATCCTCCGATTTCCTGATAACCCGATGAAGAACCCATTGATGACCTGCCGAAATCTCCCCCGTGTTCTCTGCATCTTCTTGCCTCTTGCGATGTTCTCGCTGACGGCAGCGCAGGAAAGCCTCCCGCCGCTTGATGGGAAAGCTGCTCCGCAGACCTACGTAGAGCTCTGGGATGGCTACGATCCGCGCGCCGAACCTCTGGATGTGGAAATCCTCCACGAATGGGAGCAGGACGGGGTGGTGATGAAAGTCCTACGCTATCGTATCGGCATCTTCAAAGGTCAGAAATCCATGATGGCCGCGGTGTATGGCTATCCGAAAGGCGCGGAGAAGCTCCCGGGCCTCGTCCAGATCCACGGCGGCGGGCAATACGCCGATTCCAATGCGGTGCTCACCAACGCGAAACGCGGCTACGCGACGATTTCCATTTCTTGGGCCGGTCGCATCAATGTGCCGGACTACAAGGTGACGCCCGATGTGGTGCAGCTTTTCTGGGACGGGAAAACGGATGATCCGAAATACAAGGTCACCACAGATTGGGGTGCGCTGGATGGCTACCACGCTCCATCGCGAAACCCGAAAAATCAATTCCCCCAACTCCCGAAACCTTCCGAGTGGACGCTCGATCCTGTCGTTTCCCCGCGAAACAACAGCTGGTTTCTTTGCACATTGGGGGCGCGCCGAGCTCTCACCTTTCTGGAGCAACAAGCCGAAGTGGATGCCGAAAAACTTGGCGTTTACGGCCACTCGATGGGCGGAAAACTTACCGTGCTCACCGCAGGATCGGATTCGCGCGTGAAGGGGGCCGCCCCTTCCTGCGGAGGGATCAGCGACCACGACAACGAAGATCCGCTCTTCAACGCGACCCTCGGCGACGCGGTGTATCTGGAGCATATCACCGCCCCCACGATCTTCCTCAGCCCCTCGAACGACTTCCACGGCCGCATCGACGATCTCCAGTTGGCCGTGCGGGAAATCCAGACCGACTCATGGCGAGTCACCTGTTCCCCCCACCACAGCCACCAAGACACGGCGGAATACGAAGTCGCCACCCAGCTATGGTTCGACCAGGTCCTGAAAGGCACTTTCGAAACTCCCGCCACCCCGGAGACGAAACTGGAGCTCGCCCAAGAGAACGGCGTGCCGGTGTTTTCGGTGAAACCCGATGCCTCGAAGCAAATCCTCGCCGTCGAGATCTACTACACCCAGCAAGGCCAGGTGGACGGGGAAAAGGATGACAGGGCCAACACCACATCGCGCTACTGGCATTTCGTGAAACCGACGAAATACGGGGATTCCTGGATCGGCGAGCTGCCCCTGCATTTCGCGGAAAAGCCTCTCTGGGTTTATGCAAACGTGCTCTACGCCCTTGAGAATCCCGTCTCCGGCGCGGGGTATTATTACCGGGACTACACCACGGAACGCTTCAATCTTTCCTCGCTCATGTCGATGGTCAGCGCCGCAGAACTGGCCGTCGCCGAGGTCAAGCCGACCCTGGAGGAGTCGCTTGTGATCGAGTCCTTCGGCGAGGATTGGGAAAAAGGCTGGTTCTCCTATTTTCCCGAAAAGTGGCCGATCACCACCCACAAGGTCTATGACCCACGCTGGAAAGCTCCCACCGGCGCAACGCTATCAATGGAAATTCTTTCCCAACAGCCGAACAAGATGGCAATCGGCCTCGACGGGTATTTCGCCGAAATCGAACTGGAAGGCGGAGCCGATTGGCAGAGAATCGCCCTCATGCCGGCGGACTTTGAAAATGAAAAAGGCGAGAAGTTGCAAGCCTGGGAAGGTATCCACGAACTGCAACTCGCCGATGAAAAAGTCCTCAGAGGCAAAAGCAGCGATCTGAAGAAATCCTTTGGCGGGAAATGGCAGGGAGCCGCGCCGCAATTCCGGGATCTCAAGTGGATTTCCACTGAATAACCCGGCTTCCGGTTGTGGCGTAAATACGTGGCTTACAGGTGGTTGATTTTGGGTATGCTAGCCCCTGAACCCGCACTTCGAATGGGGCATGATAAAAGCGGTAGCGCGTTTTTACTGAAATACTTTCCTCGCAGCTGACGTTACTTGAATCCCTTTTCCCGAACATCTTCCTCATCCCATATGACCAAAATTCTCCTCTCCATCACGGCCATCGCCCTATCCTCGTCCCTGCTCCAGGCAGCGGACATCTACGTTTCCACGACAGGAAAAGACAGCAATCCGGGAACCGGAGACTCGCCGCTGGCATCGCTCTCCGCAGCCCGCGATGCTGCGCGTGAATTCGCCGGGAAAGAGGCGGTCACGGTGCACGTGGGGGATGGCGTTTATTATCTTCCAGAGACCTTGGTGTTCTCGCCTGAGGATTCGGGCACGGAAGCGGTTCCTGTGGTTTACCAAGCCGTGAACGATGGTGCTGCGATCCTGAGCGGCGGTTCGCTGCTTTCCCTGCAATGGGAGGACTACAAGGATGGCATCGCCATGGCGAAGACTCCGGAAGGCCTGGTGATCGATCAGCTTTTCATCGATGGAAAAAACCAGCGTATGGCGCGTTACCCGAATTACGACGCAGCCAAGAAAGCCGAGCCCTATCAGGGCTTTTCCGCCGATGCATTTTCAAAGGAACGCGCCGCTAGATGGGCGGATCCCGAGGACGGATACATCCACGCGATGCATCGTTCGAGTTGGGGTGGCTACCACTACCGCATCACCGGCAAGGATGATAAAGGCGAGGTGACTTATGAGGGCGGCTGGCAGAACAACCGCCAGATGGGCATGCACAAGGATTTCCGGATGGTGGAAAATATCTTCGAGGAGCTCGATGCACCGGGCGAGTGGTTCCACAACGCAAAAACCAACACCCTCTACTACATGCCGGTCGATGCGGCGGGGCTGGCGAAAGCGAAGGTGGAGGTGGTGCGCTTACGTCATCTGGTTGAATTCCAAGGCACTGAGCAATCCCCGGTGAAGCACATCACGCTCAAAGGTTTCGTCGTCCGCCACGCGGCGCGCACCTTCATGGATACCAAGGAGCCGATGGTCCGCTCGGATTGGGCGATCTATCGCGGTGGATCGGTTTTCCTCACTGGCACGGAAAACGTCAGCATCCTCGATTCGGAGTTCGACCAGGTCGGCGGCAATGCGATTTTCGTCAATAACTACAACCGTAATACTTTGGTCAAAGGCTGTCACATCCACGATGCCGGAGCCAGCGGGGTCTGCTTTGTCGGCGATCCGGATGCGCTGCGTGATCCTCTCTTCGAATACGGCGAGAAAAACGATCTCGATAAAATCGACCGCACCCCGGGGCCGAAGACGAATAACTACCCGTCGCTCGGAACCGTCGAGGACTGCCTGATCCACGGCATCGGTCGTGTCGAACGCCAACCGGCTGGAGTCCAGATCGAGATGGCCATGAAAATCACCGCACGTGACCTCTCCATTTACGATTGCGCCCGGTCCGGCATCAACATCGGAGACGGCGCCTTCGGCGGCCACCTGATCGAGCGGTGCGATGTGTTCGATACCGTTCTCGAAACCCACGACCACGGCTCGTTCAACTCCTGGGGCCGTGACCGTTACTGGCGCAGCGACCAACCGGTCTCCCAAGCAGCGGTCGATAAGGATCCGAAACTGCCGTTTCTCGATGCCATCCACACCACCGTCATCCGCGACAGCCGCTGGCGCTGCGACCACGGCTGGGACATCGATCTGGACGACGGCTCCACCAACTACGACATCTACAACAACCTGATGCTCAACACTGGCTTGAAGCTCCGCGAAGGCTTCCGCAGGCATGCTTGGAACAACGTCGCACCCTTTGGCAAACTCCATCCGCACGTGTGGTATCATGGCAGCAAAGACCAGGTTTACTCGAATATCTTCAAGAGTGGCCACGCCCCAGCGCGCATGGCCGAGCCTTACACCGATGGAACCATGGTGGATAAAAACCTGTTCATCGATGCGAACGCCAAAAAGGTCTCGGAAAAACTGGGATGGGATTCGAATTCGATCACTGGTGATCCGATGTTCGTCGACCCAGCCTCGGGTGATTTCCGCGTGAAAGATGGTTCGCCTGCTTTGGAAATCGGCTTCAAAAACTTCCCGATGGATCAGTTTGGTGTGAAGAAACCTTCGCTCAAAGCGATCGCCCGCACCCCGGAAATCCCAGCTTACGGCGACGCGCAAAAGGGAGTCAACGTGAAGGGCAAAGGGAAGGCCTTTGAGATGCCCAAGTTCGAATATTTCTGGGCAGGAGCGGCGCTGGCGGAACTCGTCGGCGAGGAGTTCTCCGCTTTCGGAGTCAGCCAGGAAGATGGCGGTGTTGTCCTGAGCGGTCTTGGCGCAGAATCCATTGCCACCCTTTCCGGCCTTCTGGATGGCGATGTCATCCAGAAGGTCAACGGACAGAAAACCGGCAACCTCGCTGAGTTTATGGCGGCTCTCGTAAAAGCCGGCGACTCCCCGCTGTCCCTCGAGGTGATCCGGAACCAAGCTCCGGTGACCGTTGCCATGAAAGCTGTTCCTTTCGTGGTTTACGAAACCGGGAAATCCGCAGCGGACTTTTCGAAGATCGCGCTCAAGAAATCCGACGGGAGTTTCACAACCAATCCAGCGACCAGCGACGCACCGCTGGAGACACTCACCGATGGAGCCCTTGGTAAGAGCTACGGCTCGGTATTCCCGAATGGGGTTTCGGACGGCACCTACAAGTTGGACTTGGGAGCCTCGAAATCTGTCACCGCAATCAATAGCTGGACATTCAAAATGGGTCCCCGCCTGACCCAGAAAATTACGATCTACGGCAGCAATATGGAAATCGATCCCGGTTGGAATGTGAGTGACTCGGCAAAATTCACTCCGATATCGAGCATCGATACCAGCGCTCTCCCGTCTGACCAGTTTGCCGCAGCCTCGCTCCGTTCACCAGAGGGAAGTGCGCTTGGGCAGTACCGCTGGATCGTCTGGAAAGTCTGGCCGATTTCAAAATCCGGAGAGAACTCCGCCATTCAGGAACTTTCCGTGGAAACCTCCGACTGAGCACCAAGAGGCTGATGTCCCATCTTTCCATGCGGAAAGGCGGGAGTCTGTGCGCAAAATGACTGTCCAATTTCAAAAAACCGTGGATTTTAGATAAACCCACGAAAAAGCGTCTTTACAAATCCTACAAATCCCCTAATTTCCGCGCCCCGCCACCTCGTTGGTAGCGGACAATTCCAACCGATTTCTGCCATGAGAGTTCTTTCTTCACTTGCCTCCGCCAAACGCCGCCACGCTGACTGCCAAGTCGTTAGCCGCAAGGGCACGAACTACGTGATCTGCAAAACCAATCCGAAGTTCAAGGCTCGCCAAGGTGCGACCAAAGGCACACGTCTCTCAAAGAAGGGCGTTAAATAATTTCCAGCGCTGTTTTTCATAGTTTCAGCAGGTTACTGGGGGCGATCCGTATAGGATCGCCCTTTTCCTGTTTTGCTAAAAGGCTGGAGTGCCTGTCCTGATGCGCTCGGAGAAGCCTTCTTTTTGCGGACGTTTGGCGACTTTGGGATTGATGAGCGCACGCTCCTTCAGTTCGGGGAAAGGTAGACCGGTGGTCTCGAGCATGCCGCGCTCGTAGAGCAGTTCATCGAGTTTGCCGTTCACAATGACCCGCCAGTCCCACGGGAAACCGCCGCTCATCTGGGAGCGCACAGCGGTGGTGCAGTTTGAGCTGACCACATTGTAGAAACGCGGTTTTTCCCGGATGTCGTTCATGCTGGCGATAAACTCAAGGAAACGCGCCCGTGCCTGCTCCGGGGTGGCGATGGTGCGGTAGAGGTATACATTTTCGCCTTCGCGGAAATTGGTGCGCACCCGCACCGCATCCGATTCGTCGCAGGCGATGTAGGCGATTTCGTAACGCCGGTAGAGTCCGGCAGCCAGCGAGTAGATTTCGTTCTTCTCCAGTTTCGCCTCGATGGTGAAAGCGCAGTGTCCCTGATCGCCGAAATCGAAGCTGAAAATGGGATGGCCGGCGAAATCCGAGCTCCAGCGGGTCATGAAGAAATCCATGCCCTTGAGATTGTGCTGATCGAAGCGGCGCGTTTCCCATGCGGGAAGGGGTGTTTCGTCCCCGGAGTAATCGAATGAGCGGTAGTTATGGATGGTGACCGTATCTTCGGAAATTTCCGCGTAAGGCAGCTTTTCAAAAGTGGGTTTCCAATCGCGCTGATGGCTGGGGCGCATGAACGCGTATCCGACGAGTGGGATGAGCAGCAGCAGAGACAGGGCGATTCGCCGGGGTTTGGCGCGCGTCAGCCGGAAGGAGATAACGATCAGCGCAGCGAACCAAACGATCGCCGCCAGAGGGTTGAGGAAGCTGGTATGAGGGAATGGTCCGGCGAACCAGATGAGCCCGAAGATCCAGATGCCGAGCAGGTATTTCGCGGTGCTGGAGAGGGCTGATGCGGCGCGGTTCATCGGCTCAATCGGCTGTGCCCGTCACCAATGCGTCGACAGTGAGATCGACGAAGGAGCCCGGCAGGCCGGTGTATTGGATGGCGCCCTTGGCATCGATGACGAAGACCGCCGGGCGCGAAGTAATGCGATAGGCGGCGGCAAGCTCGTCCTTGGGGTCGGCGATGTTGTTCCATTTGATCGCGCCTTCTGCCTGGAGTTCTTTGATGCGGGCGGCGGGTTCCGGAGTGATGCCTATGACGTCCACCGCTTTCCCGGCGTTTTTCGAGGTCAGGCGGTTGGTGAGCTCGATGATCTTGTCGGTCTCCGGGCTCTGCGCGTCCCAGAAAAGCAGTACGGTGATTTTCCCCTGGTAATCGGAGAGCTTCACAATGCGTCCTGCCACATCCGTGCCGATGAATTCTGGGGCGGTGCGGCCTTTGGTGAGATGCTGGATGATGTAGAGCTGGTCGGAGGCGACATCCGCGACCGTGGTCTCACCGACTTTGCGATCCGATGCCTGGATGATCGCTTTGCGGAGGTAGGTGAGGCGCTTCTTCATCAGCTCCGGTTCGTCGCCGAGACGGGAAAGGGAGAGCGCTGCGCCGAGGGCGGCGATTCCTTGGATGCCTTCGTCTGGATGATCGGTCGCGATTTTTTCCAAGATGGAAAGCGCCTGCGGGTCGCCGATATCTGAGAGAGCGATGACGAAAGGATCGATGCCGGGTTTGCCGAGGTGGCTTGCAATGAACACATCGACGATGCGTTTGCGCTCTGCCATGAATGCCGGGGTCATGTTCCCGTCCGCGTCGGGGGCGTTGAGATTGCGGGTGAGCTCCAGGAAAAAGGCGGCGTAGGGAATGCTCCAATCTTCCTGCAGGGAAGGGGCGATGGTGCGGAACAACTCGGCGGCGGCGTTGGATGGATCGGGACGGGCCGCGAGCAGGGCGTTTTGCTCCTCCGGGGTGGTCGCGAGCTTGTATTTCAACGCCCAGGTTTCGGAGCGAAGTTCATAGCCGCGCTGGATGCGCTGCGCCTCTGCGGGGTTGGCATTGGCGAGCGGCGCGAGGCAGAGAAGGAGGGCGGGGATGAGGCGGTGCATGGGTCGGATGGGCAGCGGGAAATTCGCCGCCCGGGGAGGAGTATCGGGCTTTGGTGGAAATCATCAACCTATCATCCGAGATGGCGGATGGAAATTCATGGGATCGGTTTTCTGAATAGAATCTGGCTCCGTGCGTCGTAGAAAAGGCATGAGAAATTTCCTCACAGCAACCTCACTGACTTTATTGGCCGCGATGTTCGTATCGTGCGGCTCTTCGTCATTGCCGGAAAGCTCCCGCAGCGGCGGGCGAACGGGATCGGGTGCGGCAGATCTCCGCCTGCCATCCCAGTGGGGAAGTCGACCTGCGGAGAAATCGAGGTGGTGGAACGGGAATGAAACGCGGTATCCGAATTCGGGATACTACACCAGCGACGGGCGGTAATTCCTAGGTTCAGTCCTTGTGCAGGACGTTTTTGATGAACTCAACCGGCTTGCAACTCGGCAGATCGGCCATGGCCTCTTCGATGCGTGGGTTGATCTTGTGTTCGACGGTTTCCACAGCAACGCGGATCGCATTGCGGACGGCGAGGCCGGTGGAGGATCCGTGAGCGATGATGACCACGCCATTGACTCCGAGGAGAGGGCTGCCGCCGTAGGTCTCGTAGCTGCTTTTCGCTTTGAGCGCTTTGAAAGCACCTTGGGCGAGCACGGCTCCGGCCATGCGCAGAGGAGTTTCCTTGATCTCGGTTTTGAGCCATTTGGAAACCGCTTTGGCGGTCGCTTCCACGCTTTTCAGGACGATGTTTCCGACAAATCCATCGCAGAGGACGATGTCGAGTTTAGTTTCGAAGAGGTCGTGTCCCTCGACGTTGCCGATGAAATTGATGCCGGGAGTGGCTTTGAGCTGCTTGAAGGTTTCCTTGGTGAAGGTCGTGCCTTTTTCCTCTTCCTCACCGTTCGACATGAGGCCGACGCGTGGCTCGGAGACGCCGAGGACGTGGCGGGCGAAGGCGGTGCCCATGACCGCGTAGCCGACGAGGTGCTCTGGCTTGGCTTCGGGGTTGGCTCCGGCATCGAGGATGTTGCAGATCCCGTGCTCGTTCGGAAGCGGTGAGGCGATGCCTGCGCGGTCGATGCCTTTGAGGCAGCGGAGCTTGATGGTGGCAGCTGCGACGGCGGCTCCGGTGTTGCCGGCGGAGACGAAGGCGTCTGCGGTGCCCTCTTTCACCATGTCCATGGCGATGGAGATGGAGGATTGTTTTTTCCGACGCACGGATTTTGCCCCAGACTCGGACATGCCGATGACTTCAGCAGCGTGGACGATGCTGACTCGCGGGTTTTTCAGATCCAGTCCCTGTGCGGCGCATTCCTTTTTCAGGGCGCTTTCCTCACCGACGAGGTAGAGGTGGGTGAGTTTTTTGAAATCCCTCAGAGCCTCGATGGCTCCGGTGATGTTGATCTGCGGGGCATTGTCGCCGCCCATGGCATCTAGTGCTACCTTCATGGATGTGTGGTGAGGGTAAGGGTATTCCGAGCAATGTACGAAGAAAAAACCCTCGCCAGTTTACCGGCGGGGGTTGTTCGTCAAAAATCCCGTGCGGGAATCAGATCAGAATGCTTCCACCTCGAGGACTTTACGTCCGCGATAAGTGCCGCATGAAGGACATGCGATATGGGAAGGCTTGGTGGCTCCGCAATCGGAGCAAGTAGCGTGCACAGGAGCTTTCCAGCGGTTTGCGCCACGGCGCATTTTCTGACGGCTCTTGGATTGACGACGTTTTGGTACGGCCATGGTCGGTAATTGTTAGGATTGATCTTTAAGGCCCGGAAGGTCGTTGAGCGCTGACCATCGGTCGTCGCCCTCGCTGCGGGGGGCGGTATGTAGACCATCGTCCGGGGGGTTGTCCACTGCTAAATAACGTGAATCTATCTCGCAGGGTTCCGGGACGTCGCCTTCGTCGCAACGCGGGTCGGTCGGGAACTCCAAAAGTACCTCTTCACGGAGGGCTTCGGTGACATCCATTTGGCTGGCATTACCGATTTCCACGGCGATCGCGGCGGCATCGAGATGGATGGTTTGCACGAAAGGCTTGAGGGTCACAACGCAGGTAAACTCGAAGGGTGCCGAGACGGTTCCGGTAAGCAGCAGTTCGGATTCGAAGCGTTGGATCCAGAGATCATACTCCATGGGCCCGACAGCCCGGGCGTCGTTTTTCGGGAGGTCGAAGATGGCTCCGTCGAGCTCGCCGGAGAAGGATTTGCCTTCCTCGGGGAGGCTGGTGAGATCGATGATGAGGGACTTTTCCATAGGAGGACTTTAAATTTCAATTTTCAAAACTCAAGAAGAGCGTGGGAGGGCTCATCTCGATGTTGGCACGCGCTTTGTATCACTCCGCCCGTGAGAGGCGGGTGAGGCCGCGTTGGAGGAGGGCGCTGTCGACGTTGGTGGAGATGGCTTCGTCGAGGTACACGGTGAAGTTTTCTTCGAGGAACTCGATGGAATGGAGGTTGTTCGCGCCGGGTTTGCCGAAGGCTTCGATGAGGGTTTTCATGCTGTCGATTTCGATGCCGTTGACCTTTTTTACGATGAGGTTGCGCAGGCCTTCGTAGCCGACGGTGGCGGGTGTGGGGATGGAGCCGCTGAGGAAAATGACGCGCTTGCGGTTGTCCTCATATTTCTCGGGGTTTTCGTAGGCGTCGAGGAGGTTGAGCGGGGCGCGCGATGTCCAGTCCTTGCCGAAGGCTTCGAGCACGGGGCGGGTGAGCTCTTGGAAAATCAGGCCGCCTTTGACGAGGAAGTTCGGGGCACGGTCGAACTGGTATTCCGGGACGAGGCTGTCACCGGGTTCCTCGCGGGTGAGGGTGGCGGTGATTTCCATGGGCTCACCATCGCGGAGGATGCCGAGGGTGATTTTATCGCCGGTGGAGCGTTCGCCGCGGACGAGGTGACCCCATGAGACTGAGCCGTAGCGGGGATGATCGTAGTAGCCGCGGCGGTCGATGGGGAAGCCGGCGGCGGTGAGGATGACGTCGCCTTTTTTGATGCCTACCAAATCCCCTGCGCCACCGGGGCGCACGGTGCTGACGTAGAGCCCACCTTGGTCGGGCGTGAGTTTGAGGAAATCCCGGAACGATGGGTCTTCGGTGCGCGCTACGGCGACTCCGAGCGAAGGGAATCCGGCGTAGGAGCCGTCCTTGGCGTTTTCCAGGAAACGCGAGATGACATCAACCGAGAGGACGTTGGAAATCTGGTCATCGGAATCATAGCTGAGGAGGATGCCGGCGAGCGCGCCGTCCCTGAGCACTGGAAGCGAGAAACTGCTGGCGGCGCTCTGCATCGAGGCTTTCACGAGGTAGGTGAGGAATGCCTGGCGAGGCAGGAAGCTACCGCTGACTTCGACGGATTGCAGCATCCCGGAAGTGAGGAGCGTGGTGCCGTTGTCCTCGACCTGGAAGACCTGGATGGGGTCGCCGATGGCAGGTGGCTCAGCGAGTGCGAACGGAAGGGTGTTTGCGAAAAAATCCGTGCCTTCTTCTTCGTCTTTCGCGCCGAGCAGGGCGAGGTTTGCCTCGTAATCCACGGCGATGATCTTTGCCTGGACGGTGCGCGCGCCATCCGGGTGCTCGAGCTCTAAGTAGGTGGCGTCGGCGACGACTTCCGCGCTGGTGAGCACTTGGCCGGCAGAGACGATGGCACCGAGCGAGCGCAGGCGGGCGGGCGGGTTTTTCTCCCACGGCTGGCCGGCGTTCCAGGATTGGCTGGTGGAGTTGATGCGGAGGACGGATTTCGTGAGGTCGGCGGGAGCAACCACCTCCCCGGTTTCGCCGACGGCTTTTTCCTCATTGAGAAAAGAGATAGTGCGTTCTTTGCAGGAAGGCAGTGCAATCGCGAGGCCGAGAGCGAGGCCGAGAGCGAGGGTGGGCAGGAGCTTGGTCATGTGGATGGGGAAAATCATTTCAGGTCGAGCACGTCCTGCATGTCGTAGATGCCGGGCGGCTTGCCTTCGAGCCATACCGCGGCGCGCACGGCACCGGAGGCAAAGGTCATGCGTGAGGAGGCCTTGTGGGTGAGTTCGACGCGCTCGCCATCGGCCGCAAACATGACCGTATGGTCGCCGACGACATCGCCGCCGCGCAGGGTGTGCATGCCGATCTCGCGTTCCTTGCGTGGACCGATGTTTCCGAAACGTCCGTGAGCGATGTCTTCCTTGTAAGAGGTGCCGGTTTCCTCGTTGAGGATTTCCAAAAGGCGGCGCGCGGTGCCGGATGGCGCGTCGATTTTGTGACGGTGATGCATTTCCGTGACCTCGATGTCGAAGGTATCCTGTTTGAGGATGCGCGCGGCTTGCTGGGTGAGCCAGAAGAGGGTGTTCACGCCGACTGAGAAGTTCGGGGCGTGCACGATCGGGATAACTTTGGAGGCGGCTTTGATCGTTTCGAGTTCCTCATCGGTGTGACCGGTGGTGCCCATGACGACGGGCACCTTGTGGCGCAGAGCGGCCTCGATCAGGCTGGTGGAGAAGCTGTGCACGGTGAAATCGATGATGCAGCCGGCGGCCTGCACCGCGGCGTCGAGGTCTTCGCCCGCATCGTGGGTGGCAGCGACGGAGGTTTCCGGGTTCGCTTCGGTGGCTTCGATGACGGCCTGGCCCATGCGGCCGGACTTACCTGTAACTAGAATGGATAGCATGCGGGCGGATAATGGGCGCGGTTTCCGGAAATGGAAATCGGTTTTTTTGTGCGGGGCGTGGTGTAAGTTCGTCCCGTGGCACCCCGTAATGTCCTGATGCGTCTCGTTCCAGTCATCCTGCTTGCCTCTTTCCCTGCCTTCGGCGCGGATTTTGAGCAGGCGCGTGCGGTGCTGGAGGTGAATTGCGTGGAGTGCCACACGCCCGAGGAGGCGAAAGGTGAACTGGTGATGTCCACGAAGGCGGATATGGAATACGGCGGCGACTCCGGCGCAGCGCTGGTCGGTGGGGATGCGGCGGGTTCCGCGATTTATTCGCGCCTGATCCTCGACGCGGACGACAGCGACCGCATGCCTCCGAAAAAGCACGCTGACCCACTTTCCGCCGAAGATATTGCGGTTCTGAAAAACTGGATCGATGCCGGCGCGAACTGGCCGGATGGCGTGATCCTGAAGCCCCGCGTGAAAACCGCGCTGCCCGGTTGGGACGCCCCCGCCGATCCCGCGATCGTCTCCATCGAGGCGTTTCCGAAAGAGATCCGTCTTGAAACCGTCGCCGACTTCCACCGGGTCATCGTCATCGCGCGCATGAAAGACGCCTCGACTCACGACATCACCCAGCAGGCGAAGCTTTCCCTGGAGTCCTCCGATTTCGCCACCCTGCAGGAAAATCTCCTCACTACGAAGGCCGATGGCGCGACCAAGCTCCACATCGAATACCGCGGCTTGGACACGGTGGTTCCGGTGACCGTGAAGGATGCGGAAAAGCAGCGCCCGATTTCCTTCCAGCTCGATGTCATGCCGGTGCTCACCGCAGCGGGCTGCAATACCGGCTCCTGCCACGGCTCGGCGCGTGGGCAGGATGGATTCCACCTCTCGCTCTACGGCTTCGATCCCAAGGGCGATCACTTCCGCCTGACCACGGAAATGGCCGGCCGCCGCATCAACCTTGCGCTTCCCGAAGAGTCCTTGATGCTCACCAAAGCCACCGGAAAAGTTCCTCACACCGGCGGCGATCTTTTCGATGAGGACTCGCCGTTTTACGAAACGCTCGTCGAGTGGATACGCGGCGGCGCGAAGTATGACGAAGGCGAAATTGTGCAGCCGACCGGCATCGAAATCGAGCCCGCGCAGGTGGTGATGACCGGTGCGGGTATCCACATTCCGTTCACCGTCCGCGCGAATTACGCGGACGGCTCCGACCGCGATGTGACCACGCTCACCGCCTTCTCCAGCTCGAACGACAACTCGGTAAAAATCGACTACCACAGCGGCATGGCGACCTCCGCCGAGCGCGGTGAGGCGTTCCTCCTCGGTCGTTTCCATACCTTCACCGAAGGCTCGCAGGCTATCGTCGTCCCGGCGGATCTGGAGTATGAAAAGCCGGAGTTCGAGGCCTTCAACTACATCGACGAAAAGGTCGCGGAGAAGCTCAACAAACTGCGCATCATCCCCAGCGGCCTGGCTTCCGACGAGGCGTTTCTTCGCCGCGCGTTTCTCGACATCATCGGTCTGCCGCCGACGCCGGAGGACCGGGAGAGATTTCTCGCAGACACCTCCCCGGATAAGCGAGAGAAGCTCGTCGATGAGTTGATCGCTCGCGACGAGTTTACCGAGATGTGGGTGATGAAATGGGCGGAGCTCATGCAGATTCGGACCATCGGCAATGGCCAGAACACCGTCTCCTACAAGGCCGCGCTGAACTATCATGGCTGGCTGCGCGAACGCATCGCCGCAAACATGCCGTTCAACCAGCTTGTCAACGAACTCCTCAGCGCCAGCGGCGGCACCTTCGCGAATCCCGCGACGAACTTTTTCCAGATGGAGAATGACACGCTCAAACTCACGGAAAACGTCGCCCAGGTCTTCATGGGCACTCGCATCCAGTGCGCCCAGTGCCACAATCATCCCTTCGACCGCTGGACGATGGATGACTACTACAGCTTCGCCGCGTTCTTCGCGCAGGTGAAACGCAAGCCCGCAGAGGATCCACGCGAACGTGTGGTCTTCGATGCGAACGGCGAGATCCAGCACCCGGTCACCAAGCAGAACATGCCTCCGAAATTCCTCGGCGGGCGCACTCCTGAAATCGCGCAGGGAGAGTCACGCCGCGAAGTCCTCGCCGACTGGCTCGCCTCTCCGGAGAATCCGTGGTTCGCAGCAAACGTCGCGAACATTTTCTGGGATCACTTCATGGGCGTCGGCATCGTCAATCCCGTCGATGACGTCCGCGTCTCCAATCCACCCTCGAACCCCGAACTGCTCGATGCGCTCGCCGCGAAATTCGTCGAGTATGACTACGACTTCCGCAAGCTCGTGCGCGACATCTGCACCTCGCGCACCTACCAGCTCTCCACCGAAACGAACGCCACCAACGAGGCAGACACGCGGAATTTCTCCAAAGCGATGATACGCCGCGTCCGTGCCGAGGTGCTGCTCGACAGCATTTCGCAGGTCACGAAGACCGAGGAAAAATACAAAGGCCTGCCCAAAGGTGCGCGCGCCGTCCAGATCGCCGATGGCAATACCTCGAACTATTTCCTCACCACCTTCGGCCGCGCCTCCCGCGCCACGGTTTGCTCCTGCGAGGTAAAAATGGAGCCGAACCTCTCTCAAGCCCTCCACCTCATCAACGGCGACACGGTCAACCAGCGCATCAAGCAGGGGAATATCGTGAAAGGCATGCTCGATGCCGGCAAGCAACCCGCCGAGATCATTGAGGCACTCTACCTCCGCGCCCTCACCCGCAAGCCGACCGATGCAGAGATGAAAAAACTCCTCTCTGCCGTCGCTGAAGCCAAGGACAAGCAGCAGACCATCGAAACCCTCGAAGACATCTTCTGGGCGCTCCTGAACTCCAAGGAATTCATCTTCAATCATTGAAGCGTAAGCACCTCCGTCTGCATCTTTTTTCCCATATGAAATGCCTCCTGCTCTCGCTCGCCCTGCTGACCCCGGCCTTCGCCGAAAAGCCGAACATCCTGCTCATCTGCGTCGATGATCTCCGCCCGGAGCTCAAATCCTTCGGCGTCGATTACATCCATTCCCCGGCGATAGATTCGCTCGCGGAGAGCGGCCGGGCTTTCACTCGCCACTACGTCCAGGCTCCCACCTGCGGAGCTTCGCGCTACGCCCTGCTCACCGGGAAGTATGCCACCAATGCGTCGCAGCGCGGCAACTCCGCCATCGCCAGCGCGGCCAAGGACGCGGATCAGCAACCCCACTCCCTGCCGCGCCATTTCCGTGAAAACGGTTATCGCACCGTTTCCATCGGCAAAGTCTCCCACTACCCCGGCGGCTTCGGCGGAAAAGGCTGGAGCGATCCCAAGAAGCCCGAGATGCCGGGCGCGTGGGACATCAGCCTCATGCCCACCGATCCCTGGGGAAATCCGGAGGTGGCCATGCATAGCTATGCGGGGGGCAAAGGCCGCCAGCACGGCGTCACCCCGGCCAACGAGCACGTGGACGGCGATGACCTCACCTACACGGATGGCTGGATCACCCGTGAATCCCTCAAGCAGATGGACGAGCTTGCTGGCAAAGGAGAGCCCTTTTTCCTCGCCGTCGGCCTCATGAAACCCCACCTGCCCTTCGCCTGCCCGAAGAAATACCTCGACCTCTACTCCGACATCGAGCTCCCGCCCATCCCCCACCCGGACAAGCCTTCCGGCCTTACCACATGGCAGGGTAGCGGCGAGTTCTTCGGCCAATATTTCCACGCCGACCGCGATCCGCGGACCGACCCCGCCTACGCCGATGAGATCCGCCGCTCCTACGCCGCCTGCGTTTCTTACGCCGATGCACAGGTCGCCCAGCTTCTGGGGCAGTTGGAAAAGCTCGGCCTCGCCGAAAACACCATCGTCGTCTTGTGGGGCGATCACGGCTACCATCTCGGCGAGCACTCCGTCTTCGGCAAACACACCCTATTCGAAGAATCCCTGCTCGCCCCCCTCATCGTCCGCGCCCCTGGCATGAAGCAGCCCGGCACTGCCACCTGCTCACTCACCGAAACCGTGGACGTTTACCCGACTCTTTGCGAACTCACCGGCGTGCCCCAGCCCGATGGCCTTTCGGGGAAATCCCTCGCCGCAAACCTCGCCGACCCCTCCGCCCCCGGTCGTCCCGCGTTTTCTTACTTCGGCAAAGAGGAATCCATCCGCACCGATACCTACCGCCTCACCCGCCACAACACCAAAGGCAAACCCACCTTCGAGCTCTACGACCACACCGCCACCGACGGGGAAACCACCAATCTCGCCACGCAGAAACCCGAAGTCGTCCAAGAGCTCAACGCCCTCATCGACGAGCGGATGAAGTGAGGCGATGGATCAATCGAAGGCGTTCGGATTGTCCTGCAACTGGCGCAGCGCCATCGCGTCCAGCTTGTCCTTTTCTCTAACAGATTTCGATTTCCATTCGATCAGGGATATTTTTGAAGCACTAGCAATCTAGTGACCTTGGAGCGGGAAACGGTCGGCATCTTCCATTACATCGGCATATTTCCTCCCACTCATCCGGGTGAAGATGTCGACTTGGCATTGCTCAGTCTCTTCGCCGATGCGTATCGCGCCCTCCTCATCCGTGAAGTCCGCGATAGAAAGCTCCTTTGTCCTCGATGAGCATGTCCACATCCTCCGTCAGCCGAACATAGCCTTGGATGGAGACGGCAATGCCTTCCACCACGACGAAATCGACTCCCGCCTCAGCGAGCAGCACCAACAGTTTTTCGAACGAGGGTTCCATCATCGGCTGGAGGACTCCACACACCCTTGCGGAGCATCAAGGCGTTGTGGCGGAGCATTTCCAAGCGCTGAAGCGGCGGGATCGTCTTGAGCGACCCTCCGACTTTCTTTTTCAACGGCTCCCGGAATTCATTTTCCACAATCCGAAGATACTCTCCCCTGAAACTCCGGCAAAGCGAAAGCCGCCCTGCCCTACCTCCTCTGACACCCCTTGCACCAGAACGTCGCCCGCTGTCCCAGCACGCTGTGTGAAATCTCCATCCCGCACATCCGGCAAGGCTCTCCATTCCTTCCGTAGACAAACAGCCGCTGTCTGAAATAACCCGGCTCACCATCGGAATTTAGAAAATCGCGGAGCGTCGTCCCACCTTGGGTGATGGATTCCGTGAGGACTTCTTTGATGGCTTTCACCAGTCGTTCCGCCTTCGGCTTGGTCAGCTTGTTCGCGGGCAGCTCCGGATGGATGCCCGCCCGGAAAAGACTTTCCGAAGCATAGATGTTCCCCACGCCGACCACCACCTTCGCATCCATCACCGCCACTTTCAGGGCGACGGTTTTCTTCCGCAGCGCGGCGTGCAGATGCACGCCGGTGAAGCCCTCCTCCAGCGGCTCCGGCCCCAGGTCTTTCAGTAGCTTGTGTGTCTGAAGTTCAGACAGCGGAACCTGCAGGATCAGCCCGAACCGGCGTGGATCGTGATAACGGAGCTGGAGGTCATTTGATAGGGTGATGGCGAAATGGTCGTGTTTCTTCCAATCCTCCGCCGGGGAGATCACCCGCAGCGAACCCGACATTCCGAGGTGAATCAGCAACGCAGAGCCACAGGAAGTTTCCAGAATCAGATACTTGGAGCGACGCCGCACGGCGGTAAAAGTGCTCCCCGCAAGATCCGGGATTGTATCGGAAATCGGCCAGCGCAGGTCATAGCGCCGGATGAGGACCTCAGAAATTTCCGCTCCGATCACATGCGGGGAAATCCCCAACCTCGTTGTCTCAACTTCCGGCAGCTCTGGCATCCCCCGCAGCATCCGCTGGGTGAGTTCCAGGTCAACGGAAACCGATGCTTCTTTCCGGTAATGACCCGAGCACGAATTGCTGGAAGGGCGTTTGCCGCACTAAGTCGCATAGCCTAGGCAGCGGAAGTTCTTGTCGAGTTAGCCACGGAAGATTTCTCCTGCAGGTTCCGCGTTATTTCGCTGGCGATGAAATTTTTCACCATTGGTGGATCGGGAAGGTGTTTGAAATACGGCATGAAGGATGCGAGGATTGACGGATGGACACGTTTTTTCACGCAGCGCTGGTGGCGGATGCTCTCTCGTTGGGGGCGCATTGGGTTTATGATCAGGAGGAGATTGCGGAGGCCTTCCCGCATGGTGTGACGGTATTTTCCGATCCACTAACAGAGTATCACAAGACCAAGCGTGCGGGCGATCAGACGCATTACGGAGATCAGACGGTGATGTTGCGAGATTCGATTGAGGCGCGGGGTGGGTTTGATGCGGACGGCTGGCGCGAAGATTGGCTGGCGGCGATGGAGGGCTACGATGGTTATGTGGACGGGGCTTCGCGCGAGACGATGAAGACGGGGGGCAAGGTGGCTTCTAGTTCGAGTGATCTGGGTGGGGCGGCGAGGATCGCGCCAATATTGGATCTGGGGCTCGAGCTTGATGACGCAGTGGCTGCGGCGCGCGCGGAAACATCCCTGACCCACGGGGATGCGGCGGTGGCAGATGCCGCGGAGTTTTTCACCAGAGCGGCGTATGCGGTGGATGCGGGGGCGGTGTTCGAGGATGCGATGGAGGCGGCGGCGGAGGAGGGGAGCTACGCCAAGCTTGCGGTGGCGGATCACTTGGAAAAGGCGCGGGAGCTACGGGATGAGAATTTTCCCGCAGTGGCGGAGCAGTTGGGGCAGGCGTGCGGGGTGGATCAGGCGTTTCCGCTGGCTTTGTATTTCCTGCTGAGGCCGGAGACAGATTTCGAAAAGACGATCAGCGACAATGCGCTGGCCGGCGGCGACAACGCGGCGCGGGCGATGCTCATCGCCCTGTTCTTCGCGGCGGAAGATGCAGATGTGGTGGAGCAATGGGTGGAAGAGCTGCGGTGTGTTTGAATCAGGATTTGGCGTTGCGGAAAAGGTAGTGGGAGACGATCCACTCGTGGCCGTTGCGGTTGCCCCATAGCTCGGCGCAGGCCATGTAGAAGACGCGCCAGTAACTCCACCATTTCACTGCTTGGTCTGCTCCGTAGGTTTCGGAGATGAGGGGAAAAAGTTCGTCCTTGTGGTCGTCCATGTTGCGCAGCCATGCCTCGGAAGTCTTCTGATAGTGCTGGCCGTTGACCTGCCAGTGCTGCTCGATGCGGAGGTGATCTTGGAAGTAGAGCAGCAGATCATCGGAGGGCATCTGGCCGCCGGTGAAGAAGTATTTCGCCATCCAGTCGTCGTCGCTTTCGGCGGTGTAGTGGTAGGCGTTTTCGCGGTGGGTAAAGATGTGGACGAAGAGTTTGCCATCGGGCTTGAGCCAGCCGGAGACGCGCTCAAGGAGGATCTGGTAGTTCTTCATGTGCTCGAACATCTCGACGGAGACGCAGCGGTCGAAGCGCGATTGGCCGACGCCCTGGAAGTCGATCATGTTGGCGGTGATGACCTCGATGTTGAAGAGGTTGCGCCGTTCCGCCTCGGCCATGATGTGCTCTCGCTGGGTGCGTGAGTTGGAGACGGCGGTGATTTTCGAGGAGGGAAAATGGCGTGCCATCCAGAGGGTGAGTGAGCCCCAGCCGCAGCCGAGTTCGAGGATTTCCTGGCCGTCCTGCAGCTCGGCGCGCTGGCAGGTGATCTCGAGCATGCGGGCTTCGGCGGCGGCGATGTCGATGACGCCTTCCTCCCAGTAGCCGGAGGAGTATTTCATGTGGGTGCCGAGGCAGCGCTGGAAAAATTTCGTGGGGAGCTCGTAGTGCTGCTCGTTGGCCTCATCGGTGGCGATGGCGACCGGCATGGTTTTTAGCTCGGCGATGTGTGCCATGAGCTTGGCCTGACGATCTTCGGGATCGAGTTTCTCGAAGGGGGCGATGGTGTTGGCGAGGCGGTGGCGGATGCCGAGGCGGATGGCGGTGTCTGGGAGTTTTCCGGAGGCGATGAGGTCGTTGGTGTTCATTGGAGTAAAAAGTGCCGAGTGATTTGAGGCAGAAATTATGAAGTTAGTTAGTGTCTCCATGTCGCTCCGCTCCATTGTGATCAGTGGAAGAAGGCTTTGGTGGGAGGGGGATGAAGGGGGAGGTGGAGCGCTGGTATTTGCGGTAGGCGTCTCCTTTGGATTTGAGGGAGGATTTTTCGGAGGGGGGGATGCCGGTGACTTTGAGGAGGAGGAAGGTGATGATGGCGGGGGCGTAGAGGGTGATCCAGCCGTGGGGGGAGCCTGAGGCGAAGAGGAAGAAGCCGGTCCAGATGACGGATTCGAAGAAGTAATTCGGGTGGCGGGAGTATTTCCAGAGGCCGGTGTTGCAGACGGCGGAAGGGTGCTTGTCCTTGAAGGCGGATTTCTGTTTGTCGGCAAGGGTTTCGCCGATGAGGCCGGTGAGGGCAACGAGGGAACCGATGACGGAGAGCGGGGTGAAGGTGGGGACGGGATCGGCGGCGATGAGATGGAAGGGCAGGGCGAGGAGGAAGACGAGGGCGGCGTTGGCGAGGAAGAGCAGGAGGAAAAAGGGCTTGGTCTTTTCCTGCCAGATTTCACGGAGTTTCTGATAGCGGGTGTCTTCGTCGGGGTGGTGTCTGGCGATGCGTTTGGTGAGGTAATAACCGAGGCGGGCGGACCATGCGCCGATGAGGAGGGCCGCGGTGATTTGCTTGGGGTTGGGCGATTCGATGAGGAGGTAAACCAGGGAAGTGAGGCCAATGCAGATCGCCCAGAAGGCATCGACCGGGGAGAAGTTTCTGATCTTCACGCAAAACGCCCATGCTGCGGTGAAGATCAGGAGGTTCGCGATGAGGGCGGGAACAAGCACTCGTGTATGCTAAGCGAATTTTCGCAAAATACAAAAATCCGCTGAACTATGCTGTGGGGGGGCTTGTCAGGTGTGAGAGGGCGGTTGCGAGTGCCAAAATGCATTTCATAACCCGCGAAATTAGGTTAGATACAGACAATGCGCGATTTTAAAATCATCGGTCACCGCGGTGCTTGTGCGCACGAGCCGGAGAATACCCTGCGCTCCATCCGCCGTGCCATTGCCGACGGGGCAAAGATGGTGGAAATCGATGTGCGCTATGTCGCCGGGGAAATCCTAGTCATCCACGATGACACGGTGGATCGCACCACGGATGGCAAGGGGGCGGTTCACAAAATGTCTTTCGCGGAAGTTCGCGAACTCGATGCGGGGATGGGTGAGAAGGTACCGACGCTCGCGGAAGTCATCGAAACCGTGCGCGGGAAATGCGCTCTGAACATTGAAATCAAGGAAGAGGAAGCGGTCGCGGCGGTATGTGGCTTGTTGGGTGAGCTCGGAGACGCCGGGTCTGATGACTTTCTGATTTCCTCCTCCGATTCGGGGACTCTCGGAGAAGCCCGGGCGCGGCTGCCAGAGGCTGCCATCGGGATCATCGTGGGAATGGTGAAAGGCAGGTTCGGCGGGGTGTTCCGGCTGGCGGAGCGGCTGCAGGTCGCGAGCATTCATCCGCAATTGCGGTGGGCTTCGCCGGCGTTCGTGGAAGAGGCTCACGACAGGGGCTTCAAGGTCTATCCGTTCACGGTCAGAACGCGCGAGGAGCTTGTGAAGATTCTCGATTCCGGGGCGGACGGTTGTTTCGCAGACGATCCGAAATGGACGGCGGGGCTGGTGGAGGCTCTGGAATGATTGATGAGCTCAGGTGGGGGTGGTCGGGCTTTTTTCCGGCAAGAGTTTGCGGAGCAGGGGGAGTGAGATGAAATAGGCAGCCGGGATGAGGATGGTTGCGGCGATAGCCCACGCCTCGATGCCGTGGAGGGCTGCGATGCCGAAATCGCGGGCGAACTGGGCGGGGTCATCCTTGAAGCGGGTCATGAGTTGAGGGACTGAGTAGGGAATGGGCGGGACGCCGTTGAGGTGCTGGCCGAGGCGAATGAAGACCAGAATGAGAGCGAGGTGCAGGGGGTAGGTGAGGGATTTGAAAAGATGGAGGATGACTTGGTTGAGCTTGAAGAAATAACCGGCGATGAAACATACCAGCGAGGTGGAGCCCATGATGGGGAAGATCCCAAGGGTGAGGCCGAGGGCGATGGTCCAGGAAAGTTTCTCCGGCGTGACACCACGCGTTAGCTGGTCGATGAGCGGGTTCACGATCCAGCGGCGGAAGCGGGAGGGCTTGATGGAGGATTCGGCTTTGGTGGGAGAAGGTAACATCGAACATTGAACGTCCAACAATGAACGTCGAATGGAATACGCCGCCTAAAGGCAGCGCTCCAGATTTAGGTTGTTAGGGCGGGTGTAGATGGCTTGGACGACGGAAATGTTGCGAGTGGCGAAGCCGGCTTCGCAGTATTTGAGGTAGTAGTTCCAGGTGCGGATGAAAGGTTCGTCGAAACCTAGTTTGCGGATTTCATCGAGGCGGGAGTTGAAGGTTTCGTGCCAGGTGGAGAGGGTGCGGGCGTAGTCGGGGCCGAGGTCTTCGAGGTGGTGGAGGAAGAGGTTGCCGGTTTTGTTGATGACCTCGTTGACGCGGCCGACGGAGAGGAGGAGGGAGCCGGGGAAGATGACTTTCTGGATCCAATCGACGCCATTGGTGAGGGATTTGTAGCGGTTGTCCGGGACGGTGATGTACTGGATAGCTAGTAGTCCGTGAGGGGCGAGGGCTTCGTGGCATTTGGCGAAGAAGGATTCGTGGAAGGCGTGGCCGACGGCTTCAAGCATTTCGATGGATGCGATCTTGTCGAAGGAGCCTTCGATGAGGCGGTAGTCTTGGATGCGGATCTCGACGAGGTGGGAGAGGCCTGCTTTTTCGATGCGGGCGCGGGCGTAGGCGGCCTGGGCTTCGGAGATGGTGACGGCGGTGATACGGCAACCGTAGTTTTTCGCGGCGTGGTGGGAGAATCCGCCCCAGCCGCAGCCGATTTCGAGGACGTGGTCTTCCGGCGAGAGTTTGAGTTTGCGGCAGAGAGCGTCGTATTTTTCGGTCTGGGCTTGAGCGAGGGTTTCGGTTTGACTCAGCGCCTCCTCACGGCGCTTCGGGGCTTCGCCCCACGTCCCTGCGCTCCTGTCCAAAACACCTGCAGGCCTTCGGTGTTTTTCCGCAGTGAATTTGGCGGAGGAGTAGGTCATGGTTTCGTCGAGCCAGAGGGAGTAGAATTCGTTCCCGAGGTCGTAGTGCTCGGCGATGTTGCGGCGGGAGGTTTCGATAGTGTTGGAACGCTTGAGATGGCGGAACCAGTTGACGATCTTGAGGAGGTTGACGCCGGGGAGGGTGGAGGAGTCGGTGTCATCGCCCTGGATGGAAATCATATTGAGGGCGAAAAAGGAGATGACGGCGGCGATGTCCGGGGTGTCCCAGATGCCGTCGGTGTAGGCTTCGCCCATGCCGATGCTCCCGTAGAAGGTGGCGCGTTTGAAAAATTCGTCGGGGTCGTTGAGGATGATACGGGCGGTGATCGGCGAGCCGGTTTCGCCGAAGTGGAGGGTGCGGCCGTCGGGGTAGGAGAGGGCGATGCCTCCTTGGGTGAATTTGCGGAAGAGGGAGAGGACGATGCGCTCGGAGAGGGTGTTCGCGTCCGTTTTGGTGTTCTGAACGACTAGCTGCGAAAGCGCGGATGATGTGGTTTCGGAGGGCATGGGGGTAAATTTGCTAGTTTTAAGTGTTCAGTTTTGAGGGGAGACTGGGTTGTGGATGTGCGGACTAAAGTCCGCGGTCCTTCAGGCGGATGGGGGTGGATTTGGGGAAGTGGGGGATTTTCTTGAGGAAGAGGAGGAGGGCGTGGAGGTGGATGCGGAAGATGATGGTGAGGGAGAGTAGGGGATATTTGAGGGCGAACCAGGCGAGGCGGGCGGTGGTGAGGGGGCGGCGGGTGGAGCGGATGTGGGAGAGGAGGGTGGGTTTGTCGGCGGTGAGGTTGTCGATGTGGACGGTCCACTCCGAGGTGGGCTGGTGGAGGCGGAAGTGGAAGGTGTCGTTGGGATCGGAGAAGGGGGAGACGTAGAAGTTTTTGGGAGTGGTGTGGTCGAAGTTTCCCTGAGCATCCGGTGCACCTAGGGGGTAGAGTTTCATTTCGCGGTAGGTGTTGGTGACTTCTGCGACGGCGGTGAGGGGTTGGCCGGTTTTACTGGAGATGTAGTAGAAGGAGACGGGGTTGAAGGAGTAGCCGAGGACGCGGGGGAAGGTGAGGAGGGTGATTTTGGCATCGGGGGGGATCTTTGTGCCGTTTTTCGCGAGGAAGGCGGTGAGGTTCTGTTTGGTGGTTTTCTCAGGGTCGGTTTGGATGTGGTCGCGATCGTCAATGGAGAAGAGGTTGAAGCGGTTTTGTGAGAGAAGGGGGAGTTTTGGGAAGCGGTCGAGGTCGATGGCGAGCATGAAGACCCGGTAGGAGAAGGCGTGGTGTTTGGGTGAGACACGAGTGTGACTCATGTGGCATTCGTAGAGAGAATTTTGAACCGCCAAGACGCTAAGTTTGCCAAGGTCTGGGATTGGTGTTTCTTGGGGCATGGGATGCGGGATTGGGCTGGCGGCGAGACGCCGCTTTCACGGCCTGCTGCGAGACGCAGCAGCTACGTCCATGGGTCGCGGTTTAGGATGGCCTGGCAGAGGGTGTGGGCGGAGCGGATGCCGTCTTCGTGGAAGCCGTTGGCCTGCCAGGCGCCGCAGTAGTGGCGGTTTGTCTCGCGGGCGGCGGTGTGGAGTTCGGGGGTGCGGGCTTGGGCGGCGATGGCGGGTGCGTCGAAGATGGGGTGCTCGTAGGTGAGGGTGTGGTGGACTTTTTCTTCGGGGATGGGTTCGGGAGGGTTGATGGAGACGAAGTAGTTTTCGTTTTCGGAGACGTGCTGGAGGGAGTTCATCCAGTAGTGGGTGGAGTGTTTTCCGGAGGGATCGATGCGGTAATTCCAAGATGCCCAGGCGCGTTTGGTGCGGGGCATGAATTGGGTGCTGGTGTGGACGACGGCGGTGTTGGGTTGGTAGTGGAAGTTTTTCAGGATGTCGGTTTCCAACTCTGTGGGGGAGGTGAGGAGGGCGAGGGATTGGTCGGCGTGGGAGGCGAAGATGATTTTGTAGAAGCTGTGGGAGGTGCCGTCGGCGAGGGTGAGGGTGGTGTCGGAGACTGAGGTGACGGGATTGTTTTTGATGATGCGGTCGGCGAAGGGGGCGGTTATTCTTTTCACGTATTCGCGGGAGCCGCCGGTGACGGTGCGCCAGGGGTGTTGGGTGTCGAGGCCGAGGAAGCCGTGATTGTGCCAGAAACGCATGAGGGTGCGGGCGGGGAAGGCGTCGATGCGTTCGGGCGGGGATGACCAGACGGCGGCGGCCATGGGGGAGAGATACCATTTCAGCATGTCGGAGCCGTAGCCTCTTTCGCGGACGTATTTGGCGAGGGGAAGGTCGGCGTATTTCGGGTTCTGGAGTTCCTCGACGGTCTCTTTGTTGAAGCGGTCGATCTGGAGGAGCATTTTCCAGAAGCGTGGGGAGAGGAGGTTTTTGCGTTGGGAGAAAAGGAGGTTGAGGGAGCCGCCGTTGAACTCGATGCCATCCGCGATGTGCTGGACGGAGAAGGACATAGCGGTGGGTTTTGTTTCGACGGAGAGCTCTTTGAAGAGGCGGGTGAGGTGGGGGTAGGTGACCTCGTTATAAACCATGAAGCCGGTGTCGAGCGGGAGGACTTTGCCGTTTTCCGGGACGGTGACGGTGTGGGAGTGGCCGCCGATGCGGTTGTCCTTTTCGAAGAGGGTGAGGTCGAAATCGCGCCGGAGGAAGTGGGCGCAGGCGAGGCCGGAGATGCCGGTGCCGATGATGGCGATGGAGGGTTTGGCGGACAAAACTTTAGCGTAGAGACGGAAGACGGTGAGACTCAAGAAGCAAGAGAACAGGAGGGAGGCATGGATTGACGTGGATCTTGCTCTTATGTCCTGTGTCTTGAAATCTTGTGTCTTTGTAGGATTTTCGCTTCTTCGATGACGGATGCGGGGACGGGTCGGAGGTCCCAGACGAGGTGGAGTTTTGAGAGGAGTTTGAGGATGTAATAGGTGGGGTCGATCTGGTGGGGGAGGAAGCCCTGGCGGGTGGCGTGGGGGTAGCGGTGGTGGTTGTTGTGCCAGCCTTCGCCGAGGGTGATGATGGCGAGGAAGAAGTTGTTGCGGGAGTCGTCGTCGGTTTTGAAGGTTTGCTTTCCCCAGACGTGGGCGAGGGAGTTGATGAAGAGGGTGCCGTGGAGAAGGACGGTGGTGGAGATGAAGAAGGTCCAGATGAAGAACTGCCACATGCTGGTTCCGAGGGAGGGGGCGAAGGTTTCCAGTGCCCATCCGATGGCGAGCATGAGTGCGCCGTAGGCGAGGGGGACGACCTGATCGAAGCGGTTAAGCCAGACGAGTTCGCGGAATTTCACGAGGTCGGGGATGGCGGAGTAGTTGGTGGGGAAATTGCGTTTCGAGGTGAGCCAACCGATGTGGGACCACCAGAAACCGGAGATGCGGGGGGAGTGGATGTCTTCCTCTTCGTCGGAGTGCTTGTGGTGGTGACGGTGGGTGGCGGCCCACCAGAGCGAGCCGCGCTGCATCGAGGAATTTCCGATGAGGGCGAGGATGAACTGGAAGGTGCGCGAGGTCTTGTAGGTGCGGTGGGAGAAGTAGCGGTGGTAGAAGCCGGTGATGGCGAACATGCGGATGATGTAGAGCGCGATCGCGGCGATGACCGCGGTGGGGCTGATGCCCACCCAGAAAACGGCGAGGCAGCCGAGGTGGAGGAAAATGAACGGGACGGTGCGCTGCCAGTCGACCTTGTCAGGTAGGGTCGAGGGATCCGGGGATCCGGGGGCGCGATAGTCGGAATCCCACCAATGGCCGATGAGGCTGGCAAACGCTTTGATGCGGGGATTCATGGGGAGGGGGGAAGGCTATTATTCGAAACGGCGGCGGATGGTCTCGATGGCGCCGCCGAGCACGGGGATCTGGCCGTAGATGTTGGTGCCGGAGTCCCAGAAGTCCTGATGCATGACGACTTGGCCGGAATGGTTCAGGCGGACGTGGGACATCCCGGTGGAGATGACAGGTTTGCCGCCATTGAGTTTCGGAGCGGAGAAATTCATGGTCCAGCGCACGTAGTGGTCGGCGCCGGAGGTGGCGGTGTCGTCGATGGTGACCTCGTAGGTCTCCATGGTGTCGGCGGTGGTGAGGAAATAGGCTTTGATTTCGTCCGGGCCATAGTGGGTGACGAGGGTGTCGTTCAGGTAGGCATCGGGCGCGTAGATCTTTGCGGTGTTTTGCGCAACGTAGGATTTGTCTCCGATGTTTTGGAGGAATTTTCCGAAAGCGGCGATGGCGTCGGGATTTTCGCCAGCAGTGCCGGGCTTGGAGGAGAGAGCTGCCTTGTATTCCGCGACGCGTTTGGCGGTGTTGGGATTGGACGAGCAGGCGGGGATGGCAATCGCAGCGACAAGCAACAGCAGGAGGAGGATGGGAATGGCCTGAAGTGCGATTTTGAGAGACATGGGGGATCTTAACACGATTTGCCTGATGTGCTAGAGGGGAGAATTGCGGCTTTTGCTAGGTCTTTCAGGGAGAATGCCGGGGCAGGAAAAGACGACCCATGCGATGAAAAGGAGCTGGAAGGGGAGGCGGGCGATGAGGATCCATTGCGGGAGATCTGTTTCCGGCCAGCCGTTGATGGCGATGTGGAGGTTGGCAGGAAAGACCGCGATGAGGAGCAGGATCATGCCGATGGCGGCGGCTCTGCGAGTCCTGGGGATGAGTATGCCGATGCCGCCTGCGATTTCGGCTGCGCCGGAAATGGCATTGAGTAGGGAGTGGGCGGGGAGCCACGGGGGCATCATCGTGAGGTAGAGTTCCGGGGCGCGGAAGTGATTGGCACCGGCAACGACGAAGGCGAAGGCGAGGAGGTAGCGGGAAACGGTGCGCAGTTTCATCTTATTTCAGCTGTTGATCGAGAAAATCGATGGCCTTCGAGATCGTTTGGGCGGGGAATAAGTGGGCGGTGACGTGGGAGCGGCCTTCGATCCAATAAACCTCATGAGGCACTTGGTTTTTCTCCAGTGCGGCGATGTAGACCTCGGCGTGTTTTGGGGCGACGAGGTCGTCCTTGGTGCCGTGGTAGATAAAAACCGGAGGGCTGTTAGGGGTGACGTGGGTGACGGGTGAGGCCTCGCGGTAGATGGCTTCGTTGCCTTTCACCGGGCCACCGAGCAGGAGGCCGGTGAGTTTGCCATCCGGCCAAAAACGGAGATCCGCAGGGGTGCCGCCAGAGACGATGGCCTTGATGCGGTTGTTCGGGTCGAGCCCGGCGAGGGAGGCGAGATGGGCACCGGCGGAATAGCCGAAGGTGGCGATGCGGTCGGGGTCGATGTTCAGTTCGGTGGCATTGCGGCGTAGGTAGGAGAGGGCTTCGTTGATGTCCTCGGTCTGGGCGGGGAATTTCCACTCCGGGGTGAGGCGGTAGGTGGTGTTCATCACGAAATAGCCGCGTTTCGTGAGGGATTTTGCGATCCCCGCCATGTCGCTGCGGCGTTCCTTTTTATTCCAGCCACCGCCGTGGATGAGGAGGACGGCGGGGGTGGGACTCTGTGAAGTAGGTTGGTAGAAATCCGCGACCAAGGGTGCCGGCCAAGAGGCTGGGGTGAAGGTGATGTCCTTGCGGGTGTCGTATTGCGCGGCGGAGGCGTGGAGCATGGGTGAGGACAGGCAGCCACTGAGCAAGGCGCAGGCGAGAGCGATGAGGAAGGCGAAGCTGAAACGTTGCATTTCTGTGGAAAGAATGGCGCAGGAGGCCGCGAAATCAAACGCCGTGGGAGGTAATCGCTTTCTCGACGAGGATCGGGTGACGGTGCATGATCCCCGGGTGACGGCAAAGCTGATCAGGACGATATGTTTTGCCCGCAGGGTGCTGCGGGATTTTTTCTTCGAAAACAACGGCCTGCTGTTGACTGGAGCCGTGGCTTACGGGGCGATGCTGTCGATGGTGCCTCTGGCGGCGGTGATGGTGGTGTTTTTCTCACATTTCTTCGACGAGAAACTGCTCATGGAGGCGTTGACCACCGAGTTGTCGCTGATTTCTCCCGAGGCCTCGCCGATGGTGTCCGATGTGCTGGCGACTTTCTTGGAAACAAGGCGGCTCGCCGGTTGGATTGGCGGCCTGGCGTTGCTGTTTTTCAGCTCGATGGCCTTTCGGACATTGGAGAACGCTTTTGCGATCATCTTTCATCGCAAGGCTCCCTCGCTGAAGCGGAGCTTCTGGGTATCGGCGCTGATACCGTATCTATTCATCGGCTTGGTGGCTGCGGGGTTGATCGTGCTGACGGCAATGACTGCGGTGGTGGAGTCATCCGTTGGGCAGACCTATGTGTTCGGTGGGTTTGCGTTCGGCTTGCAATGGCTGGCATCCGCAGGTCTGCATGTCGCGGGCTTCCTCGCCCTCGTGCTGCTGTTTACGACCCTCTACAAAGTCATGCCGGTTACGAAAATTTCCTTCAGGCTGGCTCTTTCCGGAGGCATCACTGCGGCGTTGATGTGGGAAACGTTGCGCTCCTTGTTAGTCAGATATTTCTCGCACCTCTCGCTGGTGAACGATGTCTACGGATCGATGGCCACGACCATCATCCTGCTACTGACGATGGAGGCGGCGGCGCTGATCATATTGCTGGGAGCGCAAGTGATTGCGGAGCTGCAGCGCAACCGGCGGCTGGGGATCCCGTGGGACAAAGACCCAAAGGATCTCGTGAAGGCGGCGATTCGGGAGCTTGAATGAAAAAAGGCCGGCTCCGTAAGGGGCCGACCTGATGAACGCCATGGGATGACGGATGATGAATGCTTACCTGCCGCCACCCGGAGGTGGGCCGGGAGGGCGTCCGCCACCACCGGGAGGAGGTCCCATGCCGCCGCCACCACCGCCGCCTTGCATTTCCTCGTCGGGAATGCGGAGTGACTGGGCCTCGGTGTTGTCGATCTCACCGTTAGAGTCCTTGTCGAGAGCGGCGATGGATGTCGCGGCGACCTTGATTTCCGCTTCGGAAAGTGCGCCGTCACCATCGGTGTCGATGGCGGCCATGAGTTCGGATGGCGGAGGAGCCGGTGGTGGATTTTGGTTGTTGTCTGGCTTGTCGCGGCCTTGGGGAGGTTCGGGTTTCAGCTCTTCCTCGCTGAGCGCGTCGTCGCGGTCTTGGTCGAGTTTGAGGAGTTGGCGCTCGGCGTTTTTGATTTCGCGGGCGGAGAGTTCCCCATCGCGATTTTTGTCGAGGGTGCGTGCGATGGGATCCGGCGGTGGCGGGCCTTCAGGGCCTTGTGCCATCGCACATGCGGAAAGCCCGATGATCAGGGCAGGGACGATTGTTTTCGTTTTCATGGGTCGTTGGTGTTGGAATACGGAGATAATCTAATGCGGCCAGTGTTTCGGGATTATTTCGCTGGATGACTCATATTGTTAAGATTCGGTAAATAGGATCGCAGGAGATGCGCTGAAATGAGAAACGGGAGTATGAATGCATCTTCGGAAAAAACCGGAAGGCCGCTGCTTGTAGTGGACGATGACCGCAAGCTCTGCGCCCTGATCCAGGATTATCTGGAGCCGATGGGCTGGGTGGTGGAAATGCGCCACACCGGCACGGAGGGGCTGGCGGAGGCGCAGGCGGGGGGATACGAGGCGGTGATCCTAGATGTTATGATGCCCGGGATGGATGGCTTTGAGGTGCTCAAAGAGCTGCGGAAAACCTCGAACGTGCCTGTGCTGATGCTCACTGCGATGGGGGACGAGGCGGATCGTATCGTGGGGCTGGAGATCGGAGCGGATGATTATTTGCCGAAGACTTTTTCCAGCCGCGAGCTGCTGGCGCGTCTGCGTGCGGTGACCCGGCGGTCTGTTGCAGCGGTTCCAAAGGAAGAGGATCTAGCCCGCGATCTGGTGGCGGGTTCGCTGCGGGTGAACGAGGCCTCACACATCGCGATCCTACGCGACGAGCCACTGGACCTGACCGCGCTGGAGTTCGCGATCCTTGTGGCCTTGATGAAGGCGAAAGGACGGGTGAAATCGCGCGAAACCTTGTTAGAGGATGTTTCCGAAAGGCGCTTCGACATCTTCGACCGCTCCATTGATGTGCACATTTCCCAGCTCAGGAAAAAGCTCGGTGATGACGCGAAGAACCCTTCGTTTATCGTGACGGTGCGTGGGGTCGGCTACCGGTTTGAGGAAGGGGGGCTGGGTTGAAAAAGCGGCGCAGATTGCCGCTGATGGCGAAGGTCGGCGCCTGGTTGGTGGTCCATCTGGTGGTGCTGGCCGTGGCTTTCGTGCTGTTCGTCGGCTCTCAGCTGCGGCTGGGGCTGGACTCTTTTCTCAGCACGGCGGCGGGCGGTAGATTAGAAGCGCTGGGTGTGGAAGTCGCCGCGGATCTGGCCGAGACACGGGAGGATTCGTGGGAGAAGATCGTTAACTCGCATGTCTCGAAATATGGGCTGGAGGGCATCCTGCTACCGGATCGAGATTTTGACCCGAAGGAACGCAGCGAAGGGCGGATCCCGGTAAGCGTGATGAGTGCGTTGAAAAAAAAGCTACCGCCGCCGGGTGCAGATAGGCTGGATCCGCCGCCATTTCCCGGGGATCGCATGCCTCCCTCGGACGGGCCTCCCGGAGATTTTCGTGGGCCGAGGGGTGAGGGGCCTAGAGGTGATGCAACGACCGATCGTCGCTCGGAAGCGCTGTTTCTCATTCGCGATCCGGATTCCGGGAACTATTGGGCGGCGCTGCAGTTGCGCATCGGGAGTCAGCGTGGGCGCTTGTCAGAGCGCGCTTTCCTTTTTTTGAAATCCGAAGATGCCTCGGCAGGTGGGCTGTTTTTCGACTACCGCCCGTGGCTCTTCGGCGGGCTTGCGGTGCTTGCGCTGAGCCTGCTGATGTGGGCGCCGTTCGTATTCGGCATTACCCGATATGCGGGGCGTATTTCCGCAGTCACGGAACGCATTTCGGAAGGACATTTCGATGCAAAGATCGGCATCAGTCGCCGCGACGAGCTCGGGCAGGTAGGCGAATCCATTGAGGAAATGTCCGCCCGGCTCGGGCAGCTCATTTCCGGGCAGAAACGTTTTCTGGCGGATGTCGCCCACGAGCTTTGCGCGCCCCTCGCCAGGATGCGCACCGGCCTCGGGATCCTGGAGGCAGGAGCGGAAGGGAAAACCGCCGATCGCATTGTCTCCATCGAGGAGGATGCGGGGGAGCTTTCGTTGCTGATTTCCGAGTTACTGGCTTTCACGAAATCGAATGCCGCCGAGGTGAAACTCGAGACGATTGCGCTTGGCGAATTTCTCACGGGAATTTCCGCCCGCGAGCTAGCCGGGCACGAGGTGAAAATCGAAATCCCGGCAGAGCTCCGGGTTACCGCTGATCGCAAGTTACTGACCCGGGCGGTGCAGAATATTTTCCGGAACTGCCACCGCCACGCCGGGGAGGATTGTGAGGTTCGTATTGTTACATTCTTGAGCGATGGGATGGTCGAGTTCACCATTAGCGACAACGGGTCGGGTGTGCCGGATGAGGAGTATGCCCGGCTTTTCGAGCCCTTTTACCGCCCTGACAAATCCCGCACGCGAGACACCGGCGGTACCGGATTGGGCATGGCCATCGTGGAAAGCTCCATCCGCGCCTGTGGCGGGCGAGTCTCCGCAGGTAGGAGTTCAATGGGTGGACTCCTCGTCTCGATCAGCCTTCCTGAGGGCTGAGCAGATCCAGCATCGCGCCGGCTGCGATCATGCCGAAGGTCGCCGTCACATGTGTCGCCGTGCCGTAGCCGGTCGCGCAATTCAGGCGCATGTCTGCATCGTCCGGGCGCTCGCAGGAAACTTCTCCGCCCGCTCCGGGATAGACCGGTGGCTCTTCGGAAAACACCGCCGCGATGCCCATCGGCTGCGGCTTCGAGCCCATCGGCACTTTAGGGAATTCGTGATTCTTGCGCAGGTTTTTGCGGAGTTGGTGGAGCAGCGCATCTTTCCCGGAAAAGGCCAGATCCCGCACGCCAATCCGTGTCGCATCCCTTCTGCCGCCAGCGCCGCCGCAGGTCACCACCGGGATTTTCCGCTGCCTGCATTCCGCAAGCAGCAGAGCCTTGTGCTTCATCGAATCAATCGCATCCACCACCCCATCAACTTCCCCGCCAAGGACTTCCTCGACGGAACGTTCTGTGAAAAACCCCTCGATTACTTCCAGCTCGCATTCCGGATTGATCGCGCGCACCCGGTCGGCCATCGCCGCGGTCTTCTGCCGCCCGATCTGGCCGTCCATCGCGTGCAGCTGGCGGTTCACATTGGTGATGCAAATCTCATCCAGATCCACCATTCGTATTTTCCCGATCCCAGACCGCGCCAGCGCCTCCACCACCCAGGAGCCGACCCCACCAACACCCACCACCACCACGCGCGCCTCCACAAATTTTCCCAACGCTTTCTCCCCATAAAGTCGGGCAATCCCCCCGAAACGTCCTTTTGTCTCCTCGCTCAGCATCCTGAGCGAGCTTCCAACTTGCCGCCGCGCCTTTCAACGTCCATCTCTCCCTCATGCCGGAAATCCTCATTACACTCGGCGATCCTGCGGGCATCGGCCCAGAGGTCGTTGATGCCGCCCTTGCCTCGGGAAAATTGCCGGAGGGTTTTACCTTCAGTATCCTCGGGGATCGCGCTGCCGGGACTCCGGGAAATCCCACACCCGAGTCCGCCCGCTCTGCGCTCGATGCGCTTGAGGAATCCGCCCGCTTGCTCCGGGAAACGGATGCAGCTGCGGTGGTCACCGGCCCGGTCTCGAAGGAAGGTCTGCAGGCAAATGGATTCCCTTTCCCCGGCCAGACCGAATTTTTCGCCGACCGTCTCGGCACCACCGAGCACGGCATGCTGCTCACCGGTCCCACCCTGAGCGTTGGCCTCGCCACGATTCACAACGCCCTCGCCGATGTCCCCCGCCTGCTCACGCAGGAAGCGATCGTCTCCATCGGCAGGCTGACGGCGGATTTTCTGCGGAAAAAAGGCATCGTCGCCCCACGCATCGCTGTCTGTGGGTTGAACCCCCACGCCGGTGAAAACGGCGCCTTCGGCAGCGAGGAAAAAACCACCATCGCCCCCGCCATCGCCACCTTGAACGCCACTGGCCTCGCCGATTTTACTGGCCCCCACGTCCCGGATGCCATTTTCAGGGATGCGGCGCAAGGCCACTACGATGCGGTGCTCGCCATGTATCACGACCAAGGCCTCATCCCCTTGAAGCTCCTCGATTTCGACGAAGCGGTGAACGTTACCCTTGGCCTCCCCAAGCCCCGCACCTCCCCTGATCACGGCACGGCCTTCGGCATTGCGGGGAAAGGTATCGCCAGCCCCGCCTCGATGATCGCGGCAATTCAGTTAGCTTGTGGACTTACCTGATTCCCACACGATTCTACACATACACTTAGATCCATCATGAAACAGAAAGTCCTCATCCTCTGCACCGGAAACTCCTGCCGCAGCCATATGGCAGAAGGTATTCTGCGCGCCGCCGCTGGCAATCTCATCGAAGTCTACAGCGCGGGCTCGAATCCTGCCGGCTACGTCCACCCCGCCGCCATCGCCGCCTTGCTGGAGATCGGCATCGATATTTCCGAACACACTTCCAAGCATCTCGACCAGTTCCTGAACAGCGGGATTACTACGGTGATCACCGTATGTGGAAATGCGGATCAAGCCTGCCCGGCGTTTCCCGGAAAAGTCTCGCGCCATCATTGGGGTTTTGAAGATCCTCCGAAAGCGATCCGCGGGGGCGAAACCGAGGCGGATGCCTTCCGCCGCATCCGCGATGAAATACGTGGCGTCTTCCAGGCCTATGCAGCAGGAATCCGCGATACCTTGGGCGCTTTGCCCCGATAGAGAATCCCGATCGCGACCCAGCACGCGGCGATGATGCCGGCGAGAATCCACCAGAATGTCTGCCAGCCGTTGCCGTGTTCATCCACGCAGGCGGTGCGCAGCCAGCCACAGAAAAAGGAACCGGCGAGCGCACCGAGGCCGGAGCTCATGAGGGCGAGCAGCCCCTGCGCCTGGCCGCGTTTTGTTGGCTCAATGCGTTGGTCGAGGTAAACTTGGGCGGTGACGAAGTAGAAGGTGTAACAAACGCCGTGGAGGGCGATGCCGGAGATGTGCCAGCCGATTGCGCCGGTGAGTCCAGCGAATCCGCTCATCGAGAATCGCAACGCGGATAGGCCGAGCCCCCACATCAGAAGGGTTTTCAGCCGGCATTTTCCCATCAGGAAACCCAGCGAGATCATCGCCGCGACTTCGGTCCACTGCGCAATGGTCATGGTGGCGGTGGGGGTCTTGTCACCGAGTATTTCCAAGAGCTCAGGGGAATACATGTAGAAGGCCGCCAACGGGATCGAGAACAAGCCGGTGACGGTGAAGAGCACGGCGTGGTCGCGGTTTTTGAAAAGCGAGAACGCACCCAGCCCGAGTGCGGCCTTCCAGGATTTTCCCGAGCCGAGGGGCGGGGTGTGGGGGATTATCAATGCGAGACAGCCAGCTGCAACCCGCGCCCCGGCAGAAGCATAGCCGGCGATCGGGCTGGAATCGGCATTCAGTACATAGCTGGTGAGGAAGCCGGCGGCCATCCAGCCAAAGGTCGCTCCCATACGTACGAGCGGGTAGCCGCGTCGGTTTTCGCCGAGATGAGTGAGGCTGATCGTGGCCAGCAGCCCCCACGTAGGCCCTGCGGAAAAGGCGTAGAGCGATAGCCCGGCGATGAACCACAGCGGCCCCAGCCCTGCATCGAGTGCGCCGAAGGCGAACAGCAGCGCGATAGCCCCGAGGAACGAACTCCAAGCCATGACTTTCTGGGCGGGCATGCGCTCGTCCGCCAGCGCTCCACCGATGAGCGGGGAGAAAATGGCGCAGACCGGGGGGATGGCGAAGGCGAGCGGCACCCATGAGGCGAGGCCTTCGGACTTGAGGAGATTGGTCAGTGCAGGTACCCAGAAGCCGGGAGCCATGCCGTGGAAAAAGGAAAGCAGCCACAGCCGGGCGAAGATCCCTTTTCGTTGCTGCGTTTGTTCCACGTCTCTCGATAGCCGGAATCCTCAGGTGTGCAAGGCTTCATAGAGGGGGTTCAGGGTGCTTGGATTTTTTACGGCAACTTTACATTGTTTTTTTCAGCGTAGTAACCTCTCAAAACTTTTAACAAAAAAGACATGCAACGGACATTACTCTCCCTCCTCACCGCTTCTATGGCAGTTTTGTCCTTCGCTTCGGCTCAGGATGTCTGGAATTTTCAGCCGGTGAGGATTTCTGGCTCTGGCACTCGGACGCCATCGGTTGCTTCCTATGCTGGTGGACGTTTCTTGTTGGCGGGAGGCTCCACCGCATTCTGGACAAGCGCTTCGGGAACCTCGGATTGGGTGGAAACCGCTTTGCCTTCGGGTCCCGGTTACTCATCAGGCGGGATGGCCACCGACGGGAACATCGTCGTCGTCGCGGGCGGCGGCAACACGGTCTTCACCACTACGGCGGCTTCCACACCTACACCCGGGCTGAATCGAGCCACGTGACCTACACGGTGATCGTTTCCACGGATCTCGGCATCAGCGATCCATGGACGGGCACTGGCGTCACGCAAGGCACGCCGGATGCGAATGGAGTCACCACCGCGACGATTCCGATCATTGCCACGCCACGCTACCTGCGTATCGAGGTCACGCTGAACCCTTAAGAATGAGCTCGGCGCAACGATCCGCCTCCGAGAGGGTGGGGGGCTGCTGCGTTTTTGCGCCGATGAAATAACCGGCCTCGCGAAGGAATTCGAGGCCGCGGATGACACGCGCATCCGGCCTGAGGCGGGGCATGTTTAGTACGCCGACTTTTGCGCCGCCTGTGAGGGCTTCGTAGATCATCGAGACGGAATCCTCGGTGACCCAAACTTCCTCCAATGAGGAGAGTTTTGCCGCGAGCCAGCCGGGTTGGGTTTCCTGATGGGGGAAAATCTGGATGCCGGGGATCTCGTTTTTCAGGTCGTTGAGGAATCCGTCGGGAGTGCGTCGTGAGTCGGCTGCTTGCCATCCATCCGAGGCGATTTCGCGGATTTGTGAGATCAGCGCCTGCTTGTCGAATCCATGGGTCTTTGACGCGCCGCCGATGAGCAGGAGTTTTCCGGACTTGGGTTCGGTTGTGGGGACAACGCGGTTGAGCGCGCCTTTGCTGAGGATGATGTTTTTGCTGGATGGGGCGTTTTTGAAATCGTGCTCCGGGGCGATGCAATGGGTGAACCATGCGGACGGGAGGCCGGGTCTCATGAGCACGATGCTTTTTGCGCCGAATTTGGCCGCGATGCGGAGCAGGGAGAGATGGGTGCGGTGGCCGGCGGCGATCACGTAGTCGGGCGGCGGCAGCGCGGCGCTCTCATCGAGGGCTTTGCGGATGCGGGAGAGCAGGCCTGCCGATGTATCGAGACGGATCACATGGATTTCCGCCGGAGTGCGGCGCGCCATGGCTTCGGCCAGCCCGAGGGACTGGTTTTCGTGGCCGGGTTTGCCATCGCTCAGGATCAGCAACTGGAGGAGCTTCTTCAACGTCGCCAAGGGTGAGTCCCTACGGCTGGCTTTGCAAAACGAAATCCCGCGTTTGTGCCGGACAGTTCCGGGTGTTAGCTTCGCGGATGTTATGCAAGCTCGTTGGGGTATGGTTGCTCGTTCTCGGTGCGGTGCTTGCGCAGGAATCGCTCGATCCGCCGCGGTTGCTGGAGACATCCGATCTGGAAAGTTTCGACGAACTCCCGGAAGCGCGGCAGAAGCTGATTTCGATGGCGATCGAGACAGGCAAGGAAGTCCACGGCATGTCCTACAAGTATGGCGGCAATGGCCCCGAGGATGGGGGCTTCGATTGCTCCGGGGCGATGCATTACGTCCTGCGCAAGGTAGGCATCCAACCTCCGCGCACGTCATCCGACCAATATCTCTGGGTGAAAAAGAACTCGGAATTCCATGAGGTGGCGAAAACCGCGGTGGATACGGAGGACAAAAGTTTTGATGATCTGAAACCGGGTGATCTGGTCTTCTGGTCAGGCACCTTTAAGCCGAATGATGGGCGGACGACGAACATCACGCATGTCGGGATGTATCTGGGTGTGGAGAAAAAAGATGGCCGTCCGGTGATGGTCAATGCGACTAATGGGCGCTCCTACCGCGGGAAGAAAAGCAACGGCTACGGCGTGTATGATTTCCGGGTGCCGAGGGCGGGGAGCAAGAGCAAGATCGTGGGCTACGGCACGCCGCCGGGGCTGAAATAGGATTTACCGTAGTTCGCCGCCGACCATTGCCTGATAGGTGGGGTCGAGGTCGCGGAGTTCCTCGTGGCTGCCGTCGCTGACGATGCGGCCGTCCTTGAAGACGAGGATGCGGTCGGCGATGCGGATGGTGCTGAAGCGATGCGCGATGATCAGGGTGGTGCGGCCTTTCACCAGCTCCGCAAGCGCCTGCTGGACGGCGGCTTCGCTTTCCGTATCGAGCGCGCTGGTCGCTTCGTCGAGGATGAGGATCGGGGCGTCTTTGAGGAAAGCGCGGGCGATGGCGATACGCTGCTTTTGGCCGCCGGAAAGGAGGTCTCCGCGTTCGCCGACGGATGTCTGATAGCCATCCGGGAGGCTCATGATGAAGTCGTGAGCGAAGGCTTTTTTGGCGGCTTCTTCGATCTCCGCGTGGGTGGCGTTGTGGCGACCGATGCGGATGTTTTCCTCCAAGGTGCCGAGGAAAAGGGAAGGGGTTTGCGGTACGACCGCGATCGCTTCGCGCAGATCGTGTTTGAGAAAATCGCGGGTGGAGATCCCGTCGAGGCGGACATCGCCTTGTTGCGGCTCGTAGAAACGTGGGACGAGTTGGGCGAAGGTGGATTTTCCCGCTCCGCTGGGGCCGACGAGGGCGACGACTTGTCCGGCGGGGATTTCCACGGATATATCGTGGATGACCGGGACTTCATCGTAGGCGAAGGTGACCCCATCGAAGGCGATCGTGGAGAAGGGTTTCGGAACCGGCTTTGGGGAAACCGGATTCGGGATGTTGTCCTCGGCGTGGAGGATGTATTCGATCCTGTCCACCGAGGCTTTGCCCTGCTGGAAGATCGAATGGATGTTGCCGAGTTTTTTGATCGGCTCATAGGACATGTAGAGGGCGGTGCCGAGCGTCATGAAACCCGGGAGCGTCATCCCTGCGCGGACGCCGAAATAGAGCGAGGCGGCGAATCCCGTGGCGGCCACCACCTCGATGGAAGGCGAGATGACCTGGCGGTATTTCACGACCTTCATCGAGAGCTTGAAGATCTCGGCCACACGCTTTTTGAAAGTCGTGGTCTGTGATTCCTGGAGATTGTAGGCGCGGATTTCTAGAGCGGATTGGAGGCTCTCCGAGAGGGAGGCGGAGAGGTCGCCACCGCGTGCTTGGAGGGTTTTGGCACGGCTGGCGAGTTTTTTGCCCGCCTTGCGGATCAGCATCACGCAGACTGGCACGGTCAGCAGGGCGATGACGGCGATGAAGAATTTTTCATCGGTGATTGAGAGGTAGATGACGATTCCAAGCGCCGAGATGAGTGTTGCTGGCTGCTTGATCAGATCGCTGGATGCTTGGGCGACCACGGTCTGGAGCATCTGCGTGTCGTTCATGACCCTAGCTAGGAGGTCTCCCGATTTGTTGCGCTTGAAATAGGCAAGAGGCAGTGCTTGGAGCTTCACGAACAGGTCGGTGCGGATCATTTCCACAACCTTGGTGCCCGAATGTTGGATGAAATAGGCGTTGGTGAATGCCGATGCCGCCCGGATCAGGAACACGGCGGGAATCCACATGCAGGTGAAGATGAGAAGCTGATTCTGCGAGATGTCGCCCAGCTTCGAGGTTAGCCAAATGACATACCATTCGGATGAGGTATCGTCGCTGCCGAAGAGGATGGGGAAAACCACCTTTGTCATCAGCGGAAGCCCGGCACCGGTCGCGGCGGCATACACCAAGCCGGCAAGCACACCGGTGATGAAGGCACCCTTCACCTTCCAGAGGTGCCGGTAATATGGTAGGAATTTCTTCAAAGCTGAGGGGTGAGTCTCAGCAATGCCCGGTTGGCGGGCAATGCAAAAGGAAGGGCAGCCTGTGAGGCCGGAGTCTCAGTCTCAGAGCTCCAGCATCAGGCGCTCGGGTGCTTCGAGGCAGTCCTTGATGCGGATGAGGAAGGTGACGGCTTCCTTGCCATCGACGAGGCGGTGATCGTAGCTCATGGCGAGGTACATCATCGGGCGGATGACGACCTGGCCGTCCACGGCGACGGGGCGCTGCTGGATTGTGTGCATGCCGAGGATGCCGCTTTGGGGCGGGTTGAGAATCGGGGTGCTGAGGAGCGAGCCGTAGGTGCCGCCATTGGAGATGGTGAACACGCCGCCGGTGAGATCCTCGATGGTGATCTTTCCTTCTTTTCCTTTGTTCGCGTAGTCGATGATTTCCTGCTCGATCTGAGCGAAGGATTTCTTATCGCAATCGCGAAGGACAGGGACGATGAGGCCTTTCTCAGTGCCGATGGCGATGCCGATGTCGTAGAAGTGGTTCTCGATGATATCGGTGCCTTCGATACGGCCGTTGATGGACGGCACGTCTTTGAGCGCTTGGGTGACGGCTTTGATGAAAAAGGACATGAAGCCGAGCTTCACGCCGTGCTTTTTCACGAAATCTTCCTGCACGCCTTTACGCAGCTTCATGATCGCGCTCATGTCCACTTCGTTGAAGGTGGTGAGGATTGCGGCAGTCTGCTGGGCGTTGACGAGGTGAGTGGCGACCTTGCGGCGGAGCATCGACATCTTCTTGCGAGTCGTGCGGCCATCGGTGGTCGGCGCGGCTGGGCTTTCGGGGGCCGACGGGGTGGAAACCACCGAGAGATCTGGCTTCACGCGGGCGGCTGGCTCCGAAGGTTTCGGTGCTGGCGTAGATGCAGGAGCTGCGGCGGCGGGCTTCGCGGGTGCAGCGGCAGGTGCCGGAGCTGGGGCGGAGCTTTGGGCAGCGGTGCCCGGGGTGATGCGGGCGATGATTTTTCCGATCGGCACTTCTTCGCCCTCGGGGACGAGGATCTGGAGGGCTCCTTCGACAGGTGCTTCGAGTTCGTTGGAGACCTTATCGGTTTCGAGGGTCACGAGCACCTCGCCTTTTACCACGTGGTCACCTTCCTTTTTGCGCCATTGGGCGACATTGGCGGAGGTGATGGATTCGCCGGCGGCGGGGACGATGAGGTCCACAGGCGCGCTGGAATCCACCTCAGCTTCGGGCTCGGCGGCGGCCTGCGGGGCGGGAGTTGGCTCCGATCCATCGGTTTCGATTTTTCCGATCACGGTGCCGATGGAGACTTCCTCGCCTTCGTTGACGATGATGGTGAGCACGCCGTCGGCTTCTGCTTCCAGGTCGTTGGAAACTTTGTCGGTGTCGAGGCTGACGAGGACATCGCCTTTTTTAACGGCGTCTCCGCTGTTCTTGAACCACTGTGCGACGTTTGCAGAAGTGATGGATTCGCCGGCGGCCGGCACTTTGATATCGATAGCCATTTTAAAAGTGTGTTGAGAGAAAAAATCAGATTTCGAAGGCGGATGTCAGGAGCGCTTTTTGCTCCCGGTAATGCATGGCCTTGGATCCTGCAGCAGGACTCGAGCCGGGTTTGCGTCCGGCGTAGATCGGCCACAATCCGAGGGTGGCTTCGATTTGTGGAGAAACGTAGGTCCAAGCGCCCATGTTTTTGGGTTCTTCCTGGCACCAGATGAAGCGGTTGGCGTTGGGGAACTGTGCGACGAGCTCTTTGACCATTTCGCCGTGGAAAGGGTAGAGTTGCTCGATGCGGATGATCGCGGTGCCTTTGATCGCGTGCTCTTTGCGATGCGCGGCGAGGTCGTAGTAGACCTTTCCGGAGCAGAAAACGACGCGGTTGATCTCGCCGTGGTTGTCGGTGATTTCGGGATCGGCGAGGACTTCTTTGAAGCTTGTGCCTTCGAGGAAATCGCTCTCTTGGGAGACAGCCTCCGGGCGGCCGAGCAGGCTTTTCGGAGTCATCAGGATGAGAGGCTTGCGGAAGCCGCGTTTCTTCTGGCGGCGCAGGCCGTGGAAATATTGGGCGGGGGTGGTGAAGTTCCCGACGACCATGTTTTCCTCAGCGCAGAGCTGGAGGAAACGCTCGAGTCTGGCGCTGGAATGCTCTGGACCCATGCCTTCGTAGCCGTGAGGGAGGAGCATCACGAGATCGGATGGTGTCTGCCATTTCGATTCCGCCGAGGAGATGAACTGGTCGATGATGACCTGCGCGCCGTTGGAGAAATCGCCGAACTGCGCTTCCCACATGAGCAGCATGCTCGGGAAGGAAAGGGAGTATCCGTAATCGAAGCCGAGCACGGCGAACTCCGAGAGCAGAGAGTTATAGACGCAGAATTTTGCCTGTTCTGGGGAGAGGTTTTCCAGCGGGATGTAGCGTTCGCGCGTTTCGTAATCGTAGAAGACCGCGTGGCGCTGGGAGAAAGTGCCGCGGCGGCAATCCTGGCCGGAGAGGCGGACGGGTGAGCCTTCCAAGAGGAGAGAGCCAAAGGCGAGTGATTCCGCAAAAGCCCAGTCGAAGGGGCCGCCGTTGGCGAGGGCGTCGATGCGGCGCGGGATGAAACGCTTGGCTAGGGTAGGGTTCAGCGAGAAGGTTTCGGGCACAGTGGTGAGCACTTTGCCGATGTGTTGGAGGGTGTCACGATTGATGCCGGTATCGACAGGGGCGTGGGTATATGGCGGCTGGATGATGGCGGTGGAGCCGCTGAAGACCGTGCGGTCGCCGGCTTCGCTCATCTGCACCATTTTTTGATGGCCTTCTTCGAGCTTGTCCCAGATCGCTTGTTCGAGCGCGTCTGCATCCGCTTGAGAGAGCACTCCCTCGGAGACGAGTTGGCGCTTGTAAACTTGGCCGAAGGTCTCGCGGGCGGCGATTTCCTTGGCGACGATCGGTTGCGTGAACGCTGCCTGATCCGCCTCGTTGTGGCCCTGGCGGCGGTAGCAATACATGTCGATAATGATATCGCGTCCGAAGCGCTGGCGGAACTCGAGGGCGAATTTCGCAGCCCAGTAGAGTTCCATCGGTTGCTCGCCATTGACGTGGAGGATGGGTGCCTCGATCATTTTCGCCACATCCGTCGCGTAGGAGGAGGAGCGTGCGTCGGCCGGCATCGTGGTGAAGCCGATCTGGTTGTTGATGATGAGGTGGATCGTGCCGCCGGTGCGGTAGCCGGGGAGCTGGGAGAGGTTCAGGACCTCCGCGATCGAGCCCTGGCCGGCGAAGGCGGCATCTCCGTGAAGGAGGATGGGAAGGACGCGCTTGCGATCGGTGGCTGCACCGTCATCTCCGAGCACGCGCTGGCGGGCCCGGGCTTTGCCTTCGACCACCGGGTTGACTGCCTCAAGGTGGGATGGGTTCGCCGCGAGACTGACGCGGACATTTCCATCGGGAAACTCGCGGATGCTCTCGTAACCGAGGTGGTATTTCACATCGCCATCACCGGCGACGAGGCCCGGCTCGTAGTTCGGGGTGAACTCGTAGAGCAGGGTGGTGAGGGATTTGCGGACAAAATTCGCGAGCACGTTGAGACGTCCGCGGTGAGCCATGCCCATCTCGATCTCGAGCACGTTCTGCTTCGGGCAGTTTTCCAGAAGCGCGTTGAGCAGGACCATGGTTCCTTCGCCGCCTTCCAGTGAGAAGCGTTTCTCGCCGAGGAATTTCTTGGCGAGGAAGTTTTCGAAAGTCTCGGCTTCAAGCAGCCAGCGCAGGGATTTTACCTGCATGTCCATGGTCTTCTCGGCACCCTTCGATCCATGTTGCTCGATGCGCTCGCGCACCCAGTGGCGCACGGTGGTGTTATGGATGTGCATGAACTCGAAGCCGATGTGACCCGAGTAGGTGGCTTTGAGTGCGGCCACCATGTTTTTGAGCGGCATTTTCGCGCCGTTGAAGAAGAAGGGGTTGGAGGCCTCGCGGTTCATTTCCTCCTGGGTGAACTTGTACTCGCTGAGGTTCAGGCGCGGGTTGGTTTCCGGCTTGTCGTCGAGCGGGTTGATCGCTGCCTGGGTATGGCCGAGCGTGCGGTAGTTGTAAACCAAGCCGACGACCTTGCCGTTGAACTCCAGATCTGGAAGGGTCATTTCACCGGGGACGGCCGCCGGTAGCGAAGGTTCCCCTTTCTGTTGAGCGGGCTCTCCTTTAACCTTTGCCTGGGAGACTCCCAGCTCGAATCCTTCGAAAAATGCCGACCAAGTGCCTTCCACCGAGTTCGGATCTTCGCACCAGAGTGCGTATTTTTCATCGAGGAGGTCGGCATTGAGCCGCGCTGAGACCGAGGAATTCATGGGTATGTCATTTGGGAAAACGCGGCATCCAGCGTGTTTTTACCCACTACTCGCCGCGAACGCGCCCTAGTTAATGTCCTCGCAGGCTTGCGTCAATCATTGCAGGGTGAAAATATCCCCGCGACCCCTTCAGAATGATCGAAGTCAGTAACCTCTCCAAACGCTACGGCCGCCACCTTGCCGTAAAAGATATTTCATTTTCCGTGGCGCGGGGCGAAATTGTCGGTTTCCTAGGACCCAACGGAGCCGGAAAAACCACCACGATCCGCATGTTGACGGGCTTTCTCCCACCATCGGGGGGCTCTGCACGCATCGCGGACTTCGATATTTTCCGCCAATCCATCGAGGCGCGCAAACGCATCGGTTACATGCCGGAAAACGTGCCGCTTTATGACGACATGCGGGTGCGCGAATACCTTTCTTTCCGGGGGCGCATCAAGGGGCTCTCCAATAGCGATGCGCGCCGCCGCGTCTCCCACGTCATCGATACCTGCGGGCTGGATGCGGTGAAGCGCAAGATGATCAAGACGCTTTCCAAGGGCTTCCGCCAGCGTGTCGGCCTTGCGGATGCGCTCGTTCACAGCCCGGAGTTGCTCATCCTCGACGAGCCGACCAACGGCCTCGATCCGATCCAGATTCGCCAGATCCGCGAGCTCATCAAGCACCTCGCGCTCAATCACACAGTTCTCATTTCCTCCCACATCCTCAGCGAGGTGGAAATGATCGCCAACCGTGTGATCATCATCGATTCCGGGGAAATCAAAGCCGCGGACACCCCGCAGAATCTTATCGCGGACATGCGTACCGCCGGGCGCGTGCAGTGCGAGATTCTGGCTCCTGCAGAAGCGGCGTCCGCAGAGCTTTCGGCGCTGCCTTTCGTGAAAAAAGTCACCTCAGAGGATCAGGAGGATGGCTGGGTGTTGCACACCCTGTGGTCGGATTCCGGCACTGACACCCGTCAATCCGTTGCAAATGTCACCGCTCAGAACAACTGGCCCCTGCGTTCGCTCTTCCGCCACGAAGCCACGCTTGAGGATGTTTTCGTGGAAATGACGCGCAAGGACTGAGGCGCAGGGGTGCTTAGTCCTCTTTCTTGTCGGCGGTCATGCGTTTGAGTTCCGCTTTTGCTTCATCGAGCTGTTTTGCGGAAAGTTCTTTCTCCAAGGCTTCTAGGTAGGAGCCGGCGTTGGGGGCGGCAAGGTTTTCGGCGACTTTCGCCAGCGCCCAGGCGCGTATCATGTCGACCTTGGTGCCTGTGCCGGTGGCGTGCAGTCTGGCCAGAGCGAGGGTCGCTTCGGCGTGGCCCTGCTTTGAGGCGAGCGTGTAGAGATTGCCTGCGCTGTCGTAATCCTGCGCGACGCCGTTCCCCTGTTCGTAAAGCACGGCGAGGTTGTTTTGGGCGGCGGCGAAGTTGGCCCGGGCGGCGCGGTCGAACCAGGCGGCGGCAGCGGGAGCGTCGGGCGAGCCAAGTTGTCCGGTAAGGTAAAACAGGCCGAGATCGTTTTGGGCGTTGGCAAGGCCTGCGGAAGCAGCAGCCAGAAGGTGGGTGTAAGCCGCATGGGGATCTGGTTTGTCAGCGTTCATCATATTCACGGCGAGCATGAGATGGGCTTGGGCACTTCCGGCCTCTGCGGCGGTTTCCAGGATTTTCAGACCGCGGGGCACATCCTTTTCGGTGCCTTTTCCTGAGAGGTAACAATCCGCCGCCATGATCATGCAGTCGATGTTGCCGGCGTCCTTGCCCCGCTCATATTCGGCGAGAGCGGCTTTGAGATCTTTTTTCACCTGTTCCTGATAGGTTCCCAGCACGAGGTGAGCGGTGAAGTCCTTGAGTGAAATGGCTTTCCCAAGCAGTGCGAAGGCGCGTTCTTTGTCTTTTTCCGGGGTTTTGCCGAAAAGCAGGCGAGATGCGACAGCGGTCATTGCGGAAGGATCTCCGGCGTTCGCTGCCTTTTCGAAATAAGTCATCGCCTTCTCGGGGCTCTTTTTTTCCGGGAATCCGAACTGGCCATCGTACAGGCGGGCGAGGAAAAACATGGAAGGCACATCGCCGTTCTTGCTGGCTTTCTCCCACCAAGTAACAGCCTTGTCGGAATCGGGCTCACTCGTGAAGCGGCCGAGCAGAAAAGCTTCCCCAAGGATGCGTCCGGCAGTCATCGGATCCTTCAAACTTTGGATTTCAAGAATCGTCCGCGCTTCCTCCAGCTTTGCCTTGTCTCCTGTGGCCATGAGCAGGAAAACGAGGCGGTAGAGGGAATCCACATGACCTTTATCCATGCCTTGCCGGTAGTATTGCATGGCCTTTTCCGGAGAGAGTTCGGCGCCATTTCCGGTTTCGTGCGCAAACCCGAGCAAATACATCGCATCGGGATTGCCCTTTTCCGCGAGAGGTTTGGCAATGTCGACTGCTTGGGCGTGGTTGCCCGCGTTGAACGTATCAAACGCTTTTTTCGCGGGACTCTCCTCGTCAGGTTTGGCGAAGTCTTGTCTCGTCTCCATTACGTTGGATGAAGGGGGCCTGTCTTCCAAGGTAATGGCCGCATGTGCTGTGACATTGGCGAGGAGGACGAAAATGGCGGTGGATGTGAGTTTCATGAACGGGGAATTTTTTAGAGTCGGATACAAAAACGCCGCAGGTTCCGTAGATCCTGCGGCGGGAATGATACGAAGTATCACGTCAGCATTCTAGGCACGCCGACGGCGGAATGCAAGGACACCGATGCCTCCGATAAGCAGTGCGAAAGCGGATGGTTCGGGGACTGCGGTGATGCTCACGAGGCCGTTGCTTGCATCGAATGTGGCGGCTTGCCCTGCGCCCAGACCGCTGAAGTTCACGGTGTCGAAGGCGCCGGAGTAGGTGCCGAAGTTGCTGAAGATCGTCACCGAGTCACCTGTGTTGTAAGTTTCCGTGCCATTAAACACTAGGTTCAGAATGCCGCCGAAGGTGACGGTATCGCCTGTTCCGTTTGCGAGGTCATAGGTGCCTGCTCCGAACAGGGCGGATGCGAATTCGAAGGTAGAGACCGAACTTGCCGTCAGGGAGAGACTGTCATTGAAGTTGATCGTGCCGGGCGAATTGCCGATGGCGAGATTTCCATCAATCGTCAGATTTCCAGTGACAGTGCCGCTGCCTGTAAGGGACTGGGCGGAGCCGAGGGTCAGGCCACCCGCGCTCACATCGAGGATTCCACCCGCGAGATTGACGGAGCTGGTGTTTGCGATTGAGCCAGTGGAGCCGAGGGCGAGGGTGCCGCCGCTGATATTGGTCACGCCCATGTAGGTATTCGTGCCATTCAAGGTCGTGGTGCCGCCGGTGGTCTTGTTCAGCCCGACGCTTCCGCCCAACTTCGCGTTCACCGTGCCTGCCTGCATGTCATAAGCAGCGGCGCTGGTCAGGGTGTTGACAGAGGCTGGTGCTCCGAGGGTGCCGCCGGTCTGGGTGTAGCTTGCCACCGATTCCGCGCCGCCGAGGGTCAGCTGTCCGCTGTTCACTGCCAGCGAGGAAGCTGTGTTCAAGCGGCCGGCTGAACCCAGCGTGGTGGTTCCCGAGCTGACCGTGATCGCTCCGGTGCCCAATTTGGCGTTCACGTTGCCGCCTTGCAGGGCGTAGGAAGAGCCGGTGAGTGTATTCGCCGTCCCGCTGATGGAACCACTGCTGATGGTGACCGCTCCCACGGTTTCGTTGTTACCGTTGAGGTCGAAGTTGCCACCATTCACCAGCAGGGCGCTGGAGTTGGAAATAAGGTTACCACCCGCCGCGTTCAGAAACATCCGGCCTAGGGTGACCGTCGTCTGTCCCGTGTAGGTTGACGAACCGAATATTTCCAGATCCGATGTGGAGCTATTCTGGGTGAGGCTCAGCGTTCCGCTGCCGTTCCCTGCAACGCTCAACCTCAACTGGCCTGCGCCGACACCTTCGTTGGTGAGGGTGCGGTTACCGGAAGCCGCCGTGATGTCGGTCATGACAAAGAGAGTGGCGCTGCTATTCTTGAAGGAGAGGTTGTCAGCAAGAAGTATGGTGAGTGCACCGCCATTGTTAAAGCCGCCAATGTTGTTGAATTGGGCACCTGCCCCCGAGTTGTTGAAAGTCAGGGTGGTGCCGCCGCTGCTGACAAGCGAGACCTTACCGTTGTCGCCGGTGGTATCTCCGAAATTTAGAATGCCGACCGTGCGCGATGTGGTATTTATCGTGACTGTTTTAGCCGAGCCGCCAGTCCCCGAGTAATTCGCCGTGATATTAACGACGGAACCAACGCCGTCTCCAATGACGTTGTTATTCCAGCTCGCTGCGGTGCTCCAGTTGCCATTGTTATTGCCGCCGATCCAGGTGCCATCGGCAGCATAGGCGTGGGAAGTGAGTCCGAGGAACGGGACGATGGCCAAAAGGCCTGATTGATGGAGTTTCATTTTGGTGATTTTTGGGGAGTCTTGGAACCGGGAGCCCCGTCCTAGACCTAGTTTCAAAAATCTCCGAAAAATCCAAAAAGACCATAAAATCCCCATATCGAGGATCCACACGCGCATGTATTTTCGCAGCTTGGTTGGGCGCTGCAGTGTCACTGACACTCAGTGATTTGGAAATATTGATTTCAGGTAAGCTCTGGCTCCCAGCCGGCGCGATACTGACGTTTTACCAGCTCCTTCACTTCCGGCATGCCGCGGGCTTCCATGGTCTCCATGTCCCAGTCGATCCGTTTTCCAGAGCGCACGGCGAGGTTTCCGGCGAGCACCATTTCTGTGAGCGGATCGCAGGGCTCTCAGATTTGGGTTTGGCTCAGCCTTTCATTGTTCCATTTTAGAGCCGGATACAAAACCGCCGCAGGCTCCGTGGAACCTGCGGCGGTGAGTGATAAGGAAAAACCTTCCGGATGGCATCCTAGGCGCGGCGGCGGCGCAGTGCCAGTGCGCCGATTCCGAGGCCGAGCAGGGCGAGGGAGTTTGGCTCGGGCACGGCTGCATAGTTGAGGAAGAGGTTGTTTCCATCCGAGCTCACGTTGAAGGAGCCGGTGAATGCGTTGCTGAAGCCTGCGGTTCCATTGTTCGCCGAGGTGTTGATCGCGAAGTTTGCCGCATCAAAGCCCGTAATGCCGCCGTTCGTGGTGACCAGGGTCCACTGGTAGGTGCTGAGGTCGCTGAAGCCGCTGGCATCGCCGTTCACGTCCGGACCGGTGGAAGCCAGGCTCCAGAGGTTGATCGCGAAGCCGTTGGCGGCCAGGCTGGCCAGGTCGAGGGTGCCGGTGATCGCGATGGTGTCGTAAGCGGTTCCCGCAGCTCCGGTGACATCAGCCACCTGCCAGTTGTAATCCCCGCCGTTCATCCATGTCTGCGAACCCGTGGACAGGGTGCCGGGGCTGTTGCCGGGCGAGAGGGTTCCCGCCACGACCATGCTGCCGGTCACGGAGCCGGAGCCGGAAAGGGTGGTTGTGGAGTTGAGCGTGTACCCACCGGTCACGGCGGAGACGTTGAAGGTCGCACCGGAAGCCACGTTGATTTCCGGGGAGTTGCCAATCGAGCCGGATGCACCAAGCGCCAATGTGCCGTTCTTGACGAAGGTCGAGCCGTTGTAGGTGTTGGTGTTGTTCAGCGTGGAAGTGCCGCCGTCGATGATCAGGTGCGAATTGCTGCCCGAGCCTGAGATCACCCCGTTCACGTTGATCCCATTGGCTCCGCCCTTCAAGTTCAGCGTGGTTCCGTCCTTCACGATTCCTCCCGAGAGGGTCAGCAATCCGGAGCCGCTGTTCTGGATCGTGTCAGTGCCGTTGCCGAGCACGTTGATCTGTTTGGCAAGCGTGCCAGCCGCACCCGTGTAACGCAGCGTGCCCGAGGAGGTCGAGGCCACGCCGAGATCAAGCTCGGCATTCGTGCCAAGCCGCTGGGCCGCCGTCGCGGTGGCGTTGCCGCCGTTGAATTCGAGCACGCCGTTGGCAACAATGGTCTTGCCGCTATAGTCGTTAGATGCATGAGTCAGAGCCAACGTGCCCGAGCCGGATTTCTGGATGGTTGCGCCGCCAGTGCCATTTTGCGACAATAGCCCACCATACGTCGTCGTTGTGCTTTGATTGATGATGAGGGTTGATCCACCTATGGCAGTTACGACGCCGGAGCCACCGGAAAGTTCGCCAATCGTGCTCGTCCCGCCACCACTGAACCGCAAACCACGGTTGGCCGTGTTGCTCCCGGCGACCGAGAATTTGGCGGTCGTATTCAAATCCACGTTGAAGGTGAAATTGTTCCCGCCATTGATGGCGGTATAGTTCACGGCGCCTGTAAATCCGTCCAGGTTGTCAAGAATTACTAATGAGCTGCTGGCGGAGGAGTTGCTGGTCAGGGTGCCGGCGCCGGTTATGTCGCCGCTCAAAGTCAAGTTATTACCACCTGCCGCAATGAGAGCCGTTGTCCCTGTGACATTGATGGCATTGGTTAGGTTAGGGGCAACAGTAACATTGGTGAGTGTGCCGCCATTCAGTGTCAACTGCCCCGAACCCAAAGCGGTAGCGTTTCCGACCACGAGCGTTCCGGCGTCAAGGACTACTCCGCCACTGAATGTATTCGCACCGGAAAGGGTGACCGCACCCGAGCCAGCCCGGTCTATCTTGAGCGCTGTGGTTCCGGTGGCACCGCCATTGCTGATGACGTCGGAGATGGTCGTGCCACCGCTGCCCGAGCCACTCAGAGTGAGCGTGAACGGGGTGACGTTTCCGTTGTTGCTGACGGATCTGACGGTGAGCAGGCTGCTGGAATTGTTCGCCCAGGTTTGGCTAGCTCCGAGGAAAATACCTTGTGTGGCGGCTGTCCCTATCGTGGCGGCACCGGAGTTGGCATTCATCGTGATGCCACCGTCACCGATCTGGAGCCTGTTGGTATTGGTGCTCGTTGTAATGGTGAGCGCGGCTGTGGATACCGCTCCATCACCGATGGCGATGCCGTTGACCATTCTGCCGTTGGTCGCAGTCGGCTGATTCGTGTAACTGGTCAGGTTGAACCGGGCGATATCTTGCGTGAGGTTGTTGACGGGGTTGTTACCGCCTACCCAATTGGTGCCTACATTCCATGCTGTAGATGTAGTGCCTGACCAGTCGATAGTTGCGGCATTGGAGTTGGACGTGAGTCCGAGGAATGGAACGATAGCTAGAAGGCTCGATTGATGGGTCTTCATTTTGGAGGTTTCAAGGGATTCTTGGAGCTGGGGGTCGATTGTGTGGATGGGGTAGATCTCAGCTCGAATTTCGCGAAAATATTATTCTTTTTTGAGATCGCAAGCCAAATTTCGCCATTGGGCGGTGTCGTTAATCGGGAATCGATGAATCAGGTAAGCTCTGGCTCCCAGCCGGCGCGATATTGGCGTTTTACCAGCACCTTCACTTCCGGCATGCCACGGGCTTCCATGTTCTCCATGTCCCAGTCGATCCGTTTCCCGGTGCGCACGGCGAGGTTTCCGGCGAGCACCATTTCTGTGAGCGGGCCGGCGTGATCCTCGAAGTTGGAAACCGGTTTCGGCCCCTCGCCTCGGATGGCGCGGCAGAGTTCCTGGGTGGGGCCGCCTTTGATTCGCGGGAAAACTTTAGGAATCGCCCTCGCCTTTTGCTTGAGCGATTCGGGAAAAAGCATGGGCGAAGTGCTGCAGTAGGCGTCGTTGAAGAAGATCGTGCCCTCGGTGCCGACAAAGACTTGGCCGAAGTTTTGGTTGAGTTCGAGGTCATCGGGGAGGCCCGGCGGACGGATGAATTCCTCATCGGTATTTGGGTCGCCGACTCCATCCTGCCAGACGATCTTGACCGGCGCGCGGGTTCCTTTTGCGGGGAAATCATAGATGATCGTCGCTCGCTTTGGAGCCATGTTTTCATCGAATTCGGATACCTTGCTGGCCTCGACCACGAAATCTCCCTTGAGATCGAGAGACCAGAAAGCGGAGTTCATGCTGTGACAACCGATATCGCCTAACGCGCCACAGCCGTAATCCCAGAATCCGCGCCATTTGAAGGGATGGATCCCAGGATTGTAGGGTCGATCCGTCGCGCAGGTTCCCTGCCACACATCCCAATTGATCGTCTCCGGAACGGGAGTCGGGGGAAAGTTCAGGTTGGGTCCCTGAGGCCAGATCGGGCGGTTGGTCCAGTAGTAAACTTCTTTCACCTCGCCGATCAGTCCTGCCTCGATCCACTCACGCAGGAGTCGGGTTCCTTGTGTGGTCGCGCCTTGGTTTCCCATCACGGTCAGCACTCCTTTTTCCTTCGCATAGTTAGATAGGGCACGGGTTTCCCACATCGTGTTGCAGAGGGGTTTTTGCACCATCACCGGCTTGCCGCGGCGGATCGCTTCGCAAGCGATCGGGAAGTGCATGTGATCGGGGGTCGAGACGGTGACCACATCGATCTGATCCCCCACTTTCTCAAACATCTCCCGGTAGTCGGAAAAAATGACGGCATCCGGGAAGAGCTCGCTGGCCTTATTAATCTGGTTTGCATCGATGTCGCAGAGGAAGGCGATGCGGTTGCCTGATGCGATCTCGGAAATATCGCTAAGCCCCCTTCCGCCGCATCCGATGGCGGCGACATTGAGTTCTCCGGCGGCCTTGTCCTGCCCTAACAGAAGATTGGGAGCCAACGCGCTGCTCAGTAGGACGGTGGAGGATTTGATGAAACTGCGGCGTGTCGGGTGCATGGAGGATCGGGTTGGATTTACTGGGTTTGCGCCAATGTGCGATTATTCCAATTCGTCATGGAACTGCCATTGAACAATCTGTCCACGGTAGATTTCAGGTTGGTGCCTTCAAGGGGAAACTTGGGTGCTGAATCATTCGGTTCGGGCGCTGGGTTACAGGTTTCTTCAGGGCTTCCTGAATTTTCAGATCTCCGCTATTGCTGCGTCGCTTTACAAAAGATTAACAAAAACATCCGATTTCGACATCGTCTCCTAAAGATTGTGTTGGCATAATTGAACCATGAAAAACTCAGCAACCGCCCTGTTTCTCATTTCGCTTTCTGTGCCACTCTCCGCCAAGCCGGATCATGTGAGCCAGCCCGCTGCGGAATTGCCCGAGGTGCCCCGCGAGCTCCGGCGCGCCCAAGCTGACAAGCAGGAGCGCTCCCGCAAGGAGAGCGACGATCGCAAAAAGCCGAAGAAACGCGGTGAACCTGAATTCCGGAGCATCGATGGGTTTGGAAACCACAAGACGTCTCCGGAGCACGGCAGCGCTGGGGAGACTTTTGCCCGCATGTTCGAGTGCGCCTACGAAGATGGCGTGGACGCACCGGCGGGACCGGATCGCCCGTCCGCCCGTTTCATCAGCAATGCAGTCGCCGCCCAGTCCGAAGATCTTCCGAATGATCGCATGGCTACGGATTTCCTCTGGCAGTGGGGGCAGTTCCTCGACCACGACATCACCGAGACTCCGACGATCAGCCCGGCGGAGGCTTTCGATATTTCGGTGCCCTTCGGCGACAAATGGTTCGATCCGTTTTTCACCGGGGATGCGACCATCCCGCTGAACCGCTCTTTTTATGATTTCAAAGATGGGGTGCGCGAGCAGGTGAATGAAATCACATCCTTCATCGATGGTTCGCAGGTCTATGGATCGGACGAGGAGCGTGCAACTAACCTGCGCAAACTCGATGGCAGCGGCGAACTGAAGACCACGGAATCCGAGCACGGGGATCTACTGCCCTACAATGAAGTCGGCGAAGAAAACGTCCCTTCCACCGCCTCCACCTGGTTCCTCGCCGGAGACATCCGCGCCAACGAACAGGCAGCGCTCACCGCCATGCACACATTGTTTGTGCGTGAGCACAATTACCTCGCCGCGAAATACCGCGAGAAGCACCCAAGGGCTTCGGGCGACGAGATCTATCAGTTCGCGCGCATGATCGTCGGTGCGGAAATGCAGCACATCACCTACACGGAATTCCTGCCGCTCTTGCTGGGTCGCGATGCCCTGCGGCCTTACCGCGGCTTCCGGGAAGACGCGGATCCGAGCATCGCCAATGAATTCGCCACGGCCGCCTTCCGTTTCGGACACAGCCTCCTGCCCAGCGTGATCCGTCGCGTCGGGGACGATGGGGAAACGGCTGAGTCCGGCGATCTTGAGCTGAAAGATGCGTTCTTCGATCCCACCATCGTCGAGGAGGACGGTATCGAAAACCTCCTGCGTGGACTCGCCTCTCAGCATTGCCAAGAGCTGGACGAGAAAATCGTCGATGCGCTCCGGAATTTCCTCTTCGGCCCTCCTGGATCCGGCGGACTCGATCTGGCTTCGCTCAATATCCAGCGCGGACGCGACCACGGTCTGCCATCTTACAATCAGTGCAGGGAGCAACTCGGTATGCACCCCGCCGCCACCTTCGCTGACGTGAACCCGGACCCGGAAGTCGCAGCGGCACTGGCCGAGGCCTACGAAACACCCGATGACATCGATCTCTGGATCGGCGGACTTTGCGAAGTGCACGTGCGCGATGCGATGGTCGGGCCGGTCTTTCACCGCATCCTCAGCCGTCAGTTTTCGCTTCTCCGGGATGGCGATAGATTCTGGTATGAGAGCTCATTGCCACGCGAATTTAAGGGGTTCGTGAAAACCCAGTCATTGGCAAAAATCATCCGCAGGAACACGGATATCGGGAAGGAAATCCAGAACGATGTCTTCATCCTTCGCGTGAAACCCAAGCCCAAGCCGCAGCGTCCGCCCCTCCGCCCGCGAAAGGGAAAGTGAATGATCCCGTGGTTCATTCCGGCTTGGTTTTCCGGCCACCCGTGCCTTCTATTTCAGCATGGAAGACACCTCCCACCAAACCGCGGCACAGAGATTCGAAGGCACCCCTCCCACGGGAAACATCGCCAGCCACCTAGCGGGACTCCAGTATCCGCTCCAGCTCTCCTTCAAAATCCTGGCCCTAGCGAGCCAAGCGACGGTGACCGATGCCTCGGGGAAAACGGTGCTCTACACCAAGCAGAAGATGTTCAAATTCCGCGAGCACGTGGAGATCTTCACGGATAAGTCCAAGGCGACCAAACTCGCGGACATCCGGACGAAAAAGGTCATCGATTGGTCGGCTCGTTATGAGTCCACCGATGCCGCAGGGCAGCCGATCGGCTCGGTCGGTCGCAAAGGTTGGCGCTCGCTCTGGCGCGCCCATTACGAGACGTTCAATCCCGGCGACAACATCCCGGATTTCTCGATCCGCGAGGAAAATCCCGGTGCAAAGGTGATGGATTCGATTCTCGGAGATATTCCTCTGGTCGGTCTCGCCACTGGCTACCTTTTCCACCCGAAATACTTGGCCACCCGTTCCAGCGGCGAACCCGCGATGCGCCTCACCAAGCAACCGGCTTTCTTTGAGGGGAAATTCAGTATCGAAAAACTCGGCGAACTTGCCCCGCGCGAAGAACTCAACCTCATCCTGTCCTACCTCATGCTCGTCCTGCTAGAGCGGAGAAGGGGGTGATTTCTTAGACGTCCAGAACGGCGATGTTGTAATCCGCCATCACCGCATCGCGTGTCGCGAATGTCAGCGACTCCAATTGGCATTGGGCGATCAATGCGCGGTCAAAAGGATCGCCGTGAATCGTCGGCAGCAAGACGGATGCCTGTGCATGTGCCGCGCTGAATGGCAGGGAGGTGATCCCGTTTTCCGGCAGGAAATCCGCGAAATTATCTGGGATGACGAGTTTGCCTTTCGAGCGCTTCAGGCCGATCTCCCAGATGGATACAGCACTAGCGAAAACTTCGTTTTCAGGATTCGCGATGGCTGCGCGGGCGGTTGGTGTGAGCTTAGCTGGATCGCCCATCCACCAGAGCAAGGCATGGCTGTCTAACAAGATTCTCATTTCAGGCGCGATATTGTGGCGAGTCCTCCGCAACTTTGGAGGAACTTCCGGAAGGGAAAATCGCTCCGCCGGTCATCGCCTCGTTCAGCGCTTCATCCGGTTCCCAGCAATCCGCCGACTCATGGATTTTTCCGGCAAGAAATCCACCGCTGCGCTTAGGGCGTGCCGGGACATAAGGGACAAGTTTCGCCATTGGCTTGCCGGCTTTTGCGATGATGATTTCCTCACCCGCCGCCGCCTGCTCCACCAAACGGGAGAGATGGGTTTTGGCTTCTTGGATGTTTTTCACGCAGTAAACCTGGTCTGGTCTGGTCTAGTTGTCAAGAAGCCGCAAATCCAAATCAGGATGGACGCTGGGGCGGTGGGAAAATAGCCTCGGCCCAGCGTGGAGATCATCGGGGAACTGGAGGAGTTTTTGGCGGAAGGGACCTGGGTAGAGAGGTTCGATGAAGAAGTGCGCGGTCTTGGAGGGAGGTTGGTCTCGAAAGTGAAGGGACTGCGCCTCGACGAGGGGACGGGAGAGATCTGTTTCTCGGCAACTGTCTCAGATGCGGAAGTGGACGGGGCTTTCTGGGAAGAGGGTGGAGGGTTTGGTTTCGAGACCACCTGCCCCTGCGAGGTCGGCGCGTTTTGTGAACACGGATTTGCGGTCGTCGGGAAAATGGCGAAGGAGCGCAAGCTCGCCAGATATTTCGGAAGGTCTCCGAAGGAGGCGGTGGAAATCGCCTTGAAGAAAGAGCCGGAGATGAAGGATGCCGGTGAAATGCCCGAGGCGAAATTCGAGCTCGTGGTGCGCAAGGGCGAGGTGGACAAGGCGACCAAGCTCCTCCTCCAATCGCTCGGCGAAAAGGATCCCGGTGAATGGATCTTCGCCGAGGCTTTCGCGATCTACGGGAAAGATCGTACACCACTCGATGCGCCGGGTGATGGGGGATCGACCCCTGCCGAAATGCGAGCAACCCGCGAACTCCGCGAAACCGGGTTGTCCTCGATGAAGTCGAATCCCGCCTGGCGTTTCCTTCTCAGCATGAAGTCGCGAACCGTCCAGATCGGCACGGACAAGTGGTTCCCGGATCCCGGGCGCATGCCGGTGGACGCTTTCTGGCACCGCTTCCGCGGGGAGACTGTGGCGGAACTCGAGGCGCTCGGGTGGAGCGTGGTTATCGAACCGGGCGTCGGCCACGAGGTGCACGATGCGGATCCGGAGAAATGGGATACCAAACTTTCGCAAGGTGATGACAGTGAAGAGCCTTACGAAGGGGATTTCTCCGATGGTGGCTGGTTCAGCCTGTCGGTCGGCTTCGATGTCGATGGGGAAAGGTATGACCTCATGCCCATCCTCGCGGGCTTGTTGAAACAGGATTTCCTCGAAGAAACCCTCGACCGCCCCGACGCCGGCCATGTCTATGCGCCCTTGCCAAACGGCGATGCGCTCAAGCTTCCGACCGGTCGGGTGCGGCGCATTCTCCGCCATCTCTCCGCGCTCATTGATCCGAAGTTTTTCGGGAAAGTGCAGGTGCACGCCCTCGATGCGGCAGCGCTCGGCGGACTGGAAGGTCTCGGTATCGAGACGCCGAAAGGCTTGGCGAAACTGAGGAAGCGCTTGGAGAATTTCTCCAAAATCGAGGAGGTGGAAACGCCAGAAGAGATCAAGGCGACGCTGCGCGACTACCAGAAGGCGGGCTACGAATGGATGCAGTTTCTCGCGCAACACGGTTTGCACGGCATCCTTGCCGATGACATGGGGCTCGGCAAAACCCTCCAAACCCTCGCCCACCTGATGGCGGAAAAGACCTCCGGTCGCAGCGGCGGAAAGCCTTCCCTCGTCATTGCCCCCACCTCGGTGGTGCCGAACTGGCAGGCGGAAGCTCGTAAGTTCGCCCCCGGCCTCACCGTGCTCGTGCTGAACGGGGCGGAGCGTAGGAAATATTTCCGCTCCATCCCGCATGCCGATGTGGTCATCACTTCCTTCGCTCTGCTTCAGCGAGATATCGAAAAGCTACTGGGATTCCAGTATCACCTGATGGTTCTCGATGAGGCGCAGTATATCAAGAACCCGCGCGCCAAGGTCACCCAAGCGGCTGGCCGAGTCGTTGCCCGCCATCGGCTTTGCCTCTCCGGCACGCCGATCGAGAACCACCTCGGCGAGCTGTGGAGCCTGATGAATTTCCTCATCCCCGGCTACCTCGGCACGGAGGATGGGTTTAATAAACGCTTCCGCAAACCCATCGAGGAGGAGGGCGATGCGGAGAAGAACGCCCTGCTGAAAAAACGCATCGCCCCGCTCGTGCTCCGCCGCACCAAAGACCAGGTCGCCACAGAGCTCCCGCCGAAAACCGAACTCGTCCATCTTATCGAACTACATTCCGACCAGAAGGATCTTTACGAAACGGTGCGCGCCACTATGGACAAGCGGGTGCGCGAAGCCATCGCCGCGCGCGGCATCGAGCAGTCCCAGATCGTGTTCCTCGATGCCCTCCTGAAGCTCCGCCAGATCTGCTGCGATCCGCGCCTGCTCCCCGAAGATTTTTCCGCAGGTGTCCGGAACTCCGCGAAGCTGAAATTCCTCACCGAGCTTCTCGCTACCCTGATCGAGGAAGGCCGCCGCATTCTGCTTTTCTCCCAGTTCACAACCATGCTCTCGCTCATCGAGGATCACTTGGTGAAGGAAAAAATCGGCTACCTGAAACTCACCGGCGGATCCAAGGATCGCGGCAAACTCGTCGAACAATTTCAAACCGGCGAAGTCCCGCTGTTCCTCATTTCACTGAAAGCCGGCGGCACCGGCCTCAATCTAACAGCCGCCGACACGGTGATCCATTACGACCCATGGTGGAACCCCGCCGCCGAAGCGCAGGCCACCGACCGTGCCTATCGCATCGGCCAGGACAAGCCGGTGTTTGTGCACAAACTGCTTTGCCAAGAAACCGTCGAGGAGCGCATCCACCGCCTCCAACAGGAAAAAGCCAAGCTCGCGGAAGGCCTGCTGGCGGATGCGGATGTCGTGCGTAAGCTCAACGCCTCGATGATCCGCGAGTTACTCGGTTGAGCCCTACTGCCGAGTCATGCCGGGAGGCATCCATTCCTTATCCATCGGCGCCATGGATTCGAGCATCGGCTTGGCTCCGCCGGTATCTGGGCTGATGGGATTGGCTGCTGCCGGTTGGTCGGGCGAACTAAGTTGATCGAAACCCGCATCCTGTGATTCTACAATGTCGGCAGGCGGCTGGATTGCCGCCGTGTGTTTCGCCACCAATTCCTCCACGCGTGCTTTGGATTCACCGCCGACGAAACGGTCGACAAGTTTACCGTCGATGTAGAACCGGACATCGGGAATGCCGTTCACTTCCTGTTCCCGTGCGAAATCTTTGCCATGATCCACATTGAATGTTCCCAATCTGGCCTTGGTGCGGTTTGCCGTGACCACCTGCTCCAATATCGGGCCGAGGTTTTTGCAAGGGGGGCACCACTCCGCGTGGAAATCGACGATGTTCAGCTTACCCGGTTGGGCGATGAAACTATTGAAATCTGCCGCGTCGATGGTCGATACGGCTGGTTCGCCTTGGAGGTCTCCAGTGTCGGCCAGTTCGTTCAGCCCCATGCTTTCTGTGGCAGTGCTGACGGTCTCTGTGCGCAGGTCTTTCAGCTCGCCCACCTTGTCAGTGACGGCAGTGATTTTGTCGCACGAGCCGAGGAACGGGATGATCAGCGGCAACAGCAGAAAAGTTCTTTTCACCCAAGTAAAATATCAGGAAATCCTTATATGTCGAGGTCTTTTGCCCGGGCGGCAGTTGCCTCACAAACGCGTATCACCGCGCCGATGGCAGCGGCAGCACGGGATGTTGGGAAATGGTTTTCCAGCGGCAGGTGGATGAAACCCGCCGGTATCGAGATCCCGTTGGTTTCTAGATAATTCATCGCCGCGAAAAATAGCTGATTGCACAGGTAGCGCCCCGGATCATTCGACAGGGCTACAGGGTGACCGCCCGCATTCAGAGCGGAATGCATTTCCTTCAGAGGAAGGGTGGAAGCCAGGGATTCCGCAGCCCCGCCTTTCACCGGCACTCCTTTCGGTTTCCTCCCTGCGATGTCGGGAATGGAGAAATCTTTTGAGTTCCAAGCGGTCGTCTCGAGCTGGATCCCCGTGCTCTGAGCGGACTCTCCAAGCATGATCACAGCGCTCGGGCGAATGTGACGTATCGCCTGTCTCAACCGCGCGGGGGCGAGCACCGCATCCACCGGCAGGATGCGTGTGCGGATCTCCGGATGGGATTTCCGGAGATCACGCAAGGCCAGCGAAGAAGCGTTTTCGGCACGCCCCCCGAAAGGGCCGAATGCGGTGATGAGGATGGGCATGGCGTTAGCTACGGGAGAGTTTTACCGAAGGGGGGGTAAGTGGTTTTCTCAGGCATGTGGGATGTGCTGTTTGAAATCCATGCGAGAGTGGAGGACGCGGACGACAGTCATGACATTGTCTTCGCACTGAAAAAGAATCACATGGCGGCCCTCGGAGGCGATGCGGCAGCCGGGAAAGAGCTCTTCCCTAGGGCGGTAGCGCGAGGGATCCTCGCGGAGGGTTTGGAGGCGGTTCCAGATTTTCCGGAGGTAGATTTTTTTCTGCTCCTCACCCCATGTTTCGAGGATGTAGGCCCTGATGGATCTCAGATCGTTCAGAGCGGCCTCGGTGAGAGTGAGCTTCATGCGTCGCCGCGAACGAGATCGATGAAGTGTTGTTCGGATTTTACCTCGACGGTTTCACCGGCTTGGAGTTGGGCGTAACCGATGGCTGCTTCCCGAGCGATCCATTGGTTTTCCTGTTCTTGAAGCAGGGATTTACGCAGCGCTTCGCGAATCACCTCACTGACATTGTTGTAGAGTCCGGAGGCGACTTTTGCTTTCACGGCACTTTCCAGTTCCGGGGTGAGCGAGATATTCATGGATGAAGTTTACAAAGATTAGCAATCTTTGTAAAGGGGGGCAGGATCTGAGCAAGCGCGACCGAAAATCCCCGCTACGAGAAATTATACGCATCCATGTCGAAGACGACGGTGACGTCTTCGGGGAGGGTGGTTTTTTGGAGGATAGTTTGGATGCGGTTGGTGAGGAGCCTAGACGCGAACCAGCTTCATCAGTGGCTCGAAGCGGTAGGTGGCGGATTTGCTGCCTGCGGCTTCGCGGACGGTTTGCAGGAGGCCTTCCTGTAGTAGGACACGGGTGAAGCGTGCTGCCGTCTGTGGTGAAATGCCTGCATTGCGGGTGAAGCGGCTATTCTGGAAGATGGGATTGGTGAACATGTAGTCGAGCGCGGCCACCGACCACTTTGAGGCGAGAATTTCCGAGAAGCGCACTTTCATTTCTTCGTAGAGCGAGCGGATTTTCTCGGAGGCATCGAGGTTGTGGATCGCTTGTTTTTCGACGGCGGTGAGGAAAAACGCGCACCATTCGTCCCACGCTCCGCTGGCCGAAACTTCACGCATTTTGGAGATGTAATCGTCTTTGTGATCTTCGAAATAGCGGCTGATGTAGAAATGGGGTGCTGAAATCGCTCCCTCCGACCACAGCATGAGTGTAATGAGCATCCTGCCCACCCTACCGTTGCCATCTTTGAACGGGTGCAATGCCTCAAACTCGAGATGGCACAGTGCGGCACGCAGGAGAACGGGCATTTCGCCCCCGGAGATCATTGAAAACAGCGCGTCCATTCCGCTATCGAGCTTCTCAGGTGAGATGGGGACAAAACTGACTTCGCGGCGACCCCTTTCGCCGATGTAGTTCTGCTCCGACTTGTAGGCGCCTGGCGATTTTTCCGCTCCCCTGCCGAATGACAGCAGTTGCTGATGGATGCTTTTCATCAGTGAAGAGGACAGGGGGCGACCGCCGCGCATTTCGGTTTGTGCGGAGCGCAAGGCACGTTGGTAGAGATAGGTTTCAACCCCATCAGAGCGCTTCTCGGATGTGGGATTTGCTTGGTCGCCGTATTCCGCCTCCAGCTCCAAGATCTCGTCCATGGTGCTGATCGTTCCCTCCATACGGGAGGAGATGACCGCTTCCTGGTTTCTGAGTGGTGCAAGGAAGACCTCGCTGTTGTGGAGGCTTTTGAGCATCTGGTCGTATCGCGCAAGAGCATCGGTCGCTGCGAGCAGTGCTGGGAGGATCTGCCCGTAGTCGAGCGAATCTGGCGGAAACTGACCATCTCGATAGTGGACGGCGTTCGAGGTATCGAGGTTCATTGATAGTAAAATCTTAACGCTAATTAGATTTGTCGTCAAAATTATTATCCAGAATAACGACAAAATGGTTTGTCGCTCGCCAATTAGGATCAAAAGACCTCGTCATTAACAGTTCTTTGAATCGTAACGACAAATGGGTTCGATTTTAACCGATTAACTACGAAATCCGTTGTTGTTCATAAAACTCATTTTATGAACAACAAAATTGACTACTGTTCCAGCGCTGCTACGAGAAATTATACGCATCCATGTCGAAGACGACGGTGACGTCTTCGGGGAGGGAGGTTTTTTGGAGGATGGTTTGGATGTGGTTGGTGAGGGGGCGGGCTTTGTGGGAGCGGAGGGTGATTTGGAAGCGGAATTGATCGTGGGAGCGGATCAAGGGGCTGGGTAGGACCTCTCCTAAAGTGATGCCGTGGGGGAGGTTTTCTTTGAGGCGCAGGTGGAGGGTTTGCAGGGTGAACTCGGCGCGGCGCTCGTGGGTGGATCTTGCTGTTAAGACGCCGCAGTGGGCGAAGGGGGGGAAGGAAAACTGGCGGCGCATTTCCATTTCCTGTTCGGCGTAGCCGTCGAAGTCGTGCTTGCGGGCAAACTGGATGCTTGGGCTGTGGGGGGTGAAAGTTTGGACGATGACTTCGCCTTCGAGTTCGCCGCGTCCGGCACGTCCGGCGACTTGGGTAATGAGCTGGAAGGTGCGCTCGCCGGCGCGGAAATCCGGGACGTGGAGGCCGAGGTCGGCGTTTAGGATTCCGACCAAGGTGACGTTGGGGAAATGCAGTCCTTTGGCGATCATCTGGGTGCCGATGAGGATGTCGATTTTCTGGGATTTGAATTTCCGCAGGATGTCTTTGAGTGCGTTTTTGCGGCGCATGGCATCGGCGTCGATCCTAGCGAAGCGTGCTTCCGGGAGGACTTTTTTAAGCACCTCCTCGACCTTCTGGGTACCGTAGCCTTGGAGGGAGATGCCGGGGTTTTTGCACTCCGGGCATTTCCTTGGGACGATGGATTGGTGGCCGCAGACGTGGCATACGAGACGCTCATCGGTGCGGTGGTAGGTGAGGGCGACGGCGCAGTGGGGGCACTCGCAGACATAGCCGCAGCCATGGCATTGGAGGGATCGGGCGAAACCGCGGCGGTTGAGAAAGAGGATGGATTGCTCGCCTTTTTCGAGACGTTGCTCGAGGGCGGTGCGGAGTCGGTCGGAGAGGATCGCGACCTGGCCTTTTTGCTTCAGCTTCTCCAAGCGCATGTCGATAACCCTAACGAGAGGCATGGAATGGGCGTCGGCGCGTTTGTCGAGACGGAGCAGTTGGTATTTCCCAGTCTGAGTGTTTTGCCAGGTTTCGAGGGAGGGAGTGGCAGAGCCAAGGACGATGACGCAGGGCTCGAAGGCAGCGCGCAGGACGGCGACGTCGCGGGCTTGGTAGCGGGGGACGTTTTCCTGTTTGTAAGTGGATTCGTGTTCCTCATCGATGATGATCAGGCCGAGATCCGGGAGTGGGGCGAAGACGGCGGAGCGTGCGCCGATGACGATGCGTGCGGTGCCTTTGCGAATGCGGTGCCATTCGTCGAAACGCTCGCCTTGGGAGAGGTTGCTGTGGAGGACGGCGACTTGGTCGGTGAGGTGGGAGAAACGGGATTTGAAGCGCCGGACAGTTTGGGGGGTGAGGGCGATTTCCGGGACAAGGACGAGCACGGTTTTGCCGAGGTCGAGGGCGGCTTGAGCGGCTTGGAGGTAGACTTCGGTTTTGCCGGAGCCGGTGACGCCGAGGAGGAGGAAGGGTCGCTTCGCTTCAGTGCCGAGTGCCGAGTGTGAAGTGAGAAGTGACTGGCTGATGAGCTCGAATGCCTCCTGCTGCTGGTCGTTTAGGTTGAGGGGTTGGGAGGGAATGATTTCCTCGGCGGCTTCGGGGTTGCGGCGGATTTCCTCGGTGGAAATTTTGAGCAGGCCTTTGGATTCGAGGCTTTTGAGGGAAGGGGCGGAGCCGTCGCCGAGCTCGGTGGTGGGGAGGGTGCGGTTTTCGGCGGCGAGCAGAAGGCTGAGGATGATGTATTGTTTGGGCGCGCGTTTTTCGAGCTTCGCCAGATCTTCCGGATCGATGTTTTCGTTGGCGGTGGCGATGCGGCGGGTTTTGGCGGCGTTGTCCTCGGTGCGGACGGCTTCCGGAAGGATGGAGCGGATGACGCTTTCTATACTAGATCCGTAGTAATTCGAGATCCAGCGGGCGACTTTGAGCAGGACGGGGGTGATGAGAGGTTCCGGGTCGATGAGGGATTTCACCTCGCGCATGGCGAACTCGCTCTGCTCTGGGGGCGGGATGACGGAGAGGACCGTGCCGGAAGTGATTTTCTGGCGAATCGGGATGCGCACGCGGCAGCCCTCGACGACGGGGAGGTCGGCGGGGATGGCGTAGTCGAAAACAAGCTCCGAAGGGCCGTCGATGAGGACGCGGGCGATCACGGTTGGATGCTGCGCATCTAACTCTCAAACATCAAATTTCAATTCTCAAGGAAGACGGCGGGTTAGCGTCGGCGGTCGAGGTGGTTGCCTTTTCGGTGGAGCCATTCGAAGGCGAGGTTGAAAAGGAGGACGCCGCCGAGGGAGGCGGCTAGGCCGGTGAGGCCGAGGCGTGCCCATTCGTCGGTCATGGTCCAGGCGAATTGGCCGATGCAGAGGACGGAAACGAGAAGGAGGGTGGGTGCGCGGCCGACTTTATCGACAATGAAGGCTCCGAGCGGTGCGCCGAGTGCGACGACGGGTGCGGCGGCGAGCCAGTTTTCGAATACCCCGGGCTGGACGCCTCCGAAGAGGGTTTTCGTGGCGATGCCGACGAGGGAGGTCCACGCCATAATGATGACGGAGGAAGGGATGGCGATTTTTAGATCCGCTTGGCAGAGCAGGACGAGGACGGCGTAGAGCACCATGTCGATGCCGACCCCGGTGATAGCCGCGACGGTGACTCCGGCGAAGAGGCCGATTAGGAGGCCGGCGTTGCGGTCGAAGCGGTGGGCTCCCGGAGCGAGGCCTTCGTGGCGGGCGAGCTCCTTGAGTCGATAGAGGTGGAGGACGCCAAAGGAGCACCAGACAACCGCGAAGAGGATCTTGATGACGAGCGGCGGGACGAGGGGGGCGATGAAAAGGATGCCGAGTGGGGTGCCGATGAGGGCGCCGAGCATGGCCCAGCGCACCATCGGCCATTCGACTGGCTGGCGGCGGGCGATGATGAAGATCGAGGCGCTGGTCATGCCGATGCTCTGGACGGCGAAGGAGAAATCGCGGCCGAGCATGGCGCTTTGTTTGAAAAGCAGGACGAGCACGGGGAAGCCGACGGTGCCGCCGCCCATGGGAGTGGATCCGGCGGCGTAGGAACCCATGGCCATGGCGAAGGCGATGCCCCAGTTTTCACGTAGGGTGTGCCAGTGGTTGCCGACGATGACGATGGTGAGCCAGGCGCAATAAAATGCGGCGATCCAGAGGAACCAGATTTTGAGGCGGGAGGCGGGAGCAGGACTCATTTGAGCTCTTTGATACGGAGGTTGCGGAAGCGGTAGGTCGCTCCTTTTTCACCGTGATGCTGGATGCCGATATAACCTTTGGCGTCCTTGTCGTCATGGACATCGGTGGTGACGACGCCATTGACCTCGATGATGATGTGGTCGCCTTTGCAGGTGATGCGATATTTGTTCCAGTCGTTGCGCTTGAAGGAGTCTTTGGCGCGGGTGAGGAAGGCGGCTTCGCTTACCGCATCCCCTTTGATCGGGCTGATGAACCATCTGCGGCGGCCTTCGTCGTAGAACCCACCCGACCATCCGCGTGCCGGGTCGCCATCGACTTCCGCCTGATAGCCGAAGGCTCCTTTGTCGTTCTTCTGTGCGCGAAAAAGGAAGCCGCTGTTGGCCTTGCCCTCTGGGAGGTGGACTTCGCCCTCAAAGATGAAATCCGAGTATTCCTTTTCGGTGAGGAGGAAGAATTTCTTCTCGGCGGTGAGGTGGATTTCGCCATCGACGACGGCGACCTCGCCCCACTGGTAGGGGTTGACCCAGCCTTCGGTGGTTTTGCCATCGAAGAGGGGGACAAAGCCGGAGTTGTCGTCCTCGGCGCGGGCGGATGTCGGAGCCGTGACGGTAAGGATGGCGGTCAATAGGATGGGGAGGAGTTTCATTATGTGCAGATCATTCCCGGATTTTCGAGGGGTTGTAACCAAAAATTCTCGTTTTGCGGTTGGAGAAAAATTTTCACCTGTATGTCGGAGCGGGGCTGGAGGAAACTCGCGGCGATGCTGCCTGAGATCCTGACAAGTGTGCCCGGAGAAAAATCGCTGGAATGGGGGCGTCGGCTTGGCGAGGCGGAATGCCGGAATACGACGTATCTCGGGGAGGACTGGCCGATTTTCTGGGAAAAGACGGAGGGGGTGAATGTGTGGGACGTGGATGGGAATCGGTTTTTGGATATGACCAGCGGGTTCGGGGTGGCGGGGTTGGGGTATGGATTTACGGGGCAGGCGCTGCGGGATCAGAGCGTTTCCCTGATGCATGCGATGGGGGATGTACATCCGGCGCGGGTTAAAGTGGAGCTGTGCGAGGCGCTATCGGAAATCACGTTCGGGCGCTGGGACGGGTCGCGAGGGAAATGTTTGTTCGGGAATTCGGGATTCGAGGCGGTGGAGGCGGCGCTGAAGACGGCGGTGGTGGCGACCGGGCGCAGCGGGATTTTGTCGTTCGAGGGGGGATATCACGGGTTGGGTTATGGGGCGTTGCTGGGGGCGGGGATCGGGTGGTTCCGCGAGCCTTTCGAGGGGCAGCTGGCGAGGGTGACGGAGCGGCTCAAGTTTCCGGAGGATGATTTGGAAAATTTCCGCGAGGAGCTTTCACAGGTGGATGGCAGCCGGATCGGGGCGGTGCTGGTGGAGCCGATTCAGGGGCGGGGTGGGATTGTGGTGCCGCCGGAGGGGTTTTTGCGGGCGCTGAGGGAGTGGTGCGATCGGGTGGGGGCGGTGCTGATTTTCGATGAGATTTACACGGGATTTTGGCGGACAGGGAGGATGTTCGCGTGCGAATGGGAGGGCGTGGTGCCGGATCTGATTTGTTTGGGGAAGGCGCTGAGTGGTGGCTTTCCGATTTCTGTGTGTGTGGGCAAGGCGGAGATGATGGATAAGTGGCCGGCGAGCAACGGGGAGGCGCTGCATACCAGCACGTTTCTGGGGAATCCGATGGGCTGTGCGATGGGGCTGGAGGCGATAAAGCGATATCGCGAGGCTCGCACCGAGGAGATGGTGGCGGAGGCAGGGGCGAGGCTGAAGGAGGCGCTGAGATGCTTGGAGAAGTTGGATTTCGTGAAATGTGTCAGGGGCCGTGGCCTGATGATGGGGGTGGTGACGGACAGCGGGGAGAGGGTGATTGAGGCGGTGAAAAGCATGCTGCGGGCGGGAGTGATCGCGTTGCCGGATGGGCCGGTGGGGGATATCTTGGCGCTGACTCCGCCGTTTTCGGTGAGTGAGGAGGAGATCGCTTTCGCAGTGAAAGCAATGGTATCCGGGCTTCGGGGTTCCTGATGTCGAATTACCGTGCTCGGGGAAGATTTTTTTAACCGCAGATGAACACGCGGATGTTCCGTCATAGGCTTCATCGCCCCTTGCCCTAGGGTGCGGGATCAGTTAGCCATTAATGTAACACACGCACCCGCGCCCTTTTGCTCCATCTCAACCCGACACCCCTCACCCTTTGGCTTGGCATCGCAGCGCTGCTCGGGGTGGCTCTTCTCTGCTTCCTTTCGTGGAAACGCAGCCCGCATCCCGGGCGCACCGCGGCACTGGAGGCGCTGCGGTTTTTCATCGCGGTGCTGGTGGTGATGCTGCTGTGGCAGCCGGAGTGGAAGACGGTGATCCACCCGACGACCAAGCCGAAAATCGTGGTGCTGTGGGACGATTCGCGCTCGATGGAGACGCTCGATGCGACGCTGCCGCAGGTGTTGCGGGGGAAAGAGGGTGACGAGGTCGTTTCGCGGAAAGACTGGGTGGAAAAGGCGTTGGGATCGGATTTGTGGACTCGGTTGAAATCCGATGGGGCGAATGATCTTATTTCTCTGCCGTTTGCGAAACCCTCGGAGGAGGGCTTGAGCGGGACAGATATGAACCAGCCGCTTTCCGAGCTGTTGGAGAGAGACAATAACCTGCGGGCGGTGGTGGTGCTGGGCGATGGCGACTTCAACCTCGGTGATCCGCCGGTGGCTGCGGCGCAAAAATACCGGTTGCGAGGAGTGCCGATTTTCACGATCCCCGTAGGCAGCGAGACGCGTTTGCCGGATCTCGACCTGCTCGCAGTGACCGCACCGACCTACGGGATTGTCGGGGAGAATGTGCAGATCCCTTTTACGATACGTTCGTCGCTCGACCGGCAGGTGCGCACTGTGGTGCGGCTGCGCGACGAATCCGGGCGAGAGAGAACGAAGAGTATCATCCTGCCGCCGAATGCGGAGACCTACGATTCCATTCTGTGGAGGCTGCAAAGCGAGGGCTCCTCAACCCTGACTCTTTCCGTGCCGGTGGAGGCTGGCGAGTTGGTTGCGGCGAACAATTCGCGCAAGTTCACGATCGCGGGCAAACCCGAGCAGATCCGCGTGCTCATCCTCGAGACCCTGCCGCGCTGGGAGTTCCGTTTCCTGCGCAATGCGCTCCAGCGCGATCCGGGTGTGGAGCTTTCCTGCCTGCTGATGCGCCCTGAGCTGGGGCCGGCGGAGGGGCTGGATTACATCGAGAAATTTCCCGAGACCTTGGAGGAGCTTTCGAAATACGATGTCGTGTTCATCGGCGATATCGGCGTGGGGCCGGATCAGTTGAGCGAAGAGCAGTGCGCGCAGATACGCGGGTTGGTGGAGAATCAAGCGTCCGGTGTCGTGTTTCTCCCGGGGTCGAAGGGCAACCAGTTCAGCCTGCTCGATACGGCGCTCTCCGATCTGTTGCCAGTGACGCTGGACGACAAGCATAAGGAGGGTTTCCCCGAAACGTTGGCGACGCCGTTGAATCTCACCACCGAGGGGCGTGCTTCGTTGTTGACCATGTTGGGCGAATCCGAGGAAGACAATCCGGAGATTTGGCGGAACCTTCCCGGCTTTTTCTGGCACGCTCCAGTGGTGCGCGCGAAGGGCGGGACGGAAGTCCTAGCGGTGCATGCGAACCGTCGCGGGTCTTACGGGCCGATCCCCCTGTTGGTGACGAAAACGGCGGGCAGCGGGAAAGTGCTTTTCATGGGGATCGACTCTGCCTGGCGCTGGAGGCGCGGTGTGGAGGATCTTTACCATTACCGTTTCTGGGGACAGGTCGCGCGTTGGATGAGCTATCAACGGAACATGGCCGCCGGTCAGCGGGTGCGGCTTTTCTACACTCCTGAGCGCCCCGAGCCGGGGGCGACCGTGACCCTGAACGCAAATGCTTTTGATGCAAACGGCGCGCCGCTGAAAGAGGGCTCGGTTTTCGTGGATGTCACCTCCCCGAGTGGCGATACCCGCCGCATCGAGCTTCAGAAAAACGAATCTGAGTGGGGTGCCTACGCGGGGCGTTTTCGCATTGAGCTTCCCGGCGCGTGGAAACTGCGTGCCACGGTTTCCGGTGCCTCGGATCTTCCCACGGAAACGACGATCCTCGCGCAGGGAGTGGATATCGAAAAAACCGGGCAACCCTCTCGCCCCGACGTGCTTGAGGAAATGGCTAAAGTTTCGCGTGGCCGCCTGATTCTTCCCAACCAACTTCCCGGCCTCATCGATGAAATCGAAGCACTTCCTGAACCGCGCCCGATCGAGAATCGCATCCCGCTCTGGTCGCATTGGGCGACCGTGGCGGTGCTGGTTTGCCTGCTAGGTATTTTCTGGGTCGGCAGGAAGCTCAACGGGGCGTTCTGAAACCCTCCTCGGTGGAAAATGCATTCATGGGCATGCAAAACGCCCGGGCATTTTGCTTGATATAATCGATGCGGAGGCTGCGCTCAATGATCCAGAGAGGTTTAATCCTTTGGCTGCAAGGGTCTTAGGCTTGGTTTTGGTCGGCGCCATCTGTGGCTCATAAACTGCGATTGAGTTCAATGAGTCGAGTCATTCGGTTCGGCTACTTACCTCCAACTACGAACCCACAACATCACATGAAAACGACATTACAACTTCTCGCCGCCACATTGGGCGTTCTTGCCATCGCTAGCTGCACAGCGCACATCGATACACCCGCCGGGGGAGCGAGCTCAAGCACCACCACGACCACCTCGACCGATGGTCCATTCTACGGTGAAACCCAAACAACCAAGAAAACGACCGTCACTTACTAAGCGGTCATCTATCTTAGAAACCGGAAGTCCTCAGGGGCTTCCGGTTTTTGCGTTTCGGATCAAAACTTTTTGCTCAGGTGCTTCGAAGTCGGATCGCCGAAACGCCATGGTAGATCCACCGCCTTAGAGATGCCGATGCGTGCGCCTGAAACGACCTCAGCGGATTTTCCCAGAGCCAGACCGCATTCTTCTGTTTCCAGGAAACTGGTGCCGTGATCCTCGCGTCCGATCCCGAGTGCTTGGGTCAGTCGCCCCGGGCCGGCGGTGAGCAGACGATCCGAGATCCCGCTCCTCCGACGTCGCATGAGTTCGATCCCACCAACCGGTTCCAGCGCCCGGATCAGGACGAAGCCGTTTCCTACCTCGCTTTTGACCAAAACATTAAAAAGCCAGTGAACCCCGTAGTTGAGATAGACGTAGGCGTCTCCGGCTCCGTGTTTTTCGATGAAATCCCGGGTCGAAGGCCGCAGCAAAGTATGGCAGGCCTCATCGCCAAGGGCATGGTAGGCCTCGGTTTCTACGATCCGGCCGGAGCAGCCTTTCCAGAAAAACGAGCACCCAATGAGGTCGTGGGCGCAGTCCACGGGATCCCTGGAGAAGAAATTTGCGGTGATTTTTTCCATCTGCAGGGGACACATCTGCGTGCTGTTGAGCAGTTTCAAGGTGGTTTCCCCTCATTCCTGCCTTGCCATCGGTGGAAAAGTCCTGCATAGCCCCGCCCCCAAAGCGTCCAACCGCATCATTTCCATGTCACTCAAGATCCGCAACCTCGCCATCATCGCCCACGTCGACCACGGCAAAACCACCCTCGTCGACCAACTCCTGCAGGCCGGCGGCACCTACCGCGAAAACCAAGCGACCCAAGAGCGCGCCATGGACTCCATGGATCTTGAGAAGGAAAAAGGCATCACCATCAAGGCGAAGAACACTGCCATTCTGTATGACGGCTACACGATCAACATCGTCGATACCCCAGGCCACGCCGACTTCGGTGCCGAGGTGGAACGCGTGATGAAAATGGTCGATGGAGTTCTCCTCGTCGTCGATGCGGCAGGTGGCCCACAGGCGCAGACACGTTTCGTGCTCCGCAAAGCCCTTCAGGAAGGCCTCAAGCCAATCGTCGTCGTCAACAAAATCGACCGTCCGCTTTCCAACCCGATGAAAGTCCACGACCAAGTCCTGGAACTCTTCCTCGACCTCGACGCCACCGAAGAGCAATTCGAAGCTCCTTTCTCCTACGGCTCCGCCCGTGACGGATACTTCATGGATCATCCCGATGATGAGCGTAAGGACTGCATCCCGCTGATCAAAAAAATCATCGAGTTCATCCCAGAACCAGCAGCAGACCCGGAAGCTCCTTTCCACATGCTCGTCTCGAACATCGAGTGGGACAGCTTCGTCGGCCGTGTCGCCGTTGGCAAAGTCCTCGGCGGTTCCGTCAAGAAAGGCGACACCATCTGGCTTCATCGCAAAGACGGCACCACGCAGCAGTCCAAGGTCATGAAGACCTTCACCTACTCCGGCCTCGCCACGGAAGACTCCGAAGGTTGCGGCGCAGGCGGCATCGTCGGCATCGCTGCTGGCATCGAGAACATCGATATCGGTGAAACCCTCGCCGCCACCAAGGAACAGGAAGCCCTTCCTTTCGTGGAAATCGACCCGCCGACCGTTTCCATGGAGTTCTCCATCAACGACGGCCCGCTCGCAGGCAAGGAAGGCAAGCACGTCACCTCTAGGGCCATCCGCGAGCGCCTGATGCACGAGATCAAGACCAACGTCTCCCTCCAGGTCGAGGACACCGACCAGGCCGGCGTTTTCAATGTTTCCGCACGTGGCGCGATGCAGATCGCCGTGCTCGTCGAGACCATGCGCCGCGAAGGCTTCGAGCTCTGCGTCTCCCGTCCGACCGTGATTTATCGTCGCGATGAAAACGGCAAGCTCCTCGAACCTTTCGAGACCCTCTACATCGAGTCTCCGGGCGAATACGCTCAAGGCATCCTTAAATTGCTCATCAACCGCAAGGGCTTGATGGAAAACATGGAGACCGAGCCATCCGGCGAGACCCTCATCACCGCCCTGATCCCGACCCGCGGCCTGATTGGTTTCGAAACGGAAATCGTCAACCTCACCTCCGGCCACGGCATCATGTCCCACCTTTTCCGTGAGTATGGCCCGCACGCCGGTGAAATCGTCACCCGCACCACTGGCACCCTCGTTTCCATGGATTCCGGAGTCGCCACCACCTACTCCCTGCAAGCCCTTGAGGATCGCGGCATTCTATTCGTAGGTGCAAACGATGCGATCTACGGCGGCATGCTGGTCGGCGAAAACCCACGCGTCGGTGATATGCCGGTCAACCCGGTCAAAGAGAAGCACCTCGACAACATGCGCTCCTCCGGCAAGGACAAGACCTCCAAGCTTTCCCCGCCGCTGCGTTTCTCCCTCGAGCGCGCCATCGAATACATCGATGCCGACGAGCTCGTCGAAGCCACCCCGCTCAACATCCGCCTCCGCAAGCGCCTCCTCGACGAAGGCGCCCGCAAGCGCGCCGCAAAGGGCGTCAAAGGCGAAGACCGCAGCAACCGCGGGAAGTGATGACGACCCACCTCATCCGCATCTCCGAAGTGTTTTCCGGTCTCGTTCCGGAAATCCTCGGCATACTCGGTGCGGAAAAGGTGAAGAAACTAGGGACGGAGTATTTCCTTTTCCAAACGGAGTCCCCGGAGCGGATCACGGATTCTTCCGCCGCACGCTTCGTGCGTTTCCACATTCCCGTGGAGCATTCGTGGCCGTGCAATCCGGAGAAGATGGATGGCTTCATCGAGAAAGCGGCTCAGACGATTTATTACAAATTTGAGAGCCGGAATCCGCAGACGTTGCTGGTCGGTCGGCTCGATCCCAGTTCGCAAAAGCCATACTACAAGGCGCTGGCCTCAAACTTCCGTGGCCGCGCCCTCCAGGTCTTCGAACTCCCCGAAGGCTCGCCGAAAATCGCCGAAGAGCAGGATCCGACGAAAGAAACCCTCTTCTGCCTGCTCGGAAAAGAAGGCCTCTTCTGCGGCATCTCCACACCCACCGCAGCCGGCGGCATCTACCCCGGCGGCACGAAATACATCAGCCAGAGCGCTGAAGAAACCGTTAGCCGTGCGGGAGCGAAGGTTGCCGAGGCACTGCATTTTATCTCGATGAAGCGCAAGCTGCCCGGCAGAGATGCTCATTGGCTTGAGCTGGGTGCCAGCCCCGGCGGCATGACCTCCGAGCTTCTCAAGCGCAGATACGTCGTCACAGCCATCGACCGTGCCTCCCTCCACCCGCGTCTCAGCAGCGCGGAAAGGCTCACGTTCATCCGCTCAGACGTCGGCGAGTTCATCCCGCCGCGCGGCGCGAGGTATGATGCGATCCTCTCCGACATGAACGGCCTGCCGACTCAGGCGATCGGGCATGTCACACGACTCAAAGATTTTCTCAATCCCGGCGGCTTGGTGATTTTTACCCTCAAGACCACCAGCGCGGAATCCATCGCCGAGATCGAGAAGCTCGAAAAAGAAGTCCTCGCCGCTGCGGAAACCGGCGGGCTCACGCTTATCGAGCAGACCCACCTGACCTACAACAGGAACGAGTTCACTCTGTTCTTCGAGAAGCGTTAGGAGTTCGCATTCCGGGGAAACCGGGTGCAGGGTGGGCTCATGAAAATCGGGAGATGGCCGTTTAAAGTCGCGATGTGTGTGCTGCCGGCGGTGTTTGCCAGTTGCACGGTTTCGGATCCGGCGATTGTGGGATCGGTCAATGGTCACGTGCTCGAAGCGATGCGTTCGATGCCTAGCGGAGGCGGTTATGATGCCTCACCAGCGGCAGTGGACCGGCTGGCGGTGAGTGTTTCGGTGAAGGGTGGCGGGTTTCAGGAAGACCTCGGAAAGTGCGGGGCTTCGTTTTGCTCCGGGGCGACGTATGTGGTTTTCCTGCGCACCATTGATCTGCTGAGCGAGCGCGAGGGGCTGGTGCTCAGCGAGGCGGCAATGCAGCGCTACGCGAAGGTGGTCAGGCAAGACGGGGAGGAAATTTTCGGGAGGTGGAATGCGAACGGCCCGGGAACGGCGAAGCTCTTTGCTGATCTCGGCTGCGGCACAAATTTCACCTCATACGATCACGCCCAACCCGGGGATTTCATGAAGATCTGGTGGACGGATGAAATCGGCGGCAGGGAGCGCGGACACTCGGTGGTTTATCTGGGAAGCAGCGGCGATACGATCCGCTACTGGTCTTCGAATGTTCCGGGAGGTTACGGCCGGGGGAGTGCGAAGAAGTCGGAGATCCGGCGGGTGCTTTTCAGTCGCCTGGACAATCCCGGACGACTTCGCAATGCGACGCGGCTCTCTGCGAAAAACCATTTCCTCGCCGATATGTTGAGCCAATCGTTCACCTGGGAACAGGTGGTGAGGGAATGCCGGGTGAGGGAAACGCCGGAAGGCTGAGTGGCTCAGGAGAGGCTCTCGCGGAGCTTTTTCGGTAAGGAGGCGAAGACCAGATCGTAGGAGTGTTGGATGAGTTCCCTCACCAGCGCGGGCGGAAGCGAGCCGTCAAGGATGAGGCTGTTCCAGTGCTTCTTGTTCATGTGGTAGCCGGGGATGATGGATTCGTGTTGCTCGCGTAGTTCGACCGCACGCTCCGGATCGCACTTGAGGTTCATGCGCAATCCGTCGTCATCCTCGGAGTAGAGCGCAAACATTTTCCCGCCCACCTTCTGGACGAATACGCCGGGGCCGAAGGGTTCGGATTCCTCGACGTGGGGGAGGGCGAGGAGGAGATCGCTGAGGGTGGAGGGAGACATGAAGACAGGTTGATGAAAGCCGGGATGTTTGTCACGGCAGGATGCGAACCTCAAATCTCCCGGTTTGACGGAAAAGCGGAAAAACGGTAAACTTGGCAGATGAAGACCACCATAGATCTGCCCGATCCCCTCTTCAGGAAGGTGAAAGCGACAGCGGCTGCGGAAGGGGTTTCTCTAAAAGCGTTTATCGCGGAGGCCGTGGAGCAGCGGCTCAACACCGGCGCTAGGCCATTGGGCGCAGTGCTCGGAAGCTTGCCTATTGTTCCAAAGAAGCTTCTGAACCAGATCCAGAAGCGGGTTGAGATGAGTGATGCCGAGGATCTTGCGCTTCAGAAAGGCAACGGGCAATGATCCTCGATACCAACGCGGTGTCTGCCCTCGCCCAGCAGGATGTCGCTCTGCTTGCGATTCTCAACGAGGTTGATCGTGCGTTTCTGTCCTTCGTCACAGTTGCGGAATTCCGGTTCGGCCTGCTCGGCTCGAAGAAAGCAGAATCGGGAATCACGTTTCTCGACGCGCTCACCGCCGCGATGCCAACCCTGTATCCGGACGCACAAACCGTGGAAGGTTATTCACGGATCGCCGACCAACTGAAACGCTCCGGCAGGCCTATCCCCCAGAACGACATGTGGACGGCGGCGCTGGCCTTACAGACGGGTATGCCGGTTCTGTCGAGGGATCGGCACTTCGATTTTGTGGATGGAATCACCAGGGTGGGGTGGTAGTTCCGGTCGATCGGGATGGCAAAAATCCTCATTCAATGCGCTGCCAGCCAGTTTTTGCCGGTGCCTTTCTCCACGAGGATGGGGACGCCGTGGGGGAGGGGGAGGGCGGATTCCATGATGTGGAGGATTTTGGGGACTAGCTCGGTTTCCTCGTCGGGGTGGAGGTCGAAGACGAGTTCATCGTGCACCTGGAGGAGCATTTTGGTTTGGTAGGGCTTTTTGCGGAGGAGGGCGTCGATCTTGATCATGGCGAGTTTGATCATGTCCGCGGAGGTGCCTTGGATGGGCATGTTGATGGCGGCGCGCTCGGCGTTGGCGCGCAGGCCGGCGTTGCCTGAGGAGAGGTCGGGGTAATGGCGGCGGCGGCCGGCTAAGGTTTCGGCGTAGCCTCTTTCGCGGGACTCGGCGATGGTACGATCCATGTATTGTTTGATGGCGGGGTATTCGCGGAAATAGGCGTCGATGATTTCGGCGGCTTCGGTGCGGGGGATGGCGAGGCGTTGGCTGAGGCCGAAGGCGGAGATGCCGTAGATGATACCGAAGTTGACCATTTTCGCGCCGGAGCGCATGTCGCGGGTGACTTCCTCGGGGGTGACTCCGTGGACTTTGGCGGCGGTGATGGTGTGGATGTCGGCGCCGTCCTGGAAGGCGGAGATCATGGTGGGATCGCAGGCGAGGGCGGCCATGACGCGGAGCTCGATCTGGGAGTAGTCGCAGGAGAGCAGGGTGAAGCCTTTGCGCGGGACGAAGGCTTGGCGGATCTTGCGGCCGGACTCGGAGCGGACGGGGATGTTCTGGAGGTTGGGATCGGAGGAGGCGAGGCGGCCGGTGGCAGCGAGGAGTTGGTGGTAATGGGTGTGGATGCGGCCGGTTTCCGGGGCGACGTGGGTGGGGAGGGCGTCGAGGTAAGTGGACTTGAGTTTCGTCGCTTCGCGGTATTCGAGGATTTCCGCGATGATCGGGTGGATGCCTAGCAGGGTGGAGAGGGTTTGCTCGTCGGTTTTGTACTGGCCGGTTTTGGTTTTCTTGGGTTTGTCTAACAGCTGGAGGTGATCGAAGAGGATCTGTCCTAGCTGTTTGGGGGAGGCGATGTTGAACGGGGTGCCGGCGTGGGCTTCGATGGATTTCGCGAGTTGGTCGATGGTCTGTTGGAGATCGACGGCGATGGTTTCGAGGGCTTCTTCGTCGATGGCGATGCCTTCCATTTCCATGCGGACGAGGACGGGAAGCAGGGGGGCTTCGATTTCGGAAAAGATTTTGTCCTGGCCGGTTTCTTTGAGGAGGGGGCGAAGTTTCTCGGCGAGCTGGAAGGTGACGTCGGCGTCCTCGGCGGCGTATTCCGCCAAGGTTTCGAGAGGGATGCTTTCGATGTCGAGGTCTTTGGATTTCTTGGCTTTCTTTTCGGCGTGGGCGAAGAGGTCGTCGGATTGATTGTCGATTGATGATTGTTGATTGGCGATTTCCGATAGTTTTACGGGGGTGTAGCCTAACAAGATTTCGGATAGGTAGTCCATGCTGTGTCGGCGCTCGGGGGCGGCGAGGGCGTCGGCGAGCATGGTGTCGAAGAACGGGCCGGCGACGGAAATGCCGTGGGAGTGGAGGACGGAGAGGTCGTATTTGAGGTTGTGGCCGATCTTTTCGGCAGGAGAAAGGAGCACGGAGCGGAGAGCGGGGAGAAGAGCTTCAGAGTAGGGGAGATACCAGCCTTCGTGGGCTTTCCATGAGAAGGCGATGCCTAGCAGTTTCGCGGAGTGGCGGTTGAGGGAGGTGGTTTCGATGTCGAAGCAGAAAGAGTCTTTGGATGCTAGCTCGGCGAAGAGGGTTTTCTGGAGCTCTTTGGTGTTGGCGAGGTGGTAGGTGTGGGGGACTTCTTTGATGGTTTTGAAGGTGTCGAAGATAGTTTGGGACTCGGTGCTTTGCTGCGGACTCAAGTCCGCGTTGCCTTTTTCCTCCCCGAAGAGGCGCTTGGTGAGGGTGCGGAATTCGAAGTCGGTGAAGAGTTGCTTGATGGCTTCGTCGTCGCGTTGGGAGACGAGCAGATCTTCCCATGTGACGTCGAGGGGGCAGTCGATGATGATGGTGGCGAGGTCTTTGGAGAGGAGGGCTTGGTCGACGTTAGCTTCGACGTTTTCCTTCTGCTTGCCTTTGAGTTTCGTGGTGTTGGCGAGGAGGTTTTCCATCGAGCCGTATTCCTTAATGAGTTTCTGGGCGGTCTTGGGGCCAATGCCGGGGATGCCCGGGATGTTGTCGGCGGCATCGCCCATGAGGCCGAGCAAGTCGATGATCTGATGGGGATCCGCGACCCCCCAGATCGACTCCAGCTTGTCCATGCCGATGATTTCGTATTCGGCGCCCTTGCGGCCGGGCTTCCACATGTAGGTGGTGGGGGAAATGAGTTGGGCGAAGTCTTTGTCGGGCGTGACCATATAGGACTCGAAGCCGTCGGGTTCCGCGCGTTTCACGAGAGTGCCGATGAGGTCGTCCGCCTCGAAGCCGTCGATTTCTAGGACGGGGATGGCGAAGGCGCGGCAGAGGGCTTTGACGTGGGGTATGGAGGCGGCGAGTTCCTCCGGCATCTCGTCGCGCTGGGCTTTGTAGGCGGGGTATTTGATGTGGCGCGGGGTGGGCGCGGAGGTATCGAAGGCGACGCCGAGGTGGGTGGGGTTTTCCTTTTCCAGGATGGAGAGCAGGGTGTTGATGAAGCCGTAGAGAGCGGAGGTGTTGACGCCTTTGGAGTTCCGGATCGGATTTTGGATAAAGGCAAAGTGCGCCCGGTAGATCAGGGCCATGCCGTCGAGGAGGAAGAGGCGTTTCATGTGGGGAAACCCTAAATTTTAAACGTTAAACTCCAATGAAGAAGTTCGCGGCTATTCGTCGAGGTCGCTGCGCATGAGTTCATCGAGGGTGCGTACGGATTCCTTGGCTTTGCCGACGTATTGTTTGCGGTCGTGGCGGTGCTTGGCCATTTCTCGGATCATGCGTTCGTCGTTTTCCTTGTAGCGCTGGGCCATGCGTTCGGCGCGCTCTTTGGGGAAGCCGTGTTCGGTCATGATATCCACGCTCATGGCGAGGGAGGATTCCAGGGTTTCCCGGTAGATGCGCTCTTCGCCGAGGTCGAGGAATTCGTAGGCTTCGAAACGGCTGTGGGTGCGCAGGTAGATTTTTAGGTGGGGAAAACTGTGGCGCACGGTGGAGATGATTTTCGAAGCAACGTGGCTGTCCTTGAGGGCGATGACGAGGTATTTTGCGTGAGCGGCACCGGCGGCCGCGAGCAGGTCGGGGCGGGTGGCGTCTCCGTAGAAGACGGGGATGCCGATGTTGCGGAGTAGATCGACCTGATCCTCATCGCGGTCGAGGACGGTGCAGGCGATGCCCTGGGTGCGGAGGAGGCGGCCGACGGCGTGGCCGTATCTGCCGAAGCCGCAGATGATGACGGGGGAGTGCTCGTCCTCGACATCCGGCTCGCGGGAGCTGGCGGCTTCGCTGGATTTCCGGCAGGCGTATTTCTGGGCGATAATGATCAGCACCGGGGTGAGAGCCATGGAGATCGCGACGACGGCGGTGAGGGTGCGGCCGGTGCTTTCATCGAGAATGCCACCGGTGAAGGCGATGCTGAGCAGGACGAAAGCAAATTCACCCCCGGCGGCCATGGAGCATGCGAAGAGGATCGAGGCGTCTTTGGGCAGTCCATTGAGACGGGCGAGGGAAAGGAGGAGCAGGCCCTTTATGAGCAGTAGTCCGAGGGTGAGGCCGATGACGAGAAGGAGGTTTTGGAGGATATGTCCGAAATCGATACCGATGCCTACGCCGATGAAAAACAGGCCGAGCAGGAGGCCCTTGAACGGCTCCAGATCGCTCTCCAGTTCGTGGCGGTACTCGCTGTTTGCAAGGACGACGCCTGCGACGAAAGCGCCGAGTGCAGGGGAGAGCCCGACCATAGTCATGAGGATGGCCACACCGAGAACGATGACGAGCGCGGCGGTGGTGAATGCCTCGCGCTGGCGGGTGGCGGCGATCATCCGGAAAAGCGGTCGGCATGCGATACGAGTGGTGAAGATGACAAGGAGCACTGCGCCGACGGTGCCGAGCGCCTGCACCCAGCCGGGAAATGATTCGAGGGGAAGGTGCGCGTGATGGCTGCCGGTTTCTGGCTTCGGCAGGGTGGCCAACAGGGGAAGGCCGGCGATGATGGGGATGACGGCGATGTCCTGGAAAAGAAGCACGGAGAAGGCGCCTTTTCCCGCCTCGGTGGGCATCAGGCCGCGCTCGCTGAGAGTCTGGAGGATGATGGCGGTGCTGGAGAGCGAGAGGATAAGGCCGATGGCCAGCGCGGGTTGCCAGCCGAGGCCGAAGAGCATGGCAATGCCTGCGATGGCAGCCGCAGTCAGAACGACCTGGAAGCCGCCGAGGCCGAGGATGGCTTTTCGCATGCGCCAGAGAATGGCGGGCTCAAGCTCGAGGCCGATGAGGAAGAGCATCATGACCACGCCGAACTCGGCGAAATGCATGACATCCTCGCTCTGCCCGATGAGTTTCAGCCCCCAAGGGCCGATGGCCATGCCGACGGCGAGGTAGCCGAGAACGGCGCCGACACCGAGGCGTTTTCCCACAAGGATCGCGATGAGCGCGGCGGATAGGTAGATAAAAGCGTTGAGGAATAGGCTCTGGATGTCCATGGGATAGGAAGGGGAGAAAAAGTTACGATATCATGTCCATCGATCTACACGGGGCAAGGAGGGATGGTCGGTGGATGAATCTTTCGCTTCCCTGATGGGGGATTCCTGTCCTATTGTTAGGTATGAAAAAGATCCTCGCCGCCATTGATTTCTCGAATGCAACCCCGGGTGTCGTCGGCACCGCCGCCCAGATGGCCGCTGCCTTCGGAGCCGAGCTGCACCTGCTCCACGTCATCGAGCCAGAGCCGACCTATACGGCCTACGGTTTCACGCCGGATGAATTCCCAGCGATCCATACCTTTCACGAAGAGACCCGTACACGCGCGCAGAAGACTCTCGATGAGGCTGCCGCAAAGGCACCGGGAGCGTTCACCCACCTCGGCGATGGCAGTCCGCTGCATGTCCTTGAGGAAAAGGTGAAGGAGCTAGGCGCGGATCTCGTGGTGCTCGGTTCGCACGGTCACGGAGTGGTCGCAGCGCTGCTGTTAGGCAGCGTGGCGGAGGGCATGGTCCGGAAATCCGTGGTGCCGACACTGGTGATCCCGGCAGGCAAGGACGAAGGCGAGTGACCTAGAAATCGCTGTTCGGGTGCAGCTCGTGGTATTTGATCGCCTCTACGGCGACGGCTGCGGCTGTGCCGAAAATGGATTCCACCGAGGCGGTGCGCGGGATCTGGGCGGCGGGTCGTGCGAGGCCAAGGATGAGTTTGCCGTAGACCTGTGCTCCGGCGAGGTGCTGGAGCAGTTTCAGGGAGATGTGGGCGGCGTCGAGGTTGGGGAAGACGAGGACGTCGGCGGGTTTGCGGCGTGAGGCGTCAGGGAGCTTGGTCTCGGCGGCTTCGGGGTCGATGGCGACGTCTGCTTGGAGTTCACCATCGAGCTCAATGTCGAGAAGTTCGCTGGAGATCCTGGCCTTGGCTAGGGCGGTGGCAGCGACGATTTTTTGGGCATCCGGGGTGGAGGAGGTACCTTTGGTGGAGTGGCTGAGAAGATTGACGACCGGCCTGCGACCGAGGAAGTGGTGGGCGAGTTTTCCCGTTTCGATGGCGATGCTGGAGAGCTGTGTGACATCCGGTTGAGGGATGAGGCCGGTATCCGCGAGGAAAAGCATGCCGTTTTCGCCAAGCAGCGGGAAGTGCGGCGCACTGAGCAGCGATACACCGAAAATGCGCGGGACATCCTTCTGAGGTTTGATGTTATGAAGGAGCGCGCGGAAATAGGAGGCGGGGATCGCTTGGTTGCCGCCGACGATGGCATCGGCATGGCCGTATTGCACCATCATGGAGCCGAAGTAATGCGGGCGGACGATGGTTTCCTCGGTGTCGACCTGGTGGTTGTCGCGGTAGCGCGCCATGTTTTGCGCACGTTTCACGAAGAGCGGCAGATCGGAGGATTGCTCCGGGTTGATGACGCTGATAAATTTCAGAGAAATGTGGTTCTGTCCGGCCATCGCTTTGATGCGCTCGCGGCGTCCGAGGAGGATGGGAATGACCGCCTCTTCTGCCACAAGGCGCGCGGCGGCTTCGATGACACGGATATCCTCGCCTTCGGTGAAAACCACGCGTTTGGGATGGCGGCGGAGTTGCTCAATGAGCTGGTGGGTGACGACGTTCGGAGCCGCTTGGGTGGGTTCGGGCATGGATTCTCAGGTGTGGCGTGGCTGCCATGTTGAACCCCGTATGCGGCGGAATCAATCCCTGAAACGGCTACGGCTATTTTAGCCGTGATTTGGCCCGTAACCTACTTCTGGTTAAAGCGCGACATCTCCCTCTGCGCTTCGCGCATCTCGACCTTTTTCTTGAGATCGTGGCGTTGGTCGGAGTGGGTTTTGCCTTTTCCGACACCGATCTCGACCTTTACGCGGCGGTCTTTCCAATACATGCGCAGGAGCGGTAGGGTGCAGCCTTTGATGGCCGTTTCTGCGGAAAGCTTGAGGATTTCGCGCTTGTGCAGGAGCAGGCGGCGCGGGCGCTTCGACATGTGGTTGAACCACTCGCCGGCGGTCTGCCATGGCTGGATGTCGCAGCCGTAGAGAAAAAGTTGACCTCCCTCGACGCGCGCGAAGGCGTCGGAGACGTTGATCTTGCCGGCACGGATCGATTTGACCTCGGTGCCTTTCAGTTCAAGACCCGCCTCGTATTTATCGTGGATGTGGAAATCCCGCAGAGCCTTGCGGTTAGTGGCGATCTCGGCACTCATGGGAGGCTTTGCCCCTCGATGTTACTGGGGAAGCGGACGCTCGATGAGCTTCAGCTTGCCCTCGATGATCTCGGTGAGGGCGATGTCCGCCGCACCCATGCTTGGGACGGTCGGGATAAGTGGCGAACGGCCGCTGTTGAGCTGGCGGACGCGTTGGGAAACAAGATTGATGAGGACCAATGGGTCGGTGACAATTTCAGAAGCTTGGTCGACAAGATAGCTTTTCATGGTGGAGCCGGGAAGGTGCGGGGTTTTCCGTGCCTGATCGAAGGAGACGACATTCTCCGGAACTTCAGGTAAGGGAGTATCGCTCAAAACAAATAAGGTAGGAAGGATGCGGGCTGGGTTTGAAACCAGAGCCCGGGCGTGTTTGCAAGTCCAATCTGGTTTGTTTTTACGAAATTCCGAGGTTTTTCCCGAAATTTTTCATTTAGGCATCAGGTCGATGCCGATTTTCCGCAAGGAGAAGACCATGAGCCAGAAAAAGCCGGCGGTGAGCAGGCAGTTGGTGGCGAGCGTAGCCCAGAACGACCAGCCGTTGCGCATCATCCACGGAATGATGAGAAACATCGGCAGGGTGGGCAGAACAAACCAGAAGGTGCCCTCCGCGTGGCCGGCGATTTTTGCGGATGGCTGGCCTTCCTGCCACATCCAGATCATGGCCAGGATGGAGGTGAGCGGGAGGGCGATGAGCAGGGCGGAGAGCTTGTCGCTGAAGACCTGGATTTTCGTCACGAAAAGTATGATGACTGCGGTGAGCAGCACTTTCACGAGGTCGAAAGGGGTCACGGCAAGGATCTTGCTCCACGGGATGTTGCTCATGCGCGGGATTTTCTCTCCGCCGCGCCAAGCTACAATATAAAATGCCCGGAAGTTGACCGCATGTGGCTTTCCGCTAGAGTGCCCGCATATGACCTCCGCGCAAATCGCCTCCAAAATCCTCGACGCCATGCTCGGTCATCTGGGCATTGCCGCCGAGATCGAGATTCAGGAGACACCGGACGGCCCGAGCCTTCAGATCTTTTCCTCGGAAAAGGAAATCATCATCGGCAACAACGGCGACCGTCTCGATGACATCCAGTATCTAGTGAACCGTATCCTCCGCCGCCAGTTGCCCGATGCCGGGCGGGTGAAGGTGGACTGCGAGCATTTCCGCTCCATGCAGGAGGATCAGCTCAAGGAAGAGGTGCGAGAGCTGGTGGAGCTGGTGAAAACCCAGGGCAAGACCTACCGAATGCGCCCGCTCAACGCCTATTATCGCCGCCTTGCCTACAATGCGATTGCCGAAGATGGTGCGGTTAGCGCCACTTCTCCATCCGGAGATGACAGGCTGAAACGCATTTCTATCTCGCCGAAGTAGGAATACCGCAGGCGACCCATCCCCATTTTCCATCCATGAAGAAATTCCTTTTTGATTGCGGCACGCGCGATGCGACCGCTTCCCTCGGCCTGTTATTCCTGCGCGTCTGCATTGGCTTGATGATGTTCCTCGGCCACGGCCTCGGGAAGATCCAGAGCTTCGCCGACAAGAAGGACAAATTCCCCGTTCCGGATATTTTCCCGCTGAAATTCATGTCCTCGCCGGTGAGTCTGATGGCGACCATCGGTGCGGAGGCGGTGTGCTCCATCCTCATCATCCTCGGCCTGGCGACACGGCCGGCGGCGTTCATTTTCGCCTTCACCATGACGGTGGCCGCATTCCACATCCACAGTAACGGGCCATGGTTCATGGCGGGCGGCGAAGGATCGAAGGAGCCCGCGCTGCTCTATCTCATCCCCGCCGTCGCGATTTTGTTGGCAGGTGCCGGCCGATATTCCATCGATGCCTCCCTTCTCAAGGAAGGCCGCCGCCGCCGGTGGTGAGATCATCTCTTCCATTGGGATTTAAAGTTTAGCATTCAAAGTTTTGGAAACTCACCGACTCGTCCTTCCCAGAGACCTCAACCACTACGGTTCGCTCTTCGGTGGACGTTTGCTCTCATGGGTGGATGAGGCGGCATGGATCGCAGCTTCGGCGGATTTTCCGCACTGCCAGTTCGTCACCATCGGCATGGACAAGGTCGAGTTCCGCCACGGAGTGGGCGATGGCACGATTCTGTGCATCCGTTGCGAGAGGGCAAAAAAAGGCCGGACCTCCGTGACTTACCGGGTGGCTGTGACGGATGTGAGGAATGCACCGGGCATCTCCATTTTCGAGACGAGCGTGAGCTTCGTCTCCGTGAATGACAGTGGGGAAAAAGCAGCGATCTGATTTTCCGGCGACATGATCCACACCCTTGATATCGTTCTCCCGCTCGGTCGCTCCGAGAGCGATGAGGCACGGAAAAATGAAGTGGCCCGTGTGCTCGGGATTTCTCCGGAACGCGTCAAAGGGCTGCGCCTGCGCAAACATTCCATCGATGCCCGGCAGCGGGAGGTCAAAGTTCAGCTGCGCCTCGAGGTCGCGGTGGACGAGGATTTGCCGGAGGAGGTGACACCTGTGTGGTCGGCTCCCCCGTTGCCGGAAAATGCCAAACGCGTGCTCATCATCGGAGCCGGGCCCGCAGGGCTGTTTGCGGCTCTGAAATGCCTGGAACTCGGCTGCAAGCCCATCGTGCTGGAGCGCGGTAAGGATGCTTCGGCGCGACGTTTCGACCTCGCTCCGATCCTGCGCGAGGGACGGGTGATCCCGGAATCGAACTACTGCTTCGGCGAGGGCGGGGCAGGCACTTTCTCTGATGGGAAACTCTACACACGTGCGAAAAAACGCGGCCCGGTGGCGGAGGTTTACCACGTGCTGGTGGCTCACGGCGCGCCGGAAAAAATCCTGACCGACGCGCATCCCCACATCGGCTCGAACCTTTTGCCGAACGTGGTGAAGGCGATGCGCGAATCGGTCATCGGACACGGCGGCGAGGTTCATTTCCAGACCAAGGTGAACGACCTGTTGATCTCCGGAGGAAAAATCCGTGGAGTCTCGACAGTGGATGGCCAGGAGTTTCTCGCCGATGCGACCCTTCTCGCCACCGGGCACTCCGCGCGGGATATCTACCGACTACTGGCGAAAAAAGGCATCCTGATGGAGCACAAGCCTTTCGCGATCGGCTTCCGCATCGAGCATCCGCAGCCGTTCATCGACCGGCAGCAATACCACATGCCCCTGAACGCGCCGCGCCCGGATCTGCTGCCGGCGGCGCGCTACCGGCTGGCGACGAAAATCGACGATCGGGGCGTGCATTCCTTCTGCATGTGCCCGGGCGGATGGGTCGTGCCTGCGGCGACCGAAGACGGGCAGGTAGTCGTCAATGGGATGTCTCTTTCGCGTCGCGACTCACCCTTCGCCAACTCTGGTCTGGTGACGACCATCGAGCCGGAAGATATCGCTTACCTTATCCCTGAGCACGGGATCATGGCGGGCATCGTTTTCCAGGAAATCATCGAACATACCGCGAAGGTGGCGGGCGGCAACGCGGTGCTCGGGCAGGTGGCGCCGGCACAGCGGGCAGCGGATTACCTTGCTGGCAAAATCTCCGCCGATCTACCAAAGACCTCGTACTTCCCCGGCGTGAACCCCGCGCCCCTACATGAGCTGCTTTCCAAGGAGATCACCTCGCGCATGCGCGCCGGGCTAAAACTCTTCAACCGCCAGATCAAAAACTACGCGTCATCCGAGGCCTTGTTGCTGGGATTTGAAACACGGACCTCATCGCCGCTGCGTATCCCACGCGATGCGGTGAGTCTGCAGCATCCGGAAGTTTCCGGCCTTTTCCCCTGTGGTGAAGGAGCCGGGTATGCGGGCGGAATTGTCTCGGCCGCACTCGATGGATTGAAGTGCGCGGAAGCGGCTTGTGGAGGTTGAACGAGGGTATTCAGTGCTTCATGCCGCGCTGAAGTTTTGCGTAGTGCCCGTTTTTCTCTAGCAGCTCCTCATGGGTGCCGCGTTCGACGAGTTCGCCGTGATCGAGCACGCAGATGAGATCCGCATCGCGGATGGTGGAGAGGCGGTGGGCGATGACGAACGAGGTGCGGTTGGCGCGGAGGTTGTCGAGTGCCTGCTGGACGAGCTTCTCGGTGGTGTTGTCGAGGGCTGAGGTGGCTTCATCTAACAAGAGAAGCGGAGGGTTTTTCAGTAGAGCGCGGGCGATGGACAGTCGTTGTTTTTCACCCCCGGAGAAACGGATGCCGCGTTCGCCGGCGACGGTGTCGAGTCCTTCGGGGAGGGCACGGATGAACTCGGCGGCGTTAGCGGCTTCAAGCACTGCCCAGAGTTCGGCATCGGTGGCTTCGTGTTTGGCGAGGGTGAGGTTTTCGCGCAGCGTGGTGTTGAAGAGGAACGGCTCTTGGGTGACGAAACCGATGTGGTCACGCAGCCATTCCTTGGAGAGTTCCGAAATCGGGTTTCCGTCGAGGTGGATTTCGCCTGAGGTGGGTTCGTAGAAGCGGGAAAGGAGGTTGAGCATCGTGGATTTCCCGGAGCCAGTGGAGCCGACCAGCGCGATGGTTTTGCCGGGCTTGGCGGTGAGGTTGATGTGGCGGAGGGCGGTGGTTTCCGGATTGTAGGAGAAGGAAACGTCACGGAATTCGATTTCTCCCGTGAAGGTGGCGGGACGTTTCCCTTCGGTGAGATGGCTTTCGTCTGGGCTGTCGATGATGGCGAAGACGCGTTTCGCAGATACTAGACCTTTGGTAAATGTCTGGGAGAGCGGATTGATTTTCGAGATCGGCTCAAACAGGAAGCCCCAGGCGACGAGGAAGGCGATGACGGTTCCGCCGGTCTCGGGGAGGTTGCCGTTGAGCGTCCACCACGCGCCGAAGGCGACCATGAGGATGATGCCGGACTCGGCGATGAAGGAGACGGTCGGCCAGACGATGGCTTGGCCTTTCATGACATCCATCTGCTTGTCGCCGGCGAGCTGTGAGGCCTCGTCGAAATCAGAGAGCGCCTGTGGCTCGACGGTGTAGGCTTTGATTTGGCGGATGCCTGCGAGGTTGTCGTGGAGGATCGCATTTAGGGCAGAGGAAGCTTCGGACGATGCCGTCCATTTCGGCTCCGCCTTTTTCGACCACCAGATGGTGATCGCACCGATGAAGGGCAGGGGGGCGAGGACGATGAGAGTCAGCTCCCAGGATTGGTAGAGCATGAAGCCGAGCACGATGAAAAACTGCAGCACCGCGGCGATGGCCTGATCCAATCCTTCGATGATCACCCGGTTCGTGGCCGGGACATCGCTGGAGACGCGGGCCATGATTTCTCCCGAGGAGTTTTTGTCGAACCACGGGATGGGGAGGCGCTGGAGCTTATCGTAGAGCTCGACGCGGATCACGTGGGTGAGTTTCAGCTCCAAGTGGTTGTTCAGGTAGGAGCGGAGCGTGAAAAGGATCTGCCGGGCAAGGATTGCTCCCGCGCCGATCAGCGCGGTCGGAATGATGAGATCGGGGCGGTTCTGGCCGATGATCACATCGATGAAGCGCATCGTGATCGCCGGCAGCACCAGCACCAGCGAAGTGCAGGCGACGGCAAGTAGTAGAGAAATCCCGCTGAGGAGCGGGAAGCGCAAATTGTGGCGGATGATGCGGAGCATTTCTTATGCGGGGATGCTGCCAATTCGTCTCCCGGTTGACCAATCACAAATGCCTAGAATTCTCCGCGCTTGTTTCCTCCAGTGCATGAGGTGAATATACTATACTTTTAGTAGATTGAGCATGCTGCATAGCTGGCGGTTGTTATCCACCCCGAGTTCATCTCGAACCGCGCGGAGCCGCCTCTGCACGCTGTCGCTGCGGATGCCGAGACTGTTGGCGATCATGGAAACCGGACGGCCTTTGAGGAGCTCCGTGAGCAGCAGGGGATCCAGCTTTTCAAAGGAGGCATCTTCCCCACAGTCGAGCCGTTCCTTGATAAAGTGGCTCATCCTCCTGCCGTCGCGCACATGCCCTGGATCCAGATCGTTATGGTCGAGCAAGGTGGGGGTGTCCTCCGCAGGGGACATTGGCGGCTCCAGCCCCCCATTGATGCGGAGGATGGCCATGGCTCTGTTTTTGACTCCGAGTTTCTGGTAAAGGTTCGCGATGTGCTTTTCCGCCGTGCGTACCGCGCAGCCGATGATGATCGAGATTTCCGGGGTGGATTTTCCTTCCCTCAGCCAGTGAAGGATCTCGCGTTCCCGGTTGGTGATATCCCTAGGGTCGCCGCATTTCAGGGAAGTCGGAGCAGACGGCAATGCCCAAATCTGCAGAGATTGTCCTTTCACCGGCCTAGTCGGCGGATCCAGGTGGATCAGGGTGTCAATTAGTTCCGGCCAGGTTGCGGTTCCCCCGCCCCGGCAGTCCAGGGCCGCTCTCGCCCGAGGCCAGATTATGACGGTTCCATCGAATTTTCTGAGGGCGACACACCAACCTGCCACGTCGAGCAGTTCGCACCATTGGGGCACGCGAAGTAGCATAGTTCCGTTCGTTACAGATTAACAGATACTACCATGTGGATGGCCTGAAACGAACCTGTTGTTGGTTGTCTTATCCATCGATAAGATCAGTGGGGGGAATGAAGCTTTGACGCAGGGCATCGTTACATGATGGGGCTGTTAGAGGTAACTTCCCAAGAAATGGCTGCGGAAGCAACCCATTCGCACACCGGCTACGTAATTTAAGGGGGGATTATGATTTTCCGAATAGCAACAATGGCACTCTCGAAGGGAATTCATTCCGGCTCAATGGGTTATCATCCGGAAGTGTCAGGTCAGCCCGAACCGGAATCATCCCGGTCTATGACGGAAACATACCTCCCGCTGCCCTTCTACGTAATTTGAGGGCTATCCAGAATTCGCGAACCTGCTAGTTAAACGGATTTTCCCCACCGCATTTCACGGAAACTACGCCTCTCGTTTTTCCTGCCCAAATCTCCCCAGCTTCACTGCCATGAAACGCCCGATCCGCCATACCATCTCTCCGCTTCTTTCTGCCGTATCCTTACTATTGGCACTGTCGTTCAGCTGTCTTGGGGCGGAACTAAACGCCACCTATTCCAGTGCCACGGATGTACCGGCAACGGCTGCCGGTTACACGGCCTCGGGGAATACGGTGGATTTCATCCTTGGCTTTGCGCCGACGATGGGGACAAACCTGACGGTGGTCCGCAATACGGGGCAGGGTTTCATTGCGGGGGAGTTCGACAACTTGGCGAACGGGGCGACGGTGAACCTGGATTACGACGGGGCGGCCTATCCGTTCGTGGCTTGGTATTACGGCGGGGATGGCAACGACCTGGTGCTGCTCTGGCCTCACACGGGGCTGGCGGGTTGGGGGCAAAACAATAGCGGCCAGCTCGGCGACAACAGCACGGCGCAGCGCAATGCCCCGGTGACGCCTGATCTGGCTGGGGAGTTGGCGGGCAAGACGATCGTCCAGGTCGTCCGTGGCAGCAGCCACACTCTGGTTCTAACCAGCGAGGGGAAGGTGTATGCCTGGGGGGTAAACAGTAACGGTCAGCTGGGCGACAACAGCACGACGCAGCGTAACGTGCCGGTGGCGGTGAACATGGAAGAAGGGACGAGCGCGCTGTCTGGCAAGACGGTGGCGTCCATCGCGGCGGGGAGCGTTCATAGCCTGGCGCTGTGTACGGACGGCACGCTGGTAGCGTGGGGTCGAAACAGCAACGGCCAGCTCGGCGATAACAGCACGGTGCAACGCAACGTGCCGGTCGCGGTGAACATGGAAGCCGGGACGAGTGCGCTGTCCGGCAAAAAGGTAACGACCATCGCGGTTGGGGCCACTCACAGTCTGGCGCTGTGTACGGACGGCACGCTTGCGGCTTGGGGATACAACTACAATGGCCAGCTCGGCGACAACAGTACGACGCAACGCAACGTGCCGGTGGCGGTGAGTGTGGCGAGTGGGACGAGCGTGCTGTCCGGCAAGACGGTGACTTCCATTGCTGCGGGATTTCATCACAGCCTTGCGTTGTGCACAGACGGCACCCTCGCAGCGTGGGGATACAACTACTACGGCCAGCTCGGCAATAGCAGCACGGGACAACGCAACGCGCCGGTGGCAGTGAACGCGGCGGGCGCGCTGTCAAACAAGACGGTGGAGTCCATCGCGGGGGGGGCTCAACACAGCCTGGCGCTGTGCACGGACGGCACGGCCGTAGCGTGGGGATACAACGGCTATGGCCAGCTCGGCGACAACAGCACTGCGCAACGGACCACACCGGGGGCGGTGAACACGGCGGTCGGAACCAGCGCGCTATCCGGCAAGACGGTAGTGTCCATTGCGTCGGGGGCTTATCACAGCCTGGCGTTGTGCACGGACGGTACGGCCGTAGCGTGGGGTCAAAACAGCAACGGCCAGCTTGGCGACAACAGCACGACGCAACGCAACGCCCCGGTAGCGGTGAACACGGTTGGCGGCACAAGCGTGCTGTCCGGAGCAAGCGTTAGCGCGCTCTCAGCGGGTTCATGTGGCAGCCATTCCTTTGCTATTTATGGGACGACGGCGCCGGAGATCACCTTGGAACAGCCGTTTGGTACGGATCTCACGGATGGCAGCTCCACAGTGGATTTCGGGAACTTGCCGTTGGGTGGCGGCATAATGAAAACTTTCACCATCCGCAATATTGGGAGCGCATCCCTAAGTATAGGAGCGATTACCGTCAGCGGGGCGGATGCGGCTGATTTTAGCGTAAACACCAGAGCAACTATGGTTGGCCTGGCTGCTGGCGGAAGCGCGAGCTTCACGGTCACCTTCAAGCCAAGCACTCTCGGCATACGTAGTGCGACCCTTCATCTGGTCAACGGGGACGGCGACGAAAGCTCTTTCGACATTGCGCTGACAGGCACGGGCACCGACCTGCCTGCCGCTGTGTTTGATGCGGCAGGCGACGTGCCGTTCACATTCGCGGCCTTTGATGCGACCGGTCTGGATGTTGAACTGTCCCTGGATTTCGCGCCAGCGGCGGGGACGAATCTCACGGTAGTCCGCAACACGGGGCAGGGATTCATCAAAGGGGAGTTCGGCAATCTGGCGAACGGGGCGATGGTGAACCTGGCATACGACGGGTCGACCTATCCGTTCGTGGTTTGGTATTACGGAGGGGACGGCAACGACCTGGTACTGCTCTGGCCTCACACGGGGCTTGCGGCATGGGGATACAACTACAATGGCCAACTCGGCAACAACAGCACGGCGCAGCGCAATGTGCCGGTAAATCCGGATATGGGCGGGGTGCTGGCGGGCAAGACGATCGTGCAGGTCGTCCGTGGGAACGGTCACACGTTGGCTTTAACAAGCGAAGGGAAGGTGTATGGGTGGGGTCGAAACAATCAGGGCCAGCTGGGCGACAACAGCACGACGCAGCGCAACGTGCCGGTGGCAGTGAACACGGAGGCAGGGACGAGCGCGCTGTCCGGTAAGACGGTGGCGACCATCGCGGCGGGGAGTGATCATAATCTGGCGCTGTGCACGGACGGCACGGCCGTAGCGTGGGGTCTAAACAGCAACGGCCAGCTCGGCGACAACAGCACGGTGCAACGCAACGTGCCCGTGGCGGTGAACGTGGCGGCCGGGACGAGTGCGCTGTCCGGAAAAAAGGTAGCGACCATCGCGGTTGGGGCCTCTCACAGTCTGGCGCTGTGTACGGACGGCACGCTTGCTGCGTGGGGGCAAAACACCCAAGGCCAGCTCGGCGACAAAAGTTCGACACAACGCAACGCTCCGGTGGCGGTGAACATGGCGGCCGGGACAATTGCATTGTCCGGGAAGACGGTGACGGCCATCGCAGGGGGAGCTAACCACAGTCTTGCCCTGTGCACGGACGGCACGCTCGCGGCGTGGGGTCGAAACAGTGAGGGCCAGCTCGGCGACAACAGCACAACGCAACGCAACGCGCCGGTGGCGGTGAATACGGTGGACGGAACCAGCGCGCTGTCCGGCAAGACGGTGGCGTCGATCGCGGCGGGGGGGTCTCATAGCTTGGCGGTGTGCACGGACGGCACGGCCGTAGCGTGGGGTCTAAACAGCAACGGCCAGCTCGGCGACAACAGCACGACGCAACGCAACGCCCCGGTAGCGGTGAACGTAGCGGACGGGACGAGTTCGCTGTTCGGCAAGACGGTGGAGTCCGTCGCGGCGGGAATTTTCCACAGCATGGCGTTGTGCACGGACGGAACGCTTGCGGCCTGGGGATACAACTACTTTGGCCAGCTCGGCGACAACAGTTCGACGCAACGCAGCTCACCGGTGGCGGTGAGCACGGCTGGCGGTACGAGCGTACTTTCCGGAGCCAGTGCGAGTGCGCTATCAGCTGGTGCATTGGCTTACCATTCCATTGCCATTTACGGAATCAGGGGGCCGGAGATCGCCGTGGAGCAGCCCTTGGGCACCAATCTCACGGATGGCAGCGCCACGGTGGATTTCGGGAGTTTGCCGTTAGGTGGCAGCAGTGTGAGAACCTTCACCATCCGCAACACCGGGGGCTTAACCCTGAGCGTGGGAGCGGTCAGCACGGACGGGGCGGATGCGGCTGAATTCAGCGTGAATGCCAGCGCGACGGCGGCCGCATTGTCCGCTGGCGGTAGCACGACCTTTACAGTCACCTTCACACCACGCGCATCCGGGGCGCGCAGTGCAGCCCTCCATCTGGTCAATGGCGATGCCAATAATAACCTTGTCACCATTGCTCTGACCGGCACGGGAACCGACCTGCCAGCCGCAGTGTTCAGTGCGGCAGGCGACGTGCCGCTCACTGTCGCGACTTATGATACTTATGATGCTACTGGTTTGGATCTGGAGTTGTCTTTGAATTTTGCTCCGGCGGCGGGGACGAACCTGACGGTGATCCGCAATGCGGGGCAGGGTTTTATCACGGGGGAATTCGGCAACATGTCGAACGGGGCTACGGTGAATCTGGATTACGACGGGTCGACCTATCCGTTCGTGGTTTGGTATTACGGCGGGGACGGCAACGATCTGGTGCTGCTTTGGCCCCACACGGTGCTGGCGGGTTGGGGGCAATACATCAACGGTCAGCTCGGTGACAACAGCACGTCGCAGCGCAATGACCCGGTGCTGGCGGACATGGGCGGGGAGCTGGCGGGCAAGACGATCGTGCAGGTCGTCCGTGGTGCCAACCACACCTTGGCTCTGACGAGCGAGGGAAAGGTGTATGCCTGGGGATACAACTACTATGGCCAACTCGGCGATAACAGTACGTCGCAGCGCAACGCACCTGTGGCGGTGAATGTGGCGGCCGGGACTAGCGCGCTGTTTGGTAAGACGGTAGTAGCCATCGCGGCAGGAGGGCTTCATAGCTTGGCGTTGTGCGCGGACGGCACGCTGGCAGCGTGGGGATATAACATCTATGGCCAGCTCGGAGACAACAGCACGGTTCAGCGCAACGCTCCAGTGGCGGTGAACGTAGCGGCCGGGACGAGCGCTCTGTCCGGCAAGATGGTAACTTCCATTACTGCGGGATTTTATCACAGCCTCGTGCTATGCACTGACGGCACCCTCGCGGCGTGGGGTTACAACAACCTGGGCCAGCTCGGCAATAACAGCACGGCGCAACGCAACGCGCCGGTGGCGGTGAACGTGGCGGGCGCGCTGTCCGACAAGACAGTAACGTCCATCGAAGCGGGGACTTATCACAGCCTGGTTCTGTGCACGGACGGCACGCTTGCGGCTTGGGGACAAAACAGCTACGGCCAGCTCGGCGACAACAGCACGACTCAACGCAACGTGCCGGTGGCGGTGAACGTGGCAGTTGGGACGAGCGCGCTGTCCGGCAAGACGGTGGCGTCCATCGTGGCGGGGGGGCTTCATAGCTTGGCGCTGTGCTCGGACGGCACGCTTGCGGCTTGGGGATACAACGGCCAAGGCCAGCTCGGCGACAACAGCACGGTGCAACGTAACGCACCGGTGGCGGTAAACGTGGCGGTTGGGACGAGTGTGCTGTCCGGCAAAACGGTGAGGTCTCTCGCAGCGGGGTACAATCACAGCCTGGCGTTGTGCGCGGACGGTACTCTGGCGGCGTGGGGACAGAACAGTAACGGCCAGCTGGGCGACAACAGCACGACGCAACGCAATGTGCCGGTGGCGGTGAACATGGCTGGCGGCACGAGCGTCCTGTTTGGAGCCAGCCCCAGCGCGCTATCGACAGGGTCAGTGGCAAACCATTCCATTGCCATTTATGGAATCAGCGAGGCGGAGATCGCCGTGGAACAGCCCTTGGGCACCGATCTCACGGACGGCAGCTCCACAGTGGATTTCGGGAGCTTGCCGTTGGGTGGCGGCACCGTGATGACCTTCACCATCCGGAATGACGGTGGCTTGGCGCTGACGTTAGGTACCATTTCCATCTCCGGCACGGATGCGGCTGACTTCAGTGTCACTTCGGCACCTGTATCGAGCGTTTCCCCGGGAGGTAGCACCACCTTCGGAATCACTTTCTCACCGCGAGGCTATGGACTCCGCAATGCAACCATTAGTCTTACGAACAATGACCGTAATAAGAACCCATTCGATTTCGCCATCCAAGGCACCGGCCTCAACCAGCCGCCGGTGTGGGCGGGCTACTCGGTCAGCACTCCGTATGGAAAAGCGGCTACCGTCAGCATCGGGAAACTGTTGGCCGGTGCGTCCGATCCGGAAGGCCACTCGATTTCCGTCACTGCCGCGGGCCCCTCGGCCAACGGCGGGACGGTCTCGCTGGGCGCGGGCTCACTGACCTACACCCCGGCGAACGGATTCTCCGGGGCCGACAGCTTCCCGGTCACCCTGACCGATGCCTTTGGCGCCAGCAGCGTAGGCACGGTGAACGTGACCGTCGCAGCCAACAGTGGCGCGGCGGAGAACACTGTTGTTCTCACTCCCATGACGGGAGGGAAGATGGGGATGAAATTCCAAGGCATCCCGGGCCGCTCCTACCAGGTCCAGCGCTCCATCGACATGGCGGTCTGGATGCCGCTCGAAACCGTCGTCGCGCTGGCCAACGGCGAGGTCAGTTTCATTGATGATAACCCGCCGCCGGGCAGCGCCTTCTACCGCGTGCGCAAACCATGAGATCCACCAAATCCCCAATTTCCAATACCATGAAACCATTTTTCATCCTCTGCGTCCTGTTCCCCGTGGCAGCCAATGCCGCCTCGACGACGTTCACCCAGACCTGGAACATCTCCACGGCCATCCCGGACAACGACGATGTGGGCTTCACCGACATGCGCACCGTTTCCGCGCCCGAGATCACGGAGATCGAAAGCATGACCGTGAACCTCACCCTCAGCGGCGGTTGGAACGGCGATCTGTTCGCCTACCTCGTCCATGACAGCGGATTCTCCGTGCTTCTGAACCGGGTCGGAAAAGACTCTGCCAACCCCGATGGCGCAGGTTCCTCCGGCCTCAACATCACCTTTAGCGAGGGTGCGAGTTCGGATGTCCACACCACCATTCCGCTGACCGGGATCATGGTCAGCGGCAACTACCAGCCCGACGGACGCACCACCGATCCGCTCTTCGTGGACTCCGGCGATGCGCGGACGGCGATGCTGGGATCGTTCACCGGTCTGGACGCAAACGGCATCTGGACCCTCTTCATCGCGGATCAGGCGGCAGGTGATACATCGACTCTGGAAAGCTGGTCCCTCAGCATCACCGGCGTGCCGGAGCCAACCACCGCACTTCTCGGGGGACTCGGTATGTTGCTGCTTTTCCGCCGGAAAAAATCTTCGCGATCCATTCCGCCGGTAACAAAGAACTTCTAACTGCGCCCGAGAGCGGCCACGCTCCGCCGCGAATGCTCGACGACCCGAAAATGCTGATGATCGCCCTTGTGGCGGCTCTGTGCATCGGTCTGGCGAAGGCGGGGTTCAGTGGGATCTCTCTGGTATCCGTGGTGCTGCTGGCGGAGGTGTATGGGGCGAAGGCCTCGGTGGGGCTCGCGCTGCCGTTGCTGATCGCGGCGGATCTGATGGCCTACCCGGCATTTCTGAAACACGGATCGTGGAAGCCGGTTTGGAAACTTCTGCCCGCGACCTTGGTCGGGCTTTTCATCGGCTGGTGGCTGCTCGGGGAGATCGGCGATGTGGTGGCGCGGCGCATCATCGGCGGCTGCGTGCTTTTCATGGTGCTCGTCCAGGCATTCCGAAGGTGGAAGCCGGCTGCCTTTGAGTTGCTGGCGGAGTCGCGTGGCTTCGGAAACGGCGCGGGGGTGCTCGGAGGATTCGCCACGATGCTGGCGAATGCTGCGGGGCCGGTGATCCAGCTCTATCTGCTCACCCGCCGCATTCCAAAGATGGAACTGATCGGCATCGGCGCGCGCTTTTTCCTGCTGGTGAACCTGATCAAGGTCCCGCTGAACGCCAGCCTCGCGACCATTACCCAAGAGAGTCTCTGGGAAAACGCCAAGCTCTTGCCGGGCGTATTCGTGGGGATCGTGTTAGGCCGCTGGTTGATCGGGCGAGTGCCGCAGGCGGTCTTTGAGTGGATGATCGTGGGCTTTTCCGCCATCGCCGCGGCGCGTCTGCTGTGGAGCTAGCGCCAGGAAAGTTGCTGGAGGCGCTGGTAGGACTGGTAGGCGAACATGCCCATGAAAATCGGCAGGAGAATGCTGCCCGTCATTCCCAGACCCAGGAGGCCGATGCCGACCGCTGTGGCGATGGAAATGATCAACGTGGTCTTGATGTTGCGTGGACCGAGGATGGTTTCCAGCATGCGCCCTCCGTCCATGGGAAGAATCGGGAGGAGGTTGAGGATAGCCCATACGAAACTGATGCCGTAGAGAACCCTGAGGAAATAAAGCGTCTGCGGGGTCATGGCATCGAACTGCTTGGCGAAAGCCAGCGCCGCAAGACCTAAGGCGATCTGGATGGCTGGGCCGGCGGCGGTGATCAGGAAGGTGTTTTTGCGGGCATGGCTGCCGCCCTGGTAGGCGGCATAGCCACCGAATGCCTGGAGCACGATCTCCACCCGGTGGCCGAAATGTTTTGCGGTGAGAGCATGGCCGAGCTCGTGGACCAGCACCGAGATGAATCCTGCTATCACGAAAAAGAGCACTTGGATCAGCGCTTCCTTACTATTGAGACCCATCGCGCCGCCAAGGAAAGCTAGGGTGAGCCAGAACCATGGCTCCACCCGGACAGGGATATTGAAAATCTTAAAATCTAGCATCTGGGTCTTCGGTAAGTCAGATCGCGGGGTAGCGCAACCGGTATGCGACGTTTAGCCCTCAGAGTTTTTTCTCCCAGAACATCGCCCTGCCCATGGCCGGATCGAGTTCGTAGCCGGTGAATCCGGAAGAGGTGTAGGTGCGCTTCGCGATGTCGTTTCCCTCTAGGACTTCGAGGGTGAGTTTGCAGCAGCCGATTTCGCGGGCGACTTCTTCGCATTTCGTTAGGAGCAGTTTCGCCAGACCCTTGCCGCGGTGGTCGGGGTGGACGATGACGTCATGAATATTGAGCAGGAGCTTGCACTGAAAAGTGGAGAAGCCTTCGAAGGCGATGATCAGGCCGGCGGGATGGCCATCGGCGAAGGCAAGGATGACGCGGGTTCCTGCTTTCTTGGAGAGCTCGGCGCAGAGATTGGCCTTGGTAAAATCCGACAAACCCTCGCCGCCACCCATCGGGCTGCTTGCGTATATATCTAACAAGCCGACGATGGCGGATGCATGATCCGGGTGCGAGGGATCTGCGAGAGTCAGGATTGGTGTGCTCATTTTCGGGAGATGTTGCCGGTTTCGGGGATTTTCACAAGAATTCGACGAGTGGGGCTGTGAGTGAGGTGGATTTGCTGGAAAAGTCGAAGTTTTTCAAGAATTGGGGGTGGTGGATTGTGTTGGTTGCTTCCAAAATGCCAATTTTCAATTGCAAAGTCGGTGGATTTAGTTCAATGATTCGCCTCCAGCCCCAAATTTTATGAGCAAACAAGAAATCGACGGCGCACAGGCGCTCATCAAGACGCTCGACGAGCTCGGTATCGAATACATCTTCGGGTACTCCGGGGGTGCAGCAATTCCGATTTTCGATGCCCTTGAAACGGTGAAGACCAAGATGAAGTTCATCCTCGTCCGCCACGAGCAAGGAGCCGTGCACATGGCAGACGGATACGCACGTGCCACCGGCAAGCCGGCAGCAGTTCTCGTGACCTCCGGCCCCGGCGCAGGAAATACTGTGACCGGCCTGATGACCGCGATGATGGATTCCGTGCCGATGATTGTGATTTGCGGCCAAACCGTCACTTGGATGCTTGGCAAAGACGCTTTCCAAGAGGCGGACATTTTCGGCATCACCATCCCGGTGGTGAAGCACAACTGGTTGGTGAAGGAAACCAACGCGCTCCCGCGCATCGCTCGCGAAGCGTATCACATTGCCACTACCGGCCGCCCCGGTCCGGTGCTGATCGACGTGCCGAAGGATATCTCACAAGGCCCTTTCACTGGGGAAATGAACCCTCCATTCCAGCTTCCAGGATACAAACCGGAGACTGCATTCAAGATCGATGCGGCAGCGGTGAAAGAAGCCGCCGCGCTCATCGCAAACGCGAAACGCCCGGTGATCCTCGCCGGTCAGGGCTGCATGATCGCCCGCGCTGACAAGGAGCTCAAACATCTTGCCGAGACTCTGAACTGCCCGGTGACATCGACCTTGCTTGGCAAAGGCGTTTTCCCGGAAAATCATCCACTCTCGCTCGGCATGCTCGGCATGCACGGCACCGCCTACGCGAACAAAGCGATGGTCGAGTGCGACTTGCTGATCAACATCGGCTCGCGTTTTGACGACCGCATTATCGGCCAGCCGGACAAATTCTGCCAAGACGCGAAGATCATCCACATCGACATCGACCCTGCGGAAATGGGCAAGATGATCCAACCGGATGTAATGATCGTCGGCGATGCGAAGGCCGCCCTTTCCGAGATCAACGAAAAGATCGGCCCGCTCGAGACGACCGAATGGATTGCGAAGCTCGACGGCTACAAAAAGAAATTCCCGCTCGGCTACAAAAAGCAAGGCGGGCTGCGCATGCAGCAGGTGATCGACGAGCTCTATCACCTGACCAATGGCGATGCGATCGTCGCCACCGACGTCGGCCAGCACCAGATGTGGGCGGCTCAGTTTTACAAAAACCACGAGTCCTATCATTGGCTCTCCTCCGGCGGTGCAGGCACCATGGGCTTCGGTTTCCCGGCGGCCATCGGCGCACAGCTCGCTTGCCCGAAAAAGACGGTCATTTCGATCTCCGGAGACGGCGGCTTCCAGATGACTTTGTTCGAGCTTGCCACCGCAGCGATCCACAAGCTGCCGGTGAAAATCGTGGTCCTGAACAATCACTACCTCGGCATGGTCCGTCAGTGGCAGGAGCTTTTCTACGAAGACCGCACCTCCGGTGTGGATCTCGTGGGTAACCCCGATTTCTGCAAACTCGCCGCCGCCTACGGCATCCCGTCGGTATACATCAAACGTCCAGCGGATGTAACAAAGCAGCTCGAGAAAGCCCTCGCCTACAACGACGGCCCGATCCTCATCCATGCGGAGTGCATCAAAACCGACAACGTCTTCCCGATGATCCCTGCTGGCGCCGCCCTCGAAGACATGATCATCGAGGCTCCGAAGACCAAAATGGCCAAGCCTATCGGTTCCACGTGAGCCTGCGGAGTTTGCTGGTTTCAAGTGTTCAGTTTTCAGGTCATGGATCGGAAAACTTTCGCTGAAACCGCAAACTCCTTCCTTCGGCTTCTTCCCTGAAAACTGAAAACTTCCCACTAGCAAACTTTCCCATGATCACTACCACAGACACCCCCGTCACGATCCTTCCGACGGGTTCCGTCCACACCCTCTCCATCCTTGTGAACAACGAGCCTGGCGTTCTTATGCGCATCTGCCAGGTGTTCTCACGCCGCGCGTTCAACATCGACTCGCTCGTCGTCTCACAGGGACGCGACCCGCGTTTTTCGCGCATGACGATTGGCATCAGCGGCGACTCGACACGCCTGAACCAGATCATCATGCAGGTGGGCAAACTCATCGACGTGATCCATTGCTTCGAGCACACCAGTATCGAATCGGTGACCAAGGAGATGGTTCTCATCAAGATCCTTTGCAAGACAGAGGAACGCTCCGCCGCCCTGCAGATCACCGAGCACTTTGCCGGGAAAACCGTGGATCTCACCCCGAGTTCGATGGTCGTCATGATCACTGGCAATACCGCCAAAATCGATGCAGCCGTTGCGATGTTCTCCCAATATGAGATCATCGAGACTGTGCGCACCGGCAAGGTCGTCATGGCCCGCGGCGAGCTCGCGACGTAATTCAGTTGGCATTCATCCCGCGCGGTATTCCGGTGAACGGAAGTTCGCGCGGGTAATGCCATGCTTGTCCTTTGGGGCGCGCGGCTTATTGTGTTGGCATGAAAACCTGCCGACTTCTTCTTGTTTTCGCCCTCGCGGTTCTTACCCCGAGCCTTTCCGCCAAGGAATGGATCACCTACGAAGAATGTTCGCTGGTGGACGACAGCTACTTTGATGGCGACTCGTTTAACATCCGAGCTCAGACGGGTTACACCTACATTTTTCGCCTATACGGGGTGGACTGCGGTGAGACGGATGTCCGTTATCCCGATCGGCTCGTCGAGCAAGGCAAGGAGTTCGGGATCGAGCCCGATGAGGTGGTGAAGTGGGGCAGAGAGGCGCAGAAGTTTGTGAAGAAATTTCTCCGAAAACCCTTCACCGTGCACACCCAGAAAGAGAAAGCCGGCGGCCAATCGAAAAAGAACCGTTACTACGCGGTTGTGGTCAACTCAGATGGCGAAAGGCTCGACGAAGCCCTCGTTTCCGCCGGACTTGCCCGGGCCTTCGGCGTGGGTGCCGAGTGGCCGGAAGGCACCGCTCCCGAACGCTACATCAGGAAACTCCATGCTCTGGAAAGCCGTGCTAAGCGCGGGGATGTGGGGGTCTGGAAGGACTCCACGAAATGAAGTTCTGTTTTCTATTCTAACCCTCCGTAAAGCAGCGCTGCATATTCCAGTTCGACACCCCGTGGAAAACCGGAGAGTCTGGTGCCTTGGTGTGGTTAATTTCCCCGCACCGCAACCCATCCATGGAATGTCTTCTCTATATTCCTGCGACAAAAGAGCTCCATACCGGTGGGGAGGAGCTGGTCGGACGATGGATGGAAGATTCGGCGGCGATCATCTGGCTGAGGTTTACCGGAGAGCTTGGCGAAGACTCGCAGCAGTTGCTGCGCGATAAGTTCGGCATTCATCGGTTGGCTTTGCAGGATGCGACACGCGACAGGCATCCGCCCAAGCTTGAGGAGTTCGCCGATCACACGTTTCTGATTTTCAAGACCCTGACGGGTGAATCGACCGACACCAAGGTCGCGACACTTCAGAGCATCCTTTTTGTCGGAGAGCGGTTTCTGATTACACGCTCGTCGCAGCCATGCAAAGCGGTGGCGAAGGTGTGGAAGGCGGAGCTGAAGAATCCGATCCGTTTCCGTAAGGGTCCGGATGCCTTGGCCAGCCGCTTGATGCGTCTGTATGTGGACGGATATATGGAAATCCTGCTCCAGCTTGAGACGAAGCTCGAGGAGCTGGAGACCGGGCTGCTCGACAAGGTCGATGACAGCGTGCTGGCGGTGGTGACCGGCTACAAAGGGCGGCTGAAACGTCTGCGACGCATTTTCCTCTATCACGAGCAGATGCTGCGCGATTTGCGCATGGCCAAGCACAAAGGCTTTCGGCCGGAGCGTATCCACGAGCTGACCGATGTCTATGAACAGCAGGAGCGTGCCAATAGCCTAACACTGCTTTACTACGAACTCGCTTCGGATCTCATCGATGGCTACCTCTCGCTTTCCTCACACCGACTCAACCAGATCATGAAGGTGCTCACCATCGTGACGGTGGTCTTCGTCCCGCTCGGTTTCCTGGCCGGTATTTATGGGATGAACTTCGAGTACATGCCCGAGCTCCACAGCCGCTCTGGGTATTACATCCTGCTCAGCGTGATGGCTTCGATCGCCATCGTCCTGCTGCTTTCGTTCAAGCGGAGAAAATGGCTTTGAAACTTTAGCGGGGATCCCGGCGTAGGATATCTGACATTCGAATCATATTTGCCATGCGTTTTCTCAAAACCCTACCACTCATCCCGCTGCTTATTTTCCCACTGCTATCAAGCGCTGCGGAGCCAACCAGACCCAATGTCATTCTGATTATTTCGGACGACCAAGCCTTTGGAGATTACAGTTTCATGGGACATGAAAGGATCAAAACCCCGCACCTCGACAAGATGGCGGCGGAAAGTTTGCTCTACACGCGGGGCTACGTCATGCCCGTTTGCTCACCTTCGCTGGCGAGCCTGCTGACTGGAAAAATGCCGCATGAGCACGGCATCACCGGAAACGATATTCACGGGCAACGTAATCAACGCGACGCTCTTGCCGGACAACTGCTCGGCAACTCCCTGATGCTCCCGAAAGCTCTCACTGAGGCAGGTTACCTAACATATCAGACCGGAAAACTCTGGAATGTCACCTACGAAGACGTCGGTTTCAGTCACGGGATGACCGATACCGCAGGTCGTCATGGGGACGCAGGACTGGATATCGGACGGAAAGGCATGAAGCCGATCTACGATTTTATCGAAGACGCGCAGGCTGAGGAGAAGCCGTTTTTCATTTGGTATGCGCCTTTACTGCCTCACACCCCCCACAATCCTCCTGCAGAGATTTTTGCCAAATACAAAGGCAAAGGGCCGACACCCGCTGCTGAGAAATATTACGCGATGGTCGAGTGGTTCGATAATACCTGCGGCGAGCTGGACGGATATCTTGAGAAAAGCGGGCTGAAGGAGAACACCGTGATCCTCTACCTCGCTGACAATGGCTGGGATGGAGAATACGGTGATAATGGCGAACGCGCGAAGCTTTCGCCATATGAAAACGGCATCCGTACCCCGATGTTCGTCCGTTGGCCTGGGACTGTGGAAGCGCAGCGTGATGATGAAACGCTCGCCCATATCATCGACTTTCCGACGACTCTTTTGAAAATTACCGGCGCGAAAAACCCCGGTGATCTTCCCGGCCTGAACCTACTCGACCGCGATGCGATGAAGGCACGCGACACGGTTTTCGTGGAGGCCTACACCCACGACATCGCCGATCTCACCGACCCATCGAAAAGCCTGATCGCAGACGTTGTTATTAATGGTTGGTGGAAACTCATCGTCCCACGTGCGGCTAGGCCTGATCGACCATTTTCCGGAGTGCCAGAGACAGCCGTCCTCTACGATCTGAAAGCCGACCCTTTGGAGAAAAACGAAGTTTCAAAGGAACATCCGGAGATTGTTGCGAAGCTGAATGATATGCTGGAGGCGCGTTGAGCCGTGGTTCCGAACTTTTTGCTGAATTCCAAAATCACCCAATCTTTAGTCGTGCGCTCCTTGCTTCTATTTTTGCTTCCGCTCATCGCTTTCGCCGATGATTTCGCCGATACCCCGGACTTTGCCCACGCGATGGATATTCGCACGGAGAAGGTCGATGGCTTTCCCGTGGTCTTTCATTACGGTGAAATGCGACCCGATTTTGAAGATCGATTGGAAAATCCTTACCGGCAGAGGCTATCATTGGATGGGGCGTGGGCGTTCCGTTTCGATCCGGAAAATCTCGGGAGGGTTTCCGATGCCGCATGGACGGAAGTGACGGTTCCTCACTGCTGGGATATGATGCCGGGCGGGCGTTTCTGGGACTGGACGGATCGTAGTGAAAAAAATCCGCCGATGTACGACGGAGCCGTTTGGTATCAGCGGGATTTCGATTTTGAGCCGATCGCAGGCAAACGCCATCGTCTCGAATTTCTCGGCATACCCCATCGGGTGAGAGTCTATCTAAACGGCACATTGCTCGCGCGGCACGAGGGTGAGGGGCAGCCATTTTCCATCGATGTGACTGCGGCCTTGAAGAGCGGAAGCAATCAACTCGCGGTGCAGATTATCCGCTTGCCGAATTTTACCGTGAAGCCGGATGGTAAGGGATTCCAACAAATTGAGTATGTACACACCCGGCATCCCAAGGCACCCGACAACTGGCCATACGGAGGCATTCCGCGTTCGGTGTCGCTACTGACGGAGCACCCGGTTTCGATCGCCAAGACCCAAATTCGCACGTCCGGCGGGCGTTTGGAGGCGGCGGTCTGCATCAGCAATCACGGTGATGTGCCGGTGCAGGGTGAAGTTGAAATTGGCTCGGACGCGATCAGCGCTTCGGCTGCCAAGCCGTTCCAATTGCAGGCCGGTGGAAACGCAGTGATTCGCTTTAGCGCGCCTTTAAATCCGGAAGCGGCGCAGTGGTCCCCGGAGACTCCGGTGGTTCATAACCTCAAGACGACGCTCAAGCTGGATGGTGAGACCCAGGATCAACTGCGCTCCGATTTCGGAATCCGCGAGTTCCGCACCGAGGGAAATACATTCACGCTAAATGGGAAGAACGTGTTTCTGAAAGGCGTGGCATTTTATGAGGAGCATCATGAGCACGGCAACGCGCTGACCCGGCAGGATCACGAAGCCATGTTCAAGTTGGCAAAGGATGCCGATGCGAATTTCATCCGCCTGCATGTGGGCGAGCGCCATCCGTGGACCTATCAGCTAGCCGATCGGCAAGGAATGATGCTTTGCGCGGAGTGGGGGGGGTTCTGGTACAAAGAGAAATCCATGGGCGCCCAGACGGAAGACCCGCAATCGATCTTCCAGTCGCTCGCCCGATGTGCCTTGTGGGATCTGATGAATCATCCCTCGGTGGTGATGTGGGGGCTTCACAACGAGTCCCATCAGTTTTGTTCGGAGTATGAGGAGTTCGTGAAGTTGGGCCACGAACTGGTGGACGGGCACGATTGGCAACAGCGTCCGGTGACCTGGGCGGCGTGGCACCCGACCCAAGGTGAACCGCACTTTGAGCACGCCGATGCAGTGGGATTCAACGAATATCGCGGGGCGATGGATCCCTTCGAGGAGCTGGATCCTGATATGCGCAAGGTGGCGGCAAGAAATCCTGGCAAGCCGCTTATTATTCTGGAGAACGGGGGCTGGGCGAAGCTCGGCAAACGTGGCGACAAGTTAAGGAAAGGCACCGAGGACTGGCAGGCGGATCTACTACAAAGGCAGTATGATGTTCTCAAGCAACACATGCCTCCGCTTTCCGGCTACACCTATTGGCTGCTAATGGATTATCGTTCCCGCAAGACCTATACAGGAAACCAGCGCAGCAACGGTTGGTCTGGCATGGGAATGTATTCCGCACTTGGCGAGCCGAAGCTGGTGCGCGATGTCTTCAAGGGCCTGTGGTGACCGGGAGACTCAGTCCAGCTTCGGCTTCACCGGAGGCGGGCCGGGCGGGCGTGGCGTGTTGTCCGGGCGGGGTTCCGGCTCTTCAAGGCGTTTTACTTCGATGTCATCGATGGTGACCGAGTAGAACGGCGCCCCGTTAATTTCCCAACCGGCGGGGATGTTTGCCTTGTCGGCGAGGGTGCGGGCTTCGAGGTAGGTGTCAAAGGAATCGGGGCTGACGCGGAACAGGAGAATACCTTTGAAATCCCTAGAAATGACGACGGCGGCCTTTGAATAGCCGCTGCCCGGGGTGGCGAGTTCTCCGGTGGGGGTGCCGCCTTTTTCCAGATCCGGAGTGATGACGAGTTGGATGCGGTTCGATGTCGGGTTCGTGCGGATCTCGATCCTTTGGCCGCGCGAGTTCTTCCAATCGAAGTTTTCGAAGTGCTTGGCGATCTTTACGCCATCGTAGATGTATTTGTCCGCGCCCTTTTGGCTGATGCGTTCGATCAGCCAATCGCTGCGGTTCTTTTTGAACTCCTCTTCGAACAACTCGAGGGGCGTGTAAGGATCGATGATGTGGACACGGCCGCGCAGCACCATCGCGTGGTAGATCTTCGCGTCGTTCGGAATGGGACGGCTGTTGGGGATGTTGACGACCGTGGGGGTGTCCGGTTTCGGAGCAGGTGTCTCGTCGAGCAGAGCTTCGAGTTTCGCGATCTCATCCTGGACGGCGACAGTCTCCGCGCTCTCTGCATCGCGTTCTTCGCGGGCTTTCTTTTCGAGGTCACGGAGCTTGTCGAGCTCGGCGAGCTTGGCGCGGCTCTCGCGGGTGGATTTTTCGAGTAGGGCAAGGCGGCGGGTTTCCTCCTCGATTTCTTCGGGGCTCGGGGCGTCCTCCTTCATCATCTCTTCGATGCGCTTGTTCTTCTCCTTCAATTCTTCGACACGTTCTTGGGAGGCGATCACTTCCTCGGGTGTGGCGGGGAGGAGGTCTTCGAGGAATTTCTGCACCTTCTGGGTGACATCTGCCTGCACGAGGATGAGGACAAGGATCAGCACGGCCACCACGTTGGTGAGCGCGTCCATGAGGGAATCGAGGTTGATCCCTTCTGAGTCTGATTTTTTTCTGCGTGCCACGGGTGTTATTTCTCGAAAAGCGAAAGGTCGATCTCGCCGTCATTGGGGATGGGCAGTTTGCCGTTGGCGACCTCGTATTTGGAGTCGGCGATGCCGGCGGCCCAGCGGTAGGCGTCGTTGCCGGATCTGCGAACGAGGAAGAGCACCATGGAATCGCGGGAGCGCTTCACCCGCTCAAGGAACTGCCCGTAGGCTTCGCTGTCGTTGATGGATGCGGTAGAGACCGTGATCGGCGCGCCGGGCCCGGAGCGAATGACGATGCCGGTGGAATTGCACTCGACGAAAAATAGCGAGGCGGAGGCGCTGAGTCCGGTGCCGCCGGGGCGGATGACGACGGATTCCACGGACTTCGGCGGGTTCTTGCGGGCGGCGAGCTCGGCCTTGAGTTCTTCGAGGCGTTTGGACAGGGGAGGGCGTTCGCGCTGGAGGGCGACGGTTTCCTTTTTCAGTAGTTCGATGAGTTTCTGGAGTTCGGCATCGGTTTGATCGGGATCCTTCTTGGCATCTTCCTCGATTTGTTGTTCGAGCACGATGCGGCGCTCCTCAAGCTTGGCGAGCTGTGAGACTGTGGCCTTTTCGCGTTCGAGTTTTTTCTCCGCTTCGGCGAGTTCGGCTTCGAGTTTCTCGGCTTCTTTTTTTAGGTCACGGTTCTCGATGGCGCGCGCTTTTTCCTCCTCGGTGCGCCCTTGGTTGTCCATCTGCTTGAGCTGCATGGTGACGCTGATCATGAGCGTGAGGATGCCGATGAGGCATGCCAGGATGCTCATGAAAGGGAAGAGGGAAACCCCTTCGCCGCTGCTGTCTCTGCGCTTGGGCATGGGTCGGGAAAGCGGTTACCTGCCGAAGAAACCTTTCTTCCTTTTCGCCGTGTCTGGGATCTTGTTTTGGCCGAGATCACGCAGGGCGTGGTTGATGAGGTCGATGCCGTTGGCGATTTTGTCGAAGGTCTTGGTCAGCTCGGTATGGGAGCGGATGAAGACCTCACCGCTGGTATCGGAGAGCTTCTCGATGGCGGTGGTGAAGTTCGTCTGGACAACCTCTTGGTGCTTGTTGAGGCGGTCCTCCATGGCCTTGCCGCTTTCCTTGAGCTGGCGGGTGGATTCATTGAGGTTCACGAGGAAGGTCTCGTGGGCGCGGGCGAGGGAGGCGACGAGTTGTGGGATACTGTCGGCCTGCTCCAGTAAGCTATCGGAGACCGGGTTGCGGCTGTCGTTGAGCTTTGGTAGGAGTTTCTCGGTAGTGAATGCGTCGATGAGGGTGAGGGTCTCGTCTTCCTTTTTCTGCACGGCAGCCATCGGGAAACTCATCAGCATCGAGAGGATGAGGCCGAGCAAGGTGGTGTCGAAGGCAACGCCGAGGCCACCGGTGAGGCTGTTGATGGATTGTTTCAGCGCTTCCGGGTCGGCGTTGTCGCCCATGGCGAGCGAGCCGACGGCAGTGGATAGCCCCATGACCGTGCCGATGAAGCCGAGGATGGGGATGGCCCAGAGGAAAACTTTCAGGAGCGAGTAGGAGCCTGTGGAGCGGTTTGCATCGATGTCGGATTGGGTGGAAAGGAATGCCGCGACCTCGCCGTTGTCCCCGCGTTTTTCAAAGAGTTCGAGGGCTTTGCGGATGCGGTTTACGAAAAGGCTGTCGCGCAGCGTGAGCGGGGTTTTGTAGATGTTGTCGATGAATTCACCGACGTTCTCGCGGTGGATCTCTGCGCCGATACGGGCGGGGAAGAGTTCCAACAAAGTGGCGCGCTCCTGATGCTGGTTCTTCTTCAGCTTCATGAAGAGGATGGTCATGCCCCAGATGAAGAGGAAGGTTTCCGCCCAGTTGACCCATCCGCGGTCGATGAAAATGGCTCCGAAGCTGTTGCGGAAGGGAAAGAGTGCGCCGAGGAAGACGACAGTGATGGCACCACCGATGAGGAGACTTTTCCAGAAATCGACGTTGGCGTGATCGGTTTCTTCCCAGCCGGTTCTCTGCGGACGTGCGGTGCCGGAGGGATCGGTTTTGGTCGGTTCCTCCGCGGCGCCGGGAATCTGGAGGCGGCCGCCGCATGCGGGGCACTGCACGGTTTGTCCGTAGTGATCCGGTGAGGCGTCAAGGTCTGTGCTGCAATGCGGGCAGGGAACTAACATAGGTTTTTAGGTAAGAAAATTGGGTTGGCCCTAAGGGAGCGGGGAGGGGAGGGGAGGGGAGTTTGCCCTTTGAAAAGTTAGAATGCCATCCCCACTTTTGAGGATGCGATTAACGATCGTTGTTAGGGATTTCTTTCCCTGTCACACAACTGACACATGACGAGGGTGGCGGTATGACTGCTGCTGGGAGGTAATCCGGCAGTTCGTGAAAAACTTATGGGGTGCCCCGTGTAGTAATCCGCCTCATGCAACCGGAAGGGCCAGTTCATCTGCTGGCACGCCGGGTGCTTAAGGAAACATGAGTATTCTAATCGAACAAGCTGCTCGAAACAAAAATGAACATCACACAACAACATGGACCATTGCCGGACGTGGCAACCGTCACCCCTGATCTGATTCTTTCAGACACATGGGATGTCGAGGCTGTATCCGGTCTAATTCGCTCGAAAAGTAATCACGGAGAGTCTCCGGCATTCCTTTTCCTCGGGCAAAAAGAAGCGCTACTGCTGCAAGAGCACCTCGCAGCAGTATTCGGAGCGGAATCCGTGACCACCCTCCACGACACCTATTACATGGGTCTCGATGTGGTTGTCATCGATTGCGATTCGTTCCTCTTTGCCGGTGGGCGGAAAGCCATCAGGACACTGCAAGATCCGATCTCCCGCAGGCCCGCCTGGCGCGATCGTGACAGTGAAGGGCTCTGGCAGTTGCGGCTGTAACATCGGGATGCGCGACGTGATATTTCCACTCTGGTGCGGCATCGGCAGAAACCTCTGAGCGTCTGCCGATTCCGCTTCAATTCCGGAAAACGACCGTAGCGAATCCTTAAAATTAAATCGAAGGGCGGGGCAGAAATGCTCCGCCCTTTTCGCGTCCACCTGCTGGGGGTGGAGAGGCGCCTGCTGATCGCTTTGGGCGAAAATGCACATCTCACCGCTCCGAAATGTGGATTTTCGATAGTTCTTTGTGGGTATGGGGTGCTTGTTTGGCGTTTTGGCGCACGTATCATCCAGCGACTATGATAAGACACTTCGGCGTATTCAAATTCCACCCAGAGGTCACCGAAACACAGATCGGTGAATGTTTTTCAGCGATGGCAGCAATGGTTGGCAAGATCGACGGGCTCCTGAGCTTCGAGCACGGACCTTACCAGAGCGATGAGGGACTCAACGAGGGTTTCACCCACGGTTTCATCATGACCTTCGATAGTGCGGAGAGCCGCGATGCGTATCTGCCGCACCCGATCCACGAGGATGTGAAAGACGTCGTTGTCCCATGCCTAGATAAAATCGTCGTCTTCGACTTCGAGGTGAAGGATTCCAAGTGATCCAAATGAGAGTTCCTCGTGTGCTGATTGTCTGAGCGTTGCTGAATCTGCCGTGCCTGAAATAGCTTGTGCGGGAAATTCTCGATTCGGGCGGATAGTGGGGCTACATTCCCATCACGCATGACCCTCAAGGAACTCGGTTGGACACCGGAACTCGAAGCAGCCTTTGCCCCGCACGCCGGGAAAGGCCTCGTCCCCGCACGCCTGATCCGCGAGACTTCCATCAATTTCTCCGCCTTGCTGGAAGGTGGGGATGAAATCGATTGCATCCTCTGCGGCCGGCTGTGGAACGCTGCCGCGATCGATTCCGATCTGCCGGCTGTCGGCGACTGGGTGGCGATCGAGGAGGGCGATGAAAACACGCCGAGCGTGATCCGGGCACAGCTGCCGAGGCGCACGGTGTTTTCCCGCAAGATGCCGGGAAACAGCAGCCAGGCGCAGGTCATCGGCGCGAACATCGACGTGGTTACGGTCGTCACCGATGCGGGTCCGGATTTTAACCTCCGCCGCATGGAGCGGTATTTCACGCTCATCAACCGCAGCGGTGCAAAGGCCGTGGTGCTGCTGAATAAATCCGACCTTTTCACCAAGGAGGAACTGAAGACCGCCGCCTCCGAAATCTCCGCCCTATCTCCGGATGCCACGGTTCACATCACCTCCGCCCTCAAAGGGGAGGGTCTTAAGGCGATCCGTTCGCACCTCGCCAAGGGAATTACGATGTGTATCGTAGGTTCCAGCGGAGTGGGGAAATCCACCCTCGTCAACCAGCTTTACGGAGACGAGTGGCAGTGGACCAGCGAAGTCAACGAAACCACCGGCAAGGGTCGTCACACCACCACCTGCCGCGAGCTCGTTCCGCTCGATAGCGGAGGCATGCTCATCGACAATCCGGGGATGCGCGAGATCCAGATGTGGATGGATGAGAACATCCTGCGCGCCAGTTTCGAGGATGTGGCGGAGCTCGCCGCGCAGTGCAAGTTCGCCGATTGCAGTCACGGCACCGACAAGGGCTGTGCGATCCGCGAGGCGGTGGAGAGCGGTAAGCTCGATCCCGCACGCTACGAATCTTTCCTCAACCTCGATGAGGAGATCGCCGCCCTGCAGAAACGCGCCAAGAAGCGCCAGATGGCCACCGAGCGCTGGCACAAGCGCAATCACCGGGTCAAGGCGCGCAACTTGGACGACCGCATCCAGCTTGAAAAGGACGCCAAGGGTGAAATCTAAACTCACCGCTTCGTGAACTGGCTCCACTGGTCGCTGCTCTCCGCATTTTTCGCAGGCGCGACCGCCGTGCTGGCGAAGGCCGGAGTCGCGGGAGTCGATGCAAATCTCGCCACGGCAGTGCGCGCCTCGGTGGTGTTGTTTCTCGTCTGGGGCATTGCTTTTGCGGTCGGCAAGCCTGCGCAAGTCTCTTGCTTTTCCGGAAATACCTGGATGTTCCTCGTGCTCTCAGGCCTGGCGACTGGCCTTTCCTGGTTGTGCTATTTCCAAGCTCTCAAAGTCGGACAGGCCTCGCAGGTGGCTCCGGTGGACAAGCTCAGCGTCGTGTTCGTCATCCTGCTGGCTGCGTTTTTTTTGAAGGAAAAGGTGGACATCCAGCAGTTGCTCGGCGGTGGGCTGATCGTGGCCGGGGCGGTGATCCTGGCATGGAAAACGGTCAAACCTTGATTATCGTTGAACTCCCCGCCCTGCGTGGGCATTGCTTTCAGATATGGTAAATCCGGGTGCAATCTATGTCTGCGGCGCGACAGCGGTCGGCAAGACTTCGCATGCCTTGGCGCTTGCACGTGAGCTCGCTGGCGAAATCGTCAACGGAGACGCCTACCAACTTTTCCGTGGCATCGAGACAATCAGCGCCGCGCCTTCGGAGGAGGAAAAGGCCGCAGCCCCGCACCATCTTTTCGGAGTGTTGGAGCCGGGTGAGGACTGCAACGCCGGGCGTTATGCCGAGATGGCGGGCGAGGTGATTTCCGGGATCACATCCCGTGGAAAAACGGCGATCGTAGTAGGTGGCTCGGGGTTGTATCTGAAATTTCTTACGCACGGCGCATCGCCACTGCCGAAAGGTGACAAGGCGCTGCGGGAAGAGATGGAAAAAAGGCCGTTGGAGGATTTGTTGGCGGAGTTGGAAAAACTCGATCCGGTGGAGGCCGCGCAGGTGGATCGCTGCAATCCCCGGTATGTTTCACGGGCGCTGGAGATCTGCCTACTGACCGGTGAAAAGGCTTCCGAACTGCGAGATAGCTGGGAGGAAAAAACGCGGAGCCTTGAGGCATCTCTGAACGGCGTCTGGCTCATCCGTGAGCGCGAGGAATTGCATCGCCGCATCGGCATACGGACGCGGCAGATGCTTGACGAGGGGGCCATCGGCGAGGTCGCAAAGCTGGATGGAATTTCCGGGACATGGGAGAAAGCCATCGGGGTCAAAGAGATCCGGCGGTTGCTTGCAGGGGAGATTTCGCGGGAGGAATGCGAAGAGTTGATCGTTTTCGCGACACGTCAGTATGCGAAGCGGCAGGAGACGTGGTTCCGCCGGGAAAAGTGGTTGAAGCGGGTGGAGCTCTGATTTCCCAGCAGTCCAGAGCCCTGGCGTCCAAGTTTTAGCGCTCCCCCGGAAATGGATTCGCGGTGAGGCGGAGTTTCACTTCTGCCGGTGAGACCGAAGGCTCGCGTTCGAGCATGGAAAGGGCGCACGCGGCGCTGATGCCAAGCATGGCGAAGAATGCGAGAAGCAGGACGCCGGATTTGTTTTTCTTGGCGAGGATACGGCCTACGCGTTTTTGCAGGGACGAGGTTTCTGCCATGGCGAGGGCGAAGGAGTTAGGGGGGTGATTTTCAGCGAAATCGCAGAGGACGTTGGCGTAGGCTTTGGCATCGGTGCCCTGGCGGATGACGGATTCGTCACAGGCGCACTCGGATTGCATGATGTATCGGCGCGCCATCCAGTGGACGAGCGGGTTCCACCAGTGCACTGCCCGCACGAGTTCGACGCAGAGACGCCAGAGGGGATCGTGCCTGCGGTGGTGAGTCAATTCGTGGGCGAGGGCGATCTTCCGGTGCTCCTCTGGAAGGTCGCCCCACCCGGAAGGCACGAACACCGTTTTCCGGATGACTCCAGCAGCGACTGGGCTGCGCAGGCCGGTGAGCGCGCGGACGGATACTTTGCCGATGGTGTCGATGTAGGCCGAGCCTTTCCGCCACTTGGCGATGAAAATTCCGGCGAGATACAGCCTGCCGAGGTGATAAACAATCCCTGCTGCCCAGATGGCGATGGTTGTCCATGGAAATGCGTCGTGCCCGAGGGTTGGGGACGATGCAGGCAGCAGCTCGATCTTCGGCATCAGCGCGGCCATGGTGGGCAGGATGGCGAGCAGGATGAGCAGCAGCAATGTGAGGCGTGGATCGCGTGCGATATCCTTACGCCCGGCGAGCAGCACGAGTGCTGCGGCGATGATGGAGAATGTCAGGATGGCGATCATGGGCTTTCTCTGGGTTTCACTTTGTGCCGTCTCCGTCGATCAGTTTCCTGATGCGGGCAATCTCGTCTGTGGACAATTTTTGATCGCCGGGATCGAGCAGGGAAGCGACGAGTTTCTCCGGACTACCATCGAAGAAGGTCGCCATGAGTTGCTTGAGGGCGCTGCGCTTGGCGCGTTTTTCCGGGACCGTCGGAGAGTAGACGTAGCGGCGGGATTGCTTGGCGTGGGTGACGAGTTCCTTCTGCTCCAATGTGGATAGTAGGGCGCGCACGGCGGAATAACTCGGTGGATCCGGCAGCTCCGAGAGCACTTCCTCTGCGGTGCAGTTTCCTTTGCGGAAAAGGATATCCATCACCTGACGTTCGCGGCGCGTCAGTTGGCCGTTTTCAAAGCGTTTCACGACATCAATCTGCCAAATGCTGGAAAAACTGCAAGTAGAAATTGACGGAAGCGTTTCTAAATGCTGTTTTTCTAGCATCATGAAACCGAAAGTCATTCTGCTGTTGGGAGCTGTGCTCGTTTCGATCTTATTCATCAGTTCCTGTGCGGAGCAGGGTGGGTATAGGAATTCTCCGCCGCATCCTTCGGCCACCGCCGAGGGGGCGGCACGAGATAGCCGAAAGTCGAGAGTCGAGGAGGATCGCCCGGGTCTTGCCACCGGGTGGGGCGATGAAAAGGAATCGAAGCTCCGCAACGTTTCCTTCACCCGCAGTTCCTCGAAGCCGAAAGGGACCGACGCGATTTTCTACAACGATCGCGAGGGTATCGAGGCGATGAGCAACAGGCCGCAAAAAGTGGGAGCGATGCAAACGGCAGCGGGCGGCTTGGTGGAGTGGGGGATCAAGGGCGGAGGATTCGGCTATCTGCCGGCCTACAAGGAAAACGGATGGGGCAGGCGTCTTGTCGCAGGTAGCAAGGGCAACTCGTATTCGATCGTGGTAAAAAACCGCAGCAAGAGCGATCTGGAGATTGTGGCGAGCGTCGATGGCCTGGATGTGCAGGATGGGAAGACCGCCACATTTTCAAAACGCGGCTACATCGTCGCTCCCGGGAAGTCCTTAGAGATCGAGGGATTCCGCACCAGCTACAGCAAGGTTGCGGCGTTCGAATTCTCCAGCGTCTCGAATTCTTATGCGAACCTCCGCCATGGCGACACGCGCAATGTCGGGGTGATTGGTATCGCGGTGTTCACGCAGAAAGGCGTGGATCCATGGAAGAGTGCCGAGGTGCAGCGCAGGGAGAACGCGAGGACCTTTGCGGAGGCTCCTTGAAGAGGGATGGAATGAGGAAGGCAGGAAAGCTGGAAGGCAGGAAAAAGACGGTGGAACTGGAACTGGATGATGTGAGTTTTTGTTGTCTGACGTTTTCCTAATTTCCTGCCTTCATTATTCAAATTCCGCATCGTCACCGGGATTGTTCAAGTCTCTCAATTTACCGTAAATTTACTTCCGGATCGCCGGAATGAGGGCAGGATTGGGATTGGAATATCCGACAACATCATGAAGAGCTACCTGCCATTCACCGCTGCCATCCTGATCGCCCTGCAGCCCGCCTTTGCCGAGACGGGAACCGAGCTTCTCGACAAGCTCATCGCGGCACCAGGTTCCTACTCGCAGGTTTGCGATGTATTGATGACAACCCCGGATGTGCCGTTCAAGGCGTTTCAAATCCAAGACTACGCCGGGGCGTATTTTTCCGATGACAACCTCTCCCTCATCAGATCGCAGCGCGAGGGGCTTGTTGCTGCGGTGCGTAAACGTCTCCGAGAAATCGACCTGACGAGGGAGCCGGTGGCACCCAAGCCGGATCCGAATGCGGAGAAGGAGGAGCTTGAGATGGGGGATTGCTACGGCGCGGATCCGAAGTCGCTGAATTCGTTCCTTTTCGAAATTATCAAGCGAACCAGTGCGACCGAAGCTCTTCCCGAGTTGTTGGCACTTGAGGAAAGGTTGGTCGTTGCGATCAATGAAGCGAAGGAGGGCGGCGATCCACCGGAAGTTTCCGGATGGTATGCGGGGATCATGGGGCAGGAATACGACGAGCATGAGCCGGAGACCGTTTCCGAACGCCGCAGCAAACTGAACCGCTCGCGCATCGCTCAGCGAGATCTCGTGATGCTCATCGCGATGCTGATGCGGGAGCAGAAATACGGACCGTATCTGGCCACGGATTTTGAAAAAGCTTACGTGGAAGGTTTACGCAAGCAGGCGGAGGAGAATGGCATCGCCAAAGATGACCCATACATCCAGACCGATCCGATTTCCGGAATCCGACATTACAAATACGTGGAAGTGGCAATCCCTTATTCCCGGCCATTGCGCGATGGGGTGCGGGCAGCGGCGGAGAAATGGATTTCCGAACATTGAGCTGATTCCATGAAAGGTTTTGCCATCATTTTCCTCGGTTTTGCGACGATCTGCCCGGGCGAGGCGGTGGACGGACCGCACGGGCACAAGCTCGTCACGGTCCCTGCGGGGAAATATGAACTCGGCTCGGCGTATCATCCGCTGAACAAGCCGCACGTTTTCGAGACGCCCGGCTTCCGCATCGCCGATACGGAGACAACAAATGCGCAGTTCGCGGCCTTCGTGGAGGCGACGGGTTATGTCACCCATGCCGAGCGCAATGGCTGGAGCCTTGTCGGCGGGGAGGGCAATGCGGAATGGGAGTGGGAAAAAATGGAGGGCGCAAATTGGCGGCATCCCTTTGGTAAGGATGGGCAGGCGGCGGCGGATTTGCCGGATCATCCGGTGACCCAGATTTCCGGGGAGGACGCTCGGGCGTATTGCGAATGGGCGGGAGGGCGTTTGCCGAATTTTGAGGAATGGGAAATCGCCGCACGCGCCGGGGCGAAGACGCCTTACCCTTGGGGCGATGAGATCGGGACAAAGCACGCGAACATCTGGAATGGTGCAACCCATCGCAAAAATACCCGCGAGGACGGCTTCGTGCTGACCGCTCCGGTGCGTAGTTTTCCGCCAAACGCATGGGGACTGCATGATGTGATCGGCAATGTCTTCGAGTATTGCGAGGGTCACCCGGCGTGGATGGATGCGAAGGATATGGAACGGAAAATCTGCGGGCGCGGCGGCTCTTGGTGGTGCTCTGCGGGGAGTTGCAGTTTCTACAATCTGCTGGATATGGGACGGATGTTCCGCACCGCCTCGCTGCCCAACCAAGGCTTCCGCCTCGTTTTTGATCTGGAATAGAACCCCGCTCGGCGCCTGTAAGGTCTTGCATGATGTCCGCAGAAGGGCGATTGAGGGGCCGTGGATCGCTGGTTTCTGATCGTTGCAACATTTCTCGCCCTCATGGCAACTGCCGGTGGGGTCGCGATGCTGCGCCATGGACGCCGCAGCCCTTGGACGGTGTGGTGGATGATTGGCGTTTTCCTCTGCCAGCTCGGTTATCTGGGGATTCGTGGGGAAATGAGAGGCGCCTGCCCACTGCGCAGTATTGCCGAGATTGCGGTCTTCCTTGCGTGGTCGCTGACTTTGTTTTTCCTGCTGGTGGGGCCGGTTTACCGGATCTCGTTGCTCGGGGTTTTCACCGCGCCGTTGGTCGCACTTTTCCAAGGCTTTGCGCTTTTGCCAGGTAGGTTGGATCCCTCTCCGGATCGTGTAATGGCCACGACTTTCTGGGGTGAAACGCATTCCGCCATGTCGGTGCTCGCCTACGGGGCGCTGGCGCTCGCCGCTGTGGCCGGGGTGATGTTCTTGGTGCTCGACCACTTGCTCAAGGAGCACCATCTGAAGGGCGGGCTTTTCAGAAACCTCCCGCCTGTGCGCGAACTTCTCGTTTCCCTAGAGCGCCTCATGTGGCTGGGAATGTTTCTGCTGACGATCGGGGTGGTCGCCGGATTTCTGATGCCGCACGGTGAGGGCGCATGGGGACACCTGATCGCTGCCACGGCAGTCTGGATCTCTTATCTCTCACTCATGTTGGTGAAACAAATCCGGGGACTGACCGGTCGCAGGTTTGCGCTCGGTGCGGTGTTCATTTTCGTCCTCTCCCTCGGAGTTTTCGCTTTTGTCTGATGGAACTCGTCTGTCTGGGATTGAATCACAAAACCGCACCCGTCGAGGTGAGGGAGCGGTTCGCTGTGGGAAATACCAAGCTTGGTGAGGCATCGCTGAATCTCTTGGAAATGGTGGGAGTGCCAGAGGGGGTTGTCGTTTCCACATGCAATCGGACGGAGTTTTACCTCGCCGCCGAAAGTGCGCCCGCAGCGATGGCGCGGCTGGAGCATTGCCTTGCGGAAAAAGTCCACGGCCATGAGGAACCGTTTTACCGCCATGAGAAGGCTGCGGCCGCGCGCCATCTCTGCAAGGTCGTCAGTGGGCTCGATTCCATGCTGTTAGGTGAGACCGAAATCTTCGGCCAAGTGAAGCAGGCCTATGGTGCTGCCCACGCCGCTGGCGCGACCGGAGGGATGCTGAACAAGCTCTTCCAAAAAGCGTTCAGCGTCGGGAAAAAAGTCCGCACCCAGACCTCGATCCAAGAGGGGTCCACCTCCATCGGCAACGTCGCGGTGGAGTTGGCGGAGAAAATTTTCGGCCACTTGAAGAACAGCGAGGTGATGGTGCTCGGGGCGGGCGAGATGAGTCGGCTCACCGCCCAGGCGCTGGTTTCGCGCGGGGCGAAATCAGTCATCGTCGCCAACCGCACCCACGATCGAGCGGTCGAGCTCGCTGCGGAAATGAACGGCCGTGCCGTGCGTTTCGATGATTGGCTGCCGGTGCTCAAAGATGTGGACGTGGTCATTTCATCCACCGGAGCGCCGCACACGATCATCCACGCGGAGGAAATCGAATCCGTCCGCCGTGCGCGCAAGTTCCGACCCCTGTTCCTCATCGACATCGCCGTCCCGCGCGACATCGATCACAACGTCGGTGAAATCGAAGAGGTCTATCTCTACGACATCGATGCTCTGGAGCAGCTCGCGGAGGAGGCGAAGAGCCGCCGCCTCCAGCAAATCATCGAATGCGAGAAAATCATCGAGGCGGAACTGGTGAAGTTATTGAAATGAGCCCCGCCCTCGAAACCCTTGTCCTCGCCTTGCAGGAGCACCGCCCACCTACGGGTGAAATCCTTTTCCTTGGCGCCGAGCCTCATCCCGATCTTCCCCCGCTGACCGCATGGCAGCCGCTCAAGCCTTTGGCGGAAAAATGCGAAGCCGCCGGCATGGCGGTTAGCGACGAACCCTCGGGCATGTTCTCCACCATCCTTTTTCTCCCGGGGAAATCCAAAGACGAAATTCTCGCCGGATTCGCCCGCGCCCACGACATGCTGGTGCCCGGTGGTGTGCTGATCGCCGCCCTCTCTAACACCGCGGGTGCTTCTCGATTTGAAAAGGAGCTCTCGAAGGCGAGTCCTCTCTTGTTTTCCGTTTCGAAAAACAAGTGCCGCGCCTTCGCTGTCTCCAACGAAACTGCATGGGATGCTGAAGTGTTAGATGAATGGCGCAGCCTCGAAGGATTTCACCCAATCCCCGACACCGAGTTCGTCACACAGTCGGGAGTTTTTAGCGCGAACCACATCGATCCCGGTTCGGAACTCCTCGCCGCACATCTGCCGCCATCGCTTCGCGGTCGTGTTGCCGATCTCGGTGCAGGTTGGGGATACCTCAGTAAAATCGCGTTAGAAAAATCACCACGCATCGAACGCATCGATCTTTTCGAAGCCGACTCCCGCGCTCTCGCCTGCGCTCGGAAAAATGTATCCGGAAACGCAGCTTTCCATTGGCACGACGTCACCACCGGGCTTCCGGAGAAATACGACCACATCATCACTAACCCACCTTTCCACACCGCGCAGTCGAAAGACGTGGATCTCGGAAAGGCTTTTCTCACCACTGCCGCTGCGGCACTGAAACGAGGCGGCACTCTTCACATCGTCGCGAACCGTCAGTTGCCCTACGAGGCACACTTGCAAGCTCTTGGTTTGCGCTCCCGATTGATCGTGGAAACCGGTGCTTATAAAGTTATTTTTTCTTCGTAATTCTGTGAATTTAGCCGAGTGCGCGGATCGCTAGAGCGGGGTTGACGCCTATTGCGTTCCATGCACAATCCCGCCGCTTTCCCGGGAAATGCCCGGGTCATCAGCAACTAAACAGTCCCCGGACTTTCTCACCAAGCAAACATATGACCACCATCGCCATCAACGGATTCGGCCGCATCGGACGCCTTGTCTTCCGCGCACTCGTCGAGCAAGGCCACCTCGGCACCACATTCAAGGTCGCCGCAGTCGGTGACCTTGTCCCAGCCGACAACCTCGCTTACCTCCTCAAGTATGACTCCACCCAAGGCAAGTTCGCCGGTGAAGTCTCCTCCAAGAAATCCTCTCCTGAGCTCGAAGAAGATGACGTCATCGTCGTCAACGGCCACGAGATCAAAGTCGTCTCCGCACGCACTCCAGAAGGCCTCCCATGGAAAGAGCTCGGCGTCGATATCGTCATCGAGTCCACCGGCCTTTTCGTCGAAGACAAACTCGCCCAAGGCCACATCACTGCCGGCGCGAAGAAAGTCATCATCTCCGCTCCTGGTAAAGGCGACGGCGTCCACACCTTCGTGCAAGGCGTAAACGACGGCGACTACGATCCAGCCAACCATCACCTTATCTCCAACGCTTCCTGCACCACCAACTGCCTTGCTCCGCTTGTGCACGTGTTGCTTAAAGAAGGTTTCGGCGTCAAGGAAGGTCTCATGACCACCATCCACGCCTACACCGCTACGCAAAAAACTGTAGACGGCCCATCCAAGAAGGATTGGAAGGGTGGACGTTCCGCAGCGATCAACATCATCCCTTCCACCACTGGTGCTGCAAAGGCTGTTGCTCTCGTCTGCCCAGAAGTGGCTGGCAAGCTCACCGGAATGTCCTTCCGCGTTCCTACGCCGACCGTTTCCTGCGTCGACTTCACCGTCAAAACCGAGAAGGAAACTTCCCTCAAGGAAATCAACGCGGCTCTCAAGAAAGCCTCCGAGACCTACCTCAAAGGTATCCTCAACTACACCACCGACGAAGTGGTCTCCACCGACTTCGTGCACGATCCGGCTTCCTCGATCTACGATGCAGGTTCGTCCATCGAGCTCAACAGCACGTTCTTCAAGCTCGTCAGCTGGTATGACAACGAGTGGGGCTACTCCAACCGCGTCATCGACCTCCTCGACGACGTCGTCAAGAAAGGCATCTAACGAAGCGCTGGCTTTAGCCGGCGATTCACTCTAATTCAAAAACGGGTTGTGCTTCTAGCGCAGCCCGTTTTTTTTGTGCCTGCTGGACTCCTTCTATTTTGAAAGATTCTTCGTATCGAATTGAACCCACCACTCCGGTCATTATGGTCGGCCTCGATGATCAAAAAACTCACCCTACTCTTTCTAGCTATGGCGCAGTGCCTGATGGCCGCCACAGAACGTCCCAACGTGGTTTTCCTCTTGGTCGATGACCTTGGGTGGGGAGACTTCGGCTGCTACGGAGCGAAATTCAATGAGACGCCAAACATCGATAAGCTCGCCACCCAAGGTATGCTTTTCACCGATGCTTATTCCGCCTGCACGGTTTGCTCACCCAGCCGTGCGGCCATTCTCAGCGGAGCCTCTCCTGCCCGTCTGCATCTCACCGATTGGATCGCCGGTCACAACAAGCCGAAAGCAAAACTGAAGATTCCCGATTGGAAAATGAAGATCGACCACGAGCGCACCCTCCTGCCGGAAGCGCTCAAAGAGGCGGGGTATTCGACCGCGTTTTTCGGGAAATGGCACCTGATGCCCAAGGGTGATGAGGCAGAAAAGCATTACCCGACCGATCACGGCTTCGATATCAATGTAGGTGGACGCGAGTGGGGGCAGCCACGGGGGCCGGGGAAATACTTCTCTCCCTTCGGCATGCCGAACCTCGATGACGGCAAGAGGGGTGACTACCTGACCGACAAGCTGACCGATGCCGCTCTCTCATTTCTCGATAAGACCCAGCGCGATGAGCCCTTCCTACTGTATTTCTCGTATTACACCATCCACGGACCGCTGATGGCTCCCAAAGAGCTCGTGGAGAAATACCAAAAAAAGGCGGAAGGCTTTAAAAATACGAAAAACGAATACATTCATCCCGCGCGCGCGGGGATGGTGGAAAGTCTGGATACCAGCATCGGCCGGTTGATGGCGAAACTCGATGAGCTGGGAATCGCCGACAACACAATGGTTTTTCTCACCGCTGACAATGGCGGCGACCACGAGGGGACTTCCGGCGGGCTGCGCGACTTCAAGGCGCTTTCCCATGAAGGCGGGGTGCGTGAACCGTTGATCGCAAGGTGGCCTGGAAAAATTCCGCCTGATTCTAAGTGTGGAACCCCTGTGATCGGCATGGATTTCTACCCCACAATTCTCGATTTCGCGGGTCTGCCGCTGCGCCCGGAGGAACATCAGGACGGCGTTAGCATTACAAATCTTCTCAAAAATCCGGATGCCGATCTGGAGCGAGAATCCCTCTACTGGCACTACCCGCACTATCACCGCACCGCGCCCTACGGAGCAGTCCGGCATGGCGATATGAAGCTGATCGAGAATTACGAGGACGGCTCCCTAGAGCTTTACGATCTGAAAAATGATCCCTCTGAAAAGAACAACCTCGTCAAAGCGCAGCCCGAAAAAGCCCGCGCACTTCAGAAGGAACTCGATGAGTGGAGGAAATCTGTCGATGCACAGATGCCGACACCGAATCCGGACTACGACCCTTCCGCAGGGAATAAGAAGAAAAAGAAATAGGGTAGAGTGGGGGGCGGGTATATTTCTGCCGGAATTGACAGGACAGGGAGTGCCGGAATAAGAGCACAGGTTCCAATTCGCTCACGTATGCCCAGCTCTCCCGTCTCCCGCGCCATCCAGCTCGACGGCCTCCGTGCCCTCGCGATGCTGGGCATTTGCTGGGATCACTGGACGCCTTCGACATGGAATTTCAACCTGCCCTACGAGATCGGGCTCTACTTTTTCCTCGTCCTCACCGGCTACTTTATCACCGGCTCACTGCTGCGCACCCGTGAGCGTGCGGAGTCCTCTGCAGACGGCGGAAGCTGGCGTTGGAAGGCATGGAAAAATTTCCAATGGCGGCGCGGGCTCCGCATCATCGTGCCTTATTACGTGGCGCTCGCCATCGCCTTCATCTGCTTGGCTCCGAAGCTCCTGCCAAACCTTCATTGGTACCTCCTCTACCTGACCAATTTCCACATCGCCCTAATCGGTGAGTGGCCACACGGCACCTCGCATTTTTGGTCGATCGCCATTCAACAGCAGTTTTACCTGTTCTGGCCGGTGGTCATCTGGCTCACCCCGCGCCGCTACCTGCCTGTCGCGATGATCCTTTTCGCGGCGATGGCTCCGATTTCCCGTCATTTCGACTACCTCTTCAGCCCGCCGTTCGTTTGGCCGGGGAAAGTTAGCTGGGCGTCCTTTGATTTCTTCGGCATCGGCGGTCTCATGGCGCTCGCCATCCACCGGGGCTTTCCGCTTTCCAGCCGATTGTGGAAAATCCTCGGCATCATCGGTTGCGGTTTCTACCTGATCGCCGAACTCGGCCCCCGTCTCGGTATCAACCTCCCGCCAAACGACTTCGGGCCGCTCTACTCTACCATCCTTTCGTTCGGACTGTGTGGAGTCGTCGCCACCGCCTCGATCGGCTGGCGCAATATCGCCGGGAAATTCCTCGAAACCGCCTTCCTGCAGCGCGTCGGCCTGCTTTCCTACGGAATTTACCTCTATCACAATCTCGCCCCCATCATCCTCGGAAAAACACTCCCGTTCCTCTGGATGGGACCCTACGCGGATTCCGCAGCCCAGATTGCCCTCCGCACCGCCTGTTTCGGCCTGCTCACTTGGGGCATGACTCTGGCTTCATGGAAATACCTAGAAACCCCGCTCAACAACCTCCGCGCCAAAGGAAAGCCCGCCCGCTGAGCTTTGCCGAAACGAGGCTTTACTCACGGCTCAAAGCCTGTGCATCTCTTGGGATGCATGAAAAATTACTCATTAACTAGCGGGCGTGTTAGCAAACTCAGCCTGATCATTCTGGTTTGTTGCTGTAGCGGGCTTCAGGCTCAAGAAAAGGCCGAAGATCGATTCAGAGAGCTTGATTCCAACCGTTCAGGTCATCTGGAGCCTGAGGAATTTATGAAGGCGCCAGAGCTCAAGAATCTAAGTCAAGAGGACCGCGAGAAGCTTTTTGATATCACGGATAAAAATAGTGACGGCAGAATCAGCATCGAAGAATTCATGGGAGAAAATTAGTAATGCGCGGCACCCCGGAGAAGCGGCTCAGGACAGGACGTAAAGAATGACCGCCAGGCCGTGGCAGATGCTTCCCGCGAGCACGAAGAGGTGCCAGATCGCGTGGTTGTATTTCAGCTTTTGCCAGGCGAAAAACGCCACTCCGCCGGTGTAACAAAGCCCGCCCGCGACGAGCAGGGCGAGGCCGCCGGTGGGCATCGATCGGATGAGGGGGCCCAAGGCGAATACCACAAGCCAGCCCATCACCAGATAGAGCGCGGTGGAAATCCAGTGCTCGCGGTTTTTGCTCATCACCGATTTGATGACCACCCCGCCAATGGCCATGGACCACACCACGGCCAGCAAACTCCAGCCCCAAGGGCCGTGCAGAGTCACAAGGGAAATGGGCGTATAGGTGCCGGCGATCAGAAGGTAGATCGCGGAGTGATCGATGATTTGCAGGACCGACTTCATCTTCGGTCCGCTGAAGGAGTGGTAGAGCGTCGAGGAAAGATAGAGCAGCACCAAGGTCGTGCCAAAGACCGCGCCACCCGCTACGCGCCATGGATCGCCTGCGGAGACTTTTAACATCACGATCAGTCCCACGATGCTGATCACCAGTCCCACCCCATGCGTGATCGCGCCTGCGACTTCTTCGGCATGGGTCTCGCAGAGATGGGATCGGGTTTTGGGGGTAGGGGTAGGCATGCGGTTTCGGTAGGTTAGTCGCTCATCGGTGATTTGGAAGGGGTTTTGCCAAGATGCCTTTCCGAATCGAATTCAAGCAGGAACTGGACATTCGGGAAAATAAACCTGCCTCCCACCACTTGCCACGCCCCTCCCGCCCGGCGTAAAAACCCGCCTCCCGAAATCCATGTCCGACGTCACACCAGCCACCTCTTCCCAAGCCCATCTCGAACTCATCGCCAGCGAGACCGGTATCAAGCTTTCCTCTGTCACCGCCACCGCGAAACTTTTGGCCGAGGGTGCCACGATCCCGTTCATCTCACGCTACCGGAAGGAAGCCACCGGCATGCTCGATGAAGTCCAGATCCAGGCAATCCGCGACCGCATGCTCCAGCTCGCCGAGCTCGATTCCCGCCGCGCCTCCATCCTGAAATCCCTCGATGAGCGCAAACTTCTCTCTGACGATCTGAAGAAAAAAATCCTCGCTGCTCTCACGATCACCGTCCTCGAGGATATCTTCGCCCCCTACCGCCCGAAGCGCCAGACACGCGCCACCAAGGCCATCGATAAAGGCCTAGAGCCGCTCGCCGATTTTCTCTTGGAAAACCAAAACGCCGACCCCGCCGAGGAGGCCGCGAAGTTCATTAACCTCAGTGAAGACAAGGAAAAGGAAGTCGCTACCGCCGAAGACGCCCTCGCCGGAGCGCGCGACATCATTGCCGAGCGCGTCGCCGACGATGCCGCCCTGCGCGGAAAAGTCCGCGAAATCTACACCGAGGAGGCCACCGTTTCCTCGCGCATCATGTATGGCAAAGAGGAAGAGGCGGATGCCGCAAAGTTCCGCGACTACTTCGAGTGGTCGGAGCCTTTCAAATCCATCCCATCCCACCGCATGCTCGCCATCCGCCGTGGCGAAAAGGAAGCTTTCCTCTTCATGCGCATTGAAGTCCCACTCGAGCGAGTCTCCACCATCGCCGTGCATTCCTGGGTCACCGGAGCCGGCGCAGCAGGGGAGCAAATCCGTCTCGCCACCGAAGACGGCTGCAAGCGCCTGCTCATGCCCTCGATGGAAACGGAAATGCGCCTGCTCGCCAAAAAACGCGCCGACGAAACCGCCATCCAAGTCTTCGCCGAGAACCTCCGCGAACTCATGCTCGCCTCTCCATTGGGTAGAAAACGCACCCTCGCCATCGACCCCGGCTTCCGCACCGGCTGCAAGACTGTCGTCCTCGATGCACAGGGAAATCTCCTCCATCACACCGTGCTCCACTGCACCGCCGGCTCAAACAGCCAGCTCTACGAAGCAGCCACCGAAGTCGTCGCCCTCATCAAAAAGCACGATATCCAGGCGATCGCCATCGGCAACGGCACCGCCTCGCGCGAGACCGAATCGTTCATCAAAAAGCTCAAGCTCCCCGCCTCGATCCAAGTCATCATGGTCAATGAAAGCGGTGCTTCGATCTACTCCGCTTCCGAAGCCGCGCGCGAAGAATTCCCCAACGAAGACGTCACCGTGCGCGGAGCCGTCTCCATCGGCCGCCGCCTCATGGATCCGCTCGCAGAGTTGGTGAAACTCGATCCAAAAGTCATCGGAGTCGGCCAATACCAGCACGATGTCGATCAGCGCGCGCTCAAAACCTCCCTCGATGACACGGTCATCTCCTGCGTCAACGGCGTCGGCGTTGAACTGAATACCGCCTCGAAACAACTCCTCTCCTACGTCTCCGGCCTCAGCGACTCCCTCGCGCAGAATATCGTCGCCTTCCGCTCGGAAAACGGCGGCTTCACCTCCCGCGCCCAGCTCAAGGAGGTTCCCCGTCTCGGCGAAAAAGCCTTCGAGCAAGCCGCAGGATTCCTCCGTATCCGCGATGCCGCCCACCCGCTCGATGCCTCCGCCGTCCACCCGGAACGCTATGTCCTTGTGGAAAAAATGGCCGCCGACCTCGGTTGCTCCGTCTCCGATCTCATCCAGCAGGACTCCCTGCGTCAGAAGATCAACCTTCAGGCCTACGTTTCCGAAGAAGTCGGCCTCCCGACCCTTAAAGACATCGTCGCCGAGCTCGCGAAACCCGGCCGCGACCCTCGCAAAGCCTTTGAAGCCTTCAATTTCGCCGAAGGCATCGAGAAGCCCTCGGATCTCACCCAGGGCCTTAAACTCCCCGGCATCGTCACCAACGTCACCGCCTTCGGAGCCTTCGTCGATGTGGGAGTCCACCAGGACGGCCTCGTCCACGTCAGCCAGCTTTCCGACCAATTCGTCCGTGACGCTTCGGAAGTCGTCAAAGTCGGCCAGAAAGTCCACGTCACCGTGATGGAAGTGGATCTGAAAAGAAACCGCATCGGCCTTTCCATGAAATCCAACCCGGATTTCGAGCCGCGGCAATCCAGAGGAAATAACTCCCCCGGCGGCAACGACCGGCGCCCGCAGCAAAACCGCCGTCCGCAACAAGCCGCCCCAGCCGGCAACGACTGGTTCACCCAAGCCATGGGCCAGGCGAAGAAGCGGTGAGTTGCGGATAGATCTGCGCCGACAGGGATGGCGCACCACGCCATCTGGAGGAGGGTTCGGCACGATCCATGGTGTGGAAGCGGGGCCCTCCCGCCCCGGCTTCCAGCATTTTCTGGTAAGCGAGGTAGGTGGGTTTTGTTTCACCAAATGTCCTATGATAGTTTTCCGTCGGACTAGAAAACTTGCGCGCGTAACTTCCCTGCTTATTTTGGATCATCATTTGCTAGAAATTCCGCCCGCCTGTGTGGATCGCTTCTCCAAAAAACCAACCCTACGAACATGGCAGCACCCAAAGTAGAACGGTCGACCGCCCCCATCCATTCCGAGATAGGCGACCGCTTCGGCGTTCTTCCGAACTTTTTTCGGCTTGCGCCAGAGGCGCCCGAGATCGCTGAAAATCTCTGGGGTTTCGCCAAGTTCGGCTATCTGGACAACCCGCTTCCGGGGCTCTTCAAGGAGCGGCTGTTCGTCTATCTTTCTCGATTCTGTGATGTCCGTTATTGCATCGCGAGGCATGTGGGCTTTCTAACCGGGCTGGGGAAACCGGCGGGCGATTCTCGCTGCGCTCCGGATACCATCGAAGAGGTGGTGCGGATGCTGCGGCGGCCTTTGCCACGGGGTGAGGAGATCGCGCCCCATGTGGCGCTGCTGGATGGGTGCCAAGACCCGCTCACCGATCTGAGCCAGCTGGACACAGAACTGGATGTGGCGGTGTTCGCCTGCGCGGCTCATGTGTTTCTGGAGACGTCCCATGCAGGGAAATGCCTTGAGGCACTGCGCAGGGTGATAGGCGAGGCGAGGTTCCAGAATTTGCTGGTTTTCCTGGCTTTCGTGCGCACAGCGCATTTCTGGACGAAGGTGCATCCCGAGCTTCATTTGGAAGACGACCTCACAGAACTGTTAGGGATACACGAGGCACTTGCGGAATGCGTGCGCAACGATCCGGAAGCGGCGGGGAGTGAATTGACCCAGGGCATGCTGGACGAGCTGGCGACGCTGCGGCGGGAAAAAGACCAGGCGGAGCTCCTGCGGGTGACCCTGGCGAGCATCGGCGACGCGGTGGTCACGGCCGATACGGAAAGGGTGATCACGAATTTGAACGCGGTGGCGGAGCGTCTCACCGGCTGGACGAAGGGAGAGGCGATGGGGCAGTCGCTCGACACGGTGTTCCATATCGTCAACGAGAAGAGCCGTCTTTCGGACGGAGCCGGAGAAGTGGGGGGCGAGGTCGGGATGTCGAGTTACACAATCCTGATCGCGAAGGACGGGACAACGCGACCTATCGAAGAAACCGTGGCTCCGATCCGCAGTGAGAACGGCTCCGAGGTGGGATCGGTGGTGGTTTTTCGCGAAGTGACCGAGCGGCAGCGGGAGAAAACTCTGCTTGTGGATCAGAACCGGGTGCTCGAGCAGGTGGCACGCGGGGGAGAGCTTTCCGAGATTCTTGACGATGTATGCCTGGCCGCCGAGCGGCATATCGGAGGGGGCAGCATCGCCACCGTGCTGCTGACGGAGAAGGGTGGATCGCTGCTGCTTCCCGTTGCGGGCGGCCGCTGCCCTGCCGGGTATATGGAGGCGGTCGGTGCCGTGCCCGTGGGGCCGGCTATGGGTTCATGCGGGACGGCGGCACACCGCGGGGAGCCGGTGGTCGTTGCGGATATCGCCGATGATTCTTTATGGGAAAATTTCCGTGAAACGGCGCTGGATCACGGACTGAGGTCCTGCTGGTCGGTTCCTATTCTCTGCCCCAGCGGGTCGGTGGTCGGAACCGTTGCGGTTTACTCCCCATCCCCGCGCAAGCCGGAAGAACATGAGGTGGAGGCAATTGAGTTTCTCGCCCGCACCGCGGGAATCGCGATCCAGCGACAGCGCTCGGAACAGGCGGTGCAGGAAAGCGAGCTTCGTTACCGCTTGGTAGGGGATGCGGCGAACGATGCGATCTGGGACTGGGATCTGGCGACCCATGAGGTCGTGTGGAACGAAGGCGTGCGGACGCGTTTCGGATATACGGCGGAGCAGGTGGATCCCGATGCGTCGTGGTGGGTGGAGCACATTCATCCCGAGGACAGGGACAGGACAAGCCACGGCATCCATGCGGTGATCGATGGAGAAAAGGAACGTTGGAGCGCTGAATACCGTTTCCGCCGCGCGGACGGAACCTATGCGGAAGTCTTCGACCGGGGCCGGGTGGTGCGGGATGAAGCTGGGACGCCGGTGCGCATGGTCGGATCGATGCTCGATCTGACCGAGAGGAAACTCGCCGAGCAGGAGCGTGAGGACGCGCAGCGGATGTTATACGATTTGGTGGAGAGGTGTCCCTTCGGTATCTACATCGTGGATTCGGATTTCCGTATCGCGAGCATGAACGCAGGATCTCAGACGGGTCCGTTTGCAAACGTGAGTCCTGCTGTCGGCCGCCCCTTCGACGAGGCGATTCGGATCCTCTGGCCGGAGCCCCTCGCCACGGATGTGATCAATATTTTCCGTCACACTCTCGAGACCGGCGAGCCGTATTTTTCCAACCGGTTCGAATCCCCACGGGCGGACATCGGCGATACGGAGAGCTACGAATGGGAGCTCTATCGGATGATGCTGCCGGGTGGGCGGCATGGGGTGGTCTGTTATTTCTACGACTCCACCGAGCTGCGGCAGGCGGAGAAAGGGCTGCGCTTCCAGCTGGATCTGACCAAGAACATTACCGATACGGTGACGACGGCCATTTTCATGATGGATGCCCAGAGCCGGTGCACCTTCATGAATCCGGCGGCGGAGGCGATGACGGGTTTCTCCTTCGAGGAGGTGCAGGGCGGGGTCCTGCACGACTTCATCCACCACCACCACGCGGACGGGCGGGTGTATCCGATTGAGGAATGTCCGATCGACCGGGCGCTACCAGAGAACGGCGAGGTGCGCGATTACGAGGATGTTTTCATTCGGAAAAACGGGGAATATTTCCCGGTGCTGATCAACGCGCTGGTGATCCACGAACAGGACGTGGCGGTCGGGACGGTGATCGAGGTGCAGGATATCACGGTGAGAAAGCGCGCGGAAGAGGCGGTGCGTGAGAGCGAGGAGCGCTTCCGCAGTATTTTCACACAGACCCTCGCCGGGATTGCGGAGGTGGATCTTGAAGGCCGCTTCGTGCAGGTGAACGCCCGCTATTGTGAGATCGTGGGACGCACGGAGGAAGAGCTGTATGGCATGCGGATGCAGGACATCACCCATCCCGACGACCTAGCCCGCAACCTGCCGCTATTCGAGCAGGCTGTGGCAGGCGGAAGTTCTTTCGTCATCGAGAAACGCTACATCCGCCCGGATGGCTCGTTCATCTGGGTGAGCAACAGCGTTTCGGTGATCCGCGACGGGGAAGGCCAGCCGAGACATGTCGCCGCCGCATCCATCGACATCACGGAGCGCAAGAAATCCGAAGAACGTCTGGCCGAGGCTCTGCGCTTCTATCACTCGTCGATCGACGCGCTGGCCAGCCATCTGGCGGTGCTTGATGAGAACGGCGTGATCCTAGAAGTGAACCATGCGTGGAGGAATTTCGCGGCGAAGAACGATTTTGCCGGTCAAAAATGGGGAGTGGGGATGAATTACGTCGAGCTGTGCGAGTCGAGCACGGGCGAATGTTCGGATGACGGGACGATTGCCCGGGGCATCCGCAGCGTGCTTTCCGATAAAGAGCAGATCTTTGAATGCGAGTATCCCTGCCACTCGCCGACCGAGCAGCGCTGGTTCCTGATGCGGGTCACCCGTTTCGAATCGATGGGGCCGGTGCGGGTGGTGGTCACCCATGACAATATCACGCAACGCCGTGAGGCGGAGGAGCGCCTGCGCAAAATCGCGGCCAAGCTTTCCGAGGCGGATCACCGCAAAGACGAGTTCCTTGCCACCCTTGCCCATGAGCTGCGCAATCCCTTGGCTCCCATCCGGAACGGATTGCAGCTGATAAGCCGGGCTGATGGGGACTGGCCGGCTGTCGGGCATGCCTGTGAAATGATCGATCGGCAGCTAAGCCAGATGGTGCGACTGGTGGATGATCTGATGGATGTGAGCCGCATTTCCACCGGAAAGATCGAACTGCGCAAGGAACGGGTGAGCTTGTCTTCGGTGGTGATGGGCGCGGTGGAAACCAGCCGACCTCTGATCGACCAGATGGGGCACGAACTCACGGTCAAACTTCCCGAGAAGCCGCTCGATCTACTGGTGGATCCGACACGTTTGGCGCAGGTTTTCATGAACCTGCTGAACAACGCCGCAAAATACAGCGAACGCGACGGAAAGATTCAGCTCACAGCCGAGCAGCAGGGCAACGAGGTGGTGGTGTCGGTGAAGGACAGCGGGATAGGCATCCCAGTGGACAAGCTGAATCATGTTTTCGAAATGTTTTCCCAACTGGATCCCTCGCTGGAGAAATCGCACGGCGGGTTGGGAATTGGGCTGAGTCTTGTGCAAAGACTGATCGAACTGCATGACGGAACCATTCGTGCGCACAGCGAAGGGCCCGGAAAGGGTGCCGAATTCGTGGTGCGGGTGCCGGGGGTTATCGAAGCACCGAAGCCTGAGGAGGAAGTGAGCGTTCCGGAGCGCGGGCAATCACCGCTCCGTCTTCTAATTGTCGATGACAACGAGGATGGAGCCGACAGTCTTGCGATGATCCTGAAAATCATGGGGAACGAAACCCATACCGCCTACGATGGGGAGCAGGCGGTCGCCGCGGCGGAAAAAATCCGCCCTGATGTGATCCTGCTCGATATCGGGATGCCAAAACTGAACGGTTATGAGGCTTGCCGCCGCATTCGCGGGACGGAGGCCGGCAAGGGGATGGTCATCATTGCCCAGACCGGCTGGGGGCAGGAGGAAGACCGGGCGCGGACGCGTGAGGCCGGGTTCGACCACCACCTGGTCAAGCCCGTGAATCCGCAGGAGCTGAAGGAATTGCTGGAATCGATTGCGGAGAAGCGGGGTCAGGGTTAGGAAACAATCCATTTTTCCAAATTGCCTTGGCATGCTTTTTCTCCTGACAATCCAGCTAGCTAAAATCTAATCTCAGCCCATGGTCAGTTGGATTATCCTCATTATCTCCCTCATTCTGCTCGTAGTAGGCGTTGCCACCGGCGTGGGCACCTTTTCATGGCTCAGGGATGCCCGGACAGCGGAAGGGACAGTCATAGAACTGGTGGAGAACAAGAGTTCATCGAGGAAAAAGGGCAAGAAATCGACCTTCGCGCCTAGAGTCAGCTATCAGATCGATGGGCAGGACCGGGATTTTGTCTCCTCACAGTCATCCAATCCACCGGATTTCAAGATCGGCGAGAAAGTGCGTGTTGCCACCAATCTGCAGAGGGACAAGGAGAGCATCGCGACCTTCGGCGAGCTTTACGGATTTTCGGTCGGAGCCACCTTTATCGGCTTGGCGATGGCGGGGACGGTTGTGGCACTCATGAATGGCGACAAGCTGCTGAGGGTTTTCCATCCGCATCTTGGCTGATCCTTCGCCTCGCAATCTCCGTCATTTCCCGTGGAATCAAGGATTGACCTGCAATAGGGACTTTTTTTCAAAAATTGCCAAAAAGGTCTTGTCAGGTCGGGCGAAAAGAATAAAGTCCCGCCCCCCACCGCTGGGCTGACTGACCTCAAAACACAGGTTTCAGCCCCGCAATACAGGGAAATTATCGGGTGCAGCTCCGGAAAAAAGCGATCACGGGTTATGAAAGCCCCGTCTTCGTGCCGGTTTGTCCCAATTGCTATTTTAAGACAAATCCACAAACACGAAGGAAATCATGCCGACCATTAACCAGCTCGTTCGCAAAGGACGCCACGTTCCCGTCGAGAAGTCGAAGTCACCCGCTCTCGTCAACTGCCCGCAACGCCGCGGTGTATGTCTCCAGGTCATGACCCGGACGCCAAAGAAGCCGAACTCCGCGCTTCGTAAGGTTGCCAAGGTTCGCCTCACCAACGGATTCGAAGTCATCGCCTACATCGGCGGTGAAGGGCACAACCTCCAGGAGCACTCAATCGTCCTCGTTCGCGGTGGTCGGGTGAAAGACCTTCCAGGTGTCCGTTACCACATCGTCCGTGGCTCACTCGATACCCTCGGTGTTGATAAGCGTCGTCAAGCCCGTTCGAAATACGGCACGAAGCGTCCGAAGGCCGCCAAGTAATCCCTTTTTCTCCAATCCTCACTTTTACAAGTCATGCCACGCCGCAAGAGAATCTTCACCAAGCCCGACCGTCGCGACCCACGTTACGACAGCCCAGTCGTCGGCCACCTCATCACCAAGGTCATGCAGGACGGCAAGCGCTCGCTCGCCCAACGCATCGTCTACGCCGCCATCGACCGTGCCAACGAAGGAACCGACACTGTCGATCCTCTCGAAGTCATCACCCGTGCCGTGGAAAACTCCAAGCCACGCGTTGAGGTCAAGTCCCGCCGCGTCGGTGGTGCTACCTACCAAGTGCCTCTCGAAGTTGATCCGGATCGTTCCGAGTCGCTCGCCATGCGCTGGCTCGTTTCCTACGCCCGCAACCGCAAGGGCACCCCAATGCACGTCGCTCTCTCCAACGAGATCAAGGACGCCGCAAACAACCAAGGTGCAGCAGTTCGCAAGCGCGACGACGTGCACAAGATGGCACAGGCCAACCGCGCCTTCGCCCACTTCCGTTTCTGATCAGACATCCGTTTAGGATTTAGAATTTAAGATTTAGAGTTTCTCCTTGAGCCCAAACCATCCAGACCGTCCTTATACGCTCGAGCGGACCCGCAATATCGGGATCGCTGCGCATATCGACGCCGGTAAGACGACCCTCACTGAGAGGATCCTCTTCTATACCGGGATGATTCACAAAATCGGTGAGGTGCACGATGGTGCTGCCACCACCGATTGGATGGAGCAGGAGCGCGAACGCGGAATCACCATCACCTCCGCCGCTGTCACCACCGAGTGGTTCCAGAGGGAAGAGGCGAACGTTTCCAAACTCTTCACCGACGAGAAACAGCGGATCAACATCATCGACACCCCGGGCCACGTCGATTTCACCGCTGAGGTGGAGCGCTCCCTCCGGGTTCTCGATGGAGCCATCGTCGTCTTCTGCGGCGTTGCAGGCGTCCAGCCACAAACCGAAACCGTCTGGCGCCAGGCTACGAAATACAACGTTCCGCGTATCGTTTTCGTCAACAAGATGGATCGCACCGGTGCTGATTTCGAAAACGTCGTTTCGGAGATCAAAGAGAAGCTCGGTGCAAACGCCGTGCGTATCCTCATCCCGATCGGCAGCGAAGAAAACCTCAAGGGCCAGATCGATGTGGTCAACCGCAAGGCGGTTTACTACTCCGACGACGATAAGTTTGGCTCCACATACACTGTCACCGAACTTTCCGAGACTCAGGAAGCCATCGCCAACGAAGCCTACGACGAACTCGTCTCCGCTACCGCTGATTGCGATGAAATCCTCGGAGAAAAATTCATGATGGAGGAAGAGATCACCATCACCGATCTCAAGCAGGCCATCCGCCGTGCCACCATCGCCAACAAGCTCGTGCCCGTCGCAGGCGGCTCGGCTTTCAAGAACAAAGGCGTCCAGTATCTCCTCGACGCAGTCATCGACTACCTCCCTTCTCCGCTCGATATTCCCTTCGCCACCGGCATGGATCCGGAAAACGAAGAGCGTTCCATCGAAATCCCCACCGACGACAACGCGAAATTCACCGCGCTCGTCTTCAAACTCTGGGCTGACAAGTTTGTCGGTAAGCTGGTTTTCTTCCGCGTTTACTCCGGCGTCATCCGCAAGGGCGATACCGTCTATAACCCGCGCACCCGCAAGTCCGAGCGCGTCGGTCGCCTCATCCGCATCCAAGCAGACGAGCACAAAGACATCGAAGAATGCTTCGCTGGTGACATCGCCGCCATGGTGGGCCTCAAAAACGCCACCACCGGTGACACCCTTGCTGCCGAAGGCCACGATGTGGTTCTCGAGCCCCCTACTTTCCCTGAGCCGGTCATTTCCATGGCCGTCGAGCCCCGCACCAAGGCGGACCAAGAAAAACTCGCTCTGGCCCTCGCACGCCTTTCCGACGAAGATCCGACCTTCATGGTCAAGACCGACGAGGAAACCGGCCAGACCATCATTTCCGGAATGGGCGAACTCCACCTGGAGATCATCGTCGATCGCATCAAGCGCGAGTTCAAAGTGGATGCCAACACTGGCGCTCCACAGATCACTTACCGCGAGACCATCACCAAAACCGCACGCGGCGAAGGTAAACTGGTTAAGCAATCCGGCGGACGCGGCCAATACGGCCACGTCATCCTCTCCGTCCAGCCGAACGAGGCAGGGAAGGGGATCACCGTCGAAAATAAAACCGTCGGCGGATCTATTCCCAAGGAATACATCAACGCCGTCCTCAAAGGCTGCCGCGAAGCAACCACCAACGGTGTCGTCGCCGGCTATCCGGTCATCGACGTCCATGTCGATGTGCTCGATGGTTCCTACCACGACGTCGACTCCAACGAGAACGCCTTCGCCATGGCTGCCATCTTCGCGATGCGCGACGCCTTCCAGAATGCCGGTTCCATTCTCCTCGAGCCAATCATGGCCGTTGAAGTTACCACACCGGATGACTACCAAGGCGATGTCATGGGCGATCTCAACCGCCGCCGCGGCCAGATCCAGCACATGGAATCGAAAGGCAATTTTTCCGTGGTTTCCGCCAATGTTCCACTCAAGGAAATGTTCGGCTACTCCACCGCCGTCCGCACTCTCTCGTCCGGCCGCGCTTCCTATTCCATGACTCCATCGCACTTCGAGCAAGTCCCGACAGCCATCGTCGAGGAAATCGCCGTCGACCGCGTCGCATAAACTTTCAAAACATCTCACAACCAACAACCACCTCATATGTCAGCCCAGAAAATCCGCATCAGCCTGCGTGCCTTCGACCACCGCGCAATCGACCGCTCGGCCCTCGAAATTGTGGAGACCGCAAAGCGCACCGGCGCACGTGTTGCTGGTCCCATCCCGCTTCCGACCCGCATCGAAAAGTTCAGCGTTAACCGTTCCGTCCACGTGAACAAGAAGTCCGCAGAGCAGTTCGAAATCCGTACCCACAAGCGTCTCCTCGACATCGTCGATCCGACCGCCCGCACCGTTGATGAGCTCAAGAAGCTCAACCTCCCTGCCGGTGTCGACATCAAGATCCGTATCTGACCGGTGACTTCCCCAACTTTTAACTTTTAACATCTAACTTTTCCCCAGCAATGTCACTCGGACTCCTAGGCAAAAAAATCGGCATGACCCGTATCTTCGATAAAGAAGCGGGCTCCAGCATTCCCGTCACCGTCATCGACGTTTCGGGCAACACACTCCTCCAATCGAAAACCGTCGAATCCGACGGCTACACCGCCGTTCAGGTCGGTTTCGACGATCAGAAGGAATTCCGCGTCAACAAACCGGATCTCGCCCGCTTCAAGAAAGCCGGCTCCGCTCCGAAACGTGTTGTCCAAGAATTCCGCTTCGAAGCAGGTGCCGAACTTCCAACCGAACACCCCGGCCTCGCGCTTTTCGAAGCAGGTCAATACGTCGACGTCATCGGTAACACAATCGGTCGCGGCTTCCAAGGTGTTGTCAAACGCCACAAGTTCCACGGTCAGCCAATGGCACACGGCCACATGATGCACCGCCGTTCCGGCGCCATCGCCGCCGGTTCCACTCCAGGCCGCGTTTGGAAAAACCAAAAGATGCCCGGACACATGGGAACCACCAAGTCCACCACGCAGAATCTCAAGGTTATCGCTGTCCGCGAAGAGGATGGTGTCATCCTCGTCTCCGGTTCCGTCCCTGGTGCCAAAGGCGCCTACCTCACGATCCGCGCTGCTAAAAAGAAATAAGCAGCGTCCCGCCCTTTCCTGAATCCTAAAGAATTTCCGCCATGTCCGCAAAAGCCTTCACAGCAGCAGATGCCGAAGCAGCCAACCTTGTCCTCGTCGGCGAGGAAAAAGGCCGCCAAGCCGTCCACGACCTAGTCACCGCCTACCGTGCGAACCGCCGTTCCGGCACCGCACACACCAAGACCCGTGGCGAAGTCCGTGGTAACAACAAGAAGATCTACAAGCAAAAGGGAACCGGTAACGCACGTCACGGTGACAAACGCGCCCCTATCTTCGTCGGTGGTGGTGTTGTCTTCGGTCCGCGCAACCGCTCCTACGCCAAAAACGTCCCTAAGTCCGTCCGCAAGCTCGCCCTGCGCCGCGTCCTCGGTGACCTCACTCGTAGCGAGAAACTCTTCACCGTTCCTTCCTTCGCCATCGCCGATGGCAAGACCAAGTCCTTCATCTCGGCAGTCGCCGATGTAACCGCCGCTGACCGCAAGGTCCTCCTCGTCGGAAACTTCGATGACTCCACCAAGCTCGCCGCACGCAACGTTGCATGGGTTCAGCTTTCCACCGCTACGGATCTTAACGTCGAGCAACTGCTCCTCGCCAAGGTCATCATCCTCGTCGGCGACGCCGTCGAAGTCCTCGCACAACGCACAGCCTAATTTCCTACAAACCTCCGACCATGAAAGACATCTACCAGGTCATCAAGAACGTCCGCCTCAGCGAAAAGGCCTCCCTGCTCCAAGAGCAGAACAACGAGGTCGTCCTCGAAGTGGATCGTTTCGCCAACAAACTCGAGATCAAGCAGGCTGTTGAGACCGTCTTCGACAAGAAAGTCGTCAAAGTCCGCACCGCCAACTACGACGGTAAAGTCCGCCGCAAGCGCCGCGCCGACCAAGGCCGCACCGCTAGCTACAAGAAAGCCTTCGTCCGCCTCGCGGACGGCGAATCCATCGACCTCATCTAAGCCCTGCCTCCCCGCCCACAAAGCGGGAAGCGAAACGCCACACTTTTAACGTCAGCGAGTCATGCCACTTAAAACTTTCAAGCCCCTCACCCCATCCCAGCGCTACAAGGAGCTCCCGTCGTTCGACGAGATCACCAAGAGCAAGCCTGAGAAGTCCCTGCTCACCCCGCTTAAGCGCTCGGGTGGCCGGAACAACACAGGCCGCATCACCACACGCCACATCGGCGGTGGTCACAAGCGCCACTACCGTCTGGTCGATTTCAAACGCAACAAGCGCGAGATGGAAGCAACCGTCATCGGCATCGAATACGATCCGAACCGCACCTGCCGCATCGCCCTTCTCCAATACAAGGACGGCGTGAAATCCTACATCCTCGCCCCTGCCGGTCTCACCGACGGAGCGAAGGTCATCGCCAGCGAAAGCGCAGCACCGAAGGTCGGCAACGCAATGCCACTTTCCAAAGTGCCTCTCGGAACCGAGATCCACAACATCGAGCTCCTTCCAGGCGGCGGCGGCAAAGTTGCCCGCTCAGCAGGACAAAGTGCAGTCCTTTCCAACCGCGACGGTGGCTGGGCGCTCATCAAGATGCGCTCCGGTGAAATCCGCCGCTTCCACGAAGCTTGCTACTGCACCATCGGTGTCGTTGGCAACCGCGACCACATGAACGAAGTCTCCGGAAAAGCCGGCCGCTCACGCTGGCAGGGTATCCGTCCAACCGTTCGCGGTATGTGCATGAACCCCGTCGATCACCCGAACGGTGGTGGTGAGGGCAAGTCCAAGTCCGGTGGTGGCCGTCAGCACCTTCTCTCGCCTTGGGGCCACGCAAAGGGCCAGAAGACCCGCAAGAAGAAGAAGACCACCAGCGTTTTCATCGTCGAGTCACGCCACGATCGCAAGAAGTAAGCCCTTTTCCTGAATACCTAAAAGAATCACCAAATGCCACGTTCCCTCAAGAAAGGCCCGTTCGTCGATCAGAAGCTCCTCGCCAAGATCGATGCCGTCGCAGAAGCAGGATCCGACCGCAAGCCGATCAAGACCTGGTCGCGCAAGTCCATGATCACTCCCGATTTCGTCGGTCACAACTTCTCTGTCCATAACGGCAAGACTTTCGTGCCTGTTTACGTCACGGAAAACATGGTCGGCCACAAACTCGGCGAATTCGCCCCGACCCGTATCTTCCGTGCCCACGGCGGCATCGGTAAGAAATAATCCGTTTCCTTCACTCCAGAGATCCTTATCCAAATGTCCTCCATCTGTCATCCACGTGCTTACGCCGCTGCCTTCGGGTTGCTGGCCATGGCCGTGCCGTGCCAGGCGCAGGACAATGCGGAACTCCAGAGCCTTGTTTCCGACCTCAAGGAAGAGAATCGCACCTTGCGTTTCTCCCTTGTCGAAGCAAACAAGGCGGAGAAGGAATCCACCGAACAGCTCACCAAGGTGCGCGTCGGTCTCGAAGCGCTCGGCAAAAACCTTCTCGATGGTGGCGATGATCGCCTCATCCAGGCCGCTGCCGACCTCGAACTCGCCAACGAAAGAATCAATACTCTCGAATCCGCTTCGGTCAAACTCGCCTCCACGGTCCAAGAATACCTCCGTGAAGCGGTGGTTTCCGACCCAGAAGCAAGAATGCGTGTCGAAACGGCAATCAGAGAGCTTGACTCCGTCACCGGTCTCCGCCAGAAACCCCGCCCCGATGTCCGCACGGGAAACCTCCAGCAGGCGCAAATCGTCAGTCTGGATCAAGCAACAGGCATGTTGGTCCTCAATCTCGGTGAAAGCCAGGGAGCGAAGATCGGGATGACCTTCCGCCTGATTCATGGCCAACAGCCCTACGGAAAAGCCATCCTCGCGGATGTCCGCAAGGGCATCTCCGGCGCATTTGTCGAACAGATCGATACGCCCGGCCAAACTCCCCGTCTCGGCGATACCGCCGCTCTCCTTACCCAAAACTAAGTTTTCCACCAAACTCTCAACCAACCGCCGACCATGGAAGTCACCAGCACCACTAAATTTGTCCGTCTCTCGCCTAAGAAAGCGCGTGACGTCGCCCGCGAAATTCAGGGACTCCCCGTCTCCAACGCGCTCGACATCCTCACCTTCACCCCGAAGAAGGCAGCGTTCCTTATCGGAAAAACGCTCAAGACGGCAATCGCTGACGCAGAGAACAATTTCTCCCTCGATACCAGCTCGCTGATGATCAAGGAAGCTGTCATCGGAGCAGGCCCGACCATGCGCCGTTTCAAGCCACGTGCCAAAGGCTCCGCAGGTGCCATCATCAAGCGCACTTCACACATTTCCATCACCCTCGTCGGAGCTCCTCCGGAAAAGAAAAAGCGCGCCCCGAAAAAGGCCGCTGCAAAAATGGCCGACAAGCCTGCCGCCAAAGAAGAGGCTCCGGCCACCGAGGAAGCCTCCGCTTAATCCACTCCCGATAACACTCTCTACCTAACACCATGGGCCAAAAAGTAAATCCGATCGCCTTCCGTCTCGCCGTCAACAAAGACTGGCGCTCCAAATGGTACGCCAGCGGCAAGGACTACACCACCAAGCTGCACGAAGATCTTGCCATCCGCGCATACTTCAAGAACAAGCTGGTCAATGCAGGCCTCGCCCGCGTCGTCATCGAGCGCGCATGGAACAGCGTCCGTGTCACTCTCCACTCTTCCCGTCCCGGCCTCATCATTGGTCGCCAAGGTAAAGAGATCGAGATCATGACCAACGAAGTCCAGAAGATCTGCAAGGACTCCCAGGTGAAACTCGACATCCTCGAAATCCGCAAGCCTGAGCTTGATGCACAACTTGTCGCTGAGCAAATCGCCATCCAGCTTGAGCGCCGTATCGCTTTCCGCCGCGCCATGAAGCGCTCCATCCAGACCGCCATGGAATTCGGTGCCGAAGGCATCCGTGTCCGTTGCGGCGGCCGCCTCGGTGGTGCTGATATCGCCCGCGCCGAGAGCTACCGCGAAGGCAAAGTGCCTCTCCAGACTCTCCGTGTTCCTCTCGACTACGGCTTCGCCGAAGCTCGCACCGTTTACGGGATCATCGGCGTCAAATGCTGGATCAACAAGAAAGAGGACGACGGCAAACCAGGCCCGGACCGTGGAAATCGCGGTGACCGTGGCAACCGTGGAGGTGGCGATCGCCGCCAAGGCGGTGGCGGACGTCCCGATTATCGCCCGCAAGGTGGCGGTGCACCTGCACCGGCTCCCGCACCAGCAGCCCCTACCGCTTGATTATCTTCAAGCCTGACCAGCCCCAACATTCAAACACTCAACAAGGAGATATAAGTCATGCCTTTGATGCCCAAAAGAACCAAGTTCCGCAAGAGCCACCGCGGATCGCGCTCCGGTAACGCCCAGCGCGGAACCACAGTCGCCTTCGGTGACTTCGGCCTTCAGACCCTCGAACGCGCTTGGATGACCACGCGCCAGATCGAAGCCTGCCGGGTTGCGATCAACCGTTCCCTCAAAAGGAAGGGCAAGGTCTTCATCCGGATTTTCCCGCACAAGTCCATCACACGCCGTCCCCCTGAAACCCGGATGGGTAAAGGTAAAGGCGCCGTCGATACCTGGGTGGCCGTCATCCGCCCCGGCAACATGCTTTTCGAAGTCGCCGGTGTTTCTGAATCCGCCGCTCGCGAAGCGATGCGCCTGGCTTCCTACAAGCTCGGCTTCCGCACACGCCTCGTGACACGCAACCCGCACCAATAACACTTACTCCGATACGACCATGGCACTCTCTAAAGCCAAAGACATCCGCGAGCTCTCCGCAGACGAGCGCCTCCGCCGCCTGCTTGATCTCAAACAGGAATCCATGAATCTCCGCCTCCAGCGCTCCGCAGGAACGCTTGAGAATCCAGCGCGATTCAAACAGGTCCGCCGCGAAATCGCGCAGATCCTCACCCTCAACAACGAACAAGCCTGAGCCCTACCGGCAACCGGCTATTTTCACCGATCCTACCATCATGAGCGAATCATCACAGGAAGCCCCAGCGGCCGTCCATAAACGCAAGACCCGCGTCGGAATCGTCATCTCCAACAAAATGGAGAAGACCATCGTCGTCGAGCACATCGCACGTGTTCCCCACCCGAAGTTCAACAAGATCGTCAAGCGCTCCAAGAAATACTACGTGCACGACGAAAAGAGCGAGGCTGCCATCGGCGACCGCGTCCGCATCGTTGAGACCAAGCCTGTTTCCAAGCTCAAGCGCTGGGCACTCGCGGAAGTCATCTCCCACTAATCCTTTTTTCCAAACCTTTACGACACCACTGATATGATCCAGATGGAAACCAAGCTCGCTGTTGCTGACAACACGGGCGCCCGCACCGCAAAAATGATCGGCGTTCTCGGCAAGCGCACACGCTCCGCACGCGTCGGTGACGTCATCACCGCGCACATCCGCGATTCGATCCCCACCGCCTCTGTCAAAAAAGGCAGCGTCGTGAAGGCCGTCGTCGTCCGCACCGCATTTCCTGTCCGCCGTCCTGATGGCTCGATCCTCCGCTTCGATTCGAACGCGATCGTCCTCATCGACAAAGACAACAACCCGCGCGGCACCCGTATCTTCGGACCAGTCGCTCGCGAACTCCGTGAAAAGCAATTCATGAAGATCGTGTCCCTCGCTCCAGAGGTCCTCTAACTCCCGAACCAATTTCTCAAATGAGCAGCATCAAGACACACGTCAAAAAAGGCGACCAGGTCGAAATCATCGCCGGTAACCACAAGGGCAAAAAAGGCACCGTCCTCAGCATCAACGCGGCTAAAGGCCAAGTTGTCGTCGAAGGTGGCCGCACTGTCCAAAAGGCCGTCCGTCGCTCCGAAGCGGATCCGGATGGCGGCATCAAGACCGTCGATGCGCCCGTCCATATTTCTAATGTGAAAAAACTGGGCTAAGCCCCACCAGGCCGCCCGCGCTTAAGCGTAAACCATAAACCGCGCTGACCCGCTAAAACAAATGAGTACACCAGCACTGCAACAGCAATACCTAGACAAGGTTGTGCCGGCTTTGAAAAAGAAGCTTGGCTACACCAATCCGCACCAAGTCCCGCGCTTGGAAAAAATCGTCGTCACCTCCTGCATGGGCAAAGCCCCAGATCGCAAGGTCGCTGTCGATGACGCCGTCGTCGAGATCTCCAAGATCACCGGACAAAAGCCTTCCATCACTTTCTCGAAGAAGGCTGTCGCCAACTTCAAGCTCCGTGAGGGCGAGCCCCTCGGTGCACGCGTCACTCTCCGTGGCGAGCGCATGTGGGAGTTCCTTCACCGGTTCATCAACGTCACCGCACCGAACATCCGCGACTTTCGCGGTATTTCCTCGAAGTCCTTCGATGGACGCGGCAACTATGCCTGCGGCATCTCCGACCAGACCATCTTTCCTGAGATCGAACTCGATCAGATCAAACGCCAAATCGGCTTCGACCTGATTTTCGTCACCTCCGCCAAAACCGACAACGAAGGCCGCGAACTCCTCATCGAGCTCGGTATGCCATTCCGCGACGTTAAGAAAGCCGAAGAGGCTGCCACCGCATAACCCCTACATAGAATTTAAGGAAACCACCATTATGGCAGTTCTCACAGATCCAATCTCCGACTTCCTCACACGTTTCAAAAACGCAGCACGCGCTGGAAACGAGGAATTCACCGCACCCTACTCCAAGATCAAGGCAGACATCGCCGAGATCCTCAAGCAAGAGGGATACCTCTGGAAATACGAAGTCGTCACCGGCGAGCGCACTGAACTCAAGGTCAGCCCTAAGTTCATCGATGGTCGCCCGGTTCTTACCGACCTCAAGCGCGTTTCCAAGCCTGGCCGCCGCCAATACGTTGGCTCCCAGGACATCCCACGCGTCCTGTCCGGCCTCGGCATCTCCATCCTTTCGACTTCGAAAGGCGTGATGTCCGGTGCATCCGCAAAACGTCAGAAGCTCGGCGGAGAAATCCTCGCCAACATCTGGTAATCCCCAAACTCGAACCTACTTACTACAATGTCACGAGTCGGACTCAAACCAATCTCTCTTCCTGAAAAGGTTGCTGTCAAAGTTGACGGCAACAACGTGCAAGTCGAAGGCCCGAAAGGGAAACTCGATTTCGCCGTTCCTGCAGGCATCTCGCTGAAGAGCGAAGACGGAAACGTCGTCGTCTCCCGCGCCACCGAGCACCGCGAACACCGCGCCCTTCACGGCACCGTTCGCAGCATCGTTAACAACATGATCACCGGCGTTTCCGAAGGATTCGTCAAGGATCTCGAAATTCACGGAGTCGGTCTCCGCGCAGCTGTGAAAGGATCCGACCTGGATCTTTCCCTCGGCCGCTCGCATCCGCTCCTCCACCCAATCCCTTCTGGCCTTACCGTCACGGTGAACGAAAACACCAAGATCAAGGTCGAAGGTATCGATAAGCAACTCGTCGGTCAGTTCGCTGCCGAAGTCCGCGCTTTCTACAAACCTGAGCCTTACAAGGGCAAAGGTGTCCGCTACGCCGGCGAGAAAGTCCGCCGTAAAGAAGGTAAGAGCGTCGGTAAATAACCATAAAACATCTCCGTTAAATGAGCACCATCCAACGCAAATCCATCCGCCAGCGGATCCACAAACGCATCCGCCGCAAGGTGGCTGGCACTCCGCAGCGTCCGCGCCTCGCCGTCTATTTCTCGAACCAGCACGTCTATGCACAGCTGATCGACGATGCCGCAGGCCGCACCCTCGCTTCCGCTTCCAGCATGGACAAGAGCTTCGAAGGCAACGCCTCGAACATTGCCACCGCACAGAAAGTGGGACAACTCCTCTCGGAGCGCGCCAAGTCCGCTGACATCACCGACGCAGTCTTCGACCGCGGCGGCCACCTCTACCATGGCAAGGTGAAAGCCCTTGCCGACGCAGCCCGCGAAGCCGGACTCAAATTCTAATTCCCCTATCACATGGCTAATACTCCTGAAAACGAAAGCACGCCGGCAACTCCGGCTGCTGCCGAAACTCCAAAACCTGAGACCGCACCAGCTGTCTCCCCAGCGGCTCCTGCTGCAACAGCTTCTGCACAATCCGGCCCTCCGCAACGCGGTGGTTACCAAGGTGGTGGCGGCGGCTTCGGCGGCGGTGGACAAGGACGCGGCGGCTTCGGCGGCGGTGGTGGCGGACGCGGACGCGGCGGCCCACGTCGTGAAGAGCGCGCAGCTCCTACCGATGCGGATGGCAACGAACTTTCCGAAAAGGTCGTCTTCATCAACCGTTGTGCGAAAGTTGTCAAAGGCGGACGTCGCTTCAGTTTCTCGGCCCTCGTGGTCTGCGGAAACAAGAAGGGCAAAGTCGGCGTCGGATTCGGCAAGGCCAACGAGGTCGCCGATTGCATCCGCAAGGCCAGCGAGGCAGCACGTAAGGTGCTCGTCCCAATGAACATCGTCGACGGAACCATCCCCCACGAAACCTACGCGGAATTCGGCGGTGGCAAGGTTCTCCTCAAGCCAGCATCCCCGGGAACGGGAATCATCGCTGGTGGCGGTGTCCGTGCAGTCTGCGAAGCAGTCGGCATCCGCGATGTCCTCGGCAAGTCCATGGGCTCCTCCAACCACGCAAACGTCGTCAAAGCGACACTCAAGGCGCTTTCCGAAGTCCGCACCCGTGACCAGATCCTGGGCACACGCGGTAAGAAGCAGAAAGAGAAAGCCATCTAACGAAACGGCGGCATTAAGCCCGCCGTTCCAACAAGCAACTCATAACCATACAAAAACATGGAACTCCATAATCTCAGCCCGAATCCGGGTGCCAAACACCGCGTAAAGCGCCTCGGCGCAGGAGAAAGCTCCGGCCAAGGTAAAACCGCTGGTAAAGGCAACAAGGGTCAAAAGGCCCGTTCCGGCAGCGGCACCCGCGTCGGTTTCGAAGGTGGCCAGATGCCACTTCACCGTCGTCTTCCAAAGCGCGGCTTCAACAACTTCGACTTCCGCGACAAGTGGAACGTCGTCAACGTTGGCGACCTCGACCGTTGCTTCAAATCCGGCGACACTGTCGATGAAGCGGCTCTCCGCGCATGCGGCTTGGTCAACGGCCCTTCGGACAAGATCAAACTCCTCGGCGACGGCGAAGTTGAAAACTCCTACAAGGTCGTTTTCCACAAGGTCAGCAAGACCGCCTGTGAGAAAATCGAAAAAGCGGGTGGCAGCTTTGCCGATCCCGCTCCTAAGACCCGGACACCGGTGAAGCCAGAAGGCGACGCCTCCGAAGCTTGATCGTCGATCCCGACATCATCTGATCTAAGGAGAGGAAGCACTTGCATGCTTCCTCTCCGTCCTGTTTAAACACCCCGCCTTAGAAAACGCACCCTGTTAGAGGATTTCGGCATTGCCGTAATCCGCACCCGGGGGGCTGAATCCCAAAGTTTTACGTTTCCCGAATCACCATGATCTCCGCCTTTGCGAACACTTGGAAAATCCCCGAACTCCGGGACAGGATCCTCTTCACCCTCGCCCTTATTGTCATCGTCCGTCTGGGCGTCCATCTCACGATTCCCGGCGTTGATGCTGGCGTCATCAAAGAGTGGCTCGACAGCGTGGCGAAAAAGGATGTCACCGAATCGGGCGGCGTTACTGCCCTGCTCACGATTTTCTCCGGTGGCGGCCTGACCCAATGCGGCGTTTTTGCTCTCGGCATCATGCCATACATCTCCGCATCGATCATGGTGCAGCTGATGACGGCGATCGTGCCGAAGTTTGCCAAACTCGCCCGCGAGGATGGAGGGCGCCAGAAGATCACCCAATACACCCGTTACATCACGATCGTGATCGCACTGGTCCAAGGGTTCTTCGTCGCGAAATCCCTGACCAATCCGGAAAGCATTCCCTACATGCAGGGCATCGAGAAGTTCGGAACCCTTGTTCCCGACCCTTCGGTCACATGGTTCGCACTCACCGTGCTCACCATTGTTGCCGGAACCATCCTGCTGATGTGGATCGGTGACCAGATGACGGAAAAAGGTATCGGCAACGGTATCTCCATCATCATTACGGTGAACATCATTTCCGGCCTGCCGGGCGCATTGATCGGAGCATGGAGCTATTTCACCTCGGGTGAGCCTTTCAAGGCCATGATGATGGTCGTCATGATCGTCCTGCTCCTGGTTGTGATCGCGGCAACAATTTCCATCACTCAAGCGCAGCGGAAAATCGCGGTGCAGTATGCGAAGCGCGTTGTCGGCCGTAAGCAGTTTGGCGGACAGACCCAGTATCTGCCGCTTAAAGTGAACTACGCAGGCGTTATGCCGATCATCTTCGCCTCCGCAGTTCTTTCCCTGCCGCCAATGATGCTGCAGTGGTTCTTCGCAGGCCAACCATGGGCGACCAGGCTCTATGGTGAACTCGTCGGCGGCGGCATGTGGTATTACATCCTCGGTGGTGTCGGCATCTTCCTGTTCTCCTACTTCTGGGTGGCAATGATGTTCCAACCTTCGCAGATCGCGGAAGACCTCAAACGCAACGGCGGATACATCCCCGGCCAGCGCCCAGGCAAACCGACCGCAGACTTCCTCGACTTCACGATGACACGCCTCACCTTCGCTGGTGCGCTGTTCCTCGCCCTGCTGTTTTTCCTTCCTGCGATCATCGGAAAAATCGTCGGCCTTCCTCCGGGATCGCTGGTGCTCCACTTCTTCGGTGGCACCTCGCTCCTCATCATGGTCGGTGTCGTCCTTGACGTCATGCGCCAAGTGGAGACTCACCTTCTTCAGAAGCACTACGACGGCTTCCTCCGCAAAGGAAAACTCAAGGGTCGCTACGACCGTCTCGCCAACCAGAGCAACGCGGCTCCACGCAATGCGATCCTCTACCTCTGGCTTGTGATCGCAGTGCTCATCGTCCTCGGCATCACCGCTTACATCTACAACCAGACCCACGGTTGAGACTTTGCTAAATCAGAAGCACTGAATCCCAAAAAACGACGGGATGCATCACAATCTGTCGGAAAGTAGATTTAGAGTTTAAGATTTAGAATTTCATCAAAATGCGCATCAGGATCCCGATTAAGAACTCGAAGGAGATCGAGCGCATGCGCGTGTCCGGAAGGATCGCCTCCGAGATCCTCCAGAAGCTCATCGCGGAAGTGAAGCCTGGGGTTACAACCAAAGAGATCGACGATCTCGCGGGTGACCTCATGCAGCAGAATGACTGCAAGAGCGCATTTCTCGGCTACCGGGGATTTCCCGGCCAGACCTGTATTTCGATCAACGAAGAAGTCGTGCACGGCATCGGCGGTCCACGCCGCATCCAGCCGGGCGATATCCTTAAAATTGACGTCGGGATCGTTAAAAGCGGTTTCATCGGCGACAACGCCACCACGGTTGCCTGCGGCGACATTCCGCTGGAAACCAAGCGTCTCCTCGCCGTCACCGAGCAATCGCTCTACGAGGCGATCTCCAAAGCACGACCCGGCAAGAAGCTTTCCGACCTATGCGGTTCGGTTGCGGAATACGCAGAGCCTTTCGGTTTCACCATCGTCCGCGAATTCGTCGGTCACGGGGTGGGCAGGAAACTCCACGAGGAACCGCAGGTTCCGAATTATCGCCCGCGCGGCAAATCCCCGACTCTTATGCCGGGCATGTGTCTCGCCATCGAACCGATGATCAATGCCGGTGTTCCCGAAGTCATCATCCTCGACGATGGCTGGACGGTCATCACCGCGGATCGCAAGCCTTCTGCACATTTCGAGCACACCGTTCTCATCACGCACGGTGATCCGGAAATCCTCACCGATAGGCCGCGCATCGCCCTGCCAGAACAACTGGGTATTCCGCCGCTGGAGACGGTTTAAAGTCCGTCCTGCTTGGATCGGCTACGCAATCGCGGATGGAACTTGCCTGCATAATATGGTGCGGGCTGCCTGAATCGATGGCCTCTCTCGCTTTCCATCGGACGAGAACAAATAGCAGAGGCATGCTCCGCGAGGGAAGGTGTTTGTGGAGCGTCCCCCTGAAGAACTGGACAGGTAATAAGCCCTTCCGCCATGGCGGGAGATCTGGCAAAACCCATGAAAAGAACAGCGGGCGCGGCCAAGCTGGCGACAGCTTGCCGGGGTTCGGGGCGGGCAGCCCCGGGTT
>JBDWAR010000017.1:0-24802 GCA_039978775.1 Luteolibacter sp. | reverse complement strand
GACCTGACCCCGGCGGAATTCGCGAGTCGCTGTGCTTCTCCGCTCCGGCCTACGGCCTGCGCTCCGAAGCACAGCGACCGAAACATCAAACCAGAACAAAAACTCTCATAGAACTTGGGTCAAAGGACGGGGGCACTCCATCGTGACTGCACCTCCAATGTAGAGCTTGTTGAGTACGGCTCCCAATCCTTCCTTCACCCATGCTTGGTAAATCTCACTATCTTTGTCGCACATTGCTGCATAGAGACGACGCTTCAAAGCTTCTGCAACAGTCGTTCCCACACGTTCCTGCTTCTTCATATCATCCGGTGAAGGAAGGAGTTTCACCTCGTGCAACGGCAACCTCTTCCTAGAGAAGTCATCGATCTTGAGAATGATTAGCGCTGCCTCAGGTGGTGACGCGATCCCAATCCGACGAAATAGTTCCTCATCTGAAGCATTCTGGAACAGGAGGTAGCCAGCCTCATCCTGAACCGCCTTAGCATCAGGGTATTCCTTTGGGGCGGAGTCCTTCACTGCGTTGAGGACTCCCTCTTCCTCAAATCGTTGGATCATATGCCGTCGGAATTCGGCTCTCTTCGATTCGCTACGAATGACGCTCACGTTATCAAGAACCTCCGCCATAAACGGTTCTGATAGCGCCGTCTTGCCTTGCCTCAGGAGGCAGATCGCTAGGAGTGCGGTGGCTTCGAGATGAACGCGAGTATTAGGCCTCATCTTCTTCCTAATCGCCTTTAAGCCCCTCTCCGCTGTCTCGTATTCTTCTGCCTCGATAGCGGCCTCATAGAGCCAATTCTTACTCTGCATCAAACGTGTCTCATGCCCGCTCGTTCGCAGTAGGCTCTGAATATCGAATGCAATTGTCTTTGCGAGCTTGTAGTCGCGTAATTGAACTGCCTTCCTCAATCGAGGCTCTAAATAACCTAGTCGCTTCTTTTGAACTTCTGTGAGGTTTGGAGGGTTCATTTTCTTTGCCTAACGTCAAGATTACGCACCCCTATCAGCGTGGGCGAGCATCGATCACGGGGTTGAGGTTAAAACTACGAGAGAGCATGTAAAGAGGACGGCTGATAGGGGTTGCTGTGTCTCGACTTGTTCGGTGCTCTTATTTCGGTTATTCGGCGACTGCTCGAAAGAACTGCTTCTGTTGGCCTTCCGCTGGATATAGACGCTTAAGAACGCTACCATTGCCTCGCACTCCGGTCTCAAGCGTAGTCCAATTGGTCATATCGATGCTTTTATCTATTCTGTAAGATTCACCGAGACGCGCAGCGAAAGAAAACTCTACTGCCAATTGAATCCATGCTTGATTAGCAAGTGGTGTGCTAGTCAGTAGATTAGGATTCGAACCGCTCGAAACTTCATATCCGTCCTCGTATCCATCGCCATCGGTATCTCGGTTAGTTGGGTTAGTTCCTGTATCCGAGTGTGACATGTAGACTCCGGTTCCAGTCTCGAACTGATCAGATATTCCGTCGTCGTCGAGATCAGCATTGTCCGTTCCTAAGTCTAATTGCGAAGTAGCAACAACACCATTCACGGTCACTAATACGCAGTCTCCTGTTCCAATTGCAGCACCACGCCAATCAAGATTAAATTGTGCATCCTCGCGAGCAGTAATCTGGATTCCCGTATCGGTCGAAATCATCTCAATGATGCCTCTTTGAGGGAGAGCTATAATGCCTCCTCGCTCTGTCGAGCTACTCTTCATCGCCCAAGGACTAAAGTTCGGGGTCTGATTGAAAAAACCATGGAAGACAAAATTCTGACCACGGAACTTTGAATAAATAGCAAATCGGCTCTTATTATCGGCACCAAACCCGCTGGATATCACGGCGAGACGACTTCCCATGCCAATCAAACCGTAAACTGATGCCCCTCCTCCAGGGAGTGTGTCAACTACTGAAAAGAACGATCCATCGCTTGATTCCAGCAGTGTGTCGTTAGATGTATTATAGCTACGTGTGCCCCAAAAACTTCCATCGGACACGGCAAGGAACTCCATTCCCGCTGAGGCAAATCCTTCATGGTAAGTGCTGCCCCAGTCATTGGAGTAATAGACGCGACCAGTGGACCAGCCTGCCACAGCTGTCTTTGAACCCATGACGGCAATACTCTCGAGGTTACCTGTAAATGGCTTAATCCTCGATCTAGTCCAACTTGCATAAGGCCACCTGAAAATGCCGTTACCTATCAAGAGTATTAACGCCTCTCCATTTGCTACAGAAGTGCCGGTATTGTACCCCCACGTCCACGTCTCAGATGCCATAGTAGACCAACGCTGACCATCGCTACTTGCCACAACTACCAAAGAGCTATCCTTGGTGCGCAGCGTCATAAGATACTTGTCCAGCGGAATAGAAAATGTGAGATCGAGAACAACATCGACACCACCACCTGCACTAAAAAGGTCTCCATTCTCATCGAGCAAAGGTGAAGAAGTCCAAGTATGTGCTTGGCTATTGATTATCAGAGCTGAAATTATGAGCGACAATAGGAGCAGTTTTTTCATGGCAGCAAGAAAGATTATTTCACCCAACAGTGTATTAGTTCACTGTCCCTGACGATATCAATTTGGATAACTCCGTCAAGGATACGGGAAATGGGATTGCTATCAGCTGATTTCAAGGGACTTATGACGATACGCCCAACTGCCTGACGTTTTGAAACACATAGATATCCGAAGTTCCCGCCAAATCGTTATCGAGGGAATTGGATACTACCGCCGTTCAGAGTTCCCCGTTGGGGAAGATCGTTTCGAGCGGGGTCTCCACGTTATCGTCCATCCAGCGCTCAAGGGCGGCCCTCATGGGGGCGAGCACTTCGGGGTTGGCGGAGGCGACATCTTCTTCTCCCTGCCGGAAGAAGAGACCGAAGTGGCGATTCCCCTCTGCGGTGGGGGTGCAGATGAGTTTCCAATCCGGGGTCATCAGGCAGCGTTGCTTTGCATCGACGAGGGGCTTGGCGAACTCATCGCGGAGGACGAACTGGTAATTAAAAGAGTCGTCGATCCAGGTCATGCGGTCCATGGGTGGGAGGGACGGCCTTTCGATGCCTTCGACCCGGAACTGGATGAAGGGGAATCCGGTCTCGCCGTAAAAGGCGCGGGCGGTGGGGGTTTCCGAGCCATCGAGCCATCCGGCGAAGCTTTTGCCCTCCCAGCTGCTTGGCTTTTCCGCTCCAGCGAGATCGGCGATGGTCGGGGCGATGTCGATGAGGCGCACGGTCTCGGGGATGGTGGTGGCATCCTCGCCCGGGACATGGACAACGAGGGGGATGTGGTTGGCGTGCATGGCACCGGCGAAGGTGAGGCCGTGGCCGAGGGTGACGCCTTCTTCGTAGAGGTTGTCCCCGTGATCGGCGGTGACGATGATGACGGTGTTGTCCGCGAGGCCGCGCTTCTCCAGCGCATCGACGAGCCTGCCGACCTGAGCATCGAACTGGCGGGTGCAGCCATCGTAGAGGTCGCGGATCTGCTGGATTTCCTTTTCCGGCAGGGCGTTCCACTTGTCCTCCAGATCGGTGCCGCCGATGAACGAGTCGATATCGAAGTCGACCCCGTTCTTGTTTGGCCCGTCGTAGTCGGGATCGGTGAACATGCTGGCGTAGGGCTCGTCGCTGCGGTAGGGCAGGTGATTGCAGGAGTAGAAGACGTGCCAGAAAAACGGCTCGCCGCTCTCCGCCACGGTATCCATGCGTTGCTCCACGCGTTTTGTGACCACATCGGGAGTGACGAACTGGGCGAAGGAGCCGAGCTCCGGGAAGATCTCGTAACCCAGCGCGTGGTCGAAGTAGAGCGGGATGACAAAGTGCGCCATGACCACTGCCTGGCTCATGTAGATCTTGAAATTGTCAAAGCTGGAGACCGAGGCGTGCTCGAAGCCGAGCGGCATGAGCTCGTAGTAACCCGCGCACCAATCCCCGAAGGCGGCGGTGTCGTAGCCCTTTTCCGAAAGGATTTTTGCCAGCGGGATGATCTTTGCCTTGGTGGCGTCCACGGTCTCGCGGTTCGGGTACATCTGGCGCAGGCCGTGGGTCTGCGGGTAAAGCGAGGTCATCAGCGAGGTGCCGGACTCCAGGGTGGAGGCGATGGGGGTGAAGCAGTTCGCGAAATTTGCGGAGCGGGCGGCGAGCTCATCGATGCGCGGGGAGACTCCCTGCCCTGCTGCGCCATCCGTGCGGCGCGGGACGTAGCCATTGCAGCCGAGCTTGTCGGCGCGCAGCGAGTCGGAACCGATGATGATCACATTCGGGCGATCCATGCCGCCAATCGTGGTGCCGGAGGTCTGCGGCTCGCGGATTTTGATGAAAGACAGCAAGGCAATGGCCACCGCGGATACTGCAGCAATACCGCGCCAGCGCGGAGAAGTGCGCCACCAATGCCACCACAGCACGTAGGCGATGACCCCCAAGGGGAAGACCGTAAATAGAAAGGGCAGCACCAAGGTCTTGAGGTCATCCGGTAGGGAATTCAGGAGCTCGTAATACCAATAACCGAACTTTGCCTCGCTCAGGAAATACGGGCGGGTATCCACCAGCCTGAGCACGAAATACGCGTGAATCGCAAACGACCCCGCCACGGCAAGCAACACCGCAGCCATGCGCCTCCGGAACATCGGCTTTGCACAAAGCATGGATACAAACGGCCGCAGCACGAACGCGAAGACCAGGGCGAGGAGGAGATAGGCGATGAGGGTGTGGGCGTTTTCCCGGATCAGGAAACCCATGTATTTCTCCTTCGCCAGCGCACTGAACTTGTTTTCCATGCCGCTCGAAGAGTTCGCCAAGCGGGCGAGGGCACGGCAATATTGGAATCCAAAGAAGGCACTAGTCCCGGCAAACACCGGAAGGAAACCGACGCCGGTATATTGATCGGATGCTTCATCCGTTTCGCTGTCCATTTCCATAAGTCGTTTAAGGTTCGGCGAGTGCCGGGTCTTCCAGGAACACCCAGCGCGGCGCCACCAGCTCCTGGATCACGACACCGCGTGGCGATTCCAAGTTCTCCGGGACATACAGTCGGAGGATCATCGGTGCGGGTCTACCTCCGTGGCCTTCGAGTTGCTCGGCAATCTGCTGCCAGACACTACTGCCATGCTGGACATATCCATACAGGACTTCGCTAGAGTTCAAGGCGGTCAGCCTCACGCAGGCGAGGTTTTCAGAATCCGCAAACTCGTGGCTGAAAAAGTAATCCGGCTCGGCATACACCCGGAAGTCACCCGTGTAGCCCCCTTCGCGGCGCTTTGCGAATTCATCCCATGGCATCGGCTGGTAACAGACTTGGGACTCCCAATCCACCTTCGCCACCTTTTCGGAGGAAACCTCCACCAGCATCTGGGTGCGGGAGCCATCCTCAAGCATACAACCCACGAACCAGAAATTCGCTCGCCCCCCGACCGTCAGTGGATCGAGTGATATGAACTCGCTGATACGCTGTGGCACCGGCGAGGCCTCCGCATAATAATGCTCCAGCAACGGCTTCACACGATCTGGATGCCGCACATACCTCAGCAGCTCCTCCACCGTTCTGGAATCCAAGAAGTCTTGCGCGACCTTTTCGATCGTCTCGATGGTCATCTCCGCAGCCAACTCGCTCTGGTCTTCCTTTTCCAAAAGCGCCTTCGCCTCCTCCTCCACGGCGATGCGATGGCTCGTCGATCGGTGCACCTGCACCAAAGACCAGATGATCCCCGCCGCAAAAGCCATCGCCACCAAGGCGGTCCATCCCCAAGGCATCGATCTCCTGCCGATCCCCCCGGTAAGCCAATCGTCCTCCATGTCGTGGAAGTCGGATTCGATCAGGGAGCCCACATCCGGTTCCTGGGATCTCGTTTTCAGATCTTCACGCCCGACCGGCACCCCCCTGTCATTCAAGATCGGAGCCGGCCCGACTTTCACCACTGGCAGTTGCTCGTATTCCTCCACCTTATCCTCGTGGAGCCTTACCATACGCAAATCCTCAGGAGGATTCTCATCCACCGGTCGGAGCTCAAATTTGTCCTTTTCCTTGTCCTTTGCCATCGGCAGCTGAAGGAAAGCAGAAATGCCAATCGACGCAATGCCTCGTTGTCACCTAAAGTCCCGCCCGGAAAGCCAGCGATGACCCCGAAACCACGCATCCTCATCATCACCGCAGCCTTCGGCGAAGGGCACAACTCGGCCGCAAAAAACCTCGCGCTCGCCCTCAACGCGGCAGGGGCGGAAACTCGCGTGGCCGATCCGTGCCTGCTTTCCGCCCCGCATTCCACCGCCGTCCTGCAATGGGGTTACCGCCTCGTCACCACCCATTTCCCCAAGATCTGGGAAAAAATCTACAAGGACACGGATAAGTGCGACTTCTCGCGCCCTGATCTGCCCCTGATGCGCCGTCCGGAGCGTTATCTCGACACGCTCATCGCCGAGTTCCAGCCCACCGCCGTGGTCTGCACCTACCCGATCTATCCCTATTTCCTGCACCGCATTTTTAACGAAACCTTCCGCAAAGTCCCGGTCTTCACGGTCATCACCGACTCCATCGAGATCAATGCCTCGTGGCTGCGCGCGCCCACCGATTGGTTCCTCGTCACCGATCAGGCGACGCTTGAGATCATGCGTTGCTGGGGCATCCCCGAGGAAAAGATCATCCCTACCGGCTTCCCGGTGAACCCTGCCTTCAGGGACATGCGGCCGGTTTCTCCGGATGACTCCTGCAAGCCCTTCCGCGTGCTCTATTTCCCGACCGCCAAGAAGCCCTTCGTGCGCCGCCACGCCCGTGCCATCCTCGATGCCTCCCCGGACGTTCACATCACCATCGTGATGGGAAAAAACTTCCGCCTGCTTCAGTCACGCGCCCGCGAGATCAAGAAGGCCTACCCCGGCCGCGTGCGCCTGCTCGGGTGGACCAAGAAAGTTCCCCAGCTCTTGGAAAAACATCACCTCGTCGTTGGCAAGGCAGGCGGTGCCACCGTGCACGAGGCCATCGCCGCGCGTGTGCCCATGCTCATCCATCACCTCGTGCCCGGCCAGGAAGAGGGCAACCTCAAGCTCCTCCAACAACTCAACGCCGGAGACATCGCGGAAAACCCCGCCGACCTTACCGAAGCCATCTCCCACATGCTCGCCAACGATGCCGCGAAATGGCGCAGGATGAAGGCCGGCATCGCCGCCCACGGCACCAACGACGGCGCCATCATCGCCTCGACTTTCATCCTCAACCACATCTGACACATGGCCGACTTCCTCTTCGACATCGGAAAAGTCCTGCTCGACTTCGATTTCGAGACCTCCCTCTCCCAGCTCCTCCCGCACGACCATCCCGAGCCGCACGCCGCCCTCGAGAAGCTCATCGAGAAGAAGGACGACTTCGAGGCCGGGCGCATCTCGACCATGGATTACACGGATTGGGCACTCGCCACCCTGGAGTCAGAAGCCACCCCGGATCAGTTCCACACCGCCTGGCAAAACATCTTCACGCCGAACCTGCCGATGTGGGAAGCCGTGCGTTCGCTGCGCGCCGATGGCCACCGCCTCATCCTTTTCTCCAACACCAACGCGATCCACTGTCCCTACATCTTCGATGCCTATCCGGAGTTCTCGCTCTTCCACGGCGCGGTCATGTCCTACGAGGCCGGCCACATCAAACCCGAGCCAGAAATCTACCAACACGCCATCGAAAAGTATTCGCTCTCCCCGGGGGAAACCCTCTACATCGACGACCTTCCCGCCAACATCGCCGCCGGCAAAGCCCACGGCTTCCTCTCCCACCCATACGATCTCACCAACCACGCCGCCTTCGAGCAGTGGCTCACAAAGCACCTGTCTTCCCACTGATCACTCGGCACTTCTCACTCCTTCCCACTTCTCACTCGGCACTTCCCACTCTCCACCATGCTCACCATCGCCAACCGCACTTTTAACAGCCGCCTTTTCTTGGGCACCGGCAAATTCCCATCCAACGAATCCATGCGCGACGCCCTCGCCTCCTCGGGGACGGAAATCGTCACCGTCGCTCTGCGCCGCGCCGACCTCTCCGGGAATAAGGACCAGTTCGCCAACATCCTCGATTTCGTGGATCCGGAAAAATACCTCCTGCTCGCCAACACCAGCGGAGCCATGAACGCCGAGGAGGCCGTGCGCCTCGCACGCCTCGCCCACTCCGCCGGCCTGCCGAAGTGGATCAAGCTCGAGATCCACCCGGATCCCACCTACCTCCTCCCCGATCCCATCGAGACGCTTAAAGCCGCCGAAATCCTCGTCAGAGAAGGCTTCACCGTCCTGCCCTACATCAATGCTGACCCCGTGCTCGCCAAGCGCCTCCAGGAAGCCGGCTGCGCCACCGTCATGCCGCTCGGCTCGCCCATCGGTTCGAACAAAGGCATCACCACCCGCGACCAGATCGAGATCATCATCGCCCAAGCTACGGTGCCCGTCGTAGTCGACGCAGGCATCGGCGCACCCTCCCACGCCGCCGAGGCCATGGAGCTCGGGGCCGATGCCGTGCTGGTCAACACCGCCATCGCCATCGCCTCCGATCCCGTAAAAATGGGCGTCGCCTTCAAGCAAGCCGTCGAGGCCGGCCGCACCGCCTTCGAGCTAGGCCTGCCCCAGCCCTCCGGCACCGCCAGCGCCACCTCCCCGCTCACCGGATTCCTCAACCAGGACTGATGAACTCACACACCGCCCCGCTCACCGCCACCGAGGTCAAAAAACTCCGGACGGCGCTCGAATCGCGTGGCTTCGAATTCATTACAAAACCCTATACCATCTTCGCCGCAAAGAAGGGCAAGCTCAGCGTCAGTGTTTACGAAAAGGGTCCCAAAGTCCTTATCCAGGGCAAAGAAACCGAAGATTTCGTACGCTTCACCTTGGAGCCGGAAGTCACCGGCGTCGCTAGGCTCGATTACGAGGAAATCGCCGCCCCCAAAAAAGGCGACGATCCCGAACATTTCGCCCCCCATTTCGGCATCGATGAATCCGGCAAGGGCGACTTCTTCGGCCCCCTCGTCATCGCCGGGGTCTATACGGATGAAACCATCACCCGCCACCTCATCAAGGCGGGCATCATGGACTCCAAGAAGATCAACACCCCCGCCAAGATCCGCGCCCTCGCCGCGGTGATCAAGGCCACTCCCGGCATCGCCTTCGATGTCATCGCCCTGCGTCCGGAGAAATACAACGAGATCTACCCCACCTTCAAAAACCTCAATCGCATGCTCGCTTGGGGCCACGCCACCGTCATCGAGGAACTCGCCAAACAGAGACCCGATTGCCCCCGCGCCCTCTCCGATCAATTCGCCCGCGCCGATGTGCTTCAGACCGCACTCAAAAAGAAAAACATCACCCTCCGCCTCGACCAACGCACCAAAGGCGAATCCGACACCGCCGTCGCCGCCGCCTCCATCCTCGCCCGCGAGCGCTTCATCGATTGGATGGACGCCGCCACCAAAAAAGTCGGCTTCAAGATCCCGCTCGGAGCCTCCCCGCAGGTCATCGCCGCTGGGAAACAACTCGTCGCCACCCACGGACCGGAAATCCTTGGCAAGTTCGCCAAGCTCCATTTCAAGACCACCCAGCAGGTCATCGGGGAGTTGTTCTGAGCTTTACCAACATTACGGATCAGGCGCAGCTATAAGCCGTCCCCTGCCTCCGGCTTGCCGGGAGTTTTCCCAAGATAAGTAGCGAGGCTGTCGTAATGATGGATCATGATGCACCTGACCGCCGTGTTTCCGGAAAGAGTCTTCTGGAGCTCGCTCACGGTTTGCCGAAAGACAGCAGGAGGCTTCCCATGGAAGGAGATCCAGCTTTCCTTTCCCTTCATGTCTCCTGTCTCGATTGCCGGACTGATGCTCTTCCCGATTTCCTCGGCATAGGCGAGTTCCAGCTGGACACACTCGAGGGTCGCCTTCGAGTCCGGCCTGTAGGACATGATGGTGATGTAGTCGGCGAGATCCTGGACATGCTTGATGAAGGGTTTCTCATTTCCGTGAAAGGCCACGGAAAGTTCTTCCTTATCCCACCAGAAGGGAACGTCCATGCTGAGCTCCATATGTGGCGCTTCCTTCGCCAACAGTAATTTCGCTTTCACCAGAAAGGAGAGGTAATCCAGCATGACTTTCTCCCGTTTCTCGCCACCAGCCTTCCATTCCACGGTGCCGTAAGGTTCCACATCGTACTTCACACCCGAAAGGCGGGCGCCTGCTGGCAAGCGTTTGTCGTAAGCAACAATTTCCCGCAGCTCGTGGAGCATCCTCTCGTGGTTGCGCTCGAAGAACATATCCGCGCTGCCCCGGAGTGCGTTGATGGTAATGCCCTGTTTGCGGGCTGCGACGACCAGCTTCCCCAGTGCATCCGCGTTCTGCAGGGAAAGGCCGGTGGCGCCTTTCCCGAAGCCAACGTGTTGATCAAGGTGCGTGATTCTTTCGTCCGCACAGAAGGCGAGCAGCTTCTCCCTTGCTGCCGGGGTATCGAAGGCCGTCTGAGGCCAGACCCACATTCCAAGACCGGGTTTCTCGCTCTCTGCAGCACCACAAAACGACGCGCACAGAAACAACAGTAATAGGATAAAACTTTTTTTCATTAATTCTTCCAACAGTGGTATTCTCTTTGTTGAAGAAGGTTCTTGCAGGGGAGTCAAGGCAGAAGGGGCGGTGGAGTGAGGGAACCCGTAGCTGCCGTGCAAGGGCGCCCGGCAGGCTACTCCTTAAACATCGAGACCGGATACACCGGGATGCCCAGTGACTTCGCCGTCTTACGCAGCTCTTTGTTTTCTGAAAAGGTGAGGATGTAGTCGATGGGGAGCGGTTGGGCTCGGTCGATGCTGTCCAGATCCCAGATCTGTGCGCCCACGCAGCGCTCGTTGACGATATCGCCGTGGATGCATCCGGCGGGGAGCTCTAGGTCTTTTTCGGCCTCGGTCATCCACACGAGGGCACGGTGGGGACTACGTCCCCGTGCTTCGGCTTTGCCCAGCCATTTCGCCGGTGGCATTTCTTCGCTGAGATAGACCTTCCAACGCTCCTGCAGCCAGAAAACATCTTCCATGGAGACGCGCATCGCCCTCTCCAGCGCCTCGGAACAGCTGGCGGTATCGTAAGGTTTTTCCACACGATGGTAACGGGCGGTCCATTTCCCCGGCTCGAGCGTGGTCATGGAAAGGGCGAGCACCTCGCTCTTGCAGCGCCTCACCAACAGGCTCGGCAGCGGGCTGGAGCGTGTCAGTTTTCCGAAAAATGCAGCGACCTTGCCCTGAAATCCTACCCGCTGATCCGCCAAGATTCCCACCACTCCATTGTCTTTCAGGAATCCGCTGACGATGTGCAGGCTGTCCCGTTTCGAGAAAAGTCGTGAGCCATCGAACTCCCGGTCTTTGAGCACTCGCTCGTTGAGGATCGGGTTGTTCAGCGGGCGGTAGAAACCGCCGAGGTTGACGATGCCCGGATCGAAGGCTTTAAGGCGAGTGAGCAGCTCCCAGTTCCCCATGTGGGCGAGCAGCAGCACAACGCCGTTGCCCTGCGCCAGTGCCTCTTTCATCACCTCCGGATTCTCCACCTCCATCAGATCGGTCAAATCCTTGCCCGCCGCCTTCGCGGAAACCGAAGAGCAGAGCAGGTTCGCCACCGTGCGGATGAACGATTGGTGCGCCATCACATCGATCTCATCGGGCTTGAACTTCCCTTCCGTGGCGATGCGGAGATTGCGCGCGATGGTCTTCTGGCGCTTTTTCATCAGCGGCCAAATGAGCTTTCCGAGCAATTCACCGAAAACAAAGACGCTCTCCGCAGGAAGCTGCCGCATGACCGCTGCGACCGCCGTGTGCGCCGCCGCCTCCAGCCTCCAGCTCAGGCGTTTGGAAAATTTCTCCGCCATTTAATCGAGCTCCTCCCGCCTTCCGAGGGTGATCGCCAGTCCCAAAGTGCCGACAAAAATGAAATAACATGCCAGCAGTTCGAGATAGTTTTTGCAGATCTGCGGGATCTCCGGGGAGTAGGCGGATCCCAAGGACACCTCCCAGAACTGGCGCGAACCGACCACCCGGTTGAACACATAAAGGATCAGCAGTGCCGCGCCGATGAAGCCAGCTCCAGCATGGTGCCCCATGGTATCGAAAAAGCGTAACATCACTCGGCGGTGGCGCAGGATCGTGATAAGCGCCGCCCCCAGAAAAAATCCGATCACCCACACATCGGGAAATGGCCATTTCAAGATACCGGAAATGAAATCCTCAAGCTCCCCCACCAGGGCCGCCGCCAGCCCGAAGGCGAACACCCGGCACACTGCCCTGCGCGGCCCCGAGTGTGCCATTGCCCCTGTCATCACCGCGGCGGCCGCTGCCAGCAGGGCAGCCTGCATCAGCTCTACCGTGCCGCGTTCAAGCGGTGCGCCCGGCTTGTTCGGCAGCCAGGCGGGCAGCAGAATCGTCACCGTCCCACCACAGATCAGCAGCACCCGAAGGAGGGTCTTCTTCCACGAGCTCGCCCGTGTCTTGCGGTATCCGGTTTCCTGCACAGTCATTGCCTAAATCGTTTTTCCCTACGCTGGCAAGGAGTATGACAGCCCCCAGGCGCTTGTGCGAGCTCTCCGGATCGCCTCCACCCAAAGAAAAATCCGTCCACCCTTGCCGGATGGACGGATCGAATCTACTGGGAAAATGATTTCCCGGGAGGCTTATTCGCCGTCCTTCATTTCGTCGGCGGCTTCATCGGCGCCTTCGGTCATGGCGTCTTTCACGTCAGCTGCTTCTTCTTGGGCTGCGTCAACGGCATCGCCAGCGGCTTCTTGGGTGTCGGCGGCTGCATCGGATGCAGCGTCTTTCATTTCCTCAACCTTGTCGGCTGCGGCCTTTTTGGCCTCTTCGAGTTTCGCGTCGGCGTCGGCTTTGGCTTCTTCCATTTTTGCGGCGGCATCGGCCTTGGCTTCTTCCATCTTGGCAGCAGCGTCGTCTTTCGCTTCTTCGATGGCGGCGGATGCGTCGTCTTTGGCTTCTTCCACTTTCGCAGCGGCGTCATCGGTCATTTCCTCGATGCCTTCTTTGATTTTGTCGGCCCCGGAGACTTCGGTCTTTTCGCAAGAAACGAATGCGAACGCGAGCGGCATGGCAATAGCGGCGGTGATGTTGATAGTTTTCATATAGTTGTTGGTTAGTTGGATGTTTCGGCTTCGTTACCGTATTCCTTATGTTGCCTACGCAAACCCCGCGAGTCAAAGGATTCCTAAGAACCGCGAGATCCGCGACATGAGCAAATATTTCTCCGCCAGTCTGCCCTTGCGAAGAACCGGCACCGGCAGTTGAATCCCCGCCCGCAGATGTATTTGCTGAAAAAAGTATTCGAGCTCAGGGAGAAGACCCACTCCGACCACGAGAAGCCCTTCATGGAGCACCTCGAGGATCTGCGTGTGATGGTGTTCCGCATCGTCATCACCCTGCTCATCTCCGTGATCATTTGCTTCGCCTTCCAGGAGAAGCTCATGGAAATCCTGCGCGAGCCTGCCGAACAGGTCATGCTCGTCAAGCAGGAGGCAACCATGCCGGATGCCGAAAAGCACGTGGGCATCCGCGTGCCGACCGTGGAGGAATGGAATGAGGCGAAGGATCTGGAAAACACCGCCAAAGGCCTCGATGCCGAACAGCGGGGGAAATTTTACAAGGCACTCGGGAAAACGGACATGGAGTTCCACGCGCGCAGCGTTGCCCTGCTCCGCGCGGCAAAAGCGCTTCCCGTGGAGAAACGCGAGGCCTTCGTGAAAGGTCTCGATACGGACCAGGAGATGACGCGCCAGCTCCTCGCCCTGCTCGAATCCGATCCGGAAACCGATCTCAGCGCGGGCTCGAACATCCGCATGATGTCCGCGCTCAAGCCCACCGAGACCTTCATGCTCTCCATGAAGCTCGCGTTCTTCGCGGGCATCGTCCTCGCCTTCCCGCTGCTGCTGATGTACGTGCTTCAGTTTGTCCTCCCCGGCCTGCACCAAAAAGAACGCAGGGTCCTCTGGCCCGCCATGACCGTCGGCTTCGGGCTTTTCCTCGGCGGCGTCCTTTTCGCCTACTTTCTGGTCCTCCCCAAGGCCCTGCTCTTCTTCTATGAATGGAGCGGCGACCTCGGCGTCTCCAATGACTGGCGCATCGGCGAATACATCACCTTCGCCACCCAGTTCACCCTCCTCTTCGGCCTCTCCTTCGAGCTCCCCGTCATCATCATGGTGCTCGTGAAGCTCGGCCTGCTCACCTACGACACCATGGCGCGCACCCGCACCTACGCCATCGTCGCCATCTACGTCGCCGCCGCGATCATCACGCCCACCCCGGACATCATGACCCTCAATCTCATGGCCGTCCCGATGCTGATTCTCTACGAAATCTGCATCTGGCTCGCCTACTTCGACCGCAAAAAACAGCGGGTGCGTGAAGCAGAGGAAGAGGCCGAAGAAATGGCACGCAGGCTCGCGAGATCCCGTGAAATGCATGGCAGCGATGACTGCGACATTCACGAATACGACGAGACCTACGATCACCCCGAGGACATCGAAGAAGAAGGTGACCACGGCTGGGATGAAGATTTCGAACACGAGTGCGACATCGAAGGCCATGAAGAATGGACCGAACCCGATGACGCCGTGACCGGCGACGGTGAAGGAAACTCCACCAAAGACGACGACGAACCTAAAAAAGAAGACTGATGCCAGACGCCACCCTCGAAGACAAAGAAGTCAGCCAGAAATCTCCCTACGCTGGCTGCGCGATCCTCATCGCCGCTGTCGCAGTGATGCTTTTCCTCATCATCTTTTCGGTCACCGTCCTGTTCCGGCAGTTCAATGAGATCGCCAAGTTCACCGCAGAGGAACCCGCACCCCTCGCCATCGAAAAACTCGAAAACCGGGAAACCGAACTCAACGCCCTGGCCGAGAAACTCGAAGCCTTCCGCCAATCCACGGCCGAAGGAGAAACCGCCGCACTGGAGCTCAATGCGGACGAAATCAACCTCGCCATCGCCGCCTACGAGCCATTCAAGGATTTGCGCGGCATGTTCCGCATCTCGGAAATCACCCCGGAAGCAATCCGTGCAAACATTTCCTTCCAACTCAATGGCAAACCTCGCCTTGCCAAGGAAGGCGAAGTCGGCTGGATGGCCTCGGATCCCCGTTACCTGAATGCCACCATGGTCGCCACTCCCGGCCTGCTCGACCACGAGGTCATCCTCCAGATCCGCCACATCCTCGTCGAAGGCGCGGAGGTCCCTGCACAATTCGAGGAGCAAATGTCCCCTTACCGCATCGCGGAGCGCTACATCGGCACGGACGGCATCGGCACCGTCATGCAACAACTCACTGCCGTCGAACTCGACGAAGGAGTGATCCGTTTCATCAAAACCAAAGGCGAAGTCCCCGCCGACACCATCACCAACGAACAGGTCGACGCCTCCAGCAAACGCATCTTCCTTTTCGTTGGCATCGCCGCATGCGGTTTCCTCGTTTTTGCCTCCATTATTATCTTCGTCAGCCTGCGCTTGAAAAAATCCCGGGATATCGGAGTATAAGAACCATGAAGTTCGATAAACTGTGCGCACTCCTCTTGCTGAGCTGCTTCCCCGCCACGGCAAAAGAGGCCGCGCCAGCGGTTCCTGACACCTCTGCTGAGAAGCAACCGGACGCCACCAAGGAGGAGACCACCTCCCTCGAAGCCCTCAACAAGCTCGGGGACGAAAAGTTCAAACAGGAAACCGCCGGTCTGCGTGCGGAAATCGAAAGACTCAAGCTCGAGCGCCAACTCATCACCGAGCGCCTCGCCCTCGAATCCGCCCATCGCGATGAGGCCGTCAAGGATGCCGTCGCCGCGACCGAAATGGAAGTCGCTCGCCTCACCCGCGAAGCCACAGCCTCGAACATGCGCGCCGAAAAGCTCGCCGCCGATCTGAAAAGCGCCCAGAGCGAGGCCGCCCTCAAGCTCGCCCGGCTCGAAAACGAAATTCGTTCCATCGAGACCGAGGAGAAACGTGATTCCTACGCCAATACCGATCCGGTTTACCTGAAATCCCCGCTCCGCGATGACGGTGTGCTGGTCATTTCCGACCGCCGCATCCCTCTCAACGGCATGATCACTCCGGACAGCGCGTCTTTTGTCACCAGTCGCATCGATTTCTGGAACAACCGCGACTCGGAACTGCCGATCTTTATCGTCATCGACTACTGCCCCGGCGGATCGGTCATGGCCGGCTACCAGATCCTCAAAGCCATGGAGTCCAGCGCCGCGCCCATCCATGTGGTCGTAAAAAGCTTCGCCGCATCCATGGCCGCCTGCATCACCACCCTCGCCGAGGAAAGCTACGCCTACCCGAACGCGGTTATTCTTCACCATCAAATCAGCTCCCAGATCACCCTCGCCCAACTCAATCTCACCGAGCAGAAGGAATTCTACGAGGAAAGCCAGCGCTGGTGGAAACGCCTCGCCGCCCCTGTCGCAGAGAAAATGGGCATCAGCACCGACGAGCTGATCGAGAAAATGTACGCCCGCTCCTCCAACGGAGATTGGAGCGAATTCGCCGACGAAGCGGTCAAACTCAAGTGGGTGAACCACATCGTCGATGGCATCGTGGAGAGCTCAATCACCATGAATCCCGACAAGCAGGATAAATCCGGCGGCCAAAAGCAGGCACTCGCTGAGCAGGTCGATTCCGATGGCAAACCCTTCGTTTTCCTCCCCCGCCTCAATCCCAAGGACGTCTATTTCCTCTACAATCCGGACGGCTACTACCGCAACCGATGAACCCCCTCGAGGACGAGTTTCCCGATGTCATCTCCAAGGCCATGCTCGGCAAGGGGATCGACACATCCGACCTTGCTGCGGATACCGGCGCATCCCCCGCTGCGATTCGCTCCATGCTCGGTGGTGAAATGAATGCAGACACCGCCGCATTGATCGCCCCCGCCCTCGGCCTCGATACCGCCGCCCTCATCGCCCTGCCCGACTACCGACCCGAGCCTTTGAGTCTCCCGGGCATCCGCAGGATCGAAGCCCCCTTCGGCCAGTGGACCGTCAACGCCTGGCTGGTGGAGAAAGACGGCACCACCCTCCTTTTCGATGCGGGCTTCGCCAAAACCGATGTCCTCGAAAGCCTCAACGGGACATCTCCCAATGCCGTTTTTATCACCCACGACCACCCCGACCACGTCGGCGGCGTGAAAGCATTACAAGCCGCAGGACTTACCCTCATCACCGAGACCGAAGCCCTCGCTCAGGAAACTTTCAGCTTCGGTCCCCTCCGCCTCACCGCCGTAGATCTCTCCGGCCACAAGACTCCCACTGCCGGATATTTCATCGAAGGCATGGGCACGAAACTCCTGATCTCTGGCGACGCCATCTTCGCCGGTTCTATCGGTAGATGCCAAAAGCCCGCCGCCCTTCGGACCGCTTTCACCAACCTCCGCCGCGTCCTCTCCCAAGCCGGCTCCGAGTGCATCATCCTCCCCGGCCACGGCCCCGCCACCACCGTTGCCGAAGAGTTCGCCTCAAACCCCTTCCGATCTGCACTAGCATAGTTCACTACCGCAAAATACTTGCATTAACGCACACCTGCCGCACACTCCCCTCATGATTCCGCGCGGACTTTTCCTCTCCATCCTGCTCGCCTCCATCGCACCCCTCGCCGCGGCAGAGCTAAAAGTCGTCTCTCTCCACCCCCTCATCGGAGACCTCCTCCGTCAGGTTGGCGGAGACAAAATCGAAGTGGTCGATCTCATCGGAGCCAATGGAGACCCCCACAGCTTCGAACCACAAGCCAAGGATCTCTCCGCCGCCGAGGGTGCCGAAATCTATTTCGTCTCCGGCATGGGCCTCGAAACCTACCTGCCCGAGCTCACAGCCGTCATCGCTAAACACGCCCGCATCGTCGAGGTCGGCGCCACCCTTCCCGCTCTTCACGGTGCCTGCGACCACGAAGGCCACGATCACGCCCATGAGCACGAAGTCGATCCCCATTGGTGGCACTCCATCGATCTCTTCCGCCGCGCCACCGGCATCGTCGCCGATGAGCTTTCCAAACAAGTCCCCGCAGACGCGGAAACCTTCACCGCAAACGCCGCCGCCTATCGCGATGAGCTCGATGCCCTTGAGAAATGGTTGAAACGCGAGGTCATCCGCATCCCGCGCGATGCACGCAAACTCGCCACCGCCCACGCCGCCTTCCAATATTTCTGCGAGGCCTACGGCTTCAAATCCTTCTCCGTCCAAGGACTCAACCGCGAACAGATGCCGGATGCGATCACCCTCGCCAAACTCATTTCCACCCTGGAGGAGGAAAAGGTCACCGCCATTTTCCCCGAAAAGGAATCCAATCCGAAAATGCTCCAAAGCCTGACACGTGACACCGGCATCAAGCTCGGCGGCGAACTCATCGCCGACGGCCGCGGCGTCACCTCTTACGAAGAAATGATGCGCGCAAACGTCACCACGATTGTCACCGCACTCGGAAAATAGCGTCCGTGCATCCTCCGTTTGGAGGATTACGTCCCCACAAAAACACTCCATGATTACTGCAATGAAAAACCGTTTCCTCTGCTTGCTCACCATCTCCATCAGCCTCCTCACCTCGCACGCCAGGGAAGAAGAACCGCCCCAAAGACCCTTCGGTGAAATCACCAACAACACCGGCCTCACCGGCAATCTCTACGACCTTAAAAACACCCCTGACGGAGACTTCACCGACGTCGCACCCAACGGACGCGTCAACCCAGACAAATGCTACGAGGCCATCGAAGATCTCGCAAAAAAAGGTTTCCGCCAGAGAGACCTCGATGAATACCGCATCGGCGACACCACCTGCGATCTCATAAGCCTCGCCATCAAATACACCAATGCCGACGCCGCACCCGCTGCTTTCGGCTCACCGGAAATCGACCCCACCGGCATCATCATCGTCTACAAAGGCACCATCGAAGAGGCCCCCGATAAGGAAATCCGCTTCGGTGGTTGGTTCGACGATGCCATGCTCGTGCTCGTCAACGACAAGGTCGTCTTCTACACCGCATGGCGCGAGGATAAGACCAAATACAAGTCCACTGAATTCGGAAAACAGCGCGCCGACAAGATCAAGCAAACCGGCGGCATGACCGGTATCGGCGATGCCTACGGCGACTACATCCAGCTAAAAAAAGGCGATGTCCTCCAAATCGCCCTCGCGGAAATCCCCGGCGGTAACATCGGTGGCGTTCTCAAAGTGCAGGAAAAAGGCAAGAACTACCGCGAGGACAAGCACGACGACCCCATCCTCCATCCCTTCGTAGCTGGCAAACTCTCCCGCGACCAAGAAAAAACCCTCGAGGAAACCGGATTCGAGTTCAACCTGCGCAGCATTCCCAAATTCACCTTCGTCACCGGCGAGTAAGCCGCGCACGCGATGCGGTCCACTAACAATGGTTTCGCCTGTTCTCTGAATCAGCCGAAGTGGGTGAGTCTTTGCATTGCGTCGCGCAAAAAAAACTTCATTGTTTCACCAATGAAAACCCGATTTCTCAGCCTCCTTCTACTTCCCGCCGCCCTCCTCACCTCACCTGCTAGGGCAGACGAGGCAGCCCATGGTCCCTTCGGCAACAACAGCCTCATCACCGGCATGAGGGGAAACCTCTACGACCTCAAAAACACTCCTGAACGCGAGCTCACCGACGTCGCGCCAAACGGAGGCGTCAACAGCGACGAATGTTACGAAGCGATCGAGGATCTCGCCAAAAAGGGTTTCCGCCAGAAGGACCTCGATGAATACCGCATCGGCGATACTTCCTGCGATATGAAGTATCTCTCCTTCGGCATCACCGGGGCAGACGCCGCTCCTGCTGCCTTCGGCTCACCGGAAATCGACCCCACCGGCATCATCATTCTTTATAAAGGCGTCATCGAGGAAGCCCCGCAGGAGGAGATCCGCTTCGCTGGTTTGTTCGACGATGCCATGCTCGTGCTCGTCAATGACAAGGTCGTCTTCTTCACCGCATGGGTCGAAGATAAGACCAAATATAAATCCAAGGAAATCAGCAAACAGCGCAAGGCCAGGCTCAAGGGAGACGAAGGTGTGGGCATGGGCGATGCCTACGGCGATTACATCCAACTCAGGAAAGGCGACGTCATCCAAATCGCCATCGCGGAAATCCCCGGCGGCCACATTGGCGGTGCCCTTAAAGTGCAGGTCAAAGGCAAGACCTACGAAACCGATAAATTCGGCGACCCTATCCTCCCGCCTTTCGTTGTCGGCGAACTCACCGAAAATGAGAAAAATGCTCTCGGGAACTCAGGCACACAATTCAACATGAACGACATCCCCGTCTTCAAGTTTGCCATTGGCGAGTGATCTGAATCGTTGCGCAGGATTGGCACGGAGCGCTGCCTTTCGGCGGCGTGTCAGCAGCTTCGAACCCGATACTTCAAACGGGTCCTGAATTTACCTCAAATAATTCCCTAGCTTTATGAACCGTGGAATAACGTCCCCTATCATCGGTGTCTGCTTACTCCTAAGCATCACCGCCAGTCCCGGAAATGAATTCGGGATCTACCCCGGAGCGGACGAGAAAACCCCTTCGCGCGCTCAGTATTTTTCCTGGATCAACAACACCAACGAAGGCTCCACCGAAGAACACACCCTGATCAATCTCGGCTTCTTCCAATGGATGCAGGAGGAATACGGGATGAACCTCGATATCTACGCCTTTGATGCAGGTGTCATCGACGGCCCAGGTTTCTACGGAAAAGTAGGCAGCGAAGCGTTTCTCAAACAGTTTCCCAACGGCTTCGATCCGATCTACGAAAAGGCGAAGGCCATGGACACTCGGCTCGGCCATTGGGGCGGACCTGATGGATTCGGTGATACCCCTCAAGAGGCCCAAGAACGCATCGAGATGATGGCGGGCCTTTGCCGGGATTATGATTGGGCGCTCTTCAAACTGGATTCCGTATGCGGGGAACTGCGTAAAGAGAAGGAACCCTATTTCATCAAAATGATGGAAGAGAGCCGCAAGCACAGCCCGGATCTCATCGCCCTCAACCACCGCCTGCCCCTTTCCCCCGAAGGTGAAGCGCACATGACCACCAGTCTCCTGGGAGGCCGCGAGACCTACATCGATGTCCACATGCGCAACACCACCACCGGCACCCACCACCGCGTCGGTGCTATTAGCCGCGGCCTGACACCTGGATTGACGCGCCTCTCCGAAGATCACGGCGTGTGCATTTCCTCCTGCCCCGATTTCTGGGACGACGATTTGATCCTCCAAGCGTTCAACCGCTGCCTCATCCTCGCTCCAGAGATTTACGGAAACCCATGGTTCCTGCGTGATGATGAGTTCCCCAAGCTCGCTCGCATATACAACCTACACCGCCGCTACCGCGATATACTCGTGAATGGCATGACCCTGCCAGCCAGCTATGGCCCGGACGCAGTCTCACGCGGTGACGGCACCACGCGTTTCCTCACCCTCCGCAACCTCACCTGGGAGCCTGTCACCTACAGCGTGAAACTGGACGCCGAGATCGGCCTGCAACCTGCCAAGAAAATCGAACTCCGCCAGTTTCATCCTACGGAAAAAGTCATCGGCAGCTACCCACTGAGTGCATCCGTCGAGATCGTGGTGCCACCTTTCCAAGCCTGTCTGTTGATGGCCTCCTCGGAGGATTGCCCGGAAATCGCAGTGAAAGGTTGTGACTACGAGGTGATTCGCGACACCACTGACAAACCCATCAAAATCAATCTGCTGGGCATGCCCGGCACCACCGCGAACGTCTCCTTGCACGGGAATTCCACGGATTTCTCATCTGCCACGATCGAAGCAGCACCCGTCGATCATCTCCTCCGCGGCGAAGACGTCGAAGTCACCTTCCCGGGCGCAGCGCTGAAGCATCCCTACCATCGCAAGCTCGCCAACCTACAACCCATCGGGATGCCATCCGATGCCGAGGTCCTGTATGAGACCACCGTGTTTTCCGCCGACAACAATGCCCTCGAACTCCGCGCCATCGAGCGCTCCGGAGAAACTACGATACCTGCCGTAAAAAGCGCCCGTGATGCGTTTTTTAACCAGCCACTGTTCACCGAGCGCGGCGTCTCGGATCGCTTCATGTTCGATGGCGACGCAACAACCACCTTCTTCCCAAGCAACCGCTACGGGGATATCAGCCAACATGGTGGTGCCTTGCGAGTGGACTTTGGCGAAGCCATTTCGCCTGATAAGATCGAGATCTTTGTGCCCGATTCAGCATCCCTGCAGACGTGGATCAAGGAGAAGGGCGATTCTGCCTCTGCGGAGATTTCGCACGATCTGAAGAGTTGGGAAAAAGTCACCCTTACTTGCGGGGACACGGCAATCCTCAACGTCCCTGCAGGCACGGAATTCCGTTACCTGCGCATCCCCGCATTCAGCCCGGAAGTTTCGGAAATCAACGCCAGCAAGGGCGAGGAGTTGATCGGTCGCGATCGTTGGCGCGCATCCAATCTTTTCGCGCCATACGCAAAAATGGGTTTCGAAAAAGCATGGTCCGCATCCGTCAAATTAGAGGAAGCTGCAACTGGCAGTTACCTCTGCGTGGCGATCAACGGCGCGCATGGCAATGAAGGTGCCTATGTAGGTATCAGAACCCAGTCGGGACACATCGGCGCGCCCGACCGCGCGCCATCCTACGCCGCCAATCAGTGGGAGTTCGGAAAATTCATCACACCCGAGAACTACACCTACTTCATTCCTGTCTCCGAGGAATTGCTGGGCGAAGTGTTTGAGGTTTTTATCCTCGGCACCAAGACATGCAGCCCCGATCTAAAACCCGAACTTTGGATCACCACCGGCAAGCTACCGTTGGCCGGCAAAGAGCTCATCATCAGGCGAGCCACGCCCACATCAGACTGAAGAATCATGAAAATCTCCATCACCCCACTGACTTTCGCTGCCTCTCTAACCTTATCCTTCAGCACCCTCGCGGAGCTAGAAAACGCTCAACCTGCCCGCATCTTTGGCTCGGACATGGTTTTGCAGTGCGATGCGCCAATCCGTATATGGGGAACCGCAAATAAGAACCAAACTGTCACAGTGACACTAGGTGACGAAACTTCCAATACCACGGCGGATGCGGAGGGCAAATGGATCGCCACCTTCGCCCCGCGCAAGGCATCATCCAAACCCATTTCATTGGGGATCAATGAGGTCAATTTCTCCAACATCCTCATCGGTGAGGTCTGGATCTGCTCCGGCCAATCCAATATGAAGTTCACGCTCGGCAGTGCTAAAATCGATCCATCTGTCCTGAAGCAGATGGAAAACGATCAACTCCGCCTGCTCGTGCACGAAGGGCTTCCGCTTATTGCTAAAGACGGCTATTCCGAAAAACAACTTGAGCGTTGCAACGTGGATACATTCTTCGAGGCAACGTGGACAACCAGCACGACGAAAACCGCGAGAGGCAGCTCTGCCATCGGCTGGATTTTTGGAAACGGCCTCCAGCGGGAAATGGACGTCCCGGTCGGCATCATCCAAGTCGCTGTCGGTGGATCCGCCATGAACAACTGGATCGACCCCGTCACCGCCAAGGAGAACCCACTCACCGCCTCGCTTTATGAGAAAGACTGGCTCACCAACGAGGAGGTATTTGCCGCTCACCGCAACCGCGGATCTGACGCCATGCAGAACGTCATTAAAAAAGGCGAGCCATACATCATCGGTAAAACACCCTATCGCTGGCTCTGCGAACCCGGCTTCCTTTTCGAAGCAGGCATCGCCCAACTCGAGGGGCTCTCATTCCGCGGCGTCGTCTGGTATCAGGGGGAATCTGATGCCACCACTCCGGAGGCTTCCGCCACCGCTGCGCAGCTCTTTCCCCTGCTCATCCGCTCATGGCGAAATGCTCTCAGGGCTCAGGATTCCGAATTCATCTTCGTCCAGCTCCCAGGGCATGATGTGGCTTCTTGGCCGCAATTCCGTGAGTCGCAACGCCTCGCCGAAAAAGAACTGCCCCATACCGCCATGGTAGTGACTCTAGATCTTGGGGACGAAAAAAATATCCACCCCAAGGACAAGCAACCTGTCGGTGAACGCGTCCTCCGCCTAGCATTGAAAAACACCTACGGAAAAGACCTCCTCGGCTTCCCCGAGACCGACCGAGTGAGTGTTGAAGGCAAAGATCTCATCATCTGCTTTCGCGAATGCGGCGAAGGATTCCTGCCAATCAAGGGCGATATCTCCGGCTTTGAAGTAGCCGATCAAAGCGGAGCATTCCACCCAGCATCCGCCAAACTCTCTTCCACCGACTCGATCACTGTCACCAGCCCCTTCCCAAGCCCATCAGCAATCCGCTATGCTTGGACACCCTTCCCCAAACCGCCATTGAAACTCTTCAACAGCGATAAACTTCCCCTCGGACCCTTCTCTCTTAAAATCGACAGTGAATAGCAGAGAAAAAAAGTCCCTTGATAAGGTGCATTGATTTCTCGGGAATCGGTTTCTTGCTTCCGCTCTTATCGTGCTAATACTAATTAGAACCGAATATCTGCAATGGGACCACGAGCGCTCCTCACATTTATAACTACAAATGGGATTCAGCTCATAAAATCCGGCTGACTTCTTCAATAGGTCAACCCTCATCCGGTTCACAAACGACAATCAAGAGCTTGGCCGAGCTCTTCTGAACTCCTTTTCGGATCGTAAATCCGCTAGATGCGCTCCCTCCGCTTACGATCTGGCTGCATATTAGCTCTGAAATTTTGGACAAAAAAGAGCCCGACTCCAATTGCTTGGAGCCGGGCATATACCTGGCGACGACCTACTCTCACAGGACCTATCGTCCCACTACCATCGGCGCTGCAGC